>NZ_AJWX01000001.1 GCF_000263855.1 Pseudomonas sp. M47T1
CGAACGGGCTGCTTCGGTATGGCTGTAGCCTTGGTCGAGCACCAGGCACGCCGCCTCGCGCTTGAACTCAGGGGTAAAGGTACGACGTTGCTTGGTCATCAGACACCTCTCTGTGGCGAGCATTCTCGCCTAAATGGGTGTCCGGTTTCATTAGACCACTACATTGCGGAAGGACGATAGGTGGGGGTGTCGAATCCATGGTGGGCTCAAATGCTTGAAAATTTTGTGTTGCCGGCGACGGTTTCTCTACGGATTTCAGGATGACAGATAACAGATGAAGGGCGGCGGAATGGCAAGGTTAGGCTTGAGTTTTCTGCTGATGAGCATGATCAGCTTGGCTCGTGCAGAGGACCACACTGTCGCACTGGACAGTCACGTGCATGGGCTGAATACCATCACCTTCTCTCGGTACCAGGCACCCGGCGGCCAAGGGGTCAGAGCTGCGCTGTCAGGCCCTGGTGGGGCGGCTTACCAGCTGTCTGGTAGATGTGAGCCGGAAGGCGGGGATCCTGACGTGTTGACCGCGTTCACCTTGAAGGAGCACGGGCAGACTGCTTTGGTTTACGTTTGTACATGGAGGGTGGATCATTCCGGGCTAGGGATCAAAGGCGTCGCTTACCGAGGCTTTGTTTATACAGAGACCAGTGACGGCAAGCTGCACGAAAACCCAGCGTTGGAAAACCTGTTTGCTGGGTACGAAGGATCGACGGAGGCGGGCGCCAGAGACTATTTTTTCTATGGGACGCATGATCTGCTGACACGCCGGGCTAGGGATTCGCT
This sequence comes from Pseudomonas sp. M47T1, assembly GCF_000263855.1. Taxonomy (GTDB): domain Bacteria; phylum Pseudomonadota; class Gammaproteobacteria; order Pseudomonadales; family Pseudomonadaceae; genus Aquipseudomonas. Next base: position 781 of record NZ_AJWX01000001.1, read on the forward strand.
TTCCGGCACGGGCGATGAATCTTTGTCGACGGCCCACAGCGTCGTTTTGCAGCGGTTAGCGGATCTTGATTATGACGGTGTTACCGGCTACCTCACCGCAGATAGGCTAACCGCTTTGCTCCAGCGGGAGCCTTTGGGACGCACCAATGTTGTTTTTTATAATGATATTGGGTATGCGCTCGGCCAAGCAGGTGCGTTTTCCGCCAGTTATAAGCTTTTGAGTCAGGTGGAATCAGTTGTGCCGGATCGTATGGTATTAAAGCTGAATATTGCAGACGCGCTTTGGGGATTACAAGATAAGGAAAAGGCCAGGGATTATTACCGGCAGTATGTGCTTGAAATGACTGGCACGGGAAAAAGGCTGGAAATCCCCGGCGAAGTGCTGATTAGAGCTCAGTAGCCACGTTTTGGGGCTGGGTGATTTTACCGGAGATGGTTTTTCTTCCGAGCAGAGGGAATGTATGCAGGGAGTTTTGAATCGTTTGTGTTTGTTTTTCTGTGGCCTCCTGCCTGCCACTGTTTTGGCGGGCGCCGTTGATGTGTGCTCAGCGCCCGCGCAGAAAAGTTTTTTGTCATCGTGGATGGAGAACGGAAACACTCAGCAGGTCTTGTCGAGTTTGACGGATGCAGGGTGGCTGACAGAGGACGGTGGAGTCGTATATCAAGGTGATTTGAATGGCGATGGAAATGATGATGTGATTTTTGAGGTGTACGCGAGCGCGGGGTCAAGCAAGGAAACCATTCATGAAATTCTCATTCAGTGTAAGGGGTTTCTAGTCAACGTGGGTGGCGACTATTCTTCGGAGGTCTCTATTGGGAAGTTGGCCGCGCCGACTGGTTTCAAACCCATTACTGGCTATGTGTATGTGAAAAATAAGATCAATGGCGCTCCGCTTGATATGAAGCGTCAAACGCTGCAGATGTTGAACTTTAATCCCGCTACCAGAAAGTACGAATAACGCTAATCCGACATGGGCCAATGACGAAGCAGCGCTGTGCGCAGCTGACGAATCGATCTGTTCATTTGCCCGCCACACCGCAGTACTTATGCCCAAAGTGTCGGCGCATCGAGCACCCCCGGCCCCCGCCCTCCGTTATACTGCGCCCCCGCGACAAGGACTTCGTTGCCGTCATCATGACTTCCAGAATTGCTTTTGCCCTGCTTTTTATCTTCAACCTGGCGCCCGCTTTCGCCTCCAACCCACCCGACCAATTCCCTGCGACGATTACCGGCACAGCCGGGCACCGACTCGAGTTCAGCGAGTGGGACGAGCGCTTTGGCGGTTGGCGCAAGCTGGAGTTTCATGGCGCCGGTGCGCCGTTCCGGATGTACTTTCTTGCCGGGGCACCCGGTGACGCGAACGGCGGCACAGTGACTGAAACAGACACGGATTATTTGTCGCCAGACAAAAAAATCGTCCTGATCGAGCGCAAGGAATTCGGCCTGGTTTACCCGCCTGACGAGGCGCCAGTCAATTCCGAACAGAACTACTGCGACGCCGTTTCCATGGAGACGGGGTGCGTGCTGGCTAGCGAATCCAGCAACCAGTGCGACGGCCAGTGGGAAGGAAACCGTTGGAAGGTACGAAATGGCGGCATCTGGAAGTTTGATGGCGAGTACCGCTCGCCAGCGAAATTCGCCGCGCGGGCCCGCACCTATGCCGCGGATAATAGGCGGCTGCAAAGCACGATGGATTTACTGTCCACAGGCGTCGGCTCGTACATGGCCTGCTTCCCCCCTGAAAACAACGTGGCCGCCTACAACGACATCGGTTTCTACCTCGCCCAGGGTGGCCAACATGCCACCGCGCTGGAAATTTATCAGCGGTTGTCCGTCATCGCCCCTGACCGTGTGCCGTTGAAACTGAACATCGCCGACTCGTATTGGGCGGTGGGGCAACAAGGCTTGGCCAAGCGGTTTTACGCCGACTATCGCCAGGCAATGACGCGCAAAGGTGACGCTGGTCGAATCCCTGCCAGGGTCGTCGAACGCCTGGCGGGCGTCGAGGCAGGCGAGCACACGCCATGAGTCGGCTGATCCCCCTGCTTTTGGCGGCCTGCATGGTCACCAGCGCCCACGCCGACAGCGCCTCGAGCACCAGCACCTACACCTACCAGCAGCACGCCGAAACCGACGAGTTGTCACGGCTGACCGTCATCCGCACCGCCACAGGCCAAAGCAGTTCCGGGTTGTTTGCATTCGGTGACGGTGGGCTGGGGCCAGGTTACTTCCCTGACAGCTTCACCTTGATGCTCGACTTCCATGTGCACTTGGCCCAGCAGACTGAATACAGCTTTCGCTGGAACCCGCAGGCGGGCGATTGGGTGCTGTACCGGATCGCCCGTTGGGAAGAGCCGTGGCGTGAACAGGTGCCTGCGGTGCCACATTCAGGCTCGGCCCCACAGCACGTTAACGTCGCCCGTATCGCCTGTTGCACCCGGCTTGCCGACTTCAACACCAACGTCGCCACCCCGCAGAAAATGAGTGCCGCGCAACAGCGTGCCGACATTCTGCGTGACGTCGACACGATACGGGAGGCGCTCAAGCAAGGGGCGTCCAGCGCGCTGTTCTCCCGGCAGGATAACGTTCACGGTCCCGTGACTTTCCCCATGCTTCATGAGTTGGAGGGCGTGCTGGATGACAGCAATGTCCGGGTGCTAAACGACTACGCGTTTTACCTCACCGCCAACGGCAACGCAGGTGCCGCGCGGGTATTGCTGGAAGCCATCCACCGGCGCTACCCGCAGCGGGTTGTGGCCACGCTGAACCTGGCGGATGCCTATTGGGCCACCGGCGAAAAAGCCGCGGCCTGCCCGTTGTATCAGGCCTATGTGGGGCAGATGCAGGCCAGCGGCCGGGCGGCGAAGATTCCGGCCGAGGCATTGCAACGCGCCCAATGCCCGCGTGCAGTCACCATACAAAGCCCGGTTGCCAGCCGCGTCGGCCAGTACTTGTCGATGCCTGATGGCGCCTTGCAAGCGTCCTGGGCCGGAGGTGAGGCACTGGTCAAGGATGTGCTCGGCACACAGGGCGAGAATACCCGCACGCTGGTCAGGTTCAACGGCCGTGCGGCGCTGCACTATGACGCTGTCGCTTCGGGGCACCCCTACGAAGCGTATTTCACGCTGGGTCACGGTCACGCCGGGGTGGTGGTCGATTGTATCTACGCCTCCATCCGCGATGGCATGACGGGTGCGCTGATTGCCAAGGCGGTGTGCGGGCTCGATGCGCCACTGAACGCTGGTTATCCCGACCTGCTGTCAGCGTTCGAGGATCAGTGGCGGCAGCAACTTCAACCTGGTGCCTTTTCAGGGTTTGCCAACGAGCCGGGCAAGCCGATTAGTGTGGTCGATGCGCACCTTGGCGGGGTTGATGTGACACGGGTGTATGCCTCGATGGGTGAACTCACCACCCAATGGCCGGAGACCCGCGCAATTGCTGGCGGGCGCAGCCGCAGTCTGGGCCACGAGCCGATCTATATCGTGCATGACCGAGCGGCGCCCACCACGGCGGTGGCCGTTGAAGTGGCCAGTGGTGATGAGAGCGAGCCGTTCCGGCGCATGGATGGCGATGCGTTGTCGGAGTGGCTGAAGTCCACTACGAGTGCCGGTGATTAGGCGACTATTAGCCATAACAGTTGCTGGAAGCGGGGCACTTGCGGAGCTGTTCTGCCTGTCACTTGGCTGGCACCGTATTCAAGGAAAAGAGCAGTGCAACACCGCACTGCTCGGTTTCGCGTTTACCTGGTGTCAGATCCAGCGCATCCCTTCGAACGGATTCCAGCTTTGCGAACCCTTCACCTTCTTCAGGTAATAGGCGTAGTTGGCAGTAAAACCATACGTCAGCCCGAACGCAATATTGAGCCCATTATCCAGCCACTTCGGCATGTCATGCCCCATGGCATAGAAAGCGAAGTTAATGCCAATCGTGGTACCCAGGACGATGGCAATCAACGTCAGGTTTTTCTTCCACAAGCCCAGCACGAAGAAATAGATCAGACCAAAGAACACAGCAATGATGTTGATGTTGATCAATATCCGTTTGCCCTTGGGCAGTGCCTTGAACGCTTCCTTGAAGCCTGGACTGCTGGGCCCACCGTGTTGCTCGAAGAACGCAAAGCGCTCTTGCCATTTCGGGCTTACGTCGGGGGTGTGCAGTTGCTCGGTAGTGCTCATATTCCACTCCTTGTGGATTTTTCTGATCGAACCATTCGACCGGAGGTGGCGCGGTGCCGCGGTTTAATGCGCACGGCCCGTCAATGCAGGCACGCAACGCTGTAGTGCGTGCGTGGTAGAGAATTCAGCGGGCGCGAAGTTTGAGAGTTTTGAATTGGATCCGCAAGCGCCGTAACACTACAAGCCCGCTGGCCCCGGCATTTGGCGGTGACGTTGAGACGCGATAAGCTTGCGCCCCCGCAGCAGAGCCCCCTGCCACGGCCCCGTTTTTCTCTGGAGATTCTTCGACATGAATGTCACGTTCCGCCCCCACTGGTTACTCGCCCTTGCACTTCCCCTTGCCCTGATCGCCTGCGGCAGCAGCGAGCCCGATCAGCGCGCGGCTTTCAAACAATTCCTGCAGACGCGCGTCGTCGACAAGCCCGGCGTTCGGGTCCCGCATCCTACGGCGGATGAATCGAAGTCCTTCGGCGACTACGCGGCGCAGTACGCCGTGATCACCGACTTCAGTAGCGAAATGGACGCCAGCATCAAGCCCCTTGGCAACCTCGTCCAGAAAACGGCGGTGCGCTCCTTGAACGATGTGATTGCACACCGTGATGACCTCAAGACGGTGCAAAGTGGTTTGAACGATATGGGCGCGCAGCTCAAGCAGTCACAGGCCAAGGCTGACGGTGCCCATACCCAGCTCAAGCAGCCGGAGGATTTGAAGGTGGTGTACGACAAGGCCTACGACAAGGTGGTCAGTGTGCCGGCCACTACCTTCCTGCAGGTGCTGCCACAAATCAACGCGGCCATGGACAGTACCTTGAAGGTGGCGGATTACCTTGATGCCCATAAGGCTCAGATCGAGATCAATGGCCCCGTGGTCAAGGTCCAGGACCCCAAGGTGCAAGCGGAGTTGAACACCCTGCTTCAAGACTTGAACACACAGGCCAAGAACGTTCAGCAGGCCCAGTCGCGCATGCAGGCAGTAATGCTTGGGCGTTGATGCCTGGCCCCGCCACTCCACGACAAGGAATAGTCCAGCCGCCATGCGCCTGCAAACTCTCGAGCGTTTGACCTACACCCTGCTTGCCACGCTATGCCTGTCAGCGGCGGCAAACGCCTCCACCCCACCGTCCAACCTTTGCCTCGACAGCGTCGCCCTGTTCCAGTGTGATACCGCCAGCGGCAAACAGATCGCGCTGTGCGGCAGCTACGATGCCGCCGGCGAGCTCTCGGGTTTGCAATACCGCTATGGTCGCGGCCCCCAGCCAGAGCTGGTCTACCCCGCGCAGCTCAAAGACTCGCTGGCCAAATTCAAGAGCAACCATTATTTCCGTTACCAGACGGATTATTCCCAGATCAGCTTCACCAGCGGGTCCTACGCCTACTCCGTCTACAGCAACTACGACGGTGAAGGCTCGCCGGGCAATCCCAGGACAGCAGGGGTAACGGTAGTGAGCCAGGCAGGTGCACCTGTGGCGGACATTGCCTGCAAGGCTATTGGCAAGGATACCCTCCAGGCGCTTACCGACAAGGTTGCCTGCGATGCAGACCAGGCCTTGGGGTGTAGCCAGTGAGCGTGTACGGGACGGTTGTTCAAAGGGCTTGCGCATCGCTCATGGCGTTGCTGCAACCCGAGTTGCGTGAAGGGCGCGTGGTGGTGGCCCATAAAGTGCTACGCGCTCAAACTCGAAAAATTGGGCCTATTGGGCTCGCAGTCCTTGGGATCGTGACCTGCACGCTGCTGGGTACTCAGGCGTTTGCGGCCACAGGTGAGAAAGCCCTCGCATTCAAGGACTACCCCGTTGCCATCGACCGCACCATAACCAACCACCCCTACGTCGCCACCCAGCCTGACAGCCCAGGAGTGCAGGCAACTCGACGCGCCATGGCCCTGCAGCGGCCCAACCTCGCGGGGCACTATGTAGCCTACGGTGTGGGCTGCGGTGGTGGTGCCATGTGTGGGGAGGTCATCGATGTGCTCAACGGCAAAGTCGTGGCGAGTTTCCCAGACGCTTATCTGGCGGCAGTGGAGGACGAGCAGCAGAGCTTCGACTTCACCACCCGCGCAGACAGTCGAATGATCATCGTTGGTGGTATAGGCCAAGGCGGAGAGGTTGATGAGCACGGCCGCCACCTGCCGGATGGGTTTTACACCCGTTACTACGAGTTCGATGGCCATGTGATGAAGCTCATTCGTCTTGAAAAATAACACGGCGCGTCGAACTGTCTGGCAGATGGGGGCCACCATCCCGTGGGACCGGGCGAAGCTCGGGAAGGGGCCCGTCAGGCCATCCGCGGCACCCCCCTTCCCGAGCTGACGCCCGGTCCCACAAGAATGGGTTCAATTTGAAGTGATGCGCCCGACTGAACGTTTGCCCAAAACCATGGAGTCTCCCTCAGTCTGCATCCCCAACAAGACAGCCGCTGGTACTGGCCTGGCATCGAAGCCACCTGGCAACGGCTGCTACCGCTGGTAGACCAGGCTCGCCTGGCCGGCGCATCGGCGTGGTCCAGACTAATTGATGGCTGGCACCTGCAGGAAGAAACGATGACAGATACCTGGAAAAAACTGCAGCCGTTAAGGGTTGCAAACGGCTGGACGATCAGCCTGAATAATTTTTATGACGTGCAGCCAACGCCTGAAACCATGACGTGGTTCTACGCTTCGTCTCTATTGAGAGGGCATAGCCTGGAGGCGCGGCTTGCGTTCGAGTGTGTATACGAGCCTGAGGGGGATCCGGAAGGTGAGTTCATCGTCAGCTTCGATAGTTTGACCGAGCCGCCCATGGGGGGCATGCCTGAGCTTGATCAAGACCTCGGAAGCATTAGAACCAGAAGTAAAGATCGGGTTTGTGAGGCGGTTGAATATTTTATGTTTGAGAGAAAAATTTTACCGGACTAGCCGGCGCTATCGACGAATCTCATGTTTCAGCGTGGCCAGTGCATTCTGAAAATGACCGACTCGGCCGATGGCTTGCGTAGTGTAATATTTTCGGCCGCACGCTGCCGCGTAGCCGCTGCCGCAGGCTGCGCTGGCCCTCGGTGGCGTGAACAGATAAGGATATCCATTGAAAATCGCCTCATGCCTGAAGAGGCTGTGCCTGGCGCTGCCATGGGCAAGCGCATTGCCACTGGCCGCACACGCCACACCTGCGCAAACCCAATGCCCGTCCCAGGATTTCAACCGGTTCCTGTCCGCTTTTTCCAGCGATGTGTCTCTGCAATCCGCTTTCCAACAACACTTCGTCCGCAAGCTCACTTTGCGCAAGTCGGCGGCCAACGAGTGGGTTCCCTACCAGCCCATGGTGGATTCGCGCGCCCTGCATTTCCCGCTGATGAGGCCTGCAGACGTATCGTTTGCGGCGGTCGACGTTACCCCGGATGGCAAGTCGGCAACCTACACCGACAAGCGCGCCGGCCTCGGTAATATCAAGGTTTACACCTTCAAGCACACTAACAGTTGCTGGCTGCTGTCAGGTATCGAGGACTGGTCCGTGCGTGACGACCAACTGTCGCTGTCCGGCTCGCCTGGCCTATCGGTTGTCGAGCAGCGTTGCATGGCGAGAGCGGGGGTGTATGGCGGGTTGGGTGGCCCCGAGCGTTACCCGTTGACCGCCGAGTTTTATCAGGCCTCGATGGACTACCTGGTTTGCGCGGCAGCCTCCGGTGACCCGCAAATCAGTCTCAGCGCTGCAGGCCTTGGGCTGTCAGGTATGGCCGCGTTCCCCGGCTACGGCAAAACGGAACAGCTGTTTTTGGCTGGGGTAAAAGGTATCCCTGACGCGGCCGTTGGGCTCGCTGAGTTCTACTGTGATGGAGGGGACGCCTCCTACACTGGCGCGTGCCTGGCACCGGACAAGGCCCAGGCGGCGCTGCTGAATTCGGCGAACACCGGCAGTGCGGGCAGCCTGCTGGCGCTCGGGGAGGCTTACCAGACAGGCAAAATATTCCCCAAGGATTTGCCTAGGGCGCTGGCTTGCTCCCGGGCCGCTTTGACGGCGGGTGATACTGATGCGCAACGGGCCATTGATTGGCTGCTGGGCCAAGGCGTGAAGCAGGACGAGGCGTTGAAATGCCTTCCCGCGCAGGCTACGGGAACAAGCTGATGCTCGAGCCCCAGAAGTTTTTCATGGTCATCGGTACTGGCATGATCAGGTAGCGGCTGCCGCAGGCTGCGCTGGCCCTGGAGTCCACTAAAGATCTCCAGCTTAGACAAGGGCCAGCGCAGCCTGTCGGCAGCGGCTGACCTTGCCAGCGGCGCATGGGGTAAACTCCCCACCCCGCGACACGGAATTCGCCTCCCCTCATATGCCCCTATCCCTCGTCCGCCTGGCCCTGGCCACACTGCTGCTGACCATCGCCCAAGATTGCTCACGCCCACCCGTGGTGCTGCCCAACGACGCCTATATCTGGCAACGCCAGTGGACGCCCGCGCTAGTGGCTGCCGTGCAGTCCAACACCGACATCATCAGCCACTGGCGCGTGCTGGCGGCGCAGGCCGATGCCAACGGGCAGTGGCAAACCACGGCACCGGACTGGGCTGCACTGAAGGCCAGCGGCAAACCGATCATCGCCGTCATACGCATCGACGGCCAGCTCGCCAGATTCGATGAAAAGGTCCTGCTGCAACAAGTCGAAAGTACCCTGCAGCCATGGCGCGCCAGCGGCGTCCCCCTGGCCGGGATAGAAATCGACCACGACTGCGCCACCGCCCGGCTCCCTGCCTACGCGCACTGGCTGGCCAGCCTGCGTGCCACTCTGCAAGGCAACGAACATCTGTCGATCACGGCCTTGCCTACCTGGCTGAACAGCAACGCTTTGGACGCCGTACTGGCCCAGGTCGACGAAGCGGTGCTTCAGGTGCACGCCGTGCAGAACCCCAGGGTTGGGCTGTTCGACCCGCAAGCAGCGCGCACCTGGCTCGACACTTTCGCCGCTCATATGCACAAACCCTGGCGCGTGGCGTTGCCCGCTTATGGCAGCCGCGTGGCCTGGGACCGTGACGGCCGTGTGGTCAGCATCGAGAGCGAGCGCGCCATGTTGGTCACCGGCATGGAGGCCCACGAGCTGATGGCCGACCCGCAAAACCTTCAGGATTTCACTCGCCAGCTTGCCGCCGACCCGCCCCGGGGCCTGGCCGGCATCGTCTGGTTTCGTCTGCCCACCGAGCAGGATTCCCGCGCCTGGAGCCCGGCAACCTGGCGGGCGGTGCTGACGCATGCGCCGATTGATCCGGTCATCTCCGCGCAGCTGCGCAGCACCGACGACCCGCAGTTGTTCGATTTGGTGCTGGCCAATACCGGTGTGGGCGACGGCACGCCGCCGGCCACGATAAAAGTCTCAGGGCGTTGCGCAGCAGCGGACGCCATCAATGGTTATTTCATGGAGCGCAATGCCGATGGGTTGGTGTTCCAGGCGCGCGAACCCGGGCTGCTTCGGCCCGGCAGGCAGCGCCCCATCGGCTGGCTTCGTTGTGAACAAGGAAAGGAATCGCTGCATGTGGAATCGTAAAAAGCTGGCGGCGGTCATCGCCGTCGCCCTGTCGACCGGCACCGTGGCGGTGATGGCCTGCGGGCCGTTCTTTGCGCTGCAGGTGCTGGATGATCGTGCGCAGGCGTTGGTGTCGCCGCCGGGCAATTCGTTCGCCTTCGAGGCGGCGCATTGGATTACACCTGCGGACGCGCTCAAGGCGAATGAACGCGACAACAACCCCTATGGCGAACCCGTCACCCCGGACAAGCCTGATCAGGCTTCGTTGCCCGCAGCGCAATGGGCCGCCCTGCAAGCGATGCGTCAGGCCGACAGCGATGGCGGCGCGTACGCCTTGGGCAGCACGCTGCCGCCTGCCTTGCGGCTGTACACCACCGGCGCGGTGGATCTGAAGGCGGCGCAACGCTGTGCGGCAGAGGCGCAAGGTTGCGTGGATGAATTGCAGGCCCTGGCCGCGCAGCGTTTCCAGGCGGTGCTGGACCTGCCTGCGGAGCAGGGCGCGGCCCGTTCGGTGTGGGCAGCGTATGCACTGGGCCGGTTGCACGCCGAGCGTGGCGAGCAAAGCGCCGCAGCGCAGGCCTTCAGGCAGGCCCGAACCCTGGCACTGGCCGGGGCTTCCGACCCTTGGGGCCTGGCCGTCAGTAGCTACGGCGAAGAGGCCAGGCTGTACCTGGTAAACGCCCAGCAACGCTGCGATTACACCGACTTCACCAATGGCACTGAATGCCCCAACCGGATCACACCCGCGAACCTGCAGCGCGCCATCGCGCTGTATGCCGAGCAGGCCGCGCGTGGCTCGGACATCGGCCAGCAGTCGTTGCGCATCCTCGCCGAATGGTTGCTCAGCGATGGCGATACCGCAGCGTCGGTGATTGATGATCCGCTTAGCCAACGGCTGCTGGTGGCCTACGCCATCGGGCGAGCCAGTGATGTGCTGGGTGAAAATGCCGACACCCCCGCCGACTACACCAGCAATGCTGTGCTGAAGACGCTGGTCGAGGCGATCCGCAAAAAAGATCTACAGCAAGTGCAAGGCGCCGACCGCCTGGCCGCGCTGGCCTACCGCGTGGGTGACTACGGCATGGCCCAGGCGCTGGTCGACAAACAGTCCAGCGCCCTGGCCGGCTGGGTACGAGCCAAGCTGGCTTTGCGCCAAGGCAACACGGCCGCCGCCGCGCAGGCCTATGCCCAGGCATCCCAGTCGTTCCCCAGGCTCGACAGCAGTGTGGAGCCGGTGGTGGGCGCGCAGATCAAGGGCGAGCAGGGCGTGCTGACGCTGTCGCGTGGCGACTACGTGCAGGCGCTGGATCAGTTCTACAGGGCGGCGCAGATCGCGGCCGGTGGCAGCCAATACAGCGGCGGTGATTACTACGGCGACATGGCCTACGTGGCCGAGCGCGTGCTGACCGTCGATGAACTCAAGGCTTACGTCGACCAGCATGTGCCTGCATCCGCGGTCCCGGCAACGCCCGCCGGTTTCAAGGATTTCAGCCCGCAGGAATTTTCTGCGTGGAGTACGCAGAACGGCTACCCCCGCTTTACCCAGGGTGACCGCTTGCGTTCACTGTTGGCTCGCCGCCTGGTGCGGGAAGGGCGTATCCAGCAGGCGCTGTCTTACTTCCCCGAGGATAGCGACCCGCGCAACGTGGACACCAGCTATGACCAGACAACCGAAAAGCCTTACCGGGTGACCGCTACCGCTCGTGGCTGGGCCAAGGCCTACGGCGCCGCGCTGGACGATGCCCAGCACGCCTGGCGCGACACCACCCGCGCCCGTGCCTGGTATGCGGCCGCCACGCTGGCGCGGCAGCACGGCATGGAGATCATGGGCTACGAACAGGCCCCGGACTTCGCTGAGTTCGGCGGCGCCTACACCTATGGCGCCGGCCGCTACAGTTATCCTCGCAACGGTGCCGACGGCAAGCCGCTGCCCCGTGACACCGCCGAGCAGCGTGCCCTTTCCGACCTGCCAGGCCCGCTGGTCACCGACGGCGAGCGCCAACGCTATGCCGCTACCGAGCCGCAGCCACAGCGCTTCCACTACCGCTACGTAGCCGTAGAGCAGGCCCTGAAGGCGGCGGACAACGTGCCTGCACGCTCCCAAGCCTTTGCGGCAGTGCTGTGCCAGGCCACGCACTTCGTGCAGAACGACCAGGAACGAGCGGAGAAGGTGTACCTGCGCTACGTCAAAGAAGGCGCAGCTGTGGCCTTTGCCGAGGACTTCGGCCACCAGTGCGTGGAGCCTGACTTCGATGCGGCGGCGCGTTTCCCGTATGTGCATGCGTGGCGGGATGCGCGGTCGTGGTTGCGGCAGTATCGCTATGCCGTGATCGCTGTATTGGTGCTCGGTTGTGCGGGGCTGGTTGCCTGGCGAGTTCGGCGCAGGAAGGCGTGAGATGAAGTTGTTAAAGGGAACACAGGCGCCCAACTGATCCAAAGCGGGCAAACAAGGCTGGCACGTTGCAATAGATGTAGCAGCAACTGTCTTCATGTGGGAGCGGGCTCTGCCCGCGAAGAGGACGCCGTGGTAGTTCAGATACTTCGCGGTGTTCTTTTCGCGGGTAGAACCCGCTCCCACAGGTGGGGGGTGGTGTCAGGATGAATAGCGGTGCCTGCATCGCGACCAAGGTCGGCTCCCACACTGTCCGTGGTAGGAGCCGGCCTTGGCCGCGACGCAGCCTGGCGGCAGCTGCTACAGGTGTGGGAGCTGGCTTGCCAGCGAGCTGTTGAGGCCCGAAAAGTTCGCTGGCAGTAATTGTTTCTAAGCCCGGTCAACGCAAAAAGCCCCGGGGTGCTAACCCCGGGGCTTTTTCTTTTATATGGCGCACTTGGCGGGATTCGAACCCACGACCCCTGCCTTCGGAGGGCAGTACTCTATCCAGCTGAGCTACAAGTGCAAGCGGGCGCCATGATACCCATCTCGGGGGTGGGCGTCTATTGCGCTGATATGTGGACGATTTCGCACGGTGGGTGGTCCAACCCTTGCGCCAGTCAGAAAATGTTGCCGTTGGGGGGAATTTTGTTCTTTTTTCCGAACAGCCTATTGTCCTTTACCCCCATTGCTCCTAGGATTCGTTTGAGATTTCAAACGCTCCCTGCGTGGGGGCTTTGCGGCGTGGGTAAAAACCCAGGCGCAAACACGATACGCCCGGTTACTGAATTCCTGACGGCAGTTCCCCATGGAACGCCCTTTCCAATAATCAACAATCGCTCCGTGTGCGCACGGTGCTGTTAAGGAAGCCGACATGCAGCTTAAAGACGCTCAGTTGTTCCGCCAGCAAGCCTACCTCGACGGTGTATGGGCTGACGCGGACAACGGCCAGACCATCAAGGTCAACAACCCGGCCACGGGAGAGATCCTGGGTACCGTGCCAAAGATGGGCGCCGCTGAAACCCGCCGCGCCATCGAAGCCGCCGACAAGGCGCTGCCGGCCTGGCGTGCACTGACCGCCAAGGAGCGCTCCAACAAGCTGCGCCGCTGGTTCGAACTGATGATCGAAAACCAGGATGACCTGGCCCGCCTGATGACCCTGGAACAAGGCAAGCCATTGGCCGAAGCCAAGGGCGAAATCGGCTACGCCGCCTCGTTCATCGAGTGGTTCGCCGAAGAAGCCAAGCGCGTCTACGGTGACACCATCCCTGGCCATCAGCCAGACAAGCGCCTGATCGTGATCAAGCAGCCCATCGGCGTGACTGCGGCCATCACCCCGTGGAACTTCCCGGCGGCCATGATCACCCGTAAAGCCGGCCCGGCCCTGGCCGCTGGCTGCACCATGGTGCTCAAGCCTGCTTCGCAAACCCCATACTCGGCCCTGGCCCTGGCGGAACTTGCCGAGCGCGCCGGCATTCCGAAAGGCGTGTTCAGTGTGGTTACCGGCAGCGCCGGCGACATCGGCAGCGAGCTGACCGGCAACCCGATCGTGCGCAAACTGTCGTTCACCGGCTCCACCGAAATTGGTCGCCAACTGATGGCCGAGTGCGCCAAGGACATCAAGAAAGTCTCGCTGGAGCTGGGTGGCAACGCCCCGTTCATCGTGTTCGACGACGCAGACCTGGACAAGGCCGTCGAAGGCGCGATCATCTCCAAGTACCGCAACAACGGTCAGACCTGCGTCTGCGCCAACCGCATCTACGTGCAGGACGGCGTGTACGACGCCTTCGCCGAGAAGCTGAAAGTCGCGGTGAACAAGCTGAAGATCGGCAACGGTCTGGAAGAAGGCACCACCACCGGCCCGCTGATCGACGAAAAAGCCGTGGCCAAGGTCAAGGAACACATCGCCGATGCCCTGAGCAAAGGCGCCACCGTGCTGACCGGCGGCAACGCCATGGAAGGCAACTTCTTCGAGCCGACCGTACTGGTCAACGTGCCGAAGAACGCCGCCGTGGCCAAGGAAGAAACCTTCGGCCCGCTGGCGCCACTGTTCCGCTTCAAAGACGAAGCCGAAGTGATCGCCATGTCCAACGACACCGAATTCGGCCTGGCCTCGTACTTCTACGCCCGTGACATGAGCCGTGTGTTCCGTGTTGCCGAAGCGCTGGAGTACGGCATGGTGGGCATCAACACCGGCCTGATCTCCAACGAAGTGGCGCCGTTCGGCGGCATCAAGGCCTCGGGCCTGGGCCGTGAAGGCTCCAAGTACGGCATCGAAGATTACCTGGAAATCAAATACCTCTGCATTTCGATCTGATCCGCAGCGGTATTGCAGCCGCCGGGGCGCGAGAGCGACGTTCCGGCGGCTTTATGTAGCACTCAAACCCTTTTTGGTAGCCGGGAGGCCGCGACAGTCGATCATCGTATGCTGTCGCCGTTGACCCCCGCTGCTTGATCCTTGAACCACGCCGCCCGATGAGCGGCGAATGAGGAAAACCATGAGCAAGACAAACGAATCCTTGATGCAACGCCGCCAGGCAGCCGTTCCACGTGGCGTTGGTCAAATCCACCCGATCTTCGCCGACTCGGCGAAGAACGCTACCGTTACCGACGTTGAAGGTCGTGAGTTCATCGACTTCGCGGGCGGTATCGCGGTACTGAACACCGGTCACGTGCACCCGAAAGTCATCGCTGCCGTTGAAGCCCAACTGCACAAACTGACACACACCTGCTTCCAGGTACTGGCCTACGAGCCGTACGTTGAAGTGTGCGAAAAGATCAACGCGCGCGTGCCAGGCGACTTCGACAAGAAGACCCTGCTGGTGACCACCGGCTCCGAAGCCGTTGAAAACGCCATCAAGATCGCCCGTGCCGCCACCGGCCGTGCCGGCGTGATCGCCTTCACCGGCGCCTACCACGGCCGCACCATGATGACCCTGGGCCTGACCGGTAAAGTCGTGCCTTACTCGGCCGGCATGGGCCTGATGCCAGGCGGCGTGTTCCGCGCCCTGTACCCGTGCGAACTGCACGGCATCAGCGTTGACGATTCCATTGCCAGCATCGAGCGCGTATTCAAGAACGATGCCGAGCCGCGTGATATCGCTGCCATCATTCTGGAACCTGTTCAGGGCGAAGGCGGTTTCTACGTCGCGCCGAAAGAGTTCATGAAGCGCCTGCGTGCCCTGTGCGACCAGCACGGCATCCTGCTGATCGCCGACGAAGTACAGACCGGCGCTGGCCGTACCGGTACTTTCTTCGCCATGGAACAGATGGGCGTCGCGCCTGACCTGACCACCTTCGCCAAATCCATCGCTGGCGGCTTCCCGCTGGCCGGTGTGTGCGGCAAGGCCGAGTACATGGACGCCATCGCTCCAGGCGGCCTGGGCGGCACCTACGCCGGTAGCCCGATCGCCTGCGCCGCGGCCCTGGCCGTAATGGAAGTGTTCGAAGAAGAAAACCTGCTGGACCGCAGCAAGGCAGTGGGCGAGCGCCTGGTAACGGGCCTGAAGGCCATCCAGGCCAAGCACCCGATCATCGGTGACGTGCGTGCCTTGGGCGCCATGATCGCTGTCGAAGTGTTCGAAGGCGCCGACAACCACAAGCCAAACGCCGCGGCCGTGGCCTCGGTGGTTGCCAAAGCTCGCGACAAGGGCTTGATCCTGCTGTCGTGCGGTACCTACGGCAACGTCCTGCGCATCCTGGTTCCGCTGACCGCGCCAGACGAGCAGCTGGACAAGGGCCTGGCCATCATCGAGGCGTGCTTCGCCGAACTGGCGTAAGTGTGACGCGATGAACAAAAAACCCGCTTCGGCGGGTTTTTTTTGCGTTGAACAAAGGCGTGGGGCGTAATGTCTGGATAACCTGTAGGCAATGCCTTCGGAGTGAAAGCCATGAGTGCGCAGGATAGCCCGGCAATTCCACGGGTATTGATTGCCGAAGCCGACCCCTGGACCCGGGACCTGCTGATACAAATGCTGTTGAGCGTGCGCTGCGATGCGCAGCTCGACGTGTGTACCGATGGCCAGGACGCCATTCGGTTGCTGCAACGCAGCCCCGACCTTGTGATTGCCGCGCGCGAACTGCCGGGGGGCGATGGCCTGGACCTGCTGCGCACTGTGCGCCAGAAAGGCTCGCGCCGCACCATCCCCTTCATTCTCATCAGCGACCGCAGCGACGTCGCCAGCGTGCGCGAAGCCGTGCCCTTGAGCCCTACCGCCTACCTCACCAAACCGTTGAACCTGGACTCCCTCAAGGAGCGCCTGCACACCTTGCTGCTGGAGGTTGGCCAGGAAGTGGTGTGCGAGATCCCGGCGCTGACGGCGGGCATGCGCCTGGAGCCTTTTCTGGAAGAACGCCGCCAGCATTCCGATGGCGGCCCGCTGATGGCCGATGTGCAGGTCGCCATCAAGCGCGCCCTGAATCCCCACGGCCTCAACCTGCGACAGTTGGAGGAAGAAGTCCGCGCCGACCCGCAGATCACCGCTGTGCTGATTGCCGCCGCCAATAGCGCTGCCCACCACCGCGATGCCCCGGTGCAGACGTTATTGCAGGCCTTGCAGAAACTGGGTGCGACCCAAAGCATGAACCTGATTCTAGGGTTGGCCCTCAAGCGCAGTGCGCGGCTCTCGGACCCGGGCTTGTCACGCCATGCCGAGCGCTTCTGGAGCCATTCGCTGCACGCAGCGGAATACGCGCGCACCCTGGCACGCAACCTGGACGTGGACCAGGAGCGCTGCTATTGCGCCGGCTTGCTGCATTGCCTGGGTGACTTGGCGCTGCTGCGCGCCCTGCAGGAATGGCAGTTGGCCGGTGGCGCGCTGGAGGAGGGACAGGTGGAAAAAGCCCTTGGCGAATTTGGCGCGGCGTTCGGTTCGGCGCTGCGAACGCGCTGGCGATTGCCGTTGGAGTTGCGCGAGTTGATTGCGGCGATCTACCACCTGGGCGGCGGCGTATACGGCCGCGACACGCTGGCCATGAACCTGGCGGGCCAGTTGGCCCGGTTGGAGCCTGGGGAAAGCCTTGAGCCGATTGCCAATGGCAAGACCGCGAGGTTACTGAAAATGACCTTGCCCGAACTCACCCGCCTGCGCCGTAACTGACCCGAGCTGTGTGCCACCGGATGGTGCTTCACACGATGGGAGCGGGTTCTACCCGCGAAGCAGCCGCCACGGTGTTCCTGTTGAAACGGGAGACCTTCTTCGCGGGCAGACCCCGCACCCACAGAAGACGTGCGCAGTAAAAAAAGCCGTGTCAGCCCATCACAATCTGGTTCTTGCCTTGGCGCTTTGCCTGGTACATCGCGGCATCGGCGCGGGCGAACAGGTTGTCCAGCAACTCATCGTCCTCGTTCAATCCGGTAAGGCCCTGGCTGACGGTAACGCCGTACACCTGGCCGTTGTGGTTGAAGCTCAGGCGCTGAATTTCCCGTTGCAGGCGTTCGGCAATCTGCTGGGCCACTTCCGGGCTGCAGCCGGGGAATACCGCAGCGAATTCCTCGCCACCAATACGCCCGAACAGGTCGCCGCGGCGCAGTACTGCGCGTCCGGCTTCGGCAATGCGTTGCAGCACGATGTCGCCTTCCTGGTGACCATAGGTGTCGTTGATTACCTTGAAGTCATCGATGTCCAGCAACAGGAAAGCAATGTTCGAGCCTTGCAGGCGGGCATGTTCGAACTCGCGGTGAGCGCATTCGAAGAAGTGTCGGCGGTTGCTGCTTTGAGTCAGCACATCGGTGGTGGCCAGGCGCTGCAGTTCGCCTTCCAGGTGCTTCTTTTCGGTGATGTCCTCGGCAATGCCCACCACAATCACCCGTTGGTCCGGGCTGACCTGCTGGCTGATGAAACACTTGTCGCTGAGCCAGCGAATCTGCCCGTCGGCGGCGATGATGCGGTACTCGCGGTCTTCCACCGCGCCTTTTTCCAGCACCTCGGCCAGGCTGCGCTCGGCGTAGTCCAGGTCGTCGGGGTAGATGCTGTCACGCCATTCGTTGTAGTCAGCCAGCAACAAACCGGCGGAGCGGCCAAAAATGCGCTCATAGGCCGGGCTGACGTAGATCATGCGCTGGGCTTCCCAGTCGAAGGCCCACAACACCGCATTGACGCTGACCAGCAACGAACTGAACAGCTGTTCGCGTTCGCTCAACCGCGCCACTTCGCCCTGGGCATGCATCAGCGCCAGCAGCGTCTCGGCCGCGGCAGGCATCTGGGGGTAGGGCGACGACTGCGGTTGTTTGTTGACCATCATCACGAAATCTCGAATGTCACGGTGGGGCCGAGCACTGACGTATGGACGCGTCAGGTCCCGCCGCGTTGGCGATCATTCGTGAGATTAATTTTTCGTAATGAAGTTCCGATCGGCACGCCTTTGGCAGGAGGCGTGCCGATGGACGGTGTCAGGCGAGGGCAGGGCGCAGGGAGTAGGTCTTGAGTTGCGTGGCGAAGTCACGCAGCGACTGGATGCCACTGGCTTCGGCTTCGTGCACCCAGTCTTTCATGGCGGCCAGCATGTCGTGGCCGTTGGAGCTGGTGCGGGCCCAGATCTGTTGCAGCGCCAGGCGTTTCTCGTAGATCACCTTCAGCGCCTGGCTGTGCTCCAGCATGGTCTGGATGTGCAGGTGATGGCGGTCGTCCAGCAGGCTGGTTTCGCGTGACAACAGGCGCTTGGCGCGGCGGAACTGATGGCGAACCGAGGCGTCCACCCGCGCCAGCTCCTGGGTCACCAAGGGCGCGATCACCAGCTTGCGATACTGGGCCATGATCTGGAACCGGTTGTTGAGGATCGCCATGGCGGTGTCCATGTCCAGGTGGCCCTTGCCCTCCACCCGGTGGGCGATGGGCGCAACGCGCTGGACCTTGGCCAGGCGCATGAACGAGAGGATGCGTATCCACATCCAGCCCATGTCGAACTCCCACTTGCGTACCGACAGCTTCGCCGAGTTGGGGTACGTGTGGTGGTTGTTGTGCAGTTCTTCACCGCCAATGATGATGCCCCACGGCACCAGGTTGGTGGCGGCGTCACGGCATTCGAAGTTGCGGTAGCCCACCGCGTGGCCCAGGCCGTTGACCACGCCGGCGGCCCAGAAGGGAATCCACATCATCTGGATGGCCCAGATGGTCAGGCCGATGGCGCCGAAGCAGGCCAGGTTGATGCCCAGCATCAGGAGCACGCCCAGCAGGCGATAGCGCGAGTACAGGTTGCGCTCGATCCAGTCCTCGGGGCAGTTCTTGCCATAGATGCGCAGGGTCTCGGCGTTCTGCGCCTCGGCGCGGTACAGCTCGGCGCCGCGGCTCAATACCGTGCCCAGGCCCTTGATCACGGGGCTGTGCGGGTCGTCCACGGTTTCGCATTTGGCGTGGTGCTTGCGGTGGATGGCGGTCCACTCGCGGGTGTTCTGCGCCGTGGTCAGCCACAGCCAGAAACGGAAAAAGTGCTTGAGCCCGCCGTTGAGTTCCAGCGAACGGTGGGAGGAATAGCGGTGAAGGTAGATAGTGACACTGACAATCGTCACATGGGTCATCAACAGGGTGACTGCCACCAGTTGCCAGGCTGACAGGTCAAGAAAACCGTTGTACCACATAGGCTGTTGGGCCCTCGTCCAGGAAAAAGTAACAACATGTCGCATTATCGGCATGCTGGCAGATAAAACCAGTCCGGGTTTTAGATAAGAGTGGCTGAATGTTTCTGTTTTATAATCCCGATCTTTTAGTGTGGGCTTAGCCGACTATATGCCTGGTTCTTCTCGCGGCGCCTTGCGGGCCGCCTTGCTCTACCTGTTGGCCTCAGCTATCTGGCTGATCATGATTGGTCAAATATTGAGCAGCCTTTTCGATGATTCAGCGCAATCGTTGCGTTGGCAGCTGATCAACGGTTACGCCTGGGTGTTGGCCACGGCAGTGCTGATATTCCTGGCGCGGGCCCGCGTGTTGCGCTGTTTCGGCCTGGGGGACCAGGGTCGCATTGAGCGCGAACGTCTGCGTATGGCGGCCGCGGTGTTCGACAGCACCCTGGAAGGGGTACTGGTGACCAACCGGCTGGGCAACATCGTGCACGTCAACCGCGCGTTCATGGACATCACCGGTTACCACGAGGACGAAGTGCTGGGCCACAACCCCAGCAAGTTCAAGTCCGGGCGCCATGGTAGCGATTTCTACCGGCAAATGTTCCACAGCCTGGACCAGGACGGGCGCTGGAGCGGGGAAATCTGGAACCGTCGCAAGAGCGGCGAAATATACCCCCAGTGGCAGACCATCCGCGCCATCTATAGCGATGCCGGGCACATGACCCATTACGTGGCCGTGTTTTCCGACATCAGCGCCATCAAGCACTCGGAGCTTGAGCGCGCGCACCTCACCCAGCACGACCCCCTCACCGACCTGCCCAACCGCCTGCTGTTTCACGACCGCGCGCAACAGACCCTGGCCGCCGCCCAGGCCAACAAGCGCGGCTGCGCCTTGCTGTTGCTGGACCTGGATCATTTCCAGAGCATCAACGACAGCCTGGGTCACACCATTGGCGATCAGTTGCTCAAGGCCGTGGTCACGCGCCTGCAGGGCCTGCTGGGCAGTGGCGTGACCCTGGCGCGCATGGGCGGCGACGAATTCGCCGTGTTGCTGGAAGACTCGCCCCAGGCAGCCCATGCGGCAACGCTGGCCCAGGCCATCATCGACGGCCTCAAGCAGCCCTTCCTGCTCGAAGGGCACACGTTGTTCATCAGCGCCAGCATTGGCATCAGCCTGTTCCCCAGCGACGCCCTGGGTGCCGAACAACTGCTGCGCAATGCCGACTCGGCGCTGTTCAAGGCCAAGGGCAACGGCCGCGGCGGTTATGCGTTGTACACCGAGGAGCTCACGGCGCATGCCCAGCAGCGGGTGGAAATGACCGCCGAACTGCGCCGTGCCTTGGCCCAGGAAGAGCTGCGGGTGTACTACCAGCCGGTGCACGACCTGGCCAGCGGCCAGCTGGTGGGCGTGGAAGCGCTGGTACGCTGGATGCATCCCGAGCGTGGGCTTGTGCCGCCAGGCGAGTTCGTTCCCATCGCCGAGCGCAGCGGCTTGATTGCCGAAATCGACGCCTGGGTCATGGCCCAGGCCTGCCGGCAGATGTGCGATTGGCAAGCCCAGGGCCGCGAGTTGGACTTTATTGCAGTGAACGTGTCGAGCCGCCTGTTTGGCCGCCTGGACCTGTACCAGCAAGTGGCGCGCATACTGGCCGACACCGGCCTGGACCCGGCGCGGCTGGAGCTGGAAGTGACCGAAAGCGCGGTGATGGAAGACCCGGATTCTGCGCTGGAGCAGATGCACCGGTTGCGCGAGTTGGGCCTGCGCCTGTCCATCGACGATTTTGGCACCGGCTATTCCTCGCTGCTGCGCCTCAAGCGCCTGCCGGTGCAGAAACTCAAAATCGACCAGGGCTTCGTCGCTGGCCTGCCGCTGGACGAAGACGATGCCGCCATCGTGCGGGTGATCATCGCCCTGGGACGCAGCATGGGCATGCA
The DNA here is from genome assembly GCF_000263855.1 of Pseudomonas sp. M47T1. Lineage (GTDB taxonomy): Bacteria > Pseudomonadota > Gammaproteobacteria > Pseudomonadales > Pseudomonadaceae > Aquipseudomonas. The sequence goes on from NZ_AJWX01000001.1 coordinate 22,302, forward strand.
GATCCATGCCGAGGGCATCGAGCAGCCGGAACAGGCGCAGTTCCTGGTGCAACAGCAATGCGAACTGGGCCAGGGCTACTGGTTCGGCCGCCCGATGCCGGCCTCTGACCTCTTCCCCCGAGGCTGACGCAGCCCGTGTAGCCGCTGCCGAAGGCAGCGCTGGCCCTTTAGTACACTGGAGATGTGCTGCCAGGCATCGGGCCAGCGCAGCCTGGCGGCAGCGGCTACAAGATGTGGAACATCCTGATTTGGATTTTGGTTATATGGGCATTCTTAAATAGTATTTTTAAGTATAACCCCGCCTATCTACTATGGCGCTCAAGGCAACTCTCACCCAAGGAGCATGATCATGAGCGCATCTCTGCGTAGCGTCGACGGTCAGGACGAAGCAACCATTCTGCGCGAAATCCAGAGCGCGCTGCGTGACCTGCGCTTTGGCGCGGTGGAAATCACGGTGCACAACGCCCAAGTGGTGCAAATCGAGCGGAAAGAAAAATTCCGCCTGCAGAACCCCAGCAACAAACCCAGCTGACCGGTTCTGCCACAAGAAAAGCCAACATAATAATCAAGAGTCATCCAGGAGCTTCACCATGTCTATCCGTCACTACGCACTGGCGGCGCTCGCCAGTGCGCTGTTCGCAGGCTCTGCGGTCGCCAAGGACTATGAGCTGCTTAACGTTTCCTACGACCCGACGCGCGAGCTGTACCAGGATTACAACGCCGAGTTCGTGAACTTCTGGAAGAAAGCCCACCCGGATGACAAGGTCGACATCAAGCAGTCTCACGGCGGTTCCGGCAAACAGGGCCGCGCCGTGATCGACGGCCTGCGTGCCGACGTGGTAACCCTGGCCCTGGCCGGTGACATCGACGAAATCGCCAAGCTGGGCAAGACGCTGCCGGACAACTGGCAGACCAAATTGCCCGACGCCAGCACACCCTATACCTCGACCATCGTGTTCCTGGTGCGCAAGGGCAACCCCAAGGGCATTCATGACTGGAACGACCTGATCAAGGACGGCGTTTCGGTGATCACCCCGAACCCGAAAACCTCCGGTGGCGCGCGCTGGAACTTCCTGGCGGCCTGGGCCTATGGCCTGAAAGCCAACGGCGGCGATGAAGGCAAGGCCAAGCAGTACGTGCAAACCTTGTTCAAGCACGTGCCCGTGCTGGACACCGGTGCCCGCGGCTCGACCATCACTTTCGTCAACAATGGCCAGGGTGACGTGTTGCTGGCCTGGGAAAACGAAGCCTACCTGGCGCTGAAGGAGGATGGCGGCAAGGACAAGTTCGACATCGTCGTGCCGTCGGTTTCCATCCTCGCTGAGCCGCCGGTGGCGGTGGTGGAGAAGAACGCCGAGAAAAAGGGCAACGAAGTGATTGCCAAGGCGTACCTGGAGCACCTGTACAGCAAGGAAGGCCAGGAAATCGCCGCGAAGAACTTCTACCGTCCACGTGACAAGGAAGTGGCCGCCCAATATTCCAAGCAGTTCCAGGAAGTGAAGAGCCTGGCCACCATCGACAAGGACTTTGGCGGGTGGAAAACCGCGCAGCCCAAGTTCTTCAATGACGGCGGCGTGTTCGACCAGATTTACCAGGCGCAGTAAGGATCTGATAGCTAACTGGCCTCTTCGCGGGCAGAGCCCGCTCCCACAATGGACCCGTGCACAGGATCTGGCGTGGGAGCGGGCTCTGCCCGCGAAGGGGCCAATGACGTTTAAAACCTTGTACCAAGGACACATATGTCGCGTCGTATCTCCCCCGTCATACCCGGCTTCGGGCTGACGCTGGGCTACACCTTGGTGTACCTCAGCCTGATTGTGCTGATCCCGCTGGCGGTGATGTTCGCTCATGCCGCCCAGCTCACCTTTGAACAGTTCTGGGCCATTGTCAGCTCGCCGCGCACCCTGGCGGCCCTCAAGCTGAGCTTCGGTACCGCATTGTGCGCCGCCATCGTCAACGGCATCATTGGCACGCTGCTGGCCTGGGTGCTGGTGCGCTACACCTTCCCGGGGCGCAAGGTCATCGATGCCATGATCGACCTGCCGTTCGCCTTGCCCACCGCCGTGGCCGGTATCGCCCTGACGGCGCTGTACACACCCAACGGCCTGGTTGGCCAGTTCGCCGAGAGCCTGGGCTTCAAGATCGCCTACACCCCGCTGGGCATCACCCTGGCACTGACCTTCGTGACCCTGCCGTTCGTGGTGCGCACGGTGCAGCCGGTGCTGGCCGACATTCCTCGTGAAGTCGAAGAAGCCGCCGCCTGCCTGGGCGCAAAGCCGTTGCAGGTGTTCCGCTACATCCTCGCGCCGGCGCTGCTGCCCGCCTGGTTGACCGGCTTCGCCCTGGCGTTCGCCCGGGGCGTGGGCGAGTACGGTTCGGTGATCTTCATTGCCGGCAACATGCCGATGAAGACCGAGATCCTGCCGCTGCTGATCATGGTCAAGCTCGACCAATACGACTACACCGGTGCTACCGCCATTGGCGTGATGATGCTGGTGGTTTCCTTCGTCCTGTTGCTGCTGATCAACTTGCTGCAGCGGCGCATCGAAACCCCGTGAAGGAGGCTTGAACATGTCTGCATCCACATTGACCGCCGCCTCCAGCGCCAACGCTGCGCGCCGCGGCAGCGCCATTTCCCGGCGTATATTGATTGGCCTGGGCTGGCTGGTGTTCGCCCTGTTTCTATTGCTGCCGTTGTTCATCGTGGTGTCTCAGGGCCTGAGCCAGGGCCTTGGCGCGTTCTTCGCCGCGATCCTTGAGCCTGACGCCTTGTCGGCGCTCAAGCTCACGGTGATCGCCGTGGTGATCTCGGTGCCGCTCAACGTCGTGTTTGGTGTCAGCGCTGCCTGGTGCGTGAGCAAGTACTCGTTCCGCGGCAAAGCCATTCTGGTGACGCTGATCGACCTGCCGTTCTCGGTATCGCCGGTCATCGCCGGCCTGGTCTACGTGCTGATGTTCGGTGCCCAGGGGCTGTTCGGCCCGTGGCTGTCCGACCATGACATCCAGATCGTCTTTGCCCTGCCGGGCATCGTCTTGGCCACCATCTTCGTCACCGTGCCGTTCGTGGCCCGTGAGCTGATCCCATTGATGCAGGAGCAGGGCACCCAGGAAGAAGAAGCCGCGCGCTTGTTGGGCGCCAACGGCTGGCAGATGTTCTGGCACGTCACCGTGCCCAACATCAAGTGGGGGCTGATCTATGGCGTGGTGCTGTGTACCGCCCGGGCCATGGGTGAGTTCGGTGCGGTGTCGGTGGTGTCGGGCCATATTCGTGGCGTCACCAACACCTTGCCGCTGCACGTCGAAATCCTCTACAACGAGTACAACCACGTCGCCGCCTTTGCGGTAGCGAGCCTGTTGCTGATCATGGCGCTCTTCATCCTGCTGCTCAAGCAGTGGAGCGAGAACCGTATTAACCGCCTGCGCACAAACGCAGCGGAGGAATAATTCATGTCGATCGAAGTTCGTAATGTCAGCAAGCGCTTTAACGCCTTCCAGGCCCTGAACTCCATCAATCTGGATATCCAGAGTGGCGAGTTGGTTGCGTTGCTGGGCCCCTCCGGCTGCGGCAAAACTACCCTGCTGCGCATTATTGCCGGCCTGGAAACACCGGATGACGGCAGCATCGTCTTCCACGGCGAGGACGTGTCGGGCACCGACGTGCGCAACCGCAACGTCGGTTTTGTGTTCCAGCACTACGCCCTGTTCCGCCACATGACCGTGTTCGACAACGTAGCCTTCGGCCTGCGCATGAAGCCCAAGGGCGAGCGCCCGAACGAAACGCGCATTGCCGAGAAGGTCCATGAGCTGCTGAACATGGTGCAACTGGACTGGCTGTCCGACCGCTACCCCGAGCAGTTGTCCGGTGGCCAGCGCCAGCGTATCGCCCTGGCCCGTGCGCTGGCGGTGGAACCCAAGGTGCTGCTGCTGGACGAACCGTTCGGCGCGCTGGATGCCAAGGTGCGCAAGGAGCTGCGCCGCTGGCTGGCGCGGTTGCACGAAGACATCAACCTGACCTCGGTCTTTGTCACCCACGACCAGGAAGAAGCCATGGAAGTGGCTGACCGCATCGTGGTGATGAACAAAGGTGTGATCGAGCAGATCGGCTCGCCGGGCGAGGTGTACGAGAACCCGGCCAGCGACTTCGTTTATCACTTCCTGGGTGATTCCAACCGCTTGCACTTGGGTGAAGACCACCACGTGCTGTTCCGCCCGCACGAAGTGTCGCTGTCACGCTCGGAAGTGGAAGGCCATCACGCCGCCGAGGTGCGCGACATTCGCCCGCTGGGCGCTACCACTCGGGTCACCCTGAAAGTGGAAGGCCAGCCAGACCTGATCGAAGCCGAAGTGGTAAAAGACCACGACAGCCTGACCGGCCTGGCCAAGGGCGAGACGCTGTTCTTCAAGCCCAAGGTCTGGCAAAAAACCGCTGCGATCTAACGCTGCTGAATCTGTTTGTGGGGGCGGCCAGCGTCCGCTCCCACATTTGATTCGATCTGCTGTTCGAGTTCGGGACGCAAGCCTGCGAGAAATCCCACCTCCGCCACCACAAACAGCGGTCCCACGATCAGCCCCGTCACGTCATCGACAAACGCCGGTTTGCGCCCTTCCCAATAGTGGCCGACAAACTGGATCGCCCAGCCCACTACGAACAACCCCAACCCGGCGCTCAGCCACACCAGGGTGGCCTGCACCGCCAGCGCCTGCCCGGCCCACAGGCACAGCCCCAGCAATGCCGTCATCAACACGCCAAAGCGGGTATCCAGGCGCAGGTAGAACCAGGCCGAGGCGAGCGCCACGAACAGCGCGGGGCTTACCCACAGGCCGGCCATCCAGCCGCCCGGGCGTGACAACAGCACAGTGACGGCCACCACGATCATGGGAATGCCGATGAAATGGCTGGCGATATTGCGCGGGTCGCGGTGATAGGCTGCGTATTGGCTCAAGTGGTCGACGAGGTTTTTCATTGTTGTGCCCTCTGTGTGGGTGATGATTGATCATGCCCGTTTGCTGGCCCATGCTCTGTCGGCTAGCCGACAAACCCTGCACACGAGGCTTCATGAACGACGTCACTGCCTGGCGCCCGCGCCTGCTGACCGGCCACTGGTTCGCACAGCTGCCACTGTCTCTTCAGGATAGTGTGCTGGCGGCCGCGCGCGTTCGCCGTTTGGCCGCCGGGGCCTGCCTGTTCAAGCGGGGCGATCCGCCTTGCGGCTTGTACGCGGTGGTGGAGGGCGCCATGCGCATTGGGGCGGTGAATGCTTTGGGCAAGGAAGCGCTGCTGGCGCTGGTGGAGCCCCCGCAGTGGTTTGGCGAGATCGCCCTGTTTGACGGGCAGCCGCGTACCCACGATGCCTATGCCGAGGACGACTGCGTACTGATCTGGGTGGGCCAGGGGGCGCTGCTGGCGTTGTTGGCCGCCACGCCGGCGTACTGGCAAGAGTTTGCCTTGCTGATGAGCCAGAAACTGCGTCTGGCCTTCGTCATGCTCGAACAGCAGAGCCTGCTGGCCGCCGCGCCACGCTTGGCCCATCGGTTGCTGTTGATCGCCCAGGGCTATGGCGAGGTGGACGGCGCCCGGCGGGTGATCCGCCTGGGCCAAGAGCAATTGGCAATGATGTTGTCACTGTCGCGGCAAACCACTAACCAGATCCTCAAGGAACTGGAGTTGCAGGGTGTGGTGCGGCTGAGCTACGGCGAAATCGAAATCCTCGACCTGGTTGCCCTGAAACACCGCGCAACCCTGTAGCAGCAGCTGCCTTCTGTGGCAGCCCACGCTTCCCGTGGGAGCGGGTACTACCCGCGAAAAGAACACCGCGGTCCGTCAGTGCCTTCGCGGTGTAGTCTTCGCGGGCAGAGCCCGCTCCCACAAGGGCAAAGCACGGGTTACGATCACGACCCGCGGTAGGTGCTGAAGCCGTACGGGCTCAGCAGCAGCGGAATGTGGTAATGCTGGTCCGTCTGCTTCACCTGGAAAATCACCGGAATCTCCGGGAAGAACGTGTCATGCCCCACGCGCTTGTAATAGTCGCCGGTCTTGAACACCACCCGATACTCACCCTGCACGAACGCATGGTCCGCCGGGAACAGTTCGGCGATACGCCCCTGCTCATTGGTGGTGCCGTGGGCCAGCATCTGCCAGTCCTTGCCCACGTGCTGCTCCAGAGTCACTTCGACGCCCGGTGACGGTACGCCGTTTTCCAGGTTCAGAACATGCACGCTGAGGGGGTTGGCCGCCATGGCCAGGCTGGACAGCGTGCTCAGGCCCAAGGCCAGAATCAGTTTCATCGGTAGCTCCTTCATGTTCAGGGGTGAATGGCCAGGCCCAAGGCACTGGCGGCGGTGATTGCGCATTGTTCGTCCTGCTCGGCACCGCCGGCGCCGGCCACACCCAGTGCGCCGACCAGCTCGCGGCCTTCGAACAGCGGGATGCCGCCGCCCAGCAACAGCAGTTCGGGGAGGGTGTTGAGGTTGGCGGCTTCAGGGCTGTTGCGTGCACGCTCGGCGAACAGGCGGGTAGGTGTTTTGCTCGACAGCGCGGTGTAGGCCTTGCGCCGCGCCGCGTCGGCATTGTGCGGGCCCACGCCGTCGGCGCGCTGCGCCAGGATGGGGTTGCCACCACGGTCCAGCACGGCGATGGCAGCCTTGCACGGGCTGGCATCGACCAGGCGTCTGGCGCTGGCCAGGTCCAGTTCCGGATGTTGCGGCAGGCCGGCCTGGGCCTGTACCGCAGCCAGTGTAGCGGCACAGAAGAGCAGAGGTTTGAGCGCCATGTCAGGCTCCATCAAGGTGATGACGCCAGACTAACCACCGGCCCCCTACAGAACCCCGTCAGCCTGATTACAACTTTGTAATGGGCAAGAGCCACCGACAGGCCTAGCCTATGGGAAGTTAAAATGAGGTGTGCAATGCATTTGCTGGTGGTGGAAGACGAACCCAAGACGGCCCAGTTCCTGGCCAAAGGGCTTGGCGAGTCCGGGTTCAGCGTGGACGTGGCGCTCAATGGCCTGGATGGCCGGTACCTGATCGAGCAGCAGGCCTACGACCTGATCATCCTCGATGTGATGCTGCCCGGGCTCAACGGTTGGCAATTGCTCAAGCTGATCCGCCAGCGCGGCGACACGCCGGTGCTGTTCCTGACGGCCAAGGACGGCATCGAAGATCGAGTCCGCGGCCTGGAACTGGGTGCCGATGATTACCTGGTCAAACCCTTTGCTTTCGTGGAACTGCTGGCGCGAGTGCGTACTTTGCTGCGCCGCGGCCCCACGCGCGAGGTGGAGTGCTACCGCATCGCCGACCTGGAGCTGGACGTGCTGCGCCGCCGGGTCAGCCGGGGCGGCCAGCGGATCAGCCTGACCAACAAGGAATTTGCTTTGCTGCAATTGCTGGCCAGCCGACGCGGCGAGGTTCTTTCGCGCACCCTGATCGCCTCCCAGGTGTGGAACTTGAACTTCGACAGCGACACCAACATGGTGGAAGTGGCGGTGCGCCGCCTGCGCGCCAAGGTCGACGACCCATACATGCCCAAGCTGATCCATACCGTGCGTGGTGTTGGCTACCAGCTGGACGCCCCGGATGAATGATCGGCCACATGGGCCGTCGCTTGCCGCGCGGCTGGCGATGGCGTTTGCCCTGGTGTGTGCGCTGGTGTTGGGTACTGCCGGCCTCTTTCTGTACCGCAGCCTGGAGTCCGAGTTGGTGTACCGCGATAACCAGGCCCTGCTCGGCCGCCTGGAACAAGTGCGGGCCCTGCTGCACGACAGCGACAGCCTGGGCGCCCTGCAGCAGCGCCCACGGCTTTACCAGAACATGCTCGGCAACCTGGACAGTCTATTGCTGGTCAACCGCGCCGACGGCGCAGCGGTAATCGCGATCAACCCGCGTGGGCAACCGGTGCCCAAGGTCGCACCCATCCCCGAACAGCGCAGCCCACGGCCTGAGGACATCCAGACCTGGCAGTCGACCGACAGTGTGCCGTTGCTGATATTGGCCGGCGCAGCCCAGGGGCCCGGCGGCGAGGCCTTGACAGTCATGGTCGGCAAGAGCCTGGCCGAGCGCGAGGTCATGTTGGCCAGCTATCGCCTGCGGGTTTACCTGGCAGCAGGGGTGGGCGCGCTGCTCGCCTTTGCCGTGGGCCTGTTACTGTTGCGCCGCGCCCTGCGGCCCTTGCGGCACATGGCTGATACCGTTGCCAGCATTGACTTGCGCAGCCTGGACCGGCGCCTGCGGCTGCAGGCCGTACCCCGTGAACTTCAGGAGCCGGTACATGCCCTGAATGGGATGCTGGCGCGCCTGGATGATAGCTTTCAGCGCCTGTCGCAGTTTTCTGCCGACCTGGCCCATGAGATCCGTACCCCACTGCACAACCTGCTGGGCAGCAATGGCCTGGCGCTGAGCCAGCCGCGCAGCACCGATGAATACCAGGAATTGCTGGCGTCGAACCTTGAGGAGTTCGAGCGTCTCAACCGCATGGTCGAGAACCTGCTGTTCCTGGCCCGTGCCGACCATGGCGAGCGCTTGCTGAACCTGCAGCGCGTGCACCTGCACGCGCTGGGTGAAGACCTGTGCGCCTACTTCGAAGCCCTGGCAGACGACCGCCAGTTGTGCCTGGATAACCGCTTGGTGGGTGAACTGGATGCCGACCTGCAATTGCTGCAACGAGCCATGGGCAACCTGTTGGCCAATGCCGTGCGCCACGCCGCGCCGGGCAGCACGGTGACCTTGGTCAGCAGTGGCATGCAGCTAAGGGTCTGCAACCAGGGCGATGTCATTGCCCCGCAGCACCTGGGGCGCCTGTTCGACCGTTTCTACCGGGTGGACGCTTCGCGTGCGCAGCCTGGCGATTCCGGCGGCCTGGGCTTGGCAATCGTGCATTCGATCATGCAGTTGCACGCAGGCCAGGTGACGGTCAGCAGTGATCCGCAGGTCACGGTGTTCAGCCTCGACTTCACACCATACGGTCGCGGAACTGCCCCGGCGACAGCCCGGTCCAGCGTTTGAATGCACGGTTGAAGCTGCTGGCATCGGCAAACCCGAGGCGGAAGCCGATCTCGCTCAACGACACTTCCACTTCACGCAGGTAGGTCAGGGCCAGGTTCTGCCGGCATTGGTCCAGCAGCGCGTCATAACGGCAGCCTTCGTCGGCCAGGTGGCGCTGCAGGCTGCGCAGGCTCAGGTGCATGGACTCGGCAATCTGGTCCGCCGACGGCACGCCGTTGGGCAGGTGGGTTTCGATGGCGTTGCGCACGCGCCGCTCCCAGGTCAGTGGGTGCAGCAACTCCAGGGTGCGGTTGAGTACCGCTTCGTTGTGCTCGGCCAGCTCCGGGTTGGCGTCGTCCAGGTGGCACTCGAAATCGGCGCAGGCAAACTCCAGCCAGTTCTGCGCCGCGTTGAAATGGATGGGCGCGCGGAACACCGTGTGCCAGGGCGTCGGGTCGGCCGGGGCGGGGCGGGTCAGCCATACGCCCAGCGGCGAGTAGTCGCGGCCCAGGCGGTTGCGACAGGTGCGCACATAAATGGCGGCAAAGGCATCCATGGCCTCCGGCGCAGGTGCGGGTGAGTCGTCAGGTATTTGCAGGCGAAACACATAGCGGCCATTTTCCCGGCTCAGGTGTGGCACCACCGCGTCGCTCACCACCTGGTGGTAGCGCACGATACGCTCGAATACCTCGCGCAGGTTCTCGCTGGCCACCAGGGCATACCCCAGGGCATGAAAGGTGGTGGGGCTGACGTAGCGCGACACCCGCAGGCCAATGGCCGGGTCGCCGCTGGCTTCCACGGCCAGTTGCCACAGCCGCGTGGTCGCCGACAGCGGGTAACGGGCCTTGGGGTCGTCCATGTGGTGCAGGTCCAGGCCGGCCTTCAGGCACAGCGCGGCGCTGTCCAGGCCCAGGGCGTCCAGTTGCTTGCGCAGCGCGCGGGTCCAGCTGGCAAGTGAAGTCGGTTCAGTCATGGCTAATGGCGCCTGAGGTCAACAGGTTGGCGTCCACGGCTAGCGTCCCTTTGCTGATTCTGGTCCACAGTCGTTCCATCAATAACAAGAGGATGGAAGCATGGACCGCACTTGTGCAAGCCCCGACAGACTGAATGCGCAACAACGCAGCGCCCATATTCGCCAGGTGGTGATGGCCAAGGGCGATGAATTGCGTGCCCGCTACCCGCTGCTCAAGCATCAGGACGCTATCGGTGCAGGCATCCTGGCCTTTTCCCTGGCAGGCATGATCGGCAGCGCGGCGCTCTTTATCGAGGGTTACATGGCATGGTGGGCCTGCCTGCTGATCAACGCTTTCCTGGCGTCGCTGACTCACGAGCTGGAACATGACCTGATTCACAGCATGTACTTCCGCAAACAGCGGGTGCCGCACAACCTGATGCTGGCGCTGGTGTGGCTGGCGCGGCCAAGCACTATCAACCCATGGATCCGTCGCCACTTGCACCTCAACCACCACAAGGTGTCGGGCACCGAGACCGACATGGAGGAGCGCGCCATCACCAACGGCGAGCCTTGGGGTATCGTGCGCCTGCTGATGGTGGGTGACAACGTCATGTCGTCACTCATTCGCATGGTGCGAGCCAAGACCTGGGCGCACAAGTGGAGCATCCTCAAGCGCACCCTGCGCGTGTATGCGCCCCTGGCCCTGCTGAACTGGGGCACCTGGTATGTGTTCTTGGGCTTCCACGCCGCCAATGGCGTGGCCTGGCTGCTGGGCGCGCCCATCGACTGGTCGGCGTCGACCCTGGCTGCCATGGAGGTGGTGAACATTGCTGTGGTGGTGATCGTCGGCCCGAATGTGCTGCGCACGTTCTGCCTGCACTTCATCAGTTCGAACATGCATTACTACGGCGACGTGGAGCTGGGGAACGTGATGCAGCAGACCCAGGTGCTCAACGCCTGGTGGCTGTGGCCTTTGCATGCGTTCTGCTTCAACTTCGGCAGCACCCATGGCATCCACCACTTCGTGGTCAAGGAACCCTTCTACATTCGCCAGATGACCGCGCCGGTGGCGCACAAGGTCATGGCCGAGATGGGGGTGCGGTTCAATGATTTCGGCACGTTCAGCCGTGCCAACCGGTTTACCCCTGTGGCGGCCCCTGTAGGCGCGGACCGTGTCCGCGAACCAGGCACCGCATAATGTCCGGGGACTGCGGCGCGCCCTTCGCGGACACACACGGTCCGCTGCTACAGGACCATGCTGTGCCCGCGATGGGCGCGCTGCCTTAATCCGGTTGGAAGGGGGACTGGCTAAGGACCACGCCGGTTTCTTCCACGTATTTCTGCCACTCGCCAATCAACGTCGCCAGTTTTTCCGGGTGGCTGGCCGCCAGGTCGTGGATTTCGCCGCGGTCCTGGCTCAGGTCATACAGCTGCCAGGTGGCCGGGCCTATCGGCCCAGGAATCCACACGGCTTTCCAGTCGCCCTGGCGAATGGCTCGCTGACCAAACAGCTCCCAGCCGGTGACCGTCTTGTCGTCGTGCACGCTGGCGGTTTCGCCCGACAGGTAACCCAGCCACGAGCGCCCACGCACCGCTGCCACGTCCTTGCCGCGCCAGCGCGTGCCGGGGTGGCGCACGCCGGCCAGGTCGAGGATGGTTGGGGTCACGTCCATTACCGTGCCGAAGCCGTGGCCAATCTGCTTCTGGCGTGCCAGCGGCGGGTAGTGGATCAGCGCCGGCACGCGAATGCCGCCTTCGGTGGTGAACGCCTTGAACAGCTTCGACGGTGCAGTTGCCGCCTGCGCCCAGCCCGGGCCATACCAGACGTACGAGTTGGCGCGGCCGATGTTGTCCAGGCTGTTGTCGTAGTGGGTGTCCAGGTAGGTCATCAGCTGCGGCCCGAACGTGGGGAAGGCTTCCAGCAGCGCGCCCTCGGCACCGTTGTCGGACATGAACAGGATGAAGGTGTTGTCCAACTGCCCTTGTTGGCGCAGGTAGTCGACCACGCGGCCGATGTTCCAGTCCATGCGCTCGACCATGGCGGCGTACACCTCCATGGCCCGCGCGGACGCCTGGCGCTGGCTGTCATCGAGCTTGTTCCACTCGGCGTTGAGCGCCAGCAGGGGGTGCGCCTCCGTGGCTCCGTCGATCAACCCCAGTTCGCGCAGCTTGCCCAGGCGTTCCTGGCGTAGTGCGTGCGGGCCAGCGTCGTAGCGGCCCTTGTACTTGGCCACGATGTCGGCCGGTGCCTGCAACGGCCAGTGCGGGGCAGAGAAGGGCAGGTAGGCGAAAAAGGGACGGCTCTGGTCGCGCTCCTTCAGGTATTGCAGCAGCTTGTCGCCGAACGCGTCGGAGGAATAGAAATCCTTGGGCAGTTCGTCGACGAAGGTATCGTCCTCGATGTACAGCGCCGGGGTGGCCTTGAGCAGGCCTGGGGTGCTGTTGTCGAAAGTGGGCTCGAAACCGTAGTGGTTGGCCGCGCCCGGCAGCAGCGAGAACGAGCGCTCGAAGCCTCGGGCGTGGGGCGCCAGTTCGGCGGTCAGGCCCAGGTGCCACTTGCCGCTCATCAGTGTCTGGTAACCGGCTTCGCGCAGCAACTCCGGCAACGCCACCACGCGGTCGTTGAGATGGCCCTCGTAGCCTGGCTTGCCAATCAGCTCGGGCGTCAGCGCCTCAGCCATGGTGCCGATGCCGGCGATATGGTGGTCGGTGCCGGTCAGCAGCATCGAGCGTGTCGGCGAGCAGGTGGGCGCGGTGTGAAAGTCGGTCAGGCGCAGGCCGGCCAGGGCCAGCGTGTCCAGGTGTGGCGTGGCGATCTCGCTGCCGAAGGCGCCGATGTCGGAGAAGCCGAGGTCGTCGGCCAGGATCACCAGGAAGTTGGGACGTTGGGGCATCGTGCGGGTTCCTTTCTCAGCAAGCGATGAAGGCCGGGTGCAGATCGCGAATCTGCACGGGGTTGGGGGCGACGTAGTGATCGTCGCTGGTCAGTTCGTGCAGCAACTCTTCACGCAACTGGTGAAAATCGAAGCTGCTGCGCTGGCGCGGGTGCGGCAGGTCGATATCGACCACGCGCTTGATGCGCCCCGGGCGCGGTTCCATCACCACCACGCGGTCGGCCAGGAAAATCGCCTCTTCCACGTCGTGGGTCACCAGGATGGTGGTGATGCGCGCGCGTTCGCGAATCGCCAGCAGCTCGTCCTGCATCTGCTGGCGGGTCAGGGCGTCGAGGGCGCCGAAGGGTTCGTCCAGCAACAGGATGCGCGGGCTGGCCACCAGGCCGCGGGCAATGGCCACGCGCTGGGCCATGCCGCCGGACAGCTGGTGCGGGTAGGCACGGGTGAAGTCCTTGAGGCCCACCAGGTCGATGAAGTCGTGCACTCGGCGCTGGCGCTGCTCGTTGCTGAGCGGCTCGTTCACCAGGCCCAGGCCAATGTTTTCTTCCACGGTCAGCCACGGGAACAGCCGGTGTTCCTGGAACACGATGCCGCGTTCGCTGCCGATGCCGGTCACGGGCCTGCCGTCCACCTGAATCTCGCCGCGAAACTCTGTGTCCAGGCCAATCAACAGGCGCAGCAGGGTGGACTTGCCACAGCCGCTGGAGCCGACGATGGCGACGAACTCGCCCTCGGCGATCTGCAGGTTGAATTCGCGGATGGCTTCCAGGCTGCCGCCGTCCACTTCGAACAGTTTGCCCACATGGTTGAAGCTGACAATCGGGGAGGTGAGTGCGTTCATGCGTGTCTCCAGCGCGTGGCGCGCGCTTCAATGCGTTGCCCGAGGGCGTTGAGCAGGGCGCCGGTGATGCCGACCAGGAGCATGCCGCTCATGATCAGGTCCATGCGCATCAGTTGCTGGGCGCCAATCATCAGGCTGGCGATGCCGCCGTTGGACGGCATGAAATACTCGGCGCCAATCGTGCCCAGCCAGGCGTAGATCAAGCTCAGGCGCAGCCCGGCGAAAATCCCCGGTGCCGCACCCGGCAGCACTAGCCGCCGCAGCCGCTGGAAAAGGCTGAGGCGCAAAACCTGGGCGGCCTCGGCCAGTTGCGGTGACAGGTTGGCGACACTGCGGTGGGTGGCGATGAACAGCGGGAAGAACGCGGCCAGGGCCACGAATACCCACTTGGCCGGCTCGCCCAGGCCGAACCAGGCGGTGATCAGCGGTACCCAGGCAAAAATGGCGATCTGGCGCAATGCCGACAGGCTCGGGTTGAGCAGGCGGTTGCAGGTGTCGGACAGGCCCAGCAGCAAGCCCAGCGCAAAACCCAGGCCGCCGCCCAGTATCAGACCGCCCAGCGTGCGGCCCAGGCTCAGGCCCATGGCCGTGAGCAGCGAGCCGTCCGCCAGCCCGGCCCAGGTGGTGTGCACCACGGCCAGGGGCGAGGCGAGGATGTTGGGGTCTACCCACTGCAACTGGCTCGCCAGTTGCCACACCAGCAACAGCGCGGCGGGTAACAGCCACGGCGTCAGTCGGTCCAGGCCGCGGGCATCGGCGGTGCGCGGCAGGGCGGCCGTGGCCGCGTGGGGCCAGTGCACCAGTTTGCGGTCGAGCAGGCCGATGCCCTTGTCCATGGCCAGGCCGATGACACCGATCACCACCACGCAGACAAACACGATGTCGAGCATAAACAGTTGCCGCGCCCATACCATCAGGTAGCCAATGCCTTCGCTGGACGCCAACAGTTCGACGGCCAGCAGCGACGACCAGCCCGCCGCCAGCGCCAGGCGCACGCCGGCCATGAACGAGGGCAGCGCGGCCGGCAGCACCAGGCGCCGGATCAGCAACCGTGGCGGCAAGCGCAGCACGGCTGCTGCTTCGCGCAGCCGTGGCTGGGCATCACGCACGCCTACCAGCGTGTGCAGGGTCACGGGCACGACGATGGCCTTGATCAGTACCACCAGCTTGAGCAGTTCGCCTATGCCGAAAAACACCATGAACAGTGGAATCCACGCCAGCGTCGGGATTTGTGCCAAGGCTGTGAAGGTTGGCAATACCAGGCGTTCGGCCCGGCGGCTGAACCCCAACCAGGCGCCCAGCACGGCGCCGCCGGTGATGCCTGCCAGCAGGCCCCAGAACAGCCGTTGCAAGCTGATCCACAGGTTCACCGGCAGGTCGCCGCCGGCCAGTTCCAGGGTGCTTTGCCACACCAGCGAGGGGGCGGGCAGTATCTGCTCGCTCATCCAGTGGTTGCGGCTAGCCAGCCACCACAAGGCGAAGATCGCCACGGGCAGGTAGAAGGCCTGCAGGCGTTGGCCTACCCCGGCGCCCAAGCGTCGAGGGGACGCCTGGGGTTTTGTCAGGGGCAGGCTGAGGAGTGAATCTCGGGCCATATCAGACCTCCGTTGTCGGCTACTGCAGCGGGCTATTTATATATTCCTATCGGATATAACAGGAATTTTATGTGTGCTATATGGAGATAAGACGGCCATTTAAGGCCTGCACGCCTTCCGCATCCAATGCATTCGAAGAATATTTTCCATGCGCTCAATGCATGGCGTGCTGACAACCTGTCTGAGTCGTGCTTATTCCATAAAGTAACTAAAATGTGAATTTATAGTATTTAATGAAATCAGCTGGATATGTCTGACTGAGCGCCTTCCGAGACTGAGCCAGGAGCACATTCCAATGAAAAAAGCCCTAACCCGCGTGGTCAGCCGTTTCGCTCTGCCTGCCTTGCTGGCCTGCACGCCGCTGTTCAGCCATGCCGATGTAGTGAAGGAAATCCGTATTGCCGTGCCTGACCTCAGCGCGGGTACCGAGCACAGTGGCGGTGGCGTGGTCGACGTGTTGCGCCAGCAACAGCTGCTGGAAAAGGCCTTCGCCGCCGACGGCATCACCGTGCAATGGCAGTTCTTCAAGGGCGCCGGTCCGGTGATCAACGAAGCCTTTGCCAATGGCCAGGTGGACTTCGCCTACCTGGGCGACCTGGCGGCCATCATTGGCAAGTCCAATGGCCTGGACACCCGCTTGCTCAGCGCCACCGCGCGCGGCATCAAGCAGTACCTGGCGGTGCAGCCGGGCTCGGGCATCAAGACCCTGCAAGACTTGAAGGGCAAGCGCGTGGGTATTTTCCGCGGTACCGCCAGCCAGCTTTCATTTGATGCCGCGCTGGCCAGCCAGGGCTTGAGCGAGAAGGACCTGAAGGTGGTGAGCCTGGATTACAGCGCGGCCCAGTCGGCCCTGGCCGCCAAGCAGATTGATGCCACCTGGGGCTTGAACAGCGTGATCGTACTGCAGCAGAAGGGGCTGGCCGAACTGCCGCTGACCACCAAGGACCTGGGCGGCGCCGGCAGCATCCAGAGCGTGCTGGTGGGCAGCGGCGCGTTCGTCGACGCCCACCCCGACATTGTCGCCCGCCTGCTCAAAGCTCAGGGTTCGGCGGTGCAGTGGTTGACCCAGGACGACAACAAGGACGCCTACGTGCAATTGGTGTCACAGGTCGCGAGCTATCCGCCGGCCATCCTGGCCCAGGACTTGAAGGGCGACCGCTTGAGCGAAGTTTTCCCGTCGACCCTGGACCCACAATTCCTCGGCACCCTGCAAGCGTCGGTGGACTTGGCGGCGCAGCAGCGGCTGATCCGCAAGCCGTTCAAGGTTAGCGATTGGCTAGCCCGTTGATGTCGGCAGCTCCGGGCTTCAAGGTGTATGCACCCAGGCGGTGGGGTATCAGCCAGCCTTGACCGCAGGCTGCGTATCGATCTGTACGATGGTGTCGATCATCGCCCGTGCCGCCGGTGACAGCCGGTAGCCCATGCGGCTGACGATGCCGCAGCGGGCACTGAGGCTTTCCAGGTTTTGCGGCAAGTTGCGCCAGTGCAGGCGCACCAGTTGCCGGGCACCGCCATCCTCGTCAAAGCCTTCTTCGGTGCACAGGCCGATGGCGTCCGAGTCGAGCACGATCTTCACCAGCGAAGGCATGTGTTCGGTCTCGATGTGCGGGCTGAAGTCGGTCTTGCCGCTGAGGTTGGCCAGTAGCTTGCGAATGCCCGGTGGAATCAGCGTGGCGGCTAGTGGGTAGTCGAACATGTCGTTGGTGGACAGGCTTTCCTTGGCCAGCAGCGGGTGCCCCGGGCGGCAAAAGAACGCGCCGCGCTTGGGGGTAAGCGGCTGCGTCTGGAAGTTGGGGTCGGCCTCGAAGTGGCGGATGTCGGCGATGAAGAATTCGATCTCCTCGCGGCTCAGCGCCCGGCTCAGTTTTTCCCAATTGTTGACCTCGAAAAAAGTCCGCACCTTCGGGTGGGCGCGAACGAAATTCGACACTGCCTGGGGCACCAAACGTACCGCCGGCGCCGGGCCGCAACCGAAGCGCAACTCGCCGGCGTCGAGCTTGGTCATCTGCGTCACTTCGCTGGCCAGCAGCGCTGCGCCCTGAACCAGGCTCAATGCGTGTTGCAGCACCACCTGGCCTTCCGGCGTGGGCCGCAGATCCTTGTTGGCGCGGTCCACCAGCACGCAGCCGAACTCCTGTTCCAGGCCCTGGATGCTGCGGCTGAACGCCGGCTGGGTGATGCCCATGGCATCGGCGGCACGCACAAAACTGCGGTGTTCGGTGAGGGCGATGAAGTACCGCAGTTGGCGCAGATCCATATGCATTCCCGGCATTTGAAAAATAGGTCGAAGGTATTGGCACAGCGAGTGGGTTGAGGTTTTAAATGCAAGCTCTTATTCCGTCAACGAAGCATTGGTGATTTATCTAGAACCAATACTTATATGCATAGAGAGAAGAGGGTCGAACCATGAGCAATGCCGCACTCGCTACAAACTCCACCGCCGTTGCGTTGGATATTCACCCGGTGGCTGGCCGCATCGGTGCCGAAATCCGCGGGATCAAGCTGGGCGCCGATGTGGATGCCGCTACCGTGGCCGCCATTCAGGCTGCGCTGGTGCAGTACAAGGTGATCTTTTTCCGTGATCAGGGGCACCTGGACGACCAGAGCCAGGAAGCCTTCGCCCACCTGCTCGGCGAGCCGATTGCCCACCCCACCGTGCCGGTGCGCGACGGTACCCGCTACCTGATGCAACTGAGCGGCGCCGATGGCCAGCGTGCCAACTCGTGGCACACCGACGTGACCTTCGTCGACGCCTACCCCAAGGCGTCCATCCTGCGCTCGGTGATTGCCCCGGTGGCCGGGGGCGATACCGTATGGGCCAACACTGCGGCGGCCTACAACGAATTGCCTGCGCCCCTGCAGGAACTGGCCGACAAGCTGTGGGCCGTGCACAGCAACGAATATGACTATGCCTCGGCCAAGCCGGACGTGTCGGCCGAGAAGCTGGAGAACTACCGCAAGGTGTTTACCTCCACCGTATTCGAGACCGAGCACCCGGTAGTGCGTGTGCACCCTGTCAGCGGCGAGAAGACCCTGCTGCTGGGGCATTTCGTGAAGCGTATCAAGGGCTATTCGGCGGCCGATTCGGCGCACCTGTTCGGCATTCTGCAAAGCCACGTGGTACGCCTGGAAAACACCGTGCGCTGGCGCTGGAATACCGGTGATGTGGCCATCTGGGACAACCGCGCTACCCAGCATTACGCAGTGGACGACTACGGCACCCAGGAACGCATCGTGCGCCGGGTGACCTTGCAGGGCGAGGTGCCGGTGGGTGTGGCGGGGCAGCGTAGCGTGACCACCCGCGGGTTGTAGGGGCTGGCGTGGGAGCTGGCTTGCCAGCGAGGTGTTCGGGCCGCAAAAGCTCGCTGGCAAGCCAGCTCCCACAACGTTAATTACCAGACGCCGATAGGCACCAGTTTTTCTTCTTCCGGCTCGCCGTAGCGGAAACGCTGGCCGCGCAGGTCGATCTCGCGGTTGCTGATGGTGGTGCGTCGCTTCAGCCCGCGCAGCCAATCGAACAAATACCCCTGATGCTGCTCACGCACACTGGCGTAACCCGGGTCTGTGCCCAGGTCGTGCAGCTCGTTCGGGTCATTTTCCAGGTCGAACAACTGCGGGCGATAGCCGTCGTAGGCCAGGTATTTGAAGCGTTCACTGCGCACCATGTACATGCGGCAACGGTCAATCGGCTGCGCCAGCCGCTCGCGGGCCGGGGCCTGGAACGCATAATCGTATTCGGCCACCGCGTATTCGCGCCACAGCGGTTGCTGGCCATGCAGCAACGGGATCAGCGAGCGGCCTTCCAGGCGGTGGTCTGCCGGCGGCAAGCCCAGGGCGTCGAGAAATGTGGGCAGCGCGTCGATGGTCTCGGCCAGCCGGTGGTCCACCGTGCCGCGGGTGACATCGGCCTCGGCACGCGGGTCGCGCACAATCAGTGGCACACCCACGGCAGGTTCCAGCAAGAACTCCTTTTCGCCCAGGAAGTGGTCACCCAGATAATCGCCGTGGTCGCTGGTGAATACGATCAGCGTGTCATCCCAACGGCCGTTGCTTTGCAGGAAATCGAACAGCCGCCCCAACTGGTCGTCCACCTGCTTGATCAGGCCCATGTAAGTCGGAATCACGTTCAGGCGCACCTCCTCGCGGGAGAAGTTGCGGCTCTCTTCGTGCTGGCGAAAGGCGTTGTACACCGGGTGGTCGTTCTCTTCGCCCGGGGCCGGGCGCACGGCTGCCAGCACCTGGTGGTGGCCGTACAGCGCGTGGTACGGCGCCGGGGCAATGTAGGGCCAGTGCGGCTTGATATAGGACAGGTGCAGGCACCAGGGTTGCTCGCCCTGTTCGCTGATGAAGTCCATGGCCCGGTCAGTGGTGTAGACCGTTTCCGAGTGCTGCTCGGGCACCCGCGCCGGCAGGTGCGAGTTGCGCATTTTCCAGCCGCTGAGAATCTCGCCATTGTCGCCTTCGGCGGCATTGGCCCAGTCGTGCCAGGGGTTGACGCCGGCGTAGCCGAGCTTGCGCAGGTAATGGGTGTAGGGTGCGCTTTCGCGCTTGCCGTCGAATATAGGGTCGTGGGGGAACAGGCCGTCATGGCGCACGTAGGGCTCGAAGCCCACTTCGTTGAGCTGTTCGGCCCGGGAGCTGTCCGGCGCCATGGCCAGGCGCTGCTGGGCATCGGTGTTGGGCGTGGCGTGAGTCTTGCCTACCAGCGCGGTGCGGATACCGGCCGGGCGCAGGTAGTCGCCGATGGTCAGCTCGTCCAGCGGCAGCGGCACGGCATTCCACGCCACCTGATGGCTGCTGACGTAGCGCCCGGTATAGGCCGACATGCGCGACGGCCCGCAGATGGTGCCCTGGGTATAGGCGCGGCTAAAGCGCACGCCGGCGTCGGCCAGGCGGTCGATGTTGGGCGTGTGCAGGTGCGGGTGGCCGTAGCACGACAGGTAATCGCGACGCAGTTGGTCGCACATGATGTACAGCACGTTCTTGATGGCAGTCATGGTCGGTACCTGGAATCAGAGGGCTTTGCCGGTGGCGTCGAAGGCGGGCCACAGGGTGTCGAGTTTCTGCTGCTGCACGGCGGCGTCGACGAAGCGAGGCTCCACCCAGTCGGCGGCAGTGAAGGGGCGACGAATCAGGCCCAGGGTCTTGGCCTGGTCGATGCTGTTTTGCAGGCTGGCGCGCAGGAATGGGTCTATGCGTGGCGAGTCGCGGAACTTCAGGTCATCGCCTGCGCTTTCTTGCTCAAACAGTTGCGCAGGAATGGCGCTCTGCTCAGCCATCAGCTGGTTGTAGGGCGCCTGGTTTTGCGGCTCGGTGAGGTAGGCCGCGTTCTTGACCAGCACATTGATCAGGCGCTGGGTCAGGTTGGGGTGCTTGTCGATGAAGTCCTGGGTGGCGACCAGGCCGGCCTGGGTAGTGGCCAGGCGTGGCAGCTGCTTGGTGCTGAGCGGGAACTGGATGCACTGCTTGTCCAGAGCCAGGATGCCCATGCCTGACCAAGTGGCGTCGATCTGACCGCTGGCCAGGGCGGCGCGCGAAGCGCTCCAGTCCAGGCTGATGATTTGCAGGTCGCGTTCCTTCAGGCCCTGGCTCTCCAGGGCACGGGCGAACGACAACTGGTCGGCGGTACCTCGGTACACCGCCACGCGCTTGCCTTTGAGGTCGGCAAGGCTGTGGATGTTCGAGGTGGGCGTTACCGCAAGGTAGGTGTTGGCGCCGCGCGCACCCAGCAACAGGCGGGTTTGCAGGCCGCTGGAGCGCCCGATAATGGCTGCCAGATCACCCAGCCAGGCGAAGTCCAATTGCTGATTGGCCAGTGCTTCGTTGACGGCGGGGCCGGCGCCTTTGAAGAAGTGCCACTCCACTTTCACGCCGTCGGCGGCAAACTCGTTTTCCAGCTGCTTCCGGATATGCGCCAGGCCCACCGGGCCGGCAATGAACGGCGTGCTGCCGGCGCCCTGGTCGGGCGAGCCGATGCGAATGGTCACGGGATCGGCTGCCTGAGCCTGGCCCAGCAGGCCGGCCAACACTAAGCCGAGCAGTGGTTTGAAGAACTTTTTCATAGGCCTTCCTGATTGCGCAAGTCACTGAAATAGCGACTATTTCGCGATCAGGTAGGGGTATTCGGCAAGCGCATTCAATGAATACTTTGTATGCATGAAATGCATGCCAGGCACGCGCCTTGTTGATTCTGTGGGAGCGGGTTCTACCCGCGAAGAGCACACCGCGCCGTGACGGCCCAATCGCAGGGCTCTTTTCGCGGGCAGAGCCGGATGTCCGGCGCCCGATCCCACAGGTGCGGGCATCTAAACGGCCAGGTTGTGGATGTTGTAGGTATCCACCGTTTCATCCTGAACATCCACCCGCTTGATCTCCTCGATCATCGCTTCAGCCAGCGGCGACAACCGATACCCTGCGCGGCTGACGATGCCGTAACGGGTGAACAACTCATCGCGCTGTTCATCCAGCCCTTTTATACGCAAGCGCACCAACTCGCCACGGGCTGTTTGCAGGGCGTCACTGTAGGTGCCGCAAATGCCGATGGCGTCCGAGCGCAGCACCACGCTAAGCAACGCATAGCTGCTTTCGCACTCCACATTGGCGCTGAAATCCGGCCGGCCGCTGAGGTCGGCCAGCACCTTGCGCAGGTTCGGCGGGCGCAGGGTGGCGGCCAGCGGGTAGCTAAGCAACTGTTCGGCGTTGACGGTTTGCAGTTGCGCCAACGGGTGCCCCGCGCGGCAGCAGAAATGCCATTTGCGCGGGCGCAGGCGGTGGGTGTGGTAGTCGGGGTCGGCCTCGAACTGGCGGGTGTCGGCGACGAAGAATTCGAACTCCTCGCTGAGCAGGCGCTTGCTCAGGCTGTGCCAGTCATCCACCTGGAACTGCACGCGGGCCTTGGGGTAACGGCTGATGAAGCTGGCAATGGCGCTGGGCACCAACCCCGAGGCGGGCGCCGGGCCGCAGCCGAAACGCAATTCGCCGGCCTCCAGGCCATTGAACTGGCTGATCTCGTTGCTCAGTTGGCGTGCGCCGCTGACCAGCCGGCGTGCATGTTCGAGCACCACCTGGCCCTGCTTGGTGGGCGGCAGTTCCTTGCGGCCACGGTCCACCAATTGGCAGCCCACGCTGTGTTCCAGCGCCTGGATGCTGCGGCTGAAGGCCGATTGCGACAGGTTAACCGCCACTGCGGCAGCGACGAAGCTGCGGTGTTCGGCCAGGGCAATCAGGTGACGAAGTTGGCGCAGGTCTATATGCATTTTTCACATTAAAAGTATCGGGCAAATGCATTTGCTATGCATCCGGTGCACTCCTTATAAAGGCAATCACTTATGCAGTAAATCTCTAGAAAAACATATGTAAATAACAGAAAGGAATATGCGGAGAGAGCGCGCCTTGTTCGTCGCTCCCCCGATTCCTTCACTCAGGAGCCGCGTCATGAGTCGTCCACGTTCTGTAGTCCCCACTTCCGCGAGGCGGCTCAAGCGCCTGCCACTGGCGTTGTTGCTGGCCGGTTGCGCCGGTTTTTCCCTGGCCCATGCGGCGGATGAAACAACGCCCGCCGCCCAGGACACGCCGGCTACCCAGGCCAAGGATGACGGCACCCACCTCAAGACCGTGACCGTGACCGCCCGGCGCCGTGAGGAAAGTGCCCAGGACGTGCCCACGCCGATCAGCACCGTCGACGGAGCCACCCTGGAAAGCCAGCACGTTTACCGCATTCAGGACCTGCAGCAACTGGTACCCAGTGTCAACGTGGCCTTCATGCATGCGCGTCAGTCCAGCGTGTCCATCCGTGGCCTGGGTAACAACCCGGCCAGTGACGGCCTGGAAGGCAGCGTGGGCCTGTACATCGACAACGTCTACCTGGGCCGCCCGGGCATGGCCGTGTTCGACCTGATGGACATCGACCAGCTGGCCGTGCTGCGCGGCCCGCAAGGCACGCTGTTCGGCAAGAACACCACGGCGGGGGTGATCAACATCACCACCCGTGCGCCTAGCTTTACCCCCGAGCGCACCATCGAAAGTTCGGTGGGCGAGCACGGTTACGTGCAGACCAAGGGCACCATTTCCGGCCCCATCACCGACGAACTGGCCGGGCGCCTGTCGGTGTACCGCAGCGACAGCGGCGGCACCATCACCAACGAAGACAATGGCCACAAGCTGGGCGGTGGCGAGCGTGATGGCGTGCGCGGGCAACTGCTGTTCAAGCCCAACGAAGACTTCAGCCTGCGCGCCATCCTCGACTACAACGAGGAAGATTCCAGCTCCGGTACCCGCACGCTGTTCAACACCGGACCCACCGTCAATGGCGTCAACCTTTACGAGACCCGCGCTGCGGCGGCCGGCGCCACGCTGGTGGACCCCGGCTCGCGCAAGGTCAACCTGGACAACAGCCAGCACGTGACCGTGCACCAAGGTGGCGGCTCGGTGGAAGCCAACTGGAAACTGCCGAGCGACTTCACCTTGACGTCCATCAGTTCCTATCGCTTCTGGGATTTCACCCCGCGCAACGATGATGGCTTGAACGTGCCCGCGTCCTATAACGCCGGCGTGTCGGTGGAAGACAAGCAGTGGTCCCAGGAATTTCGCCTGGCATCGCCCACGGGCGGGCCGTTCGACTACGTGCTGGGTGCCTACTATTTCGGCTCCAAAACCGACAACAAGTCCTTCGCCTACTACGGACCGCAGGCGGATGTCTGGAACGGCACGCCCACCGGTGCGCTGGCCAACGTCACCAGCATCGGCTATGGCCACATCGACACCGACAGCTTCGCGCTGTTCGCCCAGGGCACCTGGCACCTCACGCCCAAGCTGGACCTGACCGCCGGTATCCGCGGAACCTATGAAGAGAAGAGCGCCACGGTTGAGCGTGATGCACCCGTGGGCGGCGCCACGGTGACCGGCGCTGCGGCGACGTCGCGCAATGCCCGCGCCGGTGCCTACAACTCTGGCGACCTCAGCCTGTACAGCGCCAGCCCGTCGGGCATGGTCAACCTCAGCTACCACTTCACCGACGACTTGATGGGCTACGCTACCTTGTCCCACGGTGAGAAGTCCGGTGGCGTGAACCTGGCGGTGGGCAGTGCGCCCACTGCCGGTGCCGACTCGCTGCTGATCGGTTCCGAGCGCGCCAACGACGCGGAACTGGGCGTCAAGAGCACCCTGTGGGACCGTCGCCTGCTGCTCAACGCCAACCTGTTCTGGACCACGGTAAACGGTTACCAGGCCAACGCCTATGACGCCACCAACCGCGTGTCCTACCTGACCAACGCCGGTACCGTGCGCTCGCGCGGCCTGGAGTTGGACGGCACGGTTATTCCGGTCAAGGGCCTGACCCTGAACTTCAACGGCTCGTACAACGACGTTCGCTACATGTCCTACAAGGACGCCCCGTGCCCGCCGGAAGTCAGCGAGCAAACCGGAGCACCGGCCTCGTGCAGCCTGTCCGGCCACCAGGTGGCGGGCGCCTCGAAGTACGTGTTCAACACCAACGGCGAATACAAGTGGAACTGGGATAACGGCCTGGAAGAGTACGTCACTGGCAGCTACTCCTACCGCTCCCACGCGGTGGGCACCCTGGAAGATTCCGCTTACGCACAGATCCCCGGCTACAGCCTGGTCAACCTCAGCACCGGCTTTCGCGGCAACCTCGGCCAGGGCCAGTGGGACGTCTCGCTGTGGCTGAAGAACGCCTTCGACAAGACCTATTACACCACCCTGTGGGCCGAGGGTAACGGCGGCTACAGCGGCGTGCTCGGCGACCCGCGCACCCTGGGCGTCACCGCCCGCTATGACTTCTAAAAAAAGGAGCGTGATGATGAAAGCATTCAAGACTGCCTTGCTCGCCAGTGCCGTGTTTGCCTCGGCGGCCCAGGCCGCACCCAGCGTTTACCCCACCGGGGTGACCCGCTACGACCCGGCCAAGGCCTACAACCAATACGTGATCTTCGCCGGTGCCGACAAGCAGACCCACTTGATCGACATGGATGGCAACGAGGTCAAGAACTGGCCGCAAAATGGCTTCCCGTCGGCCATCATCGACCCGAAGCTGGTGGGCGGCGAGCGCGGCCATGTGCTGTTGCAGCTGTCCGACAAGGCCCCCGGGCCACTGGGCGCGGCTGGCAACGGCCTGGCCAACCAGAGCGTCGGCGAGCTGGACTGGAATGGCAAGGTGGTATGGCAGTGGGGCGACAAGGCGCCTGGCGGCGCCGCCCAGCAACACCATGACCAGCGGCGCCTGAGCAACGGCGACACCCTGGTGCTGGCCAACAAGGTGCACAAGGTGGCCGGTTTCAAGGTGCCGCAGTTGATCGATGACGTGGTCTATGAAGTAGACCCTCAGGGCCAGGTGAAATGGCAATGGCTGGCCAGTGACCACCTCACCGAGTTCGGTTTCACGCCCGCGCAGTTGAAGCTGGTGCGGGCCACGGACAACCCGGACTACCTGCACATCAACAACCTCAGCGTGGTGGGCCCCAACAAGTGGTTCGATGGCGGTGACAAGCGCTTCGCCCCCGACAACCTGCTGCTGGATTCACGCAACTCCAACTTCATCGCCATCATCGACAAGGCCAGCGGCAAGGTGGTGTGGCACCTGGGCCCGAACCTGCCGACCATCAACCCGAAAACCGCCCAGCAGGTACCGCGGCCACTGGACCAGTTTGTCGGTCAGCATGACGTGCACATCATTCCTGCCGGTTTGCCGGGCGCCGGCAACCTGTTGGTGTTCGACAATCAAGGTACCGCTGGCTACCCGTCGGCGCCCTTGGGCCTGACGCCAGGCTCACGGGTGCTGGAAGTTGACCCGATCAAACAGCAGGTGGTGTGGCAGTACACCGCTGCCAGCTCCAAACAGCCCTCGTGGGCCTTCTATAGCTCGTTCATCAGCAGCGCCCGGCGCTTGCCCAACGGCAACACCCTGATCGACGAGGGCATGAACGGGCGCTTCTTCCAGGTCACCGACAAGGGTGAGATCGTCTGGGAGTACGTGAGCCCGTACCAAGGCAAGGCGCCAGGCAGTGAGGCCATCAGTAACTGGGTGTACCGCGCCTTGCCGGTGGCCTATGACTGGGTGCCAGAAGGCACGCCCCATGCTGAAACAGCCGTGCTGGCGCCCGATGCCGCACTGAAAAACGCTAGCGTCAGCCGCTGAAATCCATGCCTTGGGGGAATATTTCAAATGCCTTCAAGGCATCGCCTTTCCAGCCCTCTGCTACAGGCCTTGCAGGCCGGGGGGTGGAGCAGGAACGGGGTTCTGAATATTCCATAAAAGAATATGTATAACTTTAAAGATTACTTTAAGAGCTAAGCGTATGGCGTTGATGATTCGCCTCGCGAGGCCTCCCTCGCGTTATCGCTGAAAACCGCAGGAGTACAACAATGGGCAATGTCCAGACCGCAGCCAGTGCACCCCAGGCGTTCGCGCGCCAGGCGCCCGGTGGCGAGTTGGTCGACCTGGGCCGAGCGCACCGTGCGCCGCTGGTCCAGTCGCGTCTGCACACAACCCCCAAGGGTGTACTGAGCCGGCGTGAAGGGATTCTGCTGGGCGTGTTTGCGCTGGTGCTGCATGGCGCGGTGATTTACTGGCTGAGCCAGAAACCGCTGGAAGCGCTGCCGATCAAGCCACCAGAAATCCCGCCAATGACCATCGAGTTTTCTCAACCGGCACCGCCGGTGGTTGAAACGCCTCCACCGCCGCCGCCACCACCGGTGGCGCAGCCCGTGGAGCCGCCACCACCGGTGGAGGACGAACTGGCCACCAAGCCGCCGCCCAAGCCAAAACCCAAACCCAAGCAGGTCGCCAAGCCCCTGCCCAAGCCGGTACCCAAACCGGTAGAGCAGCCACCCGCGCCGCCACAACCGGTCGCCGCACCGACGCCACCCGCGCCGCCTGCGCCACCGGCACCGAAACCGGTGACCCCGGCTTCGGCCAACGCTGGCTACTTGCATAACCCGGCGCCTGAATACCCGGCCCTGGCCATGCGCCGCAACTGGGAAGGCACCGTGCTGTTGCGAGTGCATGTACTGGCCACCGGCAAGCCGGGCGAAATACAGATTCAGAAAAGCAGTGGTCGCGATCAGCTCGATGACGCCGCCCTGGCTGCGGTGAAGCGTTGGAGCTTCGTACCGGCCAAGCAGGGCGATGTTGCCCAGGACGGCTGGGTCAGCGTTCCCATCGACTTCAAGATCCGCTAATTCGCGCTAACAAAAGGAATACACATCATGAGTTCATTGGCTTCCCCATTTGCATCCATCGAAGGCGCGGTGATCTGGCTGCTGATTGTCTTCTCCGTCGCCACCTGGGGCCTGTTCCTGCTCAAGGGCACGCAGTTCGGTCGCCTGAAGAACCAGGACCGCAAGTTCCACAAGCAATTCTGGGCGGCGTCGAGCCTCGACTCGGCGGCCGAACTGACCGTGACCCAGCCTGGCGCCGCCGCTCGCGTCGCCCAGGCCGGCTATGCCGCGATCCAGGTAGGTGAACCCGGCCATGCTGCTGACCTGAGCCAGGCCATCAACCACCAGGACCGCCTGGAACGCGCCCTGCGCCAGCAGATCGTGCGTGAGCGCCGTTCGCTGGAAACCGGCCTGGCCGTGCTAGCCAGTATCGGCTCCACCTCGCCGTTCATCGGCCTGTTCGGCACCGTGTGGGGCATCATGTCTGCCCTCAAGGGTATCAGCGCAGCCGGTTCGGCCAGCCTTGAAACCGTTGCCGGCCCCATCGGTTCGGCGCTGGTTGCCACCGGCGTGGGTATTGCCGTCGCCGTGCCGGCGGTACTGGTCTACAACTTCTTCCTGCGCCGCCTGAAGCTGACCGTCGCCGACCTGGACGACTTCGCCCATGACTTCTATAGCCTGGCCCAGAAGAGTTCGTTCCGCGTACTGCTGCACCCGGCCCTGACCAAGACTGCCCAGGGTACTGGCGGCCAGAAAGTGAAGGAGGCGTCCTGATATGGCCTTCTCTACCCAGGACAGTGATGAGGTACTGAGCGAGATCAACGTGACGCCGCTGGTGGACGTGATGCTGGTACTGCTGGTGGTATTCATCGTCACCGCGCCGCTGCTGACCAACTCCATCCCCATCAACCTGCCCAAGACCGACTCGGTGGCGCCGGTGGAACAGAAGGACCCGCTGGTGGTGAGCATCGACGGTGGCGGCAAGTTCTTCATCAACAAGGACGAAGTGCAGCCCGACTTGCTGGAATCGAATCTGGAAGCCGCCAAGGCCAAGAACCCTGACGTGCGCGTGCAGCTGCAGGCCGATGACGGCGTGGGGTATGGCAAGGTGGCGGGGGCGATGGCTTCGATCGAAAAGGCCGGCATCACCAAGTTGTCGGTCATCACCAAGCGTTAGGCATTGATGTGGTTTTTTCGGGCCGCTCCTCAGGCAGGGGGCGGCCCTTTTTTTTGCATTCAAAACCACCACCACCGGCCGCCGGAAACACTAGGCATTGCCAGTGTCCGCTTTGTTTGCCCACTCTAAAGCGGTGTAGGCCCTGTTTTTTTGGTTGCAGTGTTCGTATATATGAGAATTGTTCTCGAATGCCTCGGCGATGAGCTGAATTAGGCATATCGTTATCAGTTATTAATAAATAGCTTCTTATTCCTTAAAGAATATATGGCCTGCCTTTATACTGAACCCCACGTAAACGATGCAGGAGGCGTATTTCATGCGCAACGAATCGACCCGCTATCTGATTGTGCCGGGCTGGCAAGGTTCGCCAGAGGACCACTGGCAAACCCACTGGCAGGCCAGCCTGCCCAACAGCGCCCGGGTCGAGCAGGATGACTGGCATGCCCCCCAGCGTGAAGCCTGGGTGGGGGCGCTGGAACAGGCCATCGATGCCGACGACACGCCGGTGATTCTGGTTGCCCACAGTCTGGGCTGCATCGCTGTTGCCCATTGGGCCGAGCATGCGCCCCGGGCTTCGCTGCGCAAGGTGCGTGGCGCGTTGCTGGTGGCGCCTGCCGATGTAGAGCGGCCTGCCTGCGCCCCGGCCTTGCGCAATTTCGCCCCCCTCCCGCGTCACCTGTTGCCGTTCCCCAGCCAGATCGTCAGCTCCGACAACGACCCGGCCGTCAGTGTGCCTCGTGCACTGGACATGGCCCGTGACTGGGGCAGCGAGGCCGGTTTCCTCACGGGCGCCGGGCACATCAACGTCAAGTCCGGGCACCAGCGCTGGGAGCAAGGATTCGCTTATCTCTACCGTCTGCAGGGTCGTATCGAGCAACACGCCTTGCGTCGGGCCTAAGGTGTTGTCATGACTCAACCTGAACATTTTGGCCAGCCGTTGCTGACCTTCCCCGAAGTTGACAAAAGCCCGCTGAGCATTCGCGCCAAGGCGCTGGTGTTCGTTGACCCGCGCTCGCGGCAATTGCGTGGGGAACTGGAAAGCCTGGCGCCGCGTAGCCTGCCAGTGCTGATCCACGGCGAGACCGGTACCGGCAAAGAGTTGCTGGCCCGTCATATTCACCGGGCCAGCGACCGTGGTGGGCTGTTCGTGTCGGTCAACTGTGGCGCCATCAGCCCGACCTACGCCGATGCCGAGTTGTTCGGCTACAGTGCCGGCGCCTACAGTGGCTCGGCGGGCAGCCGTGCCGGCTGGTTCGGCTCGGCCAACGGCGGCACCCTTTACCTGGACGAGATCGGCGACTTGCCGCTGCCCATTCAACAGAAGCTGCTGGCGGCCCTGGAAAACCATGAGGTCACCCGGGTAGGTGCGCAGCAGCCCAGCCCGGTGGATGTGCGCCTGGTAGCCGCCACCAGTATCGACCTGGCCCAGGCCGTGGCCGCCGGCAAGTTCAACGAGCGGTTGTTCCATTACCTGAGTGAAGGCCAACTGGCCTTGCCGGCCCTGCGCGAGCGCCCGGGCGATATCCTCTCACTGGCCGAATATTTCGTGGGTATCTACAGCGTGCGCCTGAACCTGGGCGTGCCGTTGATCAGCGAAGCCGCCCAGCAGGTTTTGGAGCGCCACAGCTGGCCGGGCAACACCCGTGAACTGGAAAACGTCATCCACTTTGCGCTGCTGGTAAACAGCGGTGACGAAATCCTCCCCGAGCATTTGAACCTGCCGGTGCAGGCCGACCCGTTGATCGAAATCGCGCAACGCATCCAGGCGCTGTTAGCCGAAGGCTCTGGCTCGGCCCTTCAGGGGCTGCGAGCGTTGCTGGATGACGCGGCATTGCGTGTGGCGCAACGAAACGATTGATCCATGCGTCGGGCGCCTACATGGCCATTTGCCGAGAAATCGCAAAAAGGGCATAAGCATTGAAATAAAAGATATTGTATTGATATAAAAAATATCGGTATCGTCCGCCACCAAGCCGGCCAACTACGCAGCTGGCACCTTATTGATCAAGGACTTTGCATGAAAAAGGCTCTGCTGTTCACTGCCCTGGCCGCCGCCCTGACCATGGGTGTTGCCAACGCCAACGAAAAACTGGTGGTTGCCGCCACCCCGGTCCCGCACGCTGAAATCCTTGAGCTGGTGAAGCCGATCCTGGCCAAGGAAGGTGTGGACCTGGAAATCAAGGTATTCACCGACTACGTGCAGCCAAACGTGCAGGTTGACCAGAAGCGTCTTGACGCCAACTACTTCGAGACCCTGCCCTACCTGAAGAACTTCAACGAAGGCAAGGGCACCAACCTGGTCACTGTGGTCGGCGTTCACGTTGAACCCTTCGGCGGCTACTCGAAGAAAATCAAGTCGCTGTCCGAGCTCAAAGACGGCGCTACCGTTGCCATTCCGAACGAAGGTAGCAACAGCGGCCGCGCCCTGATCCTGCTGCAGAAAGCCGGCCTGATCACCCTGAAAGATCCGAAGAACGCCCTGGCCACGCCGAAAGACATCGCCGAGAACCCTAAGCACCTGAAGTTCAAGGAGCTGGAATCGGCCATGCTGCCACGCGCC
The DNA here is from genome assembly GCF_000263855.1 of Pseudomonas sp. M47T1. GTDB lineage: Bacteria > Pseudomonadota > Gammaproteobacteria > Pseudomonadales > Pseudomonadaceae > Aquipseudomonas. The sequence continues at coordinate 53,474 of NZ_AJWX01000001.1, forward strand.
CTGGACCAGGTTGACCTGGACATGATCAACACCAACTACGCGCTGGACGCGGGCCTGAACCCGGCCAAGGACGCCCTGGTGATTGAAGGCGCCGACTCGCCGTACGTGAACTACCTGGTTGCCCGCCCGGACAACAAGGACAGCGACGCCATGAAGAAACTGGCCGCCGCCCTGACCAGCCCAGAAGTGAAGGCGTTCATCGAGAAGAAATACAACGGCGCGGTACTGCCGGCGTTCTGATAGCCGCCAGCACTCGCTGACCCAAAAACGCCGACGGCTTGCACAGCGTCGGCGTTTTTTATTGTGTAGTGTGCAAGGCTTGTTCTGTGGGAGCGGGTTCTACCCGCAAACCATCACCGCGCGGTGTCTGAATCACTGCGGCGGACCCTTCGCGGGCAGAGCCCGCTACCACACAATGATTGCCCCCCACTGCCTATCGCGCCGCCTTGACCGCGCGGCGCAGGGCGGCCAGCAGCTTGAGCACTTCCTGTGGGTCGAGCTTCTTCACGGTGTTGTTATTCATTGTGGGTCTTCCTTGCAATGGCTGATTTTTTTCGAGTACGGCCGTGCGAAAAAGATCCATGGCCCAGGCGAAAAAAATCAGTGATATGCATATTCCTTAACGGTATTTAAATTTACTTTTATATACCTTTAAAGTCGCTTCCTGCGCCGTCACCCGACAGCGCGCCAGGAGGCTGCTTTTCCTTGAACCTCGATGTCCCTTTTATCCTCAGCACGCTGCCGGCCTTCCTCAGGGCGGTAGGGGTTACGCTGCAAGTTGGTTTGATCGCCATTGCCACCTCGTTGCTGGTGGCGCTGGTCAATGTCGCGTTGCTCGCATACCGCACCCCTTACCTGCATCGCCTGGTGGCCCTTTACGTGGAGCTGGCGCGCAACACGCCCTTGCTGATCCAGCTGTTTTTCGTCTACTTCGCCCTGCCGGCGCTGGGCGTCAAGGTCTCAGGCTTCACTGCGGCCATCATCACCATGACTTTCCTGGGCGGCGCCTACCTCACCGAGGTGCTGCGCGCCGGCGTGGAGGCGGTGCCTGCCGCGCAGATCGAATCCGGCCGTTCCATTGGGCTCTCCAACACCCAGTTGCTGCGCCACGTGATCCTGCCCCAGGCTGGCATCCTCAGCCTGCCGGCGCTGTTCGCCAATTTCATTTTCCTGCTCAAGGAAACCACCGTGGTCTCGGCCGTGGCCGTGCCGGAAATTCTCTACACCACCAAGAGCTACATCGCCTTGTACTACAAGACCTACGAAATGCTCACGGTGCTGACGCTGATTTGCGTGCTGCTGTTCCTGCCACTGTCGCTGTTGCTCAGCTACCTGGAACGGAGGCTGCAGCATGGCCAGTTCGGGTCTTGAGTTGCTGCTGGTGTCCTCGCCGCAACTGGCCAAGGGCGCCGCGCAGACACTGGCGATTTCGGCGTTGAGCATTGTCTTCAGCAGCCTGGGCGGGTTGCTGTATGGCGTGTTGCGCAGCCTTGGCCTGCGCGGCGTGAACCTGTTGTTGCGGGTGTACCTGGAGCTGTTCCGCGCCATTCCGGTGCTGGTCTGGCTGTACCTGCTGTTCTTCGGTTTGCCGATCTTCCTGGGCCTGAGCATTCCGGCGTTCTGGTGCGCGGTGCTGGTGTTGTCGCTGTGGGGTGCCACCGAGGTAGGCGAGGTGGTGCGCGGTGCACTTCAGTCGCTGCCGCGCGGCCAGCGCGAGGCGGGGCTGTCCATCGGTCTGTCCGGCGTTCAGCTGTACGGCTATGTACTGTTGCCCCAGGCGCTCAAGCGCATGACACCACCCACCATCAACATCTACACGCGCATCATCAAGACCAGCTCGCTGGCGGTGCTGATCGGTGTGGTCGACGTGATCAAAGTGGGCCAGCAGATCATCGAGCGCACCTATGAATCAGTACTGATCTACGGCGCGCTGTTCCTGTTCTTCTTTTTTATCTGCTACCCGCTGTCGGCCGCCTCCCGCGTGCTGGAGCGGCGCTGGACGCAAGCATGAGCGCACTGATCGAGTTCAAGGGTTTCAACAAATACTTCGGCGCCCACCAGGTGCTAGACGGCATCGACCTGGATGTACAGGCCGGTGAGGTGATCGTGGTGCTGGGCCCCAGCGGCTGTGGCAAGAGCACCTTGCTGCGCTGCCTCAATGGCCTGGAAGTGGCCCACAGCGGCAGCCTGCGCCTGGCCGGCGAGGAACTGCTGACCAAGACCACCGACTGGCGCCAGGTGCGTCAGCAAGTGGGCATGGTGTTCCAGAGCTACCACTTGTTCGGGCACATGAGCGTGCTCGACAACATTTTGCTCGGCCCGCTCAAAGTGCAAGGCCGCGAGCGCGGCGAAGCCAGCGCCCAGGCCGAGGCGCTGCTGCGCCGGGTGGGGCTGTGGGACAAGCGCGACGCCTACCCACGCCAGCTTTCCGGAGGCCAGCAGCAGCGCATCGCTATCGTCCGCTCCCTGTGCATGAACCCGCAGGTGATGCTGTTCGACGAGGTCACTGCGGCGCTGGACCCGGAGATGGTCAAGGAAGTGCTGGAAGTGATCCTGGACCTGGCCCGCGGCGGCATGACCATGCTGATAGTCACTCACGAAATGGCCTTCGCTCGCGCGGTGGCCGACCGCATTGTGTTCATGGAAGCCGGGCGCATCCTTGAACAGCAGAATCCCGAGGCTTTCTTTACGAACCCGCAGACCGCACGCGCGCAGCAGTTCCTGGAGAAATTCTCCTATGTCGAAGCCATGCCCAAGTCGCATGCAAAGGAGCTTTCATGAAAACTGCCAAGTCGTCACTGTTGTGGGCGCCCCTGCTGGGGTTGGCCTTGCTGGCCGGTTGCAACAAATCCGAAGCACCCGCCAAGCCGGTGGCCTCCGGCGCCGCGCCGGCTACCACCCGCTATCTGGACACCATCAAGGCGCGGGACAAGCTGATTGTGGGGGTATTCACCGACAAGCCACCGTTTGGCTTCGTCGACGAGAAGGGCCGCTACGTGGGCTTTGATACCGACATCGCCCGCCAATTTGCCAAGGACCTGCTGGGCGATGAAAACAAGGTGGAGTTCGTGGCCGTGGAGCCCGCCAGCCGCATCCCCTTCCTGCAAAGCGACAAGGTCGACCTGATCCTGGCCAATATGACCGTGACCCCCGAGCGTCAGCAAGCCGTGGATTTCACCAACCCCAACCTCAAGGTGGCTGTGCAGGCCTTGGTGCCCCAGGACAGCAGCGTGAAGAACCTGGATGACCTGGCCACCCGTACCACCATCGTCACCACCGGTACCACGGCGGATGTCTGGCTGACCAAGAACCATCCGGACTGGAAACTGCTGAAGTTCGAGAAAAACTCCGAGTCGCTGCAGGCCCTGGCCAATGGCCGTGGCGATGCCTACGCCCAAGATAACCTGGTGCTGTTCAGCTGGGCCAAGCAGAACCCGGGCTACCGCGTGCTGGATGAGAAGCTGGGCGCCGAAGCGCCGATCGCGCCTGCGGTGAAGAAGGGCAATATCGAGTTGCGTGACTGGGTGAACGTTGAACTGGCCAAGCTGGGCGAGCAGAAGTACCTGCTCAAGCTCTACGACCAGTACGTGCGCAAGGAACTGAGCGACGATACCAAGCCTGAGAGCGTGATCGTAGAAGGCGGCAAGTGGCAGGGTTGATCCCTCAGATCCTGTAGCCGCTGCTGCGTTCGTGGGAGCCGGCTTGCCGGCGAGCTTTTCGGGCCTCAACAGCTCGCTGGCATGCCAGCGCCCACAAAAGGCAGTGGTTGCTGAAGGATTGCGGTTTTGCCCAGATCGACGTGATTGTCCACGCGATGAACCCTGAGCTACGCTCACAGTCGCATAGAGTCAGGGCAAAAACAGCGCGCGCAAAGGAGCTTGCATGGCTGCTCGTCGTTTTGGGTTGGTGGTCGGCGTGTGCCTGGCGGCAGCGCTGGCTGGCTGTGGGCAGGGCAAGCCGGTGGAACGTGAGTTACCCCGGGTCAAGGTGCTATCGGTACAGGCCACGGATTTCGCCGCGCCTGTCAGCCTGACTGGCGATGTACAGGCGCGGGTGCAAACCCAGCTGTCCTTCCGCGTCGGCGGCAAGATCATCAAGCGCATGGTCGATGTCGGTGACCGCATCAGTGCCCACCAGGTGCTGGCCCAGTTGGACCCCAAAGATTTGCAGACCAACGTCGACTCGGCCAAGGCTGCGGTGTTTGCTGAACAGGCGCGGGTCACCCAGGCCCAGGCCGCCTTTGTGCGCCAGCAAAAGCTCCTGCCCAAGGGGTACACCAGCCAAAGCGAATTCGACTCTGCCCAGGCCTCCTTGCGCAGCAGCCAGAGCGCCCTGAGCGCCGCCAACGCACAACTGGCCAGCGCCCGCGAGCAGTTGAGCTACACCGACCTGGTGGCCGATGCGGCGGGCATCATTACCGCACGCCAGGCCGAAGTGGGGCAGGTGGTGCAGGCTACCGTACCGATTTTCAGCCTGGCCCGGGACGGCGAGCGCGACGCGGTATTCAATGTCTACGAATCACTGTTCGTCGAGCCGCCTACCGACCAGCCAATCCCTATCAGCCTGGTGGAAGACCCCAAGGTCAAGACCACTGGCAAGGTCCGCGAAGTGACCCCGGCGGTGTCCGCCCAGACCGGTACCTTGCAGGTCAAGGTGGCCCTGGCCAGCCTGCCCGCTGGCATGAACCTGGGTTCGGTGGTAAGCGGTACCTTGAGCGGCCCGGCCAAGCCCAGCATCGAGCTGCCCTGGTCGGCGCTGACCAAGGACGGCAGTGACCCCGCCGTATGGCTGGTGGACGCGCAGGGCAAGGTCAACCTGCAGAAGGTCATTGTCAGCCGCTACCTCACGGGCAAGGTAGTGATCGGCGACGGCCTGCAAAACGGCGAGCGAGTGGTGGTAGCGGGTGTGCAGCTGCTGCACCCGGACATGAACGTGGAAATCGCTACCCAGGAACCTGCCGAGGACAAGCCATGAGCCGCACGCTGGCAATCATGTGCATGGGCTTTGCGCTGTCGGCCTGTTCCAAGCGCGAGCCGCCGCCCGACCCCGTTCGGCCGGTACTGTCGATACAGATCACGCCGCAGAACCTGGAGCAGTTGGGGCGATTCGCCGGCACTATTCAGGCGCGCTATGAAAGCACGGTGGGCTTTCGCGTGGCCGGGCGCATTGCCCGGCGGGCGGTGGACGTGGGCGCCCAGGTGAAGGCCGGCGACCTGCTGGCCACCCTGGACCCTACCGACCTGCAGAACCAGTTGCGCTCAAGCCAGGGTGACCTGGCGCGCATCCAGGCGCAGTGGATCAATGCCCAGGCCGATGCGCGCCGCCAGCAGGAGTTGTTCGACCGCGGCGTGGGCGCCCAGGCGCAACTGGACGTGGCGCAAACCAACCTGAAAACCACCAAGGCCTCGCTGGACCAGGCGCAGGCCTCGGTCAGCCAGGCCAAGGACCAGCTCAACTACAGCGAGCTGCGCGTTGACCACGATGCCGTGGTCACTCACTGGAACGTCGAGGCCGGGCAAGTGGTCAGCGCCGGCCAGGAAGTGGTGACCCTGGCCCGGCCCGATATCAAGGAGGCGGTCATCGACCTGCCGTCCTCGCTGGCCGAGCAGTTGCCGCCGGGGGTCGCTTTCACGGTGGCCGATCAACTTGAACCGAGCATCACCACCGCCGCCAGCGTGCGCGAGCTGGAACCCCAGGCTGACAGTGCCACGCGCACCCGTCGCGCGCGCTTGACCCTGGCCGACACGCCCGCGGCGTTCCGCCTGGGCACCGCCATCAGCGTGACCTTGAGCACGGCCATCGAACCCAAGGTGGAGTTGCCGCTGAGCGCCGTCCAGGAGGCTGAAGGGAAATCGCGTATCTGGGTGATTGACGGGCAAAGCCAGACCGTTTCGCCACGGGACGTGCACGTGCTGAGCCGCGATGACGACTCGGTGGTGGTCAGTGCCGGGGTGAAAGCCGGCGAGCGTGTGGTGAGTGCCGGCGTGAACAGCCTGAAGCCGGGGCAGAAGGTCAAAGTCGACGAGGGCAGTGCGCGATGAAAGGAAGCTTCAACCTGTCCGATTGGGCGCTCAAGCATCAGTCTTTCGTCTGGTACCTGATGTTCGTGGCGCTGTTGATGGGGGTGTTTTCCTACCTCAACCTGGGGCGCGAGGAAGACCCCAGTTTTACCATCAAGACCATGGTCATCCAGACCCGCTGGCCGGGCGCCACCCAGGACGAAACCTTGCTGCAGGTCACCGACCGCATCGAGAAAAAGCTCGAAGAACTGGACTCGCTGGACTACGTGAAAAGCTATACCCGGCCGGGTGAGTCGACGGTGTTCGTGTACCTGCGCGACACCACCAATGGCAAGGCCATTCCGCAGATCTGGTATCAAGTACGCAAGAAGATCGACGACATTCGCGGCAGTTTCCCCCAGGGTATCCAGGGCCCGGCATTCAACGACGAGTTCGGTGACGTCTATGGCTCGATCTACGCCTTTACTGCCGATGGCCTGAGCATGCGCCAACTGCGCGACTACGTGGAGCAGGCGCGCGCCGAGATTCGCCAGGTGCCCGGGCTGGGCAAGGTGGAAATGATCGGCCAGCAGGACGAAGTGCTCTACCTGAACTTCTCCACCCGCAAACTGGCGGCGCTGGGCATTGACCAGCGCCAGGTGGTGCAGGCTCTGCAAGCGCAGAACGCGGTGACCCCCGCCGGCGTGATCGAGGCCGGCCCCGAGCGCATTTCGGTGCGCACCAGCGGCCAGTTCGCGTCCGAGAAGGACCTGGCGGCGGTGAACCTGCGGCTCAACGATCGCTTCTACCGCCTGGCCGACGTTGCCGACATCCAGCGTGGGTACAGCGACCCGCCCGCGCCGATGTTCCGGTTCAACGGCCAGCCCGCCATTGGCCTGGCCATTGCCATGCGCGACGGCGGCAATATCCAGTCCTTCGGCAAGGCGTTGCACCAGCGCATCACCGAGATCACCGCCGACCTGCCGGTGGGCGTAGGCATTCACAACGTGTCCGACCAGGCTCAGGTGGTGGAAGAGGCGGTGGGCGGCTTCACCAGTGCGCTGTTCGAGGCGGTGATCATCGTGCTGGTGGTCAGCTTCATCAGCCTGGGCGTACGCGCTGGGTTGGTGGTGGCCTGCTCGATCCCGCTGGTGCTGGCCATGGTCTTCGTGTTCATGGAGTACAGCGGCATCACCATGCAGCGCATTTCCCTGGGGGCGTTGATCATCGCCCTGGGCCTGCTGGTGGACGACGCGATGATTACCGTGGAGATGATGGTCACACGCCTGGAAATGGGCGAGACCAAGGAACAGGCGGCCACGTTCGCCTACACCTCCACGGCGTTCCCCATGCTCACCGGTACCCTGGTGACGGTGGCCGGTTTCGTGCCCATCGGGCTGAACGCCAGCTCGGCGGGCGAGTACACCTTCACCCTGTTTGCGGTGATTGCCGTGGCCATGCTGGTGTCCTGGGTCGTGGCCGTGCTGTTCGCGCCGGTGCTGGGCGTGCATATCCTCAGTACCAAGGTGAAACCCCATTCCAATGAACCGGGGCGCATCGGCCGGGCCTTTGACGGTGGGCTGCTGTGGGCCATGCGCCACCGCTGGCTGACGGTGATCATCACTGTGGGCCTGTTCCTGCTGTCGGTGTTCTGCATGCGTTTCGTGCAGAATCAGTTCTTTCCCTCCTCGGACCGTCCCGAGGTGCTGGTGGAGCTCAACCTGCCGCAGAACGCCTCCATCAACGAGACGCAAAAGGCCGTGGACAAGCTGGAAGCAACGCTCAAGGACGACCCGGACATCGCCCGCTGGAGTACCTACATAGGCCAGGGCGCGATTCGTTTCTACCTGCCGCTGGACCAGCAACTGGAAAACCCCTACTACGCCCAACTGGTGATTGTCAGCAAGAGCCTGGAGCAGCGCGCCGCGCTGATGGAGCGCTTGCGCAAGCGCCTGCGCCAGGACTTCGTGGGTATCGGCAGCTACGTGCAAACCCTGGAAATGGGCCCGCCCGTGGGGCGGCCTATTCAGTACCGGGTCAGTGGCAAGGATATCGACCAGGTGCGCAAGCACGCCATTGACCTGGCGACCATGCTGGACAAGAACCCGCACATAGGCGAGATCATTTACGACTGGAATGAACCGGGCAAGGTGCTGCGCATCGACATCAATCAGGACAAGGCGCGCCAGTTGGGGCTGTCCTCGGAAGACGTGGCCAAGCTGATGAACAGCATTGTCAGTGGCACTGCGGTCACCCAGGTAAACGATGACATTTACCTGATCAATGTGGTGGGGCGCGCCGAAAATGCTGAGCGTGGCTCGCCGGAGACCTTGCAGAACCTGCAGATCGTCACCCCCAATGGTGTGTCGATTCCGTTGCTGGCCTTCGCCACCGTGCGTTATGAACTGGAGCAACCGCTGGTGTGGCGCCGCGACCGGCGACCCACCATCACTATCAAGGCGGCGGTGCGCGACCAGATCCAGCCCACCGACCTGGTAACCCAGCTCAAGCCCGACATCGAACACTTCGCCGCCAGCCTGCCGGCAGGTTACAAGGTGGCCACCGGCGGAACCGTGGAGGAGAGCGGCAAGGCCCAGGGCCCGATCGCCAAGGTGGTGCCGTTGATGCTGTTCCTGATGGCCACCTTCCTGATGATCCAGTTGCACAGCGTGCAGAAAATGTTCCTGGTGGTCAGCGTCGCGCCCTTGGGCCTGATTGGTGTGGTGGTGGCACTGGTGCCCACCGGCACGCCCATGGGCTTTGTGGCAATATTGGGGATTCTGGCGCTGATCGGCATCATCATTCGCAACTCGGTGATCCTGGTAACCCAGATCGACGCCTTCGAACGCGACGGCTACGCGCCCTGGGATGCTGTGGTGGAAGCCACCCAGCATCGCCGCCGGCCCATCCTGCTGACTGCAGCCGCCGCCAGCCTGGGCATGATCCCCATCGCCCGCGAAGTATTCTGGGGCCCCATGGCCTACGCCATGATCGGCGGCATCATCAGCGCCACCTTGCTGACGCTGCTGTTCCTGCCGGCGCTTTATGTGGCGTGGTACAGGATCAAGGAGCCGAAGAAGGCCACTGCGTAACATACGGACACGTAATTGCGCCGACGGCTAGCCTTGCCATCAATATGCCCCGCCTGTTTGGGACAGGCCAGTTCATCTCTCGGCAGATTTTTCGGATTTTGTCGGACCGGGCGACGCTCGGGAAGCAGACGCCGCGGACTCAAGCCTTGCGCCACACACTCGCCAACCAAGGCTGCTGCTCACGCGGCAGCCCTGCCGGGCGGTAGTAGTGTTCAAGCTCGACAAACCCAGCCTCGGTCAGCACCCGCCGCCAATTCTCGAGGTCGTGATACGCCCCATACCGTGGCCCTTTCCAGCCTTCCTGGTTGTCGCCACGCGGGTTGGAGCTGAACAGCACGCCGCCGGGCTTGAGGGTGGCGTGCAGTTGGCTCAGCACCCGCGGCAATTCCTGGCTGGGGATGTGGAACAGTACGGCGTTGGCGAAGATGCCATCGAAGCGTTCGGCGGGCAGGTCCAGCGCCAGGAAGTTCTGCTGCCACACCTCGCAGCCACTGTCCGCCCGCGCCATTTCGGCAAACCGCTCGCTGCCATCCAGCCCCGTGGCGATATGGCCAAGCCGCGTGAAGGTACGCAGGTCACGCCCCGGCCCGCAGCCGAAATCGAGGATATGCGCGGGCGCCGGCACCTGGATATGGCGCAGCAGGGCCTCGATGTTCTGGCTTACGTCGTGGTCGCGGGTGCCTTCGCGGAAGCTTTCGGCGGTCTGGTTGTAGTTGCCCAGGGTGGTCTGGGTGATCTGTTGCAGGGCCTGGGGGTCGAGTTTCATCGCGGTCGCCAACGGATAGGTGATGACCGCCATGATACCTCAGCGTTTGTTCAACACCTTGGCCAGCCGATCACCGCCAAACTGGATGAACGCCACCAGCACCACCAGCAGCACGATTACAGTCAGCATGATCTGGCTGTCGAAGCGCTGGTAGCCGTAACGGTAGGCGATGTCGCCCAGGCCGCCGGCACCGATGGCGCCGGCCATGGCCGAGGAGTTGATCATCGTCACCAGGGTGATGGTGAAACCGCCGACGATGCCCGGCCGCGCCTCGGGCAGCAGCACGTGCCAGATGATGTGCCAGCGCCGGCAGCCCATGGCCTGGGCGGCCTCGATCAGGCCATGGTCCACCTCGCGCAGGCTGACTTCGGCGATGCGCGCGAAGAACGGCGTGGCGGCGATGGTCAGCGGCACCACGGCCGCCCACACACCATAGGTGGTACCGACGATCAGCCGCGTGAAGGGGATCAGCGCCACCATCAGAATCAGGAACGGCACCGAACGAAACAGATTGACGAAGGCGCCCAGCACCCGGTTGACCACCGGCGCCTCGTAGATGCCGCCCTTGCTGCTGGTGACCAGGATCACTGCCAGCGGAACGCCCAGGATCAGTGCGATAAAGGACGACACACCCACCATCAACAGCGTGTCGACGATGCCTTGCAGCAGCCGCTCAGCCCACATAACCCAGTACCTCCACTCGATGCGCCCACAGGGCCGCACGTTCCACCAGTTGCTGGCGATCCAGCGGCGAATGCGCCACGGCAATCACCAACTGCCCCAGGGCACGGCCCTGGATACGTTCCACCCCGCCTTGCAGCAGGCTGACGCGGCCGCCCAGGCTGTGGAACAGTGCTGACAGGTCCGGCTCGTCGCCGTCGGCACCATTCAGGCGCAGGCCCAGTACCAGGGCCGATGCGCTGGAGTATGGCTCGGGGTGCAAACGTTGCTGCAACTCGGCCGGCAAACCGTGTTGCAAGGGCGCCAGCAAGGTCTTGCTGACCTCATGCTGTGGATCGCCGAACACTTGCCACACCGGGCCTTGCTCCACTAACTGGCCGTTTTCCAGTACCACCACGCGGTCGCAGATATCGCGGATCACCGCCATTTCGTGGGTGATCAGAATCACCGTCAGGCCCAGCCGCTGGTTGATATCGCGCAGCAGGGCCAGGATCGATTCGGTGGTTTCCGGGTCCAGCGCCGAGGTGGCCTCGTCGCACAGCAGTATCGCCGGGTCGTGCACCAACGCGCGAGCGATGCCCACCCGCTGCTTCTGCCCGCCGGACAGTTGCGCCGGGTAGACGTGACGCTTGTCGGCCAGGCCCACCAGGTCCAGCAACTGGCTGACCTTGCGATGCCGCTCGGCCTGGCTCACGCCGGCCACCTTCAGCGGCAGTTCGACGTTCTGCCACACGGTCTTGGCCGACATCAGGTTGAAGTGCTGGAAGATCATGCCGATGCGTCGCCGCAGGGCCACCAGGTGGTCTTCATCGAATTCGCCGATGTCCACCTGATCAATCAGCACGCGGCCGCTGCTGGGTTGCTCCAGGCGGTTGATGGTGCGGATCAGCGACGACTTGCCGGCACCGCTGCGGCCGATGATGCCGAAGATCTCGCCGCGCTGGATGTTCAGGTCAATGCCTTGCAGGGCCTGCACCGGGCCATGCTGGCCCTGGTAGGTCTTGCCCACGCCGATGAAGCGCACGTGGGCATTGGCCAGTTCCGGGTGCAGCTGGGTGCGCTCGGCGCTGATGGCCGTGGCCGTTTCAATCAGGCGTTGGGCGCTGCTCATGTTCAGCTCCCCCAACCGGGCTGGTAGAGCTTGCCGTAGGTCTTGTCCAGGGCGGCGCGTACCACCGGCGAGTGCTGGTAGATGTCGACGAACTTGGCCAAGCGAGGGTCGGCCTTGTTCTTGGGCTGGATGACGAACTGGATCACGTACTCAGGGTGGTCGACGCCGTCGAACAGCAGCGCCGATTCGGCATCGAAGGTCTTCGCCAGGCGGATGTAGGCCGGGTAGCCCTGCACCAGGTCGGCGTCATCGTAGGCACGCACCAATTGCACCGCTTCCACCTGCAGGATCTTCAGGTGCTTGGGGTTGGCGACGATATCGTCTTCGGTGGCCTTGTAGCCCACGCCATCCTTGAGGCTGATCAGCTTGGCCTTGGCCAGCAGTTGCAGGCCGCGACCACTGTTGATGGGGTCGTTGGCGATGGCGACGGTGGCGCCGTCGGGCAGTTCGCTGAAGCTTTTGTACTTCTTGGAGTACAGGCCGACGTTGTTGATGATCCCGGGTGCGTAGGGCGCCAGGTCGAAACCGGCGGCCGCCTTGGCGTTTTCCAGGAAGGGGATGTGCTGGAAGTAGTTCACGTCGATGTCGCCGGCAGCCAGGCTGACGTTGGGGGCAATCCAGTCGGTGAATTCCACCAGTTGCACCTTAAGGCCTTGCTTGTCGGCTTCGGCCACGGCGGCCTCCAGCGGGATGGCGAAGGCGGCGGTGGTGCCGATTTTCAGCGGGGCTTCGGCGGCGTGGGCCAGGGTGGTGGCAAGGCCGAGGGTGAGAAGCAGGGTGGTGAGTATTTTCATGGTGTTCAGTCCACAATTTGTCATGATCATTCGGGCCTCTCGCGGGCACGGTTCAGGCAGCGGAAGTCTTGAATTCGCGGGCGATGTGGTTCTGGGGCAGCCGCGCCCCTTGCTCGAACAGCTTCTCGCGCAAGGTGCCTTCCTCGTAGGCGGTCTTGTACCGGCCGCGCCGTTGCAGTTCCGGCACCACCAGGTCAATGAAGTCCACGTAGCTTTCCGGGGTGACGGTGCGCGCCAGGTTGAAGCCGTCCAGCCCGGTTTCGTCGAGCCAGCCAATCAACTCGTCCGCCACCTGTTCGGGCGAACCGACCAGGGTGATGTAGCGTCCGCCCAGGGCGTGCTGGTCCAGCAGCTTGCGACGGGTCCAGTCGTTGTTCTGCAGGTTCTTGGTGGCTGACTGGATGGCGTTGCTTTTCACGTACTGGATAGGCTCGTCGAGTTCGTACTGGGCAAAGTCGATGCCGGTGGAGCTGGCGAAATGCGCCACGCCGGCTTCCGCGCTGGCGTACTCCAGGTATTCGGCGTGCTTGGCCCGCGCTGCTGCTTCGGTCGGTGCCACGATCACGGTCAGGCCCATGAACACCTTGATGTCCTGCGGTCGACGGCCGGCCGCGGCTGCGCTGGCGCGCACCTTGTCGACCTGGACGCGGGTGGCGGGCTTGGTCTGGCCGCTGATGAATGCGCACTCGGCGTGCCGGCCGGCGAACAGCAGGCCGCGGTCCGAGGCGCCGGCCTGGAACAGCACCGGTGTGCGCTGGGGAGAGGGTTCGCACAGGTGATAGCCCTCCACCTGATAGAACTCGCCCTGGTGGCGGACCTTGTGCACCTTGGTCGGCTCGGCGTACACGCGGCGGGCCGGGTCGTTGACCACGGCGTCGTCTTCCCAGCTGCCTTCCCACAGCTTGTACAGTACTTGCAGGTACTCGTCGGCCTGGTCGTAGCGGCGGTCGTGTTCGGCCTGCTCGCTCAGGCCCATGGCCTTGGCGGCGCTGTCCAGGTAGCCGGTGACGATGTTCCAGCCCACCCGGCCACGGCTCAGGTGGTCGAGGGTGGACATGCGCCGGGCGAACAGGTACGGCGGTTCGTAGGTGAGGTTGGCGGTGAGGCCGAAACCCAGGTGGCGGGTGACGGCCGCCATGGCCGAGACCAGCAGTAACGGGTCGTTGACCGGCAACTGGATGGACTCGCGCAGGGGCACGTCGACGCTGTCCTGATACACGTCGTAGACGCCGACGATATCGGCGATGAACAGCCCGTCGAACAGGCCGCGTTCAAGGGTCTTCGCCAGGTCGGTCCAGTATTCGATGGTCTTGTACTGGGTGGACGTGTCGCGTGGGTGCGTCCACAGGCCGTGATTGATGTGCCCGATGCAGTTCATGTTGAAGGCATTGAGCAGGATCTTTTTATCGCTCATCAGATCGTCCCCCGGCGTGGCGGCTTCTGGTCATTGAGGTAGTAGTTGCCAATGGCGTGGTACTTCCAGCGCACCGGGTCGTGCAGGGTGTGCACCCGGGCGTTGCGCCAGTGACGGTCCAGGCCATGCTCGGCGAGGGTGGCCTGGCTGCCGGCCAGTTCGAACAGGGTGGAGCCTGCCGTGAGCGACACTTCGGTGCTGATGGCGCGGGCCTCGGCCACGGCAATGGAGGCGGCGGCCACGGTGTCGGCGTTGCTGTCCGCCTGGGCCAAGTCCAGGTATTCACCGGCGCGTTCCAGCAGTGCTTCGGTGGCGTGCAGACGGACCGCCAGGTGGCCGATGGATTTCAGGGTCAGAGGGTCGTCCACCGCTTTGTCTATGCCCGAATCGATCCAGGGCCGGGTGCGGGTGCGCACGAAGTGCAGGGCATCTTCGTAGGCGGCGCGGGCGATGCCGGTGTCGATGGCGGCGTGGAGGATCTGCGCCAGGGGGCCGACCGGGGTAGGGCGCTCGAAGGCGCTCTGGAACGCGATCACGTCCTCGGCTGCCACGTAGACGTTATCGAACACCACCGAGCCGCTGCCGGTGGTGCGCTGGCCAAAGCCGCTCCAGTCATCAATCACGTCCAGGCCCTGGCTGTCGCGGGCCACGAAGGCCAGTTGCTGTACGCCATGTTCGTCCACCACCGAGGTAGGGATACGCTGGGCGTACAGGGCGCCGGTGGCGTAGAACTTGCGGCCGTCGATGCGGTAGCCCTCACCGTCACGGGTCAGGCGGGTGGTGCGGTCGTGGGCGGTCTTGGTGCCCAGTTCGGCCAGGGCATTGCCGAAACGCTGGCCGGCCAGCACTTCGGCGTACAGGCGCTGTTGCTGCGCGGGGCTGGCGTTCACGCGCAGCACCTCCAGGGCGTAATAGTGGTTCTGCGGGATCTGCCCCAGGGAGGCGTCGGCCTGGGCGATGATGGCCACCACCTGGGCCAGGGTGACGTTGGACACCCCGGCGCCGCCGAAGGCCTTGGGCACGCTGATGCCCCACAGCCCGGACTGGCTGAACAAGGCCAGTTCGTCATGGGGCAGGCGGCGTTCGCGGTCGCGCACGATGCTGTCCTGGCGCAGGGTGGCGGCCAGGCGGTGGGCGGTCTCAATGGCCTGGGCGTCGGAGCGGATCAGCGCCACCGGGCCGGGCGTGGGGGTGAATGCGTTCATTGCGTTCTCCAGTGGTCTGGTCAAATCCAGGAGTGGCGGGCGGGGAGGTGGCCGTTGAGGTGGTAGTCACCCACGGCGTGGTATTTCCAGCGCACCGGGTCGTGCAGGGTGTGCACGCGGGCATTGCGCCAATGGCGGTCCAGGTTGAACTCGGCCAGGGTGGCGCGGCTGCCGGCCAGTTCCAGCAGCTTCTCGCTGGCCTGCAGCGAGATTTCGGTGGTCAGTACCTTGGCCTCGGCCACGGCAATGGAGGCGCGGGCGGCCGCGGCCTCGTCGATGACGGCGGCGAACACTTCGTCCAGCACCCGCCCAGCCTTGCGCAGCAGCGCCTGGGCGGCGTGCAGCTCCAGGGTCAGGCGGCCGACGTCGGCAATCACGTAGGGGTCGTGGCTGGCGCGTTCGACGTTGGCGTCGATCCACGGCCGCGAACGTTCACGCACGAAGCTGATGGTGTCGGCGATGGCTTCTTCGGCGATGCCGGCATCGATGGCGGCCTGGATCAACTGCGACACGGCGCCCTGGATATTCGGGCGTTCACCGCTGCGCCAGTTGTCCACCACCAGGTCCGCGGCCACGGCCACGTTGTCCAGCAGCACGGTGCCGCTGGCGGTGGTGCGCTGGCCGAAGCCGCTCCAGTCGTCGACGATGCGCAGGCCGGGGGTGCCACGGGGCACGAAAGCCATGACCTGGCGGCCGTCCTCGTTCAGCGCCTTGACCGCCACCCAGTGGGCGAACAGCGCCCCGGTGGAATAGAACTTCTGGCCGTTGAGCACGTAACCATCGCCCTGGCGGGTGATGCGAGCCTTGAGCTCCAGAGTGTTGCGGGTGCCGCGTTCGGGGCCGGCGTTGCCGATCCGTGCGCCTTGCAGCACCGAGGCGAACAGGTGGCGTTGCTGCTGTTCGGTGGCCACGCCAGGCAGCAGGTGCAGCAGACCGAACTGGTTCTGTGGGATCTGCCCCAGCGCCGGGTCGGCGGCCGAGACAATGCGGAACACTTCGGCGATGGTCACGAAGGAAAGCTGCGGCCCGCCGAACTGGCGGGGGATGGAAATGCTGCCCAGGCCACTGGCGGTGAACTGCTCGAGCTGCGCCCAGGGCAATTGTCGCTCGCGGTCACGGGTGGCGGCGCCGTTGCGCGCGGCGGCGGCCAGTTCATGGGCGGCCTGCAGGGCCTCGGCGTCGCTGCCCAGCACCTTGGCGGGCAGCAGCGGTGGCGGGGTGTCCAGATGCGCCTGGATATCGTTGTTGCTGACCATACCGTCCTCACGTCATGAAAAGCGCCGCGTGGCCGCGACGAAAAATACGTTGGTCCGGTGGTCCGGTTTATATACCCTAATCGTGTATAAAGTTTAAATATACTAACCTTTAGGAATATCAATAGAAGTGGGATCGCGGTACACGCACACCTGCCGCGCAGGGGCCCAGCCAGACGGGTTACCCACCCGGTCGAGGATGCAATAGGTGACTTCCAGATGGGCGTCCTGGCCGGCCTCGCGCACCATCGATTTGGGGATGCGGCCCTTGATGGGCTGGCCCGGCTGGCTGGCGTGCAGCGGCGGCAGGTCCAGGCGCAGATCGCCCCAGCGCAGGGTCAGGCTGTCCAGCGCGGCCATGTGGCGCCAGGGCTCGATGCTGAACGGCACGCCGCGTTTCAAGTCGTTCAGGCAAACGGTGTCGGGCATTTGCACGGGCGCCAGGAACTGGTTTTCGCCGTCCTGAAGCAGCGACCCGCCGGGGCAATCGAGTTTCACCGCGACGCTCAGGCCGGGGGATTTCTGTGCGCGATGGCCGACGCGCAGCACGCGGTAATGCAGGTGGGCTTCGCCGCCGAACACGAAGCTGGCTGGGATAGGCAACTGCAGGGCGCGGTCCACTTCATCGGCCTGTATGGGGTGGGCGAGGACGAAGCGGGTGTTCCAGAACAGCTCTACCAGGTCGCCCTGGCTCATGTCGGGGTAGGGCGCGATGCGGGCGGTGAGATGGCTGGCGGCGTGCAGGCCGATGCCGTGGCTGGCGCAGGCGGGCAGGGTGGGTGGCGAGAGTTCAGATCCATTGAACAGGCGCATGGTGGTTCTCCTTGAGGCCGGGCGTCCTTGATAGGTTTTCGCCGATGCGGGGTCAAGGTGGGGGGATTGCCTTTGCGGCTGTTCAGACCCTTCCTACGGCCATCGAAGGTATAACCTTGTGGGGGCTGGCTTGCCAGCGAGCTTTCTGGCCTCAAAAACTCGCTGGCAAGTCGGCTCCCACAGGGCTTTTCAGCCAGCCAGGAACTTGCTGAGGAACTGCTGGGTGCGTTCTTGCCGAGGGTTGGCGAACAAGGCCTTCGCCTCGCCCTGTTCCACGATCACACCCTTGTCGAAGAACACCACACGATTGGCCACGTCACGGGCAAAGGCCATTTCGTGGGTGACGATGATCATGGTGCGTTTCTCTTCAGCCAGGCTGCGAATGGTCGCCAGCACTTCGCCCACCAGTTCCGGGTCCAGCGCCGAGGTAGGTTCGTCGAACAAAATCACCTCCGGCTCCATGGCCAATGCGCGGGCAATGGCCACCCGTTGTTGCTGCCCGCCGGACAGTTTGCGCGGGTAGGCGTCTTCCTTGCCTGCCAGGCCCACCTTGGCCAGCAGCTTGCGGCCCAGGGCCTCGGCTTGCGCGCGTGGGGTCTTCTTGACCACCACCGGGCCTTCGACCACGTTTTGCAGCGCCGTGCGGTGCGGGAACAGGTTGAAGTTCTGGAACACGAAACCCACCTGCTGGCGCAGGCGGCGAATCAGCCCCTGTTGCTGGGCGATGCGGCTGAAGTCGATTTCGATGTCGCCCATGCGGATCCGTCCGCTGTCCGGGGTTTCCAGCAGGTTCAGGCAGCGCAGGAACGTGGTCTTGCCCGAGCCGCTGGGGCCGATGATGGCCACCACTTCGCCGGCGTCTACCTGCAGGTCGATGCCTTTGAGCACCGTGGTGCCGTTGAATTGCTTGGTCAGTTTTTCCACCACGATCATGGCGTCAGGACTCCTGGTCATGGCGGTTCACCCGTGCTTCAAGATGGTTCTGCAGCACTGACAGGGCACTGGCAAGTACCCAGTAGATCAGGGCTGCGGCCAGGTACATGGTGAACACTTCGAAGGTACGTGCGGTGATCAGTTGCGCCTGACGGAACAGTTCCGGCACTTGGATGGTGGCGGCCAGGGCGGTGTCCTTCACCAGTGAAATGAAGCTGTTGCCCAATGGCGGCAGGGCAGTGCGTGCGGCTTGCGGCAGAATAGCCCGGCGCAATGTCTGGCCGCGGGTCATGCCGATACTGGCTGCAGCTTCCCACTGGCCGCGGTCCACCGAGCTGATGGCGGCCCGCAGAATTTCACACACGTAGGCGGCCATGTTCAGCGAAAAGCCGATCAGGGCGGCCGGCAGTGGGTCCAGTTCGATACCGATCTGCGGCAGGCCGTAATAGATAACGAACAACTGCACCAGCAACGGCGTGCCGCGAAAGAACGACACGTACACCCGCGAAATGCCGCGCAACATCATGAAGCGCGACAGCCGCATCAGCGCCAGGCCGAAGCCCAGCAGCAAACCGAAAAACATCCCGCCAAGGCTCAGCAGCACCGTGAACTCGGCACCCTTGAGCAGGAAAGGCGCTGAATCCAGCGCCAGTTTCAGACTGTCTTCGATCATTTTGTCACGTCAGCGCCGAAGTACTTCTGCGACAGTTTGGCCAAGGTGCCATCGGCGCGCAGTTTGTCGATTGCCTTGTTGATGGCGTCCAGCAGTTCCGGTTCGCCCTTGCGCAGGGTCACGCCGGCTTCCTGTTTGGAGAAGGCCGGGCCCGAAACGGCCAGGGTGTCGTTGGTCTTGCTGATCAGTTCGAAGGCGGCCAGGCGGTCGACCAAAATGGCGTCAATGCGGCCAACGCGCAGGTCCTGGTACTTGGTGGGGTCGTCGTCGTAGGTCTTGACGATGGCGCCCGGCACGTTGTCCTTCAGCCACTGCTCGTAGTTGGTGCCCAGGCCTACGCCGACCTTCTTGCCGGTGAGGTCGTTGGCCGAGGCGATCTTGCCGGCGTCTTTCTTCTGGGTCAGGGCCTGGATGCCGGAAACAGTGTAGGGCTCGGAGAAGTCATACTTCTTCTTGCGCTCGTCGGAGATGGTCACCTGGTTGATGGCCACATCCAGGCGCTTGGAGTCCACCGCGGCCAGAATGCCGTCCCACTTGGTTGGCTCCAGCTTGGCTTTCACACCCAGTTCCTTGGCCAGCGCCTGGGCGAACTCGACCTCGAAGCCGCTCAGCTTGCCGCTGTCGTCGACGAAGCTGAAGGGCGGGTAGGTACCTTCCAGGCCGACGCGGATCTCGCCGTTCTTCTTGATGGTATCCAACTCGTCACCGGCCACGGCTTGGCCAATCAGTGCCGAACCCATGACCAGGCCCATGCTGGCGATGAGGAGATTGCGACGCAACGCAGAAAAAGTCATGTGAAGCCCCATGTTGTTGTGAGGGAAGGCAACGCATCCTTGCGTTGGAGGCGCAATTATCGCCGCCTGTCGTTATTGCTGAAAATAATAAAAAGTTTATTTTTAATTTGTTGCGGGTATATCAGTTTGACCAGATGCCCGGGTAGGCGAACAGCGCCGGGGCACCGCCGGTGTGCAGGAAAATCACCGGGCCGTGGCCGAAGCGCTGGCGGCCGATGCCGTCCAGCAGGCCGGCCATGGCCTTGCCGGTGTAGACCGGGTCCAGCAGCAGGCCTTCCTGGTTGGCCACCAGCTTTATCGCCGATAACGTGCCGGCGTTGGGTTCACCATAGCGCGGGCCGAAGAATTCATCCCACAGGGTTACCTTGAAGCGGTCGGGCAGTGGCACGCCCAGCAGCTCGGCAGTGCGTTCGGCGAGGCCTTGCACCTTGGGCGCCTGGGTTTCTTCGGGGCGTGACACGGTGACGCCGATTACGGGCAACTGCGGCAGCGACTCGCTCAGGCCCAGGGCCAAGCCGCTGTGGGTGCCGGCGCTGCCGGAAGCCAGTACCACGGCAGCGAAGTCCAGGCCCGTGGCCTTGATCTGCTCGGCCAGCTCCAGGCCGGCGCGCACGTAGCCCAGGGCGCCCAGCGCGTTGGAGCCGCCGATGGGCACCAGGTACGGCTTGCGGCCGCTGTCGGCCAGGCGCAATGCCAGGGCTTGCAGCTGTGCGTCGGCGTTGTCCAGGTTCTCCACCAGCTCCACCTTGGCGTCGAACAGGTCCAGCAGCAGGCGGTTGCCGTTGCCCAGGTAGTTGCTGTCGTCGGTGGCGATGGGGTTTTCCAGCAGGGCCACGCAGCCCAGGCCCAGCTTGGCGGCGATGGCGGCAGTCTGGCGCACGTGGTTGGACTGGATGGCGCCGGCGGTGACCAGGGTGTCGCAGCCCTGGGCCAGGGCGTCGGCGGCCAGGTATTCGAGTTTGCGCAACTTGTTGCCGCCCATGGCCAGCGGAGTCAGGTCGTCACGCTTGACGTAGATATCGCGGCCAACCCACTGGGACAGTCGCTCGAGTTTTTCCAGTGCGGTGGGCGCACCGAGCAGTTCGAGGCGGGGGAAGCGGGCAAGCGATTGCGTGATCATGGGGATTCCGGTGGGTGGGGGAAACAGGACTATAGGCAGCCGCTGATGGGTGAGCAACCCTGTGCTGTGCTGGGAGCGGGCTCTGCCTGCGGGACCGTGGTGTTCTTTTCGCGGGGAGAACCCGCTCCCACGGGACGGGTGAGCTCCCACCAGGTCGAGGGTTTCCCACAAGAGCCCCTCTGTAAGGAAAGGAACACCCGCCCTGCCTTATGTTCATAACTTCACCATCCATCAGAATCCGTTCTTTTTGCGGTGCGACAATCTACCGTAGAGTGGGCGCCGATCAGGCGGCCCTTTCAGGAGTACCCATTGTGAGCGACAAACCCCAAGGGCCCAACGGCCACTGGCAACTGCAGTCCATCGTTGGCCAGTTACGCGGTGCGCGCGAGCAGTGGCGCAGTGCGAATGGGCGCAGCAGCGGCGAGCAGGGTGGGCGGCAATTGCCTTCGCGCGAGGCGGTGCGCTGCATTCTCGAACAATTGTGCGGCGCGTTGTTCCCCATGCGCCTGGGCCCGGTGGACCTGCGCGAGGAAAGCGAGGACTTCTACGTCGGCCACACCCTGGACGCCGCGCTCAATGCGCTGCTGGCCCAGGCCCGGCTGGAGCTGCGCTACGCCGCCCGCCATCAGCAAGCCCAGGAAGATGTGGACGCCCACGCCCTGGCGCTGATCCAGGGCTTCGCCGCAGCCTTGCCGCAGCTGCGCATTTTGCTGGACACCGACGTGCTGGCGGCCTACCACGGCGACCCGGCGGCGCGCAGCGTGGATGAAGTGCTGCTGTGCTACCCCGGTATCCTCGCCGTCATTCATCACCGCCTGGCGCATCACCTGTACCGTGCTGGCCTGCCATTGCTGGCGCGCATCAGCTCGGAGCTGGCGCATTCGGCCACCGGCATCGACATTCACCCCGGCGCACAGATCGGCCCCAGCTTCTTCATCGACCATGGCACCGGCGTGGTCATCGGCGAGACGGCGATAATTGGCGAACGGGTGCGCATCTACCAGGCCGTGACCCTGGGCGCCAAGCGTTTCCCGGCGGACGAGTCGGGGCAGTTGCAGAAAGGCCACCCGCGTCACCCGATTGTCGAGGACGATGTGGTGATCTATGCCGGGGCGACCATTCTGGGGCGCATCACCATTGGCAAGGGCTCCACCATCGGCGGCAATGTGTGGCTGACGCGCAATGTGGCGGCCGGCAGCAACCTGACCCAGGCCAATCTGCAGCACGATGACGGCACCCAGAAATAACCTCTAATTCCAATTTTGCTGCTGTGGGAGCGGGCTCTGCCCGCGAAGGCCACACTGCGGGTTGACTGATACACCGCAGCGTTCTCTTCGCGGGCAGAGCCCGCTCCCACAGACGCCGCTTCCACATCTCACAGCAGTCGATTTTTAAAGGCGCCGGGGCGCCCGGTTTGGTCTGGAGTGGCCATCTGTGGTTAAATTGAACGGTTGTTCAATTTAAAAGATGTTCGCGTTCCGCGTTCTACAGGAGGTCATCCCTTGCTGAAAACGCTCTATTCAGCTGTTTTCCCGCCTTTCGAGGTGCACTGCCCATGAGTGCCTCGTCTTCTCCCGCCAGCGGCAATGTCCGCATGAACCCTCCGGTGTTCTACTTCGCCGCCAGCTTCATCCTGCTGTTTGGCATTGTCGTCATCGCGTTCCCGCAGCAAGCCGGGGCGTGGCTTAACGCCGCACAGGCCTGGGCCGCCAACACCGTTGGCTGGTATTACATGTTGGCCATGACCCTGTATCTGGTCTTCGTGGTGGTCACCGCCTTGTCTGGCTACGGCAAGATCAAGCTCGGTGCCGACCACGACGAGCCCGAATTCAGTTACCTGTCGTGGGCCGGCATGCTGTTCGCCGCCGGCATCAGCATTACCCTGTTTTTCTTCTGCGTCTCCGAACCCCTGACCCACATGCTTACCCCGCCACAAGGCGAGGGCGGCACGCAGGCGGCTGCGCGCCAGGCCATGCAGTTGCTGTTCCTGCACTGGGGCCTGCACGGTTGGGGTGTGTTCGCCTTCGTGGGGATGGCGCTGGCGTATTTCGCCTACCGGCATAACCTGCCGCTGGCGCTGCGCTCGGCGTTGTTCCCGCTGATCGGCAAGCGCATCAACGGCCCCATCGGCTACGCCGTGGACGGCTTCGGCATCATCGCCACGGTGTTCGGCCTGGGCGCCGACATGGGCTTTGGCGTGCTGCACCTCAATTCCGGCCTGGACATCCTGTTCGGCGTGCCGCACACCCAGTGGGTGCAGGTCATCCTGATCACGCTGATGATGGGCGCGGCGATCATCGTCGCCGTGTCCGGCGTGGACAAGGGCGTGCGGGTGATGTCCGACATCAACATGCTGCTGGCTGTGGCGCTGCTGCTGTTCGTGCTGTTCGCCGGGCCTACCCAGCACCTGCTGACCACGCTGATCCAGAACGTGGGCGACTACCTGGGGGCGCTGCCCACCAAGAGCTTCGATGTCTACGCCTACGACAAACCCAGCGACTGGTTGGGCAACTGGACGGTGTTCTACTGGGCCTGGTGGATAGCCTGGGCGCCATTCGTGGGGCTGTTCATCGCGCGTATTTCCCGTGGCCGCACCATTCGCGAGTTCGTTTTCGGCGTGCTGCTGATCCCGCTGGGCTTTACCCTGGCGTGGATGTCGATCTTCGGGAACAGCGCCATCGACATGGTGCTCAACCACGGTATGACCGCCCTGGGCCAGTCGGCGCTGGCCGACCCGGCCAAGACCCTGTACCTGCTGTTGCAGACCTACCCGTGGAGCCGCGAAGTGATCGCCGTCACGGTGTTCATTAGCTTCGTGTTCTTCGTGACCTCGGCAGACTCCGGCACCGTGGTGCTGTCGACTCTGTCCGCCCGCGGTGGCAACGCCGACGAAGACGGGCCCAAGTGGCTGCGCGTGTTCTGGGGCGTGATGACTGCCGTCATCACCAGTGGCCTGCTGTTCGCGGGCAGCATCGATTCGCTGAAGTCCGCGGTGGTACTGACGTCGCTGCCGTTCTCGCTGATCCTGCTGGCCATGATGTGGGGCCTGCACAAGGCGTTCTACCTGGAGTCCCAGCGCAAGATCGCGCAGATGTACTCCCTGGCACCGGTGGCCACCAACAGCCGTCGCGGGCGAGGCGGCTGGCGTCAGCGCCTGGGCCAGGCCGTGCACTTCCCATCGCGCGACGAGGTGTACCGTTTCATGGACACCCTGGTGCGCCCGGCGATCGAGGAAGTCTCGGCGGTGTTCACCGAGAAGGGCCTCAAGGTCGTCACCCAGGAAGACCTCAGCCACGACCAGGTCAGCCTGGAAATCGGCCACGGCGAAGAGCGCCCGTTCATCTACCAGGTGCAGATGCGCGGCTACTTCACGCCGTCGTTCGCCCGTGGCGGCATGGGCACCAAGGAGTTGAAGAACCGCCGTTACTACCGCGCCGAGGTGCATCTGGCCGAGGGTAGCCAGGACTATGACCTGGTGGGTTACACCCGTGAGCAGGTGATTAACGACATCCTCGATCAATACGAGCGGCACATGCAGTTCCTGCATATGGTGCGCTGACCCAGGAAGATGCTCACGCCCCCTGTGGGACCGGGCGAAGCTCGGGAAGCAGCCACCGCGGTTTTTTCAGGTAGCGCGCGTTGGCCTTTTCCCGAGCTTCACACCCGCCTTTAGCGATGGTGAGAGCCGCCAGGTTGCGGCCCCACATGGCTAGGCGCTTTCGCGTTCTACCAGCCGGCACTCCAGCAGATTCAGGCGCTCAACGTCCACCTCCCCCAGACTCTCCAACACCCGCGTCGCTGCCAACACCCCAATCTCCAGCGCCGGCGGTTTGATGGTGGTCAGGCTCGGCATCAGCATCTCGGCAAACGGATAATCGCCAAACCCCACCACTGCGCAATCCTCAGGGATCTTCACCCCCGCCCGCTGCCCTGCCAGCAACCCACCGGCCGCCAGGTTGTCGTTGGCAAAGATGATCGCCTGGGGCGGCGGCTGGCTGGCCATCAGCGCCTGCATGGCCTGCTTGCCCGCCTCAAACGGTGCAAGCCCTTCCTGCGGGGCATACACCTGCGGTTCAAGGCCCAGTTCAGCCATGGCCGCGCTGTAACCGTCACGTCGCTCCAGGGCACTGAAGTCCCCGGCTGCACTGTTCTGCACGAAGGCGATGCGCCGGTAGCCCTTGCCATGCAGGTACCGCGCGGCTGTGACGCCCACCTGGAAGTGGGAAAAGCCGATCTGGATCGGGCTGCGCTCGGGCCGGTAGTCCCAGGTCTCGATCAGCGGGATGTCCGCCTCGGCGATCATCTTTTCCGTGGCCTCACTGTGAAAGTGGCTGGTCAGCACCAGCGCCGCCGGTGACCAGCCCAGGAAGGCGCGCACGGCGCTTTCTTCCTGGTCCACGGAAAAGTAACTGGACGCCAGCAGCAGTTGGTAACCATGGCGGCTCAGGGTGTCGCTGAAGCCCTGGATGGTGTTGGCGAAGATCGGCCCGGAGATGTTGGGTATCACCATGCCGACGATCTTGCCCCGCGCCGACGCCAGTCCCCCGGCCACCAGGTTGGGCACGTAGCCCAGTTCATTGACGACGGCAGCAATGCGTTCACGGCGCTCGGGCGACACCTGGTCGGGCTGGTTGAAATAGCGCGACACGGTGATGGCTGACACGCCGGCCTGCTTGGCCACGGTGTTCAATGTCACGCGCCCGGCGCCCCGGCGTTTGCGCTTGTCGTCGCTCACGCATTGCTCCTCATAAAACTTAAAAGCATATAAAAGTAATTTTTCAGTATTGGACGGTCTATGTATGCATTGCCGATACTTTCGATGTTAGCGCTAACAAAGTGCTTTGTCTGCTACTCGCTCGAGCGAATGCCCACGACACCTTTCTGCGAAACGACAGACGCAGTGGCCGCAGAGCCACGGCCAGGGCCACAACCTTCGAGCAGGGCATCGACATGCAAAACCGATTTGGGGATCGCTTCAAAACCACCACCTTGGCCCAGGCCTTCGGCTGGACCCTGGCTGCCTGCGCTGCCATGCCGCTGGGCGCTGCCCAGGCAGCGGACGCCACGGCTGCAGCCAGCGACAGCAGCGCCGAGCCAGTGCTCAAGTCGGTGACCGTCACCGCCACCCGCCGCGAAGAGTCGCTGCAGAAGGTGCCCGTGGCCGTGACCGTGCTCGACGGTGAACAGTTGGGCCGGGAAAACCGCACCAGCATCGAAAGCATCGTCCAGCAGATCCCCACGGTGAACTTCCGTACTGGTGCCTCGAACAAGGACACTTCGCTGTTTGTTCGTGGCGTGGGCACTATTTCGACTTCGCCGGGTGTGGAGCCTACCGTGGCCACCGTGGTCGACGGCGTCGTGTATGGCCGCCCCGGCATGGCCACCCTCGACCTGCTGGACCTGGAACGCATCGAAGTACTGCGCGGCCCCCAGGGCACCCTGTTCGGCAAGAATGCCTCGGCCGGGGTGCTCAACATCACCACCAAGGCCCCCACCGACGAGACCCACGGCTACGTGGAGCAGTCCTACTACCAGGGCAACGAAAGCCGCACCCGCTTCGGCATCGGTGGCACGCTGATTCCCGGCACCCTGAAAGGCAACCTCACCGCGCTGGTGAGCGACTACGACGGCAACGTGCACAACAAGACCAACGGCCAGACGCTCAACGGTTACAACCGCAAGGGTGCGCGCGGCAAACTGGAGTTCACCCCCAACGACGACTTCAAGCTGACCTTGTCGGCCGACTACATGAACTCGGCCAGCGACGCGCCCAACGGCGTGATCAGTAGCAGCACCCTGGCCTCGTTCGGCAGTGCGCTGTCGCCGGTAACAGCCAGCTCGCACAACCGTGACATCGCCAGCGACTATCGCACCCACGTCAACGACTACAACAAGGGCCTGTCGGCGCAGGCCGACTGGAACCTGGGCGACTACACCCTGACGTCCATCACCGCCTGGCGTGGCTGGAACAACGACCAGTGGCAAGACGCCGACCACCTGGCGAACATCAGCGCCACCTACCCCGGCATTGATGACCGCGGCACCCTGAATTACGACCAGTACAGCCAGGAGTTCCGCATCGCTTCGCCCAAGGGCGAGTTCATGGAATACGTGGCGGGCCTTTACTACATGCACGCCCGGGACAAGGAGACCTACGAGCGTACATTGATCACCCCAACGGCCACCAACGACGGCATCGCCAACTACGGCACCACCAGCGACAGCGTCGCGGCATTCGGGGAAAACACCTTCAACTTCACCTCTACCTTCCGCGGCATTGCCGGCCTGCGCTGGACCCACGACCGCCTCAGCTACGACCACGAGCGCACGTCCACCTCGGTCGTGGCCGTCAACGGTATCAACCCCAGCACCAGCAGTTCGGGCGACACCGATGCCCATGGCTGGTCCGGGCGCCTGGGCTTCCAGTACGACCTGAGCGACAACGTCACCAGCTACCTGACCTACTCGCGCGGCTACAAGGGCCCGGCCTACAACGTGTTCTTCAACATGCAGCCGCGTGACACCCAGGCCCTGAAGCCGGAAACCTCCAACACCTGGGAACTGGGGGTCAAGGCGTCCAGCTGGAACAACCGCCTGACCACCAACCTGGCGGTGTTCCACAGCGAGTACCAGAACTACCAGGCCAACTTCTACGACACGGTGGCCAACCAGGTGGTGACCCGCCTGATCAACGCCGGCACGGTCAGCACCGAAGGCGTCGAGGGTGACTGGGCCCTGCAGGCTACGCGCAACCTGAAGCTGTCCGGCTCCTTTGCCTACACCCATGCACGCGTCGACGAGTTCAGCTGCCCGGCTGGCGCTGCCGCCAGTTGCAACGTCAATGGCAACGCGTTGCCGTTCAGCCCTGACTGGAAAACCTACGTGCGCGCCGACTACGACATCCCGCTGGACAACGGCATGGATATCGAACTGGGCACCGACTACAACTGGCAGAGCAAAGTGCAGTACGACATCAGCCAGGCGGCCGGCACCACCCAGGGTGCCTATGGCATCTGGAACGGCAGCATCGCCCTGGCCGACTATGGCAGCGGCTGGCGCGTGTCGCTGGAAGGCAAGAACCTGCTCAACAAGTCCTACTCGCCACTGCTGGCGACCGGCACCGGCTACGTCTACCGCGCGGTACCGCGTGATGACCAACGTTACTTCGGCATTCAAGTACGCAAGGACTTCTAAAGCATGAGCCAGGCACCACGACAACTGAAATTGGGCGCGTTCCTGATGGCCACCGGGCACCACGTGGCGGCCTGGCGGCATCCTGATGTGCCGGCCAACGCCGGCCTTGATTTCAAGCACTACAAGCGCCTGGCCCAGGTGGCCGAGCGCGCGCGCTTCGACACCCTGTTCGTGGCCGACAGCGTGGCGGCGGCCACCGGCGACATCGCCAGCCGCATGGCACGCTCGGATCACTTCGAGCCGCTGACCTTGCTGTCGGCGCTGAGCGCAGTCACCGAACACATCGGCCTGATCAGCACCGTCACCACCAGCTACAACGAGCCCTACCATGTGGCGCGCAAGTTCTCCTCGCTGGATCACCTGTCGGGCGGCCGTGCCGGCTGGAACCTGGTGACCTCCGATGCCGCCGCCGAGGCGCAGAACTTCGGCCGCGACGAGCACATTGGCCACGCCGACCGCTACAGCCGTGCCCGCGAGTTTTACCAAGTGGTCACCGGCCTGTGGGACAGCTGGGCCGACGATGCCTTCACCCGCGACAAGGCCGGCGGGCAGTATTACGACCCGGCCAAGCTGCACGTGCTTAACCATGTGGGCGAGCATTTCCGGGTCAAGGGCCCGCTCAACGTCGCCCGTTCGCCCCAAGGCCGGCCGGTGATTGTGCAGGCCGGCTCTTCGGAAACCGGCCGTGAGCTGGCGGCGCAAACCGCCGAAGTGGTCTTTACTGCCCAGACTTCGCTGGCCAACGCCCAGGCGTTCTACGCCGACCTGAAAGGTCGACTGGCCAAGTTCGGCCGCAGCGACGACTCGCTGAAAATCATGCCCGGGGTGTTCGTGGTGGTGGGTGATACCGAGGCCCAGGCGCGCGAGAAGTTCGAAGCCTTCCAGGCACTGGTGGAGCCCGAGGTGGGTGTGGCACTGTTGGGGCGTATGCTGGGTAACTTCGACCTGTCCGGCTACCCGCTGGACGGGCCGTTGCCGGAGCTGCCATTGACCGACAGCGGCCAGCAGAGCCGGCAGAAACTGTTGACCGAACTGGCCGGGCAGGAAAACCTGAGCCTGGCCGAATTGGGCCGCAAGATCGCCGGTGGCCGTGGGCATTACAGCCTGATCGGAACCGCGGTGCAGATTGTCGATCAGTTGCAGGAGTGGTTCGAGCAGGGCGCGGCCGATGGCTTCAACGTGCTGGTGCCACATTTGCCGGGCGGCCTGGAAGATTTCGCTGATTACGTAGTGCCCGAACTGCAGCGCCGCGGGCTGTTCCGAACCGAATACGAAGGCACAACGTTGCGCGAGAACCTGGGGCTGGAAAGGCCTGCGAACCGGTTTCTCTCATGACAGCGACGTGGGAGCGGGCTCTGCCCGCGAAAAGAACACCGCGGTGTTTGCTTTGCGGGCAGAGCCCGCTCCCACGATAAAATACAAAGCAGTTTATAAAAGCGAGGAACCGATGACCTACATCGCTGCGCAAGACCGCTACGAGTCCATCCCTTACCGCCGCGTAGGCCGCAGCGGCCTGGTGCTGCCCGCCCTGTCCCTGGGCCTGTGGCACAACTTTGGCGACAGCACGCCCATCGACACCCAGCGCGCCCTGCTGCGCACCGCCTTCGACCTGGGCATCAACCACTTCGACCTGGCCAACAACTACGGCCCGCCCTACGGCAGCGCCGAGATCAACTTCGGCCGCCTGCTGCGCGAAGACTTCAAGCAGTACCGCGACGAACTGATCATCTCCAGTAAGGCCGGCTGGGACATGTGGCCCGGCCCGTACGGCCAGGGCGGCGGCTCGCGCAAATACATCCTCGCAAGCCTGGACCAGAGCCTGCAGCGCCTGGGCGTCGACTACGTGGATATCTTCTATTCGCACCGCTTCGACCCGGACACCCCGCTGGAAGAAACCGCCGGCGCACTGGCCACCGCCGTGCAGCAAGGCAAGGCGCTGTACATCGGCATCTCCTCCTATTCGGGCGTGAAAACCCGCGAGATCGCCAAGCTGCTGCAGGAATGGAAAGTGCCATTGCTGATCCACCAGCCGGCCTACAACCTGCTTAACCGTTGGGTGGAAAAAGACTTGCTGGACGTCACCGACGAACTGGGCAGCGGCGTCATCGCCTTCACCCCGCTGGCCCAGGGCCTGCTGACCGACAAGTACCTCAACGGCGTGCCCAAGGACGCCCGGGTGAACAAGCCGGGTGGCGGCTCGCTGCTGCAATCGCACCTGTCTGACAGCAACCTGGCGCACATCCGCTCGTTGAACGAAATCGCCCAGCAACGCGGCCAAAGCCTGGCCCAGATGGCCCTGGCCTGGACCCTGCGCGACCCGCGCGTGACCTCCGCGTTGATCGGTGCCAGCCGCCCCGAGCAGATCATCGAAAACGTCGGTGCCCTGAAGAACCTGTCGTTCACCCAGGAAGAACTGGCGGCCATCGACCGTTTCGCCGTCGAAGGCGGCATCAACCTGTGGGAAAAGCCATCGCTGGCTGAGTGACCCTTCCAAGCCGGGGGCTTTTCGGCCCCCGGCCCCGCATTGCGAGAACCCTGATGAAACCACTAGCACGCCTGGCGGCCGGCCTGTCCCTGCTCGCCCTGACCTTCAACGCCCTGGCCGACCCGGCCGCGCTGCGCATTGGCTACCAGAAGGGCTCCATCGCCCTGGTGCTGGCCAAGGAACACGGCCTGCTGGAGAAACAGTTCCCGCACACCAAGGTGCAGTGGATCGAATTCCCCGCCGGCCCGCAGATGCTCGAAGCCCTCAACGTCGGCGCTTTGGACGTAGGCTCCACCGGCGACATCCCGCCGCTGTTTGCCCAAGCGGCAGGCGCGGACCTGGTCTACATCGGCGCCGAACCGTCCAAACCTGCGGCGGAAGTGATCCTGGTGAAAAACGACAGCCCGCTGCACAGCGTGGCCGAACTCAAGGGCAAGAAAGTCGCCTTCCAGAAGGGCTCAAGCTCGCACAACCTGATCCTGCGCGCCCTCAACCAGGCTGGCCTCACCTACAAAGACATCCAGCCCATCTACCTGAGCCCCGCCGACGCCCGCGCCGCCTTCGAGCAAGGTAGCGTTGACGCCTGGGTGATCTGGGACCCGTACTCCTCGCTGGCGCTCAGTGACGGCCACACCCGCAAACTCGCCGATGGCACCGGGCTGGGCCTGTCCGGGCCGCTTTACACTGCGCGCCGGCAGTACGCCGAGCAGAATGGGCCGTTTATCCACAGCGTGCTGGACGAACTAAGCCAAGCTGAAGCGCTGACGCGCAGCCAGCGCGAGGACAGCATCAACGTGCTGGCGGGCAACATGAGCCTGCCCAAGGCGGTGGTGGCGCAGTACATCGACAACCGTCCGCCTTCGCCCATCTCGCCGATTGACGACAAGATCATGGCTGCGCAGCAGGTGACGGCGGATTTGTTTTATCAGAATCGGTTGTTGCCCAAGCGTGTGGACGTTAGTAGCGCGGTGCTGAAGTAAATCCGTGTCGCCTGCTTCCCGAGCCGTGTGGGACCGGGCGAAGCTCGGGAAGCAGGCACCACAAATCTTGGGATTTTTCCCACAGTGTTATCGGAAGTGGCCGGGTAGTGATGCCCCAGGCATCGCCCTATAGTCCTCTGCGTTGCTGAGCATCAGCGACCGGGCGTGCAAGCCTGTCCAGAAACTTAGTCCCGTAAGCGCACAGCAGGCAGTAGAATTGCCTGCTGTGCTCGTTATGGCGGCTATGTGTGGGAGGCCTTCGGGTCTGCCGGCTCTGGACCGGTCTTGCACACCTGCGCATAGCTGCCACCTCATTCGCGTGCAAGCGAAGGTGGCTGTCTCAACTGTCCAGAGTACTTGCCATGACCAACCACGACGCCTCACCCCCCATCTTCCTGATCAACCCCGACTGCCCCGACCTCGACCTCTTCGAGTTCGCCACCCGCCGTTTCCAGACGGTGCGCAACCTGATGGAATCCTTGTCGTGCATGAATTCTTGCTCAATCGAGGGCAAGGACCTGAATGTGGCGGCGGATATTGCTTACCAACTGCTTCAGGAGGGCTGTGAGCTGTTGGAAAGTGTGCAGGGGCGCTTGGGGATGTGATGCAAAAACGATCTGACAGAGGTTGGCAGCTTAGGGTTAAAAATCCTCGCGTTCATGTGGATTTCAGAAATTAACTACCCCGACTGTCAAAAAACCTCATGATCGTGAGGATTACTCTTGAGAAGCCGTTGCTACGGCTTCTTTCAGAACGGCGCATCGCCCAAGATGGTCGCACGCTGCATCACCCGCCGCGCAGGCCGGTAATCATCCACCGCGTAATGCTGCGTGCTGCGGTTGTCCCAGAACGCCACGTCATTCTCCTGCCAGCGCCAGCGCACGAAGAACTCGGGGCGGGTGGCGTGGGCGAACAACAGCTTGAGGATGGCCTCGCTTTCCGCCGGTTCCAGTTCGTTGATGCGAGTGGTGAAGCCATCGCTGACGAACAGCGATTTGCGCCCGCTCACCGGGTGGGTGCGAATCACCGGATGGCTGATCGGCGGGTTCTTGCGGCGGGCTTCTTCCCAGCGCGCCAGGTCTTCAGGGGTGCTGCCGAAGCGCTCCAGCGGGAAGGACTTGGTGAAGTCGTGGGTAGCGGTCAGGCCATCCAACAGGCGCTTGAACGGTTCGGACAGCGCCTCGTAGGCCGCGATGCCGCTGGCCCACAGGGTATCGCCGCCGTAGGGCGGGATCAGCTTGGCGCTGAGCACCGCACCCATCGCCGGGGTGGGCAGGAAGGTCACGTCGGTGTGCCAGATGGCGTTGTCGCGCACGTCGGTGACGGCGGTGTCGAGGATCAGCACTTCGGGCTGTTCCGGCACATTCGGGTAGATGGGGTGGATGTGCAGGTCACCGAACTGCGCGGCAAAACGTGCCTGCTGCTGCGGGGTGACGGGCTGGTCGCGGAAGAAGATTACGTGGTGCTGGAGCAGCGCCTGTTCGATGGCGTCGCGGTGTTCGGCGGCCAGCGGCTGGGCGATGTCGATGCCGCTGATGACGGCGCCGATGGCAGGGCTGATAGGGGTGATGGTCAGGCTCATGGCTATCTCGTTATTCAAGGTAAGCAGCAATCAATGACTTTGGCCGTGCCAGGGCACCAGCTTGCGTTGCAGGGCGCGCAGGCCCATTTCCAGGGCGAAGGCGATGATGGCGATGACCAGGATGCCCAAGATCACCACGTCGGTGACCAGGAACTGCGCGGCCGACTGCACCATGAAACCCAGGCCGCTGGTGGCGGCGATCAGCTCGGCGGCCACCAGGGTGGACCAGCCCACGCCCAGGCCGATGCGCACGCCGGTGAGGATGTCGGGCAGGGCGCTGGGCAGTATCACGTGGCGGATCAGTTGTGCGCGGGTGGCGCCCAGCGACTGCGCGGCGCGCAGCTTGGCCGGGTCCACGGTGCGCACGCCGGTGGCGGTGGCGATGGCAATGGGGGCGAAGATGGCCAGGTAGATCAGCAGCACCTTGGACAGCTCGCCAATGCCGCACCAGATCACGATCAGCGGCAGGTAGGCCAGCGGCGGAATTGGGCGGTAGAACTCAATCAGCGGGTCGAAGATGCCGCGGGCGATGCGGTTGGTGCCGATGGCGATGCCGATAGGGATCGCCGTGAGAACGGCAAAACCCAGCGCCAGGCCAATGCGACCCAGGCTGGCGCCCAGGTGCTGCCACAAGGTGGCGTCCATGTAGCCCTTGGTTGCCAGCAGCCAGCCCTTGCCCAGCACGGCGCCGGGCGAGGGCAGGAACAGCGGCTCGATCAGGCCGGTGGCGGTCACGGCCCACCAGATGGCCAGCAGGGTCAGCAGGGTGATGGTGCTGATGGCGCGCGTGCTCAGCTGGCGCCGCGGCTTCACCGGTTTGATCAACGTGGCCTGGGCGGTGGCGGGGACCTGGTAGCTGCTCATGCCGGCTCCTGTTGCAGTGCGGTACGTTGGGAGAACACCCGCGCCAGCACGTGCTCGCGGGTTTCGATAAAGCGCGGGTCGGACTTGATTGAGCGCGCGGACTCGCCGGCGCTGTAGCGCTGGCCGAAGTCCAGGCTCAGGCGTTCAACGACTTGGCCGGGGTTGGGCGCCAGCAGGATCAGGTCGGTGGCCAGGAATACTGCTTCTTCGATGTCGTGGGTAATCAGGAACACCGGCTTGGCGGTGCGCTTCCACACTTGCAGCAGCAGTTCCTGCATTTGCTCGCGGGTGAAGGCGTCCAGGGCGCCGAAGGGTTCGTCCATCAGCAGCACGCGCGGGTCGGCGGCCAGCGCGCGGGCCAGGCCGACGCGCTGTTTTTGCCCGCCGGACAGTTGCCACACGCGGCGGCTGCCGAAGTCGGCCAGGTCTACCAGGGCCAGCATGTCGCGGGCGCGCAGTTCGCGTTTTTCACGGGGCACGCCAGCCAGCTCCAGGCCGAATGCCACGTTGGCCAGCACGTCCTGCCAGGGCAGCAGGGCATCGTCCTGGAACACCACGCCGCGCTCGGCGCTGGGGCCTTTCACCGGCACGCCGTCGAGGGTGATGCGCCCGGCACTGGGCTCGACGAACCCGGCGATCAGGTTCAGCAGCGAGGTCTTGCCGCTGCCCGAGGGGCCCAGGGCTACCAGCAGTTGCTGCGGGCCCAGGGACAGGTTGATGTCGGCCAGCACCGGCGTCGCGGCGCCAGGGTACTGTGCGCTGATGCGCTCGAGTTGCAGCAGGGCCATGGGGCTGTTCCTTGTGCGGGCTTTACTGCTGTCTTGTGTGGGAACGGGCTCTGCCCGCGAAAAGACCACCTCGGTGTTTCAGGGGTATCGAGGTGAGTGCTTCGCGGGCAGGGCCCGCTCCCACAAGAGCCGAGCAGATGGGGGCCAAAGGGTTATTGAACGAACTGCGCGCTCACGTACGGGGCGTAGTCGGGCAGCACGGCGTCGACCTTGCCTTGTTCTTTCAGGAAGGTGGCGGTGTTGGTGATGGCCTGGGTAGTGGGGGCGCCCAGTGCAGTAACCTGGTCAGCGGCCAGCGGGTAGACGTTGCCCTGCAACAGCAGCGGGATGTCAGCGGCCTTGGCGCCGGACAGCTTCACCAGCTTGTCGACATTGCCCGGGTTGGCCAGCCAGGCTTTCGGGTCTTTGCGGTAGTCGGCGTAGGCGTCCAGGGTCACCTTGGCGAAGGCCTTGACGATCTCCGGGTGCTTGGCGGCGAAGTCCTTGCGCACGATCCAGGCGTCGAAGGTAGGCGCGCCCAGCTTGGCCAGCTCACCCGAAGTGATCAACACCTTGCCGCTTTCCTTGGCCACGCCCAGGGCTGGGTCCCAAACGTAGGTAGCGTCGATGTCACCGCGCTTCCAGGCGGCAATGATGGCCGGTGGATCAAGGTTGAGGATGGTCACTTTAGACGGGTCGATCTTCCACTGCTTCAGCGCCGCCAGCAGGCTGTAGTGCCCGGTGGACACGAATGGCACGGCAATTTTCTTGCCTACCAGGTCTTGCGGGCTGTTGATGCCCGAACCGTTGCGGGCAACGAGCGCTTCGGCAGCGCCGATCTGGGTGGCGATGAGGAAGGTTTCCACTGGCAATTGGCGGGTGGCCGCGGCCGCCAGCGGGCTGGAACCTACGTAGCCGATCTGCACGTCACCGGAAGCCACGGCGGTAATCACCTGGGCGCCGCCGTCGAATTTGCGCCAGTTGATCTTCGCCTGGGTGGCCTTTTCATAGGCACCGTCAGCCTGGGCAACCTTGGCTGGGTCTACGGTGGTCTGGTAGGCAACGGTGAAGTCGGTGGCCTGGGCCATGAACGCGGCGCCTGCCAGGGAAATGGCCGCCAGAAGGCGTAGGGGGTTGAATCGGGACATGGTGCAGCTCCTCGTCAGGCGGCCGGATGGCTGTTGTGACGAGAAGACTAAATGATCTAAGAACCAGTAAATAAATAACCTTTTTGCATTAGCTTAGTGCTGCTTCCCGTAGCAGCACTGTCTTTGTGGGGGCGGGCGTAGCCGCAGGCATTGCGGTTACTGCACGAACCTGGCGCTCACGTAGGGGGAATAGTCCGGCAGCACGCTTTCCACCTTGCCCTGCTCCTTGAGGAACTCAGCCGTCTGCTCGATCGCCTTGGCCGTGCCGCCCTGCAGCAGGGCCGGGGTTTGCTGGGCCTTGGCGTCGGGGAAGGCGGCACCGGCCAGCAATTGGGGGACGTCAGCGGCGTTGGCACCGGTCAATTTGGCTATTTTCTGTACAGGTACCGAATCGGCGGTCCAGCTGTCCTTGTGCGCGGCATAGTCGGCGAACGAGTCCAGGGTCACCTTGGCGAATTGGGCGATCACTTCCGGATGCTTGTCGGCGTAGTCCTTGCGCGCTACCCACACCTCGAACGTCGGCGCGCCCCACTGGCCAACCTGAGCGGCGTCGGTGAGGGTTTTGCCGGTCTTGCGGATTTCGCCCAGCGCCGGCGACCACACGAAGGCGCCATCGATGTCGCCACGCTTCCAGGCCGCGGCGATTTCGGCCGGTTGCAGGTTCACCACCTTGACCTTGCCTTCCAGGCCCCAGTGCTTCAGCGCGCCCAGCAGGCTGTAGTGCGAGGTGGACACGAACGGCGTGGCGATGGTCTTGCCCACCAGGTCTTGCGGGTTGTTGATGCCGCTGCCGTTGCGCACCACCAGCGCCTCGGCGGCGTTGATTTGCGCAGAGACGATGAAGGCCACGATTGGCAACTTGCGCGACGCGGCGGCGGCCAGTGGGCTGGAACCCAGGTTGCCGATCTGTACGTCACCCGAAGCGATGGCGGTGACCACTTCCGGGCCGCTGTTAAAGCGGCGCCAGTCGATTTTCTCGCCAATGGCTTTCTCGTAGACGCCGTCGGCCTGGGGCACTTTGCTGGGGTCGATGCCGGTCTGGTAGCCAATGGTCAGGTTGGCGGCTTGGGCGCCCAGGCCAAACCCGGCAAGGGCGATGGCGGCGAACAGGCGGCGGTGGGGCAGGGTGATAGCCATGGGGGGTGCCTTGTTGTCGGGGGTGTTGGAATTCAGGGGTGCCAGATGCCCACGGCCTCGGTATCTACCGCCTTGGGCAGCAGGCCGGCGGCCAGGAACGCGTTGGCGATGCTTTGCTGTTCGCCCAGTTGGTCACGCTGCACTGGTTGAACCAGGTAGCTGCGGTGCTGGTTGGCGGCCTGCACCGTGGCGCTGTCGAGGTTGCCCCACAACGGGCCGAGGATGGCGGCCGCCTGCTCGGGGTTGGCCTTGGTCCACTGGCCGGCTTTCTGCAGTTCGGCAAACACCAGCTTCAGCACGTCAGGGTGGGCCTGGGCGTAGGCGGTGCTGGTCAAGTAGTAGCGTTTGTACTGGGCCAGGCCGGTGCCAGCGGCCAGCACGCGGGTGGGCAGTTGCCGCTGCACGCTGGTGAGGAAGGGCTCCCAAGTGACCCAGGCATCCACCTTGCCGTTTTCAAAGGCAGCGCGGCCGTCGGCCGGGGTCAGGTAGGCAGGCTGGATATCGCTGAACGTAAGGCCTGCTTTGTTCAGCGCGGCGATCAGCAGGTAATGGGTGCCTGCGGCCTTGGTCACGGCCACCTTCTTGCCTTTCAAGTCGGCGAGCGTCTGCAACGGGCTGTCCTGCCGCACCACGATGGCCTGGGCTTCAGGCGAGGCGGTTTCCTGGGCGAAGTAGGTGAGGTTGGCACCCGCCGCCTGGGCGAACACCGGCACGGTGTCGGCGACGTCGGCGCTGATATCGACATTGCCAATATTGAGCGATTCAAGCAGGGGCAGCCCGCTGGGGAATTCATGCCAGCTGACCTGCACGCCTTTGGCAGCCAGATCCTTTTCCAAGGTGCCTTGCTGCTTGAGCAAGGTGATCAGCGTGGAAGATTTTTGGTAACCAATGCGTAACGTTTCTGTCGCCTGGGCCGATGCATTGAACATGAACAGGCTGAGCGCAGTGAGTAAAAGCTTTTTTATGATGGGACGCCTTCCGGACATGTAGCACCTCTGGCCGCGTAAGCGGGGTAGCGAAGGGGCGATGGGATGTCCGGTGGTCCGGTTTGCTGAAAGCTAAACGATCTAAAAATTAAATTACAAAGACCGTTTAGGAATTAGCTTATGGGCCGATAGAGGCTTTAGGCCATTTGTTTGGGTGAGGCGGTTATTTATTCCAAATCGATCTGAAAAGAGATGAAACAATTCTTTTTGGAGTTATGAAATATTATTTACTCTTGCCCGTCACAAAATGGACATAGACCATCGTCGTAAACCGACCTAGAGCGGTTGACGCGGTGCTCGCCAACAGCGCAAATCGCAACAACCCCAGCGTAATGGACAGAAGATCCAGGATTGGGGACAGACAAGAATTAGAATCATTACAGGAGCAACACAATGTACAAGTCTTCCTTGGCTCTGGCCGTGGCTGTAGGGGTGCTGGCGTCGCATGCGAGCGCTGAAGGGTTTCTCGATGACAGCAAGGCAACGCTGAAGCTGCGTAACTACTACATCAATACGGATAACCGTGATTCGGCAGCGCCGAAGAACTCCAACTACTCTGCTGAATGGGGCCAAGGCTTCCAGGTCGAGTTTCAGTCGGGTTACACCGCCGGCACCGTCGGTTTTGGTGTTGATGCAATTGGCCTTCTGGGCGTGAAGCTGGACTCCACCCGTGCCAAGTCCGGTAACCCTACCGGCTCGCTGGACGGCGGTACCGTATTCCCAACCAATGGCGACGACCCTGCCGACAGCTATTCGAGCCTGGGCCTGACCGCCAAGGCCAAGATCTCCAAGACCGAGTTGAAGATCGGTACCTTGATGCCCAAGCTGCCAGTCATCCAGTACAA
Organism: Pseudomonas sp. M47T1; assembly: GCF_000263855.1. Lineage (GTDB taxonomy): Bacteria > Pseudomonadota > Gammaproteobacteria > Pseudomonadales > Pseudomonadaceae > Aquipseudomonas. The sequence continues at coordinate 92,110 of NZ_AJWX01000001.1, forward strand.
CGACGGCCGCCTGCTGCCACAGACCTTCCAGGGTGGCCAGATCACCTCGAACGAGATCAAGGACCTGACCCTGATCGCAGGTCAGATCGACCAGGCCAAGGGCCGTAACTCGAGCAACAACGAGAACCTGTCTATCAGCGGCGCCAACGGTAGCGGTAACAGCAACCTCGGCGAGCGCAGCAACAAGTTCTACTACGGCGGTGCGGACTACAAGGTCACCAAAGACCTGTTGCTGCAGTACTACTACGGCGAACTGACCGACTTCTACCAGCAACACTTCCTGGGCCTTACCCACAACTGGGCTATCGGCCCGGGCGTGTTGAAGTCTGATCTGCGCTACTTCCACAGCACCGATGATGGTGCCAACGCCAATGATTCAGCCTACTACACCACTGGTAGCTATCAGAGCAACGGCAGCGGCAAAGGTCCGGTTGATAACAACCTGTACAGCGGCCTGTTCCTGTACACCGTGGCTGGTCATACCTTCGGTGGCGGTTACCAGGTCAGCAACGGCAGCTCGGACTTCCCGTGGCTGAACCAGGGTGATGGCTCCTCCAACGGCACCATCACCGACATGCAAATCCAGAAGTTCGGCCGTGCAGGCGAACGCACCTGGCAGGGCCGTTACTCGTATGACTTCGCGGCCCTGGGCTTCCCAGGCGCAACCGCAGGTCTTGTGTACCTGCGTGGCGACAACATTGATACGCGCTCTACCACTGCAGGCAACGGCGATGGCCGCTCCGAGTGGGAGCGCGACATCACCTTGGCCTACGTCGTACCAACCGGCACCTTCAAGGGTCTAGGCTTCACTTGGAAAAACGCCATGTGGCGCAACGACATTCCAGGTCAGCGCGACCAGGACGAAAACCGTGTGATCCTGAGCTACTCGATCCCACTGCTGTAACCCTGTTGTAAATCAAAGCCCGCCCGGCCCCGTCCCGGCGGGCTTTGTTTCGCCTGACATCTCTTATTCCTTTTTGCACTTAATAAATCGATATTTATTCTTTTTATTTCGTCTACGCTGAGTGCACAGTGGTTCCCATAACGCACTCAACAAGGAGCAAGGCCTCATGAGCATCCGCCTCGGCGACATCGCCCCCGACTTCGAACAAGACTCCAGCGCCGGCAAGATCCGTTTCCATGAATGGCTGGGCAACAGCTGGGGTGTGTTGTTTTCCCACCCGGCTGACTTCACCCCGGTGTGCACCACCGAGCTGGGCTTCACCGCCAAGCTCAAGGACGAGTTCGCCAAGCGCAACGTCAAGGCCATTGCCTTGTCGGTAGACCCGGTGGACTCGCACCACAAGTGGATTGAAGACATCAACGAAACCCAGAACACCATCGTCAACTTCCCGATCCTGGCCGATGCCGATCGCAAGGTGGCGGACCTGTACGACCTGATTCACCCTAACGCCAACGACACCCTCACGGTGCGCTCGCTGTTCGTGATCGACCCGAACAAGAAAGTGCGCCTGACCATCACCTACCCGGCCAGCACCGGCCGCAACTTCCACGAGATTCTGCGGGTAATCGACTCGCTGCAACTGACCGACAACCACAAGGTTGCCACCCCGGCCAACTGGCAGGACGGTGACGAAGTGGTGATCGTGCCGTCGCTCAAGGACGAGGAGGAGATCAAGCAACGCTTTCCCAAAGGCTACCGCGCGGTGAAGCCATACCTGCGCCTGACCCCTCAGCCCAACCGCTGAATACTGATTCATCTTGTGGGGGCGGGCTCTGCCCGCGAACTAAGTACTGCGGTGCCTCTGCAATACGCGGCGTTCTTTTCGCGGGCAGAGCCCGCTCCCACAACCAGCGTTTCATCCGATTCATCCTCCCACGACAGGGTTTCAGGGCCGTTGATCACGGCCCTTTTTTTGTTCGGAATTTTATATTCCTTCATCGAATAACCAAATGAAAAAATATGATTTATAGATATATAAAAGGCCTGTTATGGTCAGTCCCATCTCGCTGATCGCGAGGCCTTTTGGACAACGAAGGAAGTGTCGCAAATGCTGGTTGTATCTCTTGGTGGCAGTCCCAGTGTGCGCTCGCGTTCCGGTGTGTTGCTGGACCAGACAACTGTTTGGCTGCAACGCCATAACGTGGAAGTGGTGACGTTCAAGGTACGCGACTTCGCGGCCGAGGACTTGCTGCACGCGCGCTTCGACAGCCCCAAGGTGCTCGACTTCCTTGAGCTGGTACAAAAGGCCGATGGCTTGATCGTGGCCACGCCGGTGTACAAGGCATCGTTCAGCGGCGCGCTGAAGACATTGCTCGACCTGCTGCCTGAGCGTGCCCTGGCCAACAAGGTGGTATTGCCCATCGCCACCGGTGGCAGCATCGCCCACATGCTGGCGGTGGATTACGCCCTGAAGCCGGTATTGGCCGCGCTCAAGGCTCAGGAAATGCTGCAGGGGATCTTTGCTGACGACAGCCAGATCGCCTACGGCGAAGGCAGCGCCGCAGCGCAGCTGGCACCGGCGCTGGAACAGCGCCTGGCCAATGCCCTGGACGAGTTCCACTACGCGCTGAGCCGCAGGCCCCATGCGCTGGACCCAGGCATTCTCAATGAAAGGCTTTTGAGCGCGCGCTGGAGTATCTAGGTGGGAGCGGGCTCTGCCCGCGAAAAGAACACCGCGGTGTATTGTTCGCGGGCAGAGCCCGCTCCCACAGACTTTAAATTCACTGGCCTTACTCGCCCGCCAACGGGCAAGCAGGTGCAGCCACAACCCAATAGCAAAGGAGCGGCGCTATGCGCACAGTCTTTTTGCGTCGTGGGCTGGTCGCTCTGTTTGTTGCGGCTGTGTCGTTCGGCGCCATTACCCAGGCCCAGGCTGAAACCCTGCGCATCGGCTATCAGAAATACGGCACCTTGGTGCTGCTCAAGGCCCGCGGTTCCCTGGAAAAGCGCCTCGCCGCACAGGGCGTGCAGGTGCAATGGACCGAATTCCCCGGCGGCCCGCAGCTGCTGGAAGGCCTGAACGTAGGCTCCATCGACTTCGGCGTCACCGGCGAAACCCCGCCAGTATTCGCCCAGGCCGCTGGTGCCGATTTGCTTTACGTCGCCCATGAGCCACCTGCGCCGACCAGCGAAGCGATCCTGGTGCCGAAGGACTCGCCGATCAAATCGGTGGCTGACCTGAAGGGCAAGAAGGTGGTGCTCAACAAGGGCTCCAACGTGCATTACCTGCTGGTGCGTGCACTGCAGGATGCCGGCCTGAAATACACCGATATCCAGACCATCTTCCTGGCGCCGGCCGACGCCCGCGCCGCTTTCGAGCGCGGCAGCGTCGATGCCTGGGTGATCTGGGACCCCTATCAGGCGGCAGCCGAGCAGCAGCTGCAAGCGCGCACCCTGCGTGACGGCAAGGGCCTGGTCGACAACAACCAGTTCTACCTGGCCACCAAGCCCTATGCGCAGCAGCACCCCGACGTGATCGCCGCCGTGGTGGACGAAGTGCGCTCGGTGGGCGAGTGGTCCAAGTCCAACCCCGAGCAGGTCACCCAAGAGGTCTCGCCGTTGTTGGGCCTGCCTACCGACATCACCCTGACCTCGGTGAAGCGCCAGGGCTTCGGTGCTCAGTTCATCACCCCGGATGTGGTGGCGGCCCAGCAGAAGATCGCCGACACCTTCTACCAACTGAAACTAATCCCCAAGCCGCTGAGCATCAAGGATGTGATCTGGACGCCACCGGCCAAGGTCGCGACCGCCCCGTGATTTGCCCTGCGGGCTGGCGCGCCGCGCCAGCCCTAGCCACCCTTAGGAGACAACTCCAATGAGCCTCAATATTTTCTGGTTTCTTCCCACCCACGGCGACGGTCATTACCTTGGCACCGCCGAAGGCGCACGCGCCGTGGACCATGGCTACCTGCAACAGATCGCCCAGGCGGCCGACCGCCTGGGGTTTGGTGGCGTGCTGATCCCCACGGGGCGTTCTTGCGAGGATTCCTGGCTGGTGGCCGCGTCACTGATTCCAGTAACCCAGCGCCTGAAGTTTCTGGTGGCGCTGCGCCCGGGCATTATTTCCCCTACCGTGGCGGCGCGCCAGGCGGCCACCCTGGACCGCCTGTCCGGCGGCCGCGCTTTGTTCAACCTGGTGACCGGTGGCGACCCCGAGGAACTGTCCGGTGACGGCTTGTTCCTAAGCCATGAAGAGCGCTACCAGGCCTCGGTGGAATTCACCCGTATCTGGCGCCGCGTGCTGGAAGGCGAGACCGTTGACTACGACGGCCAGCACATCACGGTGAAAGGCGCCAAACTGCTGTACCCACCCGTGCAGCAACCACGCCCGCCGCTGTATTTCGGTGGCTCCTCGGAGGCAGCGCAGGACCTGGCGGCCGAACAGGTGGAAATGTACCTGACCTGGGGCGAGCCGCCGGCTGCCGTGGCCGAAAAAATCGCCGAAGTGCGGGCCAAGGCGACCAAGCTGGGCCGCACCGTGCGCTTTGGCATTCGCCTGCACGTGATTGTGCGCGAAACCAACGCCGAGGCCTGGGCCGCGGCTGATCGTCTGATCTCGCACCTGGACGACGACACCATCACCCGTGCCCAGGCCTCGCTGGCGCGCTTCGACTCGGTGGGCCAGCAGCGCATGGCGGCCCTGCATGGCGGCAACCGCGACAACCTGGAAGTCAGCCCCAACCTGTGGGCCGGCGTGGGCCTGGTGCGCGGCGGGGCCGGCACGGCCCTGGTGGGCGATGGTCCGACCGTGGCGGCACGGGTCAAGGAGTACGCAGACCTGGGCATCGATACTTTTATCTTTTCGGGTTACCCGCACCTGGAAGAGTCCTACCGCGTGGCCGAACTGTTGTTCCCGCACCTGGACGTGCAACGTCCCGAGCAGCCCCAGGGCGCCAATTACGTCAGCCCTTTCGGTGAGATGGTGGCTAACGACATCCTGCCCAAAGCCGCGTCGCAGAGCTGAGGGCAGGTCATGGAAAAGTTGATTCACAGGCTGGCGCCCTGGGCGTTACCGGTATTGCTGCTGGCGGTATGGCAGTTGTCGGTGAGTGTGGGCTGGCTGTCCACGCGCATTCTGCCGGCGCCCAGCGCCGTGGTGGAAGCGGGCGTGGCCCTGGTTCGCAGTGGCGAAATCTGGACGCACCTGGCCATCAGCGGTTGGCGTGCCGGTGTCGGCTTTGTCATCGGCGGTTCGCTGGGGCTGGTGCTGGGCTTCGTCGTCGGGCTGTCGAAATGGGGTGAGCGGTTGCTCGATAGCTCCATGCAGATGATCCGCAACGTGCCGCACCTGGCGTTGATTCCGCTGGTGATCCTGTGGTTCGGGATTGATGAGTCGGCGAAGATTTTCCTGGTGGCCCTGGGCACCTTGTTCCCGATCTACCTGAACACCTACCACGGCATTCGCAACGTCGACCCGGCGCTGGTGGAAATGGCACGCAGCTATGGCCTGAGCGGCTTTGCGTTGTTCCGCCAGGTGATTCTGCCGGGCGCGCTGCCCTCCATCCTGGTGGGCGTGCGCTTTGCCCTCGGGTTCATGTGGCTGACGTTGATCGTGGCGGAAACCATTTCCGCCAGTTCCGGTATCGGCTACCTGGCAATGAACGCCCGCGAGTTCCTGCAGACCGACGTAGTGGTGTTGGCCATCGTGTTGTATGCGGTGCTGGGCAAGCTGGCCGACCTGGCCGCCCGCGGCCTGGAACGCGTGTGGCTGCGCTGGCACCCGGCCTATCAAGTGGCCAAGGGAGGTGCCGCATGACCGCCGTATTGAAAGGGCAGCCGCCCCGCCTGCTGCAAGGCATCCCGTTGGCGCTGGACAAGCTGCAGAAGGCTTTCGGCAGCCGTCAGGTCATCAAGGAGATCGACCTGCATATTCCTGCCGGTCAGTTCGTCGCCGTGGTCGGCCGCAGCGGTTGTGGCAAGAGCACCTTGCTGCGCCTGCTGGCCGGGCTGGACAAACCCAGTGCCGGGCAATTGCTGGCCGGTTCCGCGCCGTTGAGCGAAGCCCGTGACGACACCCGGCTGATGTTCCAGGAGGCGCGGCTGCTGCCGTGGAAAAAGGTCATCGACAACGTGGGCCTGGGCCTCAAGGGTAACTGGCGCCCGCAGGCACTGGAGGCGCTGGAAGCGGTGGGCCTGGCCGAGCGCGCCAATGAATGGCCGGCGGCACTGTCGGGCGGCCAGAAGCAGCGCGTGGCCCTGGCCCGAGCCTTGATTCACAAGCCGCGCCTGCTGTTGCTCGATGAGCCGTTGGGCGCCCTGGATGCGCTGACCCGTATCGAAATGCAGCAACTGATCGAGCGCCTGTGGAAGCAGCATGGCTTCACCGTGCTGCTGGTGACCCACGACGTGGCCGAAGCCGTTGCCGTGGCCGACCGGGTGATTCTGATCGAAGACGGCGAGATCGGCCTGGACCTCACCGTCGACCTGCCACGCCCCAGGGCGCGCGGCTCGCATCGCCTGGCGGCGCTGGAAACCGAAGTCCTCAACCGTGTGCTGGCGCTGCCGGGTACCCCGCCCGAACCCGAGCCCACGGCCCCCTTGCCCACGCAACTGCGCTGGGCACTTTGAACCTCACCCTTGTTTGCACAGGAACCACCTCATGACTATCAAAGCGATCAACGTCCGCAACCAGTTCAAAGGCACTGTGAAGGAGATCATCGAAGGCCCGGTACTGTCGGAAATCGACGTGCAGACCGCGTCCGGCGTCGTCACCTCGGTAATCACCACCCGCTCGGTACGCGAGCTGGAACTGGTGATTGGCAGTGAAGTGATTGCCTTCGTGAAATCCACCGAGGTTTCTATCGCCAAGCTGTAACTGTCGTACAGCACCCTCAACCCCGTCGGGCTAACGCCCTGCGGGGTTTTTTTATCGCCACCGTCCGCCCTGTCTGTTGGGCGCAAGGGCGGTTGGGGGTTTGCGACAAACAGAAACAAATTCATCACGCGTGATGTATTGCGCTCTGCCACAGAAGGCGTATGTTTATCACATGTGATACGGAACAGAGACAATGACAGGCACGCCAGACAGCCCGAAACCGGCAGTGAAAAAGCCCCCCGCGGAGAAGAAAACCTCCAGCTTCTACATGAAGAAAATGCGCGCCGGCCTGGCCGATGCCGGGTATGTGAAACACGAGGCCTGGGTGCTCCCGGAAAATCGCGGGCTGCTCAAACAGGTGGAAAGACAGCTCCGTCAGCCTGTCATGGCTGGCACATTCAAACTGGAGGAACACATGACCACAGCGGAGAAATGGACGCTTGACCGCCTTCACCAGGCCTTCCAGGCACTGGACGAAGTGGCGTCGAAGGAAATAACCCTCACCCTGGTCCAGGGCGCCGAGCAAAGCCTGAAGCTGACGATGAACGAATACGGCGGCCTGCCGATTCACATCGCCGTGGTGGGCGAGCAGATCATCGTCGACACCGTGCTGGTGGACGTGGACTCCATCAAGGATGTTGCCCGCTTCAACGACGCCGTGCTGCGCAGCCGCGAGCTGTTCCCGCTGTCGTCCATCGGCCTTGAGGTGATGCCCAACGGCCAGACCGTCTACAACATGTTCGGCGCGCTGAGTGCCAGTTCGAGCCTGACCAACGTGGTCACCGAAGTGTCCACCCTGGTGGACAACGTACAGCGCGCCACCGAAGCCTTTGAAGGCTTCTTCCACTAATTGCCAAGGAGTAACGACATGAGTAATCAATCCATCTGGAGCAAGTTGTTCACGGCGCTGCGTGGCGGTGCCAGCGAGGCCGGCGAAGCCATCGTCGACCAGCAGGCCCTGCGCATCCTGGATCAGGAGATCCGCGACGCCGACAGCGCGCTGGCCAACGCCAAGCGCGAACTGGTCACCATCATGGCCAAGCACAAACTGGCCACCGACCGCGTGGCCCAGTACGACGCCCGCATCAGCGACCTGGAAAGCAAGGCGCTGGCGGCCATGAAGGCCGAGCGCAATGACCTGGCCCACGAAGTGGCCGAGGCCATCGCCGTGCAGGTCAATGAGCGCGAGACCGAGCACAAGCAAGTGGTCGAGTTCGGCGGCTACGTGGAAAAAATGCGCAAGGACATCACCAAGGCCGAGGCACGCATCAAGAGCCTGCGCCAGCAGGTGGACGTGGCCAAGGCTCGCGAAAGCGTGCAGAAAGCCCAGGTCAGCGCTTCTATCGCCAGTGGCGGTGCCAACGGCAAGCTGGAGACCGCAGTGGGTACCTTGAACCGCCTGCAAGCCAAGCAGGAGCAGCGCGCTGCCGAGTTTGAAGCCCAGGACCAGCTGGCCGAAGCCTCGACCGGCAATGATCTGGAGCGCAAACTCAAGGAAGCGGGCATTGTGCCGGACACCGGCAGCGCCAACGCCATCCTCGAGCGCCTGCGCAAGCAGCAGGCGGGCCAGTAACCGGATGACCCTGCCTTTGTGGGCGCGGGCTCTGCCCGCGAAAGGCACACCGCAGGGTGTCTGATACACCGCGGCGTCTGCTTCGCGCGCAGAGCCCGCTCCCACAGAGGGTGTTGTTTGCCCAGGCGTTGATGTTCGAAAGGAGAGGGTGTTGATCGCTGCCAAGGATTTCAAACCCGTGCTCTGGCTGGCCGGGGTGATGTGCGTGGTGCAGGTGCTCAACCTGCTGTCTGGCTACAGCCTGAACACCTACGGCCTGTTGCCGCGTTCGGCCCAGGGGCTGTTGGGTATCGTCAGCGCGCCGTTCCTGCACGGTTCGGTGTGGCACCTGCTTGGCAACCTGGTGCCCTTCGTGGTGCTGGGCGTGCTGGTGGCCAAGGATGGAGTGGGGCGCTTTCTCGTCGCCAGCGGCCTGATCATTGTGATCGGTGGCCTGTTGGTGTGGCTGTTCGGCCGCGGTTATTACCATGTGGGTGCCAGCGGTTGGGTCTTCGGCCTCTGGGTGTATGTGCTGGCCCGCGCCTGGTTTCAACACAGCTGGGCCAATCTGATCTGTGCCGTGGCGGCCATGCTGTTGTACGGTGGGCTGATCTACGGGTTTCTGCCGCGCTATGGTGTCTCGTTCGAGTCCCATATCGCCGGCGCCGTGGCGGGCTTGATGGCGGCACGGATGCTTTTGCGCAAAGAAGGAGTTTGATGATGGGCTGGTTCAAGCAATTGATGGGGCTGGAGGCGCCTGCCGCCAAGCCGCAGGCAGCGGTAGAGGGTGCGCTGGGCCTGGCCCAGGGGCGTTCGGTGAGTTTCGATGGCACGCTCAAGCTGCTGCTCGACGACCACAGCCGGGTGATCATTCCACCCACCCAGCAGATCTGGAGCGTGGGCACGGTCGACCTGGGCCAGTCCCAGTGGCTTAACCGCTACTACATGGACGATGAAGACTATTGGCTGCAGGTACACACCAGCGGTGACCAGGACGGCCAGGTGGAATCGGTGATCCTGTTCAACTACCTGCGCTACGCCACCATCAGCAGCAACAGCGAGTTGCAGCGCCTGGCCGGGCCCAACAGCGATATCGGCCTGCCTACCTACAACCTCGACGGCGTGCAGTTCACCCGCGAGTGGGGCACCGAGGCCGGGCAGACCGAACTGGCCGACCTCAGTGAGCGCGTGGTGAACCCCAAGGAGTCCTACGTCATCGGCCACCGCTCGATGCTCTACGCACGCGAAACCGGGCTCACCGACCGCCGCGAGTTTTTGCTGTTTTCGGTGGAACAGGACGAGGAAGGGACCGTCAGCCTCAGCGCCTCGCTGGGCATTTCCCTGTACCCCACCGACCTGCACATCCTCTGACCATCCATAGGGACATGCCATGCTAGAAGCACTTTCGATTTCGCTGAACCCCACCGCCGTGTTGGGGTTTCTGCTGTACCTGCTGGGGGCGGCGATCTTCCTCGTGCTGTTCCAGTTCATTTACACGCGCATGACCCCGCACAAGGAGTTCGCCCTGATCCGCGAGGGCAACGTCGCGGCGGCCATCGCCCTGGGCGGTGCCATCATCGGTTTCGCCATTCCGGCCAGCAACGTGATCGCCTATTCGATCAGCCTGCTGGATTTCGTGGTGTGGGCCCTGATCGCTGGTGTGGTGCAGTTGCTTGCCTTCCTGGCCGTAAGCCTGGTGCTCAAGGGCGTTTCGGCGCGCATCCAGCGCGGTGAACTGGCGACGGGTATCTACGTGGCGGCGGTGGCCATCAGCGTCGGCATGCTCAATGCCGCCTGCATGACGCCCAACACAAACTGACCGCCGGAGCCAGGGATGAAACGAAGCAAGTACGTACAACTGTCGCTGGCCGCGTCCGTCGCGCTGGCGGTGGCCGGCTGTGGCGCGCCGGAAAAGACCTACCAGGTCAAAAAGAATTTCAACTTCCAGTCGGTGGCCCAGTGCACCGCCCAGCAGTTCCCCGTGGACGTGTGCTCGGATGCCTATATCGCGGCGCTCAACGAGCACCGCCGCACGGCCCCGGTCTACGACAGCAAGGCTGATTGCGAAGCGGACTTCGTGCCCGATTACTGCCAGGTCGACTCGGATGGCAAGTTCATGCCCCAGCTCGGCGGTTTCGAACTGGATGCCGATGGCACGGTCACCCAGTCGCAGCTCGACGAGGCCAAGGCCCAGGTCGCCAGCTCCGGTGGCGGCGGTGGCTTCAATGGCAGCGGCCTGCTGACCGGGCTGTTGATCGGTCACATGCTCAGCAACCGCACGGGCAACATTGCCGCAGCACCGGTGTATCAATACCGCGATGATCGGGGCAACTACGCAAGCTCCACCTTGGGTCAGCGGGTGAACAATGGCGCCACCTTCTCGCGTTCGCGGCAAAGCGAATACGGTGGTGGCTACAGTGGTGGTGGCAGTGGCTTTGGCGGGCGCTCAAGCATCAACGCCAACCCGGTGTCGGTCCGCCAGGCCACCACCCGTGGTGGTTTCGGCAGCTCGGCCACGGCCCGCAGCGGTTGGGGTGGTTCATCGTCTTCACGCAGCAGTTTCGGCGGATGAGGGCGGCATGAAGAAAATTGCCATCGCCGAACGTCCAGACTGGCAGCATACCGCCGAGCAACTGGGCTTCCTGTTCCACACCATCGACGGCGAGCCCTACTGGGACGAAAGCGCCTACTACCAGTTCAGCCTCAAGCAGATCGAGGACGACCTGGAAGACCCGACCCAGGAACTCCATGACCTGTGCATGGACCTGGTCGGCCAAGTGGTGCACAGCGAAGAACTGCTGGACCGCCTGAGCATCCCGGCGGCCTTCCATGACCTGGTGCGCACGTCGTGGCAGGATGGGCACCCGCATCTTTACGGGCGCATGGACTTTTCCTACGACGGCAGCGGCCCGGCGAAGTTACTTGAGCTGAACTACGACACCCCAACCAGCCTTTACGAGGCGGCGGCCTTCCAATGGGGCTGGCTGGAGCAATGCATCGAGCGCGGAATGCTGCCCGCCGGTGTCGACCAGTTCAACAGCATCGATACGCGATTGCACGAGGCCTTCGCGGCGCTGAGCATTCAGCGGCCGTTTTATTTCGCCTCGATCAAGGGCTCCACCGAGGACAAGGCCACCACCGATTACCTGCGCCTGATTGCCGAGAAAGTCGGCATCGAGTCGCGGCATATCGACCTGGAGGATATCGGCCTGCTGGATGGCCGCTTTGTCGACTTGCAGGATCGCTGGATTCCCCACCTGTTCAAATTGCATGCCTGGGAGTTCATCTTCCACGAGCCGTTTGGCGCAGCCATTGCCCAGTGCGACACGCAGTTCATCGAGCCGGCGTGGAAGGCGGTGCTGTCCAACAAGGGCATCTTGCCGCTGCTGTGGGAGGCGCACAAAGGCCACCCCAACCTGCTGGAGAGCCACCTGGACAGCTCGCCTCGCACGGCAGTGCCGAAAGGTTGGGTGCGCAAGCCGTACTTTTCCCGCGAAGGCGCAAATATCGAGCTGCGTACTACGGACGATAAGCTGCATGTGGTGGAGGGGCCCTACGACGACGCGCCGTATATCCTGCAGCAACTGGCACCGCTGCCGAAGTTCGGCGACAGCTATACGCTGGTGGGTTCATGGGTGATTGGCGACCGCGCGGCCGGAATCGGGATTCGCGAAGATGACAGCCTGATCACCAAGGATACCAGCAGGTTTCTCCCCCATTTGATCCTTGACTAGGTATTTGTTCATTGTGGGAGCTGGTTAGCGCTTGGGCAAAAACGGCGGCAAATACAGCCCCAGGTACGCATCAAACACCCGCATCCCTTCCTCTGCCAACCTTGGGCTGATCTGCCCATGCAACTGCACCGACCGCGCATACACCCGGTCCCCCAGCTCCATAGCCAAGGCAAACACATCCACGTCATCGGGCAGGCTCGGCAGCTGGAAATGGCGGTCGAACACCTGGTGCATCAGTACGCCCAGTTCCAGGTCGTGCTGGCGGTCAGCCTGGGTGACTTCGGCCAGGCCGTGCTGGGCCAGGATCAGCTGGCGGGCGGCGGCGTCTTCGCTGTAGATCACCAGCATGCGCTGTTCCAGCAGGCGCGACAGGTCGTGCCAGTTGCGCAGGTCGGCATGTTCCACCGGTTCCTGCAGGCAGGCGCGGAAAGCGGCATGCACGTCGGCGGTCAGGGCTTCGAGCAGGGCCGGTACGCTGGCAAAGAAGTGGTACACGGAAGAGGGTGGGATTTCGGCGCGCTCGGCCACGCTGTAGATCGACAGGCTGCCCACCCCTTCGCTGGCCAGCAAAACACGCGCCGCCTCGAGAATCGAGTCGATCCGGGCCTGGCTGCGGGCGCGGGGTTTGCGGGGCGTGGCAGTGCGGGTCATGGGCTTCTCCGTGTCAGGCCCGCATTGTAAGCGTAATTCACGATTCTGTAGCAGCGGCCGCTGTGGGAGCGGGTTCTACCCGCGAAAAGAACACCGCCTAGCATCGCAAGCAGCGCGGTGCGTTCTTCGCGGGCAGAGCCGCGCTCCCAGAGGCATAAAAAAACCGCATCACCCCTAGGGTAGATGCGGTCTCTTGTAGAGCTGTCGGCGCTTACACGGTATGCAGATACCAGTTGTACTCAAGGTCGGAGATGGAGTGTTCGAACTCTTCCAACTCGCTTTCCTTGCAGGCCACGAAGATATCGATGTATTTCGGGTCGATATAACGCGCCAGGATTTCGCTGTCATCCAACTCGCGCAGGGCGTCGCGCAGGTTGTTCGGCAGGCTCTGCTCGTTCTGCTCGTACGAGTTGCCTTCCACCGGCTCATTGGGCTCGACCTTGTTGGTCAGGCCATGGTGCACGCCAGCCAGCACGGCAGCCATCAGCAGGTACGGGTTGGCGTCGGCGCCGGCAACGCGGTGTTCGATGCGCACGGCGTCCGGCGTGCCGGTAGGCACGCGCAGGGCCACGGTACGGTTGTCCAGGCCCCAGCACGGCGAGTTTGGCACATAGAACTGAGCACCAAACCGGCGGTACGAGTTGACGTTCGGGCACAGGAACGCCATCGACGCCGGTAGGGTCTCGAGCACACCGCCGATCGCGTGACGCAGCGCGGCGTTCTGCTCGGGATCCTCACTGGTGAAGATGTTCTTGCCGTCCTTGTCCAGGATCGAGATATGCACGTGCAAGCCATTGCCAGCCTGGCCCGGGTAGGGCTTGGCCATGAAGGTGGTGTCCATCTCATGGTCGTAGGCAATGTTCTTGATCAGGCGCTTGAGCAGTACCGCGTAGTCGCATGCCTTGATCGGGTCGGCCACGTGGTGCAGGTTCACTTCGAACTGCGCCGGGGCACTTTCCTTGACGATGGCGTCGGCCGGAATGCCTTGCTCCTTGGCACCTTCCAGAATGTCCTGGAGGCAGTCCACGTATTCGTCCAGGTCGTCGATCAGGTAAACCTGAGTCGAGTGCGGACGTTTACCGGAGATAGGCGAGCGTGGTGGCTGCGGACGGCCGTTCACGTTTTCCTGGTCGATCAGGTAGAACTCCAGTTCGAACGCTGCACAAATGGTCAGGCCCATTTCGTCGAACTTGGCCACCACCTGGCGCAACACTTCGCGGGGGTCGGCAAAGAATGGTTCGCCTTCCAGCTCGTGCATGGTCATCAGCAGTTGCGCGGTGGGGCGTTTCTGCCAGGGTTCGTTGGAGAGGGTATCGGGGATCGGATAGCAGATGCGGTCTGCGTCGCCGATGTCCAGGCCCAGGCCAGTGCTTTCCACTGTCGAGCCATTGATGTCCAGGGCGAAAAGAGAGGCGGGCAGGTTAATGCCTTTCTCGTAAACCTTGTGGAGGCTGGTGCGTTCGATGCGTTTGCCACGCACCACACCATTCATATCTGCAATCAGAAGGTCGACGTACAGAACCTCAGGATGTTCCTTAAGGAATGCGTTCGCTTCGTTGAGCTGAACGGCACGCGGGGGTACCGACATGATGCAACACCTTTGTTGTTAAAAATATCAATCATTGGGCTTCTGCTGTTTCAGTCAATCCGAAAGCCATCATGAAGTCAAGCGAGGCTCGGTTTGCCCTGATTTGGCGCCTTGAAGCTATTTTTGTTGCATTTTGGGGCGTTTTTTCTGTCCTTGAAGGCCCTCAAATGAAATGTTCGGTGGGGCGTGTTGTATTTTTTACGGGGGTGTTGTGAAAAAAAATGAACAACGCTAAGCTCGTTCGCAACCCATAACGCCAATAATACCGGGGGATCACATGTCACGCCTGCCGACAATCGGCGTTACCGCCTGCATAAAACCAGTCGGTCTGCACGCCAGCCATACTTGTGGTGACAAATATGTCCGCGCAGTCGCCGTGGCCGCCGAAGGCTTGCCGATGATCATTCCGGCCCTGGGCGAGCTGTTCGAACCGACCCAAATACTTGACGGTCTGGACGGCATACTCTTTACCGGCTCGCCGTCCAACGTCGAGCCGCGCCACTACGCAGGCTCGGCCAGCGTGCCTGGAACCCCGCACGACCCTGACCGCGATGCTACCACTCTACCGCTGATTCGCGCCGCCGTGGCCGCTGGCGTACCGGTTTTGGGCATTTGCCGCGGTTTTCAGGAACTGAACGTGGCCCTGGGTGGCACCTTGCACCAGCATGTTCACGAAACCGGAACCTTCATGGACCATCGTGAACCCAAGGATCAGCCGGTCGAGGTCCAGTATGGCCTGCGTCATGCCCTGGCTGTCCAGCCCGGTGGCGTGCTGCAGGCCATCGGCCTGCCCGCGCAGTTGCAGGTCAACTCCGTGCATGGCCAGGGCATCGACCGCGTGGCCCCCGGTTTGCGGGTGGAAGCGCTGGCCCCGGACGGCCTGGTAGAAGCGGTGTCGGTGGAGGGGGGCAAGGGTTTTGCACTGGGGGTGCAGTGGCATCCGGAATGGCAGGTGCGCGACAACCCTCACTACCTGGCCATCTTCCAGGCCTTTGGCCGGGCTTGCCGGCAGCGTGCCAGCCAGCGCGGCGCCGCCCCCAGGACTGCCTGAGCGACTAGCCTGTAAAGGCCCTGAAAGCTTCCGAGGTTCACCATGCGTACCAGTCTCGACCAGCTCACCGATTGGCTCAAAGAACACAAGATCACCGAAGTCGAATGCCTGATCGCCGACCTGACCGGCATTACCCGGGGCAAGATCTCGCCAACCAACAAGTTCATCGCCGAAAAAGGCATGCGCTTGCCGGAAAGCGTTTTGTTGCAAACCGTTACCGGCGACTACGTGGAAGACGACATCTACTACGAGCTGCTGGACCCGGCCGACATCGACATGATTTGCCGGCCCGACGAAAGCGCCATGTTCCTGGTGCCGTGGGCCATCGAGCCGACCGCCCAGGTGATCCACGACACCTACGACAAGCAAGGCAACCCCATCGAGCTGTCGCCGCGCAACGTGCTCAAGAAGGTGCTCAAGCTCTACGCCGACAAGGGCTGGCAGCCCATCGTGGCGCCGGAGATGGAGTTTTACCTGACCAAGCGCTGCGAAGACCCGGACTTTCCGCTGCAACCGCCCGTGGGCCGTTCAGGGCGCCCGGAAACCGGCCGCCAGTCGTTCTCCATTGAAGCGGCGAACGAATTCGACCCGCTGTTCGAGGACGTGTATGACTGGTGCGAACTGCAGAACCTGGACCTGGACACCCTTATTCACGAAGACGGCACGGCGCAGATGGAAATCAACTTCCGTCACGGCAACGCCCTGCACCTGGCCGACCAGATCCTGGTGTTCAAGCGCACCATGCGCGAGGCCGCACTCAAGCACAACGTGGCCGCCACCTTCATGGCCAAGCCCATGACCGGCGAGCCTGGCAGTGCCATGCACCTGCACCAGAGCATTGTCGACATCGAGACCGGCAAGAACATTTTCTCCAACGACGACGGCAGCATGAGCACGCTGTTCCTGCACCACGTGGGCGGGCTGCAGAAGTTCATCCCCGAGCTGTTGCCGCTGTTCGCGCCCAACGTCAACTCGTTCCGCCGTTTCCTGCCCGACACCTCGGCGCCGGTGAACGTGGAATGGGGTGAAGAGAACCGCACCGTAGGCCTGCGCGTACCGGATGCCGGCCCGCAGAACCGCCGCGTGGAGAACCGCCTGCCGGGTGCCGATGCCAACCCCTACCTGGCCATCGCCGCCAGCCTGTTGTGCGGCTATATCGGCATGGTCGAGGGCATCGAGCCCAGCGCGCCAGTGCAGGGCCGTGGTTACGAGCGCCGTAACCTGCGCCTGCCGCTGACCATCGAAGACGCCCTGGAACGCATGGAAAACTGCAAGACAGTGGAACAGTACCTGGGCAACAAATTCATCATCGGTTACGTCGCGGTGAAACGCGCCGAACACGAGAACTTCAAGCGCGTCATCAGCTCATGGGAACGTGAATTCCTGCTGTTCGCGGTGTGATCAACACGGGGCGCGCCCCGGATGAGGAGAAGGGTAATGAGCAACAAGAATTCGCAAACCCAAGCGTGGCAGGCCCTGAGCGGCGAACACCACCTGGCACCGTTCAGCGACTATAAGCAGCTCAAGCAAAAAGGCCCGCGCATCATCACCAAGGCCAAGGGCGTGCACCTGTGGGACAGCGAAGGCAACAAGATCCTCGACGGCATGGCCGGCCTGTGGTGCGTGGCCGTGGGCTATGGCCGCGATGAGCTGGCCGACGTGGCGGCGCAGCAGATGCGTGAATTGCCGTACTACAACCTGTTCTTCCAGACCGCCCACCCGCCGGCGCTGGAACTGGCCAAGGTGATTTCCGACGTGGCCCCCGAGGGCATGAGCCACGTGTTCTTCACCGGCTCAGGCTCCGAAGGCAACGACACCGTGCTGCGCATGGTCCGCCACTATTGGGCGCTGAAGGGCAAACCCGAGAAGAAGGTGATCATCAGCCGCATCAACGGCTACCACGGCTCCACCGTTGCCGGTGCCAGCCTGGGCGGCATGGTGGGCATGCACGAACAGGGCGATTTGCCGATCCCGGGCATTGTCCACATTGCCCAGCCTTACTGGTTTGGCGAAGGCGGCGACATGAGCCAGGACGACTTCGGCGTGTGGGCAGCCGAGCAACTGGAAAAGAAAATTCTCGAGCTGGGCGTGGACACCGTCGGTGCCTTCATTGCCGAGCCTATCCAGGGCGCGGGCGGCGTTATCATTCCACCGCAAACCTACTGGCCAAAGGTCAAGGAAATCCTCGCCAAGTACGACATTCTGTTCGTGGCGGACGAAGTGATCTGCGGTTTTGGCCGTACCGGCGAGTGGTTCGGCAGTGATTACTACGACCTCAAGCCTGACCTGATGACCATCGCCAAGGGCCTGACCTCGGGTTACATCCCCATGGGCGGCGTGATTGTGCGTGACGAAGTGGCTCGCACCCTGTCCGAGGGCGGCGATTTCAACCACGGTTTCACCTATTCCGGCCACCCTGTGGCGGCTGCGGTAGGCCTGGAAAACATCCGTATCCTGCGCGATGAAAAAATTATCGAGCGCGTGCGTGAAGAAACGGCACCGTATTTGCAGAAACGTCTACGTGAGCTGAGTGACCACCCATTGGTGGGCGAAGTTCGCGGTCTGGGGTTGCTCGGCGCCATTGAACTGGTGAAGGACAAAACCACACGCCAGCGTTACGAAGGCAAGGGTGTCGGCATGGTTTGCCGCAACTTCTGCTTCGACAATGGCCTGATCATGCGTGCGGTAGGCGACACCATGATCATTGCGCCGTCGCTGGTGATCACTCATGAAGAAATTGATGAGCTGGTCACCAAGGCACGCAAATGCCTGGACCTGACTTTGGAAGCGTTGAACAACTGAGTGCTAGGCTTGCGTTGTTCTGGAGGGGGAGAGGAACAAGGTTGCTGTTTTAATTGAAACAGCGCCCGTGTCCTTGCCAGACTAGGAAGTGTGCGGTTGCCCCCGGCTACTGACACAGACGGAATTAAAAAAAATATTGGAGCCTTACGCATGAAGATATTTGGCAAGACCCTCCTCGCCATGTCCCTTATGGGTGTGATGGCCGGTGCGGCTCACGCGGACGACAAAGTACTGCACGTGTACAACTGGTCCGACTACATCGCACCGAACACCATCGCGGATTTCGAGAAGGAGTCGGGGATCAAGGTCGTCTACGACGTATTCGACAGTAACGAAACCCTGGAAGCCAAGCTGCTGGCGGGCAAGTCGGGCTACGACATCGTCGTGCCTTCGAACAACTTCCTGGCCAAGCAGATCAAGGCTGGCGTTTATCAGGAGCTGGACAAGTCCAAGCTGAGCAACTACGGCAACCTGAACAAGGACCTGCTCAAGGCAGTGTCGGTCAGCGACCCGAACAACGCCCATGCCTTCCCGTATATGTGGGGCACCATCGGTATCGGCTACAACCCGGAGAAGGTCAAGGCTGCCTTGGGCGCCGATGCCCCGGTCAACTCGTGGGACCTGGTGTTCAAGCCTGAAAATGCTGCCAAGCTGAAGGGTTGCGGTATCAGCTTCCTCGACTCGCCAACCGAGATGATCCCGGCCGCACTGCACTACCTGGGCTTCAAGACCGACACCCAGAACAAGGACGAGATCAAGAAAGCCGAGGATCTGTTCCTCAAGATTCGCCCTTCGATCGCCTACTTCCACTCGTCCAAGTACATCTCGGACCTGGCCAACGGCAACATCTGCGTGGCCGTGGGCTACTCGGGTGACGTGAAGCAAGCCGCTTCGCGTGCCAAGGAAGCCGGTGACAAAGTGCACGTGAGCTATAGCATTCCGAAGGAAGGCGCAGGTAGCTTCTATGACATGGTCGCCATCCCTAAAGATGCCGAAAACGTCGAAGGCGCCTATAAGTTCATGAACTTCATCCTGCAACCAAAAGTGATGGCTGAAATCAGCGACGCCGTGGGTTACCCGAACGGCAACGCCGCTGCCACACCATTGGTGGCAAAAGAAATTTCCAGCGACCCGGGCATTTACCCGCCGGCTGACGTACAGGCCAAACTGTACGCCATCGCCGACCTGCCGGCCGCGACTCAGCGCATCCTGACTCGCACCTGGACCACCATCAAGTCGGGCAAATAAGCCGAATTTGATGTTCCTGGGTACTGCGTCGGACTGACCGGCGCAGTATCACAGGCCTCTGATTTTGAAATATTTTTTGCGGCAAAGCGGTATCAACGGTAAGTTGCGCGCCGGTTTTTTCAAACGGTGGGCACACTGCCGCCTGCAGGAAGCGGGAAATAGCAGTTGGCAGTGGTTGTATTTTATTTTGCAAGGCCGTGCCCGCCGGGACTCGACAGAGGCCTGCCGTGCATATTTGTAATGGAGCAGACGTTGTCGGTCGCTTCAACGACCTGAAGGAACAGGCTGCAAGCATCCA
Source organism: Pseudomonas sp. M47T1 (assembly GCF_000263855.1). GTDB lineage: Bacteria > Pseudomonadota > Gammaproteobacteria > Pseudomonadales > Pseudomonadaceae > Aquipseudomonas. Next base: position 111,813 of record NZ_AJWX01000001.1, read on the forward strand.
AGGCCCGCCTATCCGGGGTGGGCTGTAAAATTTTGTTGGGAGTTTCGTAATGGCAGTTGCCTCCGGTGCCTATAAGAAAGCCCTCGAGGGCGATCAGCAACCTAAACAGGTGCTGGTCAAAATCGACCGGGTCACGAAGAAGTTCGACGAGACGATCGCAGTCGACGACGTGTCGCTGCAAATCAACAAGGGCGAGATTTTTGCTCTGCTCGGCGGCTCCGGCTCGGGTAAGTCCACCTTGCTGCGCATGCTGGCCGGTTTCGAGCGGCCGACCGAGGGGCGTATCTACCTCGATGGCGTGGACATTACCGATATGCCGCCCTACGAGCGGCCGATCAACATGATGTTCCAGTCCTACGCGCTGTTCCCACACATGACCGTGGCCCAGAACATCGCCTTTGGCCTGAAGCAGGACAAGATCCCGTCCTCGGAAATTGACGCCCGCGTGGCCGAGATGCTCAAACTGGTACAGATGAGCCAGTACGCCAAGCGCAAGCCGCACCAGTTGTCCGGTGGCCAGCGTCAGCGCGTGGCCCTGGCCCGCTCGCTGGCCAAGCGTCCGAAACTGCTGCTGCTCGACGAACCCATGGGTGCCCTGGACAAGAAACTGCGTTCGCAGATGCAGCTTGAATTGGTGGAAATCATCGAGCGCGTGGGCGTGACCTGCGTGATGGTGACCCACGACCAGGAAGAGGCCATGACCATGGCCCAGCGCATCGCCATCATGCACCTGGGTTGGATTGCCCAGATCGGCAGCCCGATCGACATCTACGAAACCCCTACCAGCCGCCTGGTGTGCGAGTTCATCGGCAACGTGAACCTGTTCGAAGGCGAAGTGGTGGACGACGCCGAAGGCCACGCGCTGATCCACAGCCCGGAGCTGGAGCGCAATATCTACGTGGGCCACGGCATCAGCACTTCGGTGCAGGACAAGCGCATCACCTACGCCATTCGCCCGGAAAAACTGCTGGTGACCATCGAGCCGCCGGCTGGCGAGTACAACTGGTCGCGTGGCAAAGTCCATGACATCGCCTACCTGGGCGGCCACTCGGTGTTCTACGTGGAGCTGCCGTGCGGCAAGCTGGTCCAGTCGTTCGTGGCCAACGCCGAACGTCGCGGCGCGCGGCCTACCTGGGACGACCAGGTCTACGTATGGTGGGAAGACGACAGCGGCGTGGTACTGCGCTCATGAACAAGAAACTGACCCGTGCCTTGCAACGAATAATTCCCGGTGGCCGCCAGTTCGTGATTGGCGTGCCGTTCCTGTGGCTATTCATGTTCTTCATGCTGCCGTTCTTCATCGTCTTGAAGATCAGTTTTGCTGAAGCGGACGTGGCGATTCCTCCGTATACCCAGATCTATACCTTCGTCGACCAGAAGATCCAGTTGCTGCTCAACCTGGGCAACTACGCAATGCTGGGTGACGATGACCTGTACATCTCGGCATACCTGGGTTCCCTGAAGATGGCCTTCTTCAGCACGCTGTTGTGCCTGGTGATCGGCTATCCGATGGCCTACGCCATTGCCCGCGCCAAGAAAGAAGCGCAGACCGTCCTGTTGCTGCTGATCATGATGCCGACCTGGACCGCGATCCTGATCCGCGTCTATGCCTGGATGGGCATTCTCAGCAACAACGGCCTGCTCAACGCGTTCCTGATGTGGACCGGCCTGATCGACCAGCCGCTGCAGATCCTCAACACCAACCTTGCGGTGTACATCGGCGTGGTCTATTCGTACCTGCCGTTCATGATCCTGCCGCTGTTCGCCAACCTGGTGAAACACGACGAGAGCCTGCTGGAAGCCGCATCGGACCTGGGTTCGAGCACCTTCAACAGCTTTTGGAAAATCACTATTCCGCTGTCCAAGAACGGCATCATCGCCGGCTGCATGCTGGTGTTCATTCCGGTGGTGGGCGAGTTCGTGATTCCCGAACTGCTGGGTGGCCCGGAAACCCTGATGATCGGTCGCGTGCTGTGGCAAGAGTTCTTCAACAACCGTGACTGGCCGGTGGCTTCGGCCCTGGCGGTAGTGATGCTGGCCATCCTGATCGTGCCGATCCTGCTCTTCAACCGTAGCCAGGCCAAAGAGATGGAGGGCAAGGCATGAAGCGTTTCAGTTTTTCCAAGCTAATGCTGGTACTGGGCCTGTTGTTCATCTACATGCCCATGGTCATCCTGGTGATCTACTCGTTCAACGCCTCCAAGCTGGTAACGGTGTGGGGCGGCTGGTCGGTGAAGTGGTACGTGGGCCTGGTGGACAACACCCAGCTGATGGGCTCGGTGGCCCGTTCGCTGGAAATTGCCTGCTACACCGCCATCGCCGCGGTGGCCCTGGGTACCCTGGCAGCGTTCGTGCTGACCCGCGTCACCCGCTTCAAGGGCCGCACGCTGTTCGGCGGCCTTGTTACCGCGCCGCTGGTAATGCCCGAGGTGATCACCGGTCTGTCGCTGCTGTTGCTGTTCGTGGCCATGGCCCAGTCCCTGGGCTGGCCTGAAGAGCGCGGTATTGTCACCATCTGGATCGCCCACACCACGTTCTGCGCCGCGTATGTGGCGGTGGTGGTGTCGGCCCGCCTGCGCGAGCTGGACCTGTCCATCGAAGAGGCGGCCATGGACCTGGGCGCGCGTCCCTGGAAGGTGTTCATGCTGATCACCATCCCGATGATTGCGCCTTCGCTGGCAGCCGGCGGCATGATGTCGTTCGCCCTGTCGCTGGATGACCTGGTACTGGCCAGCTTTGTGTCGGGCCCCGGTTCCACGACCCTGCCGATGGAAGTGTTCTCGGCCGTGCGCCTGGGCGTGAAGCCAGAGATCAACGCGGTGGCCAGCCTGATCCTGCTGTCGGTGTCGATCGTGACCTTCCTGGTCTGGTACTTCACTCGCCGCAACGAAGAGCGCCGCAAGCGCGCCATTCAGACTGCGATCGAAGAAGCCGCGGCCGACGGCTGGAAACAGCCTGATCCGCGTCGGGCGCAGGAGCCGGTGGCTGCGTAACGCCTGACCTTGTGGGAGCGGGCCCTGCCCGCGAAAAGCATACCGCGCGTGTTCAGATACACCGCCGCGTGTTTTTCGCGGGCAGAGCCCGCTCCCACGGTTTTTCAGGGGCCGGGCACCACGTTCAAGGTGCTCACCGTTCCCTTCGCCACATCCCCTTCCTGCATCAGTACCTGCCGGTACTTGCCCTCGATGTAATCCTTCGCCTGGTCGCCGTAATGGGCGTCAAACAGCACGCCGCTTTGCCCTACCGGGTTGATGGTCAGCGCATGCGCCGGGTCGGCGAAATCGATGATGCGCCGGGTCGATGGTCCGTAGCTGACTTTCCACGGGGCCGGGCCCAGCTTCGCCGACTGGTTGTTGGGCACTTCATGGCTGCCTGGGGCGGCAAACGGGCCGACGTTGAACAGCCTGTCCAGCGGTTGCTGCATGCCCAACGGGTGCTCATGGGTGAGGGTGTGGGCCTTGCCCCATTGCCATTGCGCAGGGTCATTGCCCAGTGCGCTCCTGAGGTGTTCAAGGGTGGTACGCCAGGCCATGCGTACGATTTCGGCGCGGCCCTCGTGGGGCGGTGAACTGCGGTCATCCCACCAGGGCGAGTCGGGGTCGGCCGCCAGGCGCGGCAGGGCGCTGTCCAGGTCGCGGGTGGACAGCAGGGTCTCGAACATGGCGTTACCCAGTTCGTCGTGCATGGCCGCGTAGGTCAGGTCGTACAGGAACTCGTTGAACAGCGTGGCGCTGGTGGAGTCCAGCGGGTAGTCGCCTTTCCATTGCGCCAGTTGCTCCACCAAGGCTTTCTCGCCCGGGTCGGTGACCACTTGGCGCAATACCGGCAGTAACGGCGTGAGCACGCGCTGGGCGTAGCCGGTGCGGGTGCCCAGTTGCAGCGCTTGGGTGTTCTGGGCGGTCCACTTCACGCTGGCGTCGTTGAGCTGGCTGAATAGCTGTTGGCCACGGTCAGCCAGGTTGTAATAGCCCGGTATCGCCATGCCGGTGGGCGCCAGTGGCTGGAAGTTGGCCGAGACAATAAACCCGCGAGCCGGGTTCTCTTCGTGGGGGTTGGTGCTGAACGGGTAAAAGCCCAGCTTGTCGGCGTCAGGGCCACTGCCATCGAGAATGAACATCGGCTGTACGCCGTCGGGCCGGATCGGCAACTGAGCCGCCGCCCACCAGCCGATATCGCCGCGGGCGTTGGCCCACACCAGGTTCAGGCCTGGCGACTGTACCTTGGCTGCGGCGTTGCGCATCTTGTCCAGGGTGTCGGCCCGGTTGATCTCGTAGAAGCCTTGCAGGATCGGGTTTTCCGATTCCAGGAACGACCACCACATGGCAATGGGCGTGGAAGGCGCGACCTTGCCCAGCACGTCATTGATGATCGGGCCGTGGGGCGAGCGGCGCAGGGTGAGGGTCACCGGCGGCTCGCCCTTGACGGCGATCTGCTGCGTGGTGGCCTGCATGTCTGCCCACTGGCCGTGGTACCAGACCTGGTTGGGGTTGGCCGGGTTGACCTTCTCGGCTACCAGGTCCAGGTCGTCGTTCTGGAACATGGTCAGGCTCCAGCCGAAATCCATGTTCTGGCCCAGGGCCGCGAACGGGTTAAGCGGCTGGTGGTAGCCATACAGCTGGAAGCCCGGTGCAGACAGTTGCGCCTCGTACCATACCGCCGGGACCGAAAAGCGGATGTGCGGATCGCCCGCCAGGATGGGTTTGCCACTGGCCGTGCGCGCACCAGAAATCACCCAGGCGTTGCTGCCTTCGAACTGCGGCAAGCCAGCCTGCTCAAGCGCATGCTGGCTCAGCCGGGCCACGCTGTTCAGGCTCTTCCAGTCGTCCTCGGCCAGCGGCAGCACGCCTTGGGGGTGCCAGGCGATGTCGAAGATCTTCAGGTAATCGGGGCCCAGTTGGTCGCGTACGTAGGTCAGCAGCGGCTCGGTGCGGAACGCCGCTGCGAAGCTGTAGGCCATGTAGCCGGCGACGCTGAAGGTGTCCTGCGCGGTGAACGGCCGTGGCTTGATGCCCAGCACGTCAAACTCAATAGGACGCGGGTGAGTGGCCTGGTACTGGTTGATGCCGTCCAGGTAGGCCTGCAGAGCCTGCCAGGCGGGGGATTGCTTGTCCTGCCGAGCCACGTATACGTCGGCCTGTTCGCGAATGCGCAGGCTGCGCAACAGCGTATCGGTAGGCACCAGCTTGGGCCCCAGCACCTCGGCCAGTTCGCCACGAGCCAGGCGGCGCATGATTTCCATCTGGAACAGCCGGTCCTGGGCCTGCACGTAGCCCAAGACGCGGTACATGTCCTGCTGGTTGCCGGCCTGGATGTGCGGCACGCCGCGGTCGTCATAGCGAACGCTGACAGGTTGCTGCAGGTGCCCGAGGGTTATTTCGCCGCTGCGCTGGGGCTGCTTGCCGTGGAGGTACCAGGCGCCGCCTGCCGCGGCGGCGGCAATGAGCACGGCGAGGACGGTGAGGCTGCGTTTCATCGGGGGGCCCTGTTGTTCTTTTTCGCGACAGGAACAGTGGCGGACATGCAGGCGTTGGGCAAGTGAAGACTCGATGGCAGAAAGGCCATCGACAGGATTGGATTACTTTTCAGCCCAAGGACAGTAACAGCCCACCGCCAGGGTATGGGTGGCGTCGACTTTGCGGCCGGCCAGCAGCGCATTGAGCACCGGCTCGATAAAGCTGTTGCTCGAGTTGCAGGTGGCGCCTTCGCTGTAAGGGCCGAAATAGGCGAGCTGGCCTTTCTGGTCGAAGATGGCCACGGCCGGGCTGGCCGGGATCTCCTGGCTGCCGACCAGGCTGGCAAGGTGCTTGAAACTGCCCAGGTTGGCGGGCAGTTGGCCGTTGCTGTCGGGTTTTTGCACGGAGTAGAAGCTGACGCCCCGGGCGGTGAAGTTCGCCTCAAGCTCGGACAGGTGCTGCTGGTTGGCCACGTTGCACGGGCAGGCCGGGTCCCAGAAGTGCACCAGGCGAATGGGGCCCGGCCCTGCGAGGGCATCCGGCAGCTTGAGGGCGTCACCCTGGAACAGCGTCGCGTGCTCGCTGAACGCGCGGATATAACGGGACTCGAACCAGTCATATGACAGCCACAGTGTGCCCGCGCAGAAAAACGCCAGCGCACTGAGAAAAACGACTTTGCGGTGCGAAGCAGGCATAAAGGCTCGGTCCGGAACTGGACGCCTAGCTTGCCATGCCCGGCCATACAGAAGAATATCGACGTTGTGTTTATTCGCTTTCGACTGCGAGACTTTATGCCCGCACCATTCAGGCCGGATGCGCTTCGCGCCGGCCTCAAGCCCCTGGCGTCGCGCCAGCCACTGTCTGCAGAGGCCCAGGCCTATCAGCGCTTCTACGCCATTGATCTGCCTTGCCAGACCTGGCTGGGGCGTTTCGAAGCCGTTGGCTACGAGCTGGTCAGCCAGGTGTGGCTGCCGCCTGAGCCAGTGGCCACGCTGTTCCTGCTGCATGGCTTCTACGACCACATGGGCCTGTACCGGCACGTGATTCGATGGGCCCTGGACCACGGTTTTGCAGTGATTTCGGCGGACCTGCCCGGCCATGGCCTGTCCAGCGGCGAGCGCGCGCGCATCGACGACTTCGAGGACTACCAGGCGGCGCTGCATGGCCTGTTCGCCGAAGCGCAGAGCATTGGCCTGCCGCAGCCCTGGCACCTGTTGGGGCAAAGCACAGGTGGGGCGATTGTGCTCGACCACCTGCTTTATCACGGCCTCGACAGCCCGGCCCAAGGCCATTCCATCTTGCTGGCGCCGCTGGTGCGTCCACGCGGCTGGGGCTGGTCGCAGGTCAGCTATCGGCTGCTCAGCCCGTTCGTCAGCGGCATCGCCCGGCGCTTCAGCGAAAACACCAACGACCCGGACTTCATGCCCTTCCTGCAAACCGATCCGCTGCAACCCGTTCGCCTGCCCACCGCCTGGGTGGGCGCGCTGAAGAACTGGATACCGCGCATCGAAGGCGCGCCCCACTGCCCGCGCTCGCCGCTGATCATCCAGGGTGACGACGACATGACCGTGGACTGGGAACACAACCTCAGCGTGCTGCAAAGCAAGTTCCTGGCGCCCCAGGTGCTGATGTTGCCGGGCGCCAGGCACCACCTGGCCAACGAAGTGGAATCGATCCGCGAGCGCTATTTCGCTTTTGTTGATTCCAGGCTGTAATCGCTATCGCCAGGAGCCGCCAGGCTGCGAAGGTCCGTACGGCGGGCCCGCTAGAGGATGTCAGTGACCTTTGAGGCTCGACGTGCTCTGGCCCACCGCCAGGCTGGCGCGCACGGCGGCCAGGGCGGCCTGGTAGTAGGCCTTGCCTTCGGGGGATTCGGCGAAGTTGGCGAATTCTTCCAGCTCAGGGTCAGACAGGTCGCGATAGACGTACAGCAAGGTGTTGTCCATCTCGGTGCCAATCTGGGCCATCAGCCGCTGGCGCTGGCCGTCGAGCATGCCTTGGGCCTGTTCGCTGCCCAGCAGGCCCGGAATCATCTGGCTGAGGCTGTCGGCTGCCACGCCGGCGATGGCCAGGCTGACTTCGGCGCCCGCTTCGCGCGCCGGCAGGGCGCGGGACAGGTGGCCGATGATCAGGGCGCGGGTGTCGCTGGCCTCCATGTGTGGCAGGCCCTGGGCATTCTTTGCCAACTGGTCGCGACGCGTGGCCAGCAGTTCGGCGGCCACCACCTTGTGGCCCAGCGGTGACTGGAAGAAGGCCAGCGCCGGGTTGGGGTCGGCCAGGGTCTGGCGCAGCCGCGCTTCGGCGCGCTGGTCCATGGCCTGCGGGGCGAAACGCTGGTCACTGTTGTTGACCAGGGCCTGGAATACCGCTGGCGGCAGGCTGTTCTGATAGCGTTGCTGGGCTGCTTTCAGTGCGTCGGTAAAATGCGCGCGCTGCTCTGGCCAGCCGGCGACCTTGTACAGCTGGTCGTGACTGTCTGCCCACGCAGGCAGGGCGCAGCACATGATCAAAAGGAAAAACAAACGGCGCATCAGGGACTCCTGTCGGCAGGCCGCCATTGTCCTTGGCAAGGCGGGGCTTTGTCGAGAATTCGTATCAGTGGCCACAAGATAATCGACGTGCTGTCGCCTGCCGACCAAGTGGCTCTGTCCGTTTCCCGGGCACATGGATACTATGCGCGGCATGCAAATATCCTCTGATCATCCTCTGATGTTACGAATTGTCGACGACTTGGCCGAGCGTGGCTGGTCGCAGCAGGACATCTTCCTGCCACAGGCTCTGACCACCGAGCTTGCCGCCGAGTGCCGCCAGCGTGCGGCCCAGGGCGAGCTGGCGCCTGCGGCCGTGGGGCGCGGCCCTGCGCAGGAAATTCGTGAAGGCATACGCGGTGATCGCATCCAGTGGCTGGAGCCTGGCGAGTCAGCGCCATGCGACCAGTACCTGGCGCTGATGGACACCCTTCGTGAAGCGCTCAACCGTGGCTTGTTTCTGGGGCTTGAGGATTTCGAGTGCCATTTCGCGTTGTACCCGCCAGGGGCGTTTTACCTTAAGCATGTGGACCGCTTTCGCGATGACGACAAGCGCATGGTCTCGGCGGTGCTGTACTTGAACGATGGCTGGTTGCCGGAGCACGGCGGCCAACTGCGCATGTACCTTGAACAGGACCGTGAACACGATGTGGCGCCGACCGGTGGCTGCCTGGTGGTGTTCCTGTCTGGCGAGGTGCCTCATGAAGTTCTGCCGGCCATGCGTGATCGCCTGTCGTTGACAGGCTGGTTCCGCCGCCGCGGCAACGAGCCGTTCTGATATGCACAAGATTCTGGTCAGCCGCTGCCTGCTGGGCCACCGCGTACGTTATGACGGCGGCGCCAGTGGCCCTTTCGATCAACTGGACCTGTGGCTGGCCGAAGGCCGCGTGGTGGGCCTTTGCCCGGAAGTGGCCGGTGGCTTGCCTACCCCGCGCCCGGCAGCGGAGATTCCGGGTGGGCAGGGCGTGCAGGTGCTCGAGGGCAAGGCACTGGTGCTGACCGAGGCGGGTGAGGACTTCACCGAGGCCTTTGTGCGCGGAGCCGAGCTTGCGCTGGAGGCCGTGCGTCGCCACGGTATTCGTGTCGCGGTGCTCAAGGCCAACAGCCCGTCGTGCGGCAACCTGTTGACCTATGACGGCACCTTCACCGCCACCAAGGTCACAGGCGAGGGCGTGACGGCGGCGCTACTGCGCCGCGAAGGCGTGCAGGTGTTCAGCGAATTGCAACTCGCCGAAGCCGCCGAAGCCCTGCAAGCCCTTTGACTGCGATTGTCCTGTGTGAGGTTGGTGCGGGCTGCCGCAAGGTTGCGAAAAGGTTCGCAGGGCTTTCGGTGGTTTGATGTCGATCGCAGGCCCGCTCTGCGGGCCTTCGCAGCCTGGCGACAGCTCCAAAGTGAGTGCAGGATGAAAGATGCGCTGCCAGGCGCATTCCAGAGCGCATTGGTCGGGCAAAGTGGTCTAAGGTATCTCCAGACAAAACCAGAAACGTTTCCCTGGAGACCCCGATGAAATCTCTCTTTTCCCGCGCCGCCGTTGCCGGGCTGCTGATGGGCGCCTCGCTGCTGGCAACCGCCGACGACCTGAAAAGCGTCGAAGCGCCCGCCGACGCCAAGGTGTTCATCGTTTCGCCGAAAGACGGCGCCACCGTCGACAAGACCTTCACGGTCAAATTCGGCATCGAGGGCATGAAGCTGGCGCCGGCTGGTGATCCGACCCCCGGCACCGGCCACCACCATTTGCTGGTTGATGTCGACCAACAGCCGCCAGCCGACCAGCCGCTGCCTGTCACCGACCATATCCTGCACTTCGGCAAGGCCCAGACCGAAACCACCCTGACCCTGACGCCCGGCAAGCACACCCTGCAACTGCTGCTGGCCGACCGCTTCCACGTGCCGTTCAAACCGGCGGTTGAATCGAAGAAGATTACCGTCACCGTGAAATAAGCCGTCTGCACAAACGAAAAAGGGAGGCCCGAAGGCCTCCCTTTTTCATTGCGCCAAGCCGCTTAGAACAGCACGCGGCTACGAATGGTGCCGTTGATGGTCTGCAGCTTCTCTTGCGCCAGGTCAGAGTACTCGGCGTCGACGTCGATCACCACATAACCCACTTTCTCGTTGGTCTGCAGGAACTGACCCGAGATGTTGATGCCGTTTTCGGCGAAGACCTTGTTGATCTCGCTCAGCACGCCCGGAATGTTCTCGTGGATGTGCAGCAGGCGGTGCTTGCCTGGGTGAGCCGGCAGGGCCACTTCAGGGAAGTTGACCGACGATACCGAGGTACCGTTGTCGCTGTACTTGACCAGCTTCTCGGCCACTTCCAGGCCGATGTTGGCCTGGGCTTCGGCGGTGGAACCGCCGATGTGCGGGGTCAGGATCACGTTGTCCAGGCCACGCAGCGGGCTTTCGAAGATGTCGTCGTTGGAGCGAGGCTCCACCGGGAACACGTCGATGGCTGCGCCGATCAAGTGCTTGTCCTTGATGGCGGCTGCCAGGTGGTCGAGCTCGACCACGGTGCCACGAGCGGCGTTGATCAGGATGCCGCCTTTCTTGATGGCACGGATTTCCTTCTCGCCCATCATCCACTGGGTGGCGGCGGTTTCTGGCACATGCAGCGAGACGATGTCGGACATGCCCAGCAGCTCGGTCAGGCTGGCCACTTGCGTGGCGTTGCCCAGCGGCAGCTTGGTGATGGTGTCGTAGAAGAACACCTGCATGCCCAGGCCTTCGGCCAGTACCGACAGTTGGGTACCGATCGAGCCGTAGCCGACGATGCCCAGCTTCTTGCCACGGATTTCGAAGGAGTTGGCCGCGCTCTTGATCCAGCCACCACGGTGGCAGGAAGCGTTCTTCTCGGGGATGCCGCGCAGCAGCAGGATGGCCTCGGCCAGCACCAGTTCGGCTACCGAACGGGTGTTGGAGTACGGGGCGTTGAACACGGCGATGCCGCGCTCGCGGGCCGCGTCCAGGTCAACCTGGTTAGTGCCGATGCAGAAGCAACCAACGGCAACCAGCTTTTTCGCGCAGTCGAAGAGCTCTTCGGTCAGCTGGGTGCGGGAGCGGATACCGATGAAGTGTGCATCGGCAATCTTTTCCTTCAGCTCGGCCTCGGGCAGCGCCTTGATGTGGTACTCGATGTTCGAGTAACCGGCGGCCTTGAGGACGTCGACGGCGGATTGGTGGACGCCTTCGAGGAGAAGGAACTTGATCTTGCTCTTATCGAGAGAAGTCTTGCTCATCTGCGTAAACCTGTGTCCCGGAGAAAAAATGGCAGGAAGTGAAGCGGTCGCGGATCGGCCGGAAGCACGATTAGCGGGGGGGCGTATGCTAGCATATCCCCCCCTTGATAAGCCCATCCCTGGGACGTGAAGTGTGCTCAGGGTGACTATGAATAGTTCGAGAGTTCCCGCGATGACCCATTCTGCGCTTCTTGAAGAGCTTCACACCCTGGTTGACCCCGGCAAGGTACTCACCGACGCCGCTTCTCTCGAGGCTTATGGCAAGGACTGGACGAAACAATTCGCCCCGGCCCCCAGTGCAATCGTATTCCCCAAGACCATCGAGCAGGTTCAGGCCATCGTGCGTTGGGCCAATACCCACAAGGTTGCGCTGGTGCCTTCGGGCGGCCGCACCGGCCTGTCGGCAGCGGCCGTGGCTGCCAATGGCGAAGTAGTCGTGTCGTTCGACTACATGAACCGGATCGGCGCCGTGGATACCGTTGATCGGACCGTGGTGTGCCAGCCGGGCGTGGTCACCAGGCAGCTGCAGAACCTGGCCAAGGATCACGACCTGTATTACCCAGTGGATTTCGCGTCCTCCGGTTCCAGCCAGATTGGCGGCAACATCGGTACCAATGCCGGCGGGATCAAGGTGATTCGCTACGGCATGACCCGCAACTGGGTGGCCGGGCTGAAAGTGGTGACCGGCAAGGGCGACGTGCTGGAACTGAACAAAGACCTGATCAAGAACGCCACCGGCTACGATCTGCGCCAGCTGTTCATCGGCGCCGAGGGCACCCTGGGGTTCGTGGTGGAAGCCACCATGCGCCTGGACCGGGCACCCAGGAACCTCACCGCCATGGTGCTGGGTACCCCTGATTTCGATTCCATCATGCCAGTATTGCACGCGTTCCGGGGCAAGCTGGACCTCACGGCCTTCGAATTCTTTTCCGATAAGGCGTTGGCCAAGGTCATGGCCCGTGGCGACGTGCCGCCGCCGTTCGCCACCGACTGCCCGTTTTATGCCCTGTTGGAGTTCGAGGCCACCACTGAGCAGGTGTCCAACCAAGCGTTGGCGACGTTCGAGCACTGCGTGGAGCAGGGCTGGGTGGTGGATGGGGTCATGAGCCAGAGCGAGCAGCAACTGGCCAACCTGTGGAAGTTGCGCGAGTACATCTCCGAAACCATCTCGCACCGCACGCCCTACAAGAACGATATTTCCGTGACCGTGGCACAGGTGCCGGCGTTCCTGAAGGATATTGACGCGATCGTCAGCGAAAGCTACCCGGACTTCGAAGTGGTGTGGTACGGCCACATCGGTGACGGCAACCTGCATTTGAACATCCTCAAGCCCGAGGACCTTAGCAAGGAAGAGTTCTTTGCCCGGTGCGCATCGGTGAACACCTCGGTGTTCGAGACAGTGCAGAAGTACAACGGCTCGATCTCCGCCGAGCACGGCGTGGGCCTGGTCAAGCGCGACTACCTGGACTACAGCCGTTCGCCTGTCGAAATCGAGTACATGAAAGCCATGAAGGCGGTGTTCGACCCCAACGGCATCATGAACCCTGGCAAGATCTTTCCGGTTTGATCACATAAGGAGTCGGTCATGAGCTATCAGCATCAATACGTCGACGGTACCCGCATCCACTTCCCGCTGGGCAAGGTGGTGTGTATCGGCCGCAACTATGCCGAGCACGCCAAGGAGCTGAACAACCCGGTGCCTACCGAACCGCTGCTGTTCATCAAGCCGGGTAGCTGCGTGGTGCCGGTGGAAGGCGGCTTCACGATTCCCACCGACCGTGGTTCGGTGCATTACGAGGCTGAAATCGCGGTGTTGCTGGGCAAACCACTGTCCACCCGCCCCAGCGAGGAAGAGGTGCTGGATGCCATTTCCGGTTTCGCCCCGGCGCTGGACCTGACCTTGCGCGATGTGCAGAGCAAGCTCAAGGAAAAGGGCCTGCCGTGGGAGCTGGCCAAGTCGTTCGATGGCGCGGCGGTGATCGCGCCGTTCGTGGCTCCCGGTACGTTCCCGGACGTGACCGACATCCCCGTGCGCCTGACCATCAACGGCCAGGTGCGGCAGGACGGCAATAGCAACCTGATGCTCAACCCTATCGTGCCGATGATCCAGTACATGGCCGCGCACTTCTCGCTGCAGGCCGGCGATGTGGTCCTGACCGGCACCCCCGCCGGCGTCGGCGCCCTGAACCCGGGTGACGCGCTGGTGCTGGAACTGCCTGGCGCCAGCCGCTTTGAAACCGTGGCAAACGGCTGATTGTCAATCAAGCCCCGGGGCAACTTCATGTTGCTTCGGGTTTTTGCCTGGTTTTTGCCTTTTTTTTCACACGCCATTTGGATAATGCGGCCTAATTGCTTGTTGCGCCGTGAGCGCTCCGGGCTTGCCACATGTTCAGGGAAAAAATCGCATGGCCGTGTCCTCCTCTACCCCTTCGCCAACGCCTCAACGCCAGGCGCGCCTGGTCAGGCGCTGGTACTTCTGGCTGTTCATTGTCGTGGCTGCCTATGCCATCGCCGCCATCATGCATTGGGACGCCAGGGCCAAGCTGTGGGTGGTAGAACGCATGACCCCGCAAGCCCAGCGCGATGCCTCGGTGTGGCTGCCTGACTACCACGCCTTTATTGACGGCAAGGCCATGACTGGCCTGGAAACCGACGAGGCGTCCGACCTGACCTACAACCCGGACACCAAGACCCTGTTCTCGGTGATGGGCAAGCACGCGTTCCTGGTGGAACTGAACCTTGAAGGCGACGTGCTGCGCAAAATGCCGCTCAATGGTTGGGCCAACCCGGAAGGCGTGGCCTACCTGGGCGGCGGGCGCATGGCGATCACCGATGAACGCGAGCACTTGATGACGGTCGTCACGGTGGCCCCGGACACCAAGGCGCTGAATGCGGCCGACTGGCCACAATTCGACCTGGGCCCTTCGGCCAACCAGAACAAGGGTTTCGAGGGCATTGCCTGGGACCCGCGCCGGGGCCAGATTCTGTTGGGCGAAGAGCGCCCGGCGGCGATGTTCACGCTCAAGAGCGATGACCAGGGGAAATGGCAGGGCGACAAGGTCAAGCTGGCCTATACCACCCTGAACCTGCGCAACCTGTCGGCGCTGGATGTGGACCCGCGCACGGGCAACACGCTGGTACTGTCGGCGGATTCGCACATGCTGCTGGAGCTGGACCCCACCGGCAAGCAGGTCAGCTTCATGACCCTGCTGGGCGGTCTGAACGGTCTGAAAGACACCATTCCGCGCGCCGAAGGCGTTGCTATGGATGAAAGCGGGACCATCTATATGGTCAGCGAGCCGAACCTGTTCTACGTGTTCCGCAAGTTCTGAAACCAGCCTCTACCCCTCTAGGCGTAGGCGCGGACCGCGTCTGCGAACCAGACCCCGCGGTGTTTCAGGCACTGCGCGGGGTGGCCTTCGCGGACGCGGTCCGCGCCTGCAGGAATCCAGTGCATCACCTTACTGGGTAAGGGTTTTCACGCCTTCCGGGGTACCCAGCAGCAACAGGTCGGCCGGGCGCGAGGCGAACAGGCCGTTGGTGACCACGCCGACAATGGCGTTGATCTGTGCTTCCAGGGCCACCGGGTCGGTGATCTGCATGTTGTGCACATCAAGGATGATGTTGCCGTTGTCAGTCAACACGCCTTCGCGGTACACCGGGTCGCCGCCCAGCTTCACCAGCTGGCGAGCCACGTGGCTGCGGGCCATGGGAATGACTTCCACCGGCAGCGGGAAAGCGCCCAATACCGGCACCAGCTTGCTGGCGTCGGCGATGCAGATGAAGGTCTTGGCCACGGCTGCGACGATCTTCTCGCGGGTCAGGGCTGCGCCACCGCCCTTGATCAGGTTCAGGTTGGCGTCGCTTTCATCGGCGCCGTCCACGTAGAACTCCAGGTCGCTGACGGTGTTCAGTTCGTACACCGGAATGCCATGGCCCTTCAGGCGCGCGGCGGTGGCTTCGGAGCTGGCAACGGCACCGTCGAAGGCACCCTTGTGCTGGGCCAGGGCGTCGATGAAGCAGTTGGCGGTGGAGCCGGTGCCGACGCCGACGATGCTCTTGTCGTCGAGCTTGGGCAAAATGAAGTCGACAGCAGCCTGGGCGACGGCCTGTTTGAGTTGGTCCTGGGTCATGCGGGCTCCGGAGCGGGCACAAAATAGCGGGGAGGAAGCGCGGCATTATACCCCTTTGCTGTGGTCCTTGGCGGGAACGCTGGGGTAGACTCGCAGGTCTTGCTCAACCGCCAGTGATGCTTCCGATGCTCGAACAGTACGTTAAGAAGATCCTCACCTCGCGCGTCTACGACGTAGCCGTGGAAACCCCCTTGCAGGCCGCCGGCCAGCTGTCCAAACGCCTTGGCAACAGTATTTTGCTCAAGCGCGAAGACCTGCAGCCGGTGTTTTCCTTCAAGATTCGCGGCGCCTACAATAAACTGGCGCAGTTGAGCGACGAAGAGCGTGCGCGCGGCGTGGTCACCGCCTCGGCGGGCAACCATGCCCAAGGGCTGGCGCTGGCCGCCCGGGAAATGGGCGTGAAAGCCACCATCGTGATGCCCAAGACCACCCCCGAAATCAAGATCGAGGGCGTGCGCTCTCGGGGCGGCAAGGTGGTTCTGCATGGTGATTCCTTCCCCGAGGCGCTGGCCTACTCGCTGAAGCTGGTGGACGAGAAGGGTTACGTCTACATCCATCCCTACGATGACCCCCACACCATTGCCGGCCAGGGCACCGTGGCCATGGAGATCCTGCGCCAGCACCCGGGCCAGCTCGACGCCATTTTCGTGCCAGTGGGCGGCGGCGGCCTGATCGCCGGCATCGCCGCCTACGTGAAGTACCTGCGCCCGGACATCAAGGTCATCGGTGTCGAACCGGATGACTCCAACTGCCTGCAGGCGGCCATGGCTGCGGGTGAGCGAGTGGTGCTGCCCACCGTCGGCCTATTCGCCGACGGCGTGGCCGTGGCCCAGATTGGCCAGCACACCTTCGATATCTGCAAAGACTACGTGGATGAAGTGATCACCGTCAGCACGGACGAAATCTGCGCGGCCATCAAGGATATCTACGACGACACCCGTTCGATCACCGAACCGGCCGGCGCCCTCGGCGTGGCGGGCATCAAGAAGTACGTGGAGCTGTACGGCGTGACCGGGCAGACCCTGGTGGCCATCGACTCCGGCGCCAACGTCAACTTCGACCGCCTGCGCCATGTGGCCGAGCGCGCCGAGCTGGGCGAGGGCCGCGAGGCCATCATCGCCGTGACCATCCCCGAGAAGCCGGGCAGCTTCAAGGCGTTCTGCGAGGCCATTGGCAAGCGCCAGATCACCGAGTTCAACTACCGCTATCACACCGGTCGCGAAGCGCACATCTTCGTTGGCGTGCAGACCCACCCCGACACCGACCCGCGCGCGGCCCTGGTGGCCAGCCTGACCGAGCAGGGCTTTCCGGTGCTGGACCTGACCGACAACGAGCTGGCCAAGCTGCACATTCGCCACATGGTCGGCGGCCATGCCGCGCAGGTCAGCGACGAGATGGTCATGCGCTTCGAGTTTCCCGAGCGTCCGGGCGCGCTGTTCAACTTCCTCAACAAGTTGGGCGGGCGCTGGAACATCTCCATGTTCCATTACCGCAACCACGGTGCGGCCGACGGCCGAGTGGTAGCGGGCCTGCAAGTACCTGCCCAGGAGCGTGGAGACGTGGCAGCGGCCTTGACCGAGATCGGCTATCCGTTCTGGGACGAGACCGACAACCCGGCTTACCGCCTCTTCCTGGGCTGACTGCTAGGCTGTAGAGCATCGACACCCGCACAGGAGCTGCCCCATGGAAACCCTGAGCCTGCTGAAAATGCTTCATGGCATTGCCACCGCACTGCTGCTGGGCAGCGTGGCGGCGGTGCTGTTCCAGACCTGGCGTGGCTGGCGCGCGGGCGACCAGTCCGCCTTTGCCAAGACCCTGCAACGCCCATGGCTGTTCGCCTGGATACTCATGGGCATCAGCGTGGCGAGCTTCCCGTTCACCGGCTGGTGGATGATGCACACCGTGGGCTGGCCGCTGGGGCAAACCTGGCTGCTGGGTGGCTCGGTGCTCTACGTGGTGGGCGTGGCGGGATTTCTGCTGCTGGTACGCCGCACCATTCGCTGGCGGCAGGCGGCCGTGGCCTATAACCAGGTGCAGGTGGTGAAGCAGCGCAAGTTCAGCGTGGTGTTCGCGGGGGTGTCGCTGGTGGTGCTGGTGGCCATCCTGGCGCTGATGCTCGCCAAGCCGGTGTGAACAACTCCGGCCCCGTGGAAGCGGGCTCTGCCCGCTCCCACAAAGGTCGAGTCGTATATCAGTCGCGCAGCGACATGATCTTCCAGCCGCGGCGCTGGGCTTCAGCCAGCAGATTGGGGTCAGCATCCACCACCACCGGGTGCGCCACCTTCTCCAGCAACGGCAGGTCGTTCATGGAGTCGCTATAAAAGTAGCTGTCCTCCAGGTCGAAACCATTCTCCTCAAGCCAGCGATTCAAGCGCGTCACCTTGCCTTCGCGGAAGCACGGCACGTCGGTGCTGCGCCCGGTGTAGCGGCCGTCGGCCATTTCGCACTCAGTGGCCAGCAAGGTGTCCACACCCAGGCGCTCGGCGATGGGGCCGGTGACGAAGCGGTTGGTGGCGGTGATGATCATCAGCTTGTCACCCGCGTCGCGGTGCTGCTGCAACAGCGCCAAGGCCTTGGGCAGGATGATCGGTTCCACGCAGTCACGCATGAAGTCGGCATGCCACTCAGCCAGTTGCGCCATGTCGGTGGTGGCCAGAATCTCCAGGCTGAAGTTCAGGTAATCGGTCAAATTCAGCTGCCCGGCCAGGTAGTCCTGGTAGAACGCGTCGTTGCGGTTCTTGTATTCCACCGGGTCAAGGATGCCGCGTTCGCACAGGTAATCGCCCCAGGCGTGATCGCTGTCGCCGCCAAGGAGGGTATTGTCGAGGTCGAATAAAGCCAGGCGCATTGAAATTACTCGTCTAAAAAGCGGAAAAGGCCCACAGAATACGGACTTTTCACAACAGTGCACATAAGGTATGCGGGTGCGTTGCTGCCTTGACGATCTTTGTGGAACAATGCAAAGACATGCGTTTGCGAGGTTGCTGCCGTGATCGACCCCGATGGTTTCCGTCCCAATGTCGGCATTATTCTGACCAATGATGCCGGACAGGTGCTATGGGCTCGTCGTATCAATCAGGATGCCTGGCAGTTTCCACAGGGGGGCATCAACCCTCAGGAGACGCCGGAAGAGGCCTTGTACCGCGAGCTGAATGAAGAAGTGGGGCTGGAGCGACAAGATGTTGAAATTCTTGCCTGCACCCGCGGCTGGTTGCGTTATCGTTTACCCCAACGCCTGGTTCGTACCCACAGCCAACCGCTGTGCATCGGCCAGAAGCAGAAGTGGTTTCTCTTGCGCCTGGTATCCAACGAACAGCGCGTGAGGATGGATTTGACCGGTAAACCGGAGTTCGATGGCTGGCGCTGGGTCAGTTATTGGTACCCGCTTGGCCAGGTGGTGACATTCAAGCGCGAGGTGTATCGCCGCGCTCTCAAAGAGCTTGCCCCGCGCCTGCTGGCGCGCGACTGACGACGGAGTTCGACCCCGAGCCATGCTCAATACGCTGCGCAAGATCGTCCAGGAAGTCAACTCCGCCAAGGATCTCAAGACGGCGTTGGGGATCATTGTGCTGCGCGTCAAAGAGGCCATGGGCAGCCAGGTCTGCTCGGTCTACCTGCTTGATCCGGAAACCAACCGTTTCGTGCTGATGGCAACCGAGGGCTTGAACAAGCGCTCCATCGGCAAGGTCAGCATGGCCCCCAACGAAGGCCTGGTGGGCCTGGTGGGCACGCGCGAAGAACCGCTCAACCTGGAAAACGCCGCCGACCACCCACGCTACCGCTACTTTGCCGAAACCGGGGAAGAACGTTTTGCCTCCTTCCTGGGTGCGCCCATCATTCATCACCGTCGCGTGGTGGGGGTATTGGTCATCCAGCAAAAGGAGCGGCGCCAGTTCGACGAGGGCGAAGAAGCCTTCCTGGTGACCATGAGTGCGCAACTGGCCGGGGTTATCGCCCACGCCGAGGCCACGGGTTCGATCCGGGGCCTGGGCCGCCAGGGCAAGGGCATCCAGGAAGCCAAGTTCGTGGGCGTGCCTGGCTCGCCGGGGGCGGCAGTGGGTACAGCAGTGGTCATGCTGCCGCCAGCCGACCTCGACGTGGTGCCTGACAAGGCCGTCACCGACATTACCGCCGAATTGCAGTTATTCCAGACCGCGCTTGAAGGTGTTCGCAATGACATGCGCACCCTTTCGGCGAAGTTGGCCACGCAATTGCGTCCCGAAGAGCGGGCCTTGTTCGACGTCTACCTGATGATGCTCGACGATGCATCGCTGGGCAGCGAGGTGACCAATGTCATCAAGACCGGCCAATGGGCCCAGGGCGCGCTGCGCCAGGTAGTCACCGAGCACGTCAACCGTTTCGAACTGATGGACGACGCCTACTTGCGCGAGCGGGCCTCGGACGTCAAGGACCTGGGCCGTCGCCTGCTGGCCTACCTGCAGGAAGCCCGGCAACAAACCCTGGTTTACCCCGACAATACCATCCTGATCAGCGAAGAGCTGTCGCCGGCCATGCTTGGCGAGGTGCCGGAAGGTAAGCTGGTGGGCCTGATATCGGTACTGGGTTCGGGCAACTCCCACGTGGCGATCCTGGCGCGCGCCATGGGCATTCCCACGGTGATGGGCCTGGTGGACCTGCCGTATTCCAAGGTCGACGGCATCCAGATGATCGTCGATGGCTACAAGGGCGAGGTCTACACCAACCCCAGTGAAGTGCTGGCCAAGCAATTTGCCGAAGTGGTGGAGGAAGAGCGCCAGCTCGCCCAAGGCCTCGACGCCCTGCGCGAACTGCCCTGCGTGACCTTGGACGGCCACCGCATGCCCCTGTGGGTCAACACCGGCCTTTTGGCCGATGTGGCTCGAGCCCAGCAGCGAGGCGCCGAGGGCGTGGGCCTGTACCGCACCGAAGTGCCGTTCATGATCAACCAGCGTTTCCCCAGCGAGAAGGAACAGCTGGCCATCTACCGCGAGCAACTGGCCGCCTTCCACCCGCTGCCGGTGACCATGCGCAGCCTGGACATCGGCGGTGACAAGGCTTTGTCATACTTCCCCATCAAGGAAGACAACCCGTTCCTGGGCTGGCGCGGCATTCGCGTCACCCTCGACCACCCGGAAATCTTCCTGGTGCAGACCCGTGCCATGCTCAAGGCCAGCGAAGGCCTGAACAACCTGCGCATTCTGCTGCCAATGATTTCCGGCACCCACGAGACCGAAGAGGCGCTGCACCTGATTCACCGCGCCTGGGGTGAAGTGCGCGACGAAGGCACCGACGTGCCGATGCCGCCAGTGGGCGTGATGATCGAGATTCCGGCGGCGGTGTACCTGACCCGCGAGCTGGCGCGCCAGGTGGACTTCCTTTCGGTGGGTTCCAACGACCTTACCCAGTACCTGCTGGCCGTGGACCGCAACAACCCGCGGGTGGCCGACCTCTATGACTACCTGCACCCGGCGGTGTTGCAGGCCTTGCAGCACGTGGTTACCGAGGCCCATGCCGAAGGCAAGCCGGTGAGCATCTGTGGTGAAATGGCCGGTGACCCGGCGGCGGCAGTGCTGTTGATGGCCATGGGCTTCGATAGCCTGTCGATGAACGCCACCAACCTGCCGAAAGTGAAGTGGATGCTGCGCCAGATCAGCCTGGGCAAGGCCAAGGAACTGCTGGCGCAACTGCTGAAAATCGACAACCCGCAGGTTATCCACAGCTCACTGCAACTGGCCCTGAAGAACCTGGGGCTGGCACGCATGATCAACCCGGCGGGGCCCAAGACCCTTTAGTTCGCGGCGCCTGGTTCGCGGATACGGTCCGCTCCTGCACAGGTTCGTGAAAAACCCTGTAGGAGCGGACCGTGTCCAAGAAGGGTTCACCCCCCAACCAGCAGGTCCACCTCCCCCAGCGCACCGCCATACGGCCCAAAGCTGCGCTCCACGATACGCCGCGATCCATCAGCCCCCACTATCAGCGCCGTACTCGCCCGCGTGCCGTAATTGGGGCTGGCAATGAATACGCTGGAAAGCAGTGATTCGGTGGCCAGCCCCACGCCAGTGTCCGGCAGTTCGGCGTCAGCGGCGCGGTCGGCGTTCTTCAGCAGGTTCAGCAGCGTTTCCGGCTGTGGCTTGTGCAAGTGCTCGGCCAGTGCGCCGCGCGCTTTCAGCAACTTCGGCCACGGCGTATCCAGGCCTGCATTGGAAAGCCCGTACACGCCTGTGGATAAATCTTTGCCGTGGCGCTCGCGCTGGTTGAAATAGCACAAGCGCCCCGAGGCGCCCAGCAACAGATTGAACCCCGAATATTCCGAGGCCCGGCTGGCGATATCGTCCAGATAGTCGTCGATGGTCATCGAGCTGGTTAAAAAACGCGCAACCAGGTCGCCGCGCGAGCGTCGCCCCAGCGGCTGGCCCGGGTCGCGGATGTTGGTCAACGCCGCGAAGCGACCGTTCGGCCCCAGCCCCAGCCAAGTTCCGCCTGCCTCCAGGTCACGCCCGGCGTACACGCCTTCGGCCTCTGGCCAGTGCGCCAGAGGCTGGCTGGGGCGGGCATAGAATTCGTCACGGTTGGCCGCCAGGATGAGCGGCACGGCATGCCCGGGGCGCCAGGCAAATACAATCAGACACATAAGGTTGGCCTTGTGTTTTGGTTCACGCTACTCGCACTCCGTCCCGCTACAGTGGAGGCAAATGCCCCCATCCGTTACCATGCGCTCCTGTTTTCACTGACACAAGTTTCATGGCAGGGGGCGAGCGGGCCGGGCATAGTTTCGGTTTTTCCCGCCCTCGTGGCCACTCGGGAACGCCAGGGGCGGTCCTGCCGCCTGTCCACGTCAAGGAGTCGCAATGCTGCCTTACCCGCAGATCAACCCGGTGGCCGTCGCCATCGGACCGCTTCAAATCCACTGGTACGGCCTGATGTACCTGATCGGCATCGGCGCTGCCTGGTTTCTGGCATCGCGCCGGCTGAACCGCTTCGACCCCACCTGGACCAAGGAGAAACTCTCCGACCTGATCTTCTGGTGCGCCATGGGGGTGATCGTCGGTGGGCGGTTGGGCTACGTGCTGTTCTATGACCTGAAGGTGTACCTCGACAACCCCACGCTGATCTTCGAGGTATGGAAAGGGGGGATGGCCTTCCACGGCGGCCTGATCGGCGTGATGCTGGCCACCTGGTGGTTCGGGCGCAAGAACGGCAAGTCGTTCTTCGAACTGATGGACTTCATTGCCCCGATGGTACCGATCGGCCTGGGCGCCGGGCGTATCGGCAATTTCATCAACGGCGAATTGTGGGGCAAGCCTACCGACGTGCCGTGGGCCATGATCTTCCCGCCGCTGAGCGACCCTGCGCAATTGCCGCGTCACCCGTCGCAGCTTTACCAGTTCGCGCTTGAAGGCGTGGCGCTGTTCATTATCCTGTGGCTGTTCTCGCGCAAGCCGCGCCCCACCATGGCGGTGTCCGGCATGTTCGCGTTGTTCTACGGCATCTTCCGCTTCGTGGTGGAATTCGTCCGTGTGCCCGACGCGCAACTGGGCTACCTGGCGTTTGGCTGGGTCACTATGGGCCAGATCCTCTGCATCCCTATGATCCTGGGTGGTCTAGGCTTGATCTGGTGGGCCTACAACCGGCCTGCCGCGCCGAAAAGCGCCGCGGTGTGATTGACGGGCGGGGCGCAGGCCCCGCCTTTTTGTTTCCCTATTCTGTAAACGGTCGCGGCTACTGGCGACCGACTTGAGGCCTCAATGAAAGCGTACCTGGATCTCCTGACCGATGTGATCACCAATGGCGTGACCAAGGGCGATCGCACCGGCACCGGCACCAAGGCCGTCTTCGCGCGCCAGTACCGCCACAACCTGGCCGACGGCTTTCCACTGCTGACCACCAAGAAGCTGCACTTCAAAAGCATTGCCAACGAGCTGATCTGGATGCTCAGTGGCAACACCAACGTGAAGTGGCTGAACGAAAATGGCGTGACCATCTGGGACGAATGGGCCACACAAAGCGGTGACCTGGGCCCGGTCTACGGCGAGCAGTGGACCGCTTGGCCAACCAAGGATGGCAAGACCATCAACCAGATCGACTACATGGTCGACACCCTGAAGAACAACCCCAACAGCCGCCGCATCCTGTTCCACGGCTGGAACGTCGAGTACCTGCCCGACGAGTCCAAGAGCCCGCAGCAGAACGCCGCCGAAGGCCGCCAGGCCCTGCCGCCGTGCCACCTGCTGTACCAGGCCTTCGTCAATGAAGGGCACCTGTCGATGCAGTTGTACATCCGCAGCTCTGACGTGTTCCTGGGCCTGCCGTACAACACCGCGGCCCTGGCCTTGCTGACCCACATGCTGGCCCAGCAGTGCGACCTGATCCCCCACGAGATCATTGTCACCACCGGCGACACCCACGCCTACGCCAACCACATGGAACAGATCCACACCCAACTGGCCCGCGAGCCGCGCAAGCTGCCGACGCTGAACATCAAGCGCAAGCCTGCGTCGATCTACGACTACAGGTTCGAAGACTTCGAAATCGTCGGCTACGAGCCGCACCCAGCGATCAAGGCGCCTGTCGCCATTTGATATCCCCTGGCAGCTGTCGCCAGGCTGTGGCCGGCGGCCAATGCAGTAGGCGAGTTGATCCGCAGCGCCCATGACGCGGCCTTCGGGCCGCTGCTACAGCCCGTGGCTCCTGCCCACATGTGAATGCTCGGCTTCCGGCGCCGTCACCGCGCCGGTGACTTCCAGGCGCTGGAGAATCCCGCACTGGTCGTTCTCTCCCACGGTGCCACAGCGTTGGCGCAATTCCAGCAGCTGCGCCTGCAAGGCCATCAGGCCCTCGATTCGCGCACGTACGTGGTCAATGTGCTCGTCTATCAACGTGTTGACGCTTTCGCACTGGTCCTGGGGGCTGTCGCGCAGGGTCAGCAGGCTGCGGATTTCGTCCAGGGTCATGTCTAGGGTGCGGCAGTTGCGGATGAAGGTCAGCCGCTCCACATGGGCCTGGGTGTACAGCCGGTAATTGCCGTCGCTGCGGGCCGGGGGCGGCAGCAGTTGCTCGCGCTCGTAGTAGCGGATGGTTTCTACCTGGCAGTCGGTGGCCCGGGCCAGTTCGCCGATTTTCATCACTGCGCCCTCCAAAGGTGCTTGACCCTATAGTGGCTACAGGGTGTTCACTTGGCAACAGGCACTTTCACGGACCTGACCAATGAGCCAGCCAACCCATAGCCACAAACACGACCATGATCATGATCATGATCACAAGCATGAGCACGCGGCCATTCGCGGGCATGCCCATGGTGGTTGCTGCGCCAGCGAAGCTCCCGCCACGGTGAACCTGGGCGGCAAGGCCAGCGCCGCCGCGCGCTTGAGCCGTTTCCGCATCGACCAGATGGACTGCCCCACCGAGCAGACGCTGATCCAGAACCGCCTGGGCAAGCTGGCGGGCGTTGAAGCGCTGGAGTTCAACCTGATTAACCGGGTATTGGGCGTACGCCATGTATTGGCCGGCCATGAGCCGATCATCGAGGCCATTGCCGCGCTGGGCATGACGGCCCAGCCACTGGACGAACAGGGTAGCGCCAGCGCCGAAACCGATGCGCCGGCACGCAAGCCCTGGTGGCCGCTGGCGCTGTCCGGGGTGGCGGCAGTGGCGTCGGAAGTCGCGCATTTCAGCGGCCTGGCGCCTACCTGGGTAATAGCCGGGCTGGCCCTGCTGGCGATTGTCAGTGGCGGCCTGGGCACGTACAAAAAAGGCTGGATAGCCCTGAAAAACCTTAACCTGAACATCAACGCACTGATGAGCATCGCCGTGACCGGCGCGCTGCTGATTGGCCAATGGCCGGAAGCGGCCATGGTGATGTTCCTGTTTACCCTGGCCGAACTGATCGAGGCGCGCTCGCTGAGTCGCGCGCGCAACGCCATTGGTGGCCTGCTGCAACTCACCCCTGAACGGGCCACGGTGCAGCAGGCCGACGGCCAGTGGCGCGAGCAGGATGCCAAGGAAATTGCCCTGGGCGCAGTGGTGCGCGTGCGGCCCGGCGAGCGCGTTGCCTTGGACGGCGAGGTCAGCAGTGGCCAATCCAGCGTGGATCAAGCCGCTATCACCGGCGAAAGCCTGCCAGTGGAAAAGGCCATGGGCGACAAGCTGTTCGCCGGCACCATCAACCAGGCCGGCGAACTGGAATACCGGGTGACTGCCCTGGCCGACAACTCGACCCTGGCCCGCATCATCCACGCCGTGGAGCAGGCCCAGGGTGTACGGGCGCCTACCCAGCGCTTTGTGGACAGCTTTTCCCGAATTTACACCCCTGCCGTGTTTGTCCTGGCCCTGGCCGTGGCGGTACTGCCGCCGCTGTTCCTGACCGGTGCCTGGTTTGACTGGATCTACCGGGCGCTGGTGCTGTTGGTGGTGGCATGCCCCTGCGCGCTGGTGATTTCCACCCCGGTGACCATTGTCAGCGGCCTGGCGGCTGCGGCGCGCAAGGGCATCCTGATCAAGGGGGGCGTGTACCTGGAAAGCGGCCACAAACTGGATTTCCTGGCCCTGGACAAGACCGGCACCCTGACCCACGGCAAACCGGTGCAGACCGACTTCGTGCCACTGGACCCGGCCTACGCGAAAACCGCCGAACAGATTGCCGCCAGCCTGGCGGTGCGTTCTGATCACCCGGTGTCGCAAGCCATTGCACGGCCTGCGGTGGAGGCCGGAGAAACCTTGCTTGAGGTGCTGGATTTTCAGGCGCTGGCGGGTCGTGGCGTGCGCGGTAGCGTCAACGGCCAGGTGTATCACCTGGGCAATCATCGCCTGGTGGAAGACTTGGGCCTGTGCTCGCCGACCTTGGAAGCGCAGCTGGATGTGCTTGAGCGCCAGGGCAAAAGCGTGGTGGTATTGCTCGACAGCCACGGCGCGCTGGCCTTCTTCGCCGTGGCCGACACTCTCAAGGACAGCAGCCGCCAGGCCATCGAAGAACTGCATGCGCTGGGCATCAAGACCCTGATGCTGACCGGCGACAACCCGCACACCGCCCAGGCCATCGCCGCCCAGGTAGGCATTGATCAGGCTCGCGGCAACCTGCTGCCGGCCGACAAGTTGCAAGCCATCGAAGACCTGTACGCCCAGGGGCACCGGGTGGGCATGGTGGGCGACGGTATCAACGACGCTCCGGCCTTGGCCCGCGCCGAACTGGGGTTCGCCATGGCGGCCGCCGGTACCGACACGGCCATCGAGACCGCCGACGTGGCGCTGATGGACGATGACTTGCGTAAAATTCCGGCTTTCGTCAGGCTCTCGCGGCAAACCAGGGCGATACTCACGCAGAACATCGTGCTGGCCCTGGTGATCAAGACCGTGTTCCTGGCCATGACCTTCGCCGGGGTGGCGACGATGTGGATGGCGGTGTTCGCCGACATGGGCGTCAGCCTGTTGGTGGTGTTCAATGGGTTGAGGCTGTTGCGCAAATGAAGAGGTAGTGATGCTCAGTGCCGAGCTGAAGGCGTTTTACATGGTGGCCCGGCTGGGCAGCATTACTCTGGCTGCGAAGAAGCTGAGCCTCAGCCAGCCTACGGTGACCACGCAGATTCGCCACCTGGAAAGCCAGTATGCGGTGGAGCTGTTCTTCCGCGGCGGCCGGCGCCTGACGTTGAGCGATGACGGTGCCAAGCTGCTGCCCATGGTAAAAGCGCTGTTGCAGCAGGAAGCCGATATCGAGTTCTTTCTGCGCAACAGTGGCCAGGGCGAAGGGGCCCTGCGCATTGCTGCCACGGCGCCTTATTACATTCTCGACCTGGTGAAGATCTTTCGCGAACGCCTGCCGCAGGTGGAGGTGTCGATGGAGATCGGCAACTCCCAGCAGGTGTTGGAAATGCTGGAGGAGTACCGGGTCGACATTGCAGCCTCGTCGCAATTGTTGGAAGACGCGCGGCTCATCCGCCGGGTGCTCGGTACCGACCCCCTGGTACTGGCGGTGCATCGCAATCACCCGTTGGCCGTGCATAACCAGGTGCCCCTCAGCGCGCTGGCCGGGCAGTGCCTGCTGGTGCGCGAGCGTGGCTCCACCACGCGCAGCCTGACCGAGCAGTGGCTCAAGGACGAACAGGTCCATTACGGCACGCTGTTGGAGATCGGCAGCCGCGAGTCGATTCGCGAAGCGGTGCTGCGCAATATCGGCATCAGCCTGATTGCCCGACATGAAGTGCCGCACAACACGGAGCTCAAGGTGCTGACCATCGACAACGCGCCGGTGATGCACGAATACCTCTACTGCTTGAAAGAGCGCCGCCACGCGCGACTGCCTGCGGCCTTCCTGGGCCTGGCCCAGGAAGTATCGGCCTTGGGCTGACCCGGCGGCGGCAAGCCGATCGCGGGCGTGCGTTGCGCGCCTTCTCAGCTTGCTTTCGGGATCCGTTGTTACAACCCAAATCCACCAATACCACTATCGGCAGCTTTTGCCCCGCTGCCATGCGACGTTCGCAATCGCTGCCTAGGATGAGCCCATCTGCTAGATGAGGTCCGTCCATGAACCATTCTCCTGTCCCCGGCGCGCACATGTCAGTGCACGGCATTCACAAGCGCTTCGGTGCCTTCACTGCGCTCAACGAGGTGTCGCTGGACGTTGCCGCCGGTGAGCTGGTGTGCCTGCTGGGCCCTTCGGGCTGCGGCAAGACCACGCTGTTGCGCTGCATCGCCGGCCTGGAACGTCAGGATCGTGGCCAGCTGTACATCGGCGACCGGGACATCTCGTCGCTACCGCCCCAGGCACGGGACTACGGCATCCTGTTTCAGTCCTACGCACTGTTTCCCAACCTCAGCGTGGAAGCCAATATCGCCTACGGCCTGTCCGGGCAAAGCCGCGACCAGGTGCGCAAGCGCGTCGGCGACATGCTGGAGCTGGTTGGCCTGCTGGGCAGTGAGAAGAAATTCCCCGGCCAGCTCTCGGGCGGCCAGCAACAGCGGGTAGCCCTGGCCCGGGCGTTGGCTCCGGCGCCTTCGTTGCTGCTGCTGGATGAACCGATGTCGGCCCTCGATGCCCGAGTGCGCGAGCACCTGTGCACCGAACTTCGCCAGCTGCAACGCCAACTGGGCATCACCACCCTGATGGTTACCCACAATCAGGACGAGGCCATGCTGATGGCCGACCGCATTGCCGTGATGAACAACGGCCAGGTCGAGCAGTACGCCACCGCCCAGGAAATCTACGACAAACCGGCCACGCCGTTCGTTGCCGAATTCGTCGGCCAGGGCAACTGGCTGCCGTTCCAACGCAGCAGCGACAGCCACGCGCGGGTGGGTGAGATGAATATGCGCCTGGCACCCGACGCCAACCGGGCCAACAGTGGCCGATTGTTTTGCCGCCCCGAGGCCATCAGCGTGAACCCGCCGGTGCATGAAGAAAACCTGTTCCCGGCACGGGTGCGCGAGATCACCTTCCTGGGCAACCGCTGCCGCATGAGCTTCGAGTTCAACCAGTTCCCGGGCCATGCCTTGCTGGCCGAAGTGGCTCCCGAGTCCATGCCGCGCCTGGGCAGCCCGGATATCTGGGTGGCCTTGCCGCCGCGCAGTCTTCAGGTGTTTGCCTGAGATGGCCGTGCAGATGAGTTTGCCGGTGACGAGTGCGAAAGCACCGGCCCAGTCCTCGTCGGCCGCCCTGGGTGACCGTTTGTTCGTGGTAGGCGGCAAACTGCTGTTGCTGGCCTTTCTTGCCGTGGCGGTGTTGATGCCGTTGCTGGCCATCTTCTGGCGTGGCTTCACGCCTGTGGCGGGCGGCGGGCTAGTGGCGGCCCAGGCGCTGGTGGCCAGCGAAAATTTTCACTGGTTGCTGGGCAACAGCCTAAAGGTGTCGTTCAGTGTGGCCGCCATTGTCGTGCCGTTGGCGTACCTGTTCGCCTATGCGCTGCAACGCACTCACATTCCTGGCAAGGCCGTGTGGCGGGGCATTTCCCTGTTGCCGCTGCTGGCACCGTCGATGCTGCCGGGTATTGCCCTGGTCTACCTGTTCGGTAACCAGGGCCTGCTGCGCGGGCTGGTGGCAGACAATATCTACGGTTTCTGGGGCATTGTGCTGGGCGAGGCCATCTACACCTTTCCCCACGCCCTGATGATCCTGTTGTCGGCCCTGTCGCTGGCCGATGCGCGGCTGTTTGATGCCGCCTCCAGCATGGGCGCCAGCCCTTGGCGGGCCTACCGCAGCATCACCTGGCCGGCCACCCGCCAAGCCGTATTCGCCGCGTCCTGCCTGGTGTTCACCCTGACCATCACCGATTTCGGCGTGCCCGTGGTGGTGGGTGGTGACTATCAGGTATTGGCGCTGGAGGCCTACAAGGCCGTGGTCGGTCAGCAGCAGTTCGGCCGCGGGGCGCTGATCGGCATGATCCTGCTGTTGCCCGCGCTGTTCAGCTTCGCGGTGGATGCCTGGTTGCGGCGCCGCCACGGCCAAGGCATGAGCGGCCGCGCCCAGGTGTTCCGTGCCGCGCCATCAAGGCTGCGTGATGCGTGCTACCTGGCGGTGGTAATGCTGATCAGCGCGGCCTTGCTGCTGGTGGTGGGCATGGCGGTGTATTCCTCGCTGGTGAAGTTCTGGCCCTACAACCTGTCGTTGTCCCTGGTGCACTACCAGTTCGACACCACCGCGGGCGGTGGCTGGCTGGCCTACAGCAACAGCGTGAGGATGGCCGTGGGCACGGCACTGGTGGGCAGCGCGGTGATTTTCACCGGCGCCTACCTGATGGAAAAAACCCAGGGCATGCGCCAACTGAACCTGGCGCTGCGCATGCTCAGCTTTGTGCCCATGGCCGTGCCGGGCCTGGTGCTGGGCTTGGGCTACGTGTTCTTTTTCAACCTGGGCGGCAACCCGCTGCATGTGTTCTACGGGACCATGACCCTGCTGATCGTGTGCACCATCGCTCACTACATGACCACCGCGCAGATGACCGCCACCACCGCCTTGCGCCAGCTGGACGGCGAGTTCGAAGCTGCGGCGCTGTCGCTCAAGGCGCCGCTGTACCGCCACTACCTGCGGGTCACCGTACCCATCTGCCTGCCGGCGCTACTGGACATCATTCGCTACCTGTTCGTATCGGCCATGACCACTGTGTCGGCGGCGATTTTCCTCTACAGCCCCGACACCATCCTGGCGGCCGTGGCTGTGCTGAACATGGATGACGCCGGCAACGTCGGCGGGGCCGCAGCCATGTCCACCTTGATTCTGCTGACCTCGGCGGCCGTTTCCCTGCTGCTGGCATGGGCATCGCGCGGCCTGCTGCGCCGGTCCCAGGCCTGGCGCCAGGGCGCCCCGGGCCATTGATTGATTGCTGCACCTCACTCTGACTTCCACTGACTCAGGAACCGCACCATGTTCAAGCCACTTGCACTTGTCGCTGCCATTGTTGCCGCTTTCAGTCTGCAGGCCAGCGCGGCCACCACTGAACTGACCGTGTACACCGCCTTGGAGCCCGAACAGCTGACGGCCTACAAGCAAGCGTTCGAGAAGGTCAACCCGGACATCGAGATCAAGTGGGTGCGCGACTCCACGGGCATCGTCACCGCCAAGCTGCTGGCCGAGAAAGACCGCCCGCAAGCCGACGCCGTGTGGGGCCTGGCGGCGTCCAGCCTGGCGATCCTCGACCAGCAGGGCATGCTGGAAGGCTATGCGCCCAAGGACCTGGCCAAGATTGGCGAACACTATCGCGACCCCGCCAACCCGCCGATGTGGGTAGGCATGGACGTGTGGGCCGCCACCATCTGCTTCAACACCGTGGAGGCCGAGAAGCAAGGGCTGACCAAGCCGGTGAGCTGGCAGGACCTGACCAAGCCTGAGTACAAGGGCAAGATCGTCATGCCTAACCCGGCCTCCTCGGGTACGGGTTTTCTCGACGTGAGCGCCTGGTTGCAGACCTATGGCGAGAAGCAGGGCTGGAAGTACATGGACGATCTGCACCAGAACATCGGTCAATACGTGCACTCCGGTTCCAAGCCGTGCAAGTTGGCCGCGTCGGGTGAATTCCCGATCGGCATCTCGTTCGAGTACCCGGCCGTGCAACTCAAACGCCAGGGCGCGCCGCTGGACATCATCCTGCCCAAGGAAGGCCTGGGCTGGGAAATCGAGGCCACCGCCGTGATCAAGGGCACCCCGCACGCGGATGCGGCGAAGAAGCTGGCTGACTTCTCGGCAAGCCCGGCGGCGATGGAGTTGTACAAGGAAAACTTCGCCGTGCTGGCCCAGCCAGGCATTGCCAAGCCGCAGACCGAACTGCCCGCTGACTACGAGCAGCGCCTGATCAAGAACGACTTTGCCTGGGCGTCGAAGAACCGCGACACCATCCTCACCGAGTGGCGCAAGCGCTACGACGGCAAGTCCGAGAAGCTGGCCAATCAGTAAACCCCCGTCACTCTAGCCGCTGCTGTCAGGCTGCGGCTACGAGAGGTAATTGAATGACTCAACACAGCGACATGCTCATTGTCGGCGCCGGTATTCTGGGCTTGTCCCATGCGTATGCCGCCGCCCAACGCGGGCTCAAGGTTCGCGTATTCGAACGCAGTGCCACGCCGCTGGGCGCCTCGGTGCGCAACTTCGGCCAGGCGCTGGTTACCGGCCAGCCCGTGGGCCAGATGCACGCCCTGGCCAAGGCCAGCCGTAGCCTATGGGCGCACTGGGCCGAACAGGCCGGCTTCGCCCTCAAGCGCAACGGCTCGCTGCTGTTCGCCCGTAACGAGCTGGAACACCAGTTGCTCGAACATTTCTGCGCCGAACGCGCCGTGGAACATGGTTATCGGGTTGAACTGCTGCAAGGCGAGGCCCTGAACCAGCTGTACAACGGCCAGTTCCGCCATCACCACGCGGCGCTGCTAGGCCTGGATGACCAGCAACTGTATTCGCGCGAAGCGATTCCGGCGCTGGTGGAATTCCTGCGCGGCCAAGGCGTGGAGTTTCATTTTTCCACCCTGGTGCGCGACGCCGAGCCAGGCCGGCTGCGTACCACCGCCGGGACCTTTTCCGGCGCGCAGATCGTGGTGTGCTCGGGGCACGACTACCAGACGCTGCTCAGCGACGCCATGGCCGCCCTCGACCCACAGGTCTGCCGCCTGCAAATGCTGCGGGTGCGGCCGCAATTCGACCTGGACCTGCAACAGTCCGTCCTCACCGGCCTGAGCTGCCTGCACTACGGCGCCTTCGCAGGCCTGCCGCAAACCCTGGCCTTGCAGGCGCAGGTGCAGAAGGACAGCCCGCACCTGGTGGCGCAGGGCATTCACCTGCTGGTAAGCCCCACGCCCGATCGCGAGCTGATCATCGGCGATTCCCACCACTACGGCCGCGATGCCTCGCCGTTCAACGCCGAGCAGGTGGACGACTGGATGATCGAGCTGGCCGAGCACACGCTGGGTGGCAAGCTCCAGGTCATCGAGCGCTGGCAGGGCGTCTATGGGGCCAAGGGCAGCCATCCGTTCTCGTTGCTACGCGTGGCGCCGGGCCTCAGTTCGGCCCTAATGCATACCGGCGTGGGCATGAGCGTGGGCCCGGCACTGGCCGAGCGCAACATCGCCGATCTGCTGGGTGAGGCGCCGCATGGCCTGGAGGTGCCGGCATGAGCAGTGCTGAACAAAGGGTGGATGAGGTGTTCGGCCTGTACCGTCGTCACGGCCACAGCGATTACATCGGCGAGCCAGTGTCGCAGGTCGAGCACATGTCCCAGGCCGCGCAGCAGGCCATGGCCGAAGGCTTCGACGATGAAGTGGTATTGGCAGCGTTCTTCCATGACATCGGGCATATCTGCGCCGATGAAGCGGCCAGCATGGGTGGTTATGGCGCGGTCAGCCATGAGCGCCTGGGCGCCGACTACCTGCGCCGCCAGGGCTTCAGTGAACGCTTGGCCAGGCTGGTGGAATACCACGTGCAGGCCAAGCGTTACCTGACCTTGCGCCAGCCCGGCTACTACCAGCGCTTGAGCGAGGCCAGCCGGCGCACCTTGGAGTACCAGGGCGGGGTGATGAGCGCGGCGCAGGCCGATGCCTTCGAGCGCGACCCGCTGTGCCAGGTCAGCCTGCGCATGCGCCACTGGGACGAGGAAGCCAAGCAGGTGGACGTGCCACTGGTTGACCTGGCATTGCTCAGGGCCCGGGCCTTGAGGTTGCTGTCGGCTTAAAGCTGGCGGGCCAACTGTTCGATCTGCTCGTGGCGTTCGGCCTGGTTCAGCCGCGGTTGCGGGTTCAAGGGCGACCATTGCGGGTGCGCACGGGCCTTGCCCAGGGCCTCGGGTAGCTTGCCCTGGCGCCAGCTTTTGTCCTGAGGCGTGGCCACTTCAATGCTGCCCATGGCGGCGTGGCCACGGGCCTCCAGCGCTTGCTGCAGTTGCCGTTGACGCAGGGCCAGCAGGCGCAGAATGTTGTCGTCCACGGTCAGTTCACGCTGGCCCTTGAGCTTGCCCATCAACCGGCTGCCGTAGCCACGCGCAGTCTGCAAGGCGCCGCCGGCGATGGCACCGGCCAATGCCGCCAGGCCCAGGGTGATACCGCCCACCAGCAGGTCGACGCCGGCACCGGCCGCCGCGCCGGCGGCAATGCCGCTGCCCACTTTCACGCCCAGTTGCTTGAGGGTTTCGGGGTTGAACAGGTCATCACCCCAGCGCCCGTCCAGCAACGGCAAATCAGTGGCGGCAGCATCTTCGGGGCGAAATCCGTACAGCTTGAGCAGCGCTTGCACGCATTTCTGTTCGCGCTGGCGTATGGCGTCGTGCAGCCCTCGGATGGCGGCCTCTACGCCCTCGCGATCACCGGCCACGCTGCGCCGGCAGGCCGCACAGTCGATCAACAACTCGGCAATCAGGCGTTGGCCGCTCTGCTGGCGGACCTTGCGCTGTTGCTGCTGGTCTTCCACCAGCCGTTGCAGGCTGGGACGGGCGTGTTCCAGCAGCAGGGCCAGGCTTTCGTACAGGCGTCGCTCGCCATCTTCAGGCGGTGCCACGCTGTCGAAACGCACCAGCGCGTGCAGGCCCAGGCGCGCCAGGGCCTCGCGCCACTGCTCTTCGCGGTGGCCGGGGCTGGCGACGAAGTTGAGCACAGGCAACAGCGGCTTGCCGCAGCCGTTGAGTACTTCCAGTTCATCCCGGTACTTGGCCAGCACTGGTTCGCGGGCATCGATCACGTACAGCCCTGCGTCGCTGGCCAGCAGTTGGCGCAGCACCTTGGCTTCCTGTTCGAAGCGCTGGCGGGCCTCGCTACCGTGCAGAAAACGCTCGGTGCGAGCCGGGCCATCGAGACGCTCGCCGGGGCGGTCCAGGCGTTCCAGATAGTCGAGCAGTGCGATGGCGTCTTCCAGCCCCGGGGTGTCGTAAAGCTCCAGCAGTGCTTCGCCGTCCACCGACAGGCGTGCGCCCTCGACATGGCGGGTGGTGCTGGGCCGGTGCGAGACCTCGCCAAAGCCCACGTCGCGG
The DNA here is from genome assembly GCF_000263855.1 of Pseudomonas sp. M47T1. Classification (GTDB taxonomy): domain Bacteria; phylum Pseudomonadota; class Gammaproteobacteria; order Pseudomonadales; family Pseudomonadaceae; genus Aquipseudomonas. Next base: position 146,561 of record NZ_AJWX01000001.1, read on the forward strand.
GTCAGGGTGCGCAGCAGCGAGGTCTTGCCCACATTGGTGTGGCCGACCACCGCCAATTTAAGAGGCTTGGTCATTGCCGGTCTCCAGCCAGGTCAGGGGTGGCTGGTCGACGATGTCCAGGCCCAGCGCGTCCAGAGCCTGGCGCCAGTCGGCCAGGCGGTTGGCGTCCAATTGTTGCCCGCCAGGCGCGGGCAACAGCCACACCCGGGTCTGCCCGGCGCTGCGCGCAAGCTCCGCAATCAGCCCCAGGCTGCCACGGTCGGGCGAGCGCCGTGGGTCGCAGGCAACGGCCAGGCGGGCGGCGGGGTAGCGGGCCAACTGGTCGAGCAGGCGCCGTCGCGATTCGCGGCTGTCGAGGATGCCGCCATCACCGACGCTGGCAGGCATTTGCGGTGGCCAGGGGTGCTGGTCGTCCAGTTCCACGCCTACGAGCAGGGCGCCTTCGGCCCGGTGATGGGCTACCGGGGAGGTGACCTGGTGCAATTGCGCTGGGGCATTGTCATTCACGCCCAGGCGTTCGCTGCTGGGCATTAGGCGTTCCCGCAACTCGGTATAGCCGGGCAGGCCCAGGTCCAGTTGCAAGCGCGCGCGCCCCAGCCGCCATTGCACCCAGCAGCCCAGTGCCAGCAGCAGGCGCGGCACGATGCCGAACACCAGCAGCACGCCCACCAGCCAGCCGGCCCAGGCCTGGCGAGCACTGTCCACGGCCAGGGCGCTGTCGCCGCTGGCGCGGATGGTATCGATATCCGGCACGCTGAAGCCCAGCAGCGCAGGCACGGTGCCGAGGGCGCGGGTCATGGCCACGAAGGTATCGGGCCCCAGGATGGTGGTTTCCCAGATGAAACCGTAGCGCCGGGTGGCCAAGAGTAATAGCAGGAGCACCAGCGCGCTGGTCAGGGCCAGCAGCCACAGGCCATTGACCAGGGTGCCCAGCAGCCAGCGGTTGAGGCGCCGGCGTTGCAGCAGCAGGATCAGCGCCGGCCCCAGGTGCGCGGCATTGGCGTCCCGGGCGAGCTTTGCGCTGAGCCACATCCACAGACGGCCCAGGCTGGCGCTGTGTTCACCGGCCAGCAACAGCCCGCAGGCCCAGCTCAGCAAAAGTACCCAGTTAAGGCCCAGCAGGCTGCCCAGCGCCCAGAAGACGTTGACCGGGCCGGTGCCCAGGGCGGCGAAGGCCAGGCCCGCGCCGCTGATGATCACCAGGACGGCCAGCAGCATCACGCTCAAGCGCGCACCCTGTTTCCAGTGGCGCAGGGCGGGCAGCAGGCCATCGCGTTCGGCGAGCCAGGTGGCCCGGTGTTGAATGCGCGCCGCCAGGTCGCCACCCTGCTGGCGGGCGCGGCGGTTGGCCTCCTGGTCGTCTAGGGGGCCGGTATGTTCTTCGCGCAGGCGAATGGCTTCGGTAAGCCAGAGTGTGTCCAGTGCTGTCACGCCACCATCCATTGATCGAACCAGCCCAAAGCATAACCCAGCCATGGCTGATCAAGGACCCGGGCTCTGATATCCTCGCGGCATGAAAAACACACTCCCCCTCAGCCTGATCGCGGCCCTCGCCGAGAACCGCGTCATCGGCATCGACAACAGCATGCCCTGGCACCTGCCGGGCGATTTCAAATACTTCAAGGCCACCACCCTGGGCAAGCCGATCATCATGGGCCGCAAGACCTGGGATTCCCTGGGCCGCCCCCTGCCGGGGCGCTTGAACATCGTGGTCAGCCGCCAGGCGGGGCTGGTGCTTGAAGGGGCGGAGGTGTATCCGTCGCTGGAAGCGGCTATCCAGCGTGCCGAAGCCTGGGCCCAGGAAAACGGAGCCAGCGAGCTGATGTTGATTGGTGGGGCGCAGTTGTATGCGCAAGGGCTGGAGTTGGCCGACCGTCTGTACCTTACCCGCGTAGCGGCCAGCCCGGCGGGCGATGCGTGGTTCCCCGAATACGATGAGAGTCAGTGGTTGCTGGCCTCCAACACCGAAAACCCGGCCGTGGACGACGCCCCGGCGTATGCCTTCGAAGTCTGGGACCGCCGCTAAAACTTACGATCTCAACTCAAACAACTGTGGGAGCGGGCTCTGCCCGCGAAATCGTCACCTTGAGCAGTCAGGTACTGCGCGGTGCGCTTTTCGCGGGCAGAGCCCGCTCCCACGAAGGTGAATGAATCAGCGGTGCGCCAGCTCCGCGTGCTCGTCGGCGTCCAGCAGCGTGCGGTCGGTCTGTTTCATCACCTGGCTGGTGATGGTGCCGGCCGTCATGGAACCACTGACGTTCAACGCCGTGCGGCCCATGTCGATCAGCGGCTCAACCGAAATCAGCAACGCCACCAGCGATACCGGCAGGCCCATGGCCGGCAACACAATCAGTGCGGCGAACGTTGCGCCGCCGCCCACGCCGGCCACGCCGGCCGAGCTCAGGGTAACGATGGCCACCAGCGTGGTAATCCACATCGGGTCCAGCGGGTTGATGCCTACGGTAGGCGCAACCATCACCGCCAGCATTGCCGGGTAGAGCCCGGCGCAGCCGTTCTGGCCAATGGTGGCGCCGAACGAGGCGGCGAAGCTGGCGATCGATTGCGGGATGCCCAGGCGCTGGGTTTGCGCTTCGATGCTCAGCGGGATGGTAGCCGCGCTGGAGCGGCTGGTGAAGGCAAAGGTCAGCACCGGCCACACCTTGCGCAGGAAGCGCAGCGGGTGGACCCCGGCGATGCTCAGCAGCAGGCCATGCACCATGAACATCAGCGACAGTCCGATGTAGGACACCAGCACGAAGCTGCCCAGCTTGAGGATGTCCTGCAGGTTGGAACTGGCGACCACCTTGGCCATCAGCGCCAGCACGCCGTAGGGCGTGAGCTTCATTACCAGGCGTACCAGGCGCGTTACCCAGGCTTGCAGGGTCTCGATGGCGCTGACCACATTCGCGCCCTTCTCGGCGTCATCCTTGAGCAGCCGCAGCGCGGCCACACCCAGGAAGGCGGCGAAGATCACCACGCTGATGATCGAGGTCGGCTTGGCCCGGGCCAGGTCGGCCACCGGGTTCTGCGGCACGAAGGACAGCAGCAGTTGCGGGATGTTGAGGTCGTTGACCTTGCCCACGTAATCGCTCTGGATTGCCTGCATGCGCGCCAGTTCCTGGGTGCCGGCCACCAGGCCTTCGGCGGTGAGGCCGAACAGGTTGGTCAGGCCCACGCCGATCAGCGCGGCGATGGCGGTGGTGAACAGCAGCACGCCAATGGTCAGGAAGCTGATCTTGCCCAGCGACGAGGCGTTGTGCAGGCGGGCGACGGCGCTGAGGATGGAGGCGAAGATCAGCGGCATCACGATCATTTGCAGCAGTTGCACGTAGCCGTTGCCCACCAGGTCCAGCCAGCCGATGGTGGTCTTGAGCAGCGGGTTGCCCTGGCCGTAGATCAGGTGCAGGGCGCTGCCGAACAGCACGCCCAGCACCAGGCCGATCAACACCTTTTTGGCCAGGCTGAATGAGGTGCGGCTGGTTTGTGCCAGGCCCAGCAGCAACGCCAGGAACACCAGCAGGTTGAGTAACAGGGGCAGGTTCATTGAAGCTCCAGGTGAAAGATTTCCGGGCTACTGCGCCTCTGAGGGGCGCTGGCCAACCACAAACTCTAACATCCTGAATTTTCTGTCATTTATACCAAGATCGAATGTAGATAGTCGTTTTTGGAATAAGTATGTGTCGCTCAGGGATATGCCTGTGGCGTGATCCCGTTCCTGACAGTCGCCCTCAAGCGAGATTTGTCATGAGCATTTGCTACGGTCCATCGGATCTCACTGGGGAGCACCACCGATGAAGCCACTGCATAATCTGCTTGCCGTCACCTTGGGCCTGACGCTGGCCAGCTCGGTCTTCGCCACCGAGCTCAAACACTGGCCGGCGGCACAGGCCAAACAGCTCGACGCGATGATTGCCGCCAATGCCAACAAAGGCAATTACGCGGTGTTCGACATGGACAACACCAGCTACCGCTACGATGTGGAGGAGTCGTTGCTGCCGTACCTGGAGAACAAGGGCATCCTGACCCGCGAGAAGCTCGACCCGTCGCTGAAACTGATCCCGTTCAAGGACACGGCCGGCCACAAGGAAAGCCTGTTCAGCTACTACTATCGCCTGTGCGAAGTGGACGACATGGTCTGCTACCCGTGGGTGGCGCAGGTGTTTTCCGGTTTCACCCTGCAGCAGCTCAAGAGTTATGTCGATGAGATGATGGCGTCAGGGAAACCGATCCCCACCACCTATTTCGAAGGTGATGTGGTCAAGAACATGGACGTGCAGCCGCCGAAGGTCTTCACCGGCCAAGCCGAGCTGTACAACAAGCTGATGGAAAACGGCATCGACGTCTACGTAGTGACCGCCGCTTCCGAGGAGCTGGTGCGCATGATCGCCGCCGACCCCAAGTACGGCTACAACGTGAAACCGCAGAACGTCATCGGCGTGAGCACCTTGCTCAAGGACCCGAAGACCGGCGAGCTGACCACCGCACGCAAGCAGATCGAAGCGGGTAAATATGACCCCAAGGCCAACATGGGCCTGGAAGTGACCCCGTACCTGTGGACCCCGGCCACCTGGATGGCGGGCAAGCAGGCGGCGATCCTGACCTATATCGATCAGTGGAAAAAACCGGTTTTGGTGGGGGGCGACACGCCATCCAGTGACGGCTACATGCTGTTCCACAGCGTGGATGTGGCCAAGGGCGGCGTGCACCTGTGGGTGAACCGCAAGGCCAAGTACATGGACCAGCTGAACGGCATGATCAGCAAGAACGCGGCCGCGCAGGCCAAGGAAGGGTTGCCGGTGACGGCAGACAAGAACTGGGTGATCGTGAAACCGGAAGACATTCAATAAATCCTGGCCGCACCGCAAACGTGTAGGAGCGGCCCGCTCCTACACGTTTGGGGCGCGACCTTGAGGCCGGCTTACAGCCCGTCGAGCATCGCCTTGTTGCGCACAGCGCCTTTGTCGGCGCTGGTCGCCAACAGGGCGTAGGCCTTCAGCGCGGTGGTCACCTTGCGTGGGCGGACTTCGACCGGCTTCCAGCCTTTCTTGTCCTGTTCCACGCGGCGCGCCGCCAGTTCTTCATCGCTGACCAGCAGGTTGATCGAACGGTTGGGAATGTCGATCAGCACCTTGTCACCGTCCTGCACCAGGCCGATGGCGCCGCCAGCAGCGGCTTCCGGCGAAGCGTGGCCGATGGACAGGCCGGAGGTACCGCCCGAGAAACGGCCGTCGGTCAGCAGTGCACAGGCTTTGCCCAGGCCTTTGGACTTCAGGTACGAGGTGGGGTACAGCATTTCCTGCATGCCCGGGCCGCCTTTCGGGCCTTCGTAGCGGATGATGACGATGTCGCCTTCCTTCACTTCGTCGGCGAGGATGCCGCGCACGGCGCTGTCCTGGCTTTCGAAGATCTTGGCGTTGCCTTCGAACACATGGATGGACTCATCCACGCCGGCGGTTTTCACCACGCAGCCGTCCAGGGCGATGTTGCCGTACAGCACGGCCAGGCCGCCCTCTTTCGAATAGGCGTGCTCGAAGCTGCGGATGCAACCGTTCTCGCGATCGTCGTCCAGGCTTTCCCAGCGGGTCGACTGGCTGAACGCCGTCTGGGTCGGGATACCGGCCGGGCCCGCCTTGAAGAAGTGGTGGACCGCTTCGTCGTTGGTCTGGGTGATGTCCCACTTGGCGATGGCTTCTTCCATGCTGCGGCTGTGCACGGTCGGCAGGTCGGTGTGCAGCAGGCCGCCACGGGCCAGCGAACCGAGGATGCTGAAGATGCCGCCAGCACGGTGTACGTCTTCCATGTGGTACTTCTGGATGTTCGGCGCCACTTTGCACAGTTGCGGTACCACACGGGACAGGCGGTCGATGTCGCGCAGGTCGAAGGCGATCTCGGCTTCCTGGGCGGCGGCCAGCAAGTGCAGGATGGTGTTGGTGGAACCGCCCATGGCGATGTCCAGCATCATGGCGTTCTCGAACGCCTTGAAGTTGGCAATGTTGCGCGGCAGTACCGAATCATCGTTTTCGATGTAGTAACGCTGGCACAGCTCGACGATAGTGCGGCCGGCCTGCAGGAACAGCTGTTCGCGGTCGCTGTGGGTGGCCAGGGTCGAACCGTTGCCCGGCAGGGCCAGGCCCAGGGCTTCGGTCAGGCAGTTCATGGAGTTGGCGGTGAACATGCCCGAGCACGAACCGCAGGTAGGGCAGGCGCTACGCTCGTATTCAGCGACTTTCTCGTCAGAAGCGCTGGAATCGGCGGCGATGACCATGGCGTCTACCAGGTCCAGGCCGTGGCTGGCCAGTTTGGTCTTGCCGGCTTCCATCGGGCCGCCGGACACGAAGATCACCGGGATATTCAGGCGCAGGGCGGCCATCAGCATGCCGGGGGTGATCTTGTCGCAGTTGGAAATGCACACGATGGCGTCGGCGCAGTGGGCGTTGACCATGTATTCCACGGAGTCGGCGATGATCTCGCGGCTCGGCAGGGAATACAGCATGCCGTCATGGCCCATGGCGATGCCGTCGTCGACCGCGATGGTGTTGAATTCCTTCGCCACGCCACCGGCGCGTTCGATCTCGCGGGCTACCAACTGGCCCAGGTCCTTCAGGTGCACGTGCCCCGGGACGAACTGGGTGAACGAGTTGGCGATGGCGATGATCGGCTTCTTGAAGTCGGCGTCCTTCATCCCCGTGGCGCGCCACAGGGCGCGGGCGCCGGCCATGTTGCGGCCGTGGGTGGACGTTTTCGAACGATAGTCAGGCATGGAGCACTCCGGGCGGCTAATCAGGTATCAGTAAGGGAGTGAGCTTCTCTTGTCCTTTGCAGCGGCGACAGGTAGCTGCCACTGCGGATGAGGTCGGTGACGCTGCAGGATCGCTGCGCGCTCGACCGGAGCTCATAAACCCGCCGGGGGATGATTGGCGATGAATAAGCCGATTCTACACCGCTGGCGGCGGGATGGAATGGCGAGACCGATCAGCAACGCGCTTGTAGGACATTTCTGAATTTGCGCCGATGGGTGTTCCAGCCTTGTTGGCCTGACTATTATCCCTGCGCCGCATGTGCGGCTGACGAGATGACATCCCCATGGACCTCCCCAGTTTAAGTTCCTCCGAGAACCACATTCTGGCACCGACCGCAGCGGCGGCGGGCCTGCCTGTGAGCTGACGCGTCCGCTCGCCAGGCAGCCCCGCGCCGCCTGGAGACACACAATGACCACTTTTACCCTTGCGCAACACGACGCATCCTTCGCCCACCTGTCCGCCGCCGACATCGCTGCCCACCTGCAGGCATTGCCCGAAGACAAACGCTCCGACGTACTGAGTCGCCTTGAAACGGAGGCCGTAGTGGAGGCCACCGAGGACTTCCACAAAGGCGCGCTGATTTCCACGCCCCTGGGCAACCTTGGCACCGCCACCGTCGGCTTGCTGTACCGCAAGCGCGTGTTGTGGCTGGTGCTGTTGGTGTTCGGCAACCTGTTCTCCGGCGCCGGCATAGCCGCCTTCGAGGACGTTATCGCCGCCAACATCGTGCTGGTGTTCTTCCTGCCGCTGCTGGTGGACAGCGGCGGCAACGCCGGCGCCCAGTCGGCCACCCTGATGGTGCGCGCCCTGGCCACCGGCGAGGTGGTCATGAAAGACTGGTTGCGCTTGCTGTGGCGCGAATGCTTCGTGGCCCTGGCCCTGGGCATCACCATGGCCGTCGCCGTAGCCCTGCTGGGCGCGGCCCGGGGCGGCTGGGACATCTCCATGGTAGTGGCCGGCAGCATGTTGATCATCGTGCTGGTGGGAAGCCTGATCGGCATGAGCCTGCCCTTCCTGTTCAGCCGCCTGAACATGGACCCGGCGGTGGCCAGCGGGCCGTTGATCACCTCGATTGCCGATGCGGCGGGGGTGTTGGTGTACTTCGGGATTGCGTCGGTGGTTTTGCAGCTGTGACCTAGGCGCTGAACCCGAGCGTAGCCGCTGTCGCAGGCTGCGCTGGCCCTGTGCCTCGCTGGAAATTTCCGGTGCAGGATAGGGCCAGCGCAGCCTGGCGGCAGCGGCTACCGTTTTGCGTATAGGCGCGTGACGGTGATGAGACCTGCCAGGCAGAGCACCAGAAAGACCATTCCCAGCACCCATTCAAAATCCCCGGCCACCAAACTGATCGCCGCACTCCCCACCCCACCCGCGGCCAATACCAGCGTATTCAATACCGAGGCCGACGCCCCGGCGCTTGCCGGTACCAACTCCATTGCCCGAGACGTAGCGGCTGGGCGGGCGATGGTGGTGCCGGCGGTGCAGATCATCATGGGCAGCAATACGGTGGCCACGCTGCGCTCGGTGAGGGCGGACAATGCCAGCAACGTGACGCCTGCCAGACCGATTAGGACTAGCCCGGTGTTCAGTTGCAGGCGGTGGCTGACGCTGTGGCTCATGCGGCTGGCGATCAGGCCGCCTGCTACGTAGGCAACGCCGTAGCTGAGCAGGGTCAGGCCGAATTGCAGTTGGGTGAGCTGCATGTGCTCGAGAAAGATCAGCGGTGAGAGGGCGATGAAGGCGAAGTGGCAGGTGAACGCGATAGCGGCGATCAGTGAGAAGCCCATGAAGGCGGGGTGCCAAAGCAGTTCGCGGTAGGCGCCGATCAGCCCTTTGGTCTGACGATTGGCGCCGCGGGTGGGCGGCAGGATGCGGACGGCCTGGATCAGTACCAGCAGGGCGATCAGGGCGAACAGATAGAAGCTGGCCTGCCAGCCGGCCAGATGCTGCAACAGTGCGCCGACCAAGGGCGAAGTGGAGATGAAAACGCCGCCGGCGCTGGTGACCAGGATGCGGGTGCGTTCGCGTTCTTTATCCTGAAACAGGTCTTGCACCAGGGCGTTGAGCAGCACGAAGCAGCCGCAGCCGATGGCTTGCAGGATACGGAAGATCATGAAGGGGATGAACTGTGTGGCGTTGGCGCAACCCACAGCTCCAAGGATGGAAATGGCCAGTCCCAGGACCAGCAGTCCCTTGCGGCCGATTCAGTCGGACAGCGGGCCGAGGAAGAATTGCGAGATGGCGACGCCCAGGGCGAACAGGCTGATGGAGAGGGCTATGTCGCTGGAAGGTGTGGCGAAGTGATTGGACAGGGCGGGGAAGGAAGGGAGGATGACGTCGAGGGGGAAGACGCCGAGCAGGACCATGGCCAGAAGCAGGGTCAGGATGGAGCGTTTTTGCGGGGTGGGCATGAGAAGAGCCTTTTTCGACAAAGGCTACGGGGTTGCGCGATCGGAGGCGATAGCGGCGGGTTAGCGAAATTTCCCAAATGTTTGTAGGGTTTTTCCCTCTTATGCTAGAGGCAGACTCGGCACTGCACCCCGTCAATCGTGTTGCCTGCATCGCGGCCAAGGCCGGCGCCTACCACGGACGGCGTAGGAGCCGACTTTAGTCGCGATGCAGGCGACGCGGTTTTAGCTGTTAGGCAGCAACCGGCACGTAATGCTCTTGATGTAGCGCGTCTCCGGAATAGCCGGGTGCACCGGATGGTCCGGGCCCTGGCCGCCGCGTTCCAGCAGCTGGATGTTGCGGTCCAGGTGGCGGGCGCTGGTCAGCAGGATGTTCTGCAGGTCGTCTTCAGGCAGGTGCATGGAGCACGAAGCGCTGACCAGGATGCCGTCTTTGCTGAGCAGACGCATGGCCTGTTCGTTCAGGCGGCGGTAGGCGCCTTCGCCGTTTTTCAGGTCTTTCTTGCGCTTGATGAAAGCGGGCGGGTCGGCGACGATCACGTCGAAGCGCTCTTCCGAGGCCTTGAGTTGCTTGAGGGCTTCGAACACGTCGCCTTCAACGCAGGTGACTTTCTCGGCGAAGCCGTTCAGCGCGGCGTTGCGCTCCACACCGTCCAGGGCGAAGCCCGAGGCGTCGACGCAGAACACTTCGCTGGCGCCGAAGGCACCGGCTTGCACGCCCCAGCCACCGATGTAGCTGAACAGGTCGAGCACGCGCTTGCCTTTGACGTACGGGGCCAGGCGGGCGCGGTTCATGCGGTGGTCGTAGAACCAGCCGGTCTTCTGGCCTTCCATGACCGGGGCCTGGAATTTCACGCCATTCTCTTCCAGGTCAACCCACTCCGGCACCACGCCGAAGGCGGTCTCCACGTAGCGTTCCAAGCCTTCGGCGTCACGGGCGGCCGAGTCGTTCTTGAACAGGATGCCGCTTGGCTTGATCACCTGGATCAGCGCAGCCATGACGTCGGCCTTGTGCTGTTCCATGGTGGCCGAGGCCAGTTGCACGACCAGGATGTCGCCGAAACGGTCGACCACCAGGCCCGGCAGCAAGTCGGAATCGCCGTATACCAGGCGGTAGAACGGCTTGTCGAAAAGGCGCTCGCGCAGCGACAGGCAGACGTTGAGGCGGTGCACCAGCAGCGACTTGTCCAGCGGCAGCTTGGCGTCGCGCGACAGCAGGCGGGCGCAGATCAGGTTGTTCGGGCTCATGGCCACGATGCCCAGTGGCTTGCCACCGGCGGCTTCGAGCACGGCCTGGTCGCCGGCCTTGAAACCATGCAGGGGCGTGGCGGCTACGTCGATCTCGTTGCTGTAGACCCACAGGTGACCGGCGCGCAGGCGGCGGTCGGCATTGGCTTTGAGGCGAAGGCTGGGCAGGGACATGAAGTCGCTCCGGGGAAAAAAGAGCGGGAGTATAGCGTGTAACGTCAGATGGAGGTTTACCCGAAGATCGACGGCGTAGCCGCTGCCGCTAATCATGAAGAAATAGCTAGCGGTTGTGCCAGCGCCGCCGGGAGGGGTTAAAATCGCCCCTCAGCCCAGAGTAAGTACTTATGTCCCAAGAGTTATCAGAAGAGCAGATCCAGCAGGCCTTGCAAGGGATCAGCGTACCGCCCCAACCGCAGATCATGGTGGACCTGCAGATGGAGCAGTACATGCCCGACCCGGACCTGGAAGTGATTGCCCGGCTGATAGCGCAAGACCCGGGGTTGTCTGGCGCCCTGCTGAAAATCGTCAACTCGCCCTATTACGGCCTGACCAACAAGATTGCTTCGATCCAGCGCGCGGTAAACCTGCTGGGCAGCCGCTCCATTATCAACCTGATCAACGCCCAGTCGATCAAAGGCGAGATGAGCGACGAGACCATCGTCACCCTCAACCGTTTCTGGGACACCGCCCAGGACGTGGCCATGACCTGCCTGACGCTGGCCAAGCGCATCGGCTCCCAGGCCGTGGACGAGGCGTATGCGCTGGGGTTGTTCCACGATTGCGGCATCCCGCTGATGCTCAAGCGCTTCCCCGACTATATGAGCACCCTGGAAAAGGCCTACGCCAATGCCGGGCCGCAATGGCGTATCGTCGACACCGAGAACCAGGTGTACAACACCAATCACTCGGTGGTGGGCTATTACACCGCCAAGTCCTGGCGCCTGCCCGAGCACCTGGGCAACGCTATCGCCAACCATCACAACGCCCTGGCGATCTTCAGCGACGACTCCAACCGCAACAGCCAGTTGAAAAACCTGCTGGCAATCCTGAAGATGGCCGAACACATCTGTTCGTCGTACCGCGTGCTGGGCAACCAGAACGCCGACCACGAATGGGACAGCATCAGCCATCTGGTGCTCGATTACGTGGGCCTTTCGGACTACGACTTCGAGAACCTGAAGGAATCCATCCGCGAGTTGGGCGCCCGCTGATATCGCCCGCCGCCTTGCACAGAGCCGTCCATGCCTGAATTGCCTGAAGTCGAAACGACCCGCCGGGGCATCGCGCCCCATCTGGAAGGGCAGCGCGTAAGCCGCGTGATCGTGCGTGATCGGCGCCTACGTTGGCCTATTCCCGAAGATCTGGACGTTCGCCTGTCGGGCCAGAAGATCATTGGCGTGGAGCGGCGGGCCAAGTACCTGCTGATCAACGCCGAGGTGGGTACGCTGATCAGCCATCTGGGCATGTCTGGCAACCTGCGGTTGGTGGAGGCGGGGTTGCCGGCGCTCAAGCACGAGCACGTGGACATCGAGCTGGAGTCGGGCCTGGCCCTGCGCTACACCGACCCACGACGTTTCGGCGCGATGCTGTGGAGCCTGGACCCGCTCAACCATGAGTTGCTGGTGCGCCTGGGCCCCGAGCCGTTGACAGCCCTGTTCGACGGCGAGCGCCTGTTCCAGCTGTCTCGTGGCAAGAGCATGGCGGTGAAGCCGTTCATCATGGACAACGCCGTGGTGGTGGGGGTGGGCAACATCTACGCCACCGAAGCCCTGTTTGCCGCCGGTATCGACCCGCGTCGCGAAGCCGGCACCATTTCCCGTGCGCGCTACGTGAAGCTGGGCATTGAGATCAAGCGCATCCTGGCCATGGCTATCGAGCGCGGTGGCACCACCTTGCGGGATTTCATCGGCGGCGACGGCCAGCCGGGCTATTTCCAGCAGGAATTGTTTGTGTACGGCCGCGGCGGCGAAATGTGCAAGGTGTGCGGCAGTACCCTGCGCGAGGTGAAGCTGGGCCAGCGCGCCAGCGTGTACTGCCCACGTTGCCAGAAGTAAGCGGTTACGGCACAAGCCTGACAAGCGGCGATAGGCTGATATAGTGAATAATCAGGTGAAAGACCACCACGCCCCAAGTAGCCGCTTCGCTAAAGGACTGTGCCATGAATTGCTTCCGTACCCTCTCGCTCACGTTGACGCTGTGCCTGGGCCTGTACGCCTTGCCCAGCCTGGCTGACGACGGCGGGTTGCAGGAAAGCAGCGGCAGTGGCGACCCGGTCTATCAGGTGCAGAGCCCGCCGGCCTATTCGATGATTGCGGACCTGGTGATCGCCCGCCCCCTGTTGATCGCCGCCACTGCCATCGGCGCGGCCGTGTTTGTGGTATCGCTGCCGTTTACCGCGCTGGGTGGCAACGTCAAGGACGCTGGCAAGGCCTTGGTGGTCGACCCCGGCAAGGCAGCGTTCGTGCGCTGCCTGGGCTGCACCGGCGACGGCTACGGCAAGCACCAGTAACTTCTCAGTTACGCGGCATTACCTCTGAAACGCCCACGCCGCGTGGATCGCTGGCGGCCTCCACCTTGCCGTCATCCTTGTGCCACAGCAGCACTTGCTGGTTGCCGTAGGCACGCCCGGTTTCCTTGAGGCTGTAGCCGCGGGCCTTCAGGTTGGCCAGTTGGGTATCGGTGAATGCGCCGGGCTCATACTCCACCACGTCGGGCAGGTACTGGTGGTGGTAGCGCGGCACGGCGGGCCAGGTCGGTACCGGCTGGCCATCCAGGTATTGCAGCATCGACAGCAGCACCATGCTGGGTATACGGCTGCCACCGGGCGTGCCGAAAGCGGCGAAGTCTTTAGGGCTTTCGATGAAGCTGGGGCTCATGCTCGACAGCGGTCGCTTGCCCGGTGCCACGGCATTAGCCTGGCTGCCGGCCAGCCCGTAGGCGTTGCTGCCGTGAGGGTCGGCGGCGAAGTCGTCCATTTCATCGTTGAGTACCACGCCTGTGCCGGGCGCGGTGAAGGCCGAGCCAAAGGGCAGATTGACCGACAGCGTGGCCGCCACGGCGTTGCCCTGATTGTCGAGCACGGCGAAGTGGGTGGTGTGCTCGCCTTCGCGCCAGGCCGGTGCCGGCGGCAGGTCTGCGCTGGGCGTGGCCTGATGGGCGTCGATGCTGGCCGCCATGGTTTTCAGGTAGTCCCGGGACAGCAGCGCGCTGACGGGGTTGGCGACGAAATCGGGGTCGCCCAACTGGCTGCGATCGCGGTAGGCGCGACGCAGCACTTCCACCACGTAGTGCACGCGCTGGACGGGCTCGGCATCCTGCCACGGCAACTGTTGCAGCATGGCCAATGACTGGGCCAGGGCGATGCCACCGGCGGAAGGCGGCGGCGCACTGATCAGCTCGCGCTGGTTGGCCAGGGCAAAACGCAGCGGGGCCCGGGTGGCCACCTTGTAGTCGGCCAGGTCCTTGAGCGTCCAGATGCCACCGCCTGCTTGCACGGCAGTCACCAGCGCTTGGGCAGTGGGGCCGCTGTAATAACCATCGCGGCCCTGTTCGGCCAGGCGGGTCAGGGTTTGTGCCAATTCTGGCTGGCGCAATTCTTCGCCCAGCGCTGGCACGTCGCCGTTGCGCAGGAACAGGCGGGCCGTTTCCGGGTCGTCACGCATGGCCGCCAGCCGCGCCGTGGCCCAGGCGCGATAGACCCGATCGACGGCGAAGCCTTTGCTGGCCAGGTGAATGGCCGGGGCCAAGGAGCGCTTCAGCGGCAGGGCGCCGTAGTGGCTTGCCAGCTCCACCAAGGCTGCCGGCAGCCCGGGAATGCCGCTGGCCAGTGGGCCGTTGATGGACAGCCCCGGCTGCTCCTTGCCGTCACGCAGGTACATGTCGGCACGGGCCGCCAACGGCGCCTTTTCGCGGGCATCGATGAACTGGTACTGCGCCGGGCTACCGGCCTGGCGCAGCAGGAAGTAGCCGCCACCCCCCAGCCCAGAGGCATAGGGTTCGACCACGGCCAGCGTGGCGCTGATGGCAACCGCTGCGTCGAATGCGTTGCCGCCCTCGGCCAGAACTTTCTGGCCGGCGGCAGTGGCCTGGGGGTGCGGGCTGGCGATGGCCGCCGCTGCCGGCAGGGTTTGCGCCTGGGCAAGGGCGGTGCAACACAGGAGCAGGGTACCAAACAGCAGTGAGCGGGCGTCTGGCATGGTCTGCTCCTCCGTGAGTCGCATGATCAGGCTTTGCCGGTGATCTTGCGATATTTCTCCATCAGTTGCTCTTCGCTTTCCGGGTGCGCTTCATCCAGCGGGATGCAGTCGACCGGGCAGACCTGCTGGCACTGCGGTTCGTCGTAGTGGCCGACGCACTGGGTGCACAGGTTCGGATCGATCACGTAGATCTCTTCGCCCTGGGAAATGGCGGCGTTCGGGCACTCGGGTTCGCAGACGTCGCAGTTGATGCAATCGTCGGTGATGATCAGGGACATGGGTACTCCGGCCGGGGCCTTGGCCCGGGCATATGAACACTAATGTGCGCAATTGTGCCGCATAAGCGCGCGCAGTGCACGCTTATGCGGGGCGGCCGGTGGCTGCTACTTCTTGAAGCGCAGGGTCAGCGCGTCGGCGACGGCGGGGTGCACGAACTTGGTGATATCGCCACCCAGTGCCGCTATTTCCCGGACCAGCGTTGAGGAAATGAACGAATAACGCTCCGATGGCGTCAGGAACAGGCTTTCGACGTCGGGCGCCAATTGCCGGTTCATGTTGGCCAACTGGAACTCGTATTCGAAGTCCGACACTGCGCGCAGGCCGCGCAGGAACACGTTGGCACCTTGCTCCTTGGCAAAGTGGGCCAGCAGCGTGGAGAAGCCGACTACCTCGACATTGGGCAGATGTTTGGTCACCTCGCGCGCCAGTTCTACCCGTTGTTCCAGGGGGAACAGCGGGTTTTTCTTGGGGCTGGCAGCCACGGCAATGACCACGTGGTCGAACAGGCGCGCGGCGCGTTCGACCAGATCGCCGTGACCCTTGGTGATGGGGTCGAAGGTACCTGGGTACAACACTCGGTTCATCGCGTCGTCCTGGCGGGAATCCGTTGGGGATTGGGATGGTATCGCAGCATTCCCGGTCGGCCAAGTCGGCGTGCAGGGTATAAGGGACTATAGACAGCATTGATGCGAGCTGATTGCTAGCTTTGCGCCTCCCTTAGGAACTGCCGCAAGGCTGCGAAAAGGGCCGCAGGACCTTCAGCCGTGTCATGTCGATCGTGGGCCCGCCGCGCGCGCCTTCGCAGCCTGGCGGCGGCTCCTACAACGCTTTCAGGCGCTGGGCGAGCAGGGTGCTCAGTTGTGCGCTCAGGGCGTATACCGATAACTGCGGGTTGGCGCCAATGCTGGTGGGAAACAGCGAGCCGTCATGGATAGACAGGTTTTCCAGCTGATGATGCCGCCCCAGGCTGTCGGTGACCGAGCGGGTAGGGTCCTCGCCCATGGGGCACCCGCCCATCACATGGGCGCTGCCCAGGCGTGTGCGGAACAGCTCCAGGCGCAGGCCGTCGATCATTTGCCGTGCCTCGCCCAGGGAGCTCGCCGCACGGGCATCGTTGTGCAACGGCGTGACGCTGCGCGCGCCGGCGGCGAACTGGATCTCGGCCATGGTCTGGAAGGCTCGGCGCACGCCGTCCCAGGCGTAATCGGACACCGGGTAGTCGAGCACTGGCGAGCCATCGCTGCGCAGCTCCACCGCCCCGCCCTGGCTTTGCGGGTGAAAACCGTCGCGCAGCAGCGCCAGCATCATATGGGTGTGGGGCAGTTGGGCCATGCGCTCGGCGTTTTCCTGGCCGAAGCCGCCCAGCAGGGTACTGGCCAGTGCCGGTTGCAGGGGGGGCACCTCAAGTTTGTAGGACATGCGCCCGGTGGTGCCGTCCAGCCACTGGAAATGGTCAGAATAGATTGACTGCGGGGCCCCGTAGAACGGGTTGATTACCTGGTCGAACAGCCCGGCGGAGAAGTTCACCAAGTGCAGGAACGTGCGTTTGCCCAGCCGGTCATGGGGGTCGGGGGCCTTGGAGCGCATCAGCAGAGCCGGGCTGTTGATGCCGCCGCCGGCCAGCAGGTAATGCCGGGCCTTGAGCGTGATGGTCTTGCCGGTGGGCGCCACGCAGCGTTCGTCCATGGCCGAGCATTGCAGGCCGGTGACCCGTTGGCCATCGGTAAGCAGGCGCTCGGCGCGGGTCAGGTAAAGCAGCTCGGCGCCCTTGTCCAAGGCGGCGGGAATGGTGGTCACCAACATCGATTGCTTGGCATTGGTGGGGCAGCCCATGCCGCAGTAACCCAGGTTCCAGCAGCCGCGCACATTGCGCGGGATGACCTTCCAGTGGTACCCCAGCGCTTCGCAGCCGCGGCTGATGACCTCGTTGTTGGCGTTGGGCGGGATCAGCCACGGCGCCACGCCCAAGCGCTGTTCCATGCGTTCGAACCAGGGTGCCATGTCGTCCACGCCATGGCCCTTCACCGCGTGCTCGCGGGCCCAGTGTTCCAGGGTTTGCGGTGGCGTGCGAAAGCTGGAGGTCCAGTTGACCACCGTGGTGCCGCCCACGGTGCGGCCCTGAAGGATGGTAATGGCGCCGTCCTTGCTCATGCGGCCGATGCCTTCCTGATACAGGTTGGCGTAAGCCTGTGGTTCCAGCATCTTGAAGTCGCTGCTGGTCTTGAGCGGGCCTTCCTCGACAATCAGCACCTTGAGGCCAGCGGCGCTGAGGATCTCGGCACTGGTGCCGCCGCCGGCACCGCTGCCGATGATCACCACATCGGCTTCCAGCGTCAGGTCGTGGTCCAGGCGTGAGCCATCATGGGTTTTCCAGCCGCGGGCCATGCCATCGCGGAACAGGTCGGGTACGGGCATCAGGGGCTCTCTTATTGTTGTTCACACGGTAGGTGGCCCGGGGTAGCCGCAGTGGGCCCAGGCTTGCGGGCGGCCATACCAGGCCATCAATACCAATTGGAGCAAGGACGCGTGACCCTGGCGCAGCAGGTTCAGGCTGCTGTTTTGCCAGCGCCGCAAAAAGTGCTCGACCTGTTCGCTGCTGGCCTGCTGCCAACTGCCCCAGACACCGGTCAGCGGCCCCCGGGTGACGGGCAGGCTCAGTATGTCGAACAGTTGCAGGGTAAGCGTGAGCATGGGCGCGGACAAATGCGCCAGGCTGTCGTCCAGGCTTTGCAACGTGCCGTCCACGGCGCTTGGCAGGCCGCCGGCACTGACGCTGCCCGCCAGCAGCACGGGCAATACGGCGCGCAGCAGCGGCAGGTCGCTGTCGCGCAGTACCGCGAAACCACTGGCCGGGCGCGCGGGTGAACAGCCGCCCAGGCTGCTGGCCAGGCCTGCCGTGGCCAGCACGGCGCTGGCGCCCAGGCCGAACGTGAGCAGGCCGCGCCGGTTAAGGCTATCCATGGCGGCGCCCTCAGCGAATGAACAGTCGGTACACCAGCTTTTGCAGCGCCTTGCCGTAGGGGGGGTAGATCACCCGCGCAGCATTGAAACGCTGCTTGATCAGCACGCCCTTGGCCTTGCTGAACGTCAGGAAGCCCTCATGGCCGTGATAGTGGCCCATGCCCGAGGGGCCGATACCGCCGAACGGCATGTCGTCCTGGGCCACGTGCAACAGGGTGTCGTTCATGCAGGCACCGCCCGAATGGGTGTGGTCCAGTACGCGTTGTTGCTCGGCCTTGTCGTAGCCGAAGTAGTACAGCGCCAGCGGGCGCGGGCGCGCGTTGACGTAGGCCAGGGCCTCGTCGATGTGGTCGTAGGGCACAATCGGCAGCAGCGGGCCGAAGATCTCGTCTTGCATCACCGTCATGTCGTCGTTCACGTCCAGCAGCACCTGGGGTGCCAGGCAGCGGCCGGTGGTCTGCTCGGGCGGGTACAGGGCAATGACCCGCGCGCCCTTGGCCTTGGCGTCTTCGAGGTAATGGTTGAGCCGCGCCAGCTGGCGCGGGTTGATGATCGAGGTGTAGTCGGGGTTGTCCCGCACCTGTGGATAGAAGCCCTGCACGGCCTGGCGGTAGGCGTCGACGAAGGCGTCCAGGCGCGGCCGGGGCACTAGCACGTAGTCGGGGGCCACACACGTCTGGCCGGCGTTGAGGGTCTTGCCGAAGGCGATGCGCTCGGCGGCGTCCTTGAGGGGTACGTCGGGGCCGACGATGGCCGGCGACTTTCCGCCCAGTTCCAGGGTCACCGGGGTCAGATTGTCGGCGGCTGCGCGCATCACCTGGCGGCCGATGCTGGTGGCACCGGTGAACAGCAAATGGTCGAAGGGCAGGCGCGAGAAGGCGATGCCCACGTCCGCCTCGCCCAGCACCACGCAGACCAGGTCTGTGGGGAACACCTGCTCCAGCAGGCGCTGGAGCAGCAAACCGGTAGCGGGCGTGGCTTCGCTGAGCTTGAGCATCACCCGGTTGCCCGCCGACAAGGCCCCCACCAGCGGGCCGATGGCCAGAAACAGCGGGTAGTTCCAGGGCACGATCACCCCCACCACGCCCAGTGGCTGGTACACCACTTTGGCAGACGCGGGCTGGAACGCCACACCCACCTTGCGTCGCGAGGCTTTCATCCAGCTGTTGAGATGACGGCTGGCGTAGTGAATGCTTTGCAGGCTGGGCATCAGTTCGGCCAGCAGGGTTTCATCGGCGCTGCGGTTGCCGAAGTCGGTGCGCAGGGCGTCTATCAGGGCCTGCTGTTCGGTCACCAGCAGCTCGCGCAGGCTTTTGAGCCACTGGCGCCGCTGTGCCGCTGGCGGCATGGGGTTGCTGGCGAAGGCCTGGCGTTGGGCGTGCAGCAACGGTTCGAGCAGGGCGAAGGCGTCGGGCAATTCGTGCAGTTGGGCAGACATGGCAGGCTCCCGGATGAATTATTGTTCTGAGTAGAGCATATACTCTAAAAACCGATTTGTGCAGTCACCCTTTAGTTGACCGTGCGCTGCCGGACAAACCGAATCGCAAGACGCAGCCCTCGGCGGCAGGTGGTTTACGGCTGCCACAGCGGCTGGGTTTGGTCGTACACTGTGGTTAATCATTCAAGACCATGGCCAGGAAACGCGCATGGCTGCCCGCCCCAAGACTCGCGAACGCATCGTCCAGCACAGCCTAGAGCTGTTCAATCAGCAGGGCGAGCGCAGTATCAGCACCAACCATATCGCCGCGCACATGGAAATATCGCCCGGCAATCTCTACTACCACTTCGCCAACAAGCAGGAAATCATCGGTGTGCTGTTCGATCAGTACCAAGCCCTGGTGGACGGTTTCCTGCGCCCGCCGGCAGGGCGCACGCCCACGGTGGAAGACAAGCGCTTCTACCTGCGCGCCGTGCTGGCGGCCATGTGGAACTATCGCTTCCTGCACCGTGACCTGGAGCACCTGCTCGACAGCGACCCTGACCTTGCCGAACGCTACCGGCGCTTTTCCCAGCGCTGCCTGGTGCAGGGGCAACTGATCTACAGGGGCTTTGTCGACGCCGGTATCCTGCAAATGAACGCCGCACAGATCGAAGCGCTTACGCTCAACGCCTGGATTATCCTCAGCTCGTGGGTGCGTTTCCTGTGCACCACGCGTGAAAATGCCTCGCACTTGAGCGAAGAAGCCATCAAGCGCGGTGTCTACCAGGTGTTGGTGCTGGAACTGGGCTACGTGACGCCGCCTTATCAGGCCGCCGTAGACTCGATGTGCCAGGAATTTCACGTGTCGCTGACTCAGGCCCTGGAGCAATCAATCTAAGCTGCCAGGCGTTTGGTATTGTTTTGAACAACCCAGGGAGGCTGCCATGCCCATCGCGCAATTGATCACCCCCCAGCAACTGGCTGCCCGCCTCGAGCAACCGTCGCTGGTGGTTCTGGATTGTCGTTTTGCCCTCGAAGACCCGGACTATGGGCAGCGCAGCTATGCCGAGGGGCATATTGCCGGCGCGCACTTCGCCGACCTTGAGCGCGACCTCAGCGGCCGTGTGGTCAAGGGCGTCACCGGACGCCACCCGTTGCCCGAGCCGGGCCGCTTGCTGGAGCGCCTGCAACACTGGGGCATCAATGCTGACAGCGACGTGGTGCTGTATGACGATGGCCCCGGTGCCTACGCGGCGCGGGCCTGGTGGTTGCTGGCCTGGCTGGGCAAGCGCAGTGGCGTGTCGATCCTGGACGGCGGCCTCAAGGCCTGGCACGCCGCCGGATTGCCGCTGAGCCTGGATGCCGCGCAAAACGCCCCGGGCCACCTGCACGGCAAGCCTGATGCCAGCCTGGTGGTGACCGCCCGGCAACTGCAGGAACGCCTTGGCCAGCCCGAACTGACCTTGCTGGATGCCCGGGCGTTGCCGCGCTTTCGCGGCGAGGTAGAGCCAATCGACCCGGTGGCCGGGCATATTCCCGGCGCCCAGTGCGCAGCCTTCACCGACAACCTGGGTGCAGACGGCCTGTTTCTGCCGGTCGACCTGCTCAGGCAGCGCTTCGAGCAAAAGCTGGGCGGGCGGCCAGTAGAATCGTTGGTGGCCTATTGCGGCTCAGGGGTTACCGCGTGCCACAACCTGTTTGCCCTGTGCCTGGCCGGCTACCCGCTGGCGCCGCTGTATGCGGGCTCCTGGAGCGAGTGGATCACCGATGCTCAGCGGCCCTTGGCCAAAGGCGACTCAGACCCCGCATCGCGGTAGGCGCGAGGGCCTACGCCGTACACTTTCTTGAACTGCCGGCTCAGGTGACTCTGGTCGGCAAAGCCCAATTGCGTGGCCACTGCCAGCGGCAGACAGCCCTCGCGCAGCAGCGCGCGGGCGCGGGAAATGCGCTGCTGCATCAGCCATGCGTGAGGCGGCAGGCCGGTAGCCTTGCGAAAGCAGCGGGCGAAGTGGAACGGCGACAAGTTCACCGACTGGGCCAGTGCTTCCAGCGAGGGCGGCTCGGCCAGGTGAGTCATCAGCAACTCCTTGGCCCTGGCGATGGCCCTTGGCTCGCGGCCCGCTTCAAGCGCCGCACGAACCTTGGCATGACGCGAGAACAGCGCCAGCGTCATTTCCCGCCACAAGGTCTGCTGCTCCAATGCCTGGCCGCCGTTTTCCAGCACCCGGTGCAAGTGGTAGAAGCCGGCCACCAGGTCGTTGTCGCGGTACAGGGTGTCACTGAATGAGGGTGTGGCGCTGGTGACGATGTCCAGTTCCTGCAGCAGGCTCTCGAGTCGCGCGTTCTGTGGATAAAACGCTCGATACAGCCAGCCCTGGTCGTGCCCCTTGCTGCCGGTATGGACCTCGTCGGGGTTGATCAGTACCAGGGTGCCGCTGGGCGCCAGATGGTCGGCGCCGCGGTAACGGTAACGCTGGGCGCCGCTGACGATCATGCCGATGACGAAGCCGTCGTGCACGTGGGGCACGAAACGCTGCTCAATGTAACGGGCCGACAGCAACTCCACGCCCGCCAGGGGCGGGGTTTGCCAGAAATGGATGGACTCGCCCGACCCGCTGCTCATCACGCCAGCCCCGACAGCCATTGCGGGATACGCCGTTCCAGGTAATAGCCGGGTTTGCGCAGGCTACCATCGACAAAGCCCACGTGGCCGCCCTGTTCGTGCAACTCGAAGGTGATGCTCGACGACAGCTCGTTGGCCTGGGGCAGGCTGTGGCGGAACACAAAAGGGTCATCCGCGGCCTGGATGATCAGGGTCGGGGTACGGTTGTCGCCCAGGAAGTAGCGGCTGGACGAGCGGCGATAGTAGTCATGGGCATCGGCGAAGCCATTCAGCGGCGCCGTGACCTTGCCGTCGAAGTCCCAGAAGGTGCGCAGGTTCTTCAGCGGCCCCAGGTTGCTCAACGTGGTCAGGCCGTCGTGCTTGCCTTCGTGCTGGAAGCGGCGTTGCTTGTCCTTCACATACGCCAGCATCTCGCGCATGAAGTGCGCCTGGTACACCTTGGAAAAGCCCATGGCGATACGGTCGGCGCACTGGTCCAGACGGAACGGCACCGACACCGCCACGGCGCCCTGCAACTGGCTGGCGTCGCCTACTTCGCCCAAGTGCTTGAGCAGGATATTGGCGCCCAGCGAATAGCCCGCCGCGAACAGCGGGGCCATGGGCCTACGGCTGCGCAGGTGGTTGATGACCTCGGCCAGGTCTTCGCTGCTGCCGGAGTGGTAACTGCGGGCCAGCAGGTTGGGCTCGCCCGAACAACCGCGCCAATTGAGCGCCACGCTGGCCCAGCCCTGGGCCGCCAGTGCGCGTTGCAGGCCGACCACGTAGGGCGAGTTGGACGACCCGGTGAGGCCGTGCAATACCAGGACCAGCGGGCTATCGGCGCTGTGCGGGCCGTGCCAGTCCAGGTCCATGAAGTCGCCATCGGCCAGCCACAGGCGTTGGCGCTCGCGCACCAGCGGTGGTTGGCGACGCAGAATCGGGCCCCACATGGTTTGCAAATGAGGGTTGGCCAGCCCCCTGGCGGGGCGGAAAGGCGCAGCAACCTGCGCGGTAGACGTGTCCACGGGTGTTTCTTCCTCCAGTAACACCCGCTACGTTGCCACAATCGCTGGCGCCTGTATCGCGTTTATTGGTGAGCCAGTGCGTGGGCGACGGCCAGGAGCGTGCCCAGGGTGATGGTCAACAATGACAGGGTGGATTTTTTCAGGGGGTGGCGGTGCATGGCAGTACCCTCGTAATCGGTGGATGACGAGGGTAGAGGCTGCGGCAAAGTTGGCAGGGCTTGGCGGTAAATATGTAGCAGCAACTGGCTGTTGTGGGCCGCAGCCCTCACACAGTCAGCCGCGCTGCCAGAGGGCGTAGTAGACCTGGCCGGCCTTTTTCTCGCGGTGCAGGCGCCAGTTGGCCGGCAGTTGCAATGTCGATGGCGGCGCTTCGCTTTCGGTGTACACCCAGGCGCGTTCGCTCAGCCAGCCGTGGGACTCGAGCAGGGCGCAGGTTGCCGGCAACAGGTTCTGGTGGAACGGCGGGTCGAGGAACACCAGGTCGAAGGTACTGGCCGTCTGGGTTTCCAGATAGCGCAGTGCATCGCTTTGCAGCAACTGGCCGGTGGCGCAGTTGAGCAGGTCGAGGTTGCTGCGCAGGCTGGCTATGGCCTGGGCATTGCTGTCCAGCGCCAGGCCCATGCTGGCGCCGCGTGACAGGGCTTCCAGGTACAGCGCGCCGCTGCCGCAGAACGGGTCCAGCACCTTGGCGCCGTTGACGTAGGCGGCCAGCCAGTTGAACAGCGTTTCGCGTACGCGGTCTGGCGTGGGGCGCAGGCCCGGGCCGTCAGGGAAGCTCAGCTTGCGGCTGCGCCATTGGCCGCCAATGATGCGCAGCTGGCCCAGGCCGTTGTGCTTTACAGGTTTTGCAGGGGTAGTGGCCATTAATGCTCCGGAACGCCCATGGGTTGTTCCTGGGGTTTGTCAGTAGGGGGAGGCAGCGGCTTCTGAGCCACGGTGGGGCCGGCGGTGACGATCACCAGCTTGTCGGCATCCAGGTGGCGGTTCATCGCGTCCTTGACCTGCTGGGTGGTCAGGGTGCTGGACTGCTGCATGAAGTCTTCAAGGAAGCTCAACGGCAGATTATAGAAGCCAATGGCCCCCAATTGCCCGACGATGCTCGAATTGCTTGCGGTGGACAGCGGGAAACTGCCTGCCAGCTCGCGCTTGGCAGCGTCAAGCTCGTCCTGGGTAGGGCCGTTCTTGAGGTAGTCACGCAGGATATCCTGCACCAGTTTGAGCGTACCCTCGCTCAGTTCGGCGCGGGTCTGCAGGCTGATGGAGAAAGGTCCGCGCGCCTGCATCGGGGTGAAGCCCGAGTAGATGCCATAGGTCAGGCCACGCTTTTCCCGTACTTCGCTCATCAGCCGCGTACCGAAGGTGCCGCCGCCCAGAATCTGATTGCCCATCGACAGAGCGGCATAGTCCGGGTCATTACGGTCGATGCCCAGTTCGGCCAGCAGCATGGTGGTCTGCTTGGACGCGAACTCCAGGTGCGTCAGCCCCGGCTTGGGCGCCTGCGGCTGGGGCATGGCCGCAAGGGCGGGGCCCTTGGGCAGTGCCGAAGAGACCTGCTCGGCAATTTTTTCCGCCTCTGCGCGAGACAAGTCGCCCACCAGCGCGATCACCACGTTGCCGGCCGCATAGGCGCGGTTGTGGAAGGCGCGCAGTTGCTGGGCATTGACAGCGGTGATGGACTTGGCATCGCCATCGCTTGGGTGGGCGTACGGATGGTCCCCGTACAGGCGGCTGAACAGTTCGTTGCCGGCCAGCTTGCCGGGGCTCTGTTTCTGATACTGGAAGCTGGCCAGCAGCTGGTTCTTGATGCGGGTCATGGAGTCGGCGGGGAAGGTCGGCTTGCCCACCACTTCGGCGAAAAGCTTCAGTGCCGGTTCGCGCTTGTCGCCAGCGCTGAGGCTGCGCAGCGAAGCAACGGCCATGTCGCGGTAGGCGCCATTGCCGAAATCGGCACCCAAGCCCTCGAAGCCCTGGGCGATGGCCTCGACGTTCTTGCCGGCCACGCCTTCATTGAGCATGGCGTTGGTCAGCAGGGCGATGCCCGGGTTTTTCTGGTCCTGGCTGCTGCCGGCGGCGAAGGTCAGGCGCAGGTCGAACATGGGCAACTGGTGCGCTTCGACGAACATCACCTTGGAGCCTTCGGCGGTACGCCAGGTCTGGATGTCCATCATGCGGTGGCTGGGCGGCTTGCCGTCCAGTTCCTTGAGGGTCTGCAGGTTGTCCAGCGGCGTCGGCGTCGCGTCGTCCGCCATGGCCTGGCCGGTCATCAGCGCGGCCAGCAGCGCCACGCCCAGCAGGGCGTGGCGGGGTTGAGTGCGCTTATTCATGGGCCGATTCCTCAGGCAAAACGTGACCGATGCTCAGGCGCGACCGGGTGAAATAGGTACGGGCAGCGTTCTGGATGTCCTGGGGGGTGACGCTCTTGATGTCATCCAGTTCGGTGTCCATCAGCTTCCAGGACAGGCCCACGGTTTCCAGCTGGCCGATGGTGGTGGCCTGGCTGGAGATGGAGTCGCGCTCGAAAACCAGCCCGGCGATGACCTGGGCGCGCACGCGTTCGAGTTCCTCGGCGGTGGGTGGCTTGGTCTTGAGGTCGTCCAGCAGGCGCCAGAAGCCCTTCTCGACGTCGGCCAGGGTTTTCTTTTTCTGGGTGTTGGGGGTGGCAGACAACATGAACAGGCTGTCGCCGCGGGTGAACGGGTTGTAGCTGGCCGATGCACCGGTGACCAATTCTTCTCCGCGCTCCAGTTGGGTGGACAGGCGCGCGCTGTAGCCGCCGTCCAGCAACGCCGAGATCAGGCGCAGGGCCTGGGCGTCGCGCGGGTTGGTGGCGGTGGCCAGGCCCGGCACGTTGAAGCCGAAGATCACGCTGGGCAGCTCGGTCTTCACGTGTACGGTGATCTGCCGTTCGCCGGGCTCGGCCAGTTCCAGCGGGATTTTGCTGGGCGGCGTGGCGCGGCGTGGAATGGCGGCGAAGAAGCGCTGGGCCAGGGCCTTGACCTGGTCGGGGGTAACGTCGCCCACCACTACCAGGGTGGCGTTGTTGGGCACGTACCAGGCCTTGTACCAGGCGCGCAGTTCTTCGATCTTCATGCGGTCCAGGTCGGCCATCCAGCCGATGGTGGGCGTGTGGTAACCGCTGGCCGGGTAGGCCATGGCCTTGAACAGCTCGAAGGCCTTGGCGCTGGGCTTGTCGTCGGTGCGCATGCGCCGCTCTTCCTTGATCACCTCGATCTCGCGGCTGAACTCGTCGGCCGGCAGCTTCAGGGTGGCCATGCGGTCGGCCTCAAGCTCCATGGACACCGGCAGGCGGTCCTTGGCCAGCACCTGATAGAAGGCGGTGTAGTCGTCGCTGGTGAAGGCGTTTTCTTCGGCGCCCAGGTCGCGCAGCACTTTGGAGGCCTCGCCGGGCCCCAGTTTCTCGCTACCCTTGAACATCATGTGTTCCAGGGCGTGGGACAGGCCGGTCTGGCCGGGCGTCTCGTAGCTGGAGCCAACCTTGTACCAGATTTGCGAAACCACCACGGGCGCGCGGTGGTCTTCGCGCACCACGACCTTGAGGCCGTTGTCCAGGGTGAACTCGGTGGTGGGTTGAGGATCGGCGGCCAGGGCGGCCAGTGGCAGACAAACCGAGCTGAGTAGCAGGCCGGCGGCACGGCGGGCTAGAGCATTCATTCGTTTTTTAACCTGTCGGACTGCCCGCTTGGTCTTAGCGTCCACGGGCGAGGAGGTGCTAGGATACTGATCCGGTTACCTGGCGACCATGCCTGGTTGCAGAGAAGGCCTGCGGGCTCTCTACAAAATGTTGCGCATGAACGAGCCGGGAAAAATACAGTCTGTTCTGCGTTATTAGAATTTCCTGAGGCGCCGCATTGGCGCGTCGCTACCTTGAGATAGCCGTCCTCCATGTTTGGTTCCAACGACGACAAAAAGTCCCCCGAGAAGAAAGGCCTGTTCGGCTGGCTGCGCAAAAAACCTGCGCAAGAAGCGGTTGAACAGCCCCAAGCCCCTGAATCCGTTGCCCCCGAGACGATTGTCGAGCTGGCGCCGGAGCCTGTACTGGCGCCTGTGGTTGCAGAGCCTGTGGCCGAGGTGGCTGCGGCCCCTGCCGGCCTGGTACTGCCCGTGCCCGAAGAGCCGGTTGCGCTGGTGCCCGACCACTTGGAACCCCATGAGCCGCCGCCCATTGCGCCGTTGCCAGAGGCAGTGGTGCCTGAGCCTGCGGTCGAGCCGGTAGTGGCTCAAGCCGTGGTGGAACCCGTGGTTGTGGTGGAACCGGTGGCGCCAGAGCCAATCGTTTTTGAGCCGCAGCCGCAGCCGCAGCCGCAGCCGGCAGCCGTGCCAGTCAGCGAGCCGGTTGCAGTGGCGGCCCCGACCCCGGCCGTCGAGCCTGAACCTGCCCCGGTCGCAGTAGCCCCGGCAGCTGTGTTGGTTGCTGAGCTGCAACCCGAGCCTGCGCCCGAAGCCGAACCCGAATCCGTCGCCCAGGCCGAAGCGTCCAAGGTCGGCTTCTTCGCCCGCCTCAAGCAAGGGCTGGCCAAGACCAGTGCCAGCCTGGGCGAGGGCATGGCCAGCCTGTTCATGGGCAAGAAGGCCATCGACGATGACCTGCTGGAAGAAATCGAGACCCGCCTGCTGACCGCCGACGTGGGCGTCGAGGCCACCTCGGTGATCGTTCAAAGCCTGACCCAGAAGGTGGCGCGCAAGCAGTTGGCTGACAGCGACGCGCTGTACAAGTCGCTGCAGGGCGAGCTGACCGACCTGCTGCGCCCGGTGGAACAGCCGCTGAAGATCACTTCGCAGAGCAAGCCGTTCGTGATCCTGGTGGTGGGCGTCAACGGCGCCGGCAAGACCACCACCATTGGCAAGCTGGCCAAGAAGCTGCAACTGGAAGGCAAGAAAGTCATGCTGGCTGCCGGCGATACTTTCCGTGCCGCGGCGGTGGAGCAATTGCAGGTGTGGGGCGAGCGCAACAAGATCCCGGTCATCGCCCAGCACACCGGCGCGGACTCGGCCTCGGTCATTTTTGACGCCGTACAGGCCGCCAAGGCCCGTGGCATCGATGTGCTGATCGCCGATACCGCCGGTCGCCTGCACACCAAAGACAACCTGATGGAAGAGTTGAAGAAGGTTCGCCGGGTCATCGGCAAGCTGGACGCCGACGCGCCGCACGAAGTGCTGCTGGTGCTGGACGCCGGCACGGGCCAGAACGCCATCAACCAAGCCAAGCAGTTCAACAACACCGTTGCTCTGACCGGCCTGGCCCTGACCAAACTCGACGGCACCGCCAAGGGCGGCGTCATCTTTGCCCTGGCCAAGCAGTTCGGCCTGCCCATTCGCTATATCGGCGTGGGCGAGGGCATCGATGACCTGCGTACCTTTGAAGCAGAACCCTTTGTACAGGCACTGTTTGCCGAGCGGGAGCGTTCATGATTCGTTTCGAACAGGTCGGTAAGCGCTATCCGAACGGGCACGTCGGCTTGCATGAGCTGAGCTTTCGAGTGCGTCGTGGCGAGTTTCTGTTTGTCACCGGCCACTCCGGTGCCGGTAAAAGCACCCTGTTGCGCTTACTGCTGGCGATGGAGCGGCCCACCTCGGGCAAGCTGCTGCTGGCAGGCCAGGACCTGGGCCAGATCAGCAACGCGCAGATCCCGTTCCTGCGCCGCCAGATTGGCGTGGTGTTCCAGAACCACCAGTTGCTGTTCGATCGCACGGTGTTCAACAATATTGCTTTGCCACTGCAGATCCTCGGGCTATCCAAGCCCGAGATCGCCAAGCGCGTGGACTCGGCACTGGAGCGCGTATCGTTGTCCGACAAGGGCGACCTCTACCCCGGCGACCTTTCCACCGGGCAGCAACAGCGCGTCGGCATTGCCCGCGCCATCGTCCACCGCCCGGCCCTGCTGCTGGCGGACGAGCCCACCGGTAACCTCGACCCACGGCTGGCAGCGGAAATCATGGGTGTATTCGAAGACATCAACCGGCTGGGCACCAGCGTGCTGATTGCCAGCCACGACCTGGCGCTGATCGCGCGCATGCGCCATCGCATGCTGACCTTGCAGCGCGGCCGCCTGATTGGCGATGGTGACGCGGAGGTGGCGCAATGACCTCCACTCGCAGCCCCAAGGTAACCGACCGCGTGGCACCCAAGGCCGCCGAGCCGCCACCGCCGAAGAAAAAGCAGCAACAGGAAGACGACGGCCCGGACTTCGCCACCCTGTTCAAGGCGTGGGTGGAAAGCCACCGCGCCAGCCTGAAGGACAGCCTCAAGCGCCTGGCCAAGCAACCCTTCGGCAGTTTCTTCACCTGCTTGGTGATGGCCGTGGCATTGAGCCTGCCCATGGGCTTGTCGCTGTTGCTCAAGAACGTCGAGCGCCTGGGCGGTTCCTGGCAGCGTGCAGCGCAGATCTCCCTGTACCTGGACATGAATGCCACCAATCGTGATGGCGACGCCCTGGTCACGCAGATCAAGGGTTTGAACGGCGTCGCCGACGCCGAGTTCATCAGCAAGGACAAGGCACTGGGCGAGTTCCAGCAGCAGTCCGGGCTGGGCGAGGCGCTCAAGGAGTTGCCCGACAACCCGCTGCCTGGCGTGGTAGTGGTCACCCCGCTGGAAATCGACAAGGCCGCGCTGGAAGCCCTGCGCTCGCAGCTGGCCGACCTGCCCAAGGTGCAACAGGCCCAGCTTGACCTGGTATGGGTTGAGCGTCTGGCGGCCATCCTCAAGCTGGGTGACCGCTTTGTCTTCGGCCTGACTGTACTGCTGGTGTCGGCACTGTTGCTGGTGGTGGGCAATACCATTCGTCTGCACATCGAGAACCGTCGCACGGAAATCGAGGTCATCAAGTTAGTGGGCGGTACTGACGCCTACGTGCGTAGGCCGTTTCTGTACATGGGGGCGATTTATGGCTTGGGTGGCGGTATTTTTGCGTGGGGCGTGCTGGCTTTTGGTCTGAACTGGCTGAATGACGCGGTTGTAGGGCTTTCCGGGCTGTATGGCAGTGACTTTGCACTGGCCGGTGTTCCGTCGTCCGATGGTCTGTCTCTCTTGCTTGGTGCCCTGCTGTTGGGGTATATCGGTGCGTGGATTGCAGTCGCCCGCCATTTGCGCGAGCTCGCTCCTCGGTAATATTTTGAAATATTTATGTGCCAGCATTGACCTTTGGTGAATTTAACTTTAGGGAACTTGTTTCGCGGTTCCCGGTCTATGCGTCTGTGCTTTAATGCACAAATTCGTGAGTCGGAGGTTTTTTCGTATGACCACTTCTTTGCAACCTGCTTATGCCTTGGTCCCGGGTCAGAACCTGGAAGCCTATGTGCACACGGTGAACAGCATTCCTTTGCTGACGCCGGAGCAGGAGCGTGAACTGGCCGAGAGTCTCTACTATGAGCAGGATCTTGGGGCGGCTCGGCAGATGGTGCTCGCCCACCTGCGTTTTGTCGTGCACATCGCACGCAGCTATTCGGGGTACGGCCTGGCACAGGCCGACCTGATCCAGGAAGGCAACGTCGGCCTGATGAAGGCCGTGAAGCGCTTCAACCCGGAAATGGGCGTACGCCTGGTGTCCTTTGCCGTGCACTGGATCAAGGCGGAAATCCACGAGTTCATCCTGCGCAACTGGCGCATCGTCAAGGTGGCGACCACCAAGGCGCAGCGCAAGCTGTTCTTCAACCTGCGCAGCCAGAAGAAACGTCTGGCCTGGCTGAACAACGAGGAAGTCCATCGCGTGGCCGAAAGCCTGGGCGTGGAGCCGCGTGAAGTGCGTGAGATGGAAAGCCGCCTGACGGGTCAGGACATGGCCTTCGACCCGGCTGCCGAGGCAGACGACGACAGCGCCTTCCAGTCGCCGGCCAATTACCTGGAAGACCACCGTTACGACCCGGCGCGCCAGCTGGAAGACGCTGACTGGAGCGACAGCTCCAACAGCAACCTGCATCAGGCCCTGGAAGTGCTGGACGACCGCAGCCGTGACATCCTCTACCAGCGCTGGCTGGCCGAGGAAAAGGCCACGCTGCACGAGCTTGCCGAGAAGTACAACGTATCGGCCGAGCGCATCCGCCAGCTGGAAAAAAGCGCGATGAACAAGCTGAAGATCTCGATCGCGGCCTGATCCACCCGCTGAACCAAAAAAGCCCCGGCCAAAGTGCCGGGGCTTTTTATTTGCCTTCCGCCTATCACTCGTAGCCGCTGCCGGCGGGCTACGGGGTGTGGGTGGCGGTTGTCACATAGCCCAAGGCGTGGCACTGCGTGAATGGTTAAGGTCAGTCAAATAGGCTGCACCCCCCAATTGCCCCGTCTGGGTGCGAATCCAGCCAGCCCGGCGCGCCACGTAGGTGCTTGGGTGGCTGGCGCTCCATACGCGGGGGTTGGGCAGCACTGCGGCCAGCAGGCTGGCCTGTTGGGCCGACAGGCCGCCTGCACTGGTGCCGAAATGATGCCGCGCGGCCGCTTCGGCGCCGAACACGCCGTCATCCCACTCCACGCTGTTGAGGTACACCTCCAGGATCCGCTGCTTGGACCAGAAGGTTTCGATCAGCGCGGTGAACCAGGCCTCCAGCGCCTTGCGGAAATAACTACGGCCCGACCACAGGAACAGGTTCTTGGCCACTTGCTGGCTGAGGGTGCTGGCGCCGCGGATGGAGCCGCCACGTTCGTTGTGCAGGAAGGCGGCCTGCATGGCCTCGAAGTCAAAGCCCCAGTGCTGGGCGAAGCGCTGGTCTTCGCCGGCGATGACGGCGATTTTCAGCGAATCGGAAATCTCCCCATAAGGCCGCCAGCTACGCTGCAGGTCAATGGGCTCGCCATCGGTCCAGGATTCGACCTTGCGTTCGACCATCAGCATGGTCCCCGGCGGCGGCACGAAGCGCAACAGCACCACCAGCAGAATGCTGCCAACGATGAACCAGAGTGTCACTTTGCGCAGCAGGTTGAAGAAGGAACTCAGCATGGATGACTTGGCCGGACGCATTGAGCGGGCCATTATACAGACCCTGTGCCATCGAACCGGAGTTCCTGGATGCTGCGACAATTTCTCATGCTGGCTGCCTTTTTCGGATTCACCGGGGTAGGCCTTGGCGCGTTCGCCGCCCACGGCCTCAAGGATCGTTTGAGCAGCGAATACCTGGCGGTGTTCCATACCGGGGTGAACTATCAGTTGATTCACGCCCTGGTGCTGCTGGCCATTGCCGTCCTGAGTGTTCAACTGCCCAGCCGGCTCATCAACGCCGCTGGTGTGATGTTCTGCATCGGCATTGTGCTGTTTTCCGGCAGCCTGTATTTGCTTACGCTGACCGGCGTGCGCGTGTTTGGCGTGATCACCCCGTTCGGCGGCCTGGCGTTCCTCACCGGCTGGGCCTGCCTGGGCATGGCCGCCTGGAACCTGGGCAAGGCTTGAGACGAATGGGCTGGGTTTGCCTTGGTCGCAAGCGGCGAACGGGCTAGAATGCTGGCCCCTTTGAAATGATGGCTGCTGCCTGCATGCACATTCAGTTGAACGGTGAACCCTTTGAACTGCCCGACGGCGAGACCGTCGCGGCGCTGTTGACCCGCCTGGAGCTGACTGGCCGCCGGGTGGCAGTGGAACTGAACCTGGATATCGTGCCGCGCAGCCAGCACGAAGCCACTGCCCTGCGCGAAGGCGACCAGGTGGAAGTGGTCCATGCCATCGGTGGCGGTTGACCGCCGAGCAATTGCGCTGCCCCCACTTCACCCCCGAGAGGAACGACGATGAGCAATCCGCGTAGCGACAAGCCCTTCATCCTGGCCGGCCGTACCTTCGAATCGCGTCTGCTGGTCGGTACCGGCAAGTACCGCGACCTAGAAGAAACCCGCCTGGCCATCGAAGCCTCCGGGGCTGAAATCGTCACCGTGGCGGTGCGCCGTACCAACATTGGCCAGAACCCCGGCGAGCCGAACCTGCTCGACGTGTTGCCGCCGGATCGCTACACCATCCTGCCCAACACCGCCGGTTGCTACGACGCCGTGGAAGCCGTGCGCACCTGCCGCCTGGCCCGCGAGCTGCTCGATGGCCATAACCTGGTGAAGCTGGAAGTGCTGGCTGACCAGAAAACCCTGTTCCCCAACGTCATCGAGACCATCAAGGCCGCCGAAGTACTGGTCAAGGATGGATTCGACGTGATGGTGTACACCAGCGATGACCCGATCATTGCCCGCCAGTTGGCCGAAATCGGCTGCATCGCGGTCATGCCGCTGGCTGGCCTGATCGGTACCGGCCTGGGTATCTGCAACCCCTACAACCTGCAGATCATCCTGGAAGAAGCCAAGGTGCCAGTATTGGTCGATGCCGGTGTGGGCACCGCCTCCGACGCCACCATTGCCATGGAACTGGGGTGCCAGGCGGTGCTGATGAACTCGGCCATTGCCCACGCCCAGGACCCGATCATGATGGCCGGTGCCATGAAGCACGCCATCGTCGCTGGCCGCATGGCCTACCTGGCCGGCCGCATGCCGAAAAAACTCTATGCCAGCGCGTCTTCGCCGCTGGATGGTCTGATCAAGTAAGAGCCACCATGACTGAACCGCAAGATACCCCGATCCCTGAAAACGACGACGTGCAGGGCGAGGGCGAGCAGCGCCAGCACCGCGCTATCAAGAGCTTCGTGATGCGTGCCGGGCGCATGACCGAAGGCCAGCAGCGCGGCCTGGACCAGGGCGCGCCGCTGTTCGTGCTGCCGTTGGCGGATGCGCCGGTGGACTACGACCAGGTGTTTGGTCGCAGTGCGCCGCGTACCGTGGAAATCGGTTTCGGCATGGGCCATTCCCTACTGGAAATGGCCGCTGCCGCGCCCGAGCATGACTTCATCGGCATTGAAGTGCACCGCCCGGGTGTGGGCGCGCTGCTCAATGGCGTGCTGACCCAGGGCCTGAAGAACCTGCGTGTGTACGACACCGACGCCATCGAAGTGCTCAAGCGCTGCATCGCCGACAACAGCCTCGATCGCCTGATGCTGTTCTTCCCCGACCCTTGGCACAAGAGCCGCCACCACAAGCGTCGCATCGTGCAGCCGGCCTTCGCCGAGCTGGTACGCAGCAAGCTGAAAGTGGGCGGCGTACTGCACATGGCCACCGACTGGGAACCCTATGCCGAGTACATGCTGGAAGTGATGAACGTGGCGCCGGGTTATCGCAACCAGGCCGAAGACGGCAAATGCGTGCCGCGCCCGGCCGAACGGCCGATCACCAAGTTCGAGCGCCGCGGCGAACGTCTTGGCCACGGCGTGTGGGATCTGAAGTTCGAAAAGGTAGACTGATCCCGGATTGGCTTGAACCCTTCGCGGGCCCGGCCCGCTCCTACAGGATTGCGCACCCCCTGTAGGAGCGGGCCGTGCCCGCGAAGAGGCAATAGAAGCTTACTTGCGGTCAGCGACCACGCCAATCAGCACCAGCACCACCAGCAGCACCGGGGCCAGGCTGTAGTTGTTGAACTGGCTCAGGCCGCGCACCACCCAGGGCGTTGCATAGATCAACGCTGCCCCGCTGCCGATGCAGCACACCAACGCCAGTACCGGTATGCGCAATGCACCGGCAATGCCGCCCAGCCGTTGGTCCAGCCAGCCCTTGATGTCGGCACCGAACAGCACCAGCAGGCACCCCACCAGCGCCAGGGCAATTTCCGAAAGGTTGCCGCGGCTCCAGCGGGAGACGGTCGCGAGCAAGTTCAACACTAATTCCATGGCCAATCCTTAGATCAAGAAGTACTGCAGCAGGTCGTTGAGAAACAACTGGCCCTGAGGCGTGGCAACCAGGCGCGACGGTTCGACCTGCAAAAGGCCTTTTTGTTCGGCCAGGCGGCGCCCTTCGCCCAGGCTTTCCAGGGTAAGCCCAGTGCGCTGCGGGTAAAGGTGGGCGTCCACGCCTGCGGTCAGGCGCAAGGCGTTCATCAGGAACTCGAACGGCAGCTCGTCCAGCGCCAGCAGCTTCTCGCCAGCCTGGAACGGCTTGGCCGGGTTCAGGTAGTCCTTGGGCAGGCGCGTCTTCCAGGTCCGCACAATGCGGCCGTCCGGGTGGCTCAGCTTGCCGTGGGCGCCGGCACCGATGCCTATGAAGTCGCCAAAGCTCCAGTAGTTCAGGTTATGGCGCGCCGCCTTGCCCGGTTGGGCGTAGGCCGATACTTCGTACTGGGCGTAGCCGTGTTCCGCCAACAAGGCCTGGCCGGCTTCCTGAATGTCCCACAGGGTGTCGTCCTCGGGCAGCACGGGCGGCTGATTCCAGAACACCGTGTTGGGCTCCAGCGTCAGTTGGTACCAGGACAGGTGCGTGGGTTTCAGCGCAATCGCCTGGCGCAGGTCGTCCAGTGCTTCTTCCAGGGACTGGTCGGGCAGGCCGTGCATCAGGTCCAGGTTGAAGTTGTCGAACCCGGCCTGGCGCGCCATGTCGGCCGCACGGATGGCCTCGCTGCCATTGTGAATGCGCCCCAGCGCCTCCAGCTTGGCGGATTGGAAGCTCTGGATGCCGATGGACAGGCGGTTGATGCCCAGCGTGCGGTAGGCGCTGAATTTTTCCTGCTCGAAGGTGCCCGGGTTGGCTTCCAGGGTGATCTCGATGTCGGCAGCAAATGGAATGCGCTGCTCCACGCCCTCCAGCAGCCGCCCCAGCGCCTTGGCGCTGAACAGGCTGGGCGTGCCGCCGCCGAAGAAGATCGAGCTCAGGGGGCGGCCGTAGACGGCAGCCAGGTCAATGTCCAGGTCGGCCAGCAGGGCGTCGACATACGCTTCTTCCGGCAGATGGGGGGTGGCGGTGTGGGAGTTGAAGTCACAGTACGGGCATTTACGCACGCACCACGGGATATGGATGTACAGGGCAAGGGGCGGCAGCTCGGGCAGGGGCGCCCGCGGTGCCACCGAGGAAAAACCGTCCTCGCCTGCAAACAACGTGGTGGTGGTCATGCAAGGCCCAGGCGTTGACGCAGGATGGCCATGGCGCGGGCGCGGTGGCTCAGCTGGTTTTTTTCCACCGGGTTCAGTTCGGCGCTGGAGCAGTCACGCTCGGGCACCCAGAACAGCGGGTCGTAGCCAAAACCATGCTCGCCGCTGGCGGCGTGCAGGATACGCCCGTGCCACAGGCCTTCGCAGAGGATCGGCAAGGGATCATCGGCATGGCGCACCAGGGCCAGCACGCAGACGAACTGCGCGCCGCGCTCGGCTTCCGGCACATCCTTCAGGGCGTCCAGCAGCTTGGCGTTGTTGGCGGTATCGCCTTGGCCATCGGCGTAGCGCGCCGAGTAGATGCCCGGGGCACCGCCCAGGAAATCCACAGCCAGGCCCGAGTCATCGGCCAAGGCAGGCAGGCCGGACAGGCGCGAGGCATTGCGGGCCTTGAGAATGGCGTTCTCGACGAACGACAGGCCGGTTTCCTCCGGCTCTACCTGGCTGAATTCGCCCACCGAGCGCAGTTGCACGCTGCCGCCCAGCATGGCCTGGAGTTCCTTGAGTTTGCCAGCGTTATGGCTGGCCAGCACGAGTTGCGTGAAGTTCATGAGTCGCCCGGAAATAGTTCTTGGTCAAAGCTCAGGCGGTTGGTATCACCGGCCGCCTTGATGCTCAGGTCAAAGGTGTAGGTCGCGTCCTGCGGGATCTGGAACTGTGTAACGTAGGAAACCGCGCCCTGTTCGGTAACCTGGGTGAAGG
Organism: Pseudomonas sp. M47T1; assembly: GCF_000263855.1. Classification (GTDB taxonomy): domain Bacteria; phylum Pseudomonadota; class Gammaproteobacteria; order Pseudomonadales; family Pseudomonadaceae; genus Aquipseudomonas. Next base: position 183,141 of record NZ_AJWX01000001.1, read on the forward strand.
TCAGGCGTTCTTTCTTGCCATCCGGCCCGCTGACGGTGCCGCTGATGGCCGCCGCGTAGGACTTGCCGGCCTTTTCCACCGCCACGTTCAGCACACCCAGGTTCTTGCTGCGCATCAGCCCTGCCGCCTTGGCGATGCCCGGCTGCAGGATGCTGGAGGTGATTGCATTGTAATGCACGGTCAGCTCGCCGAACTGCTCCTGGCGATTCTGCCTGGCGGCTTCGGCCCCCAGCGTTGGCAGGGCCAGGCAACAGGCAAGCAGGAACAAGGCAAGCTGACGCATGATGATTCTCCAGGGTGGACGCAGGGTCACACCGCCAGTCGGTGCTCCTGCAGGCCCGGGCTGTTGACCCGGTAGATGCCGATCTCACCCAATAGATTAGGCCACAGTTTGCTGGCCCAGCCATGCCGATGCTGATGGTCTACCGCCAGACGGTCGAGTACCTGGGCGCTGCGCTCGCGGCACAGTTCCTCGAAGTCCTCGAAGGTGCAGAAGTGGATGTTTGGCGTGTTGTACCAGGTGTACGGCAGGAATTCGGACACCGGCATGCGACCATTGCGCGCCAGGTACCAGCGGCAGCGCCAGTGGCCAAAGTTGGGGAAGGTGATGATGCACTGGCGGCCCACGCGCAGCATTTCGTCGAGGATACGGTCGGGGTATTCCACAGCCTGCAGGGCCTGGGTCATCACCACCACGTCGAAGCTGTTGCTGGCAAAGTTGCCCAGGCCCTTGTCCAGGTCCTGCTCGATGACGTTGATGCCCTTGCGCACGCATTCGTTGATGTTGTCGGCATCGATTTCCAGGCCGTAGCCGGTCACCTGCTTGTTGTCGCGCAACCAGGCCAGCAACTCGCCGTCGCCGCAACCGAGGTCGAGCACCCGGCTGCCGGCCGGAATCCAGTCCTGGATGATTTCAAGATCGGCTCTCATGGCTTCCTCAGATCGCAATTCGGTTCATGTAGCCAGTGAACGCCGCCAGGTACCGAGGGATCGGAATCAGGAAGGCATCGTGGCCTTGCGGCGCGTCGATCTCCAGGTAACAGACGTTCTTCCGGGCGGCCATCAACGCGTCGACGATTTCCCGCGAACGGGCCGGGGAAAAGCGCCAGTCGGTGGTGAAGGACATCACGCAGAAGTCGGCGGTGGCGTTGGCAAAGGTGGCGGACAGGTCATCACCATGGCTGGCGGCCGGGTCGAAATAGTCCAGGGCCTTGGTCATCAGCAAATAGGTGTTGGCGTCGAAGCGCCCGGAGAACTCCTCGCCCTGATAGCGCAGGTAGCTTTCCACTTGGAATTCCACGCTGTGGAAGTCGTAGTTGAGCTTCTCGCTTTTCAGGCCACGGCCAAATTTCTCGCCCATGGAGTCATCCGACAGGTACGTGATGTGGCCCACCATGCGCGCCAGCATCAGGCCGCGCTTGGGAATCACCCCGGCTTCCTGGAACGAACCGCCGTGGAATTCGGGGTCGGTGAGGATGGCCTGGCGCGCCACTTCGTTGAAGGCGATGTTCTGTGCCGACAGCTTGGGGGCCGAGGCAATGGCCACGCAGTGGCGCACGCGCTCGGGGTAGGTGATGGTCCATTGCTGGGCCTGCATGCCGCCCAGGCTGCCGCCGACCACCGCCGCCCACTGGCGGATGCCCAGGGCGTCTGCCAGGCGCGCCTGGCTGTGCACCCAGTCTTCCACGGTGAGTACCGGGAAGTCGGCGCCGAACGGCTTGCCGGTGTCGGGGTTGATGCTGCTGGGGCCCGTGGAGCCATTACAGCCGCCCAGGTTGTTGAGGCTCACCACAAAGAACCGATGGGTGTCGATGGGCTTGCCGGGGCCGATGCAGCTGTCCCACCAGCCGGGCTTGCGGTCGTCGACCGAGTGGTAGCCGGCGGCATGATGGTGGCCCGAAAGCGCATGGCAGATCAGCACCGCGTTGCTGGCGGTGGCATTGAGCTGGCCGTAGGTTTCGTAGATGAGGTCGTAGGCATTCAGCGAGCGGCCGCAGGCCAATGCCAGGGGGTCGCTGAAGTGGGCAATTTGCGGTGTGACTAAACCGACGGAATCTTCGGGGAAGACAGTGGACATCGACCCTGCTCTCGCATAAATGAGGCGTAAGTCTAAAGAGCGGGGGGGCTAGCGGCAAGCAATGGTATCGGATGGTTCGTCGACCTTGCGGGAGCTGGCTCGCCAGCGAGCTTTTCAGGCGCTCAAAAAGCTCGCTCGCAAGGCAGCTCCCACAACATTCAGCTGAGTCAGACCATGCGCCACAGCACTTCAGGCATGCCCGCCAGGATGGCCAGGCGCGGCATGAAGAAGCTCTGCACGACCTGGATGGCCAGGAAGGCGAAAATCGGCGAGATGTCCATGCCACCCAGGTTCGGCACGATACGGCGGAATGGCGCCAGGAACGGCTCGCTGATCTGGTAGGCCAGTTCGGCAGCCGGGTTGTGCGTGCCCGGTGCTACCCACGACACGATGACCATGACGATCATGGCCAGCCAGAAGATCTTCAGGAACAGCGAAAACACGCCGATCAGAGCCCAGATCAGCAAGTGCGGCAGGTCGAGGATGGTGCCGAAGTTGATCATCATCACCGCCGCCATCAGCAGGGTCTGAATGATCAGCGCCAGCAGCAACGACGAGGTGTCCAGGCCGCCGATGCTGGGGATGAGCCGGCGAATGGGCTTGAGCAGCGGCTGAGTGGCGCGCACTGCGAACTGGCTGAGCGGGTTGTAGAAGTCGGCCTTCACCAGCTGCAGCACGAAACGCAGCAGCACGATTGCCAGGTAGAAACTGACCAGCGTTTGCACCACGAAAATGGTGGCGTCAGAAATTGCATTCATGCAGAACTCCTCACTTGCCCAATTGTTCGGCCATCTCGGCCGAGCGGTGTGCAGCAGCGCCAAGCGCCTTTTCCACCAGGGCTTCGAAACCGTTGGCCTGGAACGACTTGATTGCAGCTTCGGTGGTGCCGGCCGGCGAGGTGACCCGGCGGCGCAGCTCGGCGGCGTCGACGTCGCTGGCGACTGCCATGTGCGCGGCGCCCAGGGCGGTCTGCAACGTCAGCTTGGCTGCGGTTTCACGCGGCAGGCCAAGTTTTTCGCCGGCGGCGGTCATGGCTTCGATCAGCAGGAAGAAGTACGCCGGGCCGCTGCCCGACACGGCAGTGACCGCGTCCAGCTGTTGCTCTTCGTCCAGCCACAGGGCCATGCCCACGGCCGACAGCAGGGCTTCTGCCTGGAGGCGTTGCTCACTCGTCACCTGGGCAGTGGCGTACAGGCCGCTGACGCCCTGGCGCAGCAAGGCCGGGGTGTTGGGCATGCAGCGCACGATCGGCTGGTCGCCCAGCCACTGGGTCATGCTGGCGCAGGTGATGCCCGCAGCGATCGATACCACCACTTGCGAGGGCGAAAGGCTGGGGCGCAGGGCTTCGCACACGGCTTTCATGGCCTGGGGCTTGACCGCCAGTACCACCACGTCGGCGCCTTCGATGGCCTGGCCGTTATCGGCGAAGGTGTCGATGCCGTGCTCGGCACTGATTCTGGCGCGGGTGTCGGCGCCCGGGTCGCTGGCGCGGATCTGCGCCGCTTCCAGGCCTTGTGCACGCAGGCCGCCGATCAGGCTGGCAGCCATGTTTCCGGCGCCGATAAAGGCAATACAAGTCTTGCTCATGACAGGTCCTTGAGAGGTTGTGCGGAGGAGCCCGCGCTAGGGTTGGCCATAGTCGCGGGCGCCGAACAGGGCAGTGCCGATACGCACCCAGGTGGCACCTTGTGCAACGGCAGCCTCCAGGTCGTGGCTCATGCCCATGGATAACGTGTCCAGTGGCAGGTTCAGGCTTTCTTGCAAGGTGCGCACGGTGGCTAAGGCCGCGTCTTGTTCGGCGCGGTCCTCGGTAGGTTCGGGGATGGCCATCAGGCCACGCAGCTTCAGCCGTGGCAGCGCGGCAATCGCCGTGGCCAGGGCCGGCAGGTCGGCAGCGGTGCAGCCGGACTTGCTGGTTTCGCCGCTGACATTCACCTGAATGCAGATGTTCAGCGGTGGCAGGTCGGCGGGGCGCTGTTCGGACAGGCGTTGGGCAATCTTGAGGCGATCCACGGAGTGCACCCAGTCAAAGTGCTCGGCAATGGCACGAGTCTTGTTGGACTGAATGGGGCCGATGAAATGCCAAGTCAAGGGCAGGTCGGCCAATTGCTCCTGTTTGCCCAAGGCTTCCTGAAGGTAATTTTCGCCGAATTCACGGATTCCGACGGCGAACGCCTCGCGAACGGCCTCGGCCGGCTTGGTCTTGCTCACGGCCAGCAGGCCAATGCTGGCCGGGTCGCGCTGCACGGCCTTTGCGGCGGCATCGATTCGGGCGCTTACCCGTAAAACGTTGTCTGCTATCGTGGACATTAATTTGTGCCAGCGGGTCTTGGGGTCCGGGGCATTCTACCTGCTTGTCTGTTTTTGGGGAGTCTCATGGACATTACTGAGTTGTTGGCTTTCAGCGCCAAGCAAGGCGCATCGGACCTGCACCTGTCAGCCGGGCTGCCGCCAATGATCCGGGTCGATGGTGATGTACGTAGAATCAATTTGCCACCGCTGGACCACAAACAGGTCCACGAGCTTATCTACGACATCATGAACGACAAGCAGCGCAAGGACTTCGAGGAGTACCTGGAAACCGACTTCTCCTTCGAAGTGCCTGGCGTGGCCCGCTTCCGGGTCAACGCCTTTAACCAGAACCGCGGCGCCGGCGCAGTCTTCCGAACCATCCCCTCCAAGGTCTTGACCATGGAAGACCTGGGCATGGGGGATGTGTTTCGAAAGATTACCGACGTGCCTCGCGGGCTGGTGCTGGTCACCGGGCCGACCGGTTCAGGCAAGTCCACCACCCTGGCGGCGATGATCGATTACCTGAACAACAACAAACATCACCACATCCTCACCATTGAAGACCCGATCGAATTCGTCCACGAGTCCAAGAAGTGCCTGGTCAACCAGCGCGAGGTGCACCGCGACACTTTGGGTTTCTCCAATGCCCTGCGCTCGGCCTTGCGCGAAGACCCGGACATCATCCTGGTGGGCGAGATGCGCGACCTGGAAACCATCCGCCTGGCCCTGACGGCAGCTGAAACCGGCCACCTGGTGTTCGGCACGCTGCACACCACGTCCGCAGCCAAGACCATAGACCGGGTGGTGGACGTGTTCCCCGCCGAAGAAAAGTCCATGGTCCGCTCCATGCTGTCCGAGTCGCTGCAGGCCGTTATTTCCCAGACCTTGCTTAAAAAGATCGGCGGCGGTCGGGTGGCGGCCCACGAAGTCATGATCGGCACCCCGGCCATTCGTAACCTGATCCGCGAGGACAAGGTGGCGCAGATGTACTCGTCCATCCAGACCGGTGGCGCGCTGGGCATGCAAACCCTGGACATGTGCCTCAAGGACCTGGTGGCCCGTGGTGTGATCGGCCGCGATGCCGCGCGGGAGAAGGCCAAGACCCCGGACAACTTCTAGGCACCCAGCGGGTCTGAGCTTTAGGCCAAGGGTTGCGGACACGAGGGCAGGGCATGGAGTTCGAGAAGCTGTTGCGGTTGATGGTGGACAAGGGCGGTTCCGACTTGTTCATCACCCCTGGCCTGCCGCCGTCGCTCAAGGTGCACGGCAAGATCATGCCCGTCACCAAGAGCGCCATGAGCCCCGAGCAGGTGCGCGAGGCCGTTCTGGGCCTGATGACCGAGGTCCAGCGCCAGGAGTTTGCCGAGCACCGTGAGTGCAACTTTGCCATTCACGCCCGCGACATCGGCCGCTTCCGGGTCAGCGCATTCTGCCAGCGCAGCCTGCCGGCCATGGTGCTCAGGCGCATAGAAAGCCGTATTCCCACCTTCGATGACCTCAAGCTGCCCGACACCCTCAAGGGCCTGGCCATGCTCAAGCGTGGGCTGGTACTGGTGGTGGGTGCCACCGGCACCGGCAAGTCGTCCACCCTGGCGGCGATGATCGACCACCGCAGCAGGCACAGCACCGGGCACATTATCACCATCGAAGACCCCATCGAGTTCCTCCACGAGCATCAGCGCTGTATCGTCACCCAGCGTGAGGTGGGTATCGACACCGACTCGTTCGAGGTGGCGCTGCGCAACACCCTGCGCCAGGCGCCGGACGTGATCATGATTGGCGAGGTGCGCAGCCGCGAAACCATGGGCCAGGCGCTCAGCTTTGCCGAAACCGGGCACCTGTGCGTGGCCACGCTGCACGCCTCCAATGCCGACCAGGCGCTGGAGCGGGTGATCAGCTTCTTCCCGGTGGACCGCCATGCGCAGGTGTGGATGGAGTTGTCGCTGAACCTGCGGGCCATCATTGCCCAGCAACTGATTCCCACCCCAGACGGCGCTGGACGCCGTGCGGTGGTGGAAATATTGGTGAACACGCCGCTGGTGGCGGACCGTATCCGCAAGGGCGAGGTGCCCGGGCTGAAAACGCTGATGCGCCGCACCAATGACCAGGGCATGCGTACGCTGGATCAGGCGTTGTATGAGTTGTACCGGGAGAAGGCGATCAGCTACGAGGATGCGCTTGCCTATGCCGACTCGGCCAATGACCTGCGGCTGATGATCAAGCTGGAGTCCAGCGCGGGCGCGGAGCCCAGGGAGGGGTTGAACCTGGCGCCGGAACGAGGGCCGACGCCAGGGTCACGCTGAATCAGCGTTGAACGACGCGCATGGCCTGGTCTTTCGGCAGCACGCGCTTGGCAACAACATAGTGTTCCTGCCAGTAGGGCTTGTTCAGCGTGTCGATGGACACGGCCTTGCCACGACGCGGTGCGTGGATGAACCGATCGTTGCCCAGGTAGATGGCCACGTGGTTGACTCGGCGGCTCTTGATGTTGAAGAACAGCAGGTCGCCCGGCTTCAGGTCCTTCTGGTCTACCTTCTGGCCGTGGCCGGCGGCCATGGCGTTGGACGTGCGTGGCAGGTCTACTGCATGCACGTCGTTGAAGGCATATTTTACCAGTCCGCTGCAATCGAACCCTTTACTTGGGCTGCTGCCGCCCCAACGATAAGGGGTACCGAGCACGTTCACCGCGCGTGACAGCACTTCGCTGCTCTGCTTGGGCGACATCTGTGCGACGGCGCCCAGTGTCTGGCTATTGCCCGTGTGGCGGCTGCCGTGGCGGCTGCGAGCCGACTGCTTCTTGCTGCGGCTGGAGGTTTTGCTGGCAATCACCTCGGGCTGTTCTGCCGGGGCGGGTGAGTGTTCTGCTGCGCCTGTCTTGGCAGCGTGGCCGGTGAAGCCGGCGGGAAGTCTTTGCTCACGATTGGTGGCGTGGGCGGCCAGTGGCAATAATAGGCAGATGGTTAGCCATGTCTTCAAAAATGGACGCATTCGGCAAGGCTCTTGTGGGTAAGCGCGCAACTTTATAACAGCTTTTTGATCAGTTTTTAACCCGCTTGTCGGCAGCGATCCTGATCGAAAAATGATCAATCTACGGCAAATTCTCACAATTTTTGCGTGGAAGTCAGGCAGGGCAAGGGTTTGCCCGACTCACCGGTCACGTGACCACACGTCGGCACGAGACAAAAAAGTCACATAAACGTTTAGAAAATTTAATTATCAGAGGGTACAAGACCGCTCATGAATAGCTATCAGCAAGACAGCCGCTACCAGGATACCCACAGCAAAGTGCTGGGGTACCTGCTGTGGATTTTCGGCTTTACCGGTTCTCATCGCTTCTATTACGGCAAGCCGGTGACAGGCACGATCTGGTTCTTTACCTTTGGCTTGTTCGGTATTGGCTGGCTGATCGACCTGTTCCTGATCCCGTCCATGGACCGTGAAGCCGACATGCGCTTCTTCGCCGGCCCCACCGATTACAACGCAGGCTGGATCCTGCTGACGTTCCTGGGAGTATTCGGCGTGCATCGCATGTACCAGGGCAAGTGGATCAGCGGCCTGATCTACCTGCTGACGGGCGGGCTGTTCCTGATTGGCGTGCTTTACGACTTCTGGACCCTGAACGACCAGATCTCCCTGAAAAACGCACAGAACCGCTGACGTCTGGATATGAGGTGACGCCTTCGCGGGCACGGCCCGCTCCTGCAGGGGTTGCGTAATCCCGCAGGCGCAGGCCGTGTCCGCGAAAGAGGCGCCGCAGTTCGTCAGGCGGTATGGGTGATATGGCCGTCCACCAGCGTGTAGCGCACCGCGCCTGGCAGCACGTGGCCCAGGAAGGGGCAGTTGTCGCCCTTGGACAGCCAGCGCTCGCCCGCCACGGTGGATACGTTGCGGGCAAACAGCACCAGGTCCGCAGGGCCACCCACGGTCAATTCGCCAACGGGCAAGCGCAACGCCTTGGCTGGGCCGCTGCTCAGGCGTGCCAGCAAGGTAGGCAGGTCGAGCAGGCCGTCTTCCACCAGGGTCAGTGCCAGTGGCAGCAGCAGCTCGACACTGCTGATGCCTGGCTCGGTGGCACCGAACGGCGCCAGCTTGGCATCGCGCTCGTGGGGCTGGTGGTGGCTGGCGATGGCCTGGATCACCCCCGACTTCACCCCTTCACGCAATGCGTCACGGTCGGCGCGGGTGCGCAGCGGCGGTTGCACGTGGTACAGGCTGGAGAAGTCGATCAGCGCCTCGTCCGTCAATATCAACTGATACAGGGCAACATCGGCGGTCACCGGCAGGCCGCGCGCTTGGGCCTGGGCAATCAGTTCTACGCCGCGCGCGCTGGTCAGCTGGCTGAAATGGGCACGCACGCCGCTCTGTTCCACCAACAGCAGATCACGGGCCAAGGCCACGGTCTCGGCAGTTTCGGGAATGCCCGACAGGCCCAGGAAGCTGGCGGTCGGGCCTTCATGTGCCAGGCCACCTTGGGCCAGGTCGCGGTCCTGGGAGTGGAAGATCACTGTCAGGTCGAAGGTGGCGGCATATTCCAGTGCCCGGCACAGGGTGCGGGTATTCTGGAAGCTGGTCAGGCCGTTGCCAAACGCCACGCAGCCAGCGTCACGCAGCGCCACCAGCTCAGCCAGTTGCTCGCCTTCCAGGCCCTTGCTCAGGGCGCCGATGGGGAACACCTTGGCGTTGCCGGCTTCGCGGGCACGGTCCAGGATCAGTTCGGCCACGGCCGAGGTGTCCAGTACCGGCTTGGTGCGTGGCGGGCAGCACAGGCTGGTGACGCCGCCAGCGGCAGCGGCACGGGTTTCGCTGGCGATGCTGCCCTTGCGGCTGTAGCCCGGCTCGCGCAGGGCCACGCTCAGGTCTACAAGGCCGGGGGCGACGATCAGGCCGTTGGCTTCCAGCGTCTGGCTGGCAACAAAGCCGGCTGGTGCTGTGCCCAGGGCCAGGATCTTGCCTTCGCTGATATGCAGGTCGGTGGTTTGGTCCAGGCCGGTGGCGGGGTCGATGGCGCGAGCGCCGAGGATACTGAGGCTCACTGGGCGTTCTCCTGGTCGAATTGACGCTGGCCGTTCTGGCCGCTCATGGCCATGGACAGCACGGCCATGCGCACGGCGATGCCGTAGGTGACCTGGTTGAGAATGACCGAGTGGGCCCCATCGGCCACGGCCGACTCGATTTCCACGCCGCGGTTGATCGGCCCCGGGTGCATCACGATGCAATCGGGCTTGGCGCCAGCCAGGCGCGCGGTGGTCAGGCCGAAAAGGCGGTAGAACTCGCCTTCGCTGGGCAGCAGGCCGCCCGCCATGCGTTCACGTTGCAGGCGCAGCATGATCACCACGTCCACATTTTTCAGGCCCTGCTCAAGGTCGGTGTAGACCTTGACGCCGTACTGCTCGACGCCAACCGGCAACAGGGTCTTGGGTGCCACCACGCGAATGTCCGGGCAGCCCAAAGCCTTGAGCGCGATCATGTTCGAGCGCGCCACCCGCGAATGCAGGATATCGCCGACGATCGCCACCGAGAGGTTCTCGAAGCCACCTTTGTGGCGACGGATGGTGAGCATATCGAGCATCCCCTGAGTGGGGTGCGCGTGACGGCCGTCGCCGCCGTTGATGATGGCCACTTCCGGGCACACGTGCTCGGCAATGAAGTGCGCGGCGCCGGAATCGGCGTGGCGCACCACGAACATGTCGGCGGCCATGGCCTCCAGGTTGCGCAGGGTGTCGAACAGCGTCTCGCCCTTGCTGGTGGACGAGGTGGATACGTTCAGGGTGATGACGTCGGCCGACAGCCGCTGAGCGGCCAGTTCGAAGGTGGTACGGGTGCGCGTGGAGTTCTCGAAGAACACGTTGCACACGGTCTTGCCGCGCAGCAGCGGGACCTTCTTGACCGCCCGGGCGCCCACTTCAAGGAACGAGTCGGCAGTGTCGAGGATGTCTGTCAGCAGCTCGCGGGACAACCCGTCGAGCGAAAGAAAATGGCGCAGCTGGCCCTGATCATTGAGCTGCAGCGGGCGCTTGGCATCGATAGGCGTCATCGCGGGGGACTCTTAAAGGGCGCAAGCGAGGTCCTGGCGCTCGAGAGCGAGCGGCGAGGGGCCGGTCAGTTTTACCCGCTCGTGGGGAGCCAGGGACAGGGTGGCGCCCACCACATTGGGGCGTATGGGCAGCTCGCCAGCGTCCAGGTCCAGCAGGCTGACCAGGGTCACGCTGGCCGGGCGGCCGTAGTCGAACAGCTCGTTGAGGGCGGCACGAACGGTGCGGCCGCTCATCAGCACGTCATCCACCAGAATCAGGTGCTGGCCTTCGATTTCAAAGGGCAGGTCCGAAGGGCGCACCTGCGGGTGCAGGCCGTTCTGGCTGAAATCGTCACGGTAGAAGGACACGTCCAGGGTGCCCAGTGGCGCATCATTGCCCAGGGCTTCGAGCAAGGCCCGTGCTACCCAGACACCACCGGTGCGGATGCCGATGAAACGTGGTTCGCTGATGCCGCGCCTGGCCAGGTGGGCCGTGAGGTCGACGGCCATCTGGCTGATCAGTTGGGCGGGGTTTGGCAGGCTCATGACGTGCTCCTTGAAAGGCCGGGCGGCAGGTGCCCGGCTTCGAAACGGGATCAGGAATCGAACTGGCCCGCGTTTTCCTCCAGCCAGCCTTGCAGCAGCAGGGCGGCGGCAATGGCGTCCACTGGGTTGTCGCGGTAGCTGCCTTTCTGGCCGCCACGGTCGCGGCGCTGGCCCTTGGCCTCGAAGGTGGTCAGGCGTTCGTCGTGGGTGTGCACCGGCAGGTTGAAGCGGCCGTTGATGCGGCGGGCGAATTTTTCCGCGCGCTCGCACATTTCGCTGGGGGTGCCATCCATGTTCAGGGGCAGGCCGACGACAATGGCGTCGGGCTTCCACTCCTTGATCAGGGCTTCCACCTGGTTCCAGTCCGGCACGCCATTCTGCGCCTTGAGGGTGCACAGCTCGCGGGCCTGGCCGGTGATGACCTGGCCAACCGCCACGCCAATCTGTTTGGTGCCGTAGTCGAAGCCCAGCAGCAGTCGTATCGCGGCCATCAAGCGTGCCCCGCCTGGTTGGTGAGCAGGCTGAGGTTGACCCCCAGCAAGGCTGCGGCGGCGCCCAGGCGTTGCTCGCTGTCCATGCCGAACAGGATGTCGGCGTCGAACGGGCAGGTCAGCCAGGCATTGTCGGCCAGTTCGGCTTCCAGCTGGCCGGCTTCCCAGCCGGCATAGCCCAGGGTGATCAGGCTTTGCTTGGGGCCCAGGCCATCGGCGATGGCGAACAGCACGTCTTGGGAAGTGGACAGCGAGATGCCGCCCAGTTCCACGGTGGCCTGGTAGGTCGGACCGCTGGGGTGCAGCACGAAGCCACGGTCGGTTTGCACCGGGCCGCCACCATAGATGGGAATCAACTGGCAACGGGCTGGCGGCTCTACGTCGGGGCGCAACTGTTCGAGGATATCGGCCAGGTTCAGTTCCTGGGGCCGGTTGACCACCAGACCCATGGCGCCATTGGCCGTGTGCTCGACAATGTAGGTCAAGGTCTGTGCAAAGTTCGGGTCCGCCATGTGGGGCATGGCGATCAGGAATTGATGCTTGAGGTAACTCGGATCGACGTTCTTCATACCCAGTAGTGTGGCGTCGAGCAGCCGGGCTGACAAGCCGACATTGACGACTGTTTCGTGGCTGTCAGTTGCTGGAAAGACGGTCGCCCTTGGCAAAGCGCCAGGTGCGGATGATTTCCAGGCGATCGACGTCCGACAGGTCGCCGGTGAAGGGCGCGAACGGTGCAGCCAGGCGCACGATGCGCTGGGCGGCCTGGTCCAGCAGTGGTTGCCCGGAGGACTCCAGCACCAGCACGTCGTATAGCGAGCCGTCACTGTTGATGGACACCATCAGGCGCAGGCTGCCGTAGATCTGCTGGCGTCGTGCTTCCTCGGGGTAGTTGAGGTTGCCGATGCGTTCGACCTTCTTGCGCCAGTCGTCTTTGTACCAGGCACCCTTGTCGTGCATGGTCGAGGCCGCTGTCAGACGGTGAATGCGCGGGCGCTTGGCATACAACTGCTGCTCGTGGGCCAGCTCGGCCTCAAGGCTGGAAATTTCGCTGGACAGCTTGGTGCTGTCGAAATCGGGGGTGGGCTGCTTGGGCTGGGCGTCCTGCTTGACCACGTCGTGGCGGGTGTCGACCTTCTGCGGCTTGGGCGCCACGGTGGTCACGGCCTTTTTCACCGGTGCAGTTTCGGGCTTGACCTGGGGCTTGGGCACCGGCGGCGGGGTGACCTTGTTGATCACGTTGTCCTGGAAGGGCGCCACTTCGGTGGTCTTGGGCAACGCCTTCTTGTCCAGGGTACCGCTGCCCTGCTGGTTGTCCTGGGCCAGATAATCGGCTTTCTTCGGTGCCTTGGCGTCCTTGAAGGTCGACAGGGTGATTTCCAGCGTCTGGCGGATTTCCTCAGGTTTGACCACGGTGAAGCTCACCCCCAGGATCAGCGCCAGGTGAACCAGCGCTGCCACGAACAGGGTGAAGCCGAGCCTGTCCGCCGGGCGCACGGAAGCACGGGAATACTTGGCAGGGATGTCGGTTGCGGCAGTCATCGGTTATCCGGCGGTCGTGCAGCGCAGGGGTTGAGCCGGCAGTGCACGCCCAACAGCAAAAAATGGGCGTGCATCATAACGCACTGCGTGGAAAAACCCCTGCCTTGTCGCTCAGCGAGCCTGCAGCTTGCGATCGATGGCATCCATCAGCTGGGCGCCGATATGGGTGCCGAAGGCCGCATCGATCTCGCGGATGCAGGTAGGGCTGGTGACGTTGATTTCGGTCAGGTTCTCGCCAATCACGTCCAGGCCCACGAACAGCAGGCCCTTGGCACGCAGGGTTGGCCCTACCTGCTCGGCGATCCAGCGGTCCTTGTCGGTCAGCGGGCGCGCTTCGCCACGGCCGCCGGCGGCCAGGTTGCCGCGGGTCTCGCCGGCAGCCGGGATACGTGCCAGGCAATAGGGTACCGGCTCGCCGTCGATCATCAGGATGCGCTTGTCGCCGTCCTTGATGGCCGGCAGGTAGGCTTGCGCCATGATCTGCTGGGTGCCATTGGCGGTCAGGGTTTCCAGGATCACCGACAGGTTGGGGTCGCCCGGGCGGTGACGGAAGATCGAGGTACCGCCCATGCCGTCCAGCGGCTTGAGGATCACGTCACCGTGCTCGGCAGCGAACTGGCGCAGGATGTCGGCGCGGCGGCTGACCAGGGTCGGCGGGGTGAGCTGCGGAAACAGCGTGGCGAACATCTTCTCGTTGCAGTCACGCAGCGATTGCGGCTTGTTGACCACCAGTACGCCGTCGTTCTCCGCTTGTTCGAGCAGATACGTCGAATAGACGAATTCCAGATCGAAGGGCGGGTCCTTGCGCATCAGGATCACGTCCAGGTCGGCCAGCGGGGCATCGACCTCGGACTCGAATTCGAACCAGTGCTCGGGGTTGGCGAAGACTTTCAGCGCGCGCATCCGCGCGCGTGCCTTGCCGCCGGCCTGGTAAAGGTCCTGGATTTCCATGTGAAACAGGGTCCAGCCGCGCTCCTGGGCTGCCAGCAACATGGCCAGCGAGCTGTCCTTCTTGTAGGAGATTTCGGCGATGGGGTCCATGACAATGCCGAGGCGTACGCTCATGGGAAGCTCCTTTGGACGGCTAGGGCCGCCGTAGACAGGTCTTGAAAAGTGGCGTCAGGGTGGCGCCGCCAGGCCTCGGGGTCAAGGGGGCTGTTGATGGAATGCACTTCCTGAGTGTGCTAAAAAGACTTGTTATTGTGGGAGCCGGTTCACCGGCGAGTTTTTCAGCCTCCCAAAGCAGATCCCGATGAAACAAGTCCCCACCGCACTCAAGGTCATGGTAATCGACGATTCGAAGACGATTCGCCGCACCGCGCAGATGCTGCTGGAAAACGTGGGCTGCGAAGTGATCACGGCCACTGACGGTTTCGATGCGTTGGCCAAGATTGCCGACAACCATCCGCGTATCATCTTTGTCGATATCATGATGCCGCGCCTGGACGGTTACCAGACCTGCGCATTGATCAAGAACAACAGCGCTTTCAAGGCAACGCCGGTGATCATGCTGTCGTCCCGCGATGGCCTGTTCGACAAGGCCCGCGGGCGCATCGTGGGCTCCGACCAGTTCCTGACCAAGCCTTTCAGCCGTGAAGAACTGCTGGGTGCCATCCGGGCTCACGTACCAGGCTTTGCCGCCGCGCACTAATTAATGAAGATGGGGAACAGCATGGCTCGTATTCTGATCGTCGACGATTCGCCGACCGAAATGTACAAACTGACCAGCATGCTCGAGAAGCATGGTCATGAAGTGCTCAAGGCCGAGAACGGCGCCGACGGCGTGGCCCTGGCCCGCCAGGAAAAGCCCGATGCGGTGCTGATGGACATCGTCATGCCCGGCCTCAATGGCTTCCAGGCCACGCGCCAGTTGCACAAAGACCCGGAAACCGAGCACATCAAGGTAATCATCATCACCACCAAGGACCAGGAAACCGACAAGGTGTGGGGTACCCGCCAGGGCGCCAAGGACTACCTGACCAAGCCGGTGGAAGAGGAAACCCTGATCAAGACGCTGAACGCCGTGCTGGCGGGCTGACCGCCGGCCATGGCGCAGACCGCCTTCGAACTCCTGCTGGACATAGACCAGCGCTGTCGGCAGTTGGCCGCGCAGTTGCCGTCCCAGGAAAGCCGCCTGCAAACCTGGAGCGGTATCGGCTTTCGCCTGGGCGGCCACTGGTACGTGGCGCCCATGGGCGAGGTGGCCGAAGTGCTGCACGAGCCGCGGCTGACCCGCGTGCCCGGGGTCAAGCCCTGGTTGCTGGGGGTGGCCAACGTGCGTGGGCGGCTGCTGCCGGTCATGGACCTGTGCGGCCTGCTCGGCCACGGGCCGTTGGCCGCACATAAGCAGCGGCGCGTGCTGGTGATAGACCGTGACGACCTGTTTGCTGGCCTGCTGGTGGACGAAGTGGGCGGTTTGCAGCACTTTCCGCTGTACAGCCTGGACCTGTCGGTAGCCGCGGACCTGCCCCAGGGCATGGCAGCCTTCGTGCAGGGCCATTTTCAGCGCGACCAGTTGTGGAACGTATTCAGTCCCTTTGCGTTGGTACAGTTACCCGGGTTCATGAATGTGGCACTTTGATACGCCAAACTGCCGGATTCGGGCAATGGATTGGCAGTACAGGCGGGGGCCTGAGAATGAATAAGGCAACAACCGGCAAATCGGTGCAGGCATCACGCAGCAGCGCGCAGATCGCGGGGCTTTTCGTTGCCCTGATTGTGTCGATCATGCTGCTGTTCGCCAACTTCGCCTACCTTAATACCCAGTCCAACTACGACAAGCAGTACATCGGCAACGCAGGCGAACTGCGGGTTCTGTCGCAGAACATCGCCAAGAACGCCACCGAAGCTGCCTCGGGGAAACCCCAGGCGTTCAAGTTGCTGGCCGAGGCGCGCAATGACTTCGACCGGCGCTGGAGCCTGCTCAAGTCCGGTGACACCGGCACAGGCCTGCCCCCGGCACCGGCTGCCGTGCACCAGGAAATGCGCCTGGTACAGCGCGACTGGGAAAGCCTGCGCAAGAACACCGACGCCATTCTCGCCAGCGAGCAGACCGTACTGTCCCTGCACCAGGTGGCGGCAACGCTGGGCGAAACCGTGCCGCAATTGCAGGTCGAGTACGAAAAGGTCGTGGAAATCCTGCTGCAGCGCGGCGCGCCAGCCAGCCAGGTCGCTGTGGCCCAGCGCCAGTCGCTGCTGGCCGAGCGCATCCTGGGGTCGGTGAATACCGTGCTGTCGGGTGACGAGACGGCGGCAGCGGCGGCCGAGTCGTTCGGCCGTGATGCCAACCGCTTCGGGCAGGTGCTCAAAGGCATGCTCGACGGTGACCCGAGCATCCAGATCAGCCAGGTACAGGACAGCGATGCCCGGGCGCGGCTCAAGGAAATTGCCGAGCTGTTCGAGTTCGTCTCCGGCTCGGTGGACGAAATCCTCGAGACTTCGCCGCAGCTGTTCCAGGTGCGCGAGGCCTCGACCACGATTTTTACCCTGTCACAGACCCTGCTCGATGAAGCCTCGCACCTGGCCACCAGTTTCGAACACCTGGCCGGCTCGCGCACCCTGGATACCGTGGGCGGCTATGTACTGGGCCTGCTGGCCCTGGGTTCGATCATTCTGATTGGCCTGGTGATGGTGCGCGAAACCAACCGCCAGTTGCGCGAGACCGCCCTGAAGAATGAGCGTAACCAGGCGGCAATCATGCGCCTGCTCGATGAGATCGAGGACCTGGCCGACGGTGATCTCACGGTTACCGCCTCGGTGACCGAGGAGTTCACCGGCACCATTGCCGACTCCATCAACTACTCCATCGACCAGTTGCGCGACCTGGTGGCCACTATCAACCTCACCGCCGAGGAAGTGGCCGCCGCCGTGCAGGACACCCAGGCCAGCGCTCGCCAGCTGGCGCGTGCCTCGGAGATGCAGGCACAGCAGATCAGCGAGGCGTCCATGGCCATCAGCGACATGGCCGAGTCCATCGACCGCGTGTCCACCAATGCCTGGGAGTCGGCCAAGGTGGCCGAGCGTTCGGTGACCATCGCCAGCAAGGGCAGTGAAGTGGTGCACAACACCATTCGCGGCATGGACAACATTCGCGAACAGATTCAGGACACCTCCAAGCGCATCAAGCGCCTTGGCGAGTCTTCCCAGGAAATCGGCGACATAATAAGCCTGATCGACGACATTGCCGACCAGACCAATATCCTGGCATTGAACGCGGCCATCCAGGCGTCCATGGCCGGCGAGGCCGGACGTGGGTTTGCCGTGGTCGCCGACGAGGTGCAGCGCCTTGCTGAGCGCTCGTCATCGGCCACCCGGCAGATCGAGACCTTGGTGCGGGCGATCCAGGCCGACACTAATGAAGCGGTGATTTCCATGGAGCAGACCACCTTCGAAGTGGTGCGCGGCGCGCGCCTTGCCCATGACGCCGGGGTGGCGCTGGAAGAGATCGAAGGGGTGTCCGAAGACCTCGCGGCGCTGATCCAGACCATTTCCAATGCCGCGCAGCAGCAGACCAGCTCAGCGGGGCAGATTTCCCATACCATGTCGGTTATTCAGCAGATCACCGAGCAGACCTCGTCCGGCACCACCACCACGGCCGAGAGCATCGGCAACCTGGCGAAGATGGCCAGCGAGATGCGCCGCTCGGTGTCCGGGTTCACCTTGCCCGCGGTTCGGGAGCCGAGCTGAGGTGACGCATCACCAGGGGACGCGACATGGCTGACCGGCACGATTACGTAGCGCTGGAATGGGTCAAGGGCGAAATCGTCGAGACCCTCAAGCAGGCGCGCTCGGCACTCGACGCCTTTGTCGCCGAGCCCCATGCCGGCGAGGCCATGGGCCGCTGCCTGGGCTACCTGCACCAGGTTCACGGCAGTCTGCAAATGGTGGAGTTCTACGGCGCCGCGCTGTTTGCCGAGGAAATCGAGCACCTGGGCCGCGCCCTGGCCCACGGCCGCGTCACCCAACAGGCCGAAGCGGTGAAATGGCTGCTGCTGGCCTTCACGCAACTGCCCTTATACCTGGACCAGGTGCACCTGGCCCGGCGCGATCTGCCTCTGGTGGTACTGCCTTTGATTAATGATTTGCGTAACGCACGCGGCGCCTCGCCGTTGGCGGAAACCAGCCTGTTCGGCGTGGAACTGCCCACCCCGGAGGCGCTCGACGTATCCGAACTGGCCCAACTGGATAGCTCGCAATGGCTCGAGCTGCTGCGCAAGCTGCGGCAAAGCCTGCAACAGGCACTGGTGGGGTTGCTGCGCGATCAGGACGTGGCCACCCACCTGGGGCAACTGGCGCGGGTGTTCTCGCGGCTCGAAGAGACCTCCATGGGCGCGCCGTTGAGCCCCTTGTGGCAAGTGGCCCTGGCCCTGGTGGAGGGTTTGCAAAGCGGCGTGGTGACCCACAGCCCGGCGCTGCACAGCCTGCTCAAGGATTGCGACCGCGAGTTACAGCGGGTGTTGGAAGAGGGCGTATCGGGCATCAACCAGCCGGCGCCGGCGCAATTGCTCAAGGGCCTGCTGTTTTATGTGGCCACCGCCAGCGGCCAGTCGCCGCGTTTGCAGAAGCTGCGCGAAGCCTATGAGCTGGGTGATCCTCCGGCGCCAGGGCGCTTTCTGGCCCAGGACCAGGCCCACCTGGTATTGCCCGACCCCGACGCCTTGCGTTCGGTGGTGAGTGCGCTGTGCGAGGAACTGGTGCGGGTCAAGGAACAGCTCGATCACTTCGTGCGCGGCGATCGCCAGCACGTGGCCGAGCTGGATGCCCTGGTACCGCCATTGCGCCAGGTCACCGACACCCTGGCAGTGCTGGGCTTTGGCCAGCCGCGCAAGGTCATTCTCGACCAGATGGCCGTGGTTCATGGCCTGGCCCAGGGCGTTCGCGAGCCCAACGACTCGGTGCTGATGGACGTCGCCGGAGCGCTGCTGTACGTGGAGTCCACCCTGATCGGCATGGTGGGCCCCGATGAGCCGTCCCGGGCTGACGATAGCCGTCTGCCCAGCACCGACCTCACCCAGATCCACCAGTTGGTGATCAAGGAAGCGCGCTTTGGCCTGCAACAGGCCAAGGACATGATCAGCGAATACCTGGACTCGGGCAGCGACCGTGAGCGCTTGCAGCCTTTGCCCGAATTGCTGACCCAGGTACGCGGGGCGCTGGCGATGATTCCGCTGGCCCGTGCCGCCGCGTTACTGGAGGCCTGCAACGACTACATCAAAGCCCATTTGCTGGCCGAGCCGCAACAGCCCGAAGCCCGGCAACTGGACAATTTCGCCGATGCGCTCAGCGCCATCGAATACTACCTGGAACGCCTCAGCGAAGACCCCCAGGCCCCCGGTGAGCGCCTGCTCGATGTGGCCGAGGAAGGCTTGGCAGCGCTGGGCTACCAGCCGGCAGTGTTGGAGGTGCCGGTGCTGGACGACGTGCTCGGGCCCGCCGAAGCGCTGGTGATGCGCGACCTGCAAGCGCTGGACAGCCCGCAGGTGTCGCGCTCGCTGGCCGAGGTGCTGGCCGCCCCGGTGCCTGGGTTCAACCCGCCGGCGCAATCGGCGCCCACCAGCCTGTTGCCGCCGCCCGCAGGCGAAGCGCCGGTGGACGACGAGCTGCGCGAAGTGTTTCTGGAAGAAACCGACGAAGTCCTGCATGTACTGCGTGAGTACTTGCCGCGCTGGGCAGCCGACCATAACGACCAGCGTTCGCTGACCGAGCTGCGTCGCGCCTTTCATACCCTCAAGGGCAGTGGCCGCATGGTGCGCGCGCTGGTGCTGGGGGAGCTGGCCTGGGCATGTGAAAACCTGCTGAACCGCGTGCTGGATAAAAGTGTGGCTGAACCGGCGGTGGTTGCCGGGCTGTTGGCTGAGGTGCTGGATGTGTTGCCCCAGGTGGCCAAGGATTTCGCCGAACAGCACCAGCGCCAGCGCGATGACGTGGACCAGTTGGCGGCCCGCGCTCACCAGCTGGCCAGCGCTGCCGTGGTACCGGCTGGTATCGACCCGCAGTTGCTGGACATCTTTCGCAACGAAGCGTTGGGCCACCTGGCCACCGTCGATCGCTTCCTGGCCTCGGCCGAGCCTGGCCATGCGCTTGTCGACGACGGCCTGCAACGTGCATTGCACACCCTCAAGGGCAGCGCCTACATGGCAGGCGTGCTGCCGATAGCCGAACTGGCCAGTCCGTTCGACGCATTGACCCGCGAGTACAAGGCGCATCAGTGGCCCATGCAAGTCAGTGATCTGGCGCTGTTGACCCACGCCGTAGGGTACTGGCACCAGGGCCTGGCGCAACTCACGCGTAGCCCGCTCGCTGCTATTGCGGGCGCCTCGTCACTGGCCGCCGAGGTAGCCGAGCAGCTTGAACAGCGCCTGCAACCGCTGGGCGACTCACCTGCGGCCACGTGTGATCCGCACTCCACCCAGGTGTTCCTGCACCTGGGTATGGATATTCTCTACGACAGCGAGTCGCTGCTGCGTAGCTGGCGGCAGCAACCAGCCTCTCGGCATGAGTTGGAACGCTTGCTGGATGAGCTGACTCGCCTGGGCGAGGCCGCGCAATTGGCCGACCTGCCTGCGGTGGACGAGCTATGCGAGGCCTTGCTGGATGTGTACGGGGCGGTGGAAGAAAGCAGCCTGAGCGCCAACGAGTCGTTTTTCGACGAAGCCGAGCGCGCCCATGACGCATTGATCGATATGCTCGACCAGATCGCCGCCGGCCAGGCCGTGGCGCTGCAACCGGGGCGCATCCAGGCCCTGCACGGCTTGCTGGAACTAGGGCTGGCGCCCGATGCAATGGGCCGGGTGGGCAGCGACGGCATTACCGAACTGGCGACGCTGACCGGGCAATTGCAACAGCAGGCGCCAACGGCGACCGCAGATGACGACATAATCGCCTTCTTTCTCGATGAAGCCGCCGACATCCTCGACAGCGCCGACCAGGCGCTGCAACGCTGGCTGGCCGACCCCGACAACCTGGCCCCGCTGTCATCGCTGCAGCGCGACCTGCACACCCTTAAGGGTGGCGCGCGCATGGCCGACGTTGGCGCCATCGACGAGTTGGCCGAGCAGCTGGAACGGTTATACGAGGCCCTGGCCAAACGCCGCCAAGTGTTCAGCGAACACTTGGTGAATCTGCTGCTCGACAGCCATGAGCAGCTGGCGACCATGCTGGAACACTTGCAGCGAGGCCAGGCGGCCAGCGCTGCCGATGACCTGGTGCAGGCGCTGGCCGAACTGCGGCAGGGCGGCACCCCGGCAGTGGCGCAGGCACCCGCAGCCCCGGAGGCCACAGGCGATAGCGAACTGCTGGAAGTGTTCCTCGAGGAAGGCTTCGACATTGTCGAAAGCTGCGGGGCGGCCTTGCAGCGTTGGCAGCAGGACCCGCGCAATACCCTGGAAGTCGAAAACCTGCTGCGCGACCTGCATACCCTCAAGGGCGGCGCGCGGATGGTCGAAATCGCGCCCATCGGCGACCTTGCCCATGAACTGGAATTCCTCTACGAAAACCTCTCCGCCGGGGTACTCGCCCCGAGCCCTGCGCTGTTCAGCCTGCTGCAAAATGGCCATGACGCGCTGGCGCACATGCTTGATACCCTGCGTCTGCACCAGCCGGTGCAGGCGGTTACCGGGCTGATCGCGGCCATTCGCGGGTTTGTCAGCCCGGTGCCGGCCACGCCCCTGCCCGAGCGCGCGGTGCTGCTGCCCGAACAGCCTGCGGCGGCGCCAGAACGGGCGCCGGGGGACATGGTCAAGGTTGCCGCCGAACTGTTGGAAGACTTGGGCAACCTGGCGGGCGAAACCTCGATTTTCCGTGGCCGCATCGAACAGCAGGTCAACGATGCGCAGGTTGCCTTGGGCGAGATGGAAACCACCATCGAGCGCATGCGCGAACAGCTTCGCCGCCTGGACACCGAGACCCAGGGGCGCATCCTCAGCCGCCAGCACGCCGACAACGATCGCCAGGGCTATGAGGACTTCGACCCGTTGGAAATGGATCGCCACTCGCAGTTGCAGCAACTGTCGCGCGCCTTGTTCGAGTCAGCCTCCGACCTGCTGGACCTGCAAGAAACCCTGGCCGCGCGCAATCACGAGGCGCACAAGCTGTTGCAGCTGCAGGCCAGGGTCAACACGCAATTGCAGGAAGGCCTGATGCGCACCCGCATGGTGCCGTTCGAGCGCATGGTGCCGCGCTTGCAGCGCCTGGTGCGGCAGGTGGCGGGTGAGTTGGGCAAACAGGTGGAATTCGACGTCGCCAATGCCGAGGGCGAGATGGACCGCAGCGTGCTGGAGCGTATGCTGGCCCCGCTGGAACACATGCTGCGCAACGCCGTCGACCATGGCCTGGAAGCCATCGAGGTGCGCCGTGCCACCGGCAAGCCCGAGCAGGGGCGCATTACCCTGAACCTGCTGCACGAGGGCGGCGACATTGTCATCGAACTCAGCGACGACGGCGCCGGCATCCCGCTGGAGGCGGTGCGGGCCAAGGCCATCAAGCGCGGCCTGATCGAGGCGGGCAGCGTCATCAGCGACCACGACGTGCTGCAATTCATCCTGCAACCGGGCTTTTCCACGGCGGCCAAGGTCACCCAGATCTCGGGTCGCGGGCTGGGCATGGACGTGGTGCACGAAGAGGTCAAGCAGCTGGGCGGCACGATGATCATCGACTCCCGGGCGGGGCAGGGCGCGCGCTTCCAGATCCGCTTGCCATTCAGTGTGTCGGTCAACCGGGCGCTGATGGTGCAGTGTGCCGACGAGGTCTACGCGCTGCCGCTCAATGGCCTGGAAGGCATTGTGCGGGTGATGCCGGCCGAGCTTGAAGACTATTACCAGGTGGACCCGCCGCGCTATCACTACGGCGGGCAGAGCTACGACCTGCGTTACCTCAGCGACCTGCTGTACAACACCCCGCGGCCGCAGTTGCTGGGCCAGACCCAACCCCTGCCGGTCCTGTTGATTCACGGTCAGGACCAGCAGATGGCGGTGCAGGTGGATGCGTTGGCCGGCTCGCGGGAAATCGTGGTCAAGAGCCTGGGGCCGCAGTTCGCCGGGGTGCAGGGCCTGTCCGGCGCGACCATCCTGGGCGATGGCCGGGTGGTGCTGATTCTCGACCTGCTGGCCCAGGTGCGTGCGGCCCATGCCCGGCAGATGCAACAGGCGCCGACCCCTGCGCAGGCACCGCTGCAGCCCGGGGGCGTGGAGCAGAGCCGGCCGCGGCTGGTCATGGTGGTGGATGATTCGGTGACCGTGCGCAAGGTTACCAGCCGGCTGCTGGAGCGCCACGGCATGAACGTGTTGACCGCCAAGGACGGCGTCGATGCCATGGCCCTGTTGCAGGACCACCTGCCCGACGTATTGCTGCTGGACATTGAAATGCCACGCATGGACGGTTTTGAAGTGGCCACCGAAATTCGCCGCGACCCGCGACTCAAGGACCTGCCGATCATCATGATCACCTCTCGCACCGGGCAGAAGCACCGTGAACGGGCAATGGCCATTGGCGTCAATGACTACCTGGGCAAGCCCTACCAGGAATCGGTGCTGCTCGACAGCATCGCGCAATGGAGCCGCAGCCATGCTTGAGCGCGCCATCGGCCGCCGCACCACCCTGACCGCGCTGTTGCTGCCATTGTCCGACCGTACCCTGGTGCTGCCCAATGTGGCCGTGGCCGAACTCATCGGCTACCAGTACGGCCAGCCCGCCCCGGACCGTCCGGCCTGGCACCTTGGGCACATTACCTGGCGCAACCAATTGCTGCCGCTGGTCAGCTTCGAAGCCGCCTGTGGCGCGGCGGCGGTGGTGGGCGAACATGCGCGCATCGTCGTGCTCAATGCCGTGGGCGACAGCCCGCTGCGCTTCATCGCGTTGTTGATCCAGGGCGTGCCCCGCTCGTGCCGGCTGGACAGCCAGCTCAGTTATGTTGACGTACCGCTGGCAGCGCTGGAAGTGGCAGCAGTGCAGATAGGTGAACAGGTGGCGAAGGTGCCGGACCTTGCCGGGATCGAACGCCTGCTGGACGCTGCCGCGCTCTGACAAGACCTCCGGAGCTGCCAACCGACCATTAACTTGAGGGTAATGGTTCGCTCTTCGCCTTGATTGATGCCTGCCCTGCGTAGGCCTATGGTTCCACCACGACATCCCCGCCGTGGAGGCCCCATGACAACGACAATCACCCCCGAGCCACAGTGGACGCGGCGGCGTAGCGAGAAACAGCGGCGTCTGGCGCAAGTGCTCGGCCTGGCCGACGGTGTGGTGTTGCCCACCGACGGCATCGTCGCGGCCCTCGAAGCGCTGCTGATGCCCGGCGACCGGGTGGTGCTGGAGGGCAACAACCAGAAGCAGGCCGATTTCCTTTCGCGCTCCCTGGCCCAGGTTGACCCCGGTACACTGCACGACCTGCACATGATCATGCCCAGCGTGGGCCGGCCGGAGCACCTGGACCTGTTCGAAAAGGGCATTGCGCGCAAACTCGACTTTTCCTTCGCCGGTACCCAGAGCCTGCGCATCAGCCAGTTGCTGGAAGATGGCCTGCTGGAAATCGGCGCCATTCATACCTACATCGAACTGTACTCGCGGCTGGTGGTGGACCTGATCCCCAACGTGGTGCTGTCGGCCGGGTTCATGGCCGACCGCCAGGGCAACATCTACACCGGCGCCAGCACCGAGGACAGCCCGGCGCTCATCGAGCCTGCGGCCTTCAGCGACGGCATCGTGATTGTCCAGGTCAACCAGCTGGTAGACGACGTCAGTGACCTGCCGCGCGTGGACATCCCCGCCTCTTGGGTAGACTTTGTGGTGGTGGCCGACCGGCCGTTTTACATCGAGCCGCTCTTTACCCGTGACCCGCGCCACATCAAACCGGTGCATGTGCTGATGGCGATGATGGCCATTCGCGGCATCTACGAAAAACACAACGTGCAGTCGCTGAACCACGGCATCGGCTTCAATACCGCGGCCATCGAACTGATCCTGCCCACCTATGGCGAGTCCCTGGGCCTGAAGGGCAAGATCTGCCGCAACTGGACGCTCAACCCGCACCCCACCCTGATCCCGGCCATTGAAAGCGGCTGGGTGCAAAGCGTGCACTGCTTCGGCACCGAACTGGGCATGGAAAGCTACATCGCCGCCCGTCCCGACGTGTTCTTCACCGGGCGCGACGGCTCCATGCGCTCCAACCGCATGTTTTGCCAGCTGGCGGGCCAGTACGCCGTTGACTTGTTCATCGGCGCCACGCTGCAAGTGGATGGCGACGGCCATTCATCCACGGTCACGCGAGGCCGCCTGGCCGGTTTCGGTGGCGCCCCCAACATGGGCCATGACCCGCGCGGCCGTCGCCATGGCACCCCCGCCTGGCTGGACATGCGCCGCCCGGGCAGCGACGACGCCCACACCTTGCTGGAGCGTGGGCAGAAGCTGGTGGTGCAAATGGTCGAGACCTTCCAGGAGGGCGGCAAACCGACCTTCGTCGAAACCCTGGACGCCGTTGACGTGGCGAAGAAGACCGGCATGGCCCTGGCGCCGATCATGATCTACGGCGATGACGTCACCCACTTGCTCACCGAAGAAGGCATTGCCTACCTGTACAAGGCCCGCTCGCTGGAAGAGCGCCAGGCCATGATTGCCGCAGTGGCCGGCGTTACCACCATTGGCTTGCGCCACAACCCCAAGGATACCGAGCGCATGCGCCGCGAGGGTTTGATTGCCCTGCCCGAGGACCTGGGCATCCGTCGCACCGATGCTACCCGCGAGTGGCTGGCGGCCAAGAGCATTGCCGACTTGGTGGAGTGGTCGGGCGGCCTCTACAACCCACCTGCCAAATTCAGGAGCTGGTAATGCACGCGCTCATTGCACCACCCAAGGGTGCCACCCTGGCCGAGCGGTTGGCGGACCTGGCGGTAGACGCGCTGATTGACGAGGCCGACCTGTCGCCCAAACCGGCGCTGGTGGACCGGCGTGGCAGCGGTGCCCATAGCGACTTGCACCTGGGCTTGATGCACGCGTCGGCGCTGTCGTTGTGGCCGGCGTTCCAGGCCATGGCCGAGGCCGCGCTGGCGGCGCCCATTGATGTGGCGCTGCGTGAAGCGTTGGGCCAGCACGGGCGTGATGGCGAAGCCGACATGATGCGTACCACCGGCGGGGTAAATACCCATCGCGGGGCTATCTGGGCGCTGGGCCTGCTGGTGGCTGCCGCTGCGCTGGCGCCGGCCGACCTGAGCGCGATTGCGCTGGCCGAACGCGCCGGTGCGCTGGCACGCTTGCCCGACCGTCAGGCGCCGCAACCGTTGAGCCACGGCCGCGTGGTCGAGCAGCGTTACGGTGCCGGTGGCGCCCGCGCCGAAGCCCAGGCCGGGTTTCCGGCCATTATCACCCGTGCCTTGCCGCAACTGCGCGCCAGCCGCCAGGCCGGGCACGGCGAACAGAACGCCCGGCTCGACGCCTTGCTGGCGATCATGGCCACGTTGGCCGACACCTGCGTGCTTTACCGCGCCGGGCCTGATGGCCTGATCGTGATGCAGCAGGGCGCGCAAGCGGTGCTGGATGCCGGTGGCAGCGGCACCCTGGCAGGCCGACGCCGGCTGCACGAACTCGACCAGCAACTGCTGGCGCTCAACGCTTCGCCGGGCGGTGCCGCCGACCTGTTGGCCGCCTGTCTGTTCATCGATCGCCTGGAACGTGGCGAGCATTCACGGAGCCTTGCCTGATGGAAACCCTGTCTTTTCAATTCCCCGCCGGACAACCGGCCCGTGGTCGCGCCCTGGTGGGCTGTGTGGGCTCGGGCGACCTGGAAGTGCTGCTCGAACCCGGCCAGGCCGGCACGCTGGCGATCCAGGTGGTGACCTCGGTCAACGGTGCTTCGCAGCGCTGGGAGCAACTGTTCACGCGCATGTTCAGCGGCCAGCCGATGCCGGCGCTGCGCATCGACATCAATGATTTCGGCGCTACCCCGGGCGTGGTCCGCTTGCGCCTGGAGCAGGCCCTGGAGGAGATCGGCCATGACTGACACCGCACGCCTGTTGCAACGGCACAGCTTCATTGAACTGGGCGCCCGGCAACGGGCCAAGGCGCTGCTGGACGCGGGCAGCTTTCGTGAGCTGATCGACCCCTTCCAGCGAGTCATGTCGCCTTGGCTTGAGCGCCAGGGCGTAGTGCCCCAGTCCGACGATGGCGTGGTAGTTGCCAAGGGCACCATCGGCGGGCGCCCGGTGGTATTGGCGGCCATCGAGGGCGCCTTCCAGGGCGGTAGCCTGGGCGAGGTCGGCGGCGCGAAGATTGCCGGCGCGCTGGAGCTGGCGGCCGCAGACAACCGCAAGGGCACCGCCACGGCCGCTGTACTGCTGCTGGAAACCGGTGGCGTGCGCCTGCAGGAAGCCAACCTGGGCCTGGCGGCCATCGCCGATATCCATGCTGCGATTGTCGACCTGCGTCAGTATCAGCCGGTCATCGGCGTAATTGCGGGCAGCGTCGGTTGCTTTGGCGGCATGTCCATCGCGGCCGGGCTGTGCAGCCAGCTGATTGTCACTCGTGAAGCGCGGCTGGGCCTCAATGGCCCACAGGTGATCGAACAGGAAGCCGGCATTGCCGAATACGATTCCCGTGACCGGCCGTTCATCTGGAGCCTGAGTGGTGGCGAGCAGCGCTTTGCCACGGGGCTGGCCGACGCCTATGTGCAGGATGACGTGGCCGAGATTGCCGCCAGCATCGCCAGCTGCCTGGCGCAGGGCGTGCCAGCATCGCTGCGCAGCCGCCAACATGCCGGGTACCTTGAGCGTCTTGGCCAGGTGGATATTCAGGCGCAGGTCGATAGCCAGCCGGTTGCGCAACCTTCCGTTCGTGGCTTGAACTGGTTCACCGCGTTGACCGCCAATACGCGTCCCGTGCCGGGCTTGCCCGCCTCGGTCATGGCCGCCGACACTGAAACGGCACGCTTTATCGCTGTCATTGCCGACCCCTCCAACCCTTTCCCCCGGGCCCGTCAGGGCGAAGTCGGCCTGCTGGAAGGCTGGGCCCTGGCCAAGGCCGTTGGCCAGGTGGTTGAAGCTGACCGCGATGCGCCCTTCAAGCGTGCGCTGATCGCGATTGTCGATGTGCCGAGCCAGGCCTATGGGCGCCGCGAAGAACAGTGGGGCATTCACCAGGCGCTGGCGGGCGCCGCCGATGCTTACGCCAGTGCCCGTCTGGCCGGCCACCCGGTGGTGGCGTTGCTGGTGGGCAAGGCCATGTCCGGGGCGTTCCTGGCCCACGGTTACCAGGCCAACCGCCTGATTGCCCTGCGTGACCCGGGGGTGCAGGTTCACGCCATGGGCAAGGCCTCGGCGGCGCGGGTTACCCAGCGCACTGTTGAGGCACTGGAAGCCTTGGCCGCCAGCGTGCCGCCCATGGCTTATGACATCGACAGCTATGCCAGCCTGGGCCTGCTGTGGGAAACCTTGTCGGTGGCCCGGATCGAGCAGCCGGACGCCGACGATATCAGTCGCGTGCAAGCCTGCCTGGCGCAGGCCCTGGCCGATATTGCCGAGGGCGGACGTGACCTGTCCGGGCGCCTGGGTGCGGCCAATCGGACGGCGTCGGCGAAGGTGCGTCAACTGCTGCGCGAGCAATGGCAGTGATACGCCCTCATGACCTGCTCTGGGGCATGACCCCGGCGCACCTGGCCAGCGATGCGCCGGCCTGGGTGGCCTGTGCCCTGGCCGACGGCCAGCCGGTAGTGGTACGCCGTGGGCGGGGCGGTCCGGGTCTGGTCGCGGTGGGCGTGCGCGGGGTCAGCCGCGATCAGCGCCATGCCGGCTGCATGCCGTTGGCGGCCGTGAGCCGCCAGGTAAGCCCGGAGCAATTGAGCCACAGCATCGGGCTGCGGGACTGGCCCGCGTTGCAGGCGCTGTACCGGCTGCGTGATCGCCTGGACGATTTCGGCCTGGTGTGGGGCGTGAGTGGCGGTGCCGGCTTCGAGTTGGCCAGCGGTTTCGCCGCCCTGCATGCAGGTAGTGACCTGGACTTGATCATGCGTACCCCCGAGCCGTTGTCTCGCGATGCCGCGCGCCGCCTGCTGGGCATGCTGGAGCCGGCAGTAGACCTGCAATTGCAAGCGCCCGCTGGCGCAGTGGCCTTGCGCGAGTGGGCCGGCCCAAGCCGCAAGGTCTTGCTCAAGGCCGCCGATGGTGCGCGGCTGGTGGATGACCCCTGGGGCGTGGCGGCATGAGCACCTTGCTGGTATTCCCCGGCCAGGGCGCGCAGCAGCCGGGCATGCTGCATGCCTTGCCGGTACATCCTGTGGTGCAGGCTTGCCTGGATGAGGCGAGCGCGGCGTTGGGCCAGTCTGTGCTGGAACTGGACAGCGCCCGGGCGCTGGCGGCCACCCGGGCCGTGCAGCTGTGCCTGCTGGTGGCGGGCGTCGCCTGCGCGCGCGTGTTGTTGCGCGATAGCCCCCCGGCGGACTACGTGGCGGGGCTGTCCATTGGTGCCTATCCCGCCGCGGTGGTGGCGGGCGCGCTGGACTTTGCCGACGCCGTGCGCCTGGTGGCGTTGCG
Organism: Pseudomonas sp. M47T1; assembly: GCF_000263855.1. Taxonomy (GTDB): domain Bacteria; phylum Pseudomonadota; class Gammaproteobacteria; order Pseudomonadales; family Pseudomonadaceae; genus Aquipseudomonas. The sequence goes on from NZ_AJWX01000001.1 coordinate 212,610, forward strand.
CGGCGAACTGATGCAGGCCGCTTATCCACAAGGCTATGGCATGACCGCCATCGTCGGCGTGGAGCTGGGCCGGATCGAGCAACTGCTGGCCGCCGCCGAGGGCCCCGTATTCCTGGCCAACATCAATGCCGACAACCAGATAGTGATCGCCGGCAGCCAGGACGCGATGGCTGCCGTAGCGCGCCAGGCCAAGGCCCAAGGTGCGGCCCTGGCCAAGCCGCTGGCGGTTAGCGTGCCGTCCCATTGCCCGTTGCTGCAGGCTCCCGCCGCGCAGTTGGCCGAAGCCTTTGCCAACGTGACCGTGCAGCCACCGAAGATTCGCTACCTCAGCGGCACCACCGCGCGCCCCATCGTGCAGCCGGACAAGCTGCGCGATGACCTGGCCTTCAATATGTGCCGCGTCGTCGACTGGCGCGCCCTGGCTCGCACGGCCTTCGAGCGCGGGGTGCGCCTGCAGATCGAGATGCCACCCGGCAGCGTGCTCACCGGCCTGGGCCGTCGCACCTTCACCGACGGCACCGTGATCGCCTGGCAGGGCGCCCGCCTGGACACCCTGCAAACCCTGATGCAGGAGGAAACCCGCCGACCTCAATAACCTTGTGGGAGCGGACTCTGCCCGCGACGACCATACCGCAGGGTGCCTGACACACCGCGGTGGCTTTCGCGGGCAGAGCCCGCTCCCACAGACAGTGCTCCCATGACAAGAACAACAACCATGCAAACCGAGGACAACAATAATGATTATTTACGGTGTGGCATTGCTGGCTATCTGCACGCTGGCAGGGGTGATCACGGGCGACATGCTCGGGGTGCTGCTGGGGGTGAAATCCAACGTGGGCGGGGTCGGGATCGCCATGATCCTGCTGATCTGCGCCCGGCTGTACATGGGCAAGCAAGGCGGCCTGAGCAAGGACTGCGAAATGGGCGTGGGCTTCTGGGGCGCGTTGTACATCCCCGTGGTGGTAGCGATGGCCGCACAGCAGAACGTGGTCACCGCGCTGCATGGTGGCCCGGTGGCGGTGATCGCGGCCATTGGCTCGGTGCTGATCTGCGGCTCGACCATTGCCCTCATCAGCCGCACCCACAAGGGCGAGCCGTTGCCGCCCGAAGTGCCGCCAGCCGTTGAACCGGCGGGGGCGCACTGATATGTGGAACCTTATCGAACATGCGCTGGAAGCCAACGGCCTGGTGACGGCCTTTGCCTTCGTGGGGATAGTGATGTGGGTATCGGTGCAACTGTCACGGCGCCTGACTTTTGGCCGTGTGCACGGCTCGGCGTTTGCCATCGTCATTGGCCTGGTGCTGGCCTGGGTGGGCGGCACCCTGACCGGTGGGCAGAAGGGCCTGGCCGACCTGTCGCTGTTTTCCGGCATTGGCCTGATGGGCGGCGCCATGTTGCGCGACTTCGCCATTGTGGCCACGGCGTTTGAAGTGCAGGCGACCGAGGCGCGCAAGGCGGGCTTCATTGGCGCGTTCTCGCTGCTGCTGGGTACCTTGCTGCCGTTCATTTTGGGTTGCTGCGTGGCCTGGGCCTTTGGTTACCGCGACGCCGTCAGCATGACCACCATTGGCGCGGGGGCGGTGACCTACATCGTCGGCCCGGTGACGGGCGCGGCCATTGGTGCCAGTTCGGATGTGGTCGCTTTGTCGATCGCCACCGGCCTGATCAAGGCCATTCTGGTAATGGTGGGCACACCCATGGCGGCGCGCTGGATGGGCCTGGACAACCCGCGCTCGGCGATGGTGTTCGGCGGCCTGGCCGGCACAGTCAGCGGTGTGACCGCAGGCCTGGCAGCTACGGATCGGCGGTTGGTGCCCTACGGGGCGTTGACCGCGACCTTCCACACCGGCCTTGGCTGCCTGCTGGGCCCTTCAGTGCTGTACTTGGCCGTGCGCGCTGTAATGGGCACCTGAATACCGTAGCAGCGGACTGTGCCCGCGACGGCCTCACCGCGTACCGCCTGGCACACCTCGGCGCCTGATTCGCGGCCACGGGCCGCTCCTACCGTACGGCGGGGCCTGCAGAGGCAGCCGCCTGTCAACGGTCGAGGCGGTTGGTGTACATGCGGCATTCGGCAAGCAGCGCCAGCAGGTTGGGGTCGCGCTCCTTGGCTTTCAGGAACACCACGCCAATGTGCTGCTGCAGGTGATAACGGGCCTGCAGCGGCACCAGGCGCACGCGGTTTTCATAAACGGCGGCCACGCGCCCCGGCAGCAGGGCATAGCCCACGCCGGAGCTGACCATGCTCAGCAAGGTGAAGATGTCATTGACCTGCATGGCCACCTTGGGCTCGAAGCCAGCCTGGCGGAATACCCGCACGCCATCCTGATGGGTGGCGAAGCCCTGGGTAAGGGTGATGAAGGTGCTGTCGCGCAGGTCGGCCAGGTCCACCTCGGCAAGCCCGGCAAAGGGTGAGTCGACCGGGGTGGCCAAAAAGATGTCATCGGAAAACAGCGGCAGTTGCTCGCAGTCCGGGTCGCTGACGGTTTCGTCCAGCGACACCAGGATGGCGTCGGTCTCCATGTTCTTGAGTTTGTACAGCAGGTCGATGTTGGAGCCCAGGATCAGGTCGATGTTCAGCTCGCTGCGCCGCAGTTTCAACCCCATGATCAACTGGGGCACGGTCTTTACCGTCAGCGAGTACAACGAGCCCAGGCGAAAACGCTCGGCCGAGAAGCCGGCCGCCTCGCGGGTCAGGCGCACGGCGCCCAGCACATCCTGCACCAGCTTCTGCGCGTGTTCTTCCAGTACGTAGGCGCTTTCCAGCGGTGTCAGGTTACGCCCCTCGTGCTTGAACAGCGGGCAGCGCAAAGCGCTTTCCAGGGAATGAATGGCGCGGTGCACGCTGACGTTGCTGGTGGACAGCTCAGCCGCCGCCCGGCCCAGATTGCCGGTGCGCATGAAGGCCAGGAAAATTTCCAGTTTCTTCAACGTCAATTCTTCATCGATCAACATGACACTGGCTCTGTTAGGGTAGAGAGGATTGTGCTCGCGAACAGCATGATCGATCCAATCGAAACCAAGGAGGAACGACTGCATGTATCACGGCGAACGGTTCAACGCCTGGACGCACCTGGTCGGCGCAGTACTGGCTTCCATTGGCGCAGTGTGGATGCTGGTGCTGGCAAGTATCCAGGGCGATGTGTGGAAGATCGTCAGCATGGCGATCTATGGGGTAACCCTGGTCATTCTCTACAGCGCCTCGACGGTGTACCACAGCGTGCGCGGACGCGCGAAGGTGATCATGCAGAAGGTCGATCATTTATCGATCTATCTGCTGATTGCCGGTAGCTATACGCCTTTCTGCCTGGTGACCTTGCGCGGGCCGTGGGGCTGGACCCTGTTCGGCATTGTCTGGGGGCTGGGGGTGATCGGCATGCTGCAAGAGATCAAGCCGCGCTCTGAAGCGCGGGTGATGTCCATCGTCATTTACGCGGTGATGGGCTGGATCGTGCTGGTGGCGGTCAAGCCGTTGCTGGCCACCCTGGGCACCGCAGGCTTTGCCTGGCTGGCCACGGGCGGTGTGCTGTACACCGTGGGCATCATCTTCTTTGCCTACGACAGGCGCTTCCGCCACTGGCACGGCATCTGGCACCTGTTCGTGATTGCCGGCAGCCTGCTGCACTTTGTGGCGGTGTTCTTCTACGTCCTCTAGAAATCGCCCCACAGCTGCTGCGCAACGGCCAATGCCACCACCGGTGCAGTCTCGGTACGCAGCACGCGCGGGCCCAGGCGTGCCGAGTGAAAACCGGCCGCCTGGGCCTGGCTGACCTCAGCGTCGGACAGGCCGCCTTCAGGGCCGATCAGAAAGGCCAGGCTGGCCGGTTTTTCATGGCTGACCAGTGGCTCGGCCACGGGGTGCAGCACCAGTTTGAGTTCGGCGTCGCAGGCTTTCAGCCAATCGGCCAGCACCAGCGGTGGGTGAATGACCGGCACGGTTGAGCGCCCGCACTGTTCACAGGCGCTGACAGCGATCTGCTGCCAATGAGCCTGGCGTTTCTCGGCGCGTTCATCCTTGAGGCGCACTTCGCAGCGCTCACTGACAATCGGGGTGATTTCGCTGGCGCCCAGTTCGGTGGCCTTCTGGATGGCCCAGTCCATGCGTTCGCCACGGGACAGGCCCTGGCCCAGGTGAGTCTTGAGCGACGATTCAGGCTGGCCGGCGAAGGCCTCGTCCAGTTGCACGCGCACGCGCTTCTTGCCAACTTCCAGCAAGGCACCGCGGTATTCCTGGCCGGAGCCATCGAACAGCTGCACCGCATCGCCCTCGGCCATGCGCAGCACGCGACCGATGTAGTGGGCCTGGGCTTCAGGCAATTCGTGCTCGCCCAGGCTCAGGGGCGCGTCGATGTAAAAGCGGGAGAGTCTCATGGGGTGTCTCTGAATATTGTGGAGGATTCTTCGCGGGCAGCGCCCGCTCCCACAGGGATTTGAGGTACCTGTGTGGGAGCAGGCTCTGCTCGCGAAGAGGCCATCAAGGTCTAGCCCGGGTCGCGGAAGTCGGGGTGGAAGTCGCTCGGCACGGCCACGCTGATGCTGGTGCGGGTGGCGATGTCGATGCCTTCGCTGGCCACTTCGGCGAGGAAGTCGATCTGCTCCGGGGTGATGATATAGGGGGGCAGGAAGTAAACCACGCTGCCCAGCGGACGCAGTAACGCGCCACGGGTCAGGGCATGGTTGAACACCTGCAGGCCACGCCGCTCCTGCCAGGGGTAGGCGGCCTTGGTGGCCTTGTCCTGGACCATCTCGATGGCCAGTACCATGCCGGTCTGGCGGATCTCCGAGACGTGGGCGTGGTCGGCCAGATGCGCGGTGGCGCTGGCCATGCGCGTGGCCAGGGCCTTGTTGTTCTCGACCACGTTGTCCTGTTCGAAGATGTCCAGGGTCGCCAAGGCCGCCGCGCAGGCCAGCGGGTTGCCGGTGTAGCTGTGCGAGTGCAGGAAGGCGCGCAGGGTGGGGTAGTCGTCGTAGAAGGCGCTGTACACGTCGTCGGTGGTCAAGCACGCCGCAAGGGGCAGGTAGCCACCGGTCAAAGCCTTGGACAGGCACAGGAAGTCCGGGCGGATGCCGGCCTGTTCACAGGCAAACAGGGTGCCGGTGCGGCCAAAGCCCACGGCGATTTCGTCGTGGATCAGGTGCACGCCGTAACGATCACAGGCGTCGCGCAGCAGCTTGAGATACACCGGGTGGTACATGCGCATGCCGCCGGCGCCCTGGATCAGCGGCTCGATGATGACGGCGGCGACGCTGTCGTGATGCTCTGCCAGGGTCTGTTCCATGGCCTGGAACATGTTGCGCGAATGCTCTTCCCAGCCCATGCCTTCGGGGCGCAGGTAGCAGTCGGGGCTCGGCACCTTGATGGTGTCCAGCAGCAACGGCTTGTAGGTTTCGGTGAACAGCGGCACGTCGCCCACGGCCATGGCAGCGATGGTTTCACCGTGATAGCTGTTGGTCAGGGTGACGAAGCGCTTCTTGTTCGGCTGGCCGCAGTTGACCCAGTAGTGGAAGCTCATTTTCAGCGCCACTTCGATGCAGGACGAACCATTGTCGGCGTAGAACACCCGGTTCAGGCCTGCGGGGGTCATCTTCACCAGGCGCTCGGACAACTCGATCACCGGCTGGTGACTGAAGCCGGCCAGGATCACGTGTTCCAGTTGGTCTACCTGGTCCTTGATGCGCTGGTTGATACGCGGGTTGGCATGGCCAAACACGTTGACCCACCAGGAACTGACGGCGTCGAGGTAGCGTTTGCCCTCGAAGTCTTCCAGCCAGATGCCTTCGCCGCGCTTGATCGGGATCAGCGGCAGTTGTTCGTGATCTTTCATTTGGGTGCAGGGGTGCCACAGGACCGCGAGGTCGCGTTGCATCCACTGGTTGTTGAGGCCCATTTCTCTCTCCTGGCAGCGGCGAATTCGCCATGCTCGGCAAACAATCGCGCAAGCCTATGCAATGCCTGCCCCGGGGGCAACCGCCAGGGATGAAACATCGATGGGCGTTAACGCCCCCTTAACGCTTCAGTTCTATGATCTTCTATCGTGTATCTCGATATTTCAAAGCGAAATTTTCCGCTTTAATTCGATAGATAAAAAGCTAGTCTTTGTATCAGAACTTACAGGGTGGCCGTGATGCAGTTACGCAATTCAACTTCTCGCTATGGCGGGGTCAGCATCTTCCTGCACTGGGGCGTGGCCCTGGCCGTATTTGGCCTTTTCGCCCTGGGCTTGTGGATGGTCGACCTGGGTTATTACGACCCCTGGCGCAAGGCGGGGCCCGACCTGCATAAAAGCATTGGCCTGACGTTGTTCTTCTTCATGCTGCTGCGCGTGGTGTGGCGCTTCATCAGCCCACCGCCGCCGCCCCCGCCCACCCAGGGCCGGCTGACGCGAATAGCCGCCAAACTGGGGCATGCCTTCCTTTACCTGGACCTGTTCCTGGTAATGGCGGCCGGTTACCTGATATCCACCGCCGATGGCGTGGGCATCCCGGTATTCGGCTTGTTCGAAGTACCCGCGCTGATCAGCGGCCTGCCCAACCAGGCAGAAACCGCCGGCGACGTGCACCTGTACCTGGCCTGGATCCTGGTGATCTTCGCAGTGCTCCATGGCCTGGCCGCCTTGAAACATCATTTCATCGACCGTGACGCGACCCTGGTACGCATGCTGGGCCGCAAAGGCTGACGCTCAACTCCACTCAAGGAATACCGCACATGTTGAAAAAGACACTGGCCGCTTTGGCTCTGGGTACTGCACTGCTGACGGCCGGCCAGGCCATGGCTGCCGACTACACCATCGACAAGGAAGGCAACCACGCCTTCATCAACTTCAAGATCAGCCACCTGGGCTACAGCTTCATCTACGGTACCTTCAAAGACTGGACCGGTACCTTCAGCTTCGATGCTGCCAAGCCTGAAGACAGCAAGATCAGCATCACCCTGAACACCAAGAGCGTCGACACCAACCACGCCGAACGTGACAAGCACATCCAGAGCAAGGACTTCCTGGAGACCGACAAGTACCCAACCGCTACTTTCGTGTCCACCAGCGTCAAGCCAACCGGCAAGAATGCTGATGGCAAGCTGACTGCCGACGTGACTGGCGACCTTACCCTGCACGGCGTGACCAAGCCAGTCGTGGTCAAGACCACCTTCCTGGGTGAAGGCAAGGATCCATGGGGCGGCTACCGTGCCGGCTTTGAAGGCACCACCACCATCAAGCGTTCTGATTTCGGCAAGATGATGGACCTGGGCCCGCAGTCCGACACCCTGACCCTGGACATCACGTTCGAGGGCGTGCAGAAGAAGTAATTTCTTCGGCGCAAAAAAACCGCAGCCAATGGCTGCGGTTTTTTTATGCCTGTCGCAATTCGCTGCGATCCCTGCCGTGGGAGCCGGTTCTACCCGTGAAGAATACAACCGGGTGCGCCTGATGCACCGCGGGGTGTTCTTAGCGGGCAGAGCCCGCTCCCACAAGGTTCGCAGCCAATAACCGAACCATCAGCCTTCGCGGTTGCGGGTCAGCAGCGCGGGCTTCTCGCCGTTGCGACGGCTCGGCAGCGACTCCAGCTGTTCCAGTTGCTCGGCAGTCGGGAAACGATCGATTTTCGATTCCTTGTGCACGATGCGTGGCTGGTTTTGCGGCGCGCGCGAGTTGCTTACCGCAGGTTCCGAACGCGGTTGCTCGTCACGGGGCGGGCGACGGTTGCGGCCGCCACCGTTGCTGTCGCGACGCGGCTGGCCGTCACGGGCACCGCCACCATTGCTGCGCGGGCCGCTGCTGCGCTTGTCGCCAGCCGGTTTGCCAGCGGCAGGTGCACCGGTGCGCGGGGCAGCCGGGCGACCTTGGCGTGGAGCTGGAGCCGAGGCCGGAGCTGCGCCACCGGCGGCAGCCGGGGCACCCGGGCGACGGTTGCGGCCCTGGTTCTTGTTCTGGTACGGGCTGACGTAGTCGGCGCGGTTACCAAAATTGTCAACTTCGTCATCCAGGAACTCGTCCGGCGCGCGGTTGGCAGAAGCTACCTCAGGCTTTGGAGTGGACTGGGCCTGACGTGGCTTCTGGTCACGGGGTTGGCGTTCAGAACGCGCCCCGGCGGGCTTTTCCTTGCCTTGCTCCTTGCCCTGGTCCTTGCCTGGCTGGGGCGCGGCTGCACGGCGCTCCTTGCCACGGTCCTTGCCTTTGTCCTTGCGGCCGGCACCACCACCATCGGTCTTGGCACCGTCACCGCGCGGAGCGCGGGCGTTGCGCGGGGCGTTGGCCTGAGGGCGCTCACGCACCTCGGGTTTCTCGGCCTCTACTGCGGTGATGTCGAAGCCCATCAGATCGCCGTCCGGGATCTTCTGCTTGGTCATGCGCTCAATGCTCTTGAGCAGCTTTTCCTCGTCCGGGGCGACCAGCGAGATGGCCTCGCCGCTGCGACCAGCACGGCCGGTACGGCCGATACGGTGCACGTAATCTTCATCGACGTTGGGCAGTTCGAAGTTGACCACGTGGGGCAACTGGTCGATGTCCAGGCCGCGGGCGGCGATGTCGGTGGCAACCATGATGCGTACCGAGCCGGCCTTGAAGTCGGCCAGGGCCTTGGTGCGCGCGTTCTGGCTTTTGTTGCCGTGGATGGCCACGGCGCTCAGGCCATGCTTTTCCAGGTACTCGGCCAGGCGGTTGGCGCCATGCTTGGTACGGGTGAACACCAGCACCTGTTCCCAGGCACCCTGGGTGATCAGGTGGGCCAGCAGCGAGCGCTTGTGGCTGGCCGACAGGCGGTAGACCCGTTGCTCGATGCGCTCAACCGTGGTGTTCGGCGGGGTGACTTCGATGCGCTCGGGGTTGTGCAGCAGCCTGCCGGCAAGGTCAGTGATGTCCTTGGAGAAGGTGGCCGAGAACAGCAGGTTCTGGCGCTTGGCTGGCAGGCGTGCCAGCACCTTCTTGACGTCATGGACGAAGCCCATGTCGAGCATGCGGTCGGCTTCGTCAAGCACGAGGATTTCCACGTGCGACAGGTCGACGCTGCCCTGGCCGCACAGGTCGAGCAGGCGGCCTGGGCAGGCCACCAGCACGTCGACGCCGCGGGACATGGCCTGGACCTGTGGGTTCATGCCAACGCCGCCGAAAATGCAGGCGCTGACGAACTTCAGGTCACGGGCGTAGATCTTGAAGCTGTCGTGCACCTGTGCCGCCAGTTCGCGGGTAGGCGTGAGGACCAGCACGCGCGGTTGGCGTGGGCCATGGCGCTGGGATTTGTCCGGATGACCGTTGGGAAACAGCCGTTCCAGGATCGGAAGGGCGAAACCACCGGTTTTACCAGTACCTGTCTGAGCCGCGACCATCAGGTCGCGACCTTGCAACACGGCGGGAATAGCCCGCTGTTGCACCGGAGTAGGCTGGGTATAGCCCGCCGCCTCGATGGCGCGGACTAAAGCCTCGGAGAGACCGAGGGAAGCAAAGGACATGAGTAATCCTGTTCTAGTGAGGGCGTTGCCCAATGGGAATCTTGCCTGGCGCGACGGGTGCATGGGGGCACTATCGCGTCCGGTCCTGCCGGGCCTTCAATGCGCATCCGGACCTGGCTGAGCGGGCGTGTGCCGGGCAGTCGAGCGGGTCGGGATGCCTTTTGCAAGGCCGGGCGTCCGGGCGTAAGCCTGGCGGGAAGGTCGGAGTATAACAGAGCAATCACAGTGCGCCGCTTTCCTGCTGCTCAACGGTTTTATCGGCCGTTGTCGGGCTGGAGTAACGGGCCATCAGTTGAGCATAGGCCGGTTCACGCTTGAACCGGCGCAGCTCAACGGAAAAGCGCAAGGCCAGTTGGTCCATGCCGGCGCCGCGGCGCACGGCCAGATACTGGCGTTCGCGGCTGACCACCAGCGGCAAGGCGCTGACCTGGCCTTCCAGGCCCATGGCCTGCAGGGTGAAATTGCCGACCCGCAGGTCGGTGATGATCAGGTCCACACGGTGGCGTATCAGCTTGCCGAAGTTGGCTTCCTGGCTGGCGGCGGCTTCGCGTTGGAACTCGCTGGCCTGCATGAAGGCATCGCCGTAGTTGTAACCGGCCGATGTGCCCACGGTCAGCCCCTGCAGGTCGGCCAGGCTGGTCACGTCATGAGGTTTGTTCGCGGCCTGGAACAGCACGAACTGTACGTCGGACAGCGGTTCGTCGGGGTAGAGCAGGGTGGCTTCGCGTTCGGGGGTACGGAAAATGTCCAGCACGCCATCGGCCTCGCCTTGCTCGAGCATGGCCAGGCAGCGCTTCCACGGCAGGAACTGCCACTGGATATCCACGCCCAGGCGCTCGAACACCTTGGCTGTCACCTCATAGTCGATGCCCATGCCCTGGCCGTTGCGCTGGTAAGCGTAGGGCGCCCAGGGGTCGGTGACAATGCGCAACTTCTCGGCCTGGGCGTTCAAACTCAGGCAAGCGAGGAACATGGCTGTCAGCAGGGAGAGGTAAGCAGGCATTGCCGGAGAGTACGATGCCGCAAGAGGCCATGCAATCCTCGGCTGCGGGGGCGGGCTCTGCCCGCGAAGAGCTCACCGCGGTCTACCTGAGGATTGCGGTGCATTCTTCGCGGGTAGAACCCGCTCCCACGAAGGGCTGGATCAACGGGGGAGCTTGAGGTTGTTCCACACCGCCAGGCTGGCTTCGGCCTGGTTCAGCGTATAGAAGTGCAGCCCCGGCGCGCCGCCGTCGAGCAGTTGTTCGCACATGCGGGTAATCACCTCTTCGCCAAACGTCTGGATGCTGCCGACGTCATCGCCGTAGGCTTCCAGCTGCTTGCGCACCCAGCGCGGGATCTCGGCGCCACAGGCGTCGGAGAAACGGGCCAGCTTGCTGTAGTTGGTGATCGGCATGATGCCCGGCACGATCGGGATGTTCACGCCCAGTTTCTGCACGCGCTCGACGAAGTAGAAGTAGCTGTCGGCGTTGAAGAAGTATTGGGTGATGGCGCTGTCGGCACCGGCATTGGCCTTGCGCACGAAGTTCTTGATGTCGTCTTCGAAGTTGTGCGCTTGCGGGTGCATTTCCGGGTAGGCGGCGACTTCGATATGGAAGTGGCTGCCGGTTTCGGCACGAATGAACTCCACCAGGTCATTGGCGTGACGCAGTTCGCCGCTGGCCATGCCCATGCCCGAAGGCAGGTCGCCACGCAGTGCCACGATGCGCTTGATGCCGGCATCCTTGTACTGCGCCAGCAAGCCGCGCAGGTCGGCCTTGCTGTCACCCACGCACGACAGGTGCGGAGCGGCCGGGACCTTCACTTCGTTTTCCAGCTGCAGCACGGTGTTGAGCGTGCGGTCGCGGGTAGAACCACCGGCACCGTAGGTGCAGGAGAAGAAATCGGGGTTGTAGCCAGCCAACTGGCGGGCAACGTTCAGCAGTTTTTCATGCCCAGCATCGGTCTTGGTGGGGAAGAACTCGAAGCTGAAGCGGCGTTCCTGAGACATGATTACACCTATCTGGAAACTCGAAAGCCGAAAGGCCCTGAAGCTTGCCTGTGGGACCGGGCTCTGCCCGGGAAAAGGACACTACGGTGCTTGAGTTGCACTGCGGTGTCTGGTTCCCGGGCAGAGCCCGGTCCTACAAAGCTCCAGGTCCCTTTCGGACTGCGCCAATCAGTAGCGGTAGGCGTGAGGCTTGAACGGGCCTTCCACGGTTACGCCAATGTAGTCGGCCTGCTGCTTGGTCAGCTTGGTAACCACGCCGCCGAAGCCGCGTACCATTTCCAGGGCCACTTCTTCGTCGAGTTTCTTCGGCAGTACTTCAACGGTCAGGCGCTCGGCTTTCTTGGCGGGCGACAGGTCGGCGTATTTCTGGTCGAACAGGAAGATCTGCGCCAGTACCTGGTTGGCGAACGAACCGTCCATGATGCGGCTTGGGTGACCAGTGGCGTTACCCAGGTTCACCAGACGGCCTTCGGCCAGCAGAATCAGGTAGTCATCGTTCTGAGCATCGAAGGCGCCCGGGCCGGTACGGTGGATCTTGTGTACCTGTGGCTTCACTTCTTCCCATGCCCAGTTCTTGCGCATGAAAGCGGTGTCGATTTCGTTGTCGAAGTGACCGATGTTGCATACCACGGCGCGCTTCTTCAGGGCCTTGAGCATGTTCGCATCGCAGACGTTGACGTTACCGGTGGTGGTGACGATCAGGTCGATCTTGCCCAGCAGGGCCTTGTCGATGCTGGCTTCGGTACCGTCGTTTTCACCGTCGATGAACGGCGAAACCAGTTCGAAACCGTCCATGCAGGCTTGCATGGCGCAGATCGGGTCAACTTCGGTGACCTTGACGATCATGCCTTCCTGACGCAGGGATTGGGCCGAGCCCTTGCCCACGTCACCGTAGCCGATCACCAGGGCTTGCTTGCCCGACAGCAGGTGGTCGGTGCCGCGCTTGATGGCATCGTTCAGGCTGTGACGGCAGCCGTACTTGTTGTCGTTCTTGCTCTTGGTTACCGAGTCGTTGACGTTGATGGCCGGGATTTTCAGCTCGCCCTTGGCCAGCATGTCCAGCAGGCGGTGTACGCCAGTGGTGGTTTCTTCGGTCACGCCGTGGATGCGATCCAGCATGGCCGGGTATTTCTTGTGGATGATTTCGGTCAGGTCGCCGCCATCGTCCAGGATCATGTTGGCGTCCCAAGGCTGGCCATCCTTCAGGATGGTCTGCTCGATGCACCACTCGTACTCTTCTTCGGTCTCGCCCTTCCAGGCGAACACAGGGATGCCGGCGGCGGCGATGGCGGCAGCGGCCTGGTCCTGGGTGGAGAAAATGTTGCAGGACGACCAGCGAACTTCGGCACCCAGGGCCACCAGGGTTTCGATCAGCACGGCGGTCTGAATGGTCATGTGGATGCAGCCAAGGATCTTCGCGCCCTTGAGCGGTTGCTCACCGGCGTATTTGCGGCGCAGGCCCATCAGTGCAGGCATTTCCGATTCGGCGATGATGGTTTCGCGGCGGCCCCAGGCGGCCAGGGAAATATCGGCAACCTTGAAATCGTTGAAACCTGCAGGCGTAAGTACAGCGCTCATGAAGAGCCTCCATTCGTAATGTGCGAATGGGCGCCGTTGTGCGTTTAGAGCCCGTACGGACCAACCGTGCGGGCAACGCCCCATCCGAGCCTGACAGGAATCCCTGCTGCAGCGCCCCTCGGACAGGTGGCGGGAACGACCGGGAAAGACGATGGCCGTTTTTTTGGAACGGGGGCGATTATATAGAGGAAGGCGGCGCTTCCCAAGGCTTTCCGACAACAACTGCCCGAAGGTTTATCGCCCTCATAGCCATAGTCCAATGGAGGCGTGGGCTAAGGTCTGAGATGATGGGCGCATCAACCGCAACATGGCCTGGAGTGAACATGAACTTCCACACCCGCAAGTGGGTAAAACCCGAAGACCTGAACCCCAACGGCACCCTGTTCGGTGGCAGCCTGCTGCGCTGGATCGACGAAGAGGCGGCGATCTACGCCATCGTGCAGCTTGGCAATCAGCGCGTGGTGACCAAATACATTTCCGAGATCAACTTCGTCAGCGCCTCGCGCCAGGGCGACATCATCGAGCTAGGCATCACGGCCACCGAGTTTGGCCGCACCTCGATCACCCTGATGTGCGAAGTTCGCAACAAGATCACCCGCAAAAGCATCCTCACCGTCGACAAGATGGTCTTCGTCAACCTGGGCGAAGACGGCCTGCCGGCGCCCCATGGCCGCACCGAGATCCGCTACATCAAGGATCAGTTCGAGGGTGAAGGCGTAGAGTGACCTTGGCTATGTGGCAGCGGGCAGAGCCCGCTCCCACAAGAGCAACTGCTCCTTATCAGGATTGCAGGTCAGTGTGCCACTTCCTCTTGCGGGGTATCGCGCGTCACGCTTTTCACCAGCTTGCCGATGCTCAACCCCTGCAGCAGGATCGACGACAGCACCACGATGTAGGTGATGCTCAGTAGCAGGTCGCGTTCCGGGCCCACTGGCAACGCCAGCGCCAGGGCGACCGACACGCCACCGCGCAAGCCTCCCCAGGTGAGAATGCGGATGGTGCCCCGTGGCACGCTGCGCCAGCGGCGCAACAGCAGGATGGCCGGCGCCACGGTCAGCAGGCGCGACAGCAGGATCGCCACCGCCAGCACGCTGGATGCGACAACGTGCATCCAGGAAAACGGCAACAGCAGCAACTCCATGCCGATCAGGGCGAACAGCAAAGCGTTGAGCATGTCATCCAGCAGCTCCCAGAAACCATCCATGTAGCGGCGGGTCATGTCGTTCATGGCTAGCTTGCGGCCCAGGTTGCCGATGATCAAGCCGGCAGTGACCATGGCGATGGGCGCCAAAACGTGCAATTCATAGGCCATGGCCGAGCCACCAATGACCAGCGCCAGGGTCAGCATGACCTCCACCTGGTACTGCTCGATGCTTTTGATCATGCGGTACACCACGTAGCCGATCAGCGCGCCAAACAGCACGCCACCTATGGCTTCGTGAACGAACAGCATCGCGGTTTCACCCATCGTTGGCGTTTCGCCTTGCTGGGCAATGCCCAGCAGTACGGTGAATACCACCACGGCGGTACCGTCGTTGAACAGCGACTCACCGACAATAGTGGTTTTCAATGGTTTGGAAGCGTTGGCCGTGCGCAGCACGCCGAGTACCGCAATGGGGTCGGTGGGCGAAATCAGCGCGCCGAACAGCAGGCAATAGAGAAAGCTCACGTGCCAGCCGAACAGGCCGAAAATCCAGAAGGCCAGGGTGCCAATCACCAGCGTGGCAATCAATACCCCGAAGGTGGCCAGTAGGCCAATCGGCCAGCGGTAGCTGCGCAGGTCGCTGAGGTTCACGTGCAGGGCGCCGGCGAACAGCAGGAACGCCAACATCCAGTTCATCAGCAGGTCGCCGAAATCGATCTGGCCGATAAGGGCCTGCACGCGTGCCTCAAGGCCCGGGTAGCCGAGCACGCTCAAGCCTTGCAGCAGCAGTGAAAACATCAAGGCAGTGACCATCACGCCGATGGTGGGCGGCAGGCCGATAAAGCGAAAATTGACGTAAGTGAGCAGGGTGGTGAGGCAGATAAAGGCGGCGACTAACTCGAGCATCCGGGCTCCCATGGTGGTGTGACAATTAAAGCGCAGCGGCGCCATGTACAAGCTTGGACGGTTCGGTAACCTTTGGTGACACAGGCACGAATGTCGCAGTTGTTACAAACTCTTGCGCAGAGTTGCCTGACTGCCTCGGACACGCGCTAAGATGCCTGCGTACACTTACTCCCTTGCCAGCCATAAGCTAAGGATTGTCATGACTGTTGCCTTCTGGTGTGTGTTGATTGCCATGGTGTTGCCGTTCGTTTGCACCAGTATTGCCAAGTTCAGTGGTGGCAAGTTTGGCCCACGACAAAATCACGACCCGCGCACCTTTCTGGAAAAACTCGAAGGCTTTCCCAGGCGGGCCCACGCAGCCCAGCAGAACAGCTTCGAGGCATTCCCGGCATTTGCTGCCGCGGTGATCATTGCCTATATCTGCCACAACGCCCAGCAGGTGACCATGGACGTATTGGCGGTGATGTTTATTACCAGCCGCCTGCTATACATCATCTGCTACCTGGCCGATTGGGCCATGCTGCGTTCACTGGTGTGGTTTGTTGGCCTGGGGCTGATTGCCAGTTTCTTTTTCGTTTCGGTCTGATCGAACACCATGACAATCAAGACGCTTACCGTGCTAGCCCTTACATGCCTTACGCTGAGCGCCTGCGGCGGCGTTGACCCCAATTCCCCGCTGGGTCAGCGCAAGGCCATTTTCAAGCAAATGTTGCACACCAGCGAAGACATGAATGGCATGTTGCTGGGCCGCCTGCCGTTCGACGGCGCGCAGTTCGCGGCCAGTGCGGTGAAGCTCGATCAGTTGGCGCAGCAGCCCTGGCAGCATTTCCCCAAGGTGCGTGAAGAAGACCATACGGCGGCGAAGGCCGATGTGTGGGAGAAACAGGCGCGGTTCCAGGAACTGGCGCGGGCGCTTGAGGCGTCGACCGCGCAGTTGGTGCTGGCTACGCGAGCCCAGCCGCTGGAGGCCACGGGGCTGGATGGGCCGATGCAGAAGGTGGAAGGCAGTTGCAAGGCGTGCCATCGCGAGTTTCGCGATCATTGATTGCAGATATCGCAGTCGCACCGCCCTTGTAGCGGCTGTCGCAAGGCTACAAGGTTTACTTATCCAATTCGTCCAGCGCCTGCTGCAGTTCCTTGCGCGACTCGGCCAGCTTGTCCTTGCGCGAGTTGATCTTGTCCGAGTCGCCTTTCTTCATGGCCTTGTCCAGGTCGGCCTGGCGCTTGGCAACTTCGTGACGGGCGTCGAGCACCTTGTTCTCGCGCTCTTTCTGCAAGCCGGCGTCCGTGCAGTTGGCCTTGTTTTCGTCCAGCGCCTTGGTCAGGCCAGTCTGCTGGGCGCTGTTGCCCTGGGCGCGGGCCTGGTCGAGCTGGTTGCTGATGGCTAGGCGCTTGGCTTCGCAGCCTTTGATGTCGGCGGTGTCCTGGTCTGCGGCCAGCAAAGGGGCAGACACAGCGCAGCAAAGGGTTAGCGCTGCAAGGAAAGGTAGGGTTTTCATGGTGACTCCGTTCAAGGACCGCGCTATTGGAAACCTTATTGAAGCCATTGTCTGTAGGAAGTTTCCTGGTTGCCTGTAATAAAAACCTCGCGGCAGCGGCTAAAGGTCATCCGCTACAGGAACCCTGCTATGCCGGCGGTGGCCAATTGGTCCGCCAACTGCACCACGGGCGGGTGACGGAAAAACCTGGCCAGTTGCTCGGCCCTGGTTACGCCGATTCCGGGTTGTTCGCGCCATTGCGCGGCGTCGCGCTCGCTTAGCGTTTGCCAGTTGTCAGCAGCGTTCAATTGCACCCCGGCGGGAACCCCGAGGGCGGTGAGCCATTGGCCGAAACTGCGCTGGCGTGCCAGGGCAAAGCTGGCCAGCAGGCGCTCGCGGCTACGTCCGGCCATGCCTGGCATGCCCAGCAGGTCATCATCGGTCAGTGCCAGCCAGTCCAGCAGGCCATTGACATGGCCGTGTTCGACCAGGCGACCCCAGGTGCCGGGGCCCAGGTGCGGCAGGTCCAGCGCACGTTTGTCCGCCAGCCAGGTCAGCCTCGCGCGAAACTGGTCTTCGCACCCGGGTTGAGGCTGCCAACAGCTCAGGGCGTGGTAAAGCGCAGCGTCGGGTGGCTGTATGTCGAGGCGCTCCGGGCTGCGCCATATGACGGTGTCGAGGCGCGGAATGGTCAAACCAGCCAGGTCGATGGCCACCTGATCGCCAGGCCGGATATCCAATGTTTGCCAACGGTTCAGCGAACCAACGCTTACGCGCCGCACCGTGCGATCGTCCAGGCGCACTGGCAACAGTTCGAGAATGGGAGTAATCCGTCCGCTGCGGCCAATACTGAATGTCACCTCGCGAACCTCGGCCAGGGCCTGGGCATAAGGGTATTTCCAGGCGGCTATCCAGTACGGCACTTTGGCCTGCCAGCGTGCGGCGGGCGGGCGAAGGCTTTGGCGCAGGATAAGGCCGTCGCTGGCGAACGGCAGTGGGCTGTTGTACCAGTGGTCACGCCAGTGGCTGGCGTCTTCGACCGATTCAATGGGCTGGCTGTAGTCTGCCGGCTCGGCAAAGCCCAGCTCCTTCAGCCCGGCAAGGCGTTCGGGCAAGGTGGGCGGGCCGTCCGGCCAGTCCCAGGCAAACAGGCCCAAGGCGGCGCCTTCCTCGGCGCTGAGTGACTTGCGCGCCATCAACCCGGCCACCTTGCTGCGCGCATTGTCGCTGCCGGCGGTTGCTTGCACATGGCCGTCATAGCGCCAATACAGCTCGCCCTGCAGCACCAAATCTACAGCCCGTGGCAATGTGGCGGGCAGGGCGGCGATGGCGTGCGCGGCGGCGGTCCAATCATGCCCCTGGGTGCCGTCACCGCGGCTGATCAGCTGTTGCAGGCGCCCCTGGCGATAGACCAGGGTGACGGCCACGCCATCGACCTTGGGTTGCACCCACACATCCTGCTTGCCGGCGAGCCAGGTGGCAACGCTGGCCTGTTCGGCATGCTTGCTGACACCCGTATGGGCGACGGGATGAGGTACTGGGCCTGAGGCCGTGGCAAGGGGGGCGGCAATCGCGCCGGTGACGGCGGGGAAACAGCGGTACCAGTGTTCCAGGCGCAAGCGCGACTGGTCATAGAGCTCGTCGGCGATGGGCGATACGCCCTGGCGATGGTAGTGGTCATCCCACTGGCTGATTTGCGCGTGCAATGCGTAGATCTGGCGCTGGGCGCCGGCGGTGTCCCAGGTTGGGCATTCATTGCCCAGGGCGATGGGTGACAGCAGGGCGAGCAACAGCAGCAGGGCTTTCATTGTCGGCGTCCTTGCGCGACAGCAGGAACCCCTAGCCTAGGAAAGCTTTGTCACTGGCGCCCGGCTGTCTGGTTACCGGGTGCTACGGCTTCAGCGGTTGGCTGGCGCGTCGTGGTGGACCTGGGTGTTGCGAGCCTGGGGCTTGTGCTTGGGCGTTGGCGCCTTCTTCACTACCTGCTTGTGCTGCAACTGCGTGTGCGGAGCCTTGTGCACCTGTACCTGGTTGTTGTGACTGTCGGGAGCATTGGCCATGGTAGCCATGTTGGCGGCCTGGGCGTTGATGGCAAACAGGCCCAGCAGGGCGGCGGCGGGGGCGAACAGCGAAATGCGCATCGGAACCTCAAATTCGGAAATAGACACAGCCCGCAAAGGGCAGGCATATGAGCAAAAAAGCCCCGGCCAGTTTCCCGGCCAGGGCTTTTTATTTAGTGTCGGTCTTGTTACAGGCCGGCAGCGGCACGCAGGGAGGCGGCACGGTCGGTGCGTTCCCAGGTGAAGGTAGTGAAGGTGTCGTCACCCACGGTCACTTGCTCCGGGGTACGGCCGAAGTGGCCGTAGGCCGCGGTGCGCTGGTACATCGGGTGCAGCAGGTCGAGCATGGTGGTGATCGCGTAAGGGCGCAGGTCGAAGTGCTCGCGGACTAGGTTGATGATCTTGTCATCGCTGATCTTGCCGGTGCCGAAGGTGTTGATCGAGATCGAGGTTGGCTGGGCCACGCCGATGGCGTAGGAAACCTGGATCTCGCAACGGTCGGCCAGGCCTGCGGCCACGATGTTCTTGGCCACGTAGCGACCGGCGTAGGCGGCCGAGCGGTCAACCTTGGATGGGTCCTTGCCCGAGAACGCGCCGCCACCGTGGCGAGCCATGCCGCCGT
The DNA here is from genome assembly GCF_000263855.1 of Pseudomonas sp. M47T1. Taxonomy (GTDB): domain Bacteria; phylum Pseudomonadota; class Gammaproteobacteria; order Pseudomonadales; family Pseudomonadaceae; genus Aquipseudomonas. The sequence goes on from NZ_AJWX01000001.1 coordinate 231,831, forward strand.
AACTGTCGACAATGATCTTGCGGCCGGTCAGGCCGCAGTCGCCAACCGGGCCGCCGATGATGAAGTTGCCGGTGGGGTTTATGTGGAACTGCGTGTCGCTATGCAGCAGTTCGGCCGGGATCACCTTCTTGACGATCTCTTCCATCACGCCTTCACGCAGGTTGGCGTAGGAGACGTCCGGGTTGTGCTGGGTCGACAGCACGATGGCGTCAATGCCCACCACTTTGCCGCCTTCGTAGCGGCAAGTGACCTGGGACTTGGCGTCCGGGCGCAGCCAAGGCAGCAGGCCCGACTTGCGGGCTTCGGCCTGACGCTCTACCAGACGGTGCGAGAAGCAGATCGGCGCTGGCATCAGCACGTCGGTTTCGTTGCTGGCGTAGCCGAACATCAGGCCCTGGTCGCCGGCGCCCTGATCTTCAGGCTTGCTGCGGTCAACGCCCTGGGCGATGTCCACGGATTGCTTGCCGATGATGTTCATTACCGCGCAGGTGGCGCCGTCGAAGCCGACTTCGGAGCTGTTGTAACCGATGTCGACGATGACCTTGCGGACGATGTCTTCCAGGTCTACCCAGGCCGAAGTGGTCACTTCGCCGGCGATGATGGCCACACCGGTTTTCACCAGGGTTTCGCACGCGACGCGGGCGAACTTGTCTTGGGTAATGATGGCGTCCAGCACCGCATCAGAAATCTGGTCGGCGATCTTGTCCGGGTGCCCTTCAGATACGGACTCGGAGGTGAAAAGTGAATATTCGCTCATCTCGACGGTTTCCTAAATTTACCGATGGTGAGTGTCGCCAGCCGGCCGCTGAAAATGGCGGACCTGAATCTGGAAACCATTACGTAAGCCCACATAGAGGCTTTCCCCGGGAACCAGTCCCGCAGCAGTAGCCCAAAAGGCCAGATCTTCCTGTTCAAAACCTAACCAGAGGTCGCCGCAGGCTTCTTTTGCCCAGCTCTGGTTATGGCTGCACAACTCGGTTACCAGCAGGCTGCCGCCTGGTGTCACCCGCGCAGCCAATTGCTTGAGCGCCGCGGCAGGTTCCGGGAAGTGGTGGAGCACCATGTTCAGGACCACGCAGTGGGCCTGTACGGTGATGTCGCCCAAGGCATCGGCCAGGCGCAGCTGGACGTTGTCCAGTTGTTCGCGTTGGCAGAGCTGGCGGGCCAGTTCAAGCATTTCGGCGCTGTTGTCCAGCGCGGTGACCTGGGCGAAACGACGGGCCAGGTCGGGCAGGAACGCGCCGTCCCCCGGGCCTATCTCCAGGGCGCTGGCGTGCTCGCCGAAGCTGAGCTTGTCCAGCAGCGCCAGGACGCTTTCGCGGTATTGCGCCAGGCCGGCGATCAGGTCCTGCTGTGCACGGAATTTTTCTTCCATGCGCGAGAAAAAGTGTTCGCTGGCGGCAGCGCGCTGGCACTGCACCAGGGCCATGCGTGCCTGGGCATCGGCAGGCAAGTCAAGGTCGTCGACCTCGTCCAGCAGCGCGGCGTGCAGGCGCCCGCCCAATACCGCGGCATCGGGCAGGGCGCGGCGGTAAAAAATCGCGTTGCCTTCGCGGCGGGTAGCCACCAGGTTGGCCTGGGCCAGAACCTTGAGGTGGTGGCTCATGCCCGACTGGCCGATGGCGAAGATCTGCGCCAGTTCCAGCACGCCAAACGAATCGTTGGCCAGCGCGCGCAATACATTAAGCCGCAGCGGGTCGCCGCCGGCCTTGCACAGGGCGGCCAGCTCGTCGCTGTATTCATGGCGGATTGCAGGCGCGGGTAGATTCATAAGTTCGGCAGTCTAGTCAGCGAAATCGCCCTCGGCAATAGCAATATCAAAAAGTTTTGATATTGGTCGATGGGTGGAGTCGATCAGCCGTAAATGCGGTCCACTGCATGTATACGTTGCAGGCCGGTCGGCATTTACCACCCGCCAGGCAGGAAAAACGCTGTGCAATGACTATCTGTCATTGCCCAGAGACGTGGCCTGGGGGAAAATGCCGGTCTTTTCCGAATCCGTACTTTTTACAAAGCCCAGGAGATAAGCGATGCCCAGCCGTCGTGAGCGTGCCAACGCCATTCGTGCCCTCAGCATGGATGCCGTGCAAAAAGCCAACAGCGGCCATCCCGGTGCCCCCATGGGCATGGCGGATATCGCCGAAGTACTTTGGCGTGACTTCTTGAAGCACAACCCGACCAATCCGTCGTTCGCCAACCGCGACCGTTTCGTGATGTCCAATGGTCACGGTTCGATGCTGGTCTACTCGCTGTTGCACCTGACCGGTTACGACCTGTCGATCGACGACCTGAAGAACTTTCGCCAACTGCACAGCCGCACCCCAGGTCACCCGGAATACGGCTACACCCCAGGTGTTGAAACCACCACCGGCCCGTTGGGCCAGGGCCTGGCCAACGCCGTTGGCTTCGCCATCGCCGAGAAAACCCTGGCGGCCCAGTTCAACCGCCCAGGCCACAACGTCGTCGACCACAACACCTACGTTTTCCTGGGTGATGGCTGCATGATGGAAGGCATCTCCCACGAAGTTGCTTCCCTGGCCGGTACCTTGGCCCTGGGCAAGCTGATCGCTTTCTACGACGACAACGGTATCTCCATCGACGGTGAAGTCGAAGGCTGGTTCACCGACGACACGCCGAAGCGTTTCGAAGCCTACAACTGGCAGGTGATCCGCAACGTCGACGGCCATGACGCCGACGAGATCAAGACCGCCATCGAGACCGCTCGCAAGAGCGACCGTCCGACACTGATCTGCTGCAAGACCACCATCGGTTTCGGCTCGCCGAACAAGCAGGGCAAGGAAGAGTCCCACGGTTCGGCCCTGGGCGCCGAAGAAGTGGCGCTGACCCGCGCCGCGCTGAAGTGGAACCACGCCGCCTTCGAAATCCCGGCCGACATCTACGCCGAATGGGACGCCAAGGAAGCCGGCCGCGCACTGGAAGCCGACTGGGACCAGCGTTTCGCTGCCTACGCCGCTGCTCACCCTGAACTGGCCAACGACTTCATCCGCCGCATGGCCGGTGAGCTGCCAGCCGACTTCGCGCAAAAGGCCGATGCCTGGATTGCCGAAGTGGTTGCCAAGGGCGAAACCATTGCCAGCCGCAAGGCCAGCCAGAATGCCCTGAACGCCTTTGGCCCGCTGTTGCCTGAGTTGCTGGGCGGCTCGGCTGACCTGGCCAGCTCCAACCTGACCTTCTGGAAGGGCAGCAAGAGCATCAGCGCCGAAGAGCCAGGTGGCAACTACCTGCACTACGGCGTTCGCGAATTCGGCATGAGCGCCATCATGAACGGTATCGCCCTGCACGGCGGTTTCGTGCCGTACGGCGCTACCTTCCTGATCTTCATGGAATACTGCCGCAACGCGGTGCGCATGTCGGCGCTGATGAAGAAGCGCGTGCTGTACGTGTTCACCCACGACTCCATCGGCCTGGGCGAAGACGGCCCGACTCACCAGCCGATCGAGCAGTTGGCCAGCCTGCGCTGCACGCCGAACCTGGATACCTGGCGCCCAGCCGACGCCGTTGAATCGGCCGTGGCCTGGAAGCATGCCATCCAGCGCAACGATGGTCCTTCGGCGCTGATCTTCTCCCGCCAGAACTTGCAGAACCAGCCGCGTGATGCCGCGCAACTGGCTGACATCGCTCGCGGTGGCTACATCCTCAAGGACTGCGACGGCGAGCCGGAACTGATCCTGATCGCTACCGGTTCCGAAGTTGACCTGGCCGTGAAGGCCCAGGCCACTCTGGCCGAGCAGGGCCGCAAGGTCCGCGTGGTGTCTATGCCGTGCACCAGCGTGTTCGAAGCCCAGGACGCCAGCTACAAGCAGGCCGTGCTGCCACTGGAAGTCAGCGCGCGCATCGCCATCGAGGCCGCGCACGCCGACTACTGGTACAAGTACGTGGGCCTGGAAGGTCGCGTCATCGGCATGACCACCTTCGGCGAGTCGGCCCCTGCGGCCCAACTGTTCGAAGAGTTCGGCTTCACCGTCGAGAACATCGTCGGTACTGCCGAAGAACTGCTGGAAGACTGATGCAAGGCCTGCCCTTCGGGGCAGGCTTATTGAGTAGTGGATCTACCTGTGGGAGCGGGCTCTGCCCGCGAATCGGACGCCGCGGTCTGCCAGACAGTGCGGCGGTGTATGATTCGCGGGCAGAGCCCGCTCCCACAGGAGCTTTATTGGCCACACGTTTTCAGTGAGCACCTCATGCCCCAGCCACGCCCCTACAAAGTTGCACTCAATGGCTACGGCCGCATTGGTCGTTGCGTCATGCGCGCGTTGTACGAGCGCGGCGCCGAAGCGGGCTTCGAGGTGGTTGCCATCAATGACCTGGCCGACATGGCCAGCCTTGAGTACCTGACACGCTTTGACTCCACCCATGGCCGGTTCCCCGGGCAGGTGCGCAGCGAAGGCGATTGTCTGATGATCAATGGCGACTGCGTGAAAGTACTGCGCAGCGCTACCCCCGAGGGCATCGACTGGGCGGCGCTTGACGTCGACTTGGTATTAGAGTGTTCCGGGGCTTGGCATACCCGTGCCGACGGCCAGCGTTTTCTCGACGCCGGCGCCCCACGGGTACTGTTCTCACAGCCCATGGCCAGCGAGACCGATGTCGATGCCACCGTGGTATTCGGCATCAACCAGGAGGTATTGACCGGTACCGAACGCCTGGTGTCCAACGCTTCCTGCACCACCAATTGCAGCGTGCCGTTGCTGCGATTGCTGGATGAGGCCCTGGGCCTTGAGTACATTTCGATCACCACCATCCATTCCGCGATGAATGACCAGCCGGTGATCGATGCCTACCATGCCGAAGACCTGCGCCGCACCCGCTCGGCCTTCCAGTCCATCATCCCGGTGTCCACCGGGCTGGCGCGCGGAATAGAGCGGCTGTTGCCGGAACTCGGTGGCCGAATCCAGGCCAAAGCAGTGCGCGTGCCGACAGTCAACGTGTCTTGCCTGGACATCACCCTGCAGGTAACTCGCGATACCGACGCCGCGGAGGTCAATCGCATCCTCCATGACGCCGCGTTGAGCGGGCCGCTCAAAGGGTTGGTGGCCTACACCGAACTGCCGCACGCCAGCTGTGATTTCAACCATGACCCGCATTCGGCCATCGTCGACGCCAGCCAGACTCGTGTATCAGGCCCGCGCCTGGTCAATATCCTGGCCTGGTTCGACAACGAATGGGGTTTCGCCAATCGGATGCTCGACGTCGCGGACCACTTTCTGTACGTCGTCAACCAACAATTAAAACAGGCTTGAAGGACAGAACACATGACAGTGTTGAAGATGACCGACCTCGATCTGCAGGGTAAGCGCGTGCTGATCCGTGAAGACCTCAACGTCCCTGTGAAGGACGGCGTGGTCACCAGCGACGCGCGTATCCTCGCCTCGCTGCCGACCATCAAGTTGGCGCTGGAGAAGGGCGCGGCCGTAATGGTCTGCTCGCACCTGGGCCGGCCAACCGAAGGCGAGTTCTCGGCCCAGGACAGCCTCAAGCCGGTGGCCGAGTACTTGAGCAAGGCCTTGGGCCGCGACGTGCCGCTGGTGGCTGACTACCTGGGCGGCGTTGACGTCAAGGCGGGCGACCTGGTGCTGTTCGAGAACGTGCGCTTCAACAAGGGTGAGAAAAAGAACGCCGACGAACTGGCGCAGCAATACGCCGCCCTGTGCGACGTGTTCGTCATGGATGCCTTCGGCACCGCCCACCGTGCCGAGGGTTCGACCCACGGCGTGGCCAAGTTCGCCAAAGTGGCCGCCGCGGGCCCGCTGCTGGCCGCCGAGCTGGACGCACTGGGCAAGGCACTGGGCGCCCCGGCCAAGCCGATGGCGGCCATCGTCGCCGGTTCCAAGGTGTCCACCAAGCTGGACGTGCTCAACAGCCTCAGCCAGATCTGCGACCAACTGATCGTCGGCGGCGGCATTGCCAACACCTTCCTGGCCGCGGCTGGCCACAAGGTGGGCAAATCGCTGTACGAACCTGACCTGTTGGATACCGCTCGTGAAATCGCCGCCAAGGTCAGCGTGCCGCTGCCCGTGGACGTGGTGGTTGCCAAGCAGTTCGCCGAAAGCGCCGAAGCCACCGTCAAGCTGATCGCTGACGTGGCCGACGACGACATGATTCTGGACATCGGCCCGCAAACGGCCCAGCAGTTCGCCGAGTTGCTGAAATCGTCCAGGACCATCCTGTGGAACGGGCCGGTGGGCGTGTTCGAATTCGACCAGTTTGGCAACGGCACCAAGGTGCTGGCCAAGGCCATCGCGCAAAGCTCGGCCTTCTCCATTGCTGGCGGCGGCGACACCCTGGCGGCCATTGATAAATATGGCGTTTCCCAGGACATCTCCTACATTTCCACCGGTGGTGGCGCGTTCCTCGAGTTCGTCGAGGGCAAGGTGCTGCCAGCCGTCGAGATGCTGGAGCAGCGGGCCAAGGCCTGATACTTCATGCGCAGTTGGAAAGGGAACGTCCAGATGACCAAGGCATTGCCGTTGTTGCTGTTGGCCGGATTGCTGGCCGGGTGTGCCCACAAGGCAGACACCGCGCCCAAGGTGCCCGAGCAGGTACCTGGCAAGGGTGGTTGCTATCAGGCCGACTGGCAGGCGGAAACGGTGCCGGTCATCAACAAGCGCCTGGGCCCGGATGGCCTGGAGAAATACGACACTGAACAGCAGGCTCCGGGGCACGGTTGCCCCTGAGTTGACCACAGGTCGGAACAACCAGCGGGCTTTTCAGTCCGATGGAATGGAGCGGCAGGCGCAGGCGCCTGCCCTCGCGCTGCAGATCGAGGAAGTACGATGAAAGGCTTTTTGGCCCTGATGGCGTTTGCAGTGCTGGGCGGATGTGCAAGTTTCAACCAGGCCCCGGTGTCCGCAGACTGGACACACTGGACCTGCGACAGCCAGGCAACCGTCGATTGGCGCTTCCTGGATGCTGGCAAAAGCAGCGTGGAAGTGAAGCTGGGTGGCAGTGACCAGGTCTATCGTCTGAAATCGGAGCCCGGAGCCTCGGGTTCGCTCTACAGTGATGGCGTGCTGGCGTTCCACAACAAGGGTAACGAAGGCCTGGTGTACTGGGTTGCTACCAACGATTTGATTGGCCGGGCCTGCAAGGCCCAGTGATGCCGCGGGGTTGGCCAAGGCTTGCCCTGTACTACTTGAATAGCAGCCGCCGCTTCGGCAGGCTTGCACGATTAACGACCCTCGACCGGGAGAGATACACACAATGGCACTCATTAGCATGCGCCAGATGCTGGACCACGCCGCTGAGTTCGGCTACGGCGTCCCAGCTTTCAACGTCAACAACCTTGAGCAGATGCGCGCCATCATGGAAGCCGCTGACAAGACTGACTCCCCGGTAATCGTCCAGGCGTCCGCTGGCGCCCGCAAATACGCTGGTGCGCCCTTCCTGCGCCACCTGATCCTTGCCGCTATCGAAGAATTCCCGCACATCCCGGTGTGCATGCACCAAGACCACGGCACCAGCCCTGACGTGTGCCAGCGCTCCATTCAGCTGGGCTTCAGCTCGGTCATGATGGACGGCTCGCTGGGTGTCGACGGCAAGACCCCTACCGACTACGAGTACAACGTGCGCGTGACCCAGCAGACCGTGGCCATGGCCCACGCCTGTGGTGTGTCGGTAGAAGGCGAGCTGGGTTGCCTGGGTTCGCTGGAAACCGGTATGGCCGGTGAAGAAGACGGTATCGGCGCCGAAGGCGTGCTGGACCACAGCCAGATGCTGACCGACCCGGAAGAGGCCGCCGACTTCGTCAAGAAGACCCAGGTCGATGCCCTGGCCATCGCCATCGGTACCAGCCACGGTGCGTACAAGTTCACCAAGCCACCTACCGGTGACGTGCTGGCCATCGACCGCATCAAGGAAATCCACAAGCGCATCCCCAACACCCACCTGGTGATGCACGGTTCTTCCTCGGTACCGCAAGAGTGGCTGGCGATCATCAACCAGTACGGCGGCGACATCAAGGAAACCTACGGCGTGCCGGTTGAAGAGATCGTCGAAGGCATCAAGCACGGCGTGCGCAAGGTCAACATCGACACCGACCTGCGCCTGGCGTCCACCGGTGCCATGCGTCGCCTGATGGCCACCAACCCGAGCGAATTCGACCCGCGCAAATTCTTCGGTGAAACCGTGAAGGCCATGCGCGACGTGTGCATTGCCCGCTACGAAGCTTTCGGCACCGCCGGCCACGCTTCGAAGATCAAGCCGATCTCCCTGGAAGCGATGTTCCAGCGTTACGCCAAGGGCGAGTTGGCTGCCAAGGTCAACTAAACATTATGCGTCACCCAAAACCCGCCCTTGTGGCGGGTTTTCTATTGCGCTATCAAGCAACTGAACGTTACGGGAAAAGCTTCGGGCTTAACGGGCGCCGTGCAGGTTCTTACAGTGGTCATCGTTAACCAACCACTGTAAGGGACTACCGATGAATGACTTAAATGACAGCGCCCAACCTGATGTCGCCCGCGATGACTTGGCGGCTGATGGGTCGATACTCGCTTATGCTCCGGAGTTTGATGATTTTGAAAACGTAACGGTTGCAGAGCCATTTCATTCCTACGCCGAACCCCTACCTTGCGAAGAACCGCTATCCGGGCTCGAGGGCCTCAATGCTGCTGCGTTCGGCTTGAACCTTGTGGCCGCAAGCAGTGTGTCCGGCGGTATTGCAAAACCCAACAACGTGCGCGAAGACTGGATGAACCGGTACGATGGCGTACGTTCATTACGCATCCAGGACTGCATTTTGCCCGGTACTCACAACTCGGCCTCTGACAAAGAGGCGAAACGGGCGCCGAGCAATGAAACCTGCCAGGACGTATCGCCCCTCAAGCAACTACGTGCGGGCATTCGCGTACTCGACTTGCGCGTGCAGTTCTATGCAGGTTACCCGGCAAACGACCCCCGACGCTTTTCGATTTTTCACCAAGGCAACTCGGGGCGCACTGTGCGCGATGACATACTCGGCGGTTTGGCTCATTTTCGTTCAACGCCCGGGTTCAATACGTCCCGGGAAATGGTCATTCTCGACTTTCACGAATTCAAGGGTTTCAATAAAGCCGCTCATCTTGAATTGGCGAAGCTGATCAAGGGCAGTGTGGGTGTGGAGCGCTTGGTGACCCCGAGTATGGCGACGATGACCATTGGTCAGATCTGGAGCAAGGGGCCGGCCAATACTGTGATCGCCTACAACAGCGGTGAGCGGGACTCGTCATTTTGGAGCGGCGTAAATCAACGTTGGATCGGCAGTAATACGCCTACCGACAACGCTCTGAGAGATTTCATTGCCGCTGTAGGGCGCGAGAAAAAGGGAGCGACCGAACTCAAGGCAGTGCAAGCCGCCAAGTACGCGTTGCCGGGGTTCGTGCCCAATGACAAGTCGGACAAGCTTATGACCTGGTTCGCTTCGGGCGAAGGCAAGCCAATTCTCAACCACTACATCATCAATACAGACTGGTCGCTGCGCCAGCGGTTGGTGGACAATTGCATTCACGGCAACTCCTTAAGGGGCCGGTCAATCCGCTACTGACCGGGCACTGAGCACCTGAAAAAGCGGCCGCCAGGCCGCGTCAAAGGCGCGGCGCAATGCCTGAAGCACCCCGTCGCAAGCCCCACCACGTAGGCGCGGCGGGGGGCGATCAACTGGCGGTATGGGCGATTGCCAGTTTGTAGAAGGTCACCGTGCCGCCTTCGTTGACGTCCCCGGTGTTGTCCTGGGTGTACACGCCCGCCTTGAAGTACAGCTGCGAGGCCTTCCAGGTGGCGCTGATCTTGTCTTCCCAGGTATAGCCGGCCGCGTCAACGCTGAGGGTGCCGCCTGGGCTCAGGTGGATCAGGTAGTTGAATTGCTTGCCCATGGGCACGCCGGTGGCCACCTGGATGACTGTGGGTTCGTCGTCATCGAGGTGGTAACGCACCTTGGCGACGATGTTGCCGGTCTGGGTCTTGGTCTTGTATTGGTATTCCACTTTCAGCAGCGGCTGGTTGCTGCCGTACACGTGGATCTGGCCGATCACCACCTTGCCCGACGACGGCACCTGGTCCACGGCCAGTGTGGCGCGCAGCGTGTTGTCGGCGGCCGAATACAGCCAGTTGCGTACCGAGCCGTCGGCATTGGCTTCGCGCAGTTCGCAACGGGGGTAGATGGCACTGTCGGTGACCGTGCCGGTCACCGGGGCCCAGAAGAACAGCGTACCGGTATCGGAATGGAAGTACCGGTCCTTGAAACCGGATACGAGGGTAGGGGTGCTGATGGTCTGGGCGGGGGTTCCTTCCGGGACGCTCAACATCCAGGTAGAGAGATCGATCATGGCAAAGGCTTCCTTGTTTATCGCGGCGGTCGACTGCCGGGAAAATTCCAATCCTGCCGCTTTGCTTGGGATTGATAGGGCGCTCTTTATAAGGACTGAAAAATACTTTGTTAATGCTGGCACGTCGATTAGTTGGCGTCAGCCTTTCGTCGAAATGCACGTAGCCCTTTGATTCCGGGGGATGTGTAACCTTACCGTTAGTCGGCTAACCGCCCATTGGTGCAATGCTGGCAATTTAACGTCTCCCGCTATGTTGGATCCCGGTCTAAAGTAATCAGCAACATGTATCCGGTCTTTGCTAGCGAGGCCGCTGCCAAATGTCTTGATGAGAAGCATGCATGGAATGCGCGCAACCCCAGTCCAACGATGGCGGCTCGGTATTACTGGTCGTCGATGATTACCCGGAAAACCTGATCAGCATGCGAGCCTTGCTTGAGCGACAGGACTGGCGAGTCGTCACGGCTGCATCCGGGGTAGAAGCCCTGAGCATGCTGCTGGAACATGAGGTCGACCTGGTTCTGCTTGATGTGCAGATGCCGGGCATGGACGGCTTCGAGGTGGCCCGCCTGATGCGCGGCAGCCAGCGTACGCGGCTGACCCCGATCATTTTCCTTACCGCCAATGAACAGAACCAGGCGTCGGTGCTCAAGGGTTATGCCAATGGCGCCGTGGACTACCTGTTCAAGCCCTTCGACCCACAAATCCTGCGGCCCAAGGTTCAAGCCTTGCTGGAACAGCAGCGTAACCGTCGCGACCTGCAACGCCTGAGCCGGGACCTGGAAACGGCCCGGGCCTTTAATGCCTCGGTGCTGGAGAATGCCGCCGAAGGCATTCTGGTGATCGATGAAAAAGGCCGCATCAGTTTCGCCAACCCGGCCATTTCACGGTTGCTCAACGCATCGGTGGCTGAACTGACCGGCGCCGAACTGCTCAAGTTCGTGGCCAAGCCGGCCATGGGCCAGTGGCTGGAGTCCGACTTTTACCGGGCCTACGCCAACCGAGAGACATTCCGCGTGCATGACGCGGTGCTGTGCACCGTGTCGGGCCAGCAGTTGCCGGCCGCGCTGTCGTGCGCGCCGCTGCCCGGCGAGCAGCACGCCATGGTGGTCACGGTACTGGACATGTCGGTGGTGCGTAACCTGCACCAACAGTTGGAATACCAGGCGGTCACCGACCCGCTGACCGGCCTGCTCAACCGCCGGGGCTTCTACCAGACGGTTGAAAGCGCGCTGGTGCGCAATGAGCGCTCGGACAAGACCCAGGCGCTGCTGTACCTGGACCTGGACGGTTTCAAGCGCATCAACGACAACCACGGCCACGATGCAGGCGACAAGGTACTGCGCTGGGTGGCCGAGCAGCTCAAGGATTGCCTGCGCTCCTATGACATTGTCGCGCGCATGGGCGGCGATGAATTCACCGCATTGCTGGACACCCTGGAATACCCGGAGCAGGCGGCCAAGGTCGCGGAAAAGCTCATTGACCGAGTCTCCATGTGCCAGCAGATCGACGGGCTGGACGTGACCCTGGGCGTCAGTATCGGCATCGCCACCTACCCTGAGTGCGGCTCCAACCTGGACAGCCTGCTGCGTGCCGCCGACATAGCCATGTACGCCGCCAAGCAGGCCGGCCGCCAGCAATACCGTTACTACGACCAGGACATGAACGGCCGCGCGCGCTCACGGCTGATGCTGGAAGACAGCGTCAGCAGCGCCATCGAGAAAAAGGATTTCACCCTGGTCTACCAGCCGCAGGTGTCCATCGCTGACGGCCGCCTGCGCGGTTTCGAGGCCTTGCTGCGCTGGCGTCACCCCAGCGTCGGCGACGTGCCGCCGGGGTTGTTCATTCCCTTGCTGGAAGAAGCACGGTTGATCAGCCGCCTCACCAGTTGGATCTACCAGCAGGGCGCCGCCCAGCGTCGGGTATGGCGCGACAGCTTCGACGACCAGTTGATCCTCAGCATCAGCCTGAGCAATGCCCAGTTCGCGATGCCCAACCTGGTGCCGGAATTGCAGCGGGCCATTGCCATGAACGGGCTGCAGGCGCAGCAATTGGAAGTGGAGGTGGTCGAGACTTCGTTGATGCACAATCAGGACGAGGCCATGCAGCAGTTGCACGAGCTGCATAACCTGGGCGTGCGCGTGGCGCTGGATGATTTCGGCACCGGCCACTGCTCAATGAAGCTGCTGCGCGACCTGCCCATCGATACGCTCAAGCTGGACCGTCACCTGGTGGCGCGCTTGCCCGAGTCCACGCGCGACGCGGCATTGGCGCGCAACATTATCGAGCTGTGCCGCGACTTCGGTATCACCGTGATCGCCGAAGGCGTGGAAACCCGCGAGCAATACCTGTGGTTGCAGGCCAATGGCTGCGAGCTGGCCCAGGGCTTTGTGGTGGCCAAGCCGCTGACGTCCGAGGACGCCTCGGCGTTCCCCGGGCATTTCGATTGGGCAACGGTATAGCCATGCAAATTGGGTACACTGGCGGCTGACCTCGTTTTATATCGCCGCCATGAACCCGCTCAAGTACCTGCAAGCCTACCCCCAGCACCTGCAAGACCAGGTGCGCACGCTATTGTCCGAAAACCGCCTGGGCGACTACCTGCACCAGCGCTACCCTGATCGGCACGGCGTGCAGAGTGACAAGGCGCTGTACACCTACGCGCTGGAGCTCAAGCAGGAACACCTGCGCAATGCGCCGAACCTGGACAAAGTGCTTTACGACAACCGCCTGGACCTGACTCACCGGGCGCTGGGGCTGCACACGGCGGTGTCGCGGGTGCAGGGCGGCAAGCTCAAGGCCAAGAAGGAAATTCGCATTGCCTCGCTGTTCAAGGAGGCCGCGCCGCAGTTCCTGAAGATGATCGTGGTGCATGAGCTGGCGCACTTGAAGGAGTCCGACCACAACAAGGCCTTCTACAAGCTCTGCGAATACATGCAGCCGGGTTACCATCAGCTGGAATTCGATCTGCGGATATACCTGACCTGGCGTGACCTTTCGCAATGACTCAGAAGGAAAGCTCGATGGAAGTGAGCAAGACCAAGACCAGCTTCTACCGCCGACTGTACGTGGCCTGGCTGATCGACAGCGGCACGGCCCGCACCGTGCCAGCCATCACAGAGGCCACCGGCATGCCCCGGCGCACAGCACAGGACACACTGCTGGCGCTGGCCGACCTGGACATTGTCTGCGAGTTCGAGCAGGCGCAAGGGGAGCGCAACCATATCGGGCAGTATGTGGTGCGCGACTGGGGCGCCATCGACAAGGCCTGGATCGGCCGGAATCTGTCGGCGATCAAGCGAACCCTGGGCTACCCCTGAGCCAACTCCCACACAAGCAGATCAAAGGGGGCGGCGCATGCCGATATGCGGAATATCATCCTCCAGATATTCCTCCCCCTGTGCCACAAACCCATACTTGCCGTAATACCCCTGCAGGTGCGCCTGCGCCGAGAGATAGATCGGCGCCTGCTGCCACAGCTTGTCCGCGTGCAACAACGCCTGGGTCATCAACTCGTGCCCCAGCCCCTGGCCGCGCGCGAAGGGTGCCGTCACCACGCGGCCGATCACCACGTCGCCTTCGTGGGCCGTCGGGTCCAGCAGCCGCAGGTAGGCGGCCAGCCGATTGCCGTCCCAGCCCATCAAATGGCAAGTGTCACCTTCCAGGTCCAACCCGTCGACTTCCTGGTAAGGACATTTCTGTTCCACCACGAAGACTTCGGTGCGCAATTGAAGAATGCGGTACAGCTGGTCGATACCCAGATCAGCGTGGTGTTTGCAGACCCATTCGATGGTCATGTTGACTCCTGAATAATGTAGTGCCAATTGCCAGCCGCCATCATAAGGATGGAAGCGATGTCGCGGGTAAGGATTGTGCTTCAATTCAATTAAGGGCACATTGCCATTACCGGAATTGTCATCAGTGAGTCATCCAGGCGCAGGACCTGCCTTGGCGATGTTGAGCTAAGGTTAGTGTCGAGAAGGGTGGCATTCGCCACGCAGTTCTTCATGCAGGACCAACACGACGGGCCAGGAGCCCGCTACAGGATCTTGAGCATGCGGCATTTGCTTGGAGTCTGGTATTTGCTTGGATTGCTGATGTTGGCCCAGACGGCTTCAGCGGACAGGCTGCGGCTGGTGGCGGATGCCTGGCCGCCCTTTACCGACGCCACCATGGTCAACGGCGGGCTGGCCACGGAACTGGTGACCACGGCCCTGGCGCGAGCAGGCTACGGCAGCGATTTCGAGCAGGTGCCCTGGGCCCGCGCGTTGCTGGGCGTGGAAGAGGGGCGTTACGACGTGCTGGTCAACGCCTGGTACAACGACGATCGCACGCACATCGGCCAGTTCTCGGGCAGCTACCTGCAAAACAGCATTCTGTTCATCAAACGCAAGGATTCGTCGATTCAGTACAACGGCAACCTTGACGAGTTGCACCCATACCCCATCGCCATTGTGCGCGGCTACGCCTACTCCGGCGCGTTCGATAATGACGACCAGTTGCAGAAAGTACCGGTGCACAACTTCTCCATGGCCGTGCGCATGCTGGCGGCCGACCGGGTGAAATTGACCCTGGAAGACGAGTACGTGGCGCGCTATTACCTGAGCCGGGAGTTACCGCGGGTGCGCAACGGCGTCGAATTCCTGCCCCAGCCCTTGAGCCTCAACCACCTGCATATCCTGGTGAGCTTGAAAAACCCGGACCACGCGAAGATCGTCGCGGCCTTCGACAAGGCCATCGGCCAGATGCAGGCCGATGGCAGCTATGCGCGGTTGCTCAAGCAATACGGGATGTAATCAGGCGGCCGCCGCTTCCTTCTGGTCCTTGTCCTTGATCAGGTGAGCGGCGAGGGTACGCAGCGGGCCCAGTTGGCGGCAGATCAGCGCCAGTTGCGTCTGCACCAGGCGCTGGCCTTCATCGACCTCTTCGGGCATTTGCTCCAGGGCGTTGGCCAGGGCCTCCTCGGCGTCGCTGTGCAGCGCCACTGGGGTCTTGTTGGCCAGGCTGTTGGCGATGTCATCGATACTTGCCACCAGCGTTTGGCCTGTGCCTTCGATCAGCTCCGTGCGCACCGGCTCCGGCAGTTCGGTGGCGCGGTGGGCGCCCAAGCCAGAGAGGTAGCTGAGCAGCGTGTGCGACAGCACCAGGAAGCGGAAGCCCACGTCGGCTTCCTTGCGGAAGTGCCCCGGCTCCATGAGCATGTTCGCCAGGGTGGTGGACAGTGCGGCATCGGCGTTGTGCGCGTTGCGCCGGGCCAGGCGGTAGCTGAGGTCGTCGCGCTTGCCGCGGGCGTACTGTTCGAGGATCTGCCGCAGGTAGATGCTGTTGCACGCCAGGGTATTGGCCAGCACCTTGTTCAGGCGTCGGCCCTGCCAGTCAGGCAGGAACAGGAACACCGCGACGATGGCGATCAGGCTGCCGATCAGGGTGTCGAGCAGGCGCGGCAGGAACAGGCCGTAGCCATCGCCCACCTGGTTGAAGCAGAACAGCACCATCAACGTGATACCGGCCGTGGAGACCGTGTAGCGGGTGGTACGGTTGACGAAGAACACCAGGCCGGCGGCGATGGCGAACATTGACTGGACGAGCGGGCTGGGGAACAGGTTGAACAGCGGCCAACCAATCACCAGGCCAATGGCCGTGCCGATGATGCGCTGGCCCAGTTTGCGCCGCGTGGCGCCATAGCTGGGCTGGCAGACGAACACCGTGGTCAGCATGATCCAGTAGCTCTGGGTGGTGGGGATCAGGTGCACGATGGCGTAGCACACGGTCAGTGCCAAGGGCAGGCGCAGGGCATGGCGGAACAGCAATGAGGTGGGCGTGAGGTTCTGGCGGATGCGGTTCCACACGTCGCCGAGGTTGCGTGGCGAGCGGTCCAGCAGGCTGCTGTCGCTCTCGTCGGCCAGCTTGTCGGGGTTGCTGGCGTCGCTGAGCAGGCGGTCCAGGGTGGCCAGGTTAGCCGCCAGGGCGCGCAGCGAACGCAGCAGGCCG
Organism: Pseudomonas sp. M47T1; assembly: GCF_000263855.1. Classification (GTDB taxonomy): domain Bacteria; phylum Pseudomonadota; class Gammaproteobacteria; order Pseudomonadales; family Pseudomonadaceae; genus Aquipseudomonas. Next base: position 248,138 of record NZ_AJWX01000001.1, read on the forward strand.
CGCCAGGCGGGGTTGCTTTGGATGCGCAGGTGTTCCAGCGAGGCGTGCAGGTCGCCCAGGGCCTCGGCGAAGCTGTCGTCGTAGATGAACGGCTGGCGCAGTTGGATCGACTCCGACAACCGGCGGCAGGCAGCGCCCTGCTGGCGCAGCAGCCGTTGGCAGCGGAACAGCACGTCACTGTGGAAGAAGGCTTCCGACAGGGCGTTGTAGGGGTAGTGCGAGGAGCTGGCGCGTTCGTGGATGTCCTGGGCCAGGAAGTACAGCTTCAAGTAGCGGCTGATTTTCGAGCCTGGGCGGCCGCCGCCCACGCGGTGCAGGATGATTTCCTTGGTGGCATTGAGCGCCGCCACCACCCGGCCGTTCTGCTTGGCCAGCTCCAGGCGTCGCGCCTCTATGTCAAGGCCGCGGATGGGTTCGAACAGGCTGGCCTTGAGCTTGAGGTAGTAGCCCAGTTCGCGGAACAGCCGCGCCAGGGCCTGCTGCACCGGCTGGTTGGAAAACAGCGCCTGCCACAACACCGACAACACGCCATACCAGGCCGCGCCGGTCACCAGCAGCAGGGGTTCCTGCCAGAAGTTGCTGGTTTCGCCGCCGCGTTGGTCCACGCCGATCATGGTGTACACCGCCACGATCAAGGTGGCATAGGCCACGGCGTTATAGCGCTCGCCCAGGGCGCCGAGCATGGTCAGGGCAAACGCCGCCAGGGCCAGGGCGCCAATGAACAGGTAGGGGTAGGGGAACAGCAGTTCTACCGACAGGGCCGAGCAACTGAAACACACCAGGGTCACGGCCAGGGCCTTGATGCGGCCTTGCCAGTTGTCGTCGGTCTCGGCCAGGGCGCAGGCGATAATCCCGAGGAAGATCGGGATCAGCGAATGCATTTCCTTCTGGTACCAACAGAACGCCATGGACCCGGTCAGGGCAATGAACACCCGCACGCTGTAGCTGAACTTGTCGAGCGCCCACAAGCGGCGCATGGATTGGCGAAACGAGGTCGATGCCATAGAGGGGGGCGAACCTGTTGGGCAGATGAGCTAAATAGAGCCGGTGCGAGCGGCGATTCTCTGTCGCCGCTCCCTTATTACCAGCAAAATTTGTTCCCGGATACTGCCTGCAACGTTATTAAACGAACTGGGCCGCCGCGTAGCCCGAGGCCCACGCCCACTGGAAGTTGAAACCACCCAGGTGGCCACTGACATCCAGTACTTCGCCAACAAAATACAGGCCCGGGCTTTTCAGCGATTCCAGGGTTTTGGACGACACTTCGCGGGTGTCCACGCCGCCCAGGGTAACCTCGGCGGTGCGGTAGCCTTCGGTGCCCGCCGGCACCACTTGCCAGGCGCCGAGCTTTTCGGCCAGCTCGCGCAGTTCGGCCGGGGTGTACTGTTTCATGGGCTTGGAGGCGAACCAGTGGTCGGCCAGCAGGTTGGCCATCTTCTTGGTGAACAGTTCGCCCAGCAAGGTTTTCAGCTCGCTGTTCGGGCGCTCGGCCTGTTGCTGTTGCAGCCAGTCCAGCGCGTCGTGATCGGGCAGCAAGTTGATTTCCACCGCGTCACCGGGGTGCCAGAACGAGGAGATCTGCAGGATCGCCGGGCCGCTGAGGCCACGGTGGGTGAACAGAATGTTCTCGCGAAAGCTCTGGTCGTTGCAGCTGACCAGGCAATCCACCGAGGTGCCCGACAGCTCAGTGCACAGTTCCTTGAGCTGGTCGGTGATGGTGAACGGCACCAGGCCGGCCCGGGTGGCCAGCACTTCGTGGCCGAACTGGCGGGCAATCTGGTAGCCGAAGCCGGTGGCACCCAGGGTCGGGATGGACAGGCCGCCGGTGGCCACTACCACCGACTGGCAGGCGACCTGACCCATGCTGGTATCGAGCAGGTAACCGGCGTCGGTCTTTTCGACGGTTTGCACCGAGGTGTCCAGGCGCAGGTCGACATTCACCTGGCGGCACTCATCCAGCAGCATCTCGAGGATGTCGCTGGACTTGTTGTCGCAGAACAGCTGGCCCAGTTTCTTCTCGTGGTACGGCACGCCATGCTTGGCCACCATGGCGATGAAGTCCCACTGGGTGTAGCGCGCCAGGGCCGACTTGCAGAAATGCGGGTTCTGCGAGAGGAAATTGGCCGGTTCGGCGTACAGGTTGGTGAAGTTGCAGCGCCCGCCGCCGGACATCAGGATCTTCTTGCCGGCCTTGTTGGCGTGATCAATAAGCAGCACCTGGCGGCCGCGGGCGGCAGCGCTGAAGGCGCACATCAGGCCGGCGGCACCTGCGCCAATGATCACAACGTCGGTAGAGCGCACAACATCATCCTCGAAATAAAATAAAAAAATGACTTTTGGCGGAGTTTCAATGTGGGAGCGGGCAGAGCTCGCTCCCACAGACGGTGTTGCCGTTGAATCAGAGGATACGCACGCGCAGCGAGCGGCCCTTGATCTTGCCGTTGTTCAGGCGTTGCAGGGCCTGGTTGGCGATGCCGCGCTCCACGGCCACGTAGGCCTGGAAGTCGAAAATCGCGATCTTGCCCACTTGGGCACCTGGGATGCCGGCATCGCCGGTCAGCGCGCCAAGGATGTCGCCTGGGCGAACCTTGTCTTTGCGGCCGGCAGCAATGCACAGGGTAGCCATGGCCGGCAGCAACGGGCCGCCCGCCTGGGCGGTCAGGCTGTCCAGCGGTTGCCAGTTGAGCGGCGACTTCTGCAGTTGCTCGATGGCCTGGGCGCGCTGCGCTTCGGCCGGGGCCACGAAGCTTATCGCCAGGCCATTCTCGCCAGCACGGCCGGTACGGCCCACGCGGTGAATGTGGATTTCCGAATCACGCGCCAGTTCGACGTTGATCACCATATCCAGGGCATCGATGTCCAGGCCGCGGGCGGCGACGTCGGTGGCCACCAGCACCGAGGTGCTGCGGTTGGCGAACATGGCCAGCACCTGGTCACGGTCGCGCTGCTCAAGGTCACCATTGAGCGCCACGGCGCTGATGCCCTTGGCGGTCAGGTGGTCGACCACTTCCTGGCACTGCTGCTTGGTGTAGCAGAACGCCACGCAGGACTGCGGGCGGAAATGGCCCAGGGCCTTGGTCACCGCGCTCAGGCGCTCTTCCGGGCTGATCTCGTAAAAACGCTGCTCGATCTGGCTGTCGGCGTGCATGGACTCGGCCTTGACGGTCTGCGGGTCGCGCATGAACTTGGAGGCCAACTGCTTGATGCCCACCGGGTAAGTGGCGGAGAACAGCAGGGTCTGGCGGCGAGCCGGGGTCTGCTCGATGATGTCTTCGATGGAATCGTAGAAGCCCATGTCCAGCATGCGGTCGGCTTCGTCGAGCACTAGGGTGTTGAGACCGTCCAGTACCAGCGAGCCCTTGCGCAGGTGCTGCTGGATGCGCCCCGGGGTGCCAACGATGATGTGCGCGCCGTGTTCCAGCGAGGCGATCTGCGGGCCGAAGGACACGCCGCCGCACAGGGTCAGCACCTTGATGTTGTCTTCGGCGCGGGCCAGGCGACGGATTTCCTTGGCCACCTGGTCGGCCAGCTCGCGGGTCGGGCACATGATCAGGGCCTGGCAACCGAAGTAGCGCGGGTTGATCGGGTTCAGCAGGCCGATGCCGAAGGCGGCGGTCTTGCCGCTGCCGGTCTTGGCCTGGGCAATCAGGTCCATGCCCTTGAGGATCACCGGCAAGCTTTGCGCCTGAATCGGCGTCATCTGGGCATACCCGAGGGATTCCAGGTTGGCCAGCATGGCGGCGGACAAAGGCAAAGTATTAAAAGCGGTGGCGATGGTGGTCACGGGACTGGCCTGCAAAACAAAATGTCGCGCAGTGTACCAGCCCCATGGCCTTTGGCCCTAAGCCTCTATCTCCGGTTCCGGACGAACAGCGTTGCTGCTGTCCTTTTTACCGTCGCTGTTGGACAGCTGGACGAAGATGGCAGCCGCCAGCATGGCCATGATGCCGATGGTCAGGAAGGTCAGTTGGAAGGCTTCCAGCACATCGGTGTTGGCCTCGGTGCTGAACCCGCCCAGCAACGCGCCCGCACACGCCACTCCGAGGCTGAGCGACAGCTGGGCAACCACCGACAGCAGGCTGTTGCCGCTGCTGGCGTTGGCGTCGTCCAGGTCAATCAGGGTCACGGTGTTCATGGCCGTGAACTGCAAGGAGTTGATGGCGCCCATGACGCCCAGTTGAATCAGCAGCACGATGTAGGGCGTGTGCGGCGTCACCAGGCCCATGCTCGCCAGCATGATGCCCAGGGCCAAGGTGTTTGCGGTCAGTACGATGCGGTAGCCAAAGCGTTCGATCAACGGCCGGGCCACGGACTTGGCCAGCATCGCCGAGGCTGCCAGCGGGATCATGCTCATGCCGGCCTCGGCCGGCGAGTAGCCCAGCGCAACCTGCAGCAGCAATGGCACCAGAAAGGGCAGGGCGCCGCTGCCCAGTCGGGCGAACAGGTTGCCCAGGATGCCCACCGCGAAGGTGCGGGTGCGAAACAGGGTGGGTGAAAACAGCGGTTCGTCATCGTGGGCGGCACGTACCCAATACGCCGCCAGGCAGGCCATGCCGCCGAACAACAGCAGCATCACCCGCAGGTGCGGCAGGTGCAGTTCGCCCAGGCCTTCCATGGCAATGGTGATCAGCACCATGGCGGCGCCAAACATCAGAAAGCCCTGGGTATCGAAGTGCGTGCGACTGCTGCCGCGCAGGTCCGGCACAATGGTCCACACCGCCCAGCAACCCAGGGCCCCGACGGGCAGGTTGATCAGAAATATCCAGTGCCAGCTCAGGTACTCCACCATCCAGCCGCCCAGGGTGGGGCCCAGCAGCGGGCCCAGCAGGCCAGGAATGGTGACGAAGCCGAGGATGCGCACCAGGTCGGATCGCGGGTAGGCCCGCAGCACCACCAGGCGCCCCACGGGCAGCATCAACGCGCCGCCCAGGCCTTGCAGCACCCTGGAGCACACCAGCACGGTCAGGCTGCCGGACAGCGCACAGGCCAGCGAGCCGATGCTGAACAGGGCGATGGCACTGAAGAACACGCGCTTGGTGCCGAAACGGTCGGCGATCCAGCCGGACGCCGGAATCAGCAACGCCACCGTCAGCATGTAGGCAATGACCACCGACTGCATGCGCAGCGGGTCTTCGGCCAGGTCGCGGGCCATGGCGGGCAGGGCGGTGTTGAGGATAGTGCCGTCCAGGGACTGCATGAAAAAAGCGATGGCCACTACCCAGGGCAGTAGCTTGGCGGTGCGGGGGTCTAGAAGGGTGGGCATGACATCCCTTATGGTTTGGCAGGGGTGAAATGCGTCTAGCTTAGGCGGGTGTGGTGATTTGTCGCAAGGATTGAGATCGGCGTCGTCCTTTTCGCGGGCAGAGCCCGCTCCCACATAGGAATACCTTGGCATGGCATACCTGTGTGGGAGCGGGCTCTGCCCGCGAAGGCCGCGACGCGGTTACTGCACTGCGCGCATAGGTGCTTTACGCACCGGCGCATCCCCCGCTACATAGTAATCAGCCGTGCTACGCGGCAACGGTTGGCGGCCGCGGATTTTGTCAGCGATTTTCTCGGCCATCATGATCGTTGGCGCGTTGAGGTTGCCGGTGGTGATGATCGGCATGATCGAGGCATCCACCACGCGCAAGGCTTGCAGGCCATGCACGCGGCCCTGGGCGTCGACCACGGCCATGTCGTCATTGCCCATCTTGCATGAACACGACGGGTGGAACGCGGTTTCGGCGTGTTCGCGCACGAACTTGTCCAGCTCCTCGTCGCTCTGCACGTCGATGCCCGGGCTGATCTCGCGGCCGCGGAATTCGTCCAGCGCCGGCTGTTGCATGATTTCCCGGGTCAGGCGGATGCCGTCGCGGAATTCCTGCCAGTCCTGCTCGGTGGCCATGTAGTTGAAGAGGATGCTCGGGTATTCGCGCGGGTTCTTCGATTTCAGCTGCACGCGACCACGGCTCGGCGAGCGCATGGACCCTACGTGAGCCTGGAAACCGTGCTCTTTCACGCCGTTGCTGCCGTTGTAGTTAATGGCCACCGGCAGGAAGTGGTACTGAATGTTCGGCCATTCGAATTCCGGGCGCGTGCGGATAAAGCCGCCGGCCTCGAACTGGTTGCTGGCGCCGATGCCGGTGCCGTTGAACATCCACTCGGCGCCAATGGCCGGCTGGTTCCACCACAGCAGCGAGGGATACAGCGATACCGGCTTGGTGCAGGCGTACTGCAGGTACATTTCCAGGTGGTCCTGCAGGTTCTGGCCGACGCCAGGCAGGTCGTGCACCACGGGAATGTCCAAACGCTTGAGCAGATCTTTGGGGCCTACGCCGGAGCGTTGCAGAATCTGCGGCGAGGCAATGGCGCCGCTGCACAGCAGCACTTCTTTCCTGGCGCGGGCTTCGACCGCGGTGCTGCTCTCGCCCACCAGGTACGACACGCCCACAGCGCGCTTGCCGTCGAACAGGATGCGGTCGGTCAGGGCGTGGGTGACGATGGTCAGCGTATCACGCTGCTTGGCGGTATCCAGATAGCCACGGGCGGTGCTGGCGCGACGGCCTTTGGGCGTCACGGTGCGGTCCATGGGGCCGAAGCCTTCCTGCTGATAACCGTTGAGGTCCTCGGTGCGCGGGTAACCGGCCTGCACGCCGGCCTCGACCATGGCGTGGAACAGCGGGTTGTTGCCGGCTTTTGGTGTGGTGACGCTGACCGGGCCTTCGCCACCGTGGTAGTCGTTGGGGCCGATGTCACGGGTTTCCGCCTTGCGAAAATACGGCAGGCAGTCCAGGTAGGTCCAGTCTTCAAGGCCTGGCAGCTTGGCCCAGCCGTCGTAGTCCATGGCGTTGCCGCGGATGTAGCACATGCCGTTGATCAGCGACGAGCCGCCCAGGCCCTTGCCGCGGCCGCATTCCATGCGACGGTTGTCCATGTGCGGTTCTGGATCGGTTTCATAGGCCCAGTTGTAGCGGCGGCCTTGCAGCGGGAACGCCAGGGCGGCGGGCATCTGGGTGCGGAAGTCGGCGCGATAGTCGGGGCCGCCGGCTTCCAGCAGCAGGACGGTGACGCCTTTGTCTTCGGTGAGGCGGGTAGCCAGGGTGTTACCGGCCGAGCCGGCCCCTATGATGATGTAGTCGAATTCTTTGGACATTTCTGCTCCCTGTCAAAGTCGTAGGGTGGGCAAATGCCTGTGGGATGCTGATGCCTGTGGGAGCGGGCTCTGCCCGCGAAAAGGTCGGAGGCGATCCATTCGCGGGCAGAGCCCGCTCCCACAAAGAGCCCAGTCCCGCAGGGGGAATGAGGGCCGGCTCTTAGAACACCGAGGCGTAGTCGCCCAGTTCGACCTGGATCGATTTGATCCGGGTGTACTGGTTCAGCGAGCTGATGCCGTTCTCGCGGCCCACGCCGGACTGCTTGTAGCCGCCCACCGGCATTTTGGCGTCGGACTCGCCCCAGGCGTTGATCCAGCAGATACCGGCTTCCAGCTGATGAATCACGCGGTGAGCGCGGGTCAGGTTCTGGGTGACGATACCGGCGGCCAGGCCGAAGTCGGTGTCGTTGGCACGGCGGATCACTTCTTCCTCGGTGTCGTAGCCGAGGATGGCCATCACCGGGCCGAAGATCTCTTCACGCACGATGGTCATGTCATCGCGGCAGTCGGTGAACACCGTAGGGGCCACGTAGGCGCCCTGAGCGAACTCGCCCTCGGTCAGGCGCTGGCCGCCGCACAGTACGCGGGCGCCTTCTTCCTTGCCCTTGGCGATGTAGCCCAGCACGCTTTCCATGTGGGCGAAGCTCACCAGCGGGCCGAAGTTGGTGTTTTCGTCTTCCGGGTCGCCAACGCGGATGCGCTGCACGCGCTCGGCGATCTTGGCTTCGAACGCAGCCTTCAGGGCGTTGGGCACGAACACGCGGGTGCCGTTGGTGCACACCTGGCCCGAGCTGTAGAAGTTGGCCATCATGGCGATGTCGGCGGCGCGATCAAGGTCGGCGTCGTCGAAAATGATCAGCGGGCTCTTGCCGCCCAGTTCCATGGTCACTTCCTTCAGCGAGCTGCTCGAAGCGCTGGCCATGACCTTCTTGCCGGTGTCGGTGCCGCCGGTGAAGGAGATTTTCTCGATGCGCGGGTGCTCGGTCAGCCAGGTGCCCACTTCGCGGCCGCTGCCGGTCAACACGTTGAACACGCCTGCCGGCAGACCGGCCTCGGTGTAGATCTCGGCCAGTTTCAGGGTGGTCAGCGAGGTGACTTCACTGGGCTTGAAGATCATGGCGTTGCCGGCGGCCAGGGCCGGGGCCGATTTCCACAGGGCGATCTGGATCGGGTAGTTCCAGGCGCCGATGCCCACGGTCACACCCAGCGGCTCGCGGCGGGTGTAGACGAACGAAGTGTCGCGCAGTGGGATCTGCTCGCCTTCGATGGCCGGCACCAGGCCTGCGTAGTATTCCAGCACGTCGGCACCGGTGACGATGTCCACGTAGCGGGTTTCCGAATAGGCCTTGCCGGTGTCCAGGGTTTCCAGGGCTGCCAGTTCGTCGTTGCGCTCACGCAGGATATCCACGGCACGGCGCAGGATGCGCGAGCGCTCCATGGCGGTCATGGCGGCCCAGACTTTCTGGCCCTTTTCGGCGCTGACCACGGCGCGCTCGACGTCGGCTTCGGTAGCCCGTTGCACGTTGGCAAGGACTTCCCCGTTGGCCGGGTTGATGGCGTCGAAGGTGGCATCGCTGGATGCGTCCACGTAACCGCCATCAATGTAGAGTTTTTGCAGTTCGAAACGGGCCATAGTGTCCTCGCAAGTGCTTGTCTGGGTAGCTGAGCAGATGCGAGCGCGTGAAACGCTACATCACCTGCTTTGCCAATTGCTGATCCATGTATTCGTAGGCGATTTGCTGCGCCTGGTCAGTGTCAAAGGCGTCGCCCGAAAGCGCGCCGCGCAACCACAGCCCGTCAATCAGAGCGGCCAGCCCGCGGGCGGCGCTACGTGCCTGTTCCTGCGGCAATACGCGGCGGAACTGGCAGCACAGGTTGGAATACAGGCGGTGATCGTTGATCCGCTGCAACCGGTGCAAAGACGGCTGGTGCATGCTGGCGGCCCAAAAGGCCAGCCAGGTTTTCATTGCCGGGCCGTTGACCTGGCTGGCGTCGAAGTTGCCCTCGATGATCACCTGCAGGTGGGCGCGGGGGCTTTCGTCCCCCAGCACCTGGCGCCGCGCCCTGACGTTGTCGATCAGGGCATTCATCAGGTAGCGCATGGTCGCTGCGATCAGGCCGTTCTTGTCCTGAAAGTAGTGACTGATGATTCCATTCGACACACCCGCCAGGCGGGCGATCAGCGCAATGCTGGCATCTGCCATGCCGACCTGGTCGACCGCAAGCAGGGTGGCTTCGATCAACTGCTGGCGGCGGATAGGCTGCATACCGACCTTGGGCATTGAACACTTCTCCTTTGGCCTTGCGACGGACAGCAAGCCGCCCGTCTCGGCGAAGACCAGTCTATTTTGTTTTGATTGAACGTTCAATCAACAAAGAATAAGCTCTGCGACAATTTGTGCCATTGACATGCTTTGCGGGCGTCCGAGTGGCACAAATGGCACCCCGAAAAAAATCGAGGTGCTTTATATCACTCCTTGGCGTGTGGGCATTGCAGCATTCGCCTAAGGAATGAGTCTTTGTGTGTCTTTCTCTCGCACTGCCTGGAGCATCTGTGCCATGAGTTCTGCCTCCCTGATCAAGAACCCCACCGAAAGGGTTCGGCTCAACCCCGTCGTGTTTTACGCGTCGACGATATTGATACTGCTGCTGACTGCGGTGCTCATCGCCGCCCCCCAACAGGCCGGGCATTTGCTGGGCCAGGCCCAGGATTGGTTGTCCAGGAGTTTTGGCTGGTACTACATGCTGGTCATCGGTGCCTACCTGGTGTTCGTGGTAGGCCTGGCGTTCACCTCGTTCGGCAAACTCAAACTGGGCACCAAGGACGATACCCCCGACTTCAGCTACGGCGCCTGGGCGGGCATGCTGTTCTCTTCGGGCATCGGTATTTCGCTGCTGTATTTCGGCGCATCCGAGCCGCTGGACCACTTTTTCAATCCACCGGAGGGCGTTTCGGCCAGCAACGCTGCCGCTCGTCAGGCCGTGCAACTGACGTTCCTGCACTGGGGCCTGCATGGCTGGGCCATTTATGCGCTGGTGGGGTTGGCGGTGGCCTATTTCGCCTATCGGCATAACCAGCCACTGGCGCTGCGCTCGGCGCTGTACCCGCTGGTGGGCCAGCGCTGGGTCAAGGGCCTGGCCGGCGATGCCGTGGACGGCTTTGGCATGTTCGTGACGCTGTTGGGCCTGGTGACCAACCTGGGCATCGGCGCCATGCAGGTGTCGTCGGGCCTTGAGCACCTGTTCGGCATGGAGCACAACAACACCAACCTGCTGATCGTGATTCTGGTAATGAGCACGGTGGCGACCATCGCCGCCGTGTCGGGCGTGGAAAACGGCATTCGCCGGCTGTCCAATCTCAACATTCTGCTGTTCAGCGGTCTGTTGCTGTTCGTGCTGCTGGCCGGCGACACCCTGCACCTGCTCAACGGCTTCATTCAGAACATCGGTGACTACCTGAACGGCGTGGTGCTGAAAACCTTCGACCTGTACGTGTACACCGGCGACACGGCCAAGTCCGAGCGCTGGCTGGGCCTGTGGACCCTGTTCTACTGGGCGTGGTGGATTTCCTGGGCGCCATTCGTGGGCATGTTCATCGCGCGTATTTCCCGTGGCCGCACGGTGCGTGAACTGATTTTCGGCGTGTTGCTGATCCCCCTGGGCTTTACCCTGGCGTGGCTGTCGGTGTTCGGCAATACCGCCCTGGACCTGGTGATGAACCAGCATGCGGTGGAGTTGGGCAAGACGGCGCTGGAACAGCCGTCCATGGCCATGTACCAGTTGCTGGACCACTACCCGGCGTCGAAGATCGTCATCGGCGTGGCCATCTTTGTCGGCTTCGTGCTGTTCCTCACCCCGGCGGATTCCGGCGCGGTGATGATGGCCAACCTGTCGTGCAAAGGTGGTGACGTGGATGAAGATGCCCCTCACTGGTTGCGTATCCTCTGGTCGGCGATCATCACCCTGGTGACCATCGGCCTGCTGTTCGCAGGCAACTTCGAAGCCATGCAGACCATGGTGGTGCTGGCTGGCCTGCCGTTCTCGGTGGTACTGCTGCTGTTCATGTGGGGCCTGGTCAAGGCCATGAAGCAGGACGCCAAAGTCGAAGAAGACCGCCTGGAACAGATGCAGGCCGAGTTGCTGGCCCTGGGCGGCCGCGAGTACATCCGCCGCTGATCCATCCGGGCGGCATGGCACTGCTTACGGTGGGAGCGGGCAGAGCCCGCTCCCACCCTTGTCTTTTCCAATAGTTGGCTGGACAGGGCTTTACCCCAGGTTTTTACCCAGCAGCGCGTGGTACAGCTCGCTGTCGCCAAGGATCCCCACCACACGGTTGTTGTCGTGCAGCACCAGTTTGTTGCCGGTGTGGTAGCGGATCTGCAGCGCGTCACGCATGCCGATGTCGGCGCCCACCAGCGTCGGCTGGCGGCCCAGGCCTTCCACGGCCTGGCCAGGTACCCAGTTCTGCAGGTCCAGCACGCCCGCGCCCTGGCGCGCACCCTTGATGGTGTTGCCTTCTGCCAGGTCTATCCATGAATCGCCGCCCGGGTCCAGGCACACCGAGCCGTTGATGCGCTTGCAGTTCTCCAGCGTGCGCATCAGGCTGCGGCCGCACAGCACGTTGAGCGGGTTGGTGTGGGCGACGAAGGTACGCACATAGTCGTCGGCCGGGTTCAGCACAATTTCTTCAGGTTTGCTGTACTGGATGATCTTGCCGTCTTTCATGATCGCGATGCGGCTGCCCAGCTTGAGCGCCTCGTCCAGGTCATGGCTGACGAACACGATGGTCTTGCTCAGTTTGTTCTGCAACGCCAGCAACTCGTCCTGCAGGCCCTGGCGGATCAGCGGGTCGAGGGCGGAGAAGGGTTCGTCCATCAGCAGAATGTCGGCGTCCATGGCCAGGGCGCGAGCCAGGCCCACGCGCTGCTGCATGCCGCCGGACAGTTCGTCGGGCTTCTTGTTGCGCCACTGGGTCAGGCCCACCAGCTCCAGCTTTTCGTCCACCAGCTTGCGCCGTTCCTTTTCCGGACGGCCCTGCATTTCCAGGCCAAAGCTGATGTTCTCGCGCACCGTCAGCCAAGGCATCAGGGCGAATTTCTGGAAAACCATGGCGATGCGCTTGGTGCGCATCAGTTTCAGTTCGGCGGGGGTGCAGTTGGCAATGTCGATCTGCGAGCCTTCGTGCTCGATGAACAGGTTGCCGCGGCTCACCGTATTCAGGCCGTTGATGCAGCGTAGCAGGCTGGACTTGCCCGAGCCCGACAGGCCCATCAACACGCAGATCTCGCCCTTGTTGATGTCCAGGCTGGCTTTTTCCACGCCTACCACTTGGCCGGTCTTTTTCAGGATCTGGTCCCGTGACAGGCCCTGGTCCAGCAGGCTCAACGCTTCCTTGGGCTTGTTGGTGAAGACGACGTCCACCTTGTCGAAGCGGATTATGCTCATGCGTCACCCCCTGTTTTTGCATCGGGTTGTTTGCAGATACGGTCGAGCATGATTGCCAGCAGCACGATGGCCAGGCCCGCTTCGAAGCCCAGGGCGATATCGGCGGTGTTCAGTGCGTTGACCACGGGTTTGCCCAAGCCGTCGGCACCCACCAGCGCGGCGATGACCACCATCGACAGCGACAGCATGATGCACTGGGTAATGCCGGCGGCAATGCTCGGCATGGCATGGGGCAGTTCGATTCGCGACAGCAGTTGGCGACGCGAGCATCCGAAGGCCTTGCCGGCGTCGAGTAGCTCGTGGGGCACGTCGCGGATGCCCAGGTAAGTCAGGCGGATGGGTGCGGCAATGGCGAACACCACCGTGGAAATCAGCCCGGGTACTACGCCCAGGCCGAACAGAGTCAGGGTTGGGATCAGGTACACGAAGGTCGGTACGGTCTGCATCAGGTCGAGCACGGGGCGCATCATGGTGTAGAACATGGGCTTGTGCGCCGCGACGATGCCCAGCGGCACGCCGATGGCCACGCACACCAGGGTGGCGAACAGCACCTGGGCCAGGGTTTCCATGGTCTCCTGCCAGTACCCCAGGTTCAGGATCAACAGGAATGACAGCACCACGAAGGCGGTCAGCCCCCATTTTCGCTGGATGAAATGCGCCAGCGCAGCAATCAGGAAGATCAACGCCAGCGGATTGAACCAGGTCAGGCCAAACGTGAGGCCATGGATCATCCCTTCAAGGGTAGAGGAGATGGCATCGAAGGTGCTGGCGCCATGTCGCGTCAACCAGTCAACGAAGCTGGCGATGTATTGGCCCAGCGGGATTTTATGATCAGTCAGCATGGTATTGAACGTCCGCATGCAAGTTGAAAGGACGGCTTGCGGCGGGCGTACCCGCCGCAAGTTCTGCGGTTACTGCGTCAGTTTTGCCTTGGCGGCCTCCAGGCCTGGTTTTCCGTCCACGGTGGTTACGCCCGCCAGCCAGGTGTCGAGCACCTGCGGGTTTTTCTTGATCCACGCCTTGGCAGCGACATCCGGCTTCATCTTGTCGTCGAGGACGTTGCCCATCAGCGAGCTTTCCATCGGCAGGGTGAACGACAGGTTCTTCAGCAACTGGCCCACGTTGCTGCATTCCTGGGTGTAGCCCTTGCGCACGTTGGTGTAGATGGTGGCCTGGCCGAAGTTGGGGCCGAAGTAGTCATCGCCACCGGTCAGGTACTTGATCTTGAAGCGCGTGTTCATCGGGTGCGGTTCCCAGCCCAGGAACACCACGGCGGTGTTACGGCGCTGGGCGCGGTCAACCTGGCTGAGCATGCCGGCCTCGCTCGACTCCACCACCTTGAAGCCGGCGTCTTTCAGGCCGAAGGCGTTCTTGTCGATCATGCTTTGGATCAGGCGGTTGCCGTCGTTGCCCGGTTCGATGCCGTAGATTTTGCCATCCAGTTCCTTCTTGAATTTGGCGATGTCAGCAAAGTCGTGCAGGCCCTTGTCATAAAGTTCCTGGGGCACGGCCAGGGTGTACTTGGCGTTTTCCAGGTTGGCGCGCACGGTTTCCACGGTGCCGGCATCACGGTAAGGCTTGATGTCGTTTTCCATGGTGGGCATCCAGTTGCCCAGGAACACGTCCATGTTCTTGCCGTCGGCCAGTGACTTGTAGGTCACCGGCACCGAAATCATGGTGGTGTTGGTCTTGTAGCCCAGCGACTGCAGTACTGCGCTGGTGACGGCGGTGGTGACGGTGATGTCGGTCCAGCCGACGTCGGAGAAATTGACGGTGTCGCACTGGGCCGGTTCTGCTGCGTGGGCCAGCATCGGCAGACTCAACATGGCGGCCAACAACAACGATGGTGAACCTTTCATGGGGTTGCGCTCCTGGATGTTTTCTTCTCGGGCGGCCTGCTCAGGCTGACCCGCTTTCTGGTCGCGGTTGGGGTGGCAGGCAACGCTGCAAACAGACAGCGTTGGCCGGGTGCCTTGCAATCGAGTCGAGACTGATCATGGACCAGTGAAAAACCCTCGCCTACAGGGGGGGTCGTAACCAGTACATAGAGAGTCGCTTCCAGTGCCGATGACGTCGCTTACAGATTTTTCGAGCCTTGCAAGCGCGGTTTTTCATCGCCGAACGGGCTGAAAACGCCGTTACCCGGGCTTAGGCGCTGCTGGGCATGGGCAAGTCGGTTGCAGACGGCGCGTCGCTGGCCGGAAGGCTGATGATGGTGGCAATCCGGCGCACGCGGCTCAAGCGTAGCAGTTGCGCCAAGGGCCGCAGCGGCGGCCCGGTCTGCCTAATTCAGGAGGTGCGCGGCAATGGCTATCAGTGTGTTTGACCTGTTCAAGATCGGCATCGGGCCGTCCAGTTCACATACGGTGGGGCCTATGCGCGCTGCCGCTTTGTTCGTGCAGGGCCTGTGCGAACGCGGCGAACTGCAGCAGGTGACACGCGTGGAAGTGCGCCTTTATGGCTCGCTGTCGGCCACCGGTGTGGGCCACGGCAGCGACAATGCTGTGATCATGGGCCTGATGGGTGAATGGCCGGACGCGGTGGACCCCAACACCATCGCTCTGCACATTGCCACCCTGCGCGAAACCAACACGCTGAGATTGGCCAACGAGCGACCCATCCCGTTCGTGTGGCAGCGCGACATGCTGCTGCTGGAGGAGAACCTGCCCTATCACCCCAACGCCATGACCCTGATCGCCGAAGGCGCCCAGGGTGAGCTGCATCGCGACACCTACTACTCGGTGGGCGGCGGTTTCGTGGTTGATTCGGCCCAGGCGGCCAGTGGCGTGCTGGATGCCGACACCACTGTGTTGCCCTACGATTTCGACACGGCCGTGGAGCTGCTGGAGCTGTGCGAGCAAAACGACCTGCGCGTGTCGCAATTGATGATGG
Organism: Pseudomonas sp. M47T1; assembly: GCF_000263855.1. Classification (GTDB taxonomy): domain Bacteria; phylum Pseudomonadota; class Gammaproteobacteria; order Pseudomonadales; family Pseudomonadaceae; genus Aquipseudomonas. The sequence continues at coordinate 263,610 of NZ_AJWX01000001.1, forward strand.
CCAACGAAAAAGTCTGGCGCAGCGAAGTGGAGATTCGCGCCGGCCTGATGACGCTTTGGCGAGCCATGCAGGACTGCGTGGAACAGGGCCTGAAACACGAAGGCATTCTGCCTGGCGGGCTTAACGTACGGCGCCGCGCGGCGCGCCTGCACCGCAGCCTGCAGGAGCTGAACAAGCCCAACGTCATCGGCTCCACCCTGAGTGCCATGGAGTGGGTGAACTTGTTCGCCCTGGCCGTAAACGAGGAAAATGCTGCGGGTGGGCGCATGGTCACGGCGCCGACCAACGGCGCGGCGGGCATTATCCCGGCCGTACTGCATTACTACATGAAGTTCAGTGACGAGGTCAGCGAGGCCAACGTGGTCGATTACCTGCTGGCGGCAGCAGCCATCGGCATTCTTTGCAAAAAGAATGCATCGATCTCGGGCGCCGAAGTGGGCTGCCAAGGGGAGGTGGGCTCGGCGTGTGCCATGGCGGCAGCGGGACTGGCCGAAATCCTCGGCGCTACCCCGGCACAACTGGAAAACGCGGCCGAGATCGGCCTGGAACATAACCTGGGCCTGACCTGCGACCCGGTGGGCGGGTTGGTGCAGGTGCCCTGCATCGAGCGCAATGCCATTGCCGCGGTGAAGGCCATCAATGCCGCGCAGATGGCGCTGCGCGGCGATGGCCAGCATTTTATCTCGCTGGATCGGGTGATCCGCACCATGCGCGACACCGGCGCCGACATGCACGACAAGTACAAGGAAACCTCGCGCGGTGGCCTTGCGGTAAGCGCTATCGAGTGCTGAACCTTTTTCGCACACAACGTCGTTTTCTCGCGACGTTTTGGCGCGTCCGGCACTCCTCTGCCTGATTGGCCACGGCCAGCCCCTGGCTGTCATTCGCCCGTGCCGTGGGTGACACTCTTTTCATCTTCCCGTCCGTCGCTTCACACAAGTGCTACCGAAGTGCTCACAGCCCTTGCTGGCCGCCGTAAGTGTCATTTTGCCATCTGTGGCAAGTAGCCGCAGAGCGACGTCGTTTTCAGGTTTTATTGAATAGCCATTCAAGTTTAGGCATGGCATTTGCGTTGTCATTGCAAAGCCCTCCCTCGAACAGGGCCATAAGAAGAGCCTCGCCTGAGGCCATCACCCGCTTTGAGTGAGGAGATACCGCGATGACGTCGTTCAACTCCGGGGCCCAACCCCAGACCCGTACGCCTCAATCCATCGGCTTTCTGCTGCTGGATAATTTCACGCTGATTTCCCTGGCGTCCGCAGTGGAACCTCTGCGCATGGCCAACCAGTTGTCCGGCCGTGAGTTGTACCGCTGGACCACCCTGAGCGTGGACGGCGGTCAGGTCTGGGCCAGTGATGGCCTGCAGATCACCCCGGACGCGGCCATGCACAAGGCTCCGGCCATGGACACCGTGATCGTCTGTGGTGGCATTGGCATTCAACGCACGGTGACCCGCGAACACGTGACGTGGCTGCAAAGCCAGGCTCGCCAGTCCAAGCGCCTGGGCGCCGTGTGCACCGGCAGCTGGGCCCTGGCCTGCGCCGGCCTGCTCGACGGTTTTGATTGCAGCGTGCACTGGGAGTGCCTGGCGTCAATGCAAGAAGCGTTTCCGCGCGTTGCCATGAGCACGCGCCTGTTCACCCTCGACCGCAACCGCTTCACCAGTTCTGGCGGCACCGCGCCGCTGGACATGATGCTGCACCTGATCAGCCGTGATCATGGTCGCGAGTTGTCGGCGGCCATTTCGGAAATGTTCGTCTACGAGCGCATCCGCAACGAGCAGGATCACCAGCGCGTGCCGCTCAAGCATATGCTCGGCACCAACCAGCCGAAGCTGCAGGAAATCGTGGCGTTGATGGAAGCCAACCTGGAAGAGCCGATCGACCTGGATGAGCTGGCCGTGTACGTATCGGTGTCGCGCCGGCAGCTGGAGCGGCTGTTCCAGAAATACCTGCATTGCTCTCCGTCGCGCTACTACCTCAAGCTGCGCCTGATTCGTGCCCGGCAACTGCTGAAGCAGACGCCCATGTCGATCATCGAAGTGGCGTCGGTGTGCGGGTTCGTGTCCACGCCGCACTTCTCCAAGTGCTACCGCGAATACTTCGGCATTCCGCCGCGCGACGAGCGCGTGGGCTCCAATACTGCGCAGCAGGTGGCAATGATGCCGATCCCGCAGGCGATCGTGCTGGCGCCCCTGTCGGGGCCGATGTCGGCGCTGAGCCAGGCGCGCAACGAGTCGACCTTCGCCAGCGTGCGCCTCTAGACCGCCCCGCCTCCGGACGCCGCCCCTATCGGGTCTGTTCACCTGTGAGGCTGCAGAGGTCTCCTGTCGCGGCCGAAGGTCGCGTCAGGGCCCTGAAAATCAATCCGCGAAGCCAAACACCCGCTTCGGCGTGGCCCACAGGATCTGTTCGCGCACTTTTTGGTCCGGGAACATCTGCTCCACCAACAGCAACAAGGTGCCGATGTCCATGCGCTCGGTGGCGCGCAGGAATGGCCAGTCCGAACCCCACATGCAGTTCTCGGCGCCGAATGCTTCGAGCAACGCCAACGGGTAGGGCTGCGCATCGGACCACGGGTATGGCTGGTGAGAAAACTTCGACAGCCCCGACAACTTGACGAAGGTGCGATCCTGGCCTGCCAGCGACAGCAGTGCCTTGAAAGCCGGTTGGGCCAGCCCGGCGTCAACGTCCGGGCGGCCGCTATGGTCGATCAGCAGGGGCGTGCTGGTGCGCTTGAGCAATGGCATCAGCTCGGGCAACTGATCATCCAGTACCTGGATCTGGGCGAACAGGTCCAGCTCGCCGAGCCGCCCCATCAACGCATCCACCGCCACGAACGGTGCGGTGCCGAGCATGGCGACGTTGAAGGCAATGCCCACCACGCCCTGTTCCTTGAACGTCGCCAGTTCGTCACTGCTGATGTCCAGCGGCACCACGGCAATGCCCTTCGAGCGTCCCGGGTGTTCAGCCAGTGCCGCCAGCAGGCAGCGGTTGTCGGTGTTGTAGCCCGAGGTGGGGCCCACAATCAGCGAGTGGCGGATGTTGTAGGCCTGCATCACGGCGCCGTACTGCAGCGCCGTGCCCAGTTCGTGCCCCTCCGGGCGGTACGGTGTCTCGGGGATGTAGGGAAACTGCACCGGGTCGAAGATGTGGTGGTGGCAGTCGATCTTGGGTTGGGTCAGTACGCTCATGAATCACTCATTGGGTAGGTGCTTCAAGCAGGCGCCCGGCGCGCTTGAGCGGTGGAGCCACTACGGCGTTGCGGTGGTTGACGATGGCCAGCGCCGCGAACAGGGCTGGAACCGACAACACGATAAAGATACTGGTGGTGCCCGGGAATGCGCCCAGCAGCAGGCCACCCATGGACGAGCTGATGATAGCGCCGCTACGGCCGATGCCATGCATCCAGCTGACGCCCGTGGCGCGCATTTCGGTGGGGTAGAAACTGGGCGAGAATGCCTGCAGCCCGGTCTGCGCACCGTTCACGCACATGCCGCTGACGAACACCAGCATGGCCAGCACGGTGGGGCCGAAACCGAAGACGCCCTCTGCCAGCAGGCAGCACATGCCCATGAGGTAGAACAGGCCGATGACCTTTTTGCGCGCCTGGAAGTGGTCCATCAGGCTGCCCACCAGCAGGCCGCCGAGGGTGCCGCCCAGCTGGAACAGACCGGCGGTTATTGCAGCCTTCTCCAGGCTCAGGCCACCGGCACGCATGATGGTGGGCAGCCAGCCGTTGAGCAGGTAGATCACGAACAGGCCCATGAAATATGTCAGCCAAAGCATCAGGGTGCCTTGGGCATAGCCTTTGGAGAATAGTTTGAATACCTGGGCTTTCCTGTCCAGCGCCGGCGACTTGAGCACGAAGCGCGTGCCCTCGGCAAAGGCACCTCCCATGCGGTGCAGAATCGCACCGATGCTGCCTTGGGCATGGTTGCGCACCACCATGTACAGCGTCGATTCCGGCAACAGCCACACCAGCAGCGGCAGCGCCAGCAACGGGCATACGCCACCTACCAGCAGCACGGCTTTCCAGCCGCCCAGCGGCAATAGGCCGGCGGCAATGAAACCACCTGCGCCGGAGCCAATATTGAAGCCGCAATACATCAGCGTGATCAGCAGGCCGCGTCGACGTTCGGGCATGTACTCCGACACCAGCGTCACGCAGTTGGGCATTACAGCGCCCAGGCCCAGGCCGGTGAGGAAGCGCAGCAGGGCCATTTCATACGGGTTGCGGGCGAAGGTGCAGAGAACGCTGAACAACCCGAAGCTGGCAATGGACACCAGCAGCACGCGCTTGCGGCCCAGGCGGTCGGAATAGGGGCCGGCCACCAGCGCACCCAGGGCCACGCCGAACATGGCTGCGCCCAGGATCAGGCCCATCTGCGCCGGGGCCAGACCCCAGTCCTGGGACAGGGCGGGGGCGATGAAGCCCATCACCGCCGCGTCGTAACCGTCGAACAGGATAATCAGCGAGCACAGTGCAAGCACCAGCCACTGGTAGGGGGAAATGGCTCGGGAGTCGATCCACGCCTTGACGTCAACTGCGGGGCGGTTGTTCATCGGCCTACACTCTCTTTATTTTTATCGCGCCAAGACGCTGTAAAGAGACGGTACGACCAGATGCTGAAGGCGTCTGCCGCGAATCGGTTATGCGGGTATGTGTTTTGTTTATGTGCAGGCCGCTGCCAAGTGTGTGGCCCGCGGGTTGCGGGCCTTCACCAAGTGCGGGTCAGGCGCGGGACTGCTGGTACTGGGCCAGGGCAGGCAGCAGTTGCTTGTCGATGGCCTGGCGCACGGCCGGCAGAATCGTCGCGCTGCCGGTCAGCAACTGTTCCACCATCTTGCGCAGGGCCTTGGCCCGCGCCTCGCTCAAGCCCCGTACGGCACATTCGCAAGCCTGTTCGGCGCTGGCGCCGGCGGGCATGTCAAAGCCCAGGGCCTTGAGTTGGCCGAGCAGGTCATCCTGATCAATCAGATCCACGTGCATCATGAGTCGAGTCCTTTGGTGAGGGGCTTTTGCTCGATTCTGAAAGCGCGAGTGCGGCGCGACAAGGGGCGATTGTCGACATGGCTGCGGTGGGCATGAGCGTGTCGTTTTCGGCTAAATCATCAGCCGTATTGCGGGGCACACTGGCGTCGGCTTCCAGCGTGCAGGTTTGGTCACCTTCGTCACGTTGTACGCAGCACACTGCGCCCCGATCCGGATACGGCTGGATCGGGGCTTTTTTATTCAGGCTCAGAAGGGCCGTTGTTCATGCAGTGAGCGCGTCGCTCAGGTCCTTGAGATGCCGGTTGACGTAATCGCCCACCGACGTGTGCAACTGGTCGTTCCACTGCCAGAACTGAGCGGCAATCCGATATTCGCTAAATGATAACTGCAGCGCTGGCGGCGAGCCGCTCTCGCCTGCCGGGCACGCCAGGGTCATGACGCTGGCCTGGCGAGTGGAGCTGGCGACGACCAATGAGAATGTACCCGCTGGTTTTGCCGTCAACACCGCGGGGAGGCCCGGTAGCCGGGCCACTTTCTCGAACAACCTGCCGGCCACGAGAGCCTGTTGCGCCGGTAGCCGCTGCTTGGCGAAAGCTGACAGCAGCGCTATGGCATCTACAGGTTCGTCGGCATTGCCTGGCTTGTCGAGAAAGCTCTGCCGCTGGGTCGCCCATTCAAGGCTTTGCAGCGCGCTTTCCTGAAAGTGTGCCCAAGGCCTGGAAGGCGATCGAGCGTGCTGCTGGTCAGCACGTACTTGCGCGAATACCAGGGCCTGTATCAAGGGCAATTGCTGTTCGCGAGGTAATGCATACATCAGCCCCGACGCCCTGGAACAGATGAAGCCTTTCGGTAGATTGATGTTCATGGTGCCCCCGAAAAAACATGAAGATGTACCGGTTTTTATTCAGTCTCTTCATCCGGTAATTTGATCGAGGCGAATTGATTCTTGGCGTTCTTTTTCAGCCAGCGGACGACTTCGGTGCGCATTTCGTCATCATAATCCTCACGAATGAACAGTGTTCTTTGTGCGCTGCCAAATATGTTGATCCTGGATTTGTTCCAGGAAACAAACAGTACCTTGCCTCTGTTGAGTGTGCTTTTGTAATAAGAACAGGACAGTAGTACCACGCAGCTGCCATTGGTGCGCTGGGCCGCGGGCATCATTTGAAAATTTGCCCCTGTCTTGCTTGAGCTCTGCTTTTCAAACAGGCCCAGCGCCTGCTGGTCATCCTTGATGGAGGCCAGGGCATCCTTGATACTGGCAACCAGAATTTTGCCGGCCGAACCGGCACCCAACGCAGCGCCGCCCAGCAGTCTGAGCGCGGTCGCGTCGACCTTGACAGACGTGTCGCTGGTGCCCAGTTCTTCAAAGCCGTAGCTTTGCAGCCCCAGGCCGAGTATCGACATCACCCGGGTGTACTCGGCGTACCAGGCGCGCATGTCGGTTTCTTTGCCGCACTTGCGGTTTGCGCAGGCCTCGGCGTAGCGGCCCATATTGTTCAGGTCGCGTTCGTTGGCCAGCGATAGTTCACCCTCAAAGGTGTTGATGGCATTGCCGGCTACCACCCCACGCCTTTCGCTTTCGTTGGGCAAGTAGTTTTCTTCACTTTCGGGGATGATCGCCCTGGTACCGAAACCGGAAGACGCTGTGTCCGGCAACGACAGCTTTTCGAATTCGGACAGTCGGCGAGTAATGGAGGTTTCGTCGTTGATAAGCATCGTGAAGTCCTTTTTCAATGATTGAGCCCAGAAGACTTTTCTTCAGGTGACTTCACGATAAATAATGCTACGCGTCGCAACTACCGGGAAAAGTTCTCATCGGCCTGATGTGGCAGGTGCGAGTCCTATCGTCCTGCCACAATAAGGCGGGGTTGGCAGATGAGATTGTTGCTCACGGATACTGCCGAGCTGCATCACGGTGGCTTCATTGAAAGGGGCTGATTGTGGACCCCGAAGGTTCACGTGCAGGAGCATCTGCTCACTGGCCGCTGCGGTTATACCCTGTCCGCACACCAACAAGTCATGGTAGAGATGCAGCCGCTTTTGATCATGAGCAATAACCTGAGTGCGAACTTCAACGGCAGCGCCACGTTTCACCTCATGCAAGTAGTTGAGATGGCATTCCAGGGTAAACAGCGATTGCTGGTCGCGCTGCGGGTCAATGCCGATGCGCGTCATGAACGCATCGGTGGCATAGCTGAAGATCAACAGGTAAAAGGCATCACGCAGATGCCCGTTGTAGTCCACCCACTCCTCCAGCACCGTGGTTTGGTAGGTGATCATTCACTGAACTCCATGCCATGTTTTGCCTTGGTGGCCCGCACCGCTTCAAGTACGGCCAACAGGCAGTCGTCGCGGTAACGTTCCAGCGCGCTGATGCTGTGCGTGCCCAGTTGCTCGCGGGTACCGTCGACCACGTCATCGATCAGTTTGTCGGTCAATTGCGGCGCTGGCAGGTAGGTCCAGGGCAGTTTCAGCGCCGGGCCGAACTGGCTCATGAAGTGGCGCATGCCAGCATCGCCACCGGCCAGGGTGTAGGTCAGGAAGGTGCCCATGAATGACCAGCGCAGGCCGGCGCCGAAGCGGATGGCGTCGTCGATTTCGCCGGTGGTGGCCACGCCGTCGTTCACCAGGTGCAACGCCTCGCGCCACAAGGCTTCAAGCAAGCGGTCGGCGATGAACCCCGGGACTTCCTTGCGCACGTGCAGGGGGCGCATGCCCAGTGATTCGTAGACCTTGATGGCTGCCTGCACGGCCTCGGGAGCCGTCTGGCGGCCGCCCACCACTTCCACCAGTGGCAGCAGGTAGACCGGGTTGAAAGGGTGGCCCACCACGCACCGTTCGGGGTGGGTAGCGCCTTCGTAGAATTCGCTGGGTAGCAGGCCCGATGTGCTGGAGCCGATCAGGGCGTCGGGCTTGGCGGCTGCGCTGATCCGGGCGTGCAGGTCGAGTTTGAGGTCCAGGCGTTCGGGGGCGCTTTCCTGGATAAAGTCGGCGTGGCGCACGCAGGCTTCAATGGTGTCGACAAATTGCAGCCGCTCTTGCGAAGCGCCAGGTGCCAGGCCCTTTTCCACCAGTGCTGGCCAGGCGTTGGCCACGCGCCTGCGCAAGGCCGCCTCGGCACCGGGTGCCGGGTCCCAGGCCACCACGTCCAGGCCATGGGCCAGGGCGCGGGCTACCCAGCCGCTGCCAATGACACCGCTGCCCAGTGCGGCGAAGGTCTTGATTTCGGTAATGAAGGTCATGGCGGTTCCTTATGCGCGGCGGGTCAGGTTCATTTTGGCGCGGCCTTCGGCCGGGCTCAGGATGCGAGCACCCAGGCGAATAAGGATTTCGCTTACGCGCTCCACCAGTTGGCCGTTGCTGGCCAGCACGCCTTTCTCCAGCCACAGGTTGTCTTCCAGGCCCACCCGCACGTTGCCGCCCAGCAGTACCGCTTGCGCAGCCATGGGCATCTGCATGCGGCCGATGCCGAAACCGGCCCACACCGCGTCAGTTGGCAGGTTGTCGACCATGGCTTTCATGGTGGTGGTGTCAGCCGGCGCGCCCCACGGGATGCCCAGGCACAGCTGGAACAGCGGGTCGTGCAGCAGGCCTTCCTTGATCATTTGCTTGGCGAACCACAGGTGGCCGGTGTCGAAAATCTCCAGTTCGGCCTTCACGCCCAGCTCGGTGATGCGCTTGGCGCCTGCGCGCAATTGCGCCGGGGTGGAAACGTAGATGGTGTCGCCATCGCCAAAGTTGAGCGTGCCGCAATCCAGGGTGCAGATTTCCGGCAGCAACTCTTCAACGTGGGCCAGACGGGTGAGCGGGCCGACCAGGTCGGTGTTTGGGCCGAATTCCATGGGCGATTCGCCGGGGCCGATTTCCAGGTCGCCGCCCATGCCGGCGGTGAGGTTGACGATGATGTCGACGTCGGCCTCACGGATGCGCTCCATCACTTCGCGGTACAGCGCCACGTCGCGGCTGAACTGGCCGGTGTGCGGGTCGCGTACGTGGCAGTGAACCACGGTGGCCCCGGCCTTGGCGGCTTCCACGGCGGCTGCGGCGATCTGCTTGGGGGTGATGGGTACCAGGTGGCTCTTGCCGGTGGTGTCGCCGGCGCCCGTGAGGGCGCAGGTGATGATGACGTCGTGGTTCATGGTTTCTCCTTTATTCCGGGCGCACGCATCCATCGCCTGTGGGAGCGGGCCCTGCCCGCGAAGCGAACACCGCGTTGTTTCAGGTACTGCGCGTTGTTCTTTTCGCGGGCAGAGCCCGCTCCCACGGGGAATGATGAGGATGCGGTCAGGGATTGGTGGTCAGTTGCAGGTTCTGTTCGGCCGGCTTGCCATCGAAGGTGGTGACGCCGCTCAGCCAGCGCTTCTGGTCTTCAGGGTGGGCCTTGAGCCAGGCCTTGGCCGACTCCAGGGCGTCCTTGTGGTCCAGCAGTGGCTGCATCATGCGGCTCTCGTCTTCGGCGCTGAAGGTCAGGTTGGTCAGCAGTTTGTCCACGTTGGGACAGCGGCTGGCGTAGTCCGGTGCGGTCACGGTCCATACGGTAGCCTTGCCCTCGTTAGGGCCCAGCGCGTCCTGGCTGCCGGTGAGGTAGGTCATCTTCAGGTTGACGTTCATCGGGTGCGGCGCCCAGCCGAAAAACACGATGGCTTCGTTGCGCTGAGTGGCACGGCTGACGGCCGAGAGCATGGCGGCCTCGCTGGACTCCACCAGCTGGAAATCGCCCAGGCCGAACTGGTTCTTGGCGATCATGTCCTTGATCTGCTTGTTGGCGCCCGAACCGGGTTCGATGCCATAGATCTTGCCGCCCAGCGCTTGCTTGAACTTGGCGATGTCGCTGAACGACTTCAGGCCCTTGTCTGCCAGGTAAGTCGGCACGGCCAATGTGGCGCGGGCGTCCTTGAGGCTGGGCTCGGCCAGCACTTTCACCTGGTTCTGCTGCACGAACGGGGTGATGGTCTGGGTCATCAGTGGGTTCCAGTAGCCCAGGAACAGGTCCAGGCGCTGGTCGCGGATGCCGGCGAAGATGATTTGCTGGGAGGCGCTGGTCTGCTTGGTGTCGTAGCCCAGGCCGTCGAGCAGTACCTGGGTCATGGCGCTGGTGGCCATCACGTCGGTCCAGTTGACCACGCCCAGGCGCACGTTCTTGCAGCTTTCAGGCTCGGCGGCCTGCACGGTCGACAGCATCGCGGTACCGGTGAGCATCAGCAGACAGCAGCTGATCAGTCTTTTCATGATGGCTCCTCTCGCGGCAGTTTCTAGTTATTGGGGGAGGGTGTCTGCGCACCCTGGACAACAAAGTAGCCTGTCGCGCCCGCAGAAATTCGCACTGCGGCGACCAGCACTTGCACAGCGGCGACCTGCGGCGTATTAACGAGGCTTCATTGCACGAGAGCGGCCATGTCCCAGGACTTCTACTTCCTCCTGCTGCCGGGTTTTTCCGCCATTGGTTTCATCTCGGCGGTCGAGCCCCTGCGTGTCGCCAACCGCTTCCGTGGCGAGTTGTATCGCTGGCATGTATTGAGCCTGGACGGCGGTCCGGTACTTGCCAGTAACGGCATGTCGGTGAACGCCGATGCCGCGCTGGAAGCGCTGGGGCCGGGCGCGACGCTGTTGATTGTTGCCGGTTTCGAACCGCTCAAGGCCGTGACGCCCGCCTTGCAGCAATGGCTGCGGCGGCTGGACCACCATGGCGTGACCCTGGGCGGCATCGACACTGGCGCTTTTGTGCTTGCCCAGGCTGGGTTGCTGGACGGCTACCGGGCCACGCTGCACTGGGAAGCGCTGGAGGCATTCAAGGAAACCTATCCACAGCTGGAGGCCACCCAGGAGCTGTTCGAGATCGACCGGCGGCGCATCACCTCGGCGGGCGGCACTGCATCCATCGACCTGATGCTCGACCTGATTGCCCAGGCCCACGGCAGCGGCCTGGCCATCGAGGTGTCCGAGCAATTCGTGGTGGGCCGTATTCGCCCGCGCAAAGACCACCAGCGCATGCAGATCGCTTCGCGCTTTGGCGTCAGCAACAGGAAACTGGTGCAGGTGATAGGGGAAATGGAGCAGCACATGGAACCGCCCTTGAGCACCCTGGATCTGGCCGCAGGCATCGGCGTCACCCGCCGGCAGCTGGAACGGCTGTTCAAGTTGCACCTGAACGACACGCCCAGCGCGTTCTACCTGGGGTTGCGGCTGGAGAAGGCGCGGCAACTGCTGCGCCAAACCGGCATGAGCGTGCTGGACGTCAGCCTTGCCTGCGGGTTCGAGTCGGCGTCGTATTTCACCCGCAGCTACCGTTCAAGGTTTGCCAGGTGCCCGCGTGAAGAACGGCGCAAGGAAACCCAGCCCACGTAGCCCACACCGCCGAAGGTCCTGTGGACCTTTTTCGCAGCTTTGCGGCAGCGTCTACGGGTTATTTGCCCGTTTTGAGCAACAGCGCGCAGGCGGCCTTGTAGGCGTCGTGCTGATATTTATTCAGCGAGGCGGGCAGTTCGACGTTGTGCTTCTTGGCCTGGGCGTTGATGGTCTGCGGCGACACCAGTTGCACGTCGCAGCCTTCCAGCAGTTGAAGCATGCCTTCGATCTTGAACGTGATCGGCCCACCGGCGAACTCGCCTTTTTTGCTGCGCTTCTTGATCGCCAGGTGGGTAATGCCGTTGGCGCTGACGAACTCGGCCAGCTGGCGGGCGAAGGCTTTTACCTGCGCAGCATCCTCATCATCCTCCAGCGCCAGTTTCTTCAGTGGCAGGGCCTGGTGCTCAAGCACGCCGTTGTCGTGGCTGGCCAGGGCGAAGATGGCTTCGCTGGCCTTGATGTCGATACCGCAGATTTTCATGGGATGCCTTGCTGGAAAAGGGGCTTATTGCTCGGGAACGTCGCCTTCGTCACCCGGGTTGGCCAGGGTCTGCAGGTACTCCGACCGTTCGTCGCTCTTCTGGGCGATGCAGTCATCCTGGGCTGTGGTAAATTCCGGGGTGCCGGGTTTAGCCTCGAAGGTCTCGATGGTGCAGTCGCTGTCGCGGGTTTTTTCCCACTGGGCCTGGGCGGCGGTGATTAGGTCCTTCATCTTGGCCTGTTTGGCCGGTTCGCCGCTGAAGTTGCTCTTGGCGCGGTCTAGCAGGTCCTTGTACGCGTCCTTGAGCTCGCTTTCGGCGGTTTTCTTGTTGTACGCCGAGCAGGCCAGGCTGGCCTTGCTGTCGTCAACGTTGTCGCAGGGGGTAGGGCCGTCTTCTGCCGCGTGGGCGCCAAGGGAAGCCAGAGCCAGTACCAGTAACCAAGATTTCATGTGCGAGATCCCCGCCGAGAGTGCAGAACAGATGGCGGGGATTTTGGCTTACGGCGTGGCTAATGAATAGGGGGCTATGTGTGAAAGACTGACGCCTGGCGTTCAGATACGTATTTCTTCAAATAGCAGCCGCCCCAGCGTCTGGGTTTCCTCGCGGATGACCGGTAGCACTCGCTCCAGGGACTCGAGATCGATGGCCACAGTGCACGCTGTGCCAAAGTTATCGAAATCGCGTCGCCATTCGGCCGGGGGACGACCATTCCCGTGCAGCATTTGAGCCGTGTAATGGGTGAAAAACAGGCCTACGCATAACCTGTCGTCATGGCTTCTGAATACCGGCACCGATTGAAAGGAAAATACCTCCAATTGAGTTGAACTCGCCCTCTTCAGTAACTCGCTGGCTTTTGGAGAACCCGCCTGCCCTTTCATGCTTCGCTCGATCAGCGGCACCATCTGCGCAAACTTGAGTTGCCTGGCCAGGCAGCTTGTGACTGTCGGTATTGTGGGGTTCGGTACCCTGAATCGAGGCGCGCTGCCTCGTCCCTGAAGGCTCCAGCCAAAATCCAGAAACGCGTGTATCCACACTGCGCGGGCTTCGTCGCTTAAAGGATTCAGGTGCTGTGTCTGAATGCGGAGTTGGGCTAGACGGCAAAATTGCGAGAAGGCATCCAGATGGTTGTTCTGCACCCCGGCCTCAACCTGGATCAGGGCTTGATCGGCAATCAGCGCGCCATCGCGCGAGGTGAGGTTGGGGAGCGCCGCTTTCGATTTTTCGAACCGGGCTACGTGGGGCTTTAGTGCTGCGACGGCTATTTTCAGTTTTGCGCGAATTGCATCCGGGTCTATGGAGAGCATGCTCGACTTCCTTTATGTTCTGGGCCTTGGCAGGCGACTGATGTTGAGTGGATCCTAATCTGCGGCCAGGTCTGTCATCAGAATGTAAGCCTTCTCCTCCATCGATCAGGCCTTTGACGCTTTCAGCGATTCCCCTGTCGTTTTTGCATCCGGACGCTTTGCCGCGCAGGCATATGCTGGCCCCAAAGCGCCGGCAGACGATTCGGCGCGTGATTAGCCAAAGGGGACAGCCTGATGAGCCCAGCCGAATTGCACGCCGACAGCATCGTTATCGATGGATTGATCATCGCCAAATGGAACCGCGAGCTGTTCGAGGACATGCGCAAAGGCGGCCTGACCATGGCCAACTGCACCGTTTCGGTGTGGGAAGGCTTCCAGGCCACCATCGACAGCATCTGCAAAAGCCAGAAACTGATGCGCGAGAACAGCGACCTGGTGATGCCGGTGCGCAGCACCGCCGACATTCGCAAGGCGAAAGAGCTGGGCAAGACCGGCATCCTGTTTGGCTTCCAGAACGCCCATGCCTACGAAGACCAGATCGGCTATGTGGAAGTGTTCAAGCAACTGGGCGTGGGCATCGTGCAGATGTGCTACAACACCCAGAACCTGGTGGGCACCGGCTGCTACGAGCGTGACGGCGGCCTGTCGGGCTTCGGCCGTGAGATCGTCGCCGAAATGAACCGTGTGGGCGTGATGTGCGACTTGTCCCACGTAGGCTCCAAAACCTCTGAAGAAGTCATTCTCGAATCCAAGAAGCCGGTGTGCTACTCCCACTGCCTGCCGTCCGGGCTCAAGGAGCACCCGCGCAACAAGTCCGATGAAGAACTGAAGTTCATCGCCGACCACGGCGGTTTCGTCGGCGTGACCATGTTCGCGCCGTTCCTGGCCAAGGGCATCGAGTCCACCATCGACGACTACGCCGAAGCCATTGAATACACCATGAACATCGTCGGCGAAGACTCCATCGGCATCGGCACCGACTTCACCCAGGGCCATGGCCAGGACTTCTTCGAATACCTGACCCACGACAAGGGCTATGCGCGTCGCCTCACCAACTTCGGCAAGATCATCAACCCGCTGGGTATCCGTACCGTGGGCGAGTTCCCGAACCTGACCGAGACGCTGCTCAAGCGCGGCCACAGCGAGCGCGTGGTGCGCAAGATCATGGGCGAAAACTGGGTCAACGTCCTCAAGGACGTTTGGGGCGAATAAGCCGCCACTCTGATTGTCTTCCCCCGGACGCCTGCGCCGGGGGCACTTCCCGCATTTTCTGGAGTTAAGTTTCCATGGCCAAGATCGCCCCGCAATTGCCTATCGAAGTCGACAGCGAAACCGGTGTCTGGACCTCCGACGCCTTGCCAATGCTGTACGTGCCGCGTCATTTCTTCGTTAACAACCACATGGGCATCGAGGATGTGCTGGGCGCCGACGCCTACGCCGAAATCCTCTACAAGGCCGGCTATAAGTCCGCCTGGCACTGGTGCGAGAAGGAAGCCGAATGCCATGGCATCGAAGGCGTGGCGGTATTCGAGCACTACATGAATCGTCTGTCCCAGCGCGGCTGGGGTCTGTTCAAGATCCAGGACATAGACCTGGAGAAGGGCACGGCCAGCGTGAAACTTGAGCACTCCTGCTTTGTGTACGTGTACGGCAAGGTTGGCCGCAAGGTGGACTACATGTTCACCGGCTGGTTCGCCGGCGCCATGGACCAGATCCTGGCTGCCCGTGGCAGCAAAGTCCGCACCGTGGCCGAACAGGTCTACAGCGGCTCGCAAGAAGGCCACGAAGATGGCCTGTTTACCGTCAAGCCGTTGTAAGTCGAGGAAACCGTCATGGCTTTCGAAGCGATGTTCCAGCCGATCCAGATCGGCAAGTTGACGATCCGCAACCGCGTGCTCAGCACCGCGCACGCCGAGGTCTACGCCACTGATGGCGGCATGACCACCGATCGCTATGTCAAATACTACGAAGAGAAAGCCAAGGGCGGTATCGGCCTGGCGATCTGCGGCGGCTCGTCCAGCGTGGCCATCGACAGCCCCCAGGGCTGGTGGAAATCGGTGAACCTGGCCACCGACAAGATCATCCCGCACTTCCAGAACCTGGCCGACGCCATGCACAAGCATGGCGCCAAGATCATGATCCAGATTACCCACATGGGCCGTCGGTCGCGTTGGGATGGCGAGCACTGGCCCACCCTGATGTCGCCGTCGGGCATCCGCGAGCCGGTGCACCGCGCCACCTGCAAGACCATCGAGCCCGAAGAAATCTGGCGCGTGATCGGCAACTACGCCAGCGCTGCGGCGCGGGCCAAGGCCGGTGGCCTGGACGGCGTGGAACTGTCGGCGGTGCACCAGCACATGATCGACCAATTCTGGAGCCCGCGGGTCAACAAACGTACCGACGAGTGGGGCGGCAGCTTTGAGAACCGCATGCGCTTCGGCTTGGAAGTGATCAAGGCTGTGCGCAAGGAAGTGGGCCCCGATTTCTGTGTGGGCCTGCGCATCTGTGGCGACGAATTCCACCCCGACGGCCTCAGCCACGAGGACATGAAGCAGATCGCCAAGTATTACGACGACACCGGCATGATCGATTTCATCGGCGTGGTGGGCTCGGGTTGCGACACCCACAACACCCTGGCCAACGTTATCCCCAACATGAGTTATCCACCGGAGCCATTCCTGCATCTGGCCGCCGGTATCAAGGAAGTAGTGAAGGCGCCGGTACTGCACGCGCAAAACATCAAGGACCCCAACCAAGCCACGCGCATTCTCGAAGGCGGTTACGTGGACATGGTCGGCATGACCCGCGCGCACATTGCCGACCCGCACCTGATCGCCAAGATCAAGATGGGCCAGATAGACCAGATCAAGCAGTGCGTGGGCGCCAACTATTGCATCGACCGCCAGTACCAGGGCCTGGACGTGCTGTGCATCCAGAACGCTGCCACCTCCCGTGAATACATGGGCGTGCCGCACATCATCGAGAAGTCCACCGGGCCGAAACGCAAGGTGGTGATCGTCGGTGCCGGCCCGGCGGGCATGGAAGCGGCGCGGGTGTCGGCCGAGCGTGGCCATGACGTGACGCTGTTCGAGAAAAAAGACTTCATTGGCGGGCAGATCACCACGGCGTCCAAGGCGCCGCAACGTGACCAGATCGCCGGCATCACCCGCTGGTTCCAGCTGGAACTGGCACGCCTGAAGGTTGACCTGCGCCTGGGCACCGCCGCCGACGCGGCGACCATTCGCGACCTGCGCCCCGATGTGGTGGTGCTGGCGGTGGGCGGTCATCCATTCCTGGAGCAGAACGAGCATTGGGGGGCCGAGGAAGGCCTGGTGGTCAGCAGCTGGGATGTATTGGATGGCAAGGTAGCGCCGGGCAAGAACGTGCTGGTGTACGACACCATTTGCGAGTTCACCGGCATGTCGGTGGCCGACTTCCTGGCCGACAAGGGCGCGCAGGTGGAGATCGTCACCGACGACATCAAGCCGGGCGTGGCCATTGGCGGTACGTCGTTCCCCACCTACTACCGCAGCATGTACCCCAAGGAAGTGATCATGACCGGCGACTTGATGCTGGAAAAGGTCTACCGCGAGGGCGACAAGCTGGTGGCGGTGCTGGAAAACGAATACACCGGCGCCAAGGAAGAGCGCGTAGTGGACCAGATCGTCGTGGAAAACGGCGTGCGGCCGGATGAAAAGCTGTATTACGAGCTCAAGCAGGAGTCGCGCAACAAGGGCCAGATGGACATCGAAGCCTTGTTCGCCATCCAGCCGCAGCCTTCGTTGAGACAGGCGGGCGACGGTTATCTGCTGTTCCGCATTGGCGACTGCGTGGCCCAGCGCAACACCCATGCGGCGATCTATGACGCTTTGCGCCTGTGCAAGGATTTCTGACCCAGGGCGACGCTTGAATTCCTGTGGGAATGGATTGTGTGGGAGCGGGCTCTGCCCGCGAAGCAGACACCGCGGTGCCTCGTTCGCGGGCAGAGCCCGCTCCCACAGGGTCTGCGTTGGCATCCCTTTATTTGAGACCTCGGGGTCTTTAGGGGCTTCACCATGTTGAACACTATCCTCCCCATCCTGCTGTTCGCCGCCCTGGCGCTCGGTGTGCTCGGCGCCTTGCGCCGGGTGCGTATGTGGCGCCAGGGCCGCCCGGCCGCTGTGGACCTGCTCGGCGGCCTGCTGGCGATGCCGCGGCGCTACATGGTGGACCTGCACCACGTGGTGGCTCGCGACACATACATTGCCAATACCCACGTGGCCACGGCCGGTGGCGCAGTGCTGTCCATCGTCCTTGCGATTCTGGTGCACGGTTTCGGCCTGCATAACCGTATCCTCGGTTACGCACTGCTGCTGGCCACCGTGATCATGTTCTTCGGCGCCGTGTTCGTTTTCAAACGCCGGCTCAACCCACCTGCGCGCCTGTCGAAAGGCCCGTGGATGCGCCTGCCGAAAAGCCTGCTGGCGTTCTCGGCCAGCTTCTTCCTGCTGACCCTGCCCGTGGCCGGCATCCTGCCTGCCGATTTCGGCGGCTGGGTGTTGGCGGCGATCCTGGCGGTGGGCGTGCTGTGGGGCGTGTCGGAACTGTTCTTCGGCATGACCTGGGGCGGCCCCATGAAGCACGCCTTCGCCGGTGCCCTGCATTTGGCCTGGCACCGCCGCGCCGAGCGCTTTGGCGGTGGCCGCTCCACTGGCCTCAAGCCGCTGAACCTGGCCGACCCCGCCGCGCCACTGGGCGTGGAAAAACCCAAGGACTTCACCTGGAACCAGTTGCTGGGATTCGACGCTTGCGTGCAGTGCGGCAAATGCGAGGCCGCGTGCCCGGCGTTCGCCGCTGGCCAGCCGCTGAACCCCAAGAAGCTGATTCAGGACATGGTGGTGGGCCTGGCCGGTGGCACTGACGCCACGTTTGCCGGCAGTCCCTACCCGGGCAAGCCAGTAGGCGAACATGGCGGCAACCCGCATCAGCCCATCGTCAACGGCCTGGTGGACGCCGAAACCCTGTGGTCGTGCACCACCTGCCGCGCCTGCGTGGAAGAGTGCCCGATGATGATCGAGCACGTGGACGCCATCGTCGACATGCGCCGCCACCTCACCCTGGAAAAGGGCGCTACCCCCAACAAGGGCGCCGAGGTGCTGGACAACCTGATAGCCACTGACAACCCCGGCGGCTTCAACCCTGGCGGCCGCATGAACTGGGCTGCGGACCTGAACCTCACCCTGATGAGCGAAAAGAAAACCACGCAAGTGCTGTTCTGGGTGGGTGACGGTGCCTTCGACATGCGCAACCAGCGCACCCTGCGCGCCTTCGTTAAAGTGCTGCGCGCCGCCCAAGTCGACTTTGCCGTGCTGGGCCTGGAAGAGCGTGACAGCGGCGACGTGGCTCGCCGCCTGGGCGACGAAGCTACCTTCCAGTTGCTGGCCAAACGCAACATCCAGACCCTGAGCAAATACAGCTTCACGCGTATCGTCACCTGCGACCCGCACAGCTTCCACGTGCTGAAAAACGAATACGGCGCCTTTGACGGCAACTATCTGGTGCAGCACCACAGCACCTTCATGGCCGAGCTGGTCACTGGCGGCAAGCTCAACCTGGGACAACACAAGGGCGGTAGTGTTACCTATCACGACCCGTGCTACCTGGGCCGCTACAACGGCGAATACCAAGCGCCGCGCGATGTGCTCAAGGCGCTGGGGATCGAGGTGCGCGAAATGCAGCGCTCCGGCTTCCGTTCCCGCTGCTGCGGTGGCGGTGGCGGCGCGCCGATTACCGACATTCCCGGCAGACAGCGTATCCCCGACATGCGCATGGACGACATCCGCGAAACCCAGGCCGAGCTGGTGGCCGTGGGCTGCCCGCAATGCACGGCCATGCTGGAAGGCGTTGTCGAACCCCGCCCATTGATCAAGGACATCGCCGAACTGGTGGCTGATGCGCTGGTGGAAGAGGTAGTGGCGGCAAAGCCGGCACCGGTTAAACGTATCCCTGCACAGGTGCATTGATGAGCGACATTATCCGCCGCGACCCGCGGGCCGAATGGATCGCCCGCAACCGCCTGCATCCGCTGCACGCGGCCATGCAGCCGGCCCAGACATCGTGGATGGGGCCTGCGGGCGTCATCCGCAAGAACCCCCATGCCATGGGCTTCATCGGCCCCAATGGGGTCAAGCGTATCGACCGCAGCGGCGCGCAACAGGGTGGTGCGAGCAAACGCTCGGCCGTCGTGGAAGTGCTGTTGCCCCTGCATCGGGTCGCAGATCCGGCGTTCTACATTGCGGTGGTGCCCGACATGGTCGGTGGTCGCCTGAGCAGCCACGACCGCGACCTGCTGGGCCTGGCCCATCAGTTGGCCGGCAAGGACGGTGCGGTGCTGGCCATCGTGTTTGGCGAACACAAGGAAAGCGGGTTTTCCACCGCCGGTGTCGACCGCCTGCTGGAAATCGTTGGCAGTGAATATGACGGTTATGCACCAGAGCAACGGATCCAGGGCCTGCGGGCTGTGGATAACCAATTCAGCCCGCGCCACTGGTTGCTGCCCGACAGCCGCAGCGGTGGCGGCGAACTGGGCCGGCGCCTGGGCGCCAGCCTGGGCGAGCGCCCGGCCACGCGGGTATGGCAAATCAAGGACGACCAATGCGTGGGCCGCGCCGGCGCCGGCCAGCAGGACATCAGCCGGGCCCTGCCACGGCTGGTCCTGGCCGCTGCCGAATGCGCCGAGCCGGTGGATGAAACCCGCCATGAAGCCTTGCCCGTGCAGTTATCCACAAGCGTGGCTCGCAGCCTGTCGCGCATCGAAGACATGGGCGCGGTAGCGGTTGACCCCGCCGCCATCCCCATGGCTGAGGCCGAGTTCATCTTTTCCGGTGGCAACGGCGTCAAGGACTGGGAGCTGTTCCACCGCACCGCCGCCGCCCTGGGCGCCACCGAAGGCGCCTCGCGGGTGGCCGTGGACGATGGCTTCATGACCCGCGACCGCCAGGTAGGTGCCAGTGGCACCTGGGTGACCGCGCGCGTTTACGTGGCTGTGGGTATTTCCGGCGCCATCCAGCACCTGCAGGGCATCGGCGCCTGCGACAAGGTGATCGCCATCAACCTGGACCCCGGTTGCGACATGATCAAGCGGGCCGACCTGTCGGTGATCGGCGACAGCGCCGAACTGCTCAAGGCCCTGATCGACGCAGTTGCCGCCTACCGAAACGAAGCCAAGCGCGATGCCGCCTGAGGTGCACATGAACATGAAAGTCGTCAGCCTGGTCTCCATCGGCGCCCACCCCACCTCCGGCCGCAGCCGCCGCGCCGAGCAGGACTCGCGCGCGGTGGAACTGGGTTTGCAACTGGCTGGGGATAACTTGCAGGTGGTGCACGCCGGTGATGTGCACGAGCCGGCGCTGCGCGCCTACCTGGGCATGGGCCTGGCGCACATGGATGTGCTTGAACAACCTGCTGGCAGCGATGTGCTGCCTGCCTTGGCCAGCTACCTGCACGACGTTGGCGCGCAACTGGTGCTGGCCGGCACCCAGGCAGAAACTGGCGAAGGCTCGGGCATGCTGCCCTTCCTGCTGGCTGAAAAGCTGGGCTGGCCGCTGATTACCGGGCTGGCCGAAGTCGAGTCCGTGAACCAGGGCGTAGCCCAGGTATTGCAAGCCTTGCCACGCGGCCAGCGCCGCCGCCTCAAGGTGCGCCTGCCATTGCTGGCCACTGTGGATAACGCCGCGCCCAAGGCCCGGCAAAGCGCCTACGGCCCGGCCCAGCGCGGACAGTTCCAGGTGGACCAGGTGGAAATCGTCGAGGACGAGTTATTCACAGGCGCCGACCTGATCCCCGCCAAGCCACGGCCCAAGCGCTTGAAGGTGATCAAGGCCAAGAGCGGCGCGGATCGGATGAAGGCGGCAACGGCCAAGGCTAGTGGGGGAGGTGGGCAGGTGCTCAAGGGCGTTAGCGCCCAGGAGGGGGCCAAGGCAATTCTCAAGCTGCTGGTGGAGGAGGGTGTGGTCCGCTGACCCGTTACCCGCTGCTGCCAGGCCGCGCTGGCCGTATAACCCACCGTAGATCTCCATTGCACAGTAGGGCCAGCGCAGCCTTCGGCAGCGGCTACGGTCGCGTAGGCCATGGGATATGGCACTTGCCCACAATCGATGTGGGTGTCCATGTGGATAAGTTGTTTGTGCATGCCTGCAAGCCGCGCCCTGCAAGCCTTTCAGCACTATGATCAGAATTTGAACAGCTTAAGTACCTGTTTCCCCGATGAAAAATTCCGGAAGTTGCCCACAATCCTTGTTGGTGCCTCTGTGGATAATCTGTTCGCCTAACGCTACAGGCCACGGCCCGCAAGGCTTGGGTGGGTTTGCCTGTTTTTTGATCAAGTCTGCGTTTATTGGCGTGAAACGCTGATTTTCAAAGGCCTCCAGCGGTTTTCCACAGCCTGGTGCAAGTTGCGCACAAAGTCTGTTGGCGCTTCTGTGGATAAGGTGTTCGCGTTCAGCTACAGGCCACGCTGGCCGTGGCTTTCAGGGTGTTGGGTATTTTTTGACCAGTTGCAGCTGAAAAAGTATTCGCGGGATAAGTCACGGTTTTTTTTGGATTTCTTTCAAAGGCGGGCAGCGCTTGCCCACAATTACTGTGGGCCTGGCTGTGGATAAGATGTTGGTGCAAGGCTGGAGGCCTTGTGAAGTATGGCCTTCAAGCTGGCTGATCAATTATTGACCATATGCGCATAAGCGTGCTCCCACACCACCAATGCATGCACTATTCGTGAACAGCTACGCCTTTGAGATAGGGCGCTGGCGCCGCGCCCAGGTTGCTCAGCATGCGCTCGCTGTACCAGTCGATGAAGTTCACCACGCCAAACTCATAGGTTTTGGAATACGGCCCCGGCTGGTAGGCGGTGGAGTTGATGCCTCGCTGGTTTTCCTCGGCCAGGCGGCGGTCCTGGTCGTTGGTGGCGTCCCATACCTGGCGCATGCGGTCCACGTCGTAGTCCACGCCTTCCACGGCGTCCTTGTGCACCAGCCATTTGGTGGTGACGATGGTTTCCTGGGCGCTGATGGGCCACACGGTGAACACGATGATGTGATCGCCCATGCAGTGGTTCCACGAGTGGGGCAGGTGCAGGATGCGCATGGAGCCCAGGTCGGGGTTCTGGATGCGGCCCATCAGCTTTTTGCAGCCGACCTTGCCGTCCAGGGTCATGGACACGGTGCCCTTGAGCAGCGGCATGCGCACGATGCGGTTGCGCAGGCCGAAGCTGGCGTGGGCGTAGGGGATCTTCTCGGCTTCCCAGGCGGCGGCGCTGGCGGCCACGTGGTCCTTGAAGGCCTGGTCGGCGCGCGGGTCGGTGACGTCGTCCCATTCCAGCAGGGTTTTCAACAATTCGGGGTGCGAGCCGCCGCAGTGGTAGCACTCACGGTTGTTTTCCAGCACCAGCTTCCAGTTGGCTTTCTCCACCAGGGTGGTGGTGATCGCCACCTTGGTGTTTTCCATGTCGTAGGGTTCCATGTAGTGTTCCAGCGTGCGCAGGAACTCGTCGATGGCCGGCGGGTTCTGCGCCAGGCTGATGAAGATGTAGCCCCCGGCTGTCTTCACGTTCACCTGTTTCAGGCCGTACTGCTTCATGTCGAAGTCGCTGCCCATTTCGGTGCCGGCGAACAGCAGGCGGCCGTCCAGCTCGTAGGTCCACTGGTGGTAGTGGCAGACCAGTTTGGCCACCTTGCCTTTCTCGCTGGTGCACAGGCGCGAGCCACGGTGGCGGCACACGTTATGGAAGGCATGGACCACGCCGTCGGCGCCGCGCACCACGATGATCGGGTTCTTGCCGATCTGCAGGGTGATGAAGTTGCCCTTGGTGGGGATTTCGCTGGTCATGCCGGCGATCAGCCATTCCTTCTGAAAGATCTCCTGCATATCGATGTCGAACAGACGCTCGTCGCTATAGAAAGGCTGCGGCAACGAAAACGTGCGCTCCCGGGTCTGGAGCATTTCGGCAGTGGCCTTGCGTGCGGGTTCCAGCGGGTCGCCCAGGCTCAGGGTAGCGGTAACGTCCATCGTGTGTGTCCTCATGGCCATCTGTGTGGCCGCGAAAAGTGGCTGATACGGTTTGCAACGCAAGGCTTGAATACAACAGGTTCATTTGTCGTGGAGTGTGCGTCCGCGCGGGGTAGGAACCTTATCCATGGGCGACATGGCCCAATCCATTCCCGACGCGCCAGCCCCTGTACTGTGGGGCTGGTCGCCATAAGCATGTGAATGTCGCAGATAGGAAAGTGACGGCGTCACGGCCCACGCAGAATCCTTCCTCATGAGGCCGACAGTCGGCCGTGGAGATGAGCATGTCCAACAGCTTCCTGAGCCCGGTAAACACCCAGACATGGGCCAATGGCCGCCATGTGGTCCGTTGCGTCAAGGTCATCCAGGAAACCTGGGACGTGCGCACCTTCTGTTTCATGGCCGACCAGCCGATTCTGTTCTTCTTCAAGCCGGGCCAGTTCGTGACCCTGGAGCTGGAAATCGAAGGCGCGCCGGTGATGCGCTCATACACCATCTCCAGTTCGCCGTCAGTGCCGTACAGCTTCTCCATCACCATCAAACGGGTGCCCGGCGGACGCGTGTCCAACTGGCTGCACGACACCCTGCACGAGGGCCAGGAACTGGCGGTGCACGGGCCGGTGGGGCTGTTCAACGCTATCGACTTCCCGTCGCCCAAGGTCCTGTACCTCAGCGGCGGCGTGGGCATTACCCCGGTGATGTCCATGGCGCGCTGGTTTTACGACACCAACGCCAACGTCGACATGGTGTTCGTGCACAGTGCCCGCTCACCCAAGGACATCATTTACCACCGCGAGCTGGAACACATGGCCTCGCGCATCGACAACTTCAGCCTGCACATCATTTGCGAGAAACACGGGCTGGGCGAGCCGTGGGCCGGCTATCGCGGCTACCTGAACCACAAGCTGCTGGAATTGATTGCATCGGACTTCATGGAGCGCGAGATCTATTGCTGTGGCCCCACGCCGTACATGAACGCGGTCAAGCGCCTGCTGGAAGCGGCGGGCTACGACATGTCTCGCTACCACGAGGAGTCGTTCGGGGCCACGCCGCCGGAAGCGCGCGCCGATGCCGTGGAAAACGCCGAACAGGCCGCCGAGGCGCCGGAGGTGGACGCGTCCGACCTGCATCAGGTGGAGTTCACTGCCGCTGGCAAGAGCATCCGCGTGGCGCCGGGCGAAACCGTGCATGCGGCGGCTGCCAAGCTGGGCCTGATGATTCCCAAGGCCTGTGGCATGGGCATCTGCGGCACCTGCAAGGTAATGAAGCTGGGCGGGGAAGTGGAGATGGAGCACAACGGCGGTATTACCGACGAGGACGTTGCCGATGGCTACATCCTGTCGTGCTGCAGCGTGCCAAAGGGCGATGTGCGGATCGAGTATTGATCCACACGAGTGCAACTACATGTGTGGGAGCGGGCTCTGCCCGCTCCCACATGAGTAGGATATGCATCCAGAGAAACGGTGCAGACCCAAAGAATTACAGACTGAAACGGCCTACCATGCTGTTCAAGTCCACTGCCAGGCGAGACAGCTCGGCGCTGGCCGCGGTGGTCTGGCTGGCGCCGGTAGCCGACTGCACCGACAAATCACGAATGTTCACCAGGTTACGGTCCACTTCTCGGGCCACCTGAGCCTGTTCTTCCGCAGCGCTGGCGATCACCAGGTTGCGCTCGTTGATCTGCACGATGGCACCGTTGATGGTGTCCAGCGCCATGCCGGCGCCCTTGGCGATGTTGAGGGTCGATTCAGCGCGCTCGGTGCTGTTGCGCATCGAGTTCACGGCCTGCTCGGTGCCGCCCTGGATGCTGCCGATCATGCGTTCGATCTCGGCAGTGGACTGCTGTGTACGGTGCGCCAGGGCGCGTACTTCGTCGGCCACCACGGCAAAACCACGCCCTGCCTCACCGGCACGGGCGGCTTCGATGGCGGCGTTCAGGGCCAGCAGGTTGGTCTGGTCGGCCAGGCCGCGGATCACGTCCAGCACTTTGCCAATGTCGCGAGACTCGTTGGCCAGGTTGCCGATCAAATCGGCCGTGCTTTGCACATCGGCGCTCATGCGCTCGATGGCGCCTACGGTTTCCTGCACCAGGTCACGGCCGTCGCTGGCCGAACTGGTGGCATCCTTCGAGGCCTCCGAAGTGCTGACGGCGTTGCGCGCCACTTCTTCCACGGCGCTGGTCATCTCGTTGACGGCAGTGGCGGCCTGTTCGATCTCGTGGTTCTGCTGGGCCAGGCCACGGGCGCCTTCGTCGGTAACGCTGTTCAGCTCTTCGGCGGCAGAGGCCAGTTGGGTGGCGGAACCGGAGATACGCTGCAGGGTGTCGCGCAGCTTGTTCTGCATTTTTTCCATGGCGATCAGCAGGCGTGCGGCTTCGTCGCTGCCTTCCACGTGGATAGGTCGGGTGAGGTTGCCTTCGGCAATCTGCTCGGCGGCTGCCAGGGCCTGGTCGATTGGCACCACGATACTGCGGGTCAGCAGCCAGGCGAACAGGAAGGTCAGTACTGCGGCAATGATCAGCAGGGTCACTACCAGGGTGAACGCCGAGGAGTACTGGGCCGACGCGGCGTTGTTCATGTCGCTGGTCTGCTGGGTGTTGATGGCCACCAGCCGGTCGAGGGCGGCGTTGACCTTGGCGGCGTTGTCCTGCAGATCGCTGTTGACCACCTTGCGCAGGCCGTCCACGTCGTTGGCGCTGTTGGCGGCGCGCATGCGCGATTCCAGTTCATGGTATTCGCTGAGGGCAGAAGTCAGCTCACCATAGGCGGCGCGTTCTTCGCTACCGTTGATCAGCGGTTCGTAGGCCGCCTGGGCCTTGCCGATCAGCTGATTGCGCGAGTCGATCAGTTGCAGCACCTCGGCCTGGGTCTGAGCGTCGCGGTTGGCCAGCAACCGATACGACAGCACGCGCAGGCGCAGGGTCATCTGGGTGATGGTGTCGAGGTTGGCGATGCTGGGCAGGGTGTTTTTTTCAATTTCTTCGCCGGCCTTGCGGATGGACCCCATCTGCGTCAGCGCGAACACGCCGAGGATGATCATCAGCGCGCCGATCAGGGCGAAACCGGACAGCGCGCGAGGCGCGATATTCATGTTGCGTAGGGACATGGCGGGTTCCAGGGTAGGGGACCGCATTCCATGCGGTTTTGACGTTGCTTGCAGTGCCTATCGGTCATGGACACCAAGTCTTTAGGGACCTTTTGTCGCACAGCCCCCGGCGCGCGGGAACCCCAGGGGCATATGCCGGTCCATCAGGGTCTGTTTCAGGCTTGCCCCGAGACTAGGCCAGGAAGGTCGCCGCAGCGGATTTCATGGTCTGGAACCCGATAAACCCTGGCCTGCGCGGCGACTTTTCTTTATCGTTACCGCCCTTTGAAACTGCCGAGAAAAGATCATGTTGGAAACCACCCTGAGTCAACTGGAACAACTGGTCGGCGAACTGGTTGAACAGAACCGCGCCCTGACTGAAAACAACGGTCAACTGACCGCGCAACTGGCTCACGCCAAGGAAGAGAATGAAAGCCTGCAACTGAGCCTGATGGAACAGGAAGAGAAGCAGACCTCCACCGTTTCGCGTATCCAGGCCCTGGTTCAGCGCGCTAGCGCTGGTGCCGTGAGCGCATGAGTACCGGCCAGGAGTCGATCAAGGTCGTTTCGATCCTGGGCAATGACTACTCGCTCAAGGCGCCGCCAGGCGAAGAGCAGAAGCTGCTCGACGCTACTCGCCTGCTCAACGCGTCGTTGGCCGAGACCAAACGCAAGTACCCCTCCCTCATCGGCGACAAGTTGCTGGTGCTGGCGGCGCTGAACCTGTGCTCCAAGCAGCTGGACATGCAACAGCAGCACAGCGAAGCGCTCAACCGTTATCAAGAGCAAGTCAACGCCACGGTTGATGTGATCAAAAACACCATCAGCCACGGCTGATAGTCGGGCCTCGCCAACAGCGGCGGGGCCTTCGCTCGATTCCCTATTCCCCATACGTGTGGGAGCTGGCCCGCCAGCTTCCACCGGTCGTAATATTGTGTAACCGTTCATCTGGGTGATGTATACAATCGGCACGGCTGTTGCACGCCAGTCCATGTAGACATTCAGAGGGTTACACCCATGCAGTTGTGGCGCCGCAGTATTCAATGGCAATTGATCCTCAGCATGGGCACTGCCCTGCTGGTCAGCATCCTGATAGTGGTGGGCATTTACACGGTGGTGGTCAACCGCCTGGCCCAGAGCTACCTGCTGGACACAGCGCTGCCCGCCAGCGTGGAGGCCATGCGCAACGACATCGAACGGATTCTGGTCAAGCCATTGACGGCCGCAAACGACATCGCAAGTAACACTATGGTGCAACAGTGGCTGGCGGAGGGCGAAAGTAGTGCCCAAGTGCCATCATTTGCCCAGTATCTTGAGGGCGTGCGTGGCGAGCACAAAGCATTCAGCGCGCTGATCGCCAGTTCGACCACCAACCACTATTACACCCAGAAAGGCCTGGACCGCACCCTGAGCCGCGGGAACGCTCAGGATGCCTGGTTCTACGAGTTTCTCGACAGCGGCAAGCCGCGCACCCTGAACATCGACAATGACACCAGCACCGGTGCCCTGACGCTGTTCATCGACATGCGCGTGCAGCAGGCCGGCAAGACCCTGGGCATCGCCGGCTTGGGCCTGAGCATGAGCGAGCTGTCGGAGCTGATCCACAACTACAGCTTCGGTGAGCGCGGCAAAGTGTTCCTGGTGCGCAACGACGGCCTGATCCAGGTAGACCCGCAGGCCGACTTGAGCGGCAAGCGCCAGCTGTCTGAACAGATCGGCCCTGAAGCCGCCAAGGCCGTATTGGGCCACACCGGCCTGAGTACCGGTCGCTTCCAGCGTGGTGGCGAAGATTACCTGGCACTGGCGTTGCCGCTGCGTGACCTGAACTGGAGCCTGGTGGCCGAGGTGCCTGAGTCGCAAATCTATGCCCAGGCGCGCCAGGCCATGTGGATGACCAGCCTGATCGGCTTGGGCGTGGCCCTGGTGTGCCTGTTGCTGGTAGTGCTGTTGGCTCGCGGGCTGGTGCGGCCGATTCGCCAAGTGACGGCGGCGCTGGTGGCCATCGGCAGTGGCGGCGGCGACCTGACCCACCGCCTGGACGATTCCCGTGCCGACGAACTGGGCGACCTGGCGCGTGGCTTCAACCGCTTCCTGGGCAGCCAGCGCGACATGATCGCCGACGTGCTGGCCACCAGCGAGCGCTTGCGCAGCACGGTGGGCAACGTAGCCAAGGTGGTGGACAACACCGCCGAACGTGCTGGCCGTCAGCAGGAAATGACCGACATGGTTGCCACTGCGGTGCACGAAATGGGCCTTACGGTGCAGGAAATTGCCCGTAACGCCGGCAGTGCGGCCGAGGCGTCGCAAAGCGCACGAGATGAAGCCTTGCAGGCGCGCGATATCGTCGGCCGTTCCATTGCCCATATCGAAGGCATGTCGGTGGACATCGGCAGTGCTGCCGGGGCCGTCAGCGAACTGGCTGATCAGGTGGGTTCCATTGACCAGGTGCTGGCGGTGATACGTGGCATTTCCGAGCAGACCAACTTGTTGGCGCTGAACGCGGCCATTGAAGCGGCGCGTGCCGGGGAAATGGGCCGGGGTTTTGCCGTGGTGGCCGACGAGGTGCGAACCCTGGCGCAACGCACCCAGGCGTCCACCGACGAGATCCAGAAGATGATTGGCCGCCTGAAGCAGGGCGCCGACACGGCCGTGGCGTCGATGCACACCGGGCAGGCAGCAACCGGCACCGGCGTGGCCTCCAGCCAGCGCACTGGCGCTTCGCTGACCGCGATTACCGATCAGGTGGAGCGCATCAGCGACATGAATCACCAAGTGGCCACGGCTACTGAGGAGCAGACGGCTGTCACCGAAGAGATCAACCGCAATGTGCAGGGCATCTCCGACCTGGCGCGTGCCACGGCGGGTGAGGTGCGCAGCGGGCGTGAGGAGTGTCAGGTGTTGCGCGGCCTGGCCGATGACCTGGCGCGGCAGATGGGTGGTTTCAAGCTGTAATTTGGTGCTGTCACTTTTCACTCTGTGGGAGTGGGCTCTGCCCGCTCCCACGAAAGCAATTGCGATCCGGCTTAGCTCATGACCTGCCGGATATCTGCCGCCAGTTCGCGCACTCGCGCCTCTTGCGTATCCCACGAACACATGAACCGCGCGCCACCGTTGCCGATGAAGGTGTAAAAGCGCCAGCCCTTGCCGCGCAAGGCTTCCAGCGCCGGTTCCGACATCTGCAGGAACACGCCGTTGGCCTCCACCGGGAACATCAGTTCCACGCCGGGAACGTCCGCTACCAGTTGGCTGAGCAGTTGCGCGCAGTGGTTGGCATGGCGAGCGTGCTTGAGCCAGGCGTCGTTTTCCAGCAGGCCCACCCAGGGCGCCGACAGGAAGCGCATCTTCGACGCCAACTGGCCAGCCTGCTTGCAGCGGTAGTCGAAATCCACCGCCAGCTCGTGCTTGAAGAACAGGATGGCCTCGCCCACGGCCATGCCGTTCTTGGTGCCGCCAAAACACAGTACGTCCACGCCCGATTTCCAGGTCAGTTCAGCTGGCGAGCAACCCAGGGTGGCACAGGCGTTGGCGAAACGGGCGCCGTCCATGTGCAGGTTCAGGCCCAGTTCCTTGCAGGTGGCGCTGATGGCCTTCAGCTCTTCGGGGCGGTAGACGCTGCCCACTTCGGTGGCCTGGGTGAGGGTTACCACGCGAGGCTTGGGGTAGTGGATGTCCTGGCGCTTGAGCGCCACTTCGCGGATCGACTCAGGCGTCAACTTGCCGTTCTCGCTGCGCGCGGTCAGTAGCTTGGAGCCATTGGAGAAGAACTCCGGGGCGCCGCATTCGTCGGTCTCGACGTGGGCGGTTTCCGAGCAGATGACGCTGTGGTAGCTCTGGCACAACGACGACAGGGCCAGGGAGTTGGCCGCCGTGCCGTTGAAGGCGAAGAACACCTCGCAGTCGGTTTCGAACAGGCGGCGGAAATGGTCCGCTGCCTTCGCCGTCCACTGGTCGTCGCCATAGGCGCGTTCGTGGCCGTGGTTGGCCTGCTCCATGGCCGCCCAGGCTTCCGGGCAAATGCCCGAATAATTGTCACTGGCAAACTGCTGGCTTTGCTCGTTCATGGCCGGTTCCTTGTGATCGTGTAGCCGGTCACTGTAAACCAGACGCTGCGTGGCGCCTATGGGCACGTTTTGCTGCCCACAACCCATGTGGGAGCGGGCTCTGCCCGCGAAAAGAGCACCGTGAAGATCCTGACTTCGCGGTGTCTGCTTCGCGGGCAGAGCCCGCTCCCATAGGGAATGATCCTTTCAATCAGAGCGCTTTTGCGCGCCATGTCGTTAACGCACCTTTGTGTGGCGCCCGCAGGCATCTGGTCTGCAAGCGCCAGCCCTACCATCGCATTCAAAGGAGCCTGCCCAACGGCAAGCACCGACCAATACACAAGGCGCCACGCCGCCGCCGGGAGAACTGCGATGTTCAGCAAGCAAGACCAGATCCAGGGTTACGACGACGCACTGCTGGCGGCAATGAATGCCGAAGAGCAACGTCAGGAAGATCACATCGAGCTGATCGCTTCGGAAAACTACACCAGCAAGCGCGTGATGCAGGCCCAGGGCAGCGGTTTGACCAACAAGTACGCCGAAGGCTACCCAGGCAAGCGCTACTACGGTGGCTGCGAGCACGTGGATAAAGTCGAGCAACTGGCCATCGACCGCGCCAAGCAACTGTTCGGTGCCGACTACGCCAACGTGCAGCCGCACTCGGGCAGCCAGGCCAACGCCGCGGTGTACCTGGCGCTGCTGTCGGCAGGCGACACCGTGCTGGGCATGAGCCTGGCCCACGGCGGCCACCTGACCCACGGCGCCAAGGTCAGCTTCAGCGGCAAGCTGTACAACGCCGTGCAGTACGGCATCGACACCGACACCGGCCTGATCGACTACGACGAAGTGGAACGCCTGGCCGTCGAACATCAGCCGAAAATGATCATTGCCGGCTTCTCGGCCTACTCCAAGACCCTGGACTTCCCACGCTTCCGTGAAATCGCCGACAAGGTGGGCGCGTACCTGTTCGTCGACATGGCCCACGTGGCCGGCCTGGTTGCCGCAGGCCTGTACCCTAACCCGATGCCGTTCGCTGACGTGGTCACCACCACCACCCACAAGACCCTGCGCGGCCCCCGTGGCGGCCTGATCCTGGCCCGTGCCAACGAAACGCTGGAAAAGAAACTCAACGCCGCGGTGTTCCCCGGTGGCCAGGGCGGCCCGCTGATGCACGTCATCGCCGCCAAGGCTATGTGCTTCAAGGAAGCGCTGGAGCCAGGCTTCAAGGCGTACCAGCAGCAAGTCATCGACAACGCCCAGGCCATGGCTGCGGTGTTCATCGACCGTGGCTATGACGTGGTGTCCGGCGGTACCGACAACCACCTGTTCCTGGTCAGCCTGATTCGCCAGGGCTTGACCGGCAAGGACGCCGACGCCGCCCTGGGCCGCGCCCACGTCACCGTCAACAAAAACGCCGTGCCGAACGACCCGCAGTCGCCGTTCGTCACCTCGGGCCTGCGCATCGGCACCCCGGCCGTCACCAGCCGAGGCTTCAAGGTGGCGCAGTGCACGGCGCTGGCCGGCTGGATCTGCGACATCCTCGACAACCTGGGCGATGCCGACGTGGAAGCCAATGTGGCCACGAACGTTGCCGCCCTGTGCGCCGACTTCCCGGTTTACCGCTGAGCTGGAGTAGAACCCTATGCAACGTTATTCGGGCTTCGGCCTCTTCAAACACTCCCTCAGCCACCACGAAAACTGGCAGCGCATGTGGCGCACGCCTGTCCCGAAAAAGGTCTATGACGTGGTCATCGTTGGCGGTGGCGGGCATGGCCTGGCCACGGCCTACTACTTGGCCAAGGAGCACGGCATCAAGAACGTCGCCGTGGTCGAGAAAGGCTGGCTGGGCGGCGGCAATACCGCGCGCAATACCACCATCGTGCGCTCCAACTACCTGTGGGACGAGTCGGCCCACCTGTACGAACACGCCATGAAACTGTGGGAAGGCCTGTCCCAGGACTTGAATTACAACGTCATGTTCAGCCAGCGCGGTGTGTACAACCTGTGCCACACCCTGCAGGACATGCGTGACTCCGAACGCCGGGTCAGCGCCAACCGCCTCAATGGCGTGGACGGCGAACTGCTGGACGGCAAGCAGGTGGCGGCAGAAATCCCGTATCTGGACTGCTCGAAGAACACCCGCTACCCAATCATCGGCGCTACCGTTCAACGCCGTGGCGGCGTGGCCCGTCACGACGCCGTGGCCTGGGGCTTCGCCCGTGCCGCCGACGCCCTGGGCGTGGACCTGATCCAGCAAACCGAAGTGATCGGCTTCCGCAAGGAAAACGGCGTGTGCATAGGCGTGGAAACCAACAAGGGCTTCATTGGCGCCAAGCGCGTGGGCGTGGTCACTGCCGGTAACTCCGGGCACATGGCCAAGTTGGCCGGCTTCCGCCTGCCGGTGGAATCGCACCCGTTGCAGGCACTGGTTTCCGAACCGATCAAACCCATCATCGACAGCGTGATCATGTCCAACGCGGTGCACGGCTACATCAGCCAGTCCGACAAGGGCGACCTGGTGATCGGCGCCGGTATCGACGGTTGGGTCGGCTACGGTCAGCGCGGTTCGTACCCGGTGATCGAGCACACCATCCAGGCCATCGTCGAGATGTTCCCGGTGCTCTCGCGGGTGCGCATGAACCGCCAGTGGGGCGGCATCGTCGACACCACCCCGGACGCCTGCCCGATCATTTCCAAGACCCCGGTACCGAACATGTTTTTCAACTGCGGTTGGGGCACCGGCGGCTTCAAGGCCAC
The DNA here is from genome assembly GCF_000263855.1 of Pseudomonas sp. M47T1. Classification (GTDB taxonomy): domain Bacteria; phylum Pseudomonadota; class Gammaproteobacteria; order Pseudomonadales; family Pseudomonadaceae; genus Aquipseudomonas. The sequence goes on from NZ_AJWX01000001.1 coordinate 296,661, forward strand.
CCCCGGCTCGGGCAACGTATTCGCCACCAGCCTGGCCAAGGGTGAAATGCACCCACTGGCCGCGCCATTTTCCATCGAGCGCTTCCACAACGGCGCGCTGATCGACGAGCACGGCGCTGCCGCGGTCGCCCACTAATTACAGGAGAACCCCTACATGTTGCATATCTTCTGTCCTCATTGTGGCGAATTGCGCTCCGAAGAAGAGTTCCACGCTTCCGGCCAGGCCCACATTCCACGCCCGCTGGACCCTGGCGCCTGCACCGACGCGCAGTGGGGCGACTACATGTTCTTCCGCGACAACCCCCGTGGCCTGCACCATGAACTGTGGATTCACGCCGCCGGTTGCCGTCAGTACTTCAACGCCACTCGCGACACAGTGACGTACGAGATTCTCGAAACCTATCCGATCGGCAGCAAGCCCCAATTCACTGCCGCGGGAGATAAAGCATGAGCCAGGTCAATCGCCTGTCCAGCGGCGGTCGCATCGATCGCAGCAAGAAAGTTACGTTCACCTTCAACGGCCAGACCTACAGTGGCTATGAGGGCGATACCCTGGCCGCCGCGTTGCTGGCCAACGGCGTCGACATTGTGGGCCGCAGCTTCAAGTACTCGCGCCCTCGCGGCATCATCGCCGCCGGTACCGAGGAGCCGAACGCCATCCTGCAGATCGGCGCTACCGAAGCCACCCAGATCCCCAACGTGCGGGCTACCCAGCAGGCGCTGTATCAGGGCTTGGTGGCCACCAGCACCAACGGCTGGCCGAACGTCAACAACGACATGATGGGCATTCTCGGCAAGGTCGGCGGCAAGCTGATGCCGCCGGGCTTCTACTACAAGACCTTCATGTACCCGCAGTCTTTCTGGATGACCTACGAGAAATACATCCGCAAGGCTGCAGGCCTGGGTCGCTCGCCGACCGAGAATGACCCGGACACCTACGACAACTTCAACCAGCACTGTGACGTGCTGGTGGTTGGCGCCGGCCCTGCCGGCCTGGCCGCAGCCCTGGCGGCTGCCCGCAGCGGTGCCCGTGTGATCGTCGCCGACGAGCAGGAAGAGTTCGGCGGCAGCCTGCTCGATACCCGCGAAAGCCTGGACGGCAAGCCGGCCGCCGAGTGGGTGGTGCAGGTGATCAACGAGCTCAAGGGCCTGAGCAACGTCACCCTGTTGCCACGCGCCACCGTCAATGGTTACCACGACCACAACTTCCTCACTATTCACGAGCGCCTGACCGACCACCTGGGTGATCGCGCGCCGATCGGCCAGGTGCGCCAGCGCATCCACCGTGTACGTGCCAAGCGCGTGGTGCTGGCCACCGGCGCCCACGAGCGTCCGCTGGTGTACGGCAACAACGATGTGCCGGGCAACATGCTGGCCGGTGCCATCTCTACCTACGTGCGCCGCTATGGCGTGGCGCCGGGCAAGAAACTGGTGCTGTCCACCAACAACGACTACGCCTACCGCGTGGCCCTGGACTGGTTCGACGCTGGCCTGCAAGTGGTGGCCATCGCCGATGCTCGCCACAACCCGCGCGGCGCACTGGTGGAAGAGGCGCGAGCCAAGGGCATTCGCATCCTGACCTCCAGCGCCGTGATCGAGTCCCGTGGCAGCAAGCACGTTACCGCTGCTCGCGTGGCTGCCATCGACGTGAAAGCGCACAAAGTGACCAGCCCTGGCGAGTGGCTGGACTGCGACCTGATCGGCAGTTCGGGTGGCTACAGCCCCATCGTTCACCTGGCATCGCACCTGGGCGGCAAGCCGGTGTGGCGTGAAGACATTCTCGGCTTTGTACCTGGCGATGCACCGCAGAAGCGCGTGTGCGTGGGTGGCATCAACGGCGTCTACAGCCTGGCCGATGCCTTGTCCGATGGCTTTGAAGGGGGCGCCCGCGCGGCCGCCGAAGCGGGCTTCAAAATTGTCGAGGGCACCTTGCCCAAGGCCTTGAACCGTCAGGAAGAGCCGACCCTGGCGTTGTTCCAGGTGCCGCACGACAAGCCCACTGCCCGTGCGCCGAAGCAGTTCGTCGACCAGCAGAACGACGTGACCGCCGCAGCCATCGAACTGGCAACCCGCGAGGGCTTCGAGTCGGTCGAGCACGTGAAACGCTACACCGCGCTGGGTTTCGGTACCGACCAGGGCAAACTGGGCAACATCAACGGCCTGGCCATCGCAGCCCGTAGCCGTGGCATCTCGATCACCGAGATGGGCACCACCATGTTCCGCCCCAACTACACCCCGATCACTTTCGGCGCCATCGCTGGCCGTCACTGCGGTCACCTGTTCGAACCGGTGCGCTTCACCGCGCTGCACGCCTGGCACGTGAAGAACGGCGCCGAGTTTGAGGACGTTGGCCAGTGGAAACGCCCATGGTATTTCCCCAAGCGTGGCGAGAACATGCACTGCGCCGTGGCCCGCGAATGCAAGGCCGTGCGTGACAGCGTGGGCCTGCTGGACGCCTCCACCCTGGGCAAGATCGACATCCAGGGCCCGGACGCCCGCGAGTTCCTCAACCGTATCTACACCAACGCCTGGACCAAGCTGGACGTGGGCAAGGCCCGCTACGGCCTGATGTGCAAGGAAGACGGGATGGTCTTCGACGACGGCGTCACCGCCTGTCTCGCCGACAACCACTTCCTGATGACCACCACCACCGGCGGCGCCGCCCGTGTGCTGCAGTGGCTGGAAATCTACCAGCAGACCGAATGGCCGGACCTGAAGGTGTACTTCACCTCGGTCACCGACCACTGGGCCACCCTGACCCTGTCGGGCCCCAACAGCCGCAAGCTGCTGAGCCACGTCACCGACATTGACCTGGACAAGGACGCCTTCGCGTTCATGACCTGGAAGGAAGGCAAGGTCGGCGGTGTACCGGCGCGGGTGTTCCGTATCTCGTTCACCGGCGAGCTGTCCTACGAAGTGAACATCCAGGCCGACTATGCCATGGGCGTGCTGGAACAGATCATCGAGGCGGGCAAGCAGTACAACCTGACCCCGTACGGCACCGAGACCATGCACGTGCTGCGGGCCGAGAAAGGTTTCATCATCGTTGGCCAGGACACCGACGGCTCCATGACCCCGGATGACTTGAACATGGGTTGGTGCGTGGGCCGTACCAAGCCGTTCTCGTGGATCGGCTGGCGTGGCATGAACCGCGAAGACTGCGTGCGCGACCAGCGCAAGCAGCTGGTGGGCCTGCGCCCGGTAGACCCGAACAAGGTATTGCCCGAAGGCGCGCAACTGGTGTTCGACACCCAGCAAGCCATCCCCATGAGCATGGTCGGCCACGTGACCTCCAGCTACATGAGCTCGACCATGGGCCACTCGTTTGCCCTGGCCGTGGTCAAGGGCGGCCTCAAGCGCATGGGCGAAAAGGTCTGGGCACCGCTGGTGGATGGCAGCTTCGTCGAAGCCGAGATCTGCAGCTCAGTGTTCTTCGACCCCAAAGGCGAACAACAGAACGTTTGACCCCCAAGGACCTCGCTCCCCCGTGGGAGTAAAGGCTTTAAGGGTTCTATGATTTTTTTGACAGGTGTCCACATGACCACAGTCAACGTATACGAACAACGCCCGGCCTCGGGCGCCAAGGTCGAATCGCCCCTGCATCACGCCGACCTCGCCAGCCTGGTGGGCAAGGGCCGCAAGAACGCCGGCGTGAAGCTGCGCGACAAGAAACTGCTGGGCCACCTGACCCTGCGTGGCAATGGCCACGATCAGGCCTTTGCCGGTGGCGTGTTCAAGGCCCTGGGCCTGGAATTGCCGGGTGCCCTGGCCATGGTCGGCAGCGGCGACACCTCGCTGCAATGGCTGGGCCCGGATGAATGGCTGCTGGTAGTGCCGGCAGGCGAAGAAGTGGCCAGCGAAAACCGCCTGCGCGAGGCGCTGGATGGCCAGCACTTCGCCGTGGTCAACGTCAGCGGCGGCCAGAGCCTGCTGGAACTGAGCGGCCCGAACGTGCGCCAGGTGCTGATGAAGTCCACCAGCTATGACGTGCACCCGGACAACTTCCCGGTGGGCAAGGCCGTGGGCACGGTGTTCGCCAAATCGCAACTGGTGATCCGCCGCCCCAGCGAAGACGTGTGGGAGCTGGTGGTACGCCGCAGCTTCTCCGATTACTGGTGGCTGTGGCTGCAGGATGCGTCGGCCGAGTATGGCCTTGAGATCGTTGGCTGACTTTTAGGTCCTATTCGCGGGCAGAGCCCGCTCCCACAATGGCAGGTGTAGGTAGTCACCTGTGGGAGCGGGCTCTGCCCGCGAAGGCAACACCACCGAACTGGAGTCGTACCCATGAGCCGCGCCCCCGATACCTGGATTCTCACCGCCGATTGCCCCAGCGTGCTCGGCACGGTGGACGCGGTGACCCGCTACCTGTTCGAACAGGGTTGCTACGTCACCGAGCACCATTCGTTCGATGATCGCCTGTCGGCACGTTTTTTCATCCGGGTCGAATTCCGCCAGCCCGACGGTTTCGACGAGGCGTCTTTCCGCGCAGGCCTGGCTGAGCGCGGTGCTGCATTCGGCATGGCGTTCGAACTGACTGCCCCGCACTACCGTCCCAAGGTGGTGATCATGGTCTCCAAGGCCGACCACTGCCTCAACGACCTGCTGTACCGCCAGCGCATCGGCCAGTTGCCCATGGACGTGGTGGCCGTGGTGTCCAACCATCCGGATCTTGAGCCCCTGGCTCGCTGGCACGAGATTCCCTACTACCATTTCCCCCTGGACCCCAACGACAAGCCCGCGCAGGAGCGAAAGGTGCTCAAGGTCATCGAGCAGAAGGGCGCCGAACTGGTGATTCTCGCGCGCTACATGCAGGTGCTGTCCCCTGAATTGTGCCGCCGGCTGGATGGTTGGGCGATCAATATCCACCATTCGCTGCTGCCCGGTTTCAAGGGAGCCAAGCCCTATCATCAGGCCTACAACAAGGGCGTGAAGTTGGTGGGCGCCACGGCGCATTACATCAACAACGACCTGGACGAGGGGCCGATCATTGCCCAGGGCGTCGAGGTCGTGGACCACAGCCACTACGCCGAAGACCTGATTGCCAAGGGTCGCGACATCGAGTGCCAGACCCTGGCGCGCGCGGTGGGCTTCCATATTGAGCGGCGGGTGTTCCTGAACGCCAACCGCACGGTCGTCTTGTAAGGAGCAATAACTGGCGTCGAATCGGTTTTTGTGGGAGCGGGCTCTGCCCGCGAAGCAGGCACCGCAGTGTTGTCTTCGCGGGCAGAGCCCGCTCCCACACGATTGGCGCAATACCAATAAATACAACAATGAGGTGAAAGCATGTCAGGTAATCGCGGTGTGGTGTATCTCGGCGGCGGCAAGGTCGAGGTGCAAACAATTCCTTTCCCGAAAATGCAGGATCCACGCGGAAAACGCATCGAGCATGGCGTTATCCTGCGCGTTGTCTCCACCAACATCTGCGGCTCCGACCAGCACATGGTGCGCGGCCGCACCACAGCCCAGGTAGGCCTGGTACTGGGCCACGAAATCACTGGCGAGGTGCTGGAGGTTGGCAAGGACGTGGAAAACCTCAAGGTCGGTGATCTGGTTTCCGTGCCTTTCAACGTTGCTTGCGGCCGCTGCCGGTCCTGCAAGGAACAACACACTGGCGTGTGCCTGACGGTGAACCCGGCTCGCGCCGGTGGCGCCTACGGTTACGTCGACATGGGCGACTGGGTGGGCGGCCAGGCCGAATTCGTACTGGTGCCCTACGCCGACTTCAACCTGCTGAAACTGGGCGACCGCGACCGGGCCATGGAGAAAATCCGTGACCTGACCTGCCTGTCCGACATCCTGCCCACCGGTTACCACGGCGCTGTCACGGCCGGCGTAGGCCCGGGCAGCACCGTTTACGTGGCAGGCGCCGGCCCGGTCGGCCTGGCGGCGGCAGCTTCGGCCCGCTTGTTGGGCGCGGCGGTGGTGATCGTCGGCGACGTCAACCCGGTACGCCTGGCCCACGCCAAGTCCCAGGGTTTCGAGATTGCCGACCTGTCCAAGGACACCCCGCTGCACGAACAGATCGCCGACCTGCTGGGCGAGCCGGAAGTGGATTGCGCGGTGGACGCAGTGGGCTTCGAAGCCCGTGGCCACGGCCATGCCGGTGCCCAGCATGAAGCCCCGGCCACGGTGCTCAACTCGTTGATGGGTGTGGTGCGGGTGGCCGGCAAAATCGGTATTCCCGGCCTGTACGTTACCGAAGACCCGGGCGCCGCGGACGCGGCGGCAAAAATGGGCAGCCTGAGCATTCGCTTCGGCCTGGGCTGGGCCAAGTCTCACAGCTTCCACACCGGCCAGACCCCGGTGATGAAGTACAACCGCCAACTGATGCAGGCGATCATGTGGGACCGCATCAACATTGCCGAAGTGGTGGGCGTGCAGGTCATCACCCTGGACCAGGCGCCGGAAGGCTATGGTGAATTCGATGCAGGCGTGCCGAAGAAATTCGTCATCGACCCGCACAAGCTCTTTAGCGCTGCCTGATGCCATACCCCTGTGGCAGCGGGTAGAACCCGCTCCCACAGGGGTAGGCAGCAGTTACAGGATTTGCACCTTGCCTTGGTACAGCACCGGCCCGGTCGGTTGGCCGGTCGGTGAACCACCGGCCGGCTCCAGGCTGATAGCCAGGGCAATCGGTTCGCCGAACAACTTGCGCTGGCTTTCATTCAAGCTGATTTTTCCCTTGCCACCCTCGGGCATCAGCCCCAGCGAGATGGGTGTGCCACTGGCCGGAATCGCCCACAACTCCATGCTGCGGTCCGCCGGCGCGCTGGCCAACGCCACCGGTTCCACCTGCAAGTAGTGCTCGTGCGCGACGATGTTCACTGCAGCCTGATCCCCGGCACTCACCAGCGTTGCGCGGTAATGCGCCGGGTCACGGTCGTAGAGCATGCCTATCGCTACCGCCAGCACCACGGCAGCGGCCGCCATGAGCAAGCCGCGACGCCTTGAACGACGCGGCATATGCAGGCGCTGCGGCTCGATGCGCGCGAGGATGTTGTTCCATACCTGCTCCGGCACTGGCTTTTCGACAATGGGTGCGGTCAGGCTGACCAGTGTTTCCTGCCAACGCGCCAACTCCACCTGCAACTCACGGTCATCAGCCATCAACTGCTCAAAGCGTCGACGGGCGGTGGGTGGCATCAGGCCGATAGCATAGTCTGCCGCCAGGGCACGGCGCAGGGTGGGGTTCTGGTAGTTCATGATTCAAGGCACCTGCGCAGGCGCTCCATACCGCGCCTGATCCAGGATTTCACCGAGCCCAGGGGTGCGGACAGTTGCTGGGCCAGGTCGGCGTTGGACAGGCCATGGAAATAAGCCGTCAGAATCGACTGGCGCTGCATGCCTTCAAGGTCTTCCAGGCAGCGGTTCAGGGCCGCCGCTTCGCGGGCCTGGTCAAGTTGCTCATGGGCTGACGGACTGTCATCGGCCAGGGCTTCCATCTGCAGGTCGTCCAATGACACTTCGCGGCGCCGACGCAGCAGGTCGATGGCCAGGTGTCGGGTAATGTTCACCATCCAGGTCATCGGCGCGGCAAGGCTGGCGTCGTAACGCGAGGCACTGTTCCAGATGCGCACAAAACTCTCCTGGACAATCTCTTCGGCCAATTCACGCCGGCCCACGCAGCGCAGCGCCACGCCGTGAAGGCGCGCGCTGCTGGTGCGATAAAGGGTTTCGAAGGCGCGCCGGTTGCCCTGCGCGCAGTCGGCCAGCAATTGCCCCAGTGGATCGGTGTCGATGGTGGAAATGGTCGTTCTCCTGAACAAAACGAATTCGCGCGCCTCGCTGCGGCCGCCAGAAACGCGGTGCATATTGGCCTGGCCGTCTGAGCCTAGTTCACGGGGCGCGCCTGTTCCATTCATGGGGGGTCATCAGCCCTTGGGCATCAACACTTTGTCGATGACGTGAATCACGCCGTTGGACTGCATCACGTCGTAGGTACTGATGTCGGCAACATTGCCTTTTTCATCCTTGATCACGATGTTGTGCGGGCCGTTCATCATCAGCCACAGCTTGCCACCGGCCACCGTGGTCAGTTCGGTCTTGCCGCCACCGGCCTTGATGCGCTTGGCCAGTTCCATCATGTCGAGTTTGCCGGCCACCACGTGGTAGGTGAGGATATGGGTGAGGGTGGCCTTGTTTTCAGGCTTGAGCAGGGTGTCGACGGTACCTGCGGGCAGGGCGGCGAATGCCGAATTCACGGGCGCGAACACGGTAAAGGGCCCTTTGCCCTTGAGGGTATCCACCAGCCCTGCGGCTTTCACTGCAGCCACCAGCGTGGTGTGGTCGGCAGAATTCACTGCGTTGTCGACGATGTCCTTGCTGGGCAGCATGCTCTGGCCGCCGACCATGACGGTGTTGGTGCCCATGTCGGCGGCGCTGGCGAACACCGGCGCAAAGGTGAGGCCCATGGCAAGGGCGAGCAGTGAAGCGTGGATCGAGGTGCGCATCATGATGGTGGTCCTTGTTTGAATGATGCGGGCAGTCGAGCTGTCCGTGCTTGATATACGCGGGCGGGTACAGACTGGATGCACATTTGTACGAATTTATTTCCAGGCTGGAACACAAGGTCCTGATGCCGGTCGAACACCAGGCTTTTGCTGCTCGCCACCCAGTGCCGGCGGCCCAATGATTCAAGGGGAATCCAAATGAACACCATGCGCGCCATTACCCTGGCAACCCTGACCGCCCTGGCGTCCAGCCCGGTCTTTGCCTTTAACCTGAACGATGCGGTGAATGCCGCTTCGACCATCCAGGGTGGCAACCAGGGCAGCAGTACCGCGCCCCAGGCCGCCAATTTGCTCAATACCGTGGGTACCCAACTGAAAGTCACCCCCGAGCAGGCCGTGGGCGGCACCGGCGCCATGCTGGGCCTGGCCAAGAACAAGCTCAGCAGCTCGGATTATTCGCAGTTGGCCAAGCAGGTGCCGGGTATCGACAAGCTGGCCGGTGCCAACGCGGTGAGCGGGCTGGGTGGTTTGCTGGGCCAGTCGGGTGGCGCCGACAAGGGCACCCTGGACAGCGCCCTCGGTAACGTGAAGAACACCAGTGACCTGAACAATGCGTTCGGCAAGCTGGGCATGGACAGCGGCATGGTCGGGCAGTTTGCCCCGGTGATTCTGCAGTACCTGGGCCAACAGGGCGTTGGCGGTACGTTGCTCAAGAGTCTGGGTGGAATCTGGGGCGTAGGCGGCTGACGGGTCACGGTGCCTGTGACACAGCCTTGTGGGAGCGGGTTCCAACCGCGAAAAGAACACTGCGTAACGCCTGATACACCGCGGTGTTCGCTTCGCGGGTAGAGCCCGCTCCCACAGGGGGTAAGTCGCCGCGCGGTGGTTCAGGTGAGGTCGGCGCGCAAGGCTTCGATACGCGCATCCTTCTCGCGCCAGAGGCCGTTCACCCAGTCCTGCACGGTTTGGCGGAAGGCCGGGTCGTTCTCATAGTCGCCGGCCAGCAGTGCCGGGTCGATGTCCCGGGAACGGATATCGACGATCACCTGTTTGACGTCACCGCACAACAGGTTCCAGAAACCGGGAATCTTCCCTTCGGGGTACACCACGGTCACGTCCAGCATGCGATGCAGTTGCTCGCCCATGGCCGCCAGCACAAATGCCACGCCTCCCGCCTTCGGCTTGAGCAGGTTGCGCAGCGGCGATGCCTGTTCGTTGCGCTTGGCCTCGGTGAACCGGGTGCCTTCCAGGTAGTTGACCACGGTGACCGGCTGGCGCTTGAACAGCTCGCAGGCCGCCTTGGTGATCTCCAGGTCCTTGCCCTTGAGGTGTGGGTGCTTGTCCAGGAACGCCTTGCTGTAGCGCTTCATGAACGGGTAGTCCAGCGCCCACCAGGCCAGGCCCAGGAACGGCACCCAGATCAGTTCCTTCTTGAGGAAGAACTTGAAGAACGGCGTGCGTCGGTTCAGCGCCTGGATCAGTGCAGGGATATCCACCCACGACTGATGGTTGCACACCACCAGGTAGGAGTGGTCGCCGCGCAGGCTCTCGGCGCCGCGGATATCCCAACGGGTGGGAATGCACAGGCGGAAGATCAGTTTGTCGATCTGCGCCCAGGTTTCGGCAAACCACATGACCGCCTTCGAGGCGTAGTCACGGGAGCGCCCGGGGGCGATGAGCTTGAGCAGGGCGAACACCATCAAGGGGCCGATCAGCACCAGGGTATTGAGTAAAAGCAGCAGTGTGGTGAAACTGCCGGCGAACAGGCGACGCATAAAACGACTCTTGGAGTAATTGTGGCCAACAATCATAAAGAGGCTGGGGCATAACGCCAAATCAACCTTACCGAATGGTTATGGACAATTGTTTCACCATTTTTTGGGTATGCTGCCCGCAGCCCGTCTCTCAACTGAGGAAACCCGCCGGTGAAATCCGTTCTTGCACTGTTGTCGCTGTTGGCCTTGCCGGCCCTGGCCGCCGAGCCGACCCTGTATGGGCGTTATGAATACATCAAGTTGCCGGAAATTGGCGGCGCCACCTTCAAGGCCAAGATGGACACCGGCGCGCTCACCGCGTCGCTGTCGGCCCGAGATATCCAGCTGTTCCAGCGCGACGGCGAAGACTGGGTGCGCTTCCGCCTGGCCACTCGCGATGCCGACGGCAAAGTGTTCGAGCACAAGGTAGCGCGCATCAGCCGCATCAAGAGCCGCGCCGACGAAGAGGACGAAGGCGAAGGTGCCGAAGTAGCCAAGCGCCCGGTGGTGGAACTGGAAATGTGCCTGGGCGGCACCAAGCGCACCATCGAGGCCAACCTTGTGGACCGCAGCAGCTTCAACTACCCGCTGCTGATCGGCGCCAAGGGCCTGCGCGAATTTGGCGCGGCGGTGAACCCGGCTCGTCGCTACACCGCCGGCGACCCCGAGTGTTGAGAGGGGCCAATAAAGCCAGAGCGATACCGAGGTGGCGACCCTGATCGACCCATCCTATCCGCACTTTTTCAGTAGGGCATGCACGCTGATGACGGCCGGAACCCCCAATCCAATCCACGACAACACGTCCCAGGCGCCATCGCCCAACAGCGCGGCAAACAACCCTGCGGCGCCCACCAGGGCGATCAGCAGCGGAGCGCCGAACACTGCCCCGAAACGCGAACGCCGGCGGCTCATGCTTTCACCTTGCGCCTTACCCACCACAGGTACAGCCCGCTGATCAGCACCACGATGGTCAATACATCCAGCATGGCCCACAGAATCTGCATCGGCCGGCCACCGTAGTCGCCGTAGTGCAATGGCTGTGACAGGCCCAGGGCGTTCATGTACCAGGGGCGCTCGCCCACGGCGGTCACGGCCAGGGTGCTGGCGTCGATCAGCACAGGCGTGAGCAGGTGCGAGGTCAGGTGCGTGGCACCCTTCATGAACACGGCGTAGTGGTGCTCGCTGGAAAAGCGCGTGCCGGGAAATGCGACGAAGTCGGCCTTCATGCCCGGTGCCGCGGCTTCGGCGATGGCCAGCAGGCGGCTGGCGGGAGCCAGTTGGGTCAACGGCAGCGCATCGCGGTAGGGCGCTACCAAGGCCGCCAGGGTGTCGCTGCGCCAGACGTCGATCAGTAGGTCGGCGCAGGCGTTGACCACCCCGGTCACGCCCACCACCAGGGCCCAGGTCAGGGTGACGATGCCAATCAGGTTATGCAGGTCGAGCCAGCGCACCCGGGGTGATTTGCCGTGGCGCACGCTGGCGAACTTCAGCCGGCCCATGAACGGCGCGTACAGCACCACGCCGGAGACGATGGCAGCCACGAACAGCAACCCCATGAACGCCATCAGCAGTTTGCCGGGCAGGCCGGCATACATGTCCACGTGCAGGCGCAGCATCACCATCATGAAGCCGCCATTGGCCGCTGGGGTTTCCACCACTTCGCCGGTGCGGGTGTCGAGGCTGAAGGTGTGCGATGAGTTCGGATCGGTGCCCGCTGTAGCGGCGGTAATGGCGAACATGCCTTCGGGTTGGTCGTCGTCCCAACCGAAGTACTGCACCACTTCCCCGGGACGGTGAGCCAAGGCGGCCGCCACCAGTTGTGCCAGGTCCAGGTGCGGGCTACCTGTGGGCAGTTCGCGATAATGCGGCGTATCGCCCAGCAGCGATTCCATTTCATGGTGGAACACCAGGGGCAGGCCGGTGATGGCGAGCAACAGCAGGAACAGCGTGCAGACCAGGCTGGACCAGGTGTGGACAAAGGACCAGCGCCGAATTGTTTTACTTTTCATTTCACGGATGTCCGAAAAGACAAAGCCGCCCCTGGAGGCGGCTGGTCTGTTGCGTCAGGCCATTACCACTTGTAGGTGGCGCTGGCGACAACACTGCGCTGGTCGCCGTAGTAGCAGTAGTAGCCGTCGCAGGTGGAGATGTAGTCCTTGTTGAACACGTTCTTGGCGGTCAGGCCCAGCGAGGCGCCTTTCAACGAGTTCGACAGCACGCCCAGGTCGTAGTGGGCGGAGGCGTCGAACACGGTGTAGGCGTTGGCCTTGCCCAGCCAGGTGTTGGCCCGGTCGCCGTAGGTGTTGCCGGTGTAGCGGGCGCCGCCGCCGATGCCGAAGCCTTCCAGCAGGCCTTGGTGCCAGGTGTAGTCGGTCCACAGAGAGGCTTGTTGGTTAGGCATCAGAGGCAGGCGGTTGCCTTTGTACAGACCGTCCTGCACATCAGACTTGGCCAAGGTGTAAGAAGCGATCAGCTTGAGGTTGTCGGTCAGGTCGGAAACGGCTTCCAGCTCCAGGCCTTTGACTTTCACTTCGCCCGTCTGGCTGGTGACAGGGATGCCGCCAACGTTGTTAGTGACGGAAACGTTCTTTTGCGTCAGCTCATATATAGCGGCGGTCAGCAGCGTCTTGGAGCCCGGCGGCTGGTACTTGATGCCCAGCTCCCACTGCTTGCCCTGGGTTGGCTTGAACGAGCTCACGGCGGTCATGTCTGCGCCGGTGGTGGGCTGGAAGGATTCGGCGTACGACAGGTAGGGCACGAAGCCCGAGTCGAAAACATAACTGACGGCCGAGTTGAGGCTGAAGTTGCTGTCGCGTTCAGTGTTGGTCGCGTTGTTTTCGTTGTGGAACTTGGTGCCGGTGTGTACCCAGTCCTCGCGGCCACCCAGCGTGAAGCGCCACTGGTCCAGGGCCATCTGGTCCTGCACGTACACGCCAGTCTGAGTGGTTTTCTGATCGTAGTCGTAATACGCATCTGCGCGCGAAGGGCGCGTGATGGTGTCGGTATAGACCGGGTTCACCACGTTGATGTCCGGCACGTTGAAGCCGTAGATCGACAGATAATTGGAGTTGATACGTTGCAGGTCGGTACCGATCAGCACGGTGTGGGTGATATCACCGGTGGCAAAATCAGCCTGGAAGTTGTTGTCCATGGCGAACTGGCTAATGTCTTCGTCGACGTTGGTGCTCAGGCGGCCAACGTTGCCGGCGGCATCAACGGTATAACCGGGCAGCCCGGGGATGTAGCTGTTGACGGTGATGGTCTGAAATTCCAGGTCCGTCTTGGTGTAACGAACATTCTGGTGGAACTGCCATACGTCATTGAAACGATGCTCGAACGCATAGCCCAGCGCGTAGTACGTGCGGTGGTAGTAATCGTAATTCGGGTCGCCCAAGTCTTTGTGATGAGAGATATCACCCAATGGCGAGCTGATCTTGGTGCCCTGGATCGGCAGGAACTGGCTGGTCGCACCCGTTTCGTCGTGGGTGAACTGGCTGAGTAGGGTCAGCTTGGTGTCCGGGTCGATGTTCCAGGTCAGGCTGGGGGCAATGTTGTAGCGCTTGTTGTCGATGTGGTCGATCTCGGTGCCACTGTCTCGCAGCACACCGCTGATGCCATAGAGGAACTTGCCCTCATCATCGATCTTGCCGGTGCTGGCGAAGTCAACCTGGCGCCAGTTGTCGCTGCCATATTGCAGCGATATTTCATGGCTGGCTTCATCGCTTGGGCGACGGCTGACCATGTCCAGCAGGCCGCCAGGCGGCGTCTGGCCATAAAGCGACGAGGCCGGACCGCGCAGCAGGGCAATGCGATCAAGGTCCCAGGTTTCGATTTTCGGCGTGGCGTAGACACCTTTAGGCAGGGGTAAACCATCAAGAAACTGAGTCGGCTCGAAACCGCGCACGCGCAGCCAGTCGTACCGCGTATCGCTGCCATAGCTGGCCGAGACGATGCCGGGCATGTACTTCACCGCGTCTTCCAGGGTCTGTACGCCACGGTCGTCCATCTGCTGGCGGGTGGCCACGGAGATGGAGCGCGGTGCTTCCACCAGCGCAGTATCGGTCTTGGTCCCTGCCGCCGTGCGGGTCGCCAGGTAGCCGCTTACCGGGCCCCAGGCACTTTCGGAGTCGCTGGCCGCATTTACGTTGGTGTCGGGCAGCGCCAGTGTCCCTTCTGGCGTGGCGATCAACGTGAAAGTCCCGGCGCTGGTCTGCACCAGTTGCAGGCCGCTGCCGGCCAATGCCTGGCGCAGGGCGCCGGCAGCATCGAACTGGCCCGTTACCGGCGCGCTGGTCTTGCCCGCCACCAGGCCCGGCTCTACGGCCAGCACCAGGCCGGCACCGCTGGCGATCTGGTTCAGGGTGCTGGCCAGGGGCGCTGCCGCCAGGTTGTAGCTGCGCACCTGGGTGGCCTGTTCGGCGGCCTGTAGCGCAGTACTGATCATGGGGACGGCAAGGGCAATGGCGACAGCCATGAGGCTGGGCCGGAGCAGGGATTCGAACGAGCGGGACATGCGGCACTCCTGACAGGGAATATTTCTCAATTGCCTCTGTGCCGGACGAGATTCGAAAAGTGATAGGGCTGATCGAAAATAATTTAGATTTAGATCCGCTACAGCTTCTGCGTGGTGGCGGGACGCGCTTCCAGGGTGACCCACCAACGGGTGTGTTTTTGGATCTGGATCGGCAGGGTGGGCAGCAGGGCGCGCAGGGCCAGGTCGGTATCGTTGAGCGGGAAGCTGCCGGTGATACGCAGGTCGGCCACCTTGGCGCTGACGCCCAGGTGGCCCGGGCGGTAGCGCGACAGCTCTTGCGCCAAGTCGCCCAGGCGAGCGTTATCCACCACCAGCATGCCGCGGGTCCAGGCGTCAGCGCCGGGGTTCAGGGCCACCGCTTCGCTGAGGGCATCG
This sequence comes from Pseudomonas sp. M47T1, assembly GCF_000263855.1. Classification (GTDB taxonomy): domain Bacteria; phylum Pseudomonadota; class Gammaproteobacteria; order Pseudomonadales; family Pseudomonadaceae; genus Aquipseudomonas. The sequence continues at coordinate 311,774 of NZ_AJWX01000001.1, forward strand.
CGTTGCATCAGCATTTGCTGCCCTTCGTGCAGCACGATCTCGCCGGGGAGTTCACGGGCGTGGGCGGCCACGGCCGACTTCAGCACGCCCAGGCGCGTGCCGTGTTCTTCACGACGCACCAGGAAGCGCGTGCCCAGAGCCCGCAGGCGGCCATCGCGGGTTTCGACGATGAACGGCCGCTGCTCGCCGGCAGGGTGGCCGGTTTGCACCATGATCTCGCCTTCGCGCAGCACAATCAGGCGCTGGTCCTGGTCGAAACGCACGTCGATGGCGCTGTGGGTATTGAGTTCCACCTGGGTGCCGTCGGCCAGGGTCAAGGTGCGCTGTTCGCCGGTGGCGGTGCGCTGGTCAGCCAGCCAGTAGCCCACAGGCAACCACTGCTTCACGCCGAACGAGGCCAGGCCCAGCACCAGCACCACGCTGGCCAGGCCGCTGCCCAGTTTGCGCACGCGCTTGCGCGCCTGTTCGGCACTGCTGAGCAGCGCCTTGCGCCCGGCGGCCGGGGCCACGCGCAAGCGCTGGTCGAGCATGCCCAGTTGCTGCCAGGCACGCGCGTGTTCTTCATCGGCGGCATGCCAGCGGGCGAATTCGTCCTGCTGGGCCGCACTGCTGCCGTCCAATGCCAGTTGCCACTGGATGGCGGCGTCCAGTACCCGTGCGCAAACCGGGCCAGTGGGGCTCATGTCGGCTCCCCGTACAAGGCGATGTAGCACTGGCGGATGCCCTGGGCCAGGTATTGCCGTACCCGCGGCACTGATACACCCAGGCGCTCGGCGATGTCGGCGTGGCCCAGGCCTTCCAGGCGGTTGAGCAGGAAGGCCGAGCGCGCCTTGCTCGACAGCTTGGCGAGCATGTGGTCGATGGCTTGCAGGTCTGCGAGGATCAGTTGCTGTTCTTCGGGGGAAGGTTGTTCGGCTTCCGGGATCAGCATGAGTTCAGCCAGATAGGCCTGTTCCAGTGCGGCGCGGCGGAAATGGTCGAACAGCAGCCCTTTGGCGATGGCGGCCAGAAATGCCCGTGGCTGGCGCGGTGCGCTGAGCTGTTCGCGGCCCAGCAGGCGCACGAAGGTGTCTTGGCTGAGGTCTTCGGCGCGTTGTGCGCAGGCGATGTTGCGCCTCAGCCAGGCAAGCAGCCAGGCGCGGTGGTCGCGGTACAACGCACCCACCAACTCACCATGAGGGCTTTGGGCTGACGACAAGACGTTCCCCGAATGCAAGTGTTCAAACTAACGAGAATTATTCGCGATTGTGTCAGGGATGATGTCGTAGTGCAATTGGCGTTCGTCGGTGGAAATGGTTCGCCTGGCCCGTCTGTGTGGGCGGTATCTCTGGAACACTGCGGTGAGGCCTTCGCGGACACGCTCCGCTCCTACAGCGACGCAGGCGGCGCGGTATTACAGGCCAGGCATGGCCTGCCGTCGCCGCCACTGGCTCAGCCGCTCCAGCAACAGCCCGGGGCTGTCCAGCCCCAGCCGCTGGGCCTGGCTGAACAGAATCAACAGCAGTTGCGCGGTGACAAACGCATCGGCGCTGGCGTTGTGACGTTCGTCCACCTGCAGACCGAACTGGGCAATCCAACCGTCCAGCGAGGCTTCGCGCACGACTTTCTGCGGGTTGAGCAGGGGTGCCAGTTCGGCCACGTCGATAAACTCATGTTGCAAGCGGTACCCCAGGGTGTCCTTCAGGGCACGGCCCAGCATGCGCTGGTCGAACGGCGCGTGGAACGCCAGCACCGGGCTGTCGCCGACAAACTCCATAAAGTCCAGCAGGCCCTCCACCGGGTCGCAGCCGGCGGCGATGGCGTCCGGCCCCAGGCCGTGCAGCAACACACTGGGCCCGGGCTTGTGCCCAGGGCGTTGCAGGGTGCATTCGAACTGCTGGGACAGGTCGATGGCGCCGTCCTCGATCACCACGGCGCCGATGGACAGCACCTGGTCCCGGTTGACATTCAGGCCCGTGGTTTCCAGGTCCAGCACCACCCAACGTTGGGTGCGCAGGCTGCCGGGGGCCAAGGCTGCGGGGCCGCCCAGGCGTTGCAGGGCCAGTTGTTGCGCGGGGTTGAGGGTAGGGCTGGGGGCGCGCAGCCAGGCAAACAGGCTCACAGCTGGTACCTCAGCGTCAGGCTGCCTTGCAGGCGTTGTGCCTGGCGCAGTGATTCGCGCAGGATGCGCCGGTCCAGGTCATTGAGGCTGTCGGGGTCCAGGCGGTTGGACCAGGGCTGGTTGTCGCGGGTCTGACGCTGGTGTTGCTGCATGCGAGTTTGCTGAATGAAGTGATAGGCCTCCTCGTATGCAGCGCCATCCAGCTTGTCGATAACCTCCCTGGCCACCAGTTGGCGCAGGCGTTGCACGGTGTTGGTGGCCTCGACGCCATTGGCCAGGGCCAGCAGTCGTGCACCGTCGACGAAGGGGGTCAGGCCCTGGGCCTTGAGGTCCAGGGTGCCCGCCTTGTCGGTGCCCTTGCGGCTCAGCACGAATTCCCGGAAGCGTCCCACTGGCGGCCGCTGGCGCAGGGCGTTGTCTGCCAGCAAGCGCTGGAACAGACGGTTGTCGGCCACCTGCTCCAGCACCTGGCGGCGCAGTTGTGCGCAGCCCTGTTCGTCGCCCCACACCACGCGCAAGTCGAAATAGATGTTGGAACCCAGCAGGCTTTCCGGCGTGGCCTCGCGCACGAAGGTCGCGAAGCGCCGTGACCACTCGGCACGTGACAGGCACAGCTCGGGGTTGCCGGCCATGATGTTGCCGGTGCAAATGGCAAACCCGCACTGGGCCAGGTTGAGGTTTATCTGGTGGGCAATGGGCAGCAGCTTGCCGCGTATCTCGGCGGCGTGGGCCGCGTCCCGGGCTTCGAACAGAATGCCGTTGTCCTGGTCGGTGAACAGCGTTTGTTCCTGGCGCCCCTCGCTGCCGAAGCACAACCAGCTGAAGGGCACGCCGGGGTCGCCCTTGTCGCGCAGCACCAGCTCGATCACCCGGCACACGGTGTGGTCATTGAGTAGGGTAATGATGTGGGTGATCTGCGTGGACGAGGCGCCATGGGCGAGCATGCGTTCAACCAACTGGCTGATGTCGCCGCGCAGGCTGACCAGTTGCTCCAGGCGCGACGCGTTGCGAATGGTGCGGGCCAGGTGCACCAAATCCACCCGTTGCAGCGAGAACAGGTCGCGCTCGGACACCACGCCGCACAGGCGCCCGTCCCGCACCAGGCAGACGTGGGCGATATGCCGCTCGGTCATGGCAATGGCCGCATCGAAGGCACTGGCGTCGGGGCTGAGGTAGAAGGGCTTGGCAATCATGTGGCGGCCGATGGGCTGATTGAAATCAGCATCGATATTGGCTACCACCTGGCGCAGGTCGCGCAGGGTGAAAATGCCCTGCGGATAACGGTGCTCGTCGACAATCACGATACTGCCTACCTGCTGTTCATGCATCAGGCCCACGGCCTCGCGCAAGGGCATGTCGGCATCGCAGGTGACCGGGTGGCGCATGGCCAATTCGCCCAGGCGGGTATTGAGGGAATACTGAGTGCCCAGGGTTTCGGCTGCGCGGCGTTGCACTTGCAGGTTGACCTGATCGAGCAGGCTGCTGACGCCACGCAAGGCGAAGTCGCGAAAGGGCGCCGACAGGGCAAACAGCTTGATGAAGGCGACCTTGTGCAATTGCAGGCAGAAGGTGTCCTGGGCCGCCAAGTGCTCGGTGCGCGTGGCCCGCTCGCCCAACAGGGCTGCCAGGGGGAAGCATTCGCCGGTGGTGATTTCGAAGGTAGTCTCGGTGCCGCGTTTCGACGTGTGCGCACGCTCGCCCACTACTTGCCCCTGCTTGACCACGTAGAAGTGTTCCACCGGCCCGTCGGCAGGCTTGATGATGCTCTCGCCGGCGGCGTAGAAACGCAGTTGGCATTGCTCTACCAGGTAGGCCAGGTGAGCCTGGTCCATCTGGTTGAAAGGCGCATGGCGCTGCAGGAATTGCAGGGTTCCCTGGATGTTCTGCAGCACTGCTGTCTTGCCCGCCAGGGCATAGGCGTCGGGTTTACTCATGTCCATGACCGCATTGTTCTTATCGTTCAACATGGTCGGCTTCATGGGCGGTGGATCACATTGGACGTAAGTCTAAAAAAAATGCTTCAACTGCGTCGTATTCCTAGACATCATGCTGCTCTTCACGTGATGACCCGACGAAGTGCACAGGTAAAACCACTGGTCTGCGGTCTCAACCAGGTGGTGCATCTGGTTTTCCCTATGATGAGAGGCGTATGTCCGATCACGATATTTTGAGCGATGCCGAGCGCGAGGCACTCAGTGCTGTCATGCAAGTGCCGGATCTGCCCCCACAGCAGGCTTTGATCGTCGACGACGATCAGGCATCGCGTGACCTGCTGGCTGAGATTCTCAGCTTGCAGGGTATCCCCTGCGTTACTGCCGCAAGCGCTGTCGAGGCGTTGAAACTGCTTGCCTCCAATAAATCCATCGGCCTGTTGGTGACGGACCTGCGGATGGCGCCGGACACCGGCCTGGACCTGATTCGCAAGGTGCGTGAATCCGATCGCGCGGCGCTGTCGATCATCATCATGTCGGGGGATGCGGGGGTGAAGGATGCGATTGCCGCCATGCACCTGAGCGTGGTGGATTTCCTGCTCAAGCCCATCGATAGCCAGCACTTGGCCCGGTTGGCCAAGAAGGAGCTCGGCCTGGAGTAAACAACGTGGGAGCTGGCTTGCCAGCGAGCTTTTCAGGGTTGCGGTGCGCCCAAAAACTCGCCGGCAAGCCAGCTCCCACGGTCAGCTTGGTTACAGCCCGTTGCGGGCCTTGAACTCACGACGTTTGCGATGCAATACCGGCTCGGTGTAGCCGTTGGGCTGCTTTGCGCCCTCGATCACCAGTTCCACCGCTGCCTGGAAGGCGATATTGCTATCGAAGTCCGGTGCCAGTGGGCGGTACAGCGGGTCGTTGGCATTCTGGCGATCCACCACCGGTGCCATGCGCTTCAGGCTTTCCAGAACCTGCGCCTGGCTGGCAATGCCATGACGCAGCCAGTTGGCCAGCAGCTGGCTGGAAATGCGCAGGGTGGCGCGGTCTTCCATCAGGCCCACGTCGTGGATGTCCGGCACTTTCGAGCAACCCACGCCCTGGTCTACCCAACGTACCACGTAACCGAGAATGCCTTGGCTGTTGTTGTCCAGTTCGTTCTGGATTTCCTCGGCCGACCAGTTGGTGTGCTTGGCCAGCGGGATGGTCAGGATGTCGTCCACCGATGCAGGAGCACGCTTGGCCAGTTCAGCCTGGCGGGCGAACACGTCCACCTTGTGATAGTGCAGGGCGTGTAGCGCAGCCGCGGTAGGCGACGGCACCCAGGCGGTGTTGGCGCCTGCCAGCGGGTGGGCGATCTTCTGCTCCAGCATGGCGGCCATCAGGTCAGGCATGGCCCACATGCCCTTGCCGATTTGCGCACGACCTTGCAGGCCGGTCTTCAGGCCGATGTCGACGTTGGAGTTCTCGTAGGCACCAATCCATTTTTCGGCTTTCATGACAGCCTTGCGCACTACGGCGCCGGCTTCCATGGACGTGTGGATCTCGTCGCCGGTGCGGTCCAGGAAGCCGGTGTTGATGAACACCACGCGCTCGCTGGCCGCCTTGATGCAGGCCTTGAGGTTCACCGTGGTACGGCGTTCCTCGTCCATGATGCCGACCTTGAGGGTGTTGCGCGGCAGGGCCAGGACTTCTTCGATGCGGCCGAACAGCTCGTTGGTAAACGCGGCTTCTTCGGGGCCGTGCATTTTCGGCTTGACGATGTATACCGAGCCGGTGCGGCTGTTCTTGCGGCTGTTGTTGCCGTTCAGGCTGTGCGTGGCGGCAAGGCTTGTGACCAGGCCGTCGAGAATACCTTCGGGCACTTCGTTGCCCTGGGCATCGACGATGGCATCGATGGTCATCAGGTGGCCCACGTTGCGCACGAACAGCAGCGAACGGCCGTGCAGGCTGACTTCGCCGCCGTCCGCCGCGCTGTAGTGACGGTCGGCGTTCATGGTGCGAGTGAAGGTAGTGCCCGCCTTGGCCACTTCTTCAGCCAGGTCGCCTTTCATCAAGCCCAGCCAGTTGCGGTAGATCACCACCTTGTCGTCGGCGTCCACGGCGGCAACCGAGTCTTCGCAGTCCATGATGGTGGTCAGGGCCGCTTCCATCAGCAGGTCCTTCACACCGGCGGCGTCGGTCTGGCCGACCGGGCTCTGGGCGTCAATCTGGATTTCGAAGTGCAGGCCGTTGTTCTTCAGCAGTACGGAGGTGGGCGCGCTGGCGTCGCCCTGGTAGCCGATCAGCTGGGCATCGTCGCGCAGGCCGGTGTTGCTGCCGCCCTTGAGGGTGATCACCAGCTTGCCGTCGACGATCTTGTAGGCGGTGGAGTCCACGTGAGAGCCGGCAGCCAAAGGCGTGGCTTCATCGAGGAAGGCGCGGGCGAAGGCAATCACCTTGTCGCCACGGACCTTGTTGTAGCCCTTGCCTTTCTCGGCGCCGCCTTCTTCGCTGATGGCGTCGGTGCCGTACAGCGCGTCATACAGCGAGCCCCAGCGGGCGTTGGAGGCGTTGAGGGCAAAGCGGGCGTTCATGACCGGCACCACCAGTTGCGGGCCTGCCATACGAGCAATTTCATCGTCGACGTTTTGCGTCGTGGCCTGGAAGTCCGCCGCTTCTGGCAGCAGATAACCGATTTCCTGCAGGAAGGCCTTGTAAGCCGGGGCGTCGTGCGCCTGGCCCTGGCGTGCCTGGTGCCAGCCATCGATCCTGGCTTGCAGGTCATCACGTTTGGCCAGTAGCGCTTTGTTCTTTGGAGCGAGGTCGTTGATGATCTTTTCCGCCCCGACCCAGAACTGATCGGCGTTGAGGCCGGTTCCGGGAATGGCTTCGTTGTTCACGAAGTCGAACAGGACTTTGGCGACCTGAAGGCCACCGACTTGAACGTGTTCAGTCATTGCTTGCCTCACTCTGCTCAGCTATTCAGCTCTTGTATTAAAGCCTGTAGCGCTTCTCTAAATACGTTGCCAGAACGTGCCCTGACGGGCGGCTGGGCGGGCCCGCAGGCGCATGCCAGCAGGCTTGACGTATTTTCACAGGCGCCTCGGCAGACATCGATCCAACATTATGTAGTCCGCGCTGCGGCATACTACATGATGATTTGCGGTTGTGAAAATCAGACTAAATACGTCGATCTGCGACCGTTTTTGGACTACCGGTCACACTACGAATCGTATGTTCTCAAAACTTTGGGCAATTGTTCCAGATAAATCTAAAAACCGTACACAGCTTTTAGTCTTATCTGCTACCGCACGTCGCGCCGGGGCTGCCTATACTCAATCGACCCACAACGAGAGGTTGGCAGCGTGGACCATTTAGTATTGACGGTTTTTGCCCCGGACAAGCCCGGCCAGGTCGAACGGATCGCCCAGTGCGTGGCCGACCACAATGGCAACTGGCTGGAAAGCCGCATGTCGCGCATGGCCGGGCAGTTTGCCGGGATATTGCGGGTAGCGGTGCCGGCAGAGAATTACGACGAGCTGGTGGATGCCTTGATGGCATTGTCGGCCCGGGGCATTCGTGTGCTGATCGCCGAAACCGGCGTGGAGCAGAGCTGCACCTGGAAGCCCATTGCCATGGAGCTGGTGGGCAATGACCGTCCCGGTATCGTCCGTGACATTACCCGGCTGCTGGCCGAGCAGGGGGTCAACGTCGAGCGACTGGTGACCGAGGTGCGCCCGGCACCCATGAGCAGTGAACCGCTGTTTCATGCCGAAGCGGTGCTGGGGTTGCCGCTGACGTTGTCGATGGATCAGTTGCAAGGGCGGCTTGAGGCCCTGGCCGACGATTTGATGGTAGAGCTGGTGCTGCGCTCGGAGCCATGAAAGTTGTTCATCTTAATCTTGCACCTGCCTGTGGATAAGCTGGGGGAACACAGCGCAAACGCACGCGGGCCGGGCATCTCCGCGATATGGCTAAAAAACGAGCAGTTTCAGAGGCTTGTGCACAAACGGCGGGGATCGAGCTGTGGATAACCTTGGGGTAGTCCTTTGCAGGCCACGAGAACCGTGGCTTGCAAGGATTTGATCGTTTTCTGATCAGTGTTTTCGACGCACATTCACCACCGCATCCAGGCTGTAGATCGCCAGCCCGGCCCATATGAAGCTGAACGCCACCAGCGCATTGGCCGACAGCGGCTCGTGGTATTTGAACACCGCCAGCAGCAGCACCAGGGTTGGCGCCAGGTACTGCAGGAAGCCCAGGGTGGTGTAGGGCAGGTGGCGGGCCGCGGCGTTGAAGCTCACCAGCGGCACCAGTGTGATGGGGCCGGCGGCCAGCAGCCACAGGCCGTCGGTGGTCAGCCAGAAGTCTGGCTGGGCGCTGGGCACGCTCGGATTGCAGGCCAGCCACGCCAGCGCCAGGGGCACCAGCAGCCAGGTTTCCACCACCAACCCGGGCAACGCAGCTACGGGCGCCTGCTTGCGAATAAGCCCGTAGAACCCGAAGGTCAGCGCCAGGGCCAGCGACACCCAGGGCAGGCTGCCCACTTGCCACACCTGCTGGGCTACCCCGGCGGCGGCCAGGCCCACTGCCAGCCATTGCAGGCGTCGCAGCCGCTCGCCCAGCACCAGCATGCCCAATAGCACGTTCACCAGCGGGTTGATGTAGTAGCCCAGGCTGGCTTCCACCATGCGGCCGTTGTTCACGGCCCACACGTAGATCAGCCAGTTGGCCGCGATCAGCGTACCACTGCCTGCCAGAATGGCCAGGCGGCGAGGGTTGTCGCGCAGGTCGCGCCACCAGCCGGGGTGTTTCCATGCAGCCAGCAGTAACGAGCCGAACAACGCAGACCACAGCACCCGGCTGACAATGATTTCCACCGCTGGCACGGCTTCGATGGCTTTGAAGTAGAGCGGGAACAGGCCCCAGCAGATATAGGCGGTCAGGCCCAGCAGATACCCGCGGCGCGGGTTGGCGGCTTGCATGCAGAATCCTTGTTGTTATCAGAACAGCTTCAGCGGTTCTTCGTTGAGCGCCGCCAATTGTTCGCGCAGGGCCAGCACCTGGTCGCCCCAGTAGCGCTCGGTACCGAACCAGGGAAAGCTGCGCGGGAACGCCGGGTCGTCCCAACGGCGTGCCAGCCATGCACTGTAATGCATCAGGCGCAGGGCGCGCAGCGCCTCGATCAGCGCCAGTTCGCGCGGGTCGAAATCGTTGAACTCGCTGTAGCCGTCCATCAGCTCCGACAGCTGGCCCAGGCATTCCTGGCGATCGCCTGCCAGCATCATCCACAGGTCCTGAACGGCTGGGCCCATGCGGCAGTCGTCGAGGTCGACGATGTGGAACATCTCGTCGCGGCACATCATGTTGCCGGGGTGGCAGTCGCCGTGCATGCGGATGTTGGTGTGCGGGGTGTCCCGGTAGATTTCTTCCACGCGCTTGAGCACGTCGCGGGCTACTGACTCGTAGGCGGGCAGCAGGCTGCGCGGCACGAAGTTGCCTTCCAGCAGCGTGGCCAATGAGTCATGGCCGAAGTTTTTCACCCCCAGCGCCTCGCGGTGCTCGAACGGGCGGGTGGCGCCCACGGCGTGCAGGCGGCCCAGCAGCTGGCCCAGGCGGTAAAGCTGGTCGAGGTTGCCCGGCTCCGGCGCACGGCCGCCGCGGCGGGGGAACAGGGTGAAGCGAAAGCCCTGATGTTCAAACAGGGTCTTGCCTTCATGGATCATCGGCGCCACCACCGGAACCTCGCAGTCGGCCAGTTCGGCGGTGAAGCTGTGCTCTTCAAGAATGGCAGCGTCGGTCCAGCGGTCCGGGCGGTAGAACTTGGCGATCAGCGGCTGGCCGTCCTCGATGCCCACCTGGTACACACGGTTTTCATAACTGTTGAGCGCCAGGACGCGTGCGTCGCTCAAGAAACCGATGCTTTCGACAGCATCCAGAACCAGGTCGGGGGTAAGGTTTTCAAACGGATGGGACATGCTGACTCCTGCGTGCGGCAGGCGGCCGCGTCCGGCCACATATGGTATCAGAGCCGGCCCACCTACAGGGGTGGCTGTAGCAGCGCCTGCACGCTGCGGCAGGGGGTCAGGTTTTAGGGTCCTCACTAATGACCAGCATCAGGCCGCCCCCGGAAGCGTGCCTGAACGAGAGATCGCAGGGTATTCCCGTAAATCCGTGAAGAACTTTTTAAAGGGGTGTGCCCAGCAGCACGAAGGTCGGCGCGAACGACACCAGCACGTCCTTGCCCTCGGCCAGGCCCAGATCTTCCACCCGCGCGGCGTCTTCCAATGCACACAGGGTTTGCCCGTTGGCCAGGCCCACGCGTACTTCGGACGGGCCCTGCGGGTCGACGATAACTTGCGCCACACGCCCCACCAGGGCATTGTCGCCCGCCGGCACGGGGCCGGCGGCGTCATGCAGGCGCAGCCAGCCGGCCTTGATCAGGGCCATGACCTGTACGCCGTCTGCCAGTTCCAGGTGCTCGGTGCTCTCGTGGGTGATTTGCGCGCACAGCGACAACCCGGCGCCCAGATCCAGTTCCACCAGGTCATTGCGGCCCTGAGGGGTGATGGTGCAGACGCTGCCCTGCAGCTGATTGCGCGCGCTGGTGCGCAGCATCAGGCGGCTGAGCAGGTCCAGGTCGCGCACATCTTCAGCCACTTCCAGTACCTGCGTTTGTAGTGCTTGCAGGCGCTGGTAGAGGCGCAGCACCCGTTGGCCCTCCTCGGACAGCCGCGCGCCGCCACCGCCCTTGCCGCCCACGGCGCGCTCAACCAAGGGTTTGTCGGCCAGGTTGTTGAGTTCGTCGATGGCATCCCAGGCGCCTTTGTAGCTCATGCCGGCGGCCTTCGCGGCACGAGTGATGGAGCCCTGTTCGGCAATGTGCTGCAACAAGGTGATGCGCTGCGGGCGACGGGCGATGTGTTGGGTGAGCAGGCTGGGCAGGGGCATGGCTGTCTTGGCGCTGTGGCTGTCTTATAGAGCACACGACGTTGAACCCCGACGCCGGGCAAGTCAAGGCGCACCCGGTTTCGGCGTACGCGCCAGGCAGTACACATCGACCCGCGCGGCGCCGGCGCGCAGCAGCAACTGCGCCAGCGCCCGGGCGGTGGCACCGGTGGTCATCACGTCGTCCACCAGCGCCACATGGCGGCCCTGTACCCGCGGGCGCGGGGCCAGGGCAAAGGCCTGTAGCAGGTTGCGCTGGCGCTGGCGCGCGTCCAGGTCCTGCTGCGCGCGGGTTTCAATCGGCCGCAGCAACAACTGCTCGTCCACGGGCAGCGCCAATTGCGGCGCCAGCCAGCGTGCCAACAGCGCCGCCTGGTTGAAGCCGCGCTGGCGCAGGCGCTTACGGCCCATGGGTACCGGCACCAGGCAGTCTGGCCTGGCCAGGCCGTCGTCGAAGCGCGCCAACAGCCACTGCCCCAGCAGTTCGCCCAGCAGGCGGCCCAGCGGCCAGCGGGCGTTGTGCTTGAAGCGGCTGATCAGGCTGTCCACCGGAAAACCATAGTGCCAGGGCGCTTCCACTTGGGTAAACGGCGGCGCCCGGCGCACGCATTGGCCGCATAGCAGGCCGTCCATGGGCATGGGCAGCGCACAACGCCGGCAGCGCTCGATCAGCCACGGCAACTCGGCTTCGCACGCTGCACATAGGGGGTAAGGCTGTTCGGCCGACTCATCGCACAGCAAACAGAATTGGTTGAATTTTAACCAGTTGTAAACCAGCCATCCGTGACTCGGTTGACAGTCCATTCGTCTTCCTTAAATATGCGCATTATCCGTGTCGCGCCTGTGGATATTTCCATTATCCCGGTCGCCAGCCCCAAGCATAACCAAGGAATCGCCCATGAGCGCCAGCACAACTGCAACGCTTCGTCACGACTGGTCCCTGGCAGAGGTCAAGGCCCTGTTTACCCAGCCTTTCAACGACCTGCTGTTCCAGGCCCAAACCGTGCACCGCGCGCATTTCGATGCCAACCGCGTGCAAGTGTCGACCCTGCTGTCGATCAAGACTGGCGCCTGCCCCGAAGACTGCAAGTACTGCCCGCAGTCGGGGCACTACAACACCGGTCTTGAAAAAGAAAAGCTGATGGAAGTGCAGAAGGTGCTGGAAGAGGCCGCACGGGCCAAGGCCATCGGTTCCACGCGCTTCTGCATGGGCGCGGCCTGGAAGCACCCGTCGGCCAAGGACATGCCTTATGTGCTGAAGATGGTCGCAGGCGTCAAGGCCATGGGCCTGGAAACCTGCATGACCCTGGGCAAGCTGGACCAGGAGCAGACCGCCGCCCTGGCCGAGGCCGGCCTGGACTACTACAACCACAACCTGGACACCTCGCCCGAGTTCTACGGCAGCATCATCACTACCCGTACCTACGGCGAGCGCCTGCAGACCCTGGCCTACGTGCGCGATGCCGGCATGAAGATCTGCTCGGGCGGCATCCTGGGCATGGGCGAGTCGCTGGATGACCGCGCCGGCCTGCTGATCCAACTGGCGAACCTGCCGGAGCATCCAGAGTCGGTGCCCATCAACATGCTGGTGAAAGTGGCCGGCACGCCGCTGGAAAACGCCGACGACGTGGACCCGTTCGACTTCATCCGCATGCTGGCCGTGGCGCGTATCCTCATGCCGCAATCCCATGTACGCCTGTCCGCTGGCCGCGAGGCCATGAACGAGCAGATGCAGGCCCTGGCCTTCTTCGCCGGCGCCAACTCGATTTTCTACGGCGACAAACTGCTGACCACCGCCAACCCGCAGGCAGACAAGGACATGGCGTTGTTCGGCCGCCTGGGCATCAAGCCTGAAGCGCGCGAAGAGCATGCCGACGAAGTGCACCAGGCTGCCATCGAGCAGGCCTTGGTAGAACAGAAGAGCGGCGAACTGTTCTACGACGCCGCGTCGGCCTGACCGCCGATGGCCTTCGACCTCAGCGCGCGGCTGGCCGAGCGCCGCGCCGCCGACCTCTACCGGCAGCGGCCATTGCTTGAGAGCCCCCAGGGCCCGCAGGTGGTGGTCGATGGCCAACCGCTGCTGGCGTTCTGCAACAACGACTACCTGGGCCTGGCCAATCACCCCGACGTGGTGGCTGCCTGGCGCGCCGGCGCCGAGCGCTGGGGCGTGGGCGGCGGTGCCTCGCACCTGGTGATCGGTCACAGCGGCCCGCATCACGCGCTTGAACTGGCCCTGGCCGAACTGACCGGGCGCCCGCGGGCACTGCTGTTTTCCACGGGCTACATGGCCAACCTGGGCGCAGTCACGGCGCTGGTGGGGCAGGGCGACACGGTGCTTCAGGATCGTCTCAACCATGCCTCGCTGCTGGATGCCGGCCTGCTCAGTGGTGCGCGCTTTAGCCGTTACCTGCACAACGATCCTGTCAGCCTGGCCAACCGCCTTGAGAAAGCCACCGGCAACACCCTGGTGGTGACCGATGGCGTGTTCAGCATGGACGGTGATATCGCCGACCTGCCCGCGCTGGCCCAGGCCGCCAGGGCCAAGGGTGCATGGCTAATGGTGGACGATGCCCATGGTTTCGGCCCATTGGGTGCCAATGGCGCGGGCATCGTCGAGCATTACGGCCTGGGTATCGACGACGTGCCTGTGCTGGTGGGTACCCTGGGCAAGGCCTTCGGTACCGCGGGTGCCTTCGTGGCCGGCAGTGACGATCTGATCGAAGCCATGGTGCAGTTCGCCCGGCCCTACATCTACACCACTAGCCAGCCACCGGCTCTGGCCTGCGCCACGCTCAAGAGTCTGGAACTGTTGCGCAGCGAGCACTGGCGGCGCGAGCATCTGGGCGCGCTGATTCGTCAGTTCCGCCAGGGCGCCGAGCAGATTGGCCTGCAATTGATGGACAGTTTCACGCCCATCCAGCCCATCCTGATCGGCGATGCCGGCCGTGCCGTGCGCCTGTCGCAGATGCTGCGCGAGCGTGGCCTGATGGTCACCGCCATTCGCCCGCCCACTGTGCCGGCTGGCAGCGCCCGCCTGCGCGTGACCCTGTCGGCGGCCCACAGCGAAACGCAGGTGCAGCTATTGTTGAATGCATTGGCCGACTGCTATCCGTTGCTGGAGCCGAGCAATGCGTGACCAACTGATTCTATTGCCGGGCTGGGGCATGGGCCAAGCGCCCTTGCAGCCGCTGGCCGCAGCCCTGAAAGGGCTGGATGAGCACCTGCACGTGCAGGTGCACGCCTTGCCCGAGCCTGGCAGTAGCGACCTGCACGCCTGGTTGGATGCCCTGGACGCTACCTTGCCCCAGGATTGCTGGCTGGGTGGCTGGTCGCTGGGCGGCATGCTGGCCGCCGAGCTGGCGGCGCGGCGTGGCGATCGTTGCTGTGGCTTGATTACGCTGGCCAGCAACCCATGCTTCGTGGCGCGTGCCGAATGGCCCAATGCGATGCCTGCGCAAATGTTCGACGCCTTTCTTGCCGGCTGCAATGCCAGCCCGCAAAGCACCTTGAAGCGCTTCAGCGTGCTGTGTACCCAGGGCGCTGCCGATGATCCGCGCAGCCTGTCACGACTGCTGGGTGCCGGTGCGCCCCAGGCTCCGGGCGATGCGCTGCGGCATGGGCTGGAGTTACTGGCGCAGTTGGATATCCGCGATGCGTTGCAGCAGTACGGTGGGCCGCAACTGCATCTGTATGGTGGCAACGATGCGCTGGTGCCGGTGGAGGTTGCCGGTGATGTGCTGGCGCTGCTGCCCGATGTTGAAGTTGGCCTCATTGAAGCGGCCAGCCACGCTTTCCCCCTGGAAGACCCCCATGAGTTGGCGGCTGCCATCCAGGCCTTTTTGCATGAGTCCCCCGATGACTGATCTTTCCACGCCCCCGCTGCCCGGCGCCTTGCCGGACAAGCGTCAGGTGGCGGCTTCGTTTTCCCGTGCCGCCGCCAGTTATGACAGCGTTGCCGAACTGCAGCGCGATGTTGGCACGGCGCTGATCAGCCGCTTGCCCCAGGGCCTGCTACCTCGCTGCTGGATGGACCTGGGCAGCGGCACCGGCTATTTCAGCCGCGCCCTGGCCGGCGCCTACCCCGACAGCTTCGGCGTGGCGGTGGACATCGCCGAAGGCATGTTGCAGCACGCACGGCCCCTGGGCGGTGCGCAGGGTTACATCGTGGGTGACGCCGAGCGCCTGCCGGTGTGCTCGGCCAGTGTTGACCTGCTGTTCTCCAGCCTGGCGGTGCAGTGGTGCAGTGACTTCACCGCAGTGCTTGGCGAGGCCTGTCGCAGCTTGCGGCCGGGTGGGGTAATGGCGTTCGCCAGCCTGTGCGTGGGCACCTTGCGCGAGCTGCGCGAAAGCTGGCAGGCCGTGGATGGCCTGGTACACGTCAACCGCTTCCGTGGTTTCGAGGATTACCAGCGCCTGTGTGGCGATAGCGGCTTCAACGTGCTGTGCCTGGAACAGCTGCCCCATGTGTTGTACTACCCTGATGTGCGTGGCTTGACCCATGAGCTCAAGGCATTGGGGGCGCACAACCTCAACCCGGGCCGCCCAGGCGGGCTGACCGGGCGGGCGCGCATGACCGGGCTGCTGCAGGCCTACGAGCAATTCCGCCAGCCGCAAGGCTTGCCGGCCACTTACCAGGTGGTCTACGCGGTGCTGCAAAAACCGCTGGAAGGGGGAAACTGAGATGGGGCCAGCCTATTTTATCGCCGGCACGGATACCGATGTCGGCAAGACCACCATTGCCGCCGGCCTGCTGCATGCCGCGCGGCTCAATGGCCTGAGCACCCTGGGTGCCAAGCCGGTGGCATCGGGTTGCGAGTTGACCCCCAAGGGCCTGCGCAACGCCGACGCGTTGGCGTTGATGGCCGAAAGCTCTATCCAGTTGCCCTACGAACAGGTCAACCCCATTGCCTTCGAACCTGCCATTGCCCCGCACCTGGCGGCTCGAGAGGCCGGCGTGAGCCTGAGTGTGCAGGCGTTGCTGGGGCCCATGCGCGATATCCTCGGCCAGGGCGCCGACTTCACCCTGATCGAGGGCGCCGGTGGCTGGCGAGTGCCGCTGTCGGGGCAAGCCAACCTGTCCGACCTGGCCATTGCCTTGAAACTGCCGGTGATCCTGGTGGTGGGTGTTCGCCTTGGCTGCATCAACCACGCGTTGCTGACGGCCGAGGCCATTGCCCGCGATGGCTTGCAACTGGCGGGTTGGGTGGCCAATGTGATTGATGGCCGCACCTCGCGGCTGGAAGAAAACCTGGCAACCCTGGCCGAGTGTTTGCCTGCGCCTTGCCTGGGGCGAGTACCGCGGCTCAAGGGCATCAGCGCCGCCATGGTGGCCGAGCACCTTCAATTGGACCTGCTGGATTAGTTTTTGGCTATCGGCGGGGCAATGTGCCATTAGTGTTTTTGACGTGTGTTTATTGACGGTGTCTGCTTCAATGGCACCTGTTGAAACTATTTCGTGTGGAGTTCACCGATGCAAATCTCAGGAAGCAGCGCCTACTACGCGGGCCTGAGCACCCTCCAGAGCGGCCTGAACAAGGTTGATCAGGCGGCCAGCCAGATCGCCAGCAATTCCGTCGACCGTCCGGCTGTGGGCAACCAGTCCACTAACCTGCAGGCCCAGCAGGTGCTGTCGGTTGACCGCAGCCAGCAAGACCTGGCTGGCAGCGCCGTGGAACTGACCCAAGGCAAACTTCAGGTCGAAGCCGGTCTGAAAGTGACCCACGCGGCCAACGAAACACTGGGTACGCTGATCGATACCTACGCCTGATACTGCGTTGCCCTGCGCAAGTCCTGTAGGGGCTGGCTGTGCCAGCGAGCGGTTCGACACACTGAACATCTCGCTGGCCAGCCAGCTCGCACAAGAAGCTCAACCTCCCCGACACCATTGATTCCCCATCATTCACCGCACCCATTCAGGGCCTGCGGGGCATACCTGTGCGCGCGCATTTCGTGGCCGTCGGGTGTAGTCTGGTGGAACGATGCTTGACAACTTTTGGGCGTAAACGTATGTTTCAAACAACTGTTTGACAGAACGCCATCAAGCGCTGGCTGGTCTGTTGCGGTCACACATTCCAGTTTCATCAGCAGAGGTTTATCGCTATGCCTGATTACAAGGCCCCCTTGCGTGATATTCGCTTCGTACGTGACGAACTGCTTGGCTACGAAGCGCACTATCAGAGCCTGCCGGCTTGCCAGGACGCTACCCCGGACATGGTCGACGCTATCCTGGAGGAAGGCGCCAAGTTCTGTGAGCAGGTGCTGGCCCCGCTGAACCGGGTGGGTGACACCGAAGGCTGTACCTGGAGCGAGTCGGGCGTGAAAACGCCGACTGGTTTCAAGGAAGCCTACAAACAGTTCGTCGAAGGCGGCTGGCCAAGCCTGGCCCACGACGTTGCCCATGGCGGCCAGGGCCTGCCCGAGTCGCTGGGCCTGGCGGTGAGCGAGATGGTGGGTGAGTCCAACTGGTCGTGGGGCATGTACCCTGGCCTGTCCCATGGCGCCATGAACACCATTTCCGAGCACGGCACCGCTGAACAGCAGGACGCCTACCTGACAAAACTGGTGTCGGGCGAGTGGACCGGCACCATGTGCCTGACCGAGCCGCATTGCGGCACCGACCTGGGCATGCTGCGCACCAAGGCCGAGCCTCAGGCCGACGGTTCGTACAAAGTCACTGGCACCAAGATCTTCATCTCGGCCGGCGAACACGACATGGCCGACAACATCATTCACATCGTGCTGGCTCGCCTGCCCGACGCGCCAGCCGGTACCAAGGGTATCTCGCTGTTCATCGTGCCCAAGTTCGTGCCTAACGCCGATGGCAGCCTGGGCGCACGCAATGCCGTGACCTGTGGCTCCATCGAGCACAAGATGGGCATTCACGGCAACGCCACCTGCGTGATGAACTTCGACGCGGCCACCGGCTTCCTGATCGGCGCGGCGAACAAAGGCCTGAACTGCATGTTCACCTTCATGAACACCGCTCGCCTGGGTACCGCGTTGCAAGGCCTGGCTCACTCCGAAGTGGCGTTCCAGGGTGGTCTGAAATACGCCCGTGATCGCCTGCAGATGCGCTCGCTGACTGGCCCGAAAGCGCCGGACAAGGCCGCTGACCCGATCATCGTGCACCCTGACGTTCGCCGCATGCTGCTGACCATGAAGGCGTTCACCGAAGGCAACCGTGCCATGGTGTACTTCACGGCCAAGCAGGTGGACATCGTCAAGTACGGCACCGACGACGAAGAGAAGAAGAAAGCCGACGCACTGCTGGCCTTCATGACCCCGATCGCCAAGGCCTTCATGACCGAGGTGGGCTTTGAGTCGGCTAACCACGGCGTGCAGATCTACGGCGGCCACGGCTTCATCGCCGAGTGGGGCATGGAGCAGAACGTTCGCGACAGCCGCATCTCCATGCTGTACGAAGGCACCACTGGCATCCAGGCCCTGGACCTGCTGGGCCGTAAAGTGCTGATGACCCAGGGCGAGGCACTGAAGGGCTTCACCAAAATCGTGCACAAGTTCTGCCAGACCAACGAAGGCAACGAGGCTGTCAGCGAGTTCGTGACCCCTCTGGCCCAGTTGAACAAGGAATGGGGCGAGTTGACCATGAAGATCGGCATGGCCGCCATGAAAGACCGCGAGGAAGTGGGTGCCGCTTCGGTGGACTACCTGATGTACTCCGGTTACGCGTGCCTGGCCTACTTCTGGGCCGACATGGCCCGCCTGGCTGCCGCGAAACTGGCTGCCGGCACGTCGGAAGAGGCGTTCTACACCGCCAAGCTGCAGACTGCACGCTTCTACTTCCAGCGCATCCTGCCGCGCACCCGCACTCACGTCGCGGCCATTCTGTCGGGCGCCAACAACCTGATGGACATGAACGAAGAGCACTTTGGCCTGAGCTACTGAGGCCAGTAGTCCAGTTGAACCTGTAGCCGCTGCCGCAAGGCTGCGCGGGCCTTTCGCCTCGCTGAAGATATTCAGTGAGCACAAGGGCCAGCGCAGCCTCGCATCAGCGGCTACAGGTGTTTTTGCGGGTACATTTTTTTGGCTTCAACGTCCTAAAAAATTGTATTGAGCCTTAAATATTCGCGAGCGCAGCCGATACAGGTGAAGGCACAATGCCATAACTTCGCTTTGTATCGGATTTTCCCTTTTGCCGCGTTTATCTGCCGTTCGTTTCAGTCATTTTCTACCGTCGCTGTTGTTATTGCTCGCGGGGCTTGCGGCTGCCTATGTGAGAGACCTGAACGTATTCTTCACCTCCCTGTTCAACGTACTGCCTACCCTGGTGCTGCTGCTGGGCGGTGCTTATTGCGCGGTTTATCGTCGCCAGCGCGAGCTGTTCCTGATGGTCACGGTGTACATCGCCTACTTCCTGCTCGACACCCAAACCGACTTCTACCGGGACAACGGCAAGGTGCGTGAAGACGCGGCCGTGGTCTTCCATTTGTGTTGTTTGCTGTTGCCCGCCCTGTACGGACTGTTTGGCGCCTGGAAGGAGCGCACGCACCTGTTTCAGGACATGGTCGCGCGCTTTGCCGTGTTGCTGGCGGTGGGCAGCACTGCGCTGGGCCTGGAGCAGAGTTTCCCGGTGCCTTTGCTCAACTGGCTGGCGGAAATTCGCTGGCCCGCGCTGCATGGCCAGTGGATGAGCCTGATCCAAATGGCCTACCCGATGTTCTTCCTGGCCTTCGCGCTGCTGGTGGTGCAATACCTGCGTGAACCGCGGCCCTTGCACGCGGCGCAACTGGTGGGGTTGCTCGGCCTGTTCTGGATGTTGCCCAAAACCTTCATCCTGCCCTTCACCCTGAACATTATGTGCAGCCAGGTGATGCTGATGATTGCCGCGGCGGTGGCCCATGAGGCCTATCAGATGGCCTTCCGCGACGAGCTGACAGGCCTGCCCGGCCGGCGTGCGCTCAATGAGCGTATGCAGCGGCTGGGGCGCAATTACGTGTTGGCCATGTCCGACGTCGACCATTTCAAGAAATTCAACGACACCCATGGCCACGACGTCGGTGACCAAGTGTTGCGCCTGGTGGCCAGCAAGCTGTCGAAGGTGACCGGTGGTGGCCGCGCCTACCGCTACGGCGGTGAAGAATTCGCCCTGGTGTTCGCGGCCAAGACCATGGAAGAGTGCATGCCGCACCTGGAGGCGATTCGCGAGGCTATCGCCGCCTACAATATCCAGTTGCGCAACCCGGACAACCGCCCTCAGGACGACAAGCAGGGCCGTCAGCGCCGTCATGGCTCCGGCGCGTCCAGCGTGTCGGTAACCATCAGTATCGGCGTGGCCGAGCGCCTGATCGACCACCGCACCCCGGAAGAAGTGCTCAAGTCAGCAGACGAAGCGCTGTACAGCGCCAAGGGCGCAGGCCGCAACTGCGTGGTCGGCTATGGCCAGAGCCGTCGTGGCGCCGTGCGTACTGCCGCTTCCGCGTAACGGTGTAGCCGCCGCCGCAGGCTGCGCTGGCCCCTGCATTCACTGAAGATTTTCCGTGGGGCAAAGGGCCGGCGCAGCCTGACGGCAGTGGCTATAATTTGTGACTCGCTGTGACCATATGGTCACGTCACGACCCTATGTGTCGCAAAAGTTGTTGGGGTACACTGGATTTATCCACTGTCTCAGTACCGTTTGCGAGGTTGCCATGGCTGACTACAAAGCGCCCCTGCGCGATATGCGCTTCGTCCTCAACGAAGTTTTCGATGTGGCCAGCCTGTGGGCCCAGCTACCTGAGCTGGCTGACACAGTGGACGCGGAAACGGTAGAGGCCATTCTGGAAGAGGCCGGCAAGGTCACCAGCCGCACCGTGGCGCCGCTGAACCGCAGCGCCGACGAAGAAGGCTGCCACTGGAAAGACACCGTGGTCACCACTCCGGCCGGTTTCCCGCAGGCTTACCAGACCTACGCCGAAGGTGGTTGGGTGGGCGTGGGCGGCGATCCGACCTACGGCGGCATGGGCATGCCCAAGGCGGTCTCGGCCCAGGTCGAGGAAATGGTCAACTCTTCCAGCCTGGCGTTCGGCCTGTACCCGATGCTCACGGCGGGCGCCTGCCTATCGATCAATGCCCACGCCAGTGAAGAACTCAAGCAGGTCTACCTGCCGAACATGTACGCCGGCATTTGGGCGGGTTCCATGTGCCTGACCGAGGCCCATGCTGGCACCGACCTTGGCATCATTCGCACCAAGGCCGAGCCCCAGGCCGACGGCAGCTACAAGGTCAGCGGCACCAAGATCTTCATCACCGGCGGCGAACATGACCTGACCGAGAACATCATTCACCTGGTATTGGCCAAGCTGCCCGATGCGCCGGCAGGGCCAAAGGGCATCTCGCTGTTCCTGGTGCCCAAGTTCATGGTCAATGTGGATGGCAGCCTGGGTGAGCGCAACGCCGTGAGCTGCGGTTCCATCGAGCACAAGATGGGTATCCAGGCGTCGGCCACCTGCGTGATGAACTTCGATGGCGCTGTAGGTTATATCGTGGGCGAAGCGAACAAGGGCCTGGCGGCCATGTTCACCATGATGAACTACGAGCGCCTGGGCGTTGGCATCCAGGGCCTTGCTTCGGCCGAGCGCTCTTACCAGAGCGCGGTGGACTATGCCCGCGACCGCCTGCAAAGCCGCTCGCCCACGGGGCCCAAGGCCAAGGACAAGGTGGCGGACCCGATCATCGTCCACCCCGACGTGCGTCGCATGCTGTTGACCATGAAAGCCTTCAACGAAGGCGGCCGGGCGTTTTCCACCTATGTGGCCATGCAGCTCGACACCGCCAAGTTCAGTGAGGAACCGGTCACGCGCAAACGTGCCGAAGACCTGGTGGCCCTGCTGACCCCGGTGGCCAAGGCGTTCCTCACCGACCTGGGCCTGGAGACTACCGTGCTCGGCCAGCAAGTGTTTGGTGGCCACGGCTACATCCGTGAATGGGGCCAGGAGCAACTGGTGCGCGACGTGCGCATTACCCAGATCTACGAAGGCACCAACGGCATCCAGGCACTGGACCTGTTGGGCCGCAAGGTGATCGGCAGTGGCGGTGCGTTCTACCGGTTGTTCGCTGACGAGATCCGCCACTTCATCACCACGGCACAGCCGACGCTGGCCGAGTTCACCCAGCCGCTGAGCGCTGCGCTGGATAACCTCGACGACCTGACTGCCTGGCTGCTGGATCGCGCCAAGAACGACCCCAACGAAATCGGCGCGGCATCCCTGGAATACCTGCACGTGTTTGGCTACACGGCCTATGCCTACATGTGGGCTCTCATGGCCAAGGCGGCGCTGGGCAAGGAAGCGCAGGAAGATTTCTACGTCAGCAAGCTGGGCACGGCGCGTTTCTATTTCGCCCGCCTGCTGCCGCGTATCCATTCGCTCACGGCGTCGGTGAAGGCGGGCAGCGAGTCGCTGTTCCTGTTGGAGGCGGATCAGTTCTAACTGTCGTACAACGCTGTAAGCATATTCCTACGTGCTGTGTTGCTTTTCGGCGATACCGCTTGTTCCGATCCATGGGTAATCTTGCTCCATGGACGTCGCGCAGGAAGCGCCCAGTAGAATACGGACACGTAGGGAACCCGCCACAGGACGGTGGGAGGAAATGGATGTCAGGGATACAGTCTGCGAAACCCCGCCTCGGCGGGGTTTTCTTTTGCGCGCGATTTGTCAGGCCTGCACAGCCTGGCGGCAGCGGCAAGGTCGAATTCGGCTATTGTGGGAGCTGGCTGCCGGCGGGTTGGAGGGGCCCGAAAAGCTCGCTGGCAAGCCAGCTCCCACAAAGTCAGGTTGCAGCAACACCTGGCCCGTTGAACCTTGGGAGCTGCAGTGATGTCAGTTGGTTATCAACCTTCCAGGAGCCGTACCATGGACTTTATCCGCATTATCGTTGCCATTCTGCTGCCCCCGTTGGGCGTATTCCTGCAAGTCGGATTTGGCGGTGCGTTCTGGTTGAACATCCTGCTGACACTGTGCGGCTACATCCCGGGTATCGTGCATGCGGTGTATATCATCGCGAAGCGGTAATCAGCCCTCCATTACCCGCCGATAAAACCCCCACTCCTGCTCCAGCGCATGCGCCAGGTTTGCCGCCTTGCGGAAGCCATGGCGTTCGTCCGGGTAGTAGTGGGCTTCGGCCGGCAGGCCGTTGTCGTGCAGGGCCTTGAGCATGTCGCGGGTTTGCCGCGGTACTACCACCGCATCCAGTTCGCCCTGGAAGAAGATCACCGGCACCTTGATGTTGCCCGCGTGGAACAGCGGTGTGCGGGCGCGATAGCGAGCTTCGTCCTGTTGCGGGTCACCGATTAGCCAGTCCAGGTAGTCGCCTTCGAACTTATGGGTGCTTTTGCCCAGCGCCAGCGGGTCGCTGACGCCGTACAGGCTGGCGCCCGCGCGGAATACGTTGTGAAAGGCCAGAGCGCACAGGGTGGTGTAGCCACCGGCGCTGCCGCCACGGATGAAGGCCTGCCCGGGATTGATCAGGCCGCGGGCAGCCAAATGGCTGACCACCGCGCAAGCATCTTCCACGTCTGCTTCGCCCCAACGCAAATGCAGCGCCTGGCGATAGGCGCGGCCGTAGCTGCTGCTGCCTCGGTAATTGAGGTCGGCCACAGCGAAGCCGCGCTGGGTCCAGTATTGAATGCGTGAATCGAATACCGGGTAGCACGCCGAGGTCGGGCCGCCGTGGATGAACACCACCAGCGGTGGCTGGCTGTCGCCGTTCATGGCCGGGTAAAAGAAGCCGAAGGCCTCGCTGTCGCCACTGGCGTAGCGCAACGGCTGGGGGCGGCTGACCTGGGCGGCGGCCAAGGGCAATACGCCGCCGGTGAGCACGCGCGCCTGGCGGCTGAGCCGGTCAATGGCGATGATCGCCGCAGGGCAGGTGGCCGATGCGGCAATGGCATAGATATGCCCGTCGTCCATGGCCAGGCTGCGGAAGCGGGTGAAGTCAGCGCTGTAGTCTTCGACCAGACCGTCGGGCTGGCCGATGCCCAAGCGGGCGAAGCCATCCTCGAACCAGGTGGCCAGAAAATGGCCAGCGTCCAGCGGCAGCCAGGTGCAGGCGCCCAATTGCCAAGGGGCGCCTGCGTGGTCGGCCGGGCGTGACGGCAGCAATGCCCAGCCGTGTTCGGTTTCTCCCCAAGGCTGCCAGAAGCCGTCCCGGTCTGACAGGCAGTACAGGCGCCCATCGCGGTCAAAGCGTGGCTGTTGCAGGGACTGCTCACCCGCATCGCCTAGCTGTGAGGGTTTGCTCCATTGCCCGGACGGCAAGCGTTCGCAAACCATCAGGCGGGTGACGGTCCAGGGTTGGTGCGGCCGGCTCCATTCGATCCAGGCCAGGCGCTGGCCATCGTCGCTCAAGGTGGGGGATGCGTAGAAGTCAGCACCTTCGGCCAGCACATGGCGGTTGCCGTCGGCCAGCTCGATGCTCACCAGGCGGTGTTCCACCCGATCCGGCTGGTGGCTTTCCTCCACGGCCAGCACTTGGTGGGCTGCCGCTCGTACGTCACCGTAGCGCTGGCTGCCTTGGGTCAGCTGGCGTGGCGCGCCGCCAGCCAGCGCCTGCAGGTAAAGCTGCTGGTCGGCCTCATTGACAAACACCAGGCCCTCGTCAATCAGGCAGAAGGAGCCACCGCCGTATTCATACACGCGGCTGCGTGCACTGAAACCGTCGGGGGTCAGGCAGCGGGCCTGGCCGGCGCGCCAGTGCCAGATGCGACAGGCGGCGTCCTGGGGGCGGAATTCATTCCAGAACAGCCCTGCCGGCCCGACCGCCAGTTCAGCGAAGTCGGTACCGGCGGCGACGGCCTGGGCGGCGCTGAACAGGTCAGGCCTTGGCGATGATTCTCGAGTTTCGTTCATTTCGGAAGGCCAGTTGTTCGATCGTCTGAGTGGCAGTCTCGGACTCCTCACGGGCCTTGAGGATGATCCCGTGGTCCGCCGACTTACTGCACACGGGGTCGGCATTGCTGGCATCGCCGGTCAGCATGAAAGCCTGGCAACGACAGCCACCGAAGTCCTTTTCTTTCTCGTCGCAGGAGCGGCACGGCTCAGGCATCCAATCATAACCACGGAAGCGGTTGAAACCGAATGAGTCATACCAGATGTGTTGCATGCTGTGGTCGCGCACATTGGGGAACTGGATCGGCATCTGCCGCGCGCCGTGGCAGGGCAGGGCGGTGCCGTCCGGGGTTACCGTGAGGAAAATGCTGCCCCAGCCGTTCATGCAGGCTTTGGGGCGTTCCTCATAGTAGTCCGGGGTGACGAATATCAGCTTGCAGGGGTTGCCCTCGGCCGCCAGCTTTTCACGATATTGGTTGGTGATGCGCTCGGCCCGTACCAGCTGTTCCTTGGTGGGCAGCAGGCCCAGGCGGTTGAGTTCGGCCCAGCCGTAGAACTGGCAGGTGGCAAGCTCGACGAAGTCGGCTTCCAGGGCGATGCACAGCTCGATGATGCGGTCGATCTTGTCGATGTTGTGCCGGTGGGTCACGAAGTTCAGCACCATCGGGTAGCCGTGGGCTTTCACCGCGCGAGCCATTTCCAGCTTTTGCTTGAAGGCTTTTTTCGAGCCCGCCAGCAGGTTATTGACCTGCTCGTCGCTGGCCTGGAAGCTGATCTGGATGTGGTCCAGGCCTGCGACCTTGAAGTCGGCGATTTTCTGTTCGGTAAGGCCAATGCCTGAGGTGATCAGGTTGGTATAGAACCCCAGCTGCCGCGCCTCGCGGATCAGCTCGGCGAGGTCCTGGCGCACCAGCGGTTCGCCGCCGGAGAAACCGATCTGTGCAGCGCCCATTTCCCGGGCTTCACGAAATACCTTGAACCATTGCTCGGTGGTCAGCTCCTTGCCCTGGGCCGCGAAGTCCAGGGGGTTGGAGCAGTACGGGCACTGCAATGGGCAGCGGTAGGTCAGCTCGGCCAGCAGCCACAGGGGCAAACCGACTTCGGGCTTGGCCGGCAGCTCAGGCAAGTTCGATCCAGTGCTCTGCACGAGCGACCTCCATGAATTGCTCGATGTCGACACCGAGCTCGGGAACGCCGGGGAATTGCTTGTCCAACTCGGCGATAACAGCGGCGACAGTGCGCTGGCCGTCGATCAGGCCGCCAATGGCGCTGGCACTGTCGTTGAGCTTGATCATCCCTTCAGGATAGAGCAGCACGTGGCCTTTCTGCGCCGGTTCGTACTGGAAGCGATAGCCGGGCCGCCATTTGGGCGTCAGGTTGCGATCAAAACTCATAAGGCTATCCCCTTGTGCCAGACACGCTGGTCGGTAACGCTGTGGTAGGGCGGACGGTTGAGCTCATAGGCCATGGTCATGCTGTCGAGCATGCTCCACAGGATGTCCAGTTTGAACTGCAGGATCTCCAGCATGCGCTGCTGGCCTTCAGCCGTGGTGTAGTGCTGCAGGGTGATGGCCAGGCCATGTTCCACGTCGCGTC
Source organism: Pseudomonas sp. M47T1 (assembly GCF_000263855.1). Lineage (GTDB taxonomy): Bacteria > Pseudomonadota > Gammaproteobacteria > Pseudomonadales > Pseudomonadaceae > Aquipseudomonas. Next base: position 338,146 of record NZ_AJWX01000001.1, read on the forward strand.
GGGCCTGGCCCAGGCGAGTGCGGAAGTATTCGTAGCCGGCCGGGTCGATCCACGGGTAATGCTGTGGCCAGCTGTCCAGGCGCGACTGGTGGATCTGCGGCGCGAACAGCTCGGTCAGCGAGCTGCTGGCGGCTTCCTGCCAACTGGCGCGGCGGGCGAAGTTGACGTAGGCGTCCACGGCAAAGCGCACGCCGGGCAATACCAGCTCCTGGGAGCGCAGCTGGTCCGGGTCCAGGCCCACCGATTGGCCTAGGCGCAGCCAGGCCTCGATGCCGCCGTCTTCACCGGGGGCACCGTCGTGGTCCAGCAGGCGCTGAATCCACTCGCGGCGCACTTCGCGGTCCGGGCAGTTGGCCAGAATCGCGGCATCCTTCATGGGGATGTTGACCTGGTAGTAGAAACGGTTGGCTACCCAGCCCTGGATCTGCTCGCGGGTGGCCCGGCCTTCATACATCGCCACGTGGTAGGGGTGGTAGATGTGATAGTAGGCGCCCTTGGCCCGCAGGGCCTGCTCGAATTCGGCGGGGGACATTGCCTTGGCGTCGGTCATGTTCAACTCCTACAGTTCGATGCTCATGCCATCGAAGGCCACTTCGACTCCACGGCGCGTCACTTCGGCGCGCTCGGGCGAGTCTTCGTCGAGGATTGGGTTGGTGTTGTTGATGTGGATAAGTACCTTGCGCGGCTTGTTCAGACCGTCCAGCACTTCCAGCATGCCGCCGGGGCCGTTCTGGCACAGGTGGCCCATTTCACGACCTGTCCGGGTGCCAACGCCACGACGCTGCATCTCATCGTCGTCCCACAGCGTGCCGTCCACCAGCAGGCAGTCGGCATCGGCCATGTGCCCCAGCAGCGTGTCGTCGACCTGGCCCAGGCCCGGTGCGTAGAACAGCTTGCCGCCGGTGCGCAGGTCTTCCACGCGCAGGCCCAGATTGTCGCCCGGGTGCGGGTCGAAGCGGTGTGGCGAATAGGGCGGCGCGGCGCTGCGCAGTGGGAACGGGGTAAAGCGCAGGTTCGGGCAGGCCGGGATAGTAAAGCTGCCTTCCAGTTCAATGCGGTTCCATTGCAGGCCGCCGTTCCAGTGGCTGAGCATGTTGAACAGCGGGAAACCGGTGGTCAGGTCCTGGTGGACCATGTCGGTGCACCACACCTGGTGCGGGCAGCCTTCGCGCAGGCTGAGCAGGCCAGTGGTGTGGTCGATCTGGCTGTCCAGCAGGATGATGGCATTGATACCGGTGTCGCGCAGGGCGCGGGCCGGTTGCATCGGTGCAAAACCCTGCAGTTGGGCGCGAATGTCTGGCGAGGCGTTGCACAAAACCCAGTGCACGCCGTCATCGGACAGGGCAATGGAGGACTGGGTGCGGGCCTTGGCGTTCAAGGTGCCGTCGCGGTAGCCCTTGCAGTTCACGCAGTTGCAGTTCCACTGGGGGAAACCGCCACCGGCGGCAGAGCCTAGAATCTGGATGTACATGGGAGGCCTGTGGCGTGTGGCTTGAAAATGAATAGCGAAAATAAAAACGCCCCGGCTGACCGAGGCGCTGTACTGCGATAAAAATCAGCGGCTAGCGAAGTACATGGTGACTTCAAAGCCGATGCGCAGGTCGGTGTAGGCTGGTTTGGTCCACATAGGATGACTCCTTCTGGGTGATGGATGGAAGTGGTACTGGTGCAACACATTAGAACCACCTCCGTGGGGAGATGTTCGTATGCTCAAGGCACTATCTTACTAAATTCCACTGTACTGAAACGTTAAATTGCATTAACCCGGCTGAGAAAGCTCGTTACATCCTGCGTAATGATCATTGTGCCACTTGCCATGATTCATCCACTGCCGGGCCGTTGGCCAGGCACAACCAGCCTGCTTGAGCCTCCAGCAGTTGGCTGGCGGCCTGATGCAGCGCATCGCTGCGCAGGCGCCCGAAGGCTTTGCGCAACTGATCGATGAAATCGGATGAGTGGCCACCCAGTCGCGCTTGCCACAGGCTTTCGGCGGCCTGGCTCAATTCCATGTCGGTGAGGCTGGTGCGCGCGGCCAGATCGCGGCACTGGTTGCTGAAAGCGCTGCCAGACTGGGCTCGAATCAGGGCCGGCAGCGTGTTCAGGAAGGCCTGGATATGTTCGAGGATTTGCGCCAGGGGCGTGCTGGGTGACTGCACGCCGAACAGCAGGCCGGGGCGCCCCGCCACCTGGCGGAACCCGCTGAACACTGCGTAGCCCAATTGCAGTTCCACGCGCATGCGCTGGTAGAACGGCGACTGGCACAGTTGCGCCAGCAACTGCCAGGCAGCCTGGTCGATGATCTGCTCGCCAGCCGCGGGGCAAAACAGCAGCAACGCCTGTTCGCTGGAGTCGGTGGTCACCTGGCTCCAGGTGCGGCCATGCAACGGCAGCGGCGGCTGGCACAGGCGCGCATCGGCATGGCCGGGCATTCTCAGCAGCGCCACGCTCAATGCCTGGCTGACCGCCGGGCTCAGGCCCAGGGCCAGGCCGTCCCAGCGGGACTCGCTCCATAAACGTTGCAACAGCGGTGGCTGCAAGTGCTCGTCGCGGCCGCGCAGGGGCGGCTGGTAATACCCCAGGCTGTGTTCGGGCAGGCGCTTGAGCAATTCACGAATCGGGATCAGCGGCGCAGGTGGGCTCAGTTGGCCCACCTGCCGCCACACTTCCGGGGACGGCTGGGTGAGGTTTTCCAGGGCCTGCTCGACCAGCGCCGGCATCGGCTCCTGCACGCCGCACAGGCGCAGTTGCCAGTCGTCGCCCAGGCTGGAAAAGGTCATCTGCACGCCGGCCTGGCTGGCCTCCTCGCGCAGCTTCACCAGGTTGTGATCCAGCATGCGCCAGAAGCTGGCACGCTGGGCGGACTTCACCCGCCAGCGCAGGTACAGGCAACCTTCATGACTGGGCGGTTGCGCCGTGCTGACGATGTCCAGGCAGGCGGGCGTCGGCATCGGCTGGGCCGGCCGACGGCTGGGGCGCAGGAACCGATTCCGCTGGGGCAGGCGCCATTTAACGTCGCTGCCAAGTCCGACGTGCACCAGTGGGCCATGCAGCACGGTGTCGGCACGCAGCTGGCCAAGAATGACGCGCAAGGCTTGCACCGCGTCGTGGCCGATCCGGGTGTCGCCATCCAGGGAAAAATGCTGAATGTCCTGACGGGCCAGGTCCAGCGCGGTGCTGACCAGTTGCCGGCGCTGGCGCAACAATTGGTATTCATCCCGCAGGCTCTGCCAGTCGTCATGGGACTGGAAAAACTCCAGCCAGTCCAGGCACAGCTCGCAAACAAGCCCCCGAGCCGACTGGCCAGCGGCAGTGAGCTTGAACTCGATGTTGAGCACTACCTGGCCGTCGAAGTCATACAGGGGTGCCAGACTCAGGGTTTCGACCAAGCCGCGCCGCTGCACGTCGGCCAGCAGCCCCCCGGGCTGGGCGGAGGCAATCCAGGTAGCCAGGAAATCGACGGCCGCGCAGCTGTCGCCGGGCACTTCCTGGCAGGCAAATACCAGGTTGAGGCGGCTGGGGTCGGCCACTTCCATGGCCGCGCAAGGTTGATCAAGCAAGGGCGGGGAAGGCTGCCGGGGGCTGGCGGTGCCGGCGTGCAGCAGGCTGCCGGCTCTCTCGGCCAGGCCGCGCAGCTCTTCCAGCGCTTGTGGCCCGGCCAGGCTCAAGGTTATCTGGCCGGCCTGATAGAAGCGTTGGTAGAACGCTTGCAGGCTGTGCTGGAAGGCCTCGCGTGGTACTGGCAGGCTGTAGCGGTTACCGGCATGGAACGCGCGCAACGGGTGTGTGGCTGACAGGGGCGCGGTCAGCCACTGCTGATGGCGTGCCTGTGGGTCGCGCGACCAGGCGATGAACTCGGCATGCAGCACCTCACGCTCGCGCAGTTGGTCATCACGGTCCAACCGGGGATGGGCGAGCATTTCGCACAGGCGTTCCAGGGCGCCGGGAAAGGATTCCACCGGCAGCTCGAAGAAATAGTCGGTGGTGCGTTCCCGGGTGCTGGCGTTCAACTGGCCACCGTGGCGCTGGACGAACGGCATCAGGGCGTGATCGCCGCTATAGCGTGTGGTACCGAGGAAAAACAGGTGCTCAAGAAAATGCGCCAGGCCCGGCCAGGCCGGGTCCACGTCATGGCTACCCGCCGCCACGCGCAGCGCCGCGGCGGCACGCTTGAGGCGCGGATCGTGGCGCAACTGCACGCGCAGGCCGTTTTCCAGCACCAGCAAGGCGAATTCGGGGGAGGCTACATCCGGCATGGGCTGTCCGTTGGCAAAGCGATATCAGACTAATGCTAGCGGATCTTTGCCAAGTGATATAACGCAAAAAAGCCCGCCGGGCGGCCGGCGGGCTTTTTTTGGACCTATGTAGACGCAACTGTCTGTGTGGGAGCTGGCGGTAGCAGGTCAGTGGCTGAAGGCGGCGGTAGTGCCCACCACGGTTGCCGACGGCAGTAACTGGCTGATGAAGCGGTTCCAGCGGGTAATGTTGGCCGGGCCGACGAACACCACGTCCGAGGTGCGCAGGTCAAACTGGCGGGCCAGCAGGAAGGACGTGGGTTTCTTGGCGTTGAGGTAGAACACGGTAGGCGGTTGCCCGCTGCCGTTTTGCGCGCCGCGAATCACATAGATAGCCTCGGCATTGGCAGTTTCCTGGCTGATGCCGCCGGCGTTGCCCAACGCCTCCATCAGGTTGAAGGTACTGGTGCCGTAGTTCATCACCTGGGGTTTCTGCACCTCGCCCAATACGTAGATCTTGTTGGCGTGGTCATTGCCCAGGTGCAGTTGGTCGCCGTCTTTCAGGTAAATCTCGTTCAGGTGCGAGTCGGTGCGGTTGAGGGTGTCGATGTCCATGACATATTCATGGCCGTCGCGCTTGAGAATCAGGTTGGCCAGGTTGGCGTCCGGCGTTTCACCCCCGGCCCGGCTGATGGCATCCACCAGGTTGAGCGGTATGTTGTTGAGCGATTGTGGCCCGGGATTCTTCACTGCCCCCGACAGAATCACCTTCTGGCTGTCGTAGCCCTGGATATTCACGTCCACCTGCGCGCCTGTCAGGTATTGGCCCAACGCCTTCTGCAGATTGGCGCGAAACTCGGGCACTGTCAGGCCGCCAGCCTTGATCGAGTTGATGTAGGGGTAATACAGCGTGCCGTCCAGGCGCACCACGCGGGCGCTGGCCTCCACCTGGGTCTGGTTGGAGGGCGAGTTCAGCTCGGCGTGCTCCCACACCGTGATGACCACGTTGTCGCCCGGGCCGATGCGGTAGTCATTGGGCCGGTAACTGAGCAGCGAAGCCGGTATGGGCTGTGGCTTGTAGATCACTTTCTGCTGGTTGACCGTGGCCGAGGTGATCGGCACTACGGTCACAGGGCCACTGTCCTGGTCCTGTACATCATCGGGGGTCATGTGTTGCCCAGGGGCGAAAGCGCAACCCTGGACCAATGCAGTCATCAGCAAAACACCGAGTAACGATCGCTTCATGGCAAAGTCTTCCTTGGAGAAAGCAGGTTTCTCCAGCGTTGGGTCTTATAGGAGTCAAAAGGCGTTCTTGTGGACAAAACCCTTGAACAGGGTAAGTGCGATGATTTTCAGGTCCAGCCAGATGGACCAGTGTTCGATGTAGTCGAGGTCGAATTCGATGCGTTTCTGCATTTTGTCCAAGGTCGTGGTCTCCCCGCGCCATCCATTGACTTGCGCCCAGCCGGTGATGCCGGGCTTGACCTTATGCCGCAACATGTAGCCGTTGACCTGCTTGCGATACTGCTCGTTGTGCGCCACTGCATGGGGGCGCGGCCCTACGATCGACATGTCGCCGCGCAATACGTTGAAAAACTGCGGCAGCTCGTCCAGCGATGTACGCCGCAAAAACGCCCCGAACGGGGTTACGCGACAGTCATTGCGACTGGCTTGTCGTACTTCGCTGCCGTTTTCCTGGACCGTCATGCTGCGAAACTTCCAGACCATGATCGGCCGCCCATCTAAACCATAGCGTGTCTGGCGGAAAAACACGGGGCCGGTGGAGGTGATTTTGATGCCCAGGGCAATCAGCAGCATGGGTACGGCAATGACCGCAAGGATCAGGCTGGTGACCACAATGTCTTCGAAACGCTTGACCAGTTGGCTGGAACCATCCATTGGCGTGTCCACCAGACTGATACTGGTGAGGCCGTTGATGCTTTCACTGCGGGCATGCAGCAGGTCGAACATGAACACGTCGGGAATCAGGTACACCGAGGCTGTGGTGTCGCTCAGGCCCTTCACCAGGCAGCAAAGCGAGGGTTCGCGGCTCATGGCCAGGGTGATGTAGACCTTGTCGATGCGCCCGGCCCGCGCGTCCATCACCAACTGGTCGAGGCCACCCAGCACCGGGATGCGCCTGCTCAGCTCGTCCAGGGCCATCTGCTCGGGCTGATCGTCGTAGAAACCCAGCAGGCGCAGGCCCATCCACGGTGCGGCGGCAATGGAGCAGGCCAGACGCTCGCCGATTTGCCCGGTGCCGACGATGGCCACTGTGCGGGTATTGAAGCCGCGGCGGCGCAGCGCATGCAGCGTGCTGCGGATCAACAGCCGGTAGGCGCTGAGGGAAAACAGCACCAGGGCGAACCAGGTGATGCGGCTTTTATCCAGCACCACCTCGGGCTTGTTCAGCAGGTAGTCGATCAGCAGCAGGCAGCAGAACGTCAGCGCCCAATAATTGAATACCCGCAGCAGTTCGCGCGCCACCCGTTCGCCGCGCCATGAGCCGTAGAGCTGATGGTATTCGCTGAGCCAGCGAAAGATCAGCACGGTCGCCATCAGGCGTACCCAGGTGTCACTGTCGTGCAGCCGGCCCTCCAGCCAGGCGAACCACAGGGTGCAGGCGGCGATGACCGCCACGTCCAGCGCCCGATGGGCCAGCGACAGGGCGGATTGGTGGGCCTGCAGAATGCCTTTCAGCGGTCTTGCCATGACAGACCTCCCGGTTCACTGGTTTTTTGCGCCAACGGCCAATGACGGCGCCAGGCTCAGGCGTGGTGCGCTGGCCAGTATCGGCAGCGCCACGGGTGGATGTTCTTCGTTCCAGCGCGCCTCGACGAACTGGCGCATTTCCCGTTCAAAGCGCTGTTCGGAGAAACGCTCGGCGTTATCGCGGCAGGCCTGGGCAGTGATGCGGTGGGCGTTGGCCTCGAACTCCTGGATACCGCCGATAATCGCCGCCACGGTCTGCTGGTGGTAAAAAACGCCGGTGGGCTGCTCGTGGTCCAGCCCGTGTACCGTCTCCAGGGTGCCGCCACGGCCGAAGGCGATTACCGGTGTACCGCAAGCCTGGGCTTCCACTGGGCTGATGCCGAAGTCTTCTTCGGCGGCGAAGACAAAGCCCTTGGCGTTACGCAGGTACTCGCGCAGCGCGGTAAATGGCTGGAAACCCAGCAGGGTGACGTTGCTGGCGTGCAGGGCCTGGCATTTCTCCATTTCCGGCCCGTCGCCAATCACGATCAGGTGCTTGTCCGGCATGGCGCGGAAAGCTTCGACGATCATGGGCACGCGCTTGTAGGGCACCATGCGCGAAGTAGTCAGGTAAAAGGCCTGCTTGTGCGTTTGCAGGTCGAAGCCCTGAGTGTCCACCGGTGGATAGATCACGGTGGAGGGGCGGCGATAGGCCTTGTCGATCCGCCGGCCGATGAAGTGCGAGTTGGCGATGAACTCATCCACGGCGGCGGCGGTGCGTTGGTCCCACATGCGCATGTAGTGGAGGATCATGCGCGCCACCTTGCTCTTGAGGCCGTGGTTGAGCCCGGCCTCGTTGAGGTACTGGTGTTGCAGGTCCCAGGCGTAGCGGATGGGCGAGTGCACATAGCTGATGTGCAATTGGTCAGGGCCGGTGAGCACGCCCTTGGCCACCGCGTGGCTGCTGGAAATCACCAGGTCGTAGCCCGACAGGTCCAGTTGCTCGATGGCCAGCGGCATCAGTGGCAGGTATTGCTGATAGCGCGTGCGCGCTTTGGGCAGGTGTTGGATGAACGTGGTCTGGGCGCGCTTGCCACCCAGGTGGGCGCGGTCTTCGTCACTGAGGAAGTCGATGACCGAGAACAGGTCGGCTTGCGGCCAGATTTTCAGCAGCGAGGAGAGCACGCGTTCCGCCCCCGCGTAGGTCACCAGCCAGTCATGCACAATTGCAATTTTCATGGTGCCACCATTTGTTGTTATGGCAGGGTCCAGGCCCCGCGATTATTTGGGTACGCCGGCATTCAAAGGCAGGGCAGAGTGGCGTTGGGACTGTTCGGCAAGCAGCGCATCAATGCGTTCGTTGATCAGCCCCGCCGATCGGTCCCAGTCAAAACGTGAGACGTTGTGCAGGCCCAGCGTGCGCAGTTGCTGGCGGATGCATTGGTTGGTGAGCACCAGGTTCATGGCCTGGGCGATGTGCTCGACGTCCAGCGGGTCGAAGTACAGGGCGCTGGACTGCAGCACTTCGGGTATCGATGCGGCGTTTGCCGCCAGCACCGGGCAACCGCATGCCTGAGCTTCCAGGGGAGGGATACCGAACCCCTCGTACAGCGAGGGGAAGACAAAGGCCGCCGCGCCCTGGTACTGGGTAATCAGTTCCTCGTCGCTGAGCCGGCCGAGGAAGCGGATGCGTTTGTCACTGCTGGCCAGGCGTTCCAGGCTGTGGTCGGCAAAGATCCCGCTGGCCGCGCCGACGATGCGCAGTTCCACGCGCTCATGGCCCTTGAGTTGCAGGAACGCATGGATCATGCGGGTAAAGTTCTTGTGCGCGCTGGGTGATGACACCGCCAGCAGGTAGGTCTTGCGCGCGTTGCCGGGAATGCCGGGCTGGAACTCGCTGCCCACGGCGTTGGGCACTACGAGGATGCGTTCCTGGGGGTAGCCGTAGTAGCCGGAAATTTCCCCGCGGGAAAAGTCGCTGACGGTGATCAGGCTTTTCAAATGCCGCAGCAGGATCGGCGTCATCACCCGGTAACTGGTGCGAAACGCCCAGGTGTAGCTTTCCGGGTGTCGCACGTAGGTGATGTCGTGATGGGTGGCGATCTGGTTGCGGTACAGCAGCGGTGCCGTAGCCCCCAGCGACACCAGCAATGGCGAACCCTGGCGGTGCAGGTAGCGTGGCAGGTCCAGTTGCTCCCAGCGGTGGCCACTGTATTTACCCAGGGTTTGCACGTTCAGCTTGCGCGCGGTGTCGTGCATCAAAATGCGGTCGGGGCTGACGAACACCAGGTCCGAGCGCCGCGCCTGCAAGGCCAGGCTCACCTGCTCGGCGAACCGCTGCACGCCGCGCAATTCCTGGGTCAGAAAACGAGCATTGATAACAACCATCGGTCTGTCCTTCAAGGCTGTGGCCTTGTGCTCAGCGAGTAAACAGCCAACTGGCATTGCCCAGGCTGATGATTCGAGGAAAGTCGTCCAGCGTGATCACGGTGGTGCAGTGTTCTTCTTCGGCCTTGGGGCACAGCCATTGTCCGCTGGTGGCCCGGCCACGCTCGGGGTGGCGGGTATCCAGCGATTGCACAGGGCCTTGCTGGCGGCCGTTGGCTTCGATCTTCACCTGACGCGGCCTGCCCACGGCCCAGGCCACCAGCAACTGGTCGTCGCCCTTGGCAAAATTGAGCAGGTAGAGGTTGTCGGCTTGCAGGCTCTTGAGGCTGTCGTAGCGGTATTGCGTGAGGATCGGTGCGATGGCCTTGAGCACTGCATAGGCCGGCTTGGCGGTAAGGTCGGGTTTGAGCAGGCCGAAATTATGTTCGCGCTCCTTGGCATCCGTACCGTCGTTGACCAGGTCGTACCACCACATGCCCTTGATGTTGGGGCGGGTCTTGGCCAGGAAGAAGGCCCGGGCGAGGAATTGCGCCTGGGTAGCCTCGTCCACGCCGCAGGGTTCGTTGGCGCTGGGCCAGCTCATTTCGGTGAGGTACAGCGGCACCGGTTTGCCGGCCAGGCGGGTCAGGCGCTGGTCAATGCTGGACAGCCACTTGATCCAGCTTTCCGGGGTTTTGCCCAAGTCGCCGCGGCAGTGGACGTAGGGGTGCAACGACAAGCCGTCGACCCGCTCGGTGACACCGCCTTCCACCAGGCGATCGGCAAACCCCTTGTCCAGCCCTTCGCTGGTGACTGCGCCCGCGAGTACCCGGGCCTTGGCATCGTTGTGGCGGATCTGGCTGGTGGTGGCCTTCACCAGGGCGATGTAGTCGTCGCTGACCTGGCGGTCGGCAGGGCCGGTCAGGTCCCACTCGTTCCATATCTCGTAAAAGCTCACCTGGCCGGCCAGCGCCCGGGTGACGTAGTCGACGTAGGTGCCGAAGGCGGTCAACAGGTTGGGCGTGCGCGGCAGGGCGTTGTTCTCGTAGTACTGGTTGCCGTAGTCCAGGATCACCACGTTGGCCATGCCGCGCGCGGCCCTGGCCGCGTTGTATTGACGCCAGATGGGCGGGATCTGCAACTGCCCGGGTTGCTGTTCCACCCGCGCCCAGTAGGCGTCTTCACGCACCGAGGTGATCCCGGCCTGGCTGGCCAGTTCGAAGTTCTTTGCCAACAGGGGTGAGCCGTCCATCAGGTGAGTGGCGGTACCCACGATAAACGGCTCATCGGCCGCTGCCATGCCTGCGATCAGCAGGGCGAGGCAAGGTAGCAGTCTGCGCATGATCAATTGATCGTCCGGAAGGGCGTGGCGTACGCCGGTTGCCTGGGTGGGCGGGGTCGGTCATGGCTGCCGGCACTCACCGGCATGGCCTTGCGCCGCAGCACCAGGGCCACGGCCATGCCCAGGAACAGGGTGGCCACCGAGACTTCCGGAATATCGGTGGTCCAGCTGATCAGCGTCAGGCAGAAACAGATGCTGGTCAGGGCCCTGGCCAGGCGCGTGGTCTTGTCGCGCAGGCGCATCATGAGCGGCACCATCATCAGGTACAGGGCCAGGCCGCCGATGCCGAAGGTGGCCCACAGGTACAGTGCGCTGTTGTCGGCAACGATCGGCACGTTGGCAGTCATTACCGGGAACGCCGAGACGCTGCTGCCCACCATCCCGAAGCCGGCTCCCCAGACGCTCCAGCCTTGTACCCACTGGTTGTGGGCCAGGTTGGGCCAGGTGTTGATCAGGCGGTCATAGAACGAGGACAGCGAACCGCTTTGGGCCGTGGCGGCGTTGGGGTCGAAATCCACCCACAGGCCGATGATCGGCAGGGCAATGCCCATGGCCACCACCACACAGAAAATCGCCCGGCAGGTGAGCCGGTTACGCAGCAGCGGCAACAGCGCCAGGGTGCAGGCAAACGCCACCACCGTGGATTTGTTGGTGGTGAGGTAGATGGCCGCAATGCTGATGGCGAACAGCACGGCCATCACCCATCGTGAGCGGGTGAAGGCGCTCAGGTACAGGCTGAAGATGGCGATCATCACTGACAGGCTGGTGGACAGGCGCGTGAAGCCGGCAATGCGATCCACGCCATTCTCCGACCACGACTGGTTAGCGCTGAGCTCGGTGTCGCCAATGTTGTAGCTGTAGCCTTTCCAGGGCACAGCGGTGTACTTGTCCAGGGCAATGCCCACCAGTGACGCCGCCAGGCAGAACAGAATGACCAGTGCCAGCAGACGCTTGCGGTGTTCCAGGTGCACCCCGCACACCACCCCGAACAGGAACGGGCTGTACATGTACAGGGCAAAGCCCACGTTGCCCAGCACCGCGCCATGCAACATGCCCAGCAGGGCGGCTATGGCCAGCAGCAACAGCATGATCCAGAAGCCACGGCCGCCCTTGAAGTTCAGCAATTGCAGGCCGAACAGGCCCAGGCACGCGGCCTTCGGCAGGTAGAGCAATGCCGACAACCCCGCCTGGTCGAAGTAGTAGCGCAGGGCACCGGAAAACGTCTCCACCAGCACCAGGCTAATGGCGACCAGCACCACGATCAGCGACTGGCTGATGGCGATGCGCGGGGGGCGTTTAGAGAGGCTCGGAAGCTGGCTGATTTTCATGATGGGCGCTTCTGTTCTGATGGACCTGGAAAAACAGCTGTTGGTAGCTGTCGAGCATGCGATCGATTTCCAGCAGCGGTGCCACGCTGGCCCTGGCCTGGGCAGCGAGTTGATGGCGCAGTTCCGGCTGGCGGTACAGGCGCACCATGGCCAGGCCCAGGGAGTCAGGCTCATCGGGATTGCACAGCAGGCCGTTAATGCCTTCGCGGATGATTTCCGGCAGCCCGCCGCGATGGCTGGCGATCACCGGCACCGAATGCGCGCAGGCTTCCACGGCAACCATGCCGAACGGCTCGTTCCACAGCGACGGCACCAGCGCCACGTCGATCTGGCGATAGAAGCTTTCCGGCGACTGGTAGCCAACGAAGTGAATGTTCTCGGCGTCGGCCAACTGGCGAATCTCGCGCTCGTAGTCCTGCTGGCCGCGCCCGGCGATCTGCAGGGTGGCGTTGAACGGCAGGCGCTTGAATTGCTCGATCATCCAGCGCACGCCCTTGTGGTCGGACAAGGTGCCGAGAAAGCCGAAACGCAACGGCTCGCTGTGGGCCAGGCGCCCCTGGGGGTAAATGCGTTGCACTTCTTCCACCCGGGGGCTGGCGTTGTAGATTACGTGGGCCGAGGCGTTGCGAAAGAAGCGTGCGTTCTGCAGGCGGTCCAGCAGGAAGTGGCTGACACCGACCACGGCGTCCACCTGCGACGAGCGCTCGGCATGGCCCTGGCGCAAGCTCTGGCACAGGGTGCAGGGGCCATTGCAGCATTGGCGCTTCTTGAACATCAGGCTGCCGGGGCACAGCAGGTACATGTCATGCAGCACTTGCACGATGGGCACCCCGGCCTTGGCGATTTCGTCCCACACCGCCACCGACCAGCCACCCAGGTTATGGCACACCACCAGGTCGATGTTTTCCTTGTCCATGACCTGCCGGACGTAGGCACGCATGCCCATGTTGTAGCGGTCGCGCAGGTGCCAGCCCAGGCGAGCCAGGGCGTTGGGGCGCTGGTCACTAAAGTGCCAGTAGTTATTGAGCAGCCCCGCGCGATAGACCGTCACGCCCTTGACCAGGTCATGGGTCAGGCCGGCATCGGCCCCGGTGGTCAGCACGCACACATTCATGCCACGCCGATGTAACCCTTCGACCGTGCGTTGCAGCACGATTTCAGCTCCGCCGCCAATGTTTGGCGCGTACAGGCTGGAGAGGAAGAGCACGTTCATAGTGGAAACGACTTGTGCAGGCCGAGGCGACCGGACTCGCCGTCGGCAATGGCCTGTTGCAGCAGGTCCAGGCGCTGGCGTGAACCACTGCGCCAGGCCACCACGCGCAGCAAGGTCATGAACACGGCGCGGTTGAGTGTGTACAGCCAGCCCCAGCGGGCCCACACGAACTTGTCGAACCAGGCCTGGTTGCGGGCGGTGTAGTAGGCGCGCAAGTCCGAGTCGCCCAGCAGGAAGGCTTCATAGATGTTGCTGGTGCGCGACTTGATGTTCCACGAGTGCTCAAGGTCTTCGAGCAGCGCGTCGGTGACCAGGAAGATGTGCCCGCCACTGGCGGTGATACGCCGGGTGTATTCGGTGTCGTCGGCGTAGAGGATCATGTCGGTGCGTGGCAAGCCGATGTTTTCATACATGCTGCGATGGCCCAGCAGGCCGCCATAGGTGGCGAAAGGCAGTTGCACCAGGGAATGATGCAGGCTGTCGGCATGGGGCTTGCCCCACGGCGTGCGGCGCCACACTTTGTAGGGCAGTTGGCCGATGTGAAAACCAAAGCAGCTGGAGCGGTGGGGGAAGGCATGGCGCTGCGGCACGCCAGCGGCGATGTCGGCCTGGTGAGTGGGGCGGAAGCCCAGCACGGCCGTTTGTGCACGGCCCATTTTGCGTGAGCACTGGGCGAGGCGCTGGTGCAGCGTGGCGACGGCGCCTTCGGTGGGCGCGTTGTCGTCATCCATCAGCCAGATAAACTCGGCGCCAGCCTTGAGTGCCGCGTCGATACCCACGGCATAGCCGTTCGCCGAACCGGTGTTGGCGGGCAGGTCAATGATGTGCACCTGGGCTGGCCAGCGGCGCAGCAACTGTCCCAGGTCGGCGCGGGCGGCGTTGTTGACCACGATCACCTGGCCAATTTCGGCGCAGGCCAGTGAGCGCTCGATCAGCGCTTGCAGGTAGTGGAGCCGGTTCCCGTAGGTCAGGGTGACCAGGGTGGTAGTCGCAGGCATGGCGCAATCCCCCTTGTTCTTGTTGAGTCGTCGCAGGTCAGCAGGCGGGCATGGCCATGCGCGACAGGCTGCTCTTGGGCAGGCTGATACGTTGTTCGCGTTGCAGCAGGTTGAGCAGGATCACCGCGCGCTCCTGGCCATCGTCGCTGAGGAAGATGGCCTGGATTTCGCTGTTGCCCGTGCGGATCAGCACCGCCTCGCCCTGGTTGAACCGCGGCAGCGGTTCGGGGGCCGCCAGGCGCTGGCGGATCTGTGCGATCAAGCTGTCAGGCACCGGGCTGGGCGCGCCGCCAAAGGCGACGATGCGGCACACGCCCCGGGTGGAGCGGATGGGGTACCAGCTGTCGCCCTGCTCCAGGCGGATGAACAGGTAACCGGGAAACAGCTCCTCCTCGGCCAGCCGGCGCACTTTGCGCGAGCTGTCGTCCGCAGCCTTGAGCGGGCGGAAACACTCGAAGTGCTGGCGGGCCAGGTGTTCTTCGGCGCGGGCTTCCTGGCGCGGCTTGGTCTGGATCAGGTACCAGTTGGAACTGTCGTTGAGGTAGCTCATGGCGTGGCTCTCACGTGCGCCGGGAAACGTGTCGCAGGCCCGGGTGTTGTTGTTTTGTTGTTGTTGTTATTTCTTGCCAGGGCTGTAGTCGTAGGCTGAGCAGTCGTACTCGGCCGTGGACGCCTTGCGTTCGATACCGTTGAAGATGGCGCCCTTGACCAGCACGCCGTTCTGCGCAAGCCGACGCTTGGCACTCTCTACTTCCTTGATCGAGCTTTTGCCGAAGCGCGCCACCAGCAGGGTGGTGCCCGCCTGGCGGCCGACCAGCGCCGCGTCGGTGACGGCCATGATGGGCGGGGTGTCAATGATTACCAGGTCGTACTTGGGCGACAGTTCGCGCAGCAGCTTGTGGAAGTTGTCATGCATCAGCAGTTCCGACGGGTTAGGCGCTGCGAAGCCGCAGGAAATGAAGTGCAGGTTGTCCACCGCGGTGCCGTTTATCACTTCACGGTTGCTCAGGCGCGCGGCCAGGGCGTCGGACAGGCCATGGCGTGGTTGCAGGCCCAGCACCTTGTGCAGGTAACCCTTGCGCATGTCGGCGTCGATCAGCAGCACTTTCTTGCCGGTCTGGGCAATGATCACCGCCAGGTTGGAGCTCACGAACGACTTGCCTACCGCCGGGCTGGGGCTGGAAATCATCAGGATATTGTTGCGCGCCTCCAGCATGGCGAAGTGCAGGCTGGTGCGCAGGCTGCGCAGCGATTCCACGGCCAGCTCCGACGGTTCGGCGATGCTGAGCAGCTTGGCTTCGGTGCCGCCGTTGCGCGATTGCCGGCCTTTGGTCAGGCGGTCTTGCAGGCGCGACAGGGGCACCGAGGCGTACACCGGAATACCCAGGTTTTCGATGTCATCGGGGTTGACGATGCCGCGGTCGAACGCCTGGCGAATGAAGATGATTGCAACGGCCACCAGCGCGCCCAGCAGGATCGAGATGGCCACGATCAGTTTGCGCATGGGCTTGACCGGTTCTTCGACGTTGGCGTCGGCCTTGTCGATGATGCGCACGTTGCCGATGTTGCCGGCGCGGATGATGTCCTGTTCCTGGGTCTTGTTCAGCAACTGGGTGTAGGTCTGGTTGGTGACCTGTTGCTCACGGGTCAGGCGCAGCAATTCCTGTTGGGTTTCAGGCAGGTTGTGGACCTTGGCCTGCATGGTGGCCTTTTGCGCTTCAAGCTGGTTGATCTGGTTGGTCAGGGCCACCTGGGTAGGGTGCTGGCGGGTGTACAGGCGATCCAGGTCCGGGCGTTTGAGCTTGAGCTCGGAGATGGAATTGTCGGCCGCCACCACTTGGTCCAGCAGCGAGCGGGTTTCCTGGCTGATGTCCACTGACTTGCTGCGCATCTGGTAGTCATGCAGGGCGTTTTCGGCCTTGGTCAGCTCGCCACGCACAATGGGCAGTTGCGAGCGCAGGAACTGCAGGCGCTGTTCGGCCTCGGCCGAGCTGCGTTCCACGTTCTGCTGCACGTACAGGCGGCTCACTTCGTTGAGCACGCGGTTGGCGTGGGCCGGGTCCGGGTCTTCCAGCGACAGGTAGACGATGCCCGAGTCCTTGCCGGCCTCGGCCACTTTCAGCTTGGTCTGGTAGTCCAGTTGGGTCACCAGGGAGCGGTTGCGCGCCAGGGTGAACTCGGTGCCGGGGCGGGCCTGCAGGGTATCGACCTTCAGGCTGACGTCGCTGCCGGTCGCCAGTTCGCCGACTTGGCCCTTGAGCAGCAGGTCGCCATCACTGTCCAGCAGGCGGTACTGGCCACCCTCACCGGCTACCAGGGTCATTTTCTTGCCCAGCAGGCTATCAGGCACTTCCAGGGTGGCGACTTCGAATTTCTCGCCGCCCCAGGCATAAGTGTCCAGGCCCATCAGCGGCGCTGCGATCGGCTGGTCGGCGGTGGGCTTGAAGTGACGCGCCATGTACGCACCCAGGCCAGGCAGGTACTTGGGTTGGTGAACCACGTCCAGGTCCAGCTCACTGACCACCTGGCCCAGCACCGAACGCGAGCGAATCAGTTCAATCTCGGCGGTGGCCTGTGACACGGCATTGGGCTTGGTGTTGATTTCCGGGGTGGCGTCCAGGCCCACACGCTTGGGCTCGATCTGGATCATCACGTTGGCCTGGTAAATAGGCGTGGCCAGGATCGCGAAGCCCAGGCCTATCACGGCGAAGAAACCGACCACGCCGGCGATCAGGCGCTTGTGGTCGAACAGGGTTCGCAGGATGGTTGCCAGGTCTAACTGAGTGTCCTGGTAGTACTCCAGTGCAGAGCGGCTCATTGCAGTCATTTTTATTGATCCTCAATACTCAGGTAGGGCAACCAGTCATCGACGCAGCGCGATAAATGCGTGTAGGTCTGTTGAAAGGCGTTCTTCTGGCGACGGTAGGGGTCGGCGATCTGCAGGTCGTTCTGCCACTTGCCGATCAAAAACACCTTGCCTCGAACCTCCGGGGCCAGGCGGACAACTCGTTTCAATTGCTCCTGTTCCATCAGCAGCACCAGGTCGGCCCAGTGCAGCAGCTCTGGGGTGAGCTGGCAGGCGCGGTGGTCACCGCTCT
This sequence comes from Pseudomonas sp. M47T1, assembly GCF_000263855.1. Lineage (GTDB taxonomy): Bacteria > Pseudomonadota > Gammaproteobacteria > Pseudomonadales > Pseudomonadaceae > Aquipseudomonas. The sequence continues at coordinate 355,415 of NZ_AJWX01000001.1, forward strand.
TCACACGGTGCTGCTTGAGCACCGCCTTGGCGTCGGCGTCCATGTGCGCGCCGTTGTGCGCCTGCACCCCCGCCGAGCAGATCTCCAGGCGCCTGCCCCCGCGTTGGCGCAACAGGGCCGCGGCCATGGGGCTGCGGCATACATTGCCGACGCAGACGATCAGCACCCTGCTGAACATGGCCACGCTCAGCCACGCACGGCCGACGCGGTAACGCGCCGGAATAGGTTGACGCTGACGTTGCGTGCTACCAGGGCCAGGGCCAGGAGCTTTTGCAGCGGGGAAATGGCCGACAGCGACAGGCCAAACAGTTGCACCTGGCAGTGTTCGTACAGCGCCTGGTTGCCAATGCGGAAGTAGTAATTGGCCAGGGAGCCGTAGGTGTGCAGGGTCATCTGCAGCTTTTTCTTGTCCGAGCGCATGGAAAACACGCCACCGCTGTGCACGCGGTAGGCGGCGGGGGCGATGTCGCCCTGGTACTTACCCTTGCCGTGGGCGCCCAGCAGGCACCACCACACCAGGTCATTGAGCGGCGCGCCCACCAGCTCCCGAGGCAGCTGGTGCAGCACGTTGCGAAAGCACACGGTCAGCGTCGAGAGGGGGCGGCCCTTCATCAGCTCAAGGCTGGTGGCATCGCTCTGGCCCTTGCCCTGCAACTGGATGCCCAGCATGCCGTGCTCGTTGAACGCCATGGCATCGTGGTAGGTGAGCACGTAGTCCAAGTGGCTTTCGAGGAAGTCCACCTGCTTTTGCAGCTTGGTGGGGTCGGTCCAGTAGTCGTCGCCCTCACAGAAGGCAATGTACTTGCCGCGGCCCATGCGAAACAGGCCGGGGCAAGGGTGGTTGCCTTGCTGGTACTGGTTCTCGGTCTGCAGCTGCGCGCGAATGATGGTGGGGTAATGGCGCGCGTACTCGGCGACGATGGCGGCGGTGCCGTCGGTTGAGCAGTCATCGTTGATGACCACTTCGAATGGGAAATCGGTCTGCTGGGCCAGAAAGCTGTCCAGGGTCTGCGCCACGAAGTGTTCGTGGTTGTAGGTGGGGCAGACGATGCTCAGCAGTGGCTCGCGTGCCGTGCCCCAGTGTTTGGTGATCTCGCTTTCGGGTCTGCTGTTCATCGTTGAGTGCTCATACGGTTGAATATCAGAAGGACGCGTTGCAGCAAGGGGCGGTAGCTGCCGGCCACCAGCAACAGGGTGATCAGGCCGCACAGCGCCAGGGCGAAGAAGGTCTGCAGGCGGTTTTCACCGGTCAATGCCCGCACCAGCGGCAGGGTCAGTGCCAGGCCCAAGGCGCTCATCAGGGTGATGCGCAACACGTCGTGCAGCCATTGGCCGTGGATGCCGGGGGCCAGCCGGTGGTGCACGAACGCCGGCCACAGGGCGAACGCCACCAGGCGCAGCACGAACCAGGCGATGGCCGCGCCTTGGGCGCCCTGCAGGTGCACCGCCAGGGCCAGCACCGGCACGGTGATCAACGCCGATATCAGGCTGTACCACAGGTGCAGGCGCACATTGCCGTGGGCGTATTGCAGGTAGAACTGGAAGCCGCTCAAACTGAGGATGCCGCTGCCCAGGGCGTACCAGAACAGGATGGGCGCCACCCACTGGGCGGCCTGGTGATCCCCGCTCCAGGCGTAGATCAAGGCGCTGCCGTGCACGGCCACCACCGCTGACAGCGGCATGATGAAGGTGGCGACAAAGCGGTGCGCCGACAGGTACAGGCGCTGCATGTCTGCCTCGCGACCTTCCGCCATCAGCGTGGTCATGCGCGGCAACAGGGTTTGCACCAGCGGGTTGATCAACATCACGATGCCGGTGCTGACCAGTGCTACCAGCGAAAAGTACCCGTAGTCCTTGAGGGTCAGCGCGGCCGACAGCAGCACCTTGTCCAGTTGCGTGAGCAGGATCCACAGCACCGAACTCAGGGAAATGCTGGCGGCAAAAGGCAGTACCGGTTTCACCAGCGTCCAGTTGAAGCCGCTGAGCAGTTGCGGGGCCGGCAGGCGGCGCCAGGCCTTGCCGGCGAACACCAGGGCTTCGATCAGCGCCACGGCCACCTGGAACTCGAAGAACACGATGGCGTCTTTCGACACCCAGGCCACCAGGGCCAGGCCGCCGAAATAACGCAGGGTGGCAATGATGACGTTGGCGCTGTTGAGCCAGGCGTGAAGCTCCAGGCCTTGCAGGCCGCTCTTGTACAAAGTGGCATACAGCCGGAACGCTACCAGCAGGCCCATCAGCGCCACGCAATGGGCCAGTGTTTGCGCTGGCAGGTGCTGGGCGTTGAGCCATTGGCTGGCGATCCATGGGCTGGCCAGCCACACGCCCAGCACGCACAACAGCGCAAGGGGCAGGAAGATCAGTTCGAAGGAGCGCAGTAGCCAGCCGGACAGGCGCTGGCTTTGCGGGCAACCTTGATGGTGGGCGATTTCACGCACCAGCGACGGCGACATGCCTACGTCCAGCAGTTGCAGCCAAGCTTGCAGTACTGCGTAGAACCCGATCAGGCCATACACCTCGGCACCCAGGTGGCCGAGGTAGAACGGCATGATCAGGATGCCCACCAGCAACGCATAGGCCTGGCCCAGGTAGCTGATGGTGGTGTTGTGCACCACCGATAGCTTCCTCATGGCCGTTATACCGCGTGGGCCAGCGAAACGTTGCAAGCCGGCGCCTGCTCACGCTGACGCAACAGCGAGGTGATCACCTGGTCCTGCACGGCGCGTTCCAGCCCCGGGTAAATCGGCAGGCACAGAATGCGTTGGCTCAGGCCGCGCGAATGGGGTTGTGCGGCCTGGGGCTGGAGGTAGTCCAGGGTGTCAAGCGACGGGTAGAAGTAGCGGCGCGGGTTGATGCCCTGTTCTTGCAGGGTGTCGCGCACCGCCAGGGCTTCGGCCTGGTTCTGCAGGCCAACCGGGAAGTAGCTGTAGTTGATCTCGTCGCCGGCGTTCACACCTTGCAGGTCGAAGTGGCCGCGCAGGTGCTGTTCGTAGTAATGGCCCATTTCGGCGCGCTGTTCCAGGATGTGCTCAATGTCGTCCAGCACACACAGGCCCATGGCCGAGGAGAACTCGTTGAGCTTGGCGTTGGTACCCAGCCCTTCCACGCGGTCGACGCCGGTGATGCCGAAGTTGCACAGCTTGCGGATCTCGCGTGCCAGGTCGTCATCCTGGGTGACGATGGCGCCACCTTCGATGGTGTGGAACAGCTTGGTGGCGTGGAAGCTCAGGGTGCTGGCGTCGCCCCAGTTGTACACGGACTGGCCGGCGTGGCGCACGCTGAAGGCATGGGCGCCGTCATAGACCACCTTGAGGTTGCGGCGCTTGGCGATGGCATCGATGCGCTCCACCGCGCAAGGGTTGCCGAACACATGGGTGGCGACGATGGCGCTGGTATCGGAGCCGATGCGTGATTCGATCTGGTCGGGGTCGATGTTCCAGGTGTGTGGGTCGATGTCGGCGAACACCGGACGGATGTTCTCCCACTGCAAGGTGCTGCTGGTGGCCACGAAGCTGAAGGGCGTGGTCACTGCGCTGCCGCTCAAACCCAGGGCGCGATAGGCCACTTGCAGGGCCAGGGTGCCGTTGTTGGTCAGGATCAGGTTGCGCACGCCCAGGTATTCTTTCAGGCGTTCTTCCAGCTCGCAGCAGAGCGGGCCGTGGTTGGTCATCCAGTGCGAGGCGTAGATCAGATCCACGTACGCCTTGAACTTGTCGATGTTGCCCAGATAAGACTTGGTCACGTTAATCATGGGATTCTCCCGGCAAAGGCCACAGGGGCGTCAGGGCGTAGGTTCAGGACTGGGGGGCGTCGGTGCGTGCGACAACTTTTCGCGCCCGATGCTGGTTGAGTTTCAATATCAACCGGGTCACCAGGCTACCCGCGTGGGGGTCGCCGAAATGAAACAATGCAGTGGCGCGTCTAAACGCAGGGTCGCACGGCTGGTTGGCATGTAACGAGCGATAGCCCCAGAAGAAATAAACATTGCCGGGAACAATTCTTAGTGTCGTGGGTTTTAATAAACCCCGATCAATACAGGCAGTTATAAGCTTTCTGCAAAGTGCATTCTGGAATAGGAACTTTTCCAGGACGTTCATCACCACCCAGGCGCGAACCTTGCGCAGGTTGGGGAACAGGATCAGGTCGCCGCGCTGCTCGCCTTCCAGTGGGGTGAAGATGGGGATGAGCATCGTCAGTAAGGTGGCGTCGTAGTGGAACGCGTTGGACTCCTTGCGCCCGCTTCCGCCCTGGACGCAGCGCAGCACCGGGAATATTTCGTCGCTGGCTGGCTGGCGGCCAGTGCCCTGGGCGTGCAGGCGCGCCAGCAACAGCTTGAAGTCGGGGGATTTTCCCAGCGTGGCCAAGGAACTGCCGGCCAGCGCCGCATAGCCGTGGTAGGCGAAGTACTGATTGTTATGACGGGCGGCTTGCTGATCGACGTAGGCGCGCAACTCGCTCAGCGCCTCTGTGCCCAGGGCATGTTCCAAGGTGGCGTAACCGTGCTGGTTCATGTCATCGGCCAGGCGTGCCGAGGTGGCTTCATCAATATGAATCAAGGGCGACATGGCAACAGACTCGCTGCGTTTTTTATTGGGAGAGGTCGCGAATGCAGGACATCGACGTTGTTGTTTTTACTTTCGTTGGGCAAAGCTACCGCCAGGTCCGACACTAGCGGACCACACCGGAAAGTTTTGTTCTGGACAAAGCTACCGCCCACTTGTGATAACAAGTTTGTTGCGCGCAGCGTTGTCAAAGCCCATACAAAGGCGCGGAAAAGTCGCGCCGTTAAAATTAAAATAAGTGCTGGCAGACGTTATCAGTTACTTCAGGATTTACGCATGACCGCATTCTTCGATACGGTGCGCCCCACAACTTTTTGGCGGCGGGTAGAGAGATATATCGACTGTCTGCGTCAGGCTGTCAATCGCTTTTGTCAAAAAAAGCGCCTGAACCCGATTTATGGTGGAGGACAAGCGTTAACATATTGATTTATAAAGATGTTGGAAAGTTGGCGCTGGCGTTTTGCTGGCGTTTTTGATGATTCATGGCCAAATGCCTGAATTTTGCCACGGTGCCGAGGCGCCACCCTTGTATTTGCTGGGGGCGCCGCCCTACGGGGGTTTCAGCGCCCTACTGGCGCTGCGGAAGGGACGAATATTTACCGACGTCAAAAAAACGAAGGGCTGGCAGTGAGGGTTTGGTAAATGGCGGTAAATTGACTACTGATCGGAAATCGGACGATACAGTTCGGGGCGGCGATCAAGGCGGTAATCGTTGCTTTTGCGCGCTTCAAGCAATGATTCTCGCGCCAGCACGCTGCTGATCAACGCCGGGCCGCCACCCGCCTGTACGCAACGCGTGCCGTCTGGACCGGCCACGCTGCTCAATCCGCAGTAGTGCACATGCCCCTCGTTACCGCAGTAGTTGGCATACGCCACGAAGCACTGGTTTTCGAAGGCGCGGCTGCGCACTGTCACGTCAGCGATAAACTCAAATGGCAGCATATTGGCGGTGGGCACCACAATCAGCTCTGCGCCGGCTAGAGCCAGTCTTCTGGCGTTTTCCGGGAATTCGATGTCGTAGCAGATCAACAGGCCCACTTGCCAACCGTCCAGTTCCACTACCGGGAAGTGGTCGGCGCCAGGGCTGAACATGGCCCGGTCGAGTTCGCCGAACAAGTGCGTCTTGCGGTAATTGAGGCGGCTGTTGCCTCGGGCATCGAACAACTGCGCGCTGTTGTAGACGCGGCCGTCGGCGGAGCGCTCGGGGTAGCCGTAGGCGATGGCCATGCCGTGAGCCTCGGCAATGCCGGCAATGACATGCGCCGACGGGCCATTGGCCGCTTCGGCCAAGCGCTGCACCGCCGGGGCGCCTATGTTGTAGCCGGTGAGGAACATCTCTGGAAACACCAGCAGCTCAACGCCCTGGGTCTTGGCGAGGCGCACCTGGGCTTGCAGGCGCGCCAGGTTGTCGATGACGTTCAGGGGCTGGGGCGGGCACTGGTAGAGCGCGATATGCACGGGGGCGCTCCTTATTCGGCGAGGGCGATGGGGCCGATGTCGTTGAAGACATCGCCGGGGCCGGGGTTATCCGGATGGCAGCGGCCGCCAAAGTGTTTCATGATCCCCCACACTGCATTCAGCGACGTCTGCACCGCGCCTTCTACCCAGGCCGGGGTCCAGGACACGTCGTCGCCTGCAATGAAAATGCCGCGATGCTCGTCAGCCATGTCGTGCTGCATGAAGTGGGCGTACATACGCTGGTTGTAGCGATAGTGGCCGGGCAGGGCGCCCTTGAAGGCACCGAGGAAATGCGGGTCGGCCTCCCAGGACACGGTGATCGGGTCGCCAATGATGTGGCCGGCGATGTCTACGTCGGGGTAGATCTTCTTCAAGGCGTCCAGTGCCAGCTTCACGCGCTTTTCCACCGGGTGCGGCAGCATTTTCAGGGCATCGCTCATCCACGAATAGGACAGGCAGATCACCCCGGGCTTGTCATCGCCGTTGTCGAACAGGTAAGTGCCCCGGGTCAGCCGGTCTGTGAGGGTCATGCTCATCAGGTCGCGGCCGGTTTCTGGGTGCTTGTCCTTCCAGAACGGGCGGTCGACCATCACGAAGGTCTTGGACGATTGCATGTAGCGCGTGCGGTCCAGGGCCATCCACATCTTTTGTGAGAACAGCGATTCCTCGCACTCGATCTGCGTGGTCAGCAGCCAGCTCTGGCAGGTAGCGAGCACGGCTGCGTAGTGGCGGGTGTCGCCCCAGTTGTCGGTGACCGCGAAGCGACCGTCGGCGGCGCGGGAGATTTTTTTCACCCCACCGCGCGGCGCGCCGTGGTGCAGTGAGCTCAGGCTGGTGCCCGCCGGCCAGTGCGCGCATCGCTGCGGCGAATGGCGCCAGATGCCTTGAGGCACCTGCTCGACACCGCCCACCACCAGGTGCTGGTGGTCGTCGCAGTTGGTCATCACCACGCGGAAAATCTCCAGCATCGAATTGGGGAAGTCCGAGTCCCAGCCTCCGGTGCCGAAGCCCACCTGGCCGAACACTTCACGATGGTGGAAAGACAGTTTGGCGAACGCCTTGGACGTGGCGACAAAATCGTAGAAAGTACGGTCGTCCCACAGCGGTACCAGCGTGTTCCACAGCGCCTTGAGGCGCGGTACGTCACGGTCGCGGATGGCCTGTTGGATCTCGCTGAACCCCGAGCCTGCTTCCAGCGCGTCGGCCCAGGCATCGGCCACTTCCTGGAACAGCGCGGGCAGGTCGGCGATGGAGCGGGCGTAGTGGGTCTGGCCTTCCAGGTCGATGACGGTACTGCCGGATGCAGCGGTCAACGGGTTGGGAAATGGCTTGGTCTGCAGGCCCAATTTGTCCACGTAGTGGTAGAACGCCGTGGACGACACGGGAAAACGCATGCCGCCCAGCTCGGCAACAATGCCGTCGGTGCCCTCGAACGCCTGGGAACGCAAGCGGCCGCCCATTTTCGAAGCTTCGTAAAGCACCGGCTTGAGCCCCAGCTTCATCAACTCATAGGCCGCGACCAGGCCGGCGATACCGGCACCGACAATGGCCACCTCGGCCCCGTGGTTCTCCTCGGGAATCATGCCCAGGCCCGCCGGGTGCTCGATCCAGTCGTCGAAGGCGAACGGAAAGTCCGGGCCGAAAATGGTGATCGGCTTCTTGCCGTCGGCGGGGTGACGATTGTGCTGAGTCATGGCGGTCCTTATGGGCGGCTACTGAGCGAATCTTCAGTATAGAAAAGGGATGCCAGCCATTTTAGGGAGGAGCCATGTCGTAATTAAGATGCAGAATGTTGTCGTAATGACCTAATTCGCTACAAAGTGACGAATATATAGGTCAAAGTGCCTGCCCGCGATCCACTTTGCTGCTGAGGATGATGGAGGTGGTGGTCTTTTCCACGCCCTCTACGCCGCCGATCTGGTCCAGTAGTTGATCCAATTGCTCTGGCGAGTCGGTACGCAGCCAGGCCACGTAGTCGAACTCGCCGCTTACGGCGCACAGCTGCTGGACTTGGCCCATGGCGCTCAGCCGGCGGACCACTTCCTTGCCTGAACGAGGTTGCACGGTAATGCCCACGTAGGCTTGCAGGCCACCGTCCGCCAGGCGCTGGCCCAGGCGCACGCCATAACCGGTGATGACCTTGGCTTTTTCCAGGCGCGCCAGGCGCGAGGTTACCGTTGTGCGCGCGATGCCCAGCTGCCGAGCCAGCACGGCAACGCTCTCGCGGGCGTTGATTTGCAGGGCGGCGATCAGTTGGCGGTCGATTTCGTCGAGGGGCAGGGTACGGTCACTCATGAACGGGGCTCGGTGGCGGCGGGGCATCCCCGGCGAGATTGATGTGGTCGCGGGTGCTGCGTCCGGAACCCGACCGTTGGTGAACCCACGCTCGCCCAGAATGGAGTGGGAGACATCGCAAGGTTCCTCGGGCGAGCCGATTAAGGCAGTTAATCGGCTCACTGTCCAGATCAGGCAATAACTGCGCAGCAGACGTCAGCATGTGTAGCCGCTGCCGCGCCAGGCATAAAAAAACCGCGCCGTGGCGCGGTTTCTTCTCAGCGGGGCGACTCAGGCGTGCGCGAAAGCGTGCCGAGGTTGCAGCAGGCGTTCGGCTACCGGGCCGAACACCAGGCCCAGGGTAGTCCACAGCACCAACTGGATGCCCAGCGACGAGGTGCGGAATTTCCACAGCACGTCAGCCGAGAAGGTCTCGGGCACTTCGTTGATGGTGGGAAACAGCGAGGCCACCACGGCGACGATCACAATGTACAGCGCCGCACCGCTGATCACGCCTGCCCATGGGCCGGCGTTGGCGATGATCTTGCGTGCGGCGTTGATGGCGATCACGGCGGCGACCACTGAAACCAGCAGCATCATGAAGAACACTTTGGTGCGCAGGCCGATGGTGTCCGGGTTGCCCACCGACGGCGGGTTGGCCGGGTATTTGAGCTCCGGCACCACGATCAGCACGAAGAAGGCAGCCAGCGCCAGCAGCGCCGACAGGCCACGCGGGCCGACCTTGCCGATACGGCCCAGGGAGTAGGCGAACACCAGGGCAAAGATACCGCCCAGAGAAACGCTGTACACCACCACGCCAGTCAGCAGGCCGAAGGTGCTTTGCACTTCGCGGCTCACCAGCTCGGGTTCTTCGGCATCACCGTGCATGTGCGCCATGCTTTCTTCGAACGCGATGGCTCGGTCAACCTGAGGCTCACCGAAAATCTTCGCGAAACCGAAAGCGAGGAGGCCGGCCAACAGGCCGACAAGCATACCCCTGACGAGTAAACGACCAGTCATTTGAAGCACCTCGACTCAATCAGTGGCAGGGGAAGCCCAGCAGGTGACGACCATCGTGCACAAACTCGTGAACGTACATGCCCTTGAACAGAGCAGTGGCGCCTTGCTCGGCACCGACGAAGTAAATCGCCAGCATCAGCAACAGGCCGCCAAAAATCGCCCAGGGCAAAATTTCGCCCAGGGGAATGGTCGGGATCGAGACATCGGTTTGCGAAGCAGCGCTATAGGCCATGATTACCTCTGGGGATTACGCGTCCCCGCTACGGTGGAAAGGTCGGGAAAATGTCTGGCTTACGGCGTGGAGCCGACTACAGTGGCGCGACCGCGTCGGTGTTTGACCGACTTATCTTCCCGAAACAACTTGATACGGCCTGGCAAGTGTAACTGCTCGCAGATTATTTGGAGAAACTATCTCCAGTTGCAGCGAGCGGTAGCAAGGTTCAGGCACAAAAAAGCCGCGCAGCGCGCGGCTTTTGGAAGCGTGGTGGGCCCAGCAGGACTCGAACCTGCGACCAAGGGATTATGAGTCCCCTGCTCTAACCAACTGAGCTATAGGCCCCCAGTAGGTCGCGGATTATAGCGATGGTTTCTCTACAGTGCTATCCGAAAAGTCTGAAACCTTCATACGAAGAAACGAGGCGGCGAATTCTTCAGGGGCCAGGGGCACGCTGAAGATGAAGCCCTGGATCTGTTCGCAGCCTTCTTCGGCCAGAAATTGCTGCTGTGCCTGGTTCTCCACGCCTTCGGCAATCACCGTCAATTGCATGCTGCGGCCCAAGGCAATAATGGCACGCACGATGGCGGCGTCGTGGGTGTCTGCCGGCAGGCCACGAACGAACGACTGGTCGATTTTGAGGATATCCAGCGGCAGGCGCTTGAGGTAACTGAGCGAGGAATAGCCGGTGCCGAAGTCGTCGATCGCCAGTTGCACGCCTAGTTGTTTGAGCTGGTGCAGCACTGCCAAGGCTTCCTCGGCCTGGCTCATGATGAAGTTCTCGGTGATTTCCAGTTGCAGGCGGCCCGGTGCCAGGTTGTATTCGTGCAGCAGTTGCTCGATGCGCTTGAGTAGGCTTGGCTGGCGCAATTGGCCGCCAGCGAGGTTGACCGACAGGGGGCCGAAGTCCTGGTAGCGCTGTTGCCATTGGTACATCTGGCGGCAGGCCTGTTCCAGCACCCAGTCGCCGATTTGCAGGATCATGCCGTTTTCTTCGGCCAGTTGGATAAAACGCTCGGGAGGCACTTCGCCAAAAACAGGGTGACTCCAGCGAATCAACGCCTCGGCCCCAACCAGGGCATGGTCGCGCAGGCTGAATTTTGGCTGGTAAGCCAGGCTCAATTCATTGCGTTCAATGGCTCTGCGCAGTTCGTGCTCCAGGGCCACGCGCTCACTGGCCTGGGCGGTGAGGTCGCGGGTATAGGATTCCACCCGGTTGCGGCCCTTGGCCTTGGAGCGATACATCGCCGCGTCGGCATTCTTGATCAGGCTGGCCACATCGCTGCCGTCCTGCGGGTACAAGCTGGTGCCGATGCTGGCGCTGGTGAAGAACTCATGCTCGCCCGCCTGGAAGGGCGCGGCAAAGCAGGCCAGCAATTTGTTGGCGATGTGCTCGGCGTCCATGGCCTGTTGCAGGCCGGGCAGCAGAATGATGAATTCATCGCCGCCCAGGCGTGCCACGGTGTCGATGTCGCGCACTTGTTCCTTGAGACGTTGGGCAATTCCCTTGAGCAGCAGGTCGCCTACCGGGTGCCCGAGGCTGTCATTGATGTGCTTGAAACGGTCCAGGTCCAGGAACAGCACGGCGCCCTGGCCGCTGTCGTCGTGTTCGCGATTCAACGAGGCCTGCAGGCGGCTTTCGAATAGCGTGCGGTTGGGCAGGCCAGTAAGCGGGTCGTGGTGGGCCTGGTAATCCAGGCGCGCCTGGGCGTGCTTCAGACTGGAAATATCGGCAAATACCGCGACGAAATGGGTCAGTGCCTGATCGGCGTTGCGCACGGCGCTGATGGTCAGCCAGCAGGGATACAGTTCACCGTTCTTGCGGCGGTTATGGATTTCTCCCTGCCAGTGCCCTTCGGCCGTCAGGCGGTGCCACATGGCCACGTAAAACGCGCTGTCGTGCTGCCCCGACGCCAGCAGGCTGGGGGTGGCGTCCAGCGCCTCGGCCTCGCTGTAACCGGTGATTTCACTGAAGGCGCGGTTCACGGCAGTGATGCGCTGGCGGGTGTCGGTGATCAGCACGCCCTCGGCGGTGCTCTCGAACACGGTGGCGGCCAGTTGCAGTTTTTCCTGCATCAGCTGGCGGTCGGTCACGTCCCGGGCAATGGTCAGGATGCAGGGCTCTCCGCCGATGGGCAGCGGGCTGGAGGACAGTTCGCACAGGCGAATGGCGCCGTCGTTGCGGCGCAGCAGGCAGATGAAGTCCCGCACCGACCCTTCGCGCGCCAAAATATCGAGCATGCGCTTGCGCTGGTTAAGGTCTACCCACAGGCCCAGGTCCATGGCCGAGTGGTCCAGCGATACTCGACTGGTGTGGCCACTCAGGCGCGTAAAGCCATCGTTGACTTCCAGCAGCATGCCATCGCTCTGTCGGCTAAGTACCATGCCGTCGGGCGATGCATGGAAGGCCTTGGCAAATTTCTCCTCGCTGATCTGCAGCTGCTGGCGCGTTTCCTTGAGCTGTGTGATATCGCGTACCACCACCACCAGGGCCGGCGTGGCGTCCAGATCGAACGGTTCGGCCGACACCAGTCCGGTGAACATCTGGCCATTGCTGCGTCGAAAAGGCATTTCCAGGTTGCGGATGCTGCCACCTTGCACGCGCTGCAACAGCTCGGGGCCAACGCCTTCGATTCCCCATAAATTCAGCTCCGAGGCTGTACGGCCAACCACATCGGTCGCGTACAGGCCAATCTGCTCTTCGAAGGCTTTGTTGACTTCCAGCAGGCAACCGTCGCTGAGGCGGGCTATGACCAGAATATCCGGGCACTGGCGAAATACCGATGCGAACTTCTGTTCGGACTCGCGCAGGGCCTCTTCAGTGCGTTTCATCTCGCTGATGTCGATCATCAGGCCGCGCATCACTGGCTGGTGCCCGTGGCGGATCAGGCTGACGATATCGCGCACCCACAGGTGGCGACCGTCAGCGGTAATCACGCGATAATCAATGATGTGGTCGTGACCGGCCTCGGTCTCGGCGCCGCAATACGCTTGCGCACGGGCGGCATCGTCAGGGTGCAGAATACTGCGCCAAAAGCCTGGTTTGAGCCAGTGAGTCAGCGGGTAGCCCAGCAACGCCTCGGCGTGTGGCGAGACGTAGGTATAGGCGAAATCGCTGGTGCGTGCTTCCCAGGCGATCGCCGACAGGCTTTCTACCAGCCCACGGTAGTGGTATTCGCTGCTGCGCAGTTCCTGTTCCAGCGCAATGCGCCGGGAAATCTCCGAGCTCAGTCGGCGGTTGATGCGCAACACCACGGCCAGCACCGCCAGAATCAACAGCAACGCCGGCAGCCCATAGGTGAGGTAGTCATACCACAGGGTGCGATGGTCAATGACCTGGCCAACCCAGCGCTCCTGGATCTGGTTGACCTGTGCCGGTGTCAGGCTGGCCATGGCCTTGTCGAGGATGCCGGCAAGAATTTTCTGGTCGGCGGGCACGCCCATGGCCAACTGGTAGCGATAGGGCGTCTCGCCGCTGACGTAGATGCCCTGCAGTTTCAGCTGGCGCATGCTCCATACGCTGGAGGCCAGGTCGCCGACCATGGCGTCGACCTGCCCGGTGGCCAGGGCTTCAAGGGCCGAGCTGACATTGGGCAGCGGCTCCAGGTTGAGGTCGGGGTGGTTGCTACGCAGCATTTCGTGGGGCGCATAGTTTTCCACCACGGCAACCTTCAGGCCGTACAGGTCTTCAAGCTTGCGTGGTTGCGCGCCGTCCTTGCGGGCCAGTATGACAATGGGAAAATCCAGGTAGGGGCGGGTAAATGCCATGTAGGCCTGGCGGCCTGGAGTGGACATCACCCCAGGCAGTACGTCGACCCTGCTCTCTCGCGCCAGTTGCAGCACTTGTGACCAGCTGGTGGGCTCGATGGGCCTGAGCTCAACGTCCAGGCTCTGTTGCACCAGGCGAACGTAGTCGGCCGCCAGCCCCTGATAGCGGCCCTCGGCGTCACGAAACTCGAAAGGTGGCCACGACGCGTCCACGCCCAGGCGCAGCTCGTGGTGGTCCTTGAGCCAGGCCCGCTCCTGATCAGTCAGGGTGAGGGCATCGGCCATTGCTGTCCAACCCAGCAGGAGCAGCAAAAGCAGCACGCGCATGTGGGCCTCGTCAGACCGGATAGGATCCTTCGAGTGTAGACGGCCGGTGGGCAAGTGCTCGATTGTGGGGGCTGGCTTGTCAGCGAACTTTTCCCAGGCAAAGAGCTTGCTGGCAAGCCAGCTCCCATAGTCAGCAGAAAGCAAAACCCCCGGCAGGGCCGGGGGTTTTGGTATTACTCGTCGAGGAAGGAGCGCAGATGCTCGCTTCTCGTCGGGTGGCGCAGCTTGCGCAGCGCCTTGGCTTCGATCTGACGAATCCGCTCGCGGGTTACATCGAACTGCTTGCCGACCTCTTCCAGCGTGTGGTCGGTATTCATGTCGATGCCGAAACGCATGCGCAGCACCTTGGCTTCGCGTGCGGTCAGGCCGCCGAGTACTTCGCGGGTGGCTTCCTTCAGACTTTCCACGGTCGCCACGTCGATCGGCGATTGCATGGTGGAGTCTTCGATGAAGTCGCCCAGGTGCGAGTCTTCGTCATCACCGATCGGCGTTTCCATGGAGATCGGCTCTTTGGCGATCTTCAATACCTTGCGGATCTTGTCCTCAGGCATTTCCATGCGCTCGCCAAGCTCTTCCGGGGTCGGTTCGCGACCCATTTCCTGCAGCATCTGCCGGGAAATGCGGTTGAGCTTGTTGATCGTCTCGATCATGTGCACCGGAATACGGATGGTGCGTGCCTGGTCGGCGATCGAACGGGTAATGGCCTGACGGATCCACCAGGTGGCGTACGTCGAGAACTTGTACCCGCGGCGGTATTCGAACTTGTCCACCGCCTTCATCAGGCCGATGTTGCCTTCCTGGATCAGGTCCAGGAACTGCAGGCCACGGTTGGTGTACTTCTTGGCGATCGAGATCACCAGACGCAGGTTGGCTTCAACCATCTCTTTCTTCGCGCGACGGGCCTTGGCCTCGCCGATCGACATGCGACGGTTGATATCCTTGATTTCGACGATGGTCAGACCGGTCTCGGTCTCCAGGTCGACCAGCTTCTGCTGGCAACGCACGATGTCAGCGTTCAGGCGGCCCAGTGCTTCGGCCCACTTGGTGCTGCGCTTGGCCAGGTCACCGGCCCAGGTCATGTCGACTTCGTTGCTCGGGAACAGACGCAGGAAGTCGGCACGCGGCATGCGGGCATCACGCACGCACAGCTGCATGATGGCGCGCTCTTGCTGACGCAAACGGTCCAGGGCACCACGAACGCGCTCTACCAGCACTTCGAACTGCTTTGGCACCAGCTTGATCGGCTGGAACAGTTCGGCCAGGGCCAGCATCTCGGCAATGCCTTGCTTGCTGTCGCGACCGTGCTTTTTCAAGGCCTTGAGGGTGATGTCCAATTGCTCGGACACGGCACCGAAGCGCTGTGCGGCCACGACTGGGTCCGGACCGCTTTCGGTCTCTTCCTCGTCGTCGCTGCTGTCGCTCTCTTCCTCGTCGTCGTCAGACTCGGCCTTGGCCGGCGCCTTCGGGTCGACAGGCGGCGGGACTTCGGCAGGCGGCGCGATGCCGTCGTCCGGGTCGATATAGCCGCTCAGGACGTCGGACAGGCGACCACCTTCGCTGGTGACGCGATCGTATTCGCCGAGGATGTAGTCAACCGTGCCAGGGAAGTGCGCGATTGCGCCCATCACTTCACGGATGCCTTCCTCGATGCGCTTGGCGATTTCGATTTCGCCTTCGCGGGTCAGAAGCTCGACCGTGCCCATTTCACGCATGTACATGCGCACTGGGTCGGTGGTTCGACCAATGTCGGTTTCCACGGCCGCCAACGCTGCGGCGGCTTCTTCAGCTGCTGCTTCGTCGGTGTCGGCTTCGGCCAACAAAAGGGCATCCGCATCCGGAGCACTCTCGAATACGTTGATCCCCATGTCGTTGATCATGCGGATGATGTCTTCCACCTGCTCTGGATCTGAAATATCCTCAGGCAGGTGGTCGTTGACCTCCGCGTAAGTCAGGTAGCCCTGCTCACGACCGCGGGTGATCAACTCTTTGATGCGAGACTGCTGTTGCGCTTTTCCGGACATAACACCCTATCCACTGAAGGTCTTGGCGGGCAAAAAACAAGCCGAGGATTATACCCGAGCTAGGACCTCACGCGCCAGTTGAGGTCGGGGTTTGTGCGTGAACATTGCGAGTTAACAGCTTGAGAAGCTGATTTTTCTCCTCATCGCTCAATTCACCTTGCCTGGCCTTGAGGAGCAGGCGTTCCAGGCGTCGCTCGCGTTGGCGGGCGGTCAGGCTAGTTATGGTGTCGAAAAACTGTTGTTCAAGGTTGTCGGCCTCGATCAGCCATTCTTTCTCGGCCAGTACGCGCAGCAGGCGACCTTGGTCGGTGCCATGCCAGCGCGCAATCAGTTGTAGAGAGCGTAGCTTAGGATTCTTCTGCAAGGCTTCGAGCAGGGCCACCAGCAGCTGCGAGTAGGTATGTTCCTCGTCGGCAAAATGGCTGGTGCTTTCGACTTTCTCGGCCAATTGCGGGTGATGCAGCAGGGTGCGCAAGGCACTGAGCGTCGGTGGCTCGACCGAAGTCGGCACGCGCGGCGGCACCCTGGGCTCGAAATTGCGCCCGCCCTTGCCTTTCCAGTCCTTGTTGCCTTTCCAGTCCTTCTTGCCGCCGCCCTTGTTGGGTGTCCAGGCCTGCTGCTGTTGCGGCTGGAACTCCTGGGGGGCGTGCGGCTGGTGGTAATCACTGTAGTCGGGCGTGTAGTCGGGTACCGAATCGTAGTTGAACCCTGGGTCGTAGCTGGGCGGCGGTGCCTCGGTGGGGGCGCTGTGGGCCAATTGCTTGACCGCTTCGCCGCTCAGCCCGGTAATTTCGCTCAGGCGGTTGCGCATCAGGGTGCGCAGGTTGGCCCCTGGTACCTTGTCGATCAGTGGCGCTGCCAGCGTGGCCATGTGCGCCTTGCCTTCCAGTGACCGTGGGTCGGCTTCTTCGGTCAGTTGCTGGAAGAAGTAGTCGGCCAGCGGTTGGGCATGCTGGTTGATGCGTGCCTTGAAGGCGTCTGTGCCTTCGGCGCGCACCAGGGTGTCCGGGTCTTCACCTTCGGGCAGGAACAGGAAGCGCGCCTTGCGGCCGTCCTGCAGGCTGGGCAGGGCGGCTTCCAGGGCGCGCCAGGCGGCATTGCGGCCGGCCTGGTCGCCGTCGAAGCAGAACAATACGCTGGGAACCACGCGGAACAGGCGCTTGAGGTGCTCCTCGCTGGTGGCCGTGCCCAGGGTTGCCACGGCATTGCGCAGGCCTTGCTGGGCCAGGGCTATGACGTCCATGTAGCCTTCGACCACGATGATTTCGTCGAGGTTGCGGTTGTGCTTGCGCGCCTCGAACAGGCCGTATAGCTCCTGGCCCTTGTGAAATACCGGAGTTTCCGGGGAGTTCAGGTACTTGGGCTTGTCGTCACCCAGCACCCGGCCGCCGAAGGCGATCACCCGGCCGCGGCTGTCGCGGATGGGGAACATCACCCGGTCGCGGAAGCGGTCGTAGCGCTTGCCCGACTCGGCGTTCTCGATGAGCAGGCCGGCGTCGATCATGGCCTTTTGTTGCAGGGTGTCGCTGCTCAGGTGCTTGAACAGGTTGT
Organism: Pseudomonas sp. M47T1; assembly: GCF_000263855.1. Taxonomy (GTDB): domain Bacteria; phylum Pseudomonadota; class Gammaproteobacteria; order Pseudomonadales; family Pseudomonadaceae; genus Aquipseudomonas. Next base: position 372,610 of record NZ_AJWX01000001.1, read on the forward strand.
CCCACCCGGGCGGGGCAAACCCCAGGCCGAAGTCGCGGGCAATTTCCCCGGACAGCCCGCGGCCCTTGAGGTACTCGACGGCGGCGCGGCGTGACGGGTGGGTCTTGAGTGCCTGGCGGTAATAGTCCGCGGCGGCGGTCAGCAGCGGGTACAGCGGCGAATCGGTGGGCTGGCGGGGCTTGCGGTCGCCGCGCCCGTTGTCTTCGCGAGGTACTTCCATGCCGGCCGACTTGGCCAGTTCTTCCACGGCCTGGGGGAAATCCAGGTTGTCGTGGTCCATGATGAAACCAAGGGCGTTGCCACCGGCGCCGCAGCCAAAGCAGTAGTAGAACTGCTTGTCGGGGCTGACGGTGAACGAGGGGGTCTTTTCCTTGTGGAACGGGCAGCAGGCGGAGTAATTCTTGCCGGCCTTTTTCATCTGGATGCGCGAAGTCACCACGTCGACGATGTCGGTGCGGTTCAGAAGGTCATCAATGAAGCCCTGGGGAATCAGCCCGGCCATGGTTCTCTCATCATCAGGCTAGGAAGCGTTGCTGCAGTGTAACTGTGCGTCGACCGTCGTGCTGGCCCACGCCTTCCTGTTTATCTGTCGGAAACGGCGTCGCATCCGATCAGCCGAGGCTGTTATCGAAGCGGGACGTTTGAAGCAGGAAAAAAGGGGGTGTGCTCGTCTGCAGCCCGTGAAGGCTCGTCAGTTCTGACGTGCACTCTGGCGATGAGGCCAGGTCTGACGTTTCAGGCAGGTCGCTTCGGTGCACAAGGCAGCCTAGGCATCCGTTCGGACAAAGCCCGTACGGGGTGTTGCAACAACGGCTCTTGCAACAGCAACAACTGCCGGCAGCCCGGCTGTGGGCCGGGCGAGGCAGAAGCTTGCGACGTAGTCTGTATTAGTACAGACGAACGGCGCGGCGCTGTTCGCGCTGAACTTTCTTGGCGTGACGCTTAACAGCAGCAGCTGCTTTGCGCTTACGCTCGGAAGTCGGCTTCTCGTAAAATTCGCGGCTACGAACTTCAGCCAGTACACCGGCTTTTTCGCAGGAGCGCTTGAAACGACGCAGAGCTACGTCGAAGGGTTCGTTCTCTTTAACTTTGACGGCTGGCATCTAGAGCTACCTTCATTCATTACCGGGATCGACGTGCCAATGGCAAAAACATGCGCTGAAGTACGTCGGTTTTTAAGGGTTGCGGATGTTAACCCTTAGCAGCCCGGAATGCAAAGCCTCTGATCGAAAACCGCTGGCCGGGGCACTGAGTGGCGACTATCATGCGCGCCTTCGAATTCAGCCTCAACAAGGCCATGACCCATGTTAGTACTGGGATTGGAAACATCCTGCGACGAAACCGGCGTCGCCCTCTATGACAGCGAACGTGGCCTTCTGGCCGATGCGCTGTTCAGCCAGATCGACCTGCACCGCGCCTATGGCGGGGTAGTGCCGGAGCTGGCTTCGCGCGACCACGTCAAGCGTATGCTGCCCCTGATTCGCCAGGTGCTGGCCGAGGCCGGCTGCGTGGCCACCGAGATCGACGCCATCGCCTACACCGCAGGTCCCGGCCTGGTCGGGGCGCTGCTGGTAGGCGCTTCCTGCGCCCAGGCGCTGGCCTTTGCCTGGGGTATCCCGGCACTCGGTGTGCACCACATGGAAGGGCATCTCCTGGCGCCCATGCTTGAGGCGCAACCGCCCGAATTCCCGTTCGTCGCTTTGTTGGTGTCCGGTGGCCATACCCAGCTGGTTCGGGTCGATGGCATCGGCCAATACGAGCTGCTGGGCGAGACGCTTGACGATGCGGCGGGCGAAGCGTTCGACAAGACCGCGAAGATGATCGGCCTCAATTATCCCGGTGGCCCGGAGATTGCGCGCATGGCCGCCCAGGGCGTGCCTGGCCGCTTTACCTTCCCGCGGCCCATGACTGACCGCCCCGGCCTTACCTTCAGCTTCAGCGGCCTGAAAACCTCTGCCCTGAACACCTGGCAGCAGTGCCAGGCAGCCGGGGACGACAGCGAGCAGACTCGTTGCGACATCTCGCTGGCCTTCCAGCAGGCGGTGGTGGACACTCTGACCATCAAGTGCCGTCGGGCACTCAAGCAGACCGGCCTCAGCCGCCTGGTGATCGCCGGGGGCGTGAGCGCCAACACCGCGCTGCGCGAGTCGCTGGACAGCATGCTGGGCGAGTTCAAGGGCAAGGTGTTCTACGCGCGTCCGCAATTCTGCACCGACAACGGCGCGATGATTGCCTACGCCGGCTGCCAGCGCCTGCAGGCCGGGCAGCACGAAAGCCTGGCAATCAGTGTGCAGGCACGCTGGCCGATGGAGCAGTTGCCGGCGCTGTGACAGGAGCGGGGCTCATGGCGGTGATTAGAAATGCCGTTCGCGCCCCGCCAGCAGGTCGCGTAGATTGCCGCGGTGGCGCCAGACGATCAGCAGTGTCAGCACGCTCATCGGCAACAGCGCCTGTGGTTCCTGCCACGCCAGCAACGGCAGGGTCAGGGGTGTGGCGATTAGCGAGGCCAGCGAGCTGGTGCGGGTGAGGTAGAAGGTGAGGCCCCAGGCCACCACCGCCAGCAAGGCGGCAGGCGGGTAAAGGGCCAGGATCATGCCGGCTGCTGTGGCCACGCCCTTGCCACCCTGGAAGCGGAAGTACACGGGGAACATGTGGCCGACCACGGCGCCCAGGCCTATCCAGGCCTGGTCTTGCAGGTCCAGGCCGGCCAGGCGTGCGATCAGTACCGGCAGCAGGCCCTTGCACAGGTCGCCAAGCAAGGTGAGGATGGCGAGTTTCCTGCCGGCCAGGCGCAGCATGTTGGTGGCGCCGGCGTTGCCGGAGCCGCTCATGCGCGGGTCGGGGTTACCGGTCACGCGGCTGAGCACAATGGCAAAGGACAGCGAGCCGAGCAGGTAGGCGAGGATCGCCAGTAACCAAAACATGCTAACTATTCCGGGCGAGGACGCCCCTGATTCTAACGGCGCATTGCGCCCTTGTCGTGCTGCGGAGAGAAGTGCTTGGACAGAGTGTTTATCGAGGGTCTGGAAGTCGACACCGTGATTGGTGCCTATGACTGGGAGCGGGGCATCCGTCAGTGCTTGCGCCTGGACCTGAGTTTTGCCTGGGACAACCGCCCGGCCGCCGCAGACGATGACCTGACCTTGGCCCTGGATTACGCCAGCGTGTCGACGCGTATCCTGGCCTTTGCCCAGGACAGTCAGTTCCAGCTGGTCGAGACGTTTGCCGAACGCCTGGCACAGGTGTTGATGGCCGAGTTCAACATTCCCTGGCTGCACCTCAAATTGACCAAGCCCGGTGCCGTTGCGGCCGCCAAGGGTGTAGGCGTGGAGATAGAGCGCGGATGTCGCTGACGCGGATTTACCTTGGCCTGGGCAGCAATATCGATCGTGAGGCCCACTTGTGTGCGGGCCTTGATGCCCTGGCGGCCTTCGTCCAGGACATGCAGTGTTCGGCGGTATTCGAGAGCCAGCCGGTAGGCATCAAGAGCGGGCCGTTTTTCAACCTGGTGGTCAGTGCGCTTACCGACTTGCCATTGATTGAGCTGGACCGCCGCCTGAAGTTCATCGAGGCCGACAACGGCCGCTATGCGCCTGACCGCAAGGGCCTGCCACTGGATATCGACGTACTGTTGTATGGCAACCTGGCGGGTAATTTCGACGGCCTGGTCCTGCCCCGTGCGGAGATCCTCAAGAATGCCTTCGTGTTGTGGCCCTTGGCGTTGATTGCGCCGGAGGTGGTACACCCGGGGGTGGGCAAACCGATGGCGCAGGTGTGGGCCGAGGCGCAGATCGATCAGGTGCTGGCCCCGGCGCCCTTCGAATGGCGCGGCCAGCAACTCACCCGGATTTGAACCCCGTAGGGGCTGCCGTCAGGCTGCGAAGGCTCGCAACGCGTGCCCGCGGTCCACATGACACCGCCGAAGGTCCTGCGGGCCTTTTCGCAGCCTGGCGGCAGCTCGGGGAGCAGTGGCGGTTATGTAGGGTGCTGTGCCGCTTTGTAGGCGTGCAGGGCCTTCAGGCGTTCGGCCTTGAGGGCCTCGCCCAACTGCTGGCCAGTGAAGCCAGCCTCCACTAGCGGCTTTACCGCCACCGCGCGCGCCACATCAGCGGCACCGCGCAGATAGTTCGCTTGCTCGCGCCCCAGCCCCGCCATTTCGCGAGCCTTGACGAACTCTTCGAAACGCTGCGGCCTGCGGTACACGTCGAAGCTCTGTAGCAGCTCCAGCAAGTTCGCCGCCTCCAGCGTCAGGGAGCGATCTGCGTCTTCACTGTATTGCCCCACCAGCATCGCCAGCTCCTGGCAGTCGCGGGGCACCTTGAAGCGTTCGTTGATGGCCTTGCCCAGGCCACCCACGAGGCACGCCCAGCGCACGCTCAGCGGTTGCTCATGGCGGGCGGCCTGGGCCAGTGCATCAACGTTGTGAAGCGAGGCAAGTTCGGGCATCAGTACGTTGAGCGCGCCACAATCATGCAGCACCTGAATGAACACCTCGGGCCGGTTTTCCATCAGGGCGCGTGATATCTCTTTCCAGCTGCGCTCAGGTGTCAGCGCCTCAAGCTCTCCCGATTCGCTCAGCTCGCGCATCAGCTCCAGGGTTTGTGGCGCCACCGAGAAGCCCAGTTCGGCATAGCGGGCGGCGAAGCGGGCGACACGAAGCACTCGCAGGGGATCCTCGGCGAACGCCGGCGAAACATGACGCAATAGGCGCGCTTCCAGGTCTTCCTGGCCGTGGTAGGGATCCACGATCTGGCCGTGATCATCCTCGGCCATGGCGTTGATGGTCAGGTCGCGGCGGATCAAGTCTTCTTCGAGGGTGACGTCGGGGCTGGCGTGAAACACGAAGCCGCCATAGCCTCGTCCGCTCTTGCGTTCGGTGCGCGCCAGGGCATATTCCTCGCCGCTCTTGGGGTGCAGGAACACCGGGAAGTCGGCGCCTACCGGCCGATAGCCCAAGGCGTGCATTTGCTCAGTGCTGGCACCCACTACCACCCAATCGATATCAGTGACCGCGCGGCCCAGAAGACGGTCGCGAACAGCGCCGCCCACTTTGAAAATCTGCATGAAAAAACCTCCGTAGGCCCCACAGGATAACCTGCCTGGGCCTACGGAGGCTGGGTGCCTTGGTCAGAGATGAACGACAGCGAGGTCAAGGCGCCCGTAGTCACCTTCGCTGTGTTCCGTCTTTGGGGGGACGTGGTGGGTTTTCATCACTTGGTCCCCCTGCAGGGTTTCCAGGTGAATGTCGAAGCCCCACAGCCGGTGCAGGTGCTTGAGCACCTCATCGGTGGACTCGCCCAAGGGCTTACGGTCATGTTGCTGGTGGCGCAGTGTCAGCGAGCGATCGCCGCGCCGGTCGATGCTGTAAATCTGCACGTTGGGTTCGCGGTTGCCCAGGTTGTACTGGGCGGCCAGGGTTTCGCGGATGGTGCGGTAGCCGCCTTCGTCGTGAATCGCCGGCACCAGCAGGTCGTCCCGCTGATCGTCGTCCATGATGCTGAACAGCTTCAGATCGCGGATGACTTTGGGTGACAGGTACTGCAGGATGAAGCTTTCGTCCTTGAAGCTGCTCATAGCGAACTTGACGGCAGAAAGCCAATCACTGCCAGCAATGTCGGGGAACCAGTGGCGATCTTCCTCGGTGGGCTCTTCGCACATGCGGCGGATGTCGCGGTACATGGCGAAGCCCAGCGCATAGGGGTTGATGCCATTGTAATAGGGGCTGTCGAAACCCGGCTGGAACACCACGCTGGTGTGCGATTGCAGGAATTCCATCATGAAGCCGTCGGTGACCAGGCCTTCGTCGTACAGGTCGTTCATCAACGTGTAGTGCCAGAACGTGGCCCAGCCCTCGTTCATCACCTGGGTCTGGCGTTGCGGGTAGAAGTACTGGGCAATCTTGCGCACGATGCGTACCACTTCGCGCTGCCAGGGTTCCAGCAGGGGGGCATGCTTCTCGATGAAGTAAAGAATGTTCTCCTGGGGTTCGGCCGGGAACCGCGCGTTGTCGCGCTCGCTGTTCTTGTCGGCGCTCTTGGGGATGGTGCGCCACAGGTCGTTGATCTGCTTTTGCAGGTGCTCTTCCCGGTCCTTCTGGCGCCGCCGTTCTTCCTCCGCGGAGATAGGGTAGGGCCGCTTGTAGCGGTCCACACCGTAGTTCATCAGTGCGTGGCAGGAGTCGAGCAGGTCTTCCACGGCGTCGATGCCGTGGCGCTCCTCGCACTGCATGATGTACTGCTTGGCGAACACCAGGTAGTCGATGATGGAGCTGGCGTCGGTCCAGGTGCGGAACAGGTAGTTGCCCTTGAAGAAGCTGTTATGCCCGTAGCAGGCATGAGCCACCACCAACGCCTGCATGCAGATGGTGTTTTCTTCCATCAGGTAGGCGATGCAGGGGTCGGAGTTGATCACGATTTCGTACGCCAGGCCCATCTGGCCTCGCGTGTAGGACTTTTCGGTGCTCAGGAAGTGTTTGCCATACGACCAGTGATGGTAGCCCAGGGGCATGCCCACGGAGGCGTAGGCGTCCATCATCTGTTCGGCGGTGATCACTTCGATCTGGTTGGGGTAGGTATCCAGCGCATAGCGCTCGGCAATACGGCTGATTTCCCGGTCGTAGGCCTGGATCAGTTCGAAGGTCCACTCGGAGCCCGTGGACAGAGGTTGGCGTTTTTGCTCTCTGGCGGTCATGTGGCTAACCTGCGCTGGAAGAGTTCACGGAAGACCGGGTAGATATCCCCGGCCGACACCAGCTGCTGCTGGGCGAACGTGTCGGCAAAGCTTTCGCCGATGCGTTCGTACTCGAACCACAATGCCTGATGTTCGCGCGGAGTGATCTCCACGTAAGTGTAGTACTGGACGAACGGCATGATCTGTTTGGTCAGGATCTCGCGGCAGATAGGCGAATCGTCGTTCCAGTTATCACCGTCCGAAGCCTGCGCGGCATAGATGTTCCACTCATTGGTGGGGTAGCGCTCGGCCATGATCTCCTGCATCAGCTTCAGGGCGCTGGAGACGATGGTGCCGCCGGTTTCACGGGAATAGAAAAACTCTTCTTCGTCCACTTCGCGCGCACTGGTGTGGTGACGGATGAACACCACTTCGATCTTGTCGTAGTTGCGCTTGAGAAACAGGTACAACAGGATGAAGAACCGCTTGGCGATGTCCTTGGTGGCCTGGGTCATGGACCCGGACACGTCCATCAGGCAGAACATCACCGCCTTGGAGCTGGGGTTGGGGTGCTTCACCAGCAGGTTGTACTTGAGGTCGAAGGTGTCGAGGAACGGCACCCGGTGGATGCGTGCGCTGAGGCGTTGGATTTCCGCCTCCATTTCCTGGATATCGCCGAAATTATCCGGTTCTTCCCGTCGCAGACGCTCCAGTTCCGATTTGGCTTCGCGCAGCTTGGCGCGGCTGCTGCCGGACAGGGCGATGCGCCGCGCATGGGCCGAGCGCAGGGTGCGGATGATGTTGATGCGTGAGGGGTTGCCTTCATTGCTGATGCCGGCCCGCACGGTCTTGAAGGTGTCGGTGCCGCTTAGGTTGCGTTTGACCAGGTTGGGCAGTTCGAGGTCTTCGAACATGAACTCCAGGAATTCTTCCTGGGTGATCTGGAAGACGAACTCGTCCATGCCTTCGCCGGAGTTGCCCGCCTTGCCGGGGCCCTTGCCGCCCCCGCCGCCCCCTTGGGGCCTGGCGATGTGTTCGCCGGCGGTAAATTCCTTGTTGCCGGGGTGGACCACAGTCTGCTTGCCGCCGCGGCCATGATGCAGCACCGGCTCGTCGATATCCCGGCCGGGAATGCTGATCTGTTCACCGTGTTCCATGTCGGTGATGGAGCGACGGCTCACCGCCTCTTCCACCGCCTTCTTGATGTGGTCACGGTAGCGCCGCAGGAATCGCTGGCGGTTTACCGTGCTCTTGTTCTTGCCATTCAGGCGTCGGTCGATCACGTAGCTCATAGGCCCTCCGGGCAGCTGCAAGCCTTAAGCTGCAAGCCGCAAGTCAAAAGCCGTCCAGTGCAAGCCTGGCCGTCGACGCGGGACGTGCGCCCCGCGCCGGCAGCTTGCGGCTTGCAGCTTCAAGCTTACCGCTGCATCACTGCGACTTTCTGACCCGCAGGTACCACTCGGAGAGCAGCCGTACCTGTTTGTCGGTGTACCCGCGTTCGACCATTCGTGTGACGAAGTCGTTGTGTTTCTGCTGGTCTTCTTTGCTGGCCTTGGCATTGAAGCTGATGACCGGAAGCAGGTCCTCGGTGTTGGAGAACATTTTCTTCTCGATGACCACGCGCAGCTTCTCGTAGCTGAGCCAGGTCGGGTTCTTGCCGTTGTTGTTGGCGCGGGCGCGCAACACGAAGTTGACAATCTCGTTGCGGAAATCTTTCGGGTTGCTGATGCCGGCCGGCTTCTCGATTTTCTCCAGCTCTTCGTTGAGGGCCACCCGGTTGAGGATTTCGCCGGTTTCCGGGTCGCGGTATTCCTGGTCCTGAATCCAGAAGTCGGCGTACAGCACATAGCGGTCGAAAATGTTCTGGCCGTACTCGCTGTAGGATTCCAGGTAGGCGGTCTGGATCTCCTTGCCGATGAACTCGATGTAGCGCGGTGCCAGGTACTCTTTCAGGTAGCGCAGGTAGCGTTCGCGCACCTCGGCGGGAAATTGCTCCTGTTCAATCTGCTGTTCCAGCACGTACAGCAGGTGCACGGGGTTGGCCGCGATTTCATGCGGGTCGAAGTTGAACACCTTGGACAGGATCTTGAACGCGAAGCGGGTCGACAGGCCGTTCATGCCTTCGTCCACGCCGGCGCTGTCGCGGTATTCCTGGATCGACTTGGCCTTGGGGTCGGTGTCTTTCAGGTTCTCACCGTCATACACGCGCATCTTCGAGTAGATGTTCGAGTTTTCCGGCTCCTTGAGGCGCGACAGCACGGTGAACTGGGCCAGCATCTTGAGGGTGTCGGGCGCGCAGTGGGCCTTGGACAGCGAGCTGTTGAACAGCAGTTTGTCGTAGATCTTGATCTCATCGCTGACGCGCAGGCAGTACGGCACCTTGACGATGTAGATCCGGTCGATGAACGCCTCGTTGTTCTTGTTGTTGCGGAAGCTGTGCCATTCCGATTCGTTGGAGTGGGCCAGCAAGATACCGGAGTAGGGGATGGCCCCCAACCCTTCGGTGCTGTTGTAGTTGCCTTCCTGGGTGGCGGTGAGCAGTGGGTGCAGCACCTTGATGGGCGCCTTGAACATCTCAACGAATTCCATCAGGCCCTGGTTGGCCCGGCACAGTGCGCCCGAGTAGCTGTAGGCGTCGGCGTCGTTCTGTGGGTATTCCTCGAGTTTGCGGATGTCGACCTTGCCCACCAGGGCGGAAATGTCCTGGTTGTTCTCATCCCCAGGTTCGGTCTTGGCCACGGCGATCTGGTTGAGGATGGACGGGTAGAGTTTCACCACGCGGAACTGGCTGATGTCGCCGCCGAATTCGGCCAGGCGCTTGGTGGCCCATGGCGACATGATGGTATTGAGGTAGCGGCGCGGGATGCCGAAATCCTCTTCCAGGATGGCGCCGTCCTCGGTGGCATTGAATAGCCCCAGGGGTGTCTCGAACACCGGTGAGCCCTTGATGGCGTAGAAGGGCACCTTCTCGATCAGTTGCTTGAGCTTTTCCGCCAGCGAGGACTTGCCGCCCCCGACTGGGCCCAGCAAATAGAGGATCTGTTTCTTTTCTTCCAGACCCTGGGCGGCGTGGCGGAAGTACGAAACGATCTGGTCGATGCACTCCTCCATGCCATGGAAGTCTTCGAAGGCCGGGTAGCGGCGAATCACCTTGTTGGAGAAGATACGCGACAGCCTGGAATTGGTCGACGTGTCGAGCAATTCTGGCTCCCCGATTGCCATCAGAATGCGTTCGGCGGCAGAAGCGTAGGCACTGCGATCCTTTTTGCAGAGCTCCAGATACTCCTGCAGCGAGAGCTCTTCCTGACGAGTGGACTCGAAACGCTGTTGGAAGTGGCTAAAAATACTCATGACGTCACCTCGCTCGATACGTGGAGCCGACGTCGGATCAGTCAGTTGATGCTGGCAGCAGTCGAAACAATCGGCCGCTGTATACCCCCCAGAACACCTCTAAGTCGCTACCGATGACCCGCGCGTCGGTGTACCGGCTCTCCCCTGTTTTGGATGGCCTGATCCTAAGGATAGTTGGGAATCTCAGACTTCAAGGTGCAATGAGCGATATGTTATGGGCTGACCGTTCGTCAGTCCGCGCCAAGCCTTGCAGGGCGGGGGCTTGGCGCCAGAAAAAAATTATTCGGCGATGCCTTGCGCGGTTTGCTCAGGGTAGGTGACCTTCCACAGCTCGAAACCACCATCCAGGCTGTAGACCTCCGAGAAACCCTGGCTGACCAGGTAGGCGGCAGCACTCTGGCTGGAGTTACCGTGGTAGCACACCACTACGGTCGGCTTGTCCAGGTCGGCGCCACGGATGAAATCCTGCACCGAATGATTGTCCAGATGTTGCGCGCTGGGGATGTGGCTGGCGGCGAAGGTCTGAGCGTCGCGCACGTCGACAATGGCGGCGCCGTTGGCGAGCAGCTCATGGGCCGTTTGCGGGGGAATGCGTTTGAATTCGGTCATGGCGGTGCTCCTGAAGGATGATCGGCTACGTAGCCGGTGGGAGCTGGCAAGCCAGCTCCCACCGGCTGTCTATTTGCGATTCTACCGCGTCAGGGTTGGGCTATCGAGCCACGGATGTTTCCGTGTTCGTCGCAGTCGCAGCCAATGCGCTCGCCGGTGTCGACGTTCATCAGGGTCATGCTCCCGCCCCACACGCAGCCCGTGTCCAGGGCAAAGATGCCCGGTACAGTGCATTTGCCTTCCAGCGCCGCCCAGTGGCCGAAGATGATCTTCAGGCCCTTGGTCTTGCGCTCGCGGTAGCTGAACCATGGCGCGTAGCCCGGTGGCGCGGTGTCGGCGCCTTCCTTGCCCTTGAGGTCAAGCTTGCCCTCGGCGGTACAGAAGCGCATGCGAGTGAAGTAGTTGGTGATCACCCGCAGGCGTTCCACGCCCTTGAGGTCATTGCTCCACTTTGTTGGCTCGTTGCCATACATGCCGTCGAGGAAGGGCTGGAACAAGTTGTCGTCGCGCAGGGCCTGCTCTACTTCCTCGGCGCAGCGCAGGGCCTTCTTCAGTGACCACTGCGGCGGGATGCCGGCATGCACCAGGGCCAGGTCCCGTTGGTCGTCGTAGTGCAGCAGCTTCTGCCGGCGCACCCAGTCCAGCAGTTCGGCACCGTCGGGTGCTTCGATGATCTCGCGCAGGGTGTCGCTTTTCTTCAGCCGCTCGATGTTGCGGCCGGCGGCCACCAGGTGCAGGTCATGGTTGCCCAGCACGCACACCAGCGAATCGCGCATGCGGTAGAGAAAACGCAGGGTCTCCAGCGACTCGGGACCACGGTTGACCAAGTCGCCCACCAGCCACAGGCGGTCGTGCGCGGGGTTGAAGTTCACTCGCTCAAGCAGGCGCTTGAGTGGTTGCAGGCAGCCTTGCAGGTCTCCGACCGCATACACCGCCATCAGTGCAGGGAACCGGGAACGGCGAGGCGGAAGGGCGCGATGACGGCGTCGAAGTGTTTGCCGTCCTCGGCCACCATCTGGTAGCTGCCCTGCATGGTGCCAACCTGAGAGGTCATGACCGTGCCGCTGCTGTAGGTGTGGCTTTCGCCGGCCTCGATCAGCGGTTGCTGGCCAACCACGCCGGCGCCGCGTACTTCCTCGACCTTGCCGTCGCCGTCGGTGATCACCCAGTGCCGGGACACCAGTTTGGCCGGCAACTGGCCGTTGTTCTGCACCGTGACGGTATAGGCGAACGCAAACCGCTGGTGTTCAGGTTGGGATTGTTCGGCGAGAAAGCGAGTCACGACGCTGACGTCGATCTGATAGCGGGAGTCGGACATGCAAGGAGCCTTAAATGCAAAAATATGCAAAAACGAAGGGGCATTCTAGGTGCCGGTGCCTTCAGTCTAGGCCATCGTGCGCCAGGACAGTAGCCTGGGCGCACGATGAAGCGGATCAGTTGGCGGCAGGCTGCTCGAACAGCTTGTCGGCCAGGCGCACGAAGGCGGCCAGGTCCAGTTGCTCGGGGCGCAGGCTGCCGTCGACGCCGGCGGCTTCGATGGCTTCGCTGCTGAGCAGGGCCTTGAGGGTGTTGCGCAGGGTCTTGCGGCGCTGGTTGAAGGCTTCGCGCACGACGCGCTCCAGCAGCCGGTGATCCTTGGCCGGGTGGGGCAGGGTGGCGTGCGGTACCAGGCGGACAATCGCCGAGTCGACCTTGGGCGGCGGGTTGAAGGCACCCGGCCCGACGTTGAACAGGTGAACCACGCGGCAATGGTACTGGACCATGATCGACAGACGGCCCCAGTCACCACCGCCAGGCCCTGCGGCCAGGCGCTCGACCACTTCCTTCTGCAGCATGAAGTGCATGTCGCGAATCAGGCTGGCGTTGGACAACAGGTGGAAGATCAGTGGCGTGGAGATGTTGTACGGCAGGTTGCCGACCACACGCAGGCTGCCAGGTTCGGCGCCCAGGGTGTGGAAATCGAACTTCAGGGCATCGCCCTGGTGCAGGCTGAAATTGCCACGACCAGCGAACTGGTTGTTGAGGATCGGCACCAGGTCCTTGTCGAGTTCGACCACGTCCAGTTGCGCGCCGCTGTTGAGCAGGCCCTCGGTCAGGGCGCCCTGGCCCGGACCGATTTCCAGCACGCGGTCGCCTTCGCGCGCGTTGATGGAGCGCAGGATGCGGTCGATGACGCCGGCGTCGTGCAGGAAGTTCTGGCCGAAGCGCTTGCGCGCCCGGTGTTGGTATTGCTCGGTCATATACGGGTCTCGGCCATCTGGTAGGCGGTGTCCAGGGCGACCTTGAGGCTGCCGGTGTCGATCCGGCCGCTGCCGGCCAGGTCCAGGGCGGTGCCGTGGTCTACCGAAGTGCGGATGATCGGCAGGCCCAGGGTGATATTCACTGCGGCGCCAAAGCCCTTGTACTTGAGTACGGGCAGCCCCTGGTCGTGGTACATCGCCAGCACTGCATCGCAGTGCTCCAGATATTTGGGGGTAAACAGAGTATCGGCTGGCAGCGGGCCGCGAAGGTCCATGCCCTCGCTGCGCAGGCGAACAAGTGTCGGTTCGATGATCTCGATCTCTTCACGGCCCAGGTGGCCGCCTTCGCCGGCATGCGGGTTGAGCCCGCACACCAGGATGCGCGGCTGGGCAATGCCGAACTTGTCCTTGAGATCCGCGTGCAGGATGCGGGTGACCCGCTCCAGGCGTTCGTCGGTAATCGCGTCAGCCACGGCTCGCAGCGGCAGGTGAGTGGTCACCAGTGCCACGCGCAGGCCATGGGTGGCGAGCATCATCACTACCTGTTCGGTGTGGGTCAGCTCGGCAAGGAATTCGGTGTGGCCGGAAAACGCGATGCCTGCCTCGTTGATCACGCCCTTGTGCACCGGGGCGGTGATCATGCCGGCGAAGCGCCCGTCCATGCAGCCCTGGCCCGCACGGGTCAGGGTTTCAAGCACGAATGCAGCGTTGGCACGGTCCAGCGTGCCGGTCACGACGGGGGCGGCCAAAGGCGTATCCCATACGTACAGGCTGCCGGCTTCGGCGGGGGTATCGGGCAGGGCGTCGGCGTCGACCGCCAGCAGGTTGACTGCCACGCCCAGCTGCGCGGCCCGCTCTACGAGCAGGTCACGGCTGGTGATGGCAATCAGGGGGTGTGGCTGGCGTTGCGCGGCGAGCAACAGGCACAGGTCTGGACCTATGCCCGCCGGCTCGCCGGGCGTCAGAGCAAAGCGCGAAGGCTTCACTGATCGGCCTGTGCAGCCTGTTCGGCGCCAGGCAGCTTGATCTCGACGTAGGCTTCGTCGCGGATCTGGCGCAGCCAGCTCTGCAGCTCTTCGTCGTACTTGCGGTTGCGCAGCACCATCATCGCTTGCTGTTCACGCGCCTGCTCGGTGTTGTCCGTCGCACGACGGCCCAGCACTTCCAGGATGTGCCAGCCAAACTGGGTCTTGAACGGCTTGGAGACTACGCCTTGCGGGCTGTCGGCCATGACCTGGCGGAACTCGGGTACCAGCGACTGCGGGTCGACCCAGTTCAGGTCACCGCCGTTGAGGGCAGAACCCGGGTCTTCGGAGTAGCTCTTCGCCAGTTCGGCAAAGTCTTCGCCGCCCTTGATGCGCTCGTACAGACGGTCTGCCAGCACCTTGGTTTCGGCATCGCTGCGTACTTCGTTGGGTTTGAGCAGGATGTGGCGTACGTGCACCTCGTCACGGGTAACGTTGCCGCCACCGCGTTTATCCAGCAGCTTCAGGATAATGAAACCACCTGGGGTGCGGGTTGGTTCGGTTACGTCACCGGTGGTCAGCGCGCTGACCTGGGAGTCGAACGGCGGTGGCAGCTGGGCGGCTTTACGCCAGCCCATGTCGCCGCCTTCCAGGGCATTGTCGCTGCCCGAGTTGGCCACGGCCAGTTGACCGAAGTCGGCACCCTGTTTCAGGCGGGTGTACAGCTCACCGGCCTTGTGGGCGGCAGCCTGGATGGCTTCGGGGCTGGCGCTTTCCGGGGTGGCGACGAGGATGTTGGCCAGGTGGAACTCTTCCGACAGCTGAGCCTTGCCCAGGTCCGAGGCCAGGAAGTTCTTCACTTCCTGCTCCGATACCTGGATGCGCTCGGCCACGCGGCGCTGGCGCACACGGCTGATGATCATTTCGCGCTTCACCTGGTCACGGGCGTCCTGATAGGACAGGCCGTCGTGAGCCAGAGCTGCCTGGAACTGCGCCACGCTCATGTTGTTGCGCTGGGCGATGGTGCCGATGGCCTGGTTCAGCTCTTCGTCGGTGATGCGAACGCCAGAGCGATCGCCGATCTGCAGTTGCAGGTTCTCGACGATCAAGCGCTCCAGCACCTGCTTCTCCAGGACGTCGGTAGGCGGCATGTTGGTGCCGCCACGCTTGGCGATGGTCTGTTGAACCTCGTGGACGCGCTGGTCCAGTTGGCTCTTCATGATCACATCGTTGTCGACAATGGCAACAACGCTATCCAGGGGTTGAACGTCGGCATGAACCGCACCACTCAACAACATCGCGCCCAGAAGCAGAGGGCGCAAACAATCAGTTAGCTTGCTCTTCACGTTCTTTATAACCTTGAATGCCCTTGTCGAGGAAAGACTCGACTTTATTGCCCACTACGCCACCGAGCCCTTTGAGCACGATTTGCAGGAAGACACCGTGGTCGCCTTTTTCGTTCTGCGGCAGCGACTGGCTGAACTCGTCGTAATCGACCCAGTAGCGGCTGATGAAGCGCAGTTTCCAACAGCAGTTGTCGTACTCGAAACCAGCGAACGAATCCAGGGTACGGCTGCGGTTGTAGTCATACTCCCAGCGCGCAATCGCGTTCCACTGCGGCACAATTGGCCACATGATCGAGAAGTCGTGCTGCTGGATCTTGTAGTAGTCCTTGATGTAATTAGGCTGCCCCGGCGTGCCGTAGTCACCGCCAAAGCCCCACTGACCGGTGGACGAATCGTAGTGGACGATGTCGTTGCGGTAGCGGTAGCCGGCGTTGATGACCTTGTTCGGGTCGTCTTCAGGCTGGTAGTGGAACATCGCACTGCCCGAGCGGGTGGTGTGGCTGTCCGGATCCCAGTTGAAGTCCGAGTTGAAGCGCCAGTCGCGGTTGAAGTGGTACTCGTATTCCAGGGCGTACGGCGAACGGCTGGCAGTGGCCTCGGCACGGTCCTTGTAATAGATACCTGGCAGTTGGACCTTGCGATCCTGCATGTAGAAGGCTTCACCGAAGCTGAACTTCTGACGTTCGAAACCGTTGTCCTCGATCCAACGAGTGGTGGCGCCCAGCGAAATTTTGTTTTCGTCGCCGATGCGGTCATAGCCGGAGAAGCGGTTGTCCCGCCACAGTGAAGAATAGCTGAACTGGTTTTCCGCAGAGTCGAAGATCGGAATGTCGTTCTGGTTCGTGTATGGAACGTACAGATAGTATGCGCGGGGTTCCAGTGTCTGACGGTAGTTAGTGCCGAACATTGAGGTATTGCGGTCGAAGTACAGGCCGCTGTCTACGCTGTAGATCGGGATCGAGCGGTCCAGATTGCTATGGAACGTTTGCCGAGTAGTCGAAAGCTGGTTGGCGTCGGAAGCAAGGTAGGTCTTGCCTTCGCTGTCCAGGTCCAATTGGTAGTCGGTGTAAATGAACTTAACCGATGGCTTGATGTAACCCCACGATGCAGTTAGCGGCAGGCTCATCTGCGGTGCTAGCGTCAAGCGATCACCGTTTGCACGGGCCATGCCAGTTACATTGGTATCGATACGGTCCGAGACAACACCGTCTTCATCGGTGTAAGTACCGTTCTGCAGGCTGCGCTCGAAACGCACGGCTTCAGTCTGGTAGCTAATGTCCAGGCCACCAGGATGGTACGGCAGCGCACCATTGAAGGTGATCTGCGGCAGACGATCGTACGGCGTGATATCCGCTACGGTGGTCAGCTGGTAGCCCTGAACGTTCAGGCCGGCTGTCCAGTTGTCGCCACGATAGTACGCAGCGGCCTGCTGGTTCAGGTAGTCGTGGTTCTGCACGCCGATCTGGTTGGTTTCCAGATCCTGGAAGTAGTACGGGTCGCTGATCTTGGTGTAGTCGACCTTGTAGGTCAGACGCTGGTCCAGCTGGCCCTTGTGCTGCCAGTTGAGCAGGTAGCGGTCTTTGGAGAAGTCCGACTGCTGGCTACGGTCGTCGTCCTGATCGCTCAGGTACGCCCCACCGAACTGGCCTTCGCTGTTCTTGGTCAGGTAGCGGAACTCGCCCTCGGTCAACATGCCACGCTTGCTCATGTAGTGCGGGTACAACGTGGCGTCGTAGTTGGGCGCCAGGTTGAAGTAGTACGGCGTGACCAGCGAGAAGCCGGTCTTGCTGCCGCTGCCGATGGTTGGCGGCAGGAAGCCGGACTGACGACGGTCGTCGATCGGAAAATAGATGTACGGCGTGTACAGGACCGGAATGTCGTGCACGCGCAGGGTGGCGTTGGTCGCCGTGCCGAAGCCGGTCGCCGGGTTCAGGGTAATGTTGTTACCCTTGATTTCCCAAGCGTTGCTCGACGGCTCGCAGGTGGTATAGGTGCCGTCCTTGAGCCGGATGATGGCGTTTTCGCCGCGCTTGGCGTACAAGGCGCTGCCGCGGATGCCTTGCTTGTGCATCACGTATTCGGCGTTGTCGACCTGGGCGGCACCGGTGTCCAGCTGGATCTCGGCGTGGTCTCCGACCAGCAGTGCACCCTGGTCGCGCAGCTTGACGTTGCCGGTGATTTCGCCGCGGTTCTCGGCCTGGTGCAGGCTGGCTTCGTCACCTTCAGCCTGCAGGCTGCCCTGGCGCATCACCACGTCGCCGGCCAGGGTGGCGGTCTGCGCATCCTGGTCGTAGCGCGATACCTTGGCACCGATGAAGGTCGGCGAGTCTTTCTTCGCCGTCTTGTCATCCATGCCAGGCCGGATCGGCTCGATGTAGGCACCGTCGCAATACGGACCGGTCTCGGCCAACTGGGCAGGCGTGAGCTTGTCCCGGGTAACCCAATCGAGATGGCTGTAGTCGGCGCTGCGGGATTTCAGGCCACGGCCCTTGCTCTGGGTAACGAGCATGGGGCCCTTGGCCTTCTCTTCCTGGGCGCCAGGCTGGGCCTGATCGGCGCTTTCAGGCGCAGACGACGCACTGCCATCATGGACAGGGCGAGGCGGCAAGACACCCACGGCAGACTTGGGTTTGCACTCCCAGGCTCCCGCCGCAGAGACAGTACAGTCATACTGCTCGGCGGCCACCGCGAACGGCACGGCCAGGGGTTGCATCGCCAGCAAACCGCCGGTGACCAGCAACGGGAATTTTTTACGAAACGCGGGGGATTTCAATGCCATCTTATTAGTCCGGGCTTCCTGCGTGCCATCTGCCCGCGGTGGGGCCGCACGCCTCTCGATGGTCTGAAAAAGATGCTGGATAATAAAGCATGACCCGCTTGACGGCTAGCGCCGTCGGAGACCTCTGTAATGCCCGATCAAGATGTACGCCTGCAACAGCTCCAGGTATGGCTCGATGAGCAACTGACGAAACTCTTTGTGGCCGGGGGCTGGGGGCCTGTTCCCCCGTGTTTGTTGACCGCTGCCAGTAGTGATGCAAGCTTCCGGCGATATTTTCGCTGGGAGGGTGAAGGGCGCAGTTTTATCGTGATGGACGCTCCTCCACCCCAGGAAAACTGCAAACCGTTCGTGGATATCGCCGCTTTGCTGGCGACATCGGGCATCAATGTGCCGAAAATTTACGCCCAGGACCTCGAACGCGGCTTTCTTTTGCTCAACGACCTGGGTAACCAGACGTACCTGGACGTGATCAACAGCGACAACGCCGATGCTTTGTTCAAGGACGCCATCGATGCCTTGCTGGCCTATCAGCAGTTGCCGATGGATTCCCCCTTGCCCAGCTACGACGTGGCCTTGCTGCGCCGTGAACTGGAACTGTTTCCCGAGTGGTATGTGGGGCGCGAGCTCAACCATGCCATGGACCCGGCCCAGCAAGCGCTATGGCAGCGTGCCAGCAGCCTGTTGATCGACAGCGCCCTGGCCCAGCCAAACGTCCTGGTGCACCGCGATTTCATGCCGCGCAACTTGATGCGCAGCGAGCCTAACCCCGGCGTGCTGGACTTCCAGGACGCCGTGTATGGCCCGGTGACCTACGACATCACCTGTCTGTTCAAGGATGCCTTCCTCAGCTGGCCCCTGGAGCGGGTTGACGCCTGGCTGCTGGGTTACTGGCAGCAGGCGAATGCCAAGGGCATTGCGGTGCAGGCCGACTTCCAGGACTTCCTGCGCGCCAGTGACCTGATGGGCGTGCAGCGCCACCTGAAAGTCATCGGCATTTTCGCGCGTATCTGCCACCGTGACGGCAAGCCGCGGTACCTCACCGACGTGCCGCGCTTCTTTGCTTATATAGAAGCAGTGCTGGCCCGCCGCCCGGAACTGGCGGACCTGGGTGAACTGCTGGCCAGCCTGCGCGCCGCCACGGAGGCGCCTGCATGAAAGCGATGATTCTGGCGGCGGGCAAGGGCGAGCGCCTGCGCCCCCTGACCTTGCACACCCCCAAGCCGCTGGTGCGCGCCGGTGGCGTGCCATTGATCGAATATCACCTGCGCGCGCTGGCCGCGGCAGGGTTCACCGAGATCGTGATCAACCACGCCTGGCTCGGCCAGCAGATCGAGGACCATCTGGGTGACGGCACTCGCTTCGGCGTGAGCATCCGCTATTCGGCCGAGGGCGAGCCGCTGGAGACCGGCGGCGGGATTTTTCAGGCCCTGCCATTATTGGGCGTCGAGCCTTTCGTGGTGGTGAACGGTGATATCTGGACCGAGTATGACTTTGCCCGCCTGCGCCAACCCTTGAACGGCCTGGCGCACCTGGTGTTGGTGGATAACCCTGCGCACCATCCTGATGGCGACTTTGTGCTGCACGACGGTGATGTCAGTGAATCGGCCGGGGCTGCACGCCTGACGTACAGCGGTATCGCCGTGTTGCACCCGGCGCTGTTTGCCGGCAGTACAGCCGGGGGGTTCAAGCTGGCCCCGCTGCTGCGCGAGGCCATGGCCGGCGGCAAGGTCAGCGGCGAGCACTTCCACGGGCGCTGGGTGGATGTCGGCACCCATGAGCGCCTGGCCGAAGTCGAAGCCCTCGTGCAAGAGCGTCGCTGACATGCTGTGGCCTGGAACGGTGGTCGGCGCGGGTGCTGGGTTCGCCATCGCCAGTATTCCTGGGGCGCTGTTGGGCGCCCTGCTGGGGCAAGCACTGGACCGGCGCATGCAGTTGCATACCTGGGGGCAACTGTTTGACCGGCTGCGTGGCAAGCCTAGGCTGCGTGACGACCAGGTGCTGTTTGTACTGCTGGGGCGCCTGGCCAAGTGCGATGGGCGGGTAGTGGAGAGCCATATCCAGCAGGCGCGTCACGAAATGCGTTCGCTGGGGCTCAACGAGGCCCAGCGGCGGGTGGCCATTGCTGCGTTCAATCGGGGCAAGGATGGCCGCGACCCCTTGCAGCATCATTTGCAGCGCCTTGGCCAGCAACCCAATTCTGCCGAAGGTCTGCTGCGCGCCTGTTGGCGTATGGTGTGGGCCGATGGCCGCGTCAGCCGAGGCGAGCGCGAGTTGATTGTGCAGTGGGGCAAGTGGCTGGGCTGGAGTTCGGTGCAGGTACAGGGTTTGTCGGCCGACTATGAACCGGCCCGCAAGCCTCTGGCCAATAGCGGCGGCGCTTATCAGGAGGCCATTCGCCTGTTGGGCGTGGCGGCCACCACGGAGCCGGCACAGATCAAGCGCGCCTACCGCCGGCTGCTCAGCCGCCACCACCCGGACAAGCTGGCGGGCACTGGTGCCACCCCGGCGCAGGTGCGCGAAGCCACCGAGCGCACGCGCGAGCTGCACAGCGCCTACGCGCTGATTCGTGAACGCCGCGAGTTTCGCTGAACGTTGACTTGTGGGCGCTGGCTGCCGGCGAGCTTTTTTCTTTAAAGGCTCGCTGGCAAGCCAGCTCCCACAGATCGTTTATTCCACCGGTTTGGGGCTGAGCCAGCCGCGCACGCGGCGGAACAGTTGCTCCTGCTCGGCGCTCTTGTCGGCCGGCAGTGCATTCAGGGACACCTGGGTATAGCCGGTATCCTTGAGCCGCTTGCTGGTTTGCAGGCGCACCCGGGCGGCGTCCTGGGCGGCGGTGGTGTCACTGTAATAGATGTCGGCGGTCGGCACCTTCAAGGCCGGTGCCAGTTCCTGCAAGCTCTGGCTGGCGTTGGTCGGCGTCATCGGCGCCACCATCACCAGGCGCTGGGCGTGAGGCTGCGGGCGTTCCTTGAGGTAGCGGGCCGCCCAATAAGCGCCGGTACCATGGCCCAGCAGTACCACGGTCTTGGATTTCTGCTGCTGGGCAAACGTGACGGCGGCGTCGATGCGGGCAAAGATGCGCTCGGCATCAGCCTTGGCCAATTCGTCAGCCGACTGCGCCGGGGCCTTGTCCGGCTCGGTGGCGGTGGCCTGTTCCACGGACGGGTTGGCCGGTGGCGTGGACTTGCTGCCGGCCTCCACTGGCGCCGGCGGCGAGGTTTCTACCCGCGCTTGCGGCGCATCGGTGCTCAGGTCCGGCAGGGTAATGCTCAGGCTGTGCCAGTTGGCGTCAGGCAGCTTGTTGCGAATGGGCGCAACGGCGTTGGGCCAGTCGGCGGTTTCGCCGGTGCCGGGAATGATCACCACGGCGCCGGCCGGATTGCTGCTGTTGGCCGGCTTCCACAACGCCAGGAAGCTGTCGCTGCCTGCCTGTAGCTGTTGCTGTTCGTCCTGCGGCAGTTGCCGCTCCAGTGCCAGGGCATCTTCCTGGCTGCGCTCGAGCAACGGTTGGCGTTCGACTTTCGGTTGTTCGGCCGCTTTCTCGGTGGCTGGTTTTTGCGCCGCGTCATCGGCCATCGCCGGCAGCGCCAGGGGCAGCATCAGCGATAGGCAAAACGCCGGCAGCGTTGTGCGGTAGATTGAAGACATCGGATTTTCCACGCCAGGGTAGTTCTGGCAGCCTAATGGTATTTGTCCCGAACCGCCAAAGGTATAGCGTCGTTCATGGGTGATGAGAGTTGCGATGATTCGACTGTGCTGGCTGCTTATCGGCTGTTTGTGGTTTCCCTTGATCGCCAATGCCGCACCCGTGGTGCTGACGCCTGCGCAGCAGCAATGGCTGGCGCAGCACCGCGAGTTGCGCGTGGGCGTGGTGCTGCAGGCGCCGTTCGCGCAGTACGACCGGCGCCTGCAACAGCTGTCGGGGGTCAACGTCGAGGTGGTGACGTGGCTGGCCAAGAGCCTTCAGCTCGAATTGCACTGGCGCAACTTCCCCGACCAGGCAGCGCTGGAGCAGGCCCTGCGTGACGATGAAATCGACCTGGCCCCCGGCCTGGTGCAAACCCCCGCCGGGCTGCGCCTGTGGTTGTACTCCGACCCGTATATGCGCATCCCCCAGTTGGTGGTGGGCGAGCCCAGCGGCGCAGTGGCGGTGGACCTGGAGAAGCTCGACAGCAAGGATCGGGTAGCAGTACGCATGCCCAGCGCCGTGGCCGATTACCTGCGCAGTACCTATTCCAACCTCAACTTGCAGGGCGTGCCACTGGAACGCCAGGCCTTGCAGTTGCTGTTGAGCCAGCAAGCGCGCTACGCGGTCATCGATGAAGCGCAACTGGGCCGGCTTTCCGGCGAGAGTGACTTTGCCGACTTGGTGGTTGTGGGTGACATCGGCTTGCCGCAACTGCTGCGTCTGGCCTCGCGCCGCGACTGGCCGCTGTTGGCCCAGGTGCTCGAAGCCGGGTTGCAGGCGGTACCGGCCAAGGACCTGGAGCAGTTGCATAGCCGTTGGCTGCAACCGCGCTACCCCCGGCTCACCGAGTCTCCGGGTTTTTGGCAAAACCTGAGCCTGTTGTTCGCGGTGCTGGGTTTGTCGGCCATCGCCATCGTGTTCTGGCAGCGCCGCCAGCAGCACTGGCTGGAAGGCCGGCTGATGGAAGCGCGCGATGATATCGCCCGACGCCAGGCCGGTGAAGAGGCGCTGCGCCTTACGCAGTTTTCCATCGACCAGAGCACCGTGGGCATACTCTGGGTCAACTGGGACAGCCACGTGCGCTACGCCAACCGCGCGGCCGAGGCCATGCTCGGTTATGACGCCGGCGGCGTGCTCAATCGCCCGCTGATCGATTTCGAGCCAGGCTTGCACATGGATCGCTGGCTCGGCCTGTGGAAGCGCGCCAGGGCCAGTGATGGCGAGCCGTTGGGCTTCGAAAGCCAGTGCCTGCGCGCTGATGGCAGCTGGCTCCCGGCTGACGTTTCACTGAGCTTTCTGCGTTTTCACGACGCCGAATACCTGGTGGTGTACCTCACCGATGTCACCGAACGGCGCCGGGCCACGGCAGCCTTGCAGGAAAGCGAGGCGCGCCTGCAAGCCATCGCCGCCAACGTTCCGGGTCTGGTGTTTCGTCTGGAACGCTTGCAGGTCGGTGGCTTGCTGGAGTTCGCCTACATCAGCGAGGGCAGCGAAAGCCTGGTGGGCTACTCGCCGGCCACCTTGCGCCACCCGGACATGGGCCTGCGCAACCTGGTACACCCGCACGACCGCGCCAGTTATCACCGCACCCAGGACCAGGCCCTGGAAACCGACAGTGACTGGTCCTGGCAGGGCCGCATCCTCACCCGCGAAGGCCAGGAGCGCTGGGCCGAGATCAAGGCCATTTCCCGTGGCCTGGGGCAGGGGCGGGTGTGGGATGGGATTGTCTGGGACATCAGTGAGAGCAAGCAGGCCGAGCTGGCCCTGGCCCGCTCGCAAGATCAGTTGCGCGAATTGTCGGCGCACCTGGAGAGCGTTCGCGAAGAGGAGAAGGCGCGCATCGCCCGCGAAGTGCACGATGAGCTGGGGCAAATGCTCACGGTGCTCAAGCTGGAGACGTCCATGTGTGAGCTGGCCTACGCCGGCCTGGATCCCGGCCTGCAGGACCGCCTCAACAGCATGAAGCGCTTGATCGCCCAGCTGTTCCAGCTGGTGCGGGACGTGGCCACGGCCCTGCGCCCGCCGATTCTGGATGCCGGTATCGGTTCGGCGATCGAGTGGCAGGCCCGCCGCTTCGAGGCGCGCACGCAGATCCCGTGCCTGGTGCAGGTGCCGGAAACGGTGCCGGCGCTATCCGATGCCAAGGCCATCGGCCTGTTCCGTATCCTGCAGGAGGCGCTGACCAATGTCATGCGCCACGCCCAGGCGCATACTGTGGACATTGCCCTGGACGTTGAAGAGGATTGGCTGGTACTGAGTATTGGTGACGATGGCCAGGGGTTTGTCGTGGGCAGTGGCCCTTCCACCTCGTTTGGCCTGGTGGGCATGCGCGAGCGCGTGCTGATGCTGGGTGGGGTATTGCAGTTGCAGAGCGAACCGGGGCAAGGCACGACCTTGCAGGTTCGCGTTCCGGTTCATGAACGTTCAGTGGTGGGGTTGCAGTGAAGAGGAAAGTGCAGTGATACGGGTATTGGTAGCCGAAGACCACACCATTGTGCGCGAAGGCATCAAGCAATTGATTGGCCTGGCCAGGGACCTGGTGGTAGTGGGCGAGGCCAGTAATGGCGAGCAGCTGCTGGAAACGCTGCGTCATACGCCGTGCGAAGTGGTGCTGCTGGATATTTCCATGCCCGGGGTCAATGGGCTGGAAGCCATCCCGCGCATCAGGGCTCTGAACAATCCGCCGGCCATCCTGGTGTTGTCCATGCATGATGAAGCGCAGATGGCCGCGCGTGCGCTGAAAGTGGGGGCAGCCGGTTACGCGACCAAGGACAGCGATCCGGCGCTGTTGCTGACTGCGATCCGGCGGGTGGCCAATGGCGGGCGCTATATCGACCCCGACCTTGCCGACCGCATGGTATTTGAAGTCGGCCTTACCGATTCGCGCCCCTTGCACTCGCAACTGTCGGAGCGCGAGTTCTCGGTATTCGAGCGCCTGGCCCAGGGCGCGAACGTCAACGATATCGCCCAACAACTGGCGCTCAGTAGCAAAACCATCAGCACCCATAAGGCGCGGTTGATGCAAAAGCTCAACGTCACCTCCCTGGCTGAGCTGGTCAAATACGCCATGGAACATAAACTGGTGTGACATTGGCTGGTACGCCCCAGTACCTGAAGCACCGCGGCACCCTTTTCGCGGGTAGAGCCCGCTCCCACGTTAGGACAGTTATTGCTGCAGGGCACCGCAGCCGCTGGATTTATCCAGTTGCGACACGGGTAATGGCCTGTTTCCCGGCCTCGCCGCAAAAACATGTCCATCCCCGCCACCCGTGTAGGGCAATCCCTACCCCCAGCCTTCCATCCGGCTGATGTCATTCTCTCCCAGCTCCCGATTTGCGCGGCCTGCAGCCTTCACTAGGCTTAGTGCATTGCAGTCAAAACATAGGGCGTTGGGTATGAGCGAGGCGAATTCGAGCGATGTGCTGGTCAGCTTTCGTGGCGTGCAGAAAAGCTACGACGGTGAAGTGCTGATCGTCAAAGACCTCAACCTGGATATCCGCAAGGGCGAGTTCCTGACCTTGCTCGGCCCATCGGGCTCAGGCAAGACCACCAGCCTGATGATGCTGGCCGGCTTCGAGACGCCTACCGCTGGCGAGATCCTGCTGGCCGGCCGCTCGATCAACAACGTGCCGCCGCACAAGCGTGACATCGGCATGGTGTTCCAGAACTACGCGTTGTTCCCGCACATGACCGTGGCCGAGAACCTGGCCTTCCCGCTGTCGGTGCGCGGCCTGAGCAAGACCGACGTGGGTGAGCGGGTCAAACGCGTGCTGGACATGGTGCAACTGGGCAAGTTTGCCCAGCGCTACCCCGCCCAACTGTCCGGTGGCCAACAGCAGCGTGTGGCTCTGGCCCGGGCGCTGGTGTTCGAACCGCAGTTGGTGTTGATGGACGAACCCTTGGGCGCGCTGGACAAGCAGTTGCGCGAGCACATGCAGATGGAGATCAAGCACCTGCACCAGCGCCTGGGCGTGACCGTGGTCTACGTCACCCACGACCAGGGGGAGGCGCTGACCATGTCCGACCGCGTGGCGGTATTCCATCAGGGTGAAATTCAGCAGATTGCCCCGCCGCGCACGCTCTATGAAGAGCCGAAAAACACCTTCGTGGCCAACTTCATCGGCGAGAACAACCGCCTCAACGGCCGCCTGATCACCCAGAACGGGGACCGCTGCATTGTCGGCCTGGAGCGTGGCGAGAAAATCGAGGCGCTGGCAGTGAATGTCGGTGAGCCGGGCGACCCGGTAACCCTGTCGATTCGCCCGGAACGGGTGTTCCTCAATGGCCATAGCGAGCAATGCAGCAACCGATTCTCTGGCCGGGTTGCCGAGTTCATCTACCTGGGCGACCACGTGCGCGTGCGTCTGGAGGTGTGCGGCAAGTCGGATTTCTTCGTGAAGCAGCCAATTGCCGAGCTGGATCCGGCGTTGGCCGTGGGCGATGTGGTACCGCTCGGCTGGCAGGTCGAGCACGCGCGTGCGCTGGACCCGTTGTTAGTCGACTAGAGGCGAGCCGAATCGCCCATAGCTACACCAACCCTGCACTGTGGAGAGAAGAAGAAATGCTCAAGCACTTGAAGTTCACCGCCCTGGCCCTGGGCCTGATGGGCGCAACCCAGGCCATGGCGGCGGACCTGACCCTGGTTTCCTTTGGCGGCGCCAACAAGGCGGCCCAGGAGAAGGCGTTTTACCAACCGTGGGAAAAGACTGGCCAGGGCAAGATCATCGCTGGCGAATACAACGGCGAGATGGCAAAAGTCAAAGCCATGGTCGACACCAAGAGCGTGTCCTGGGACCTGGTAGAGGTGGAGTCGCCGGAACTGGCCCGTGGCTGTGATGAAGGCATGTTTGAAAAGATCGATCCGGCCCTGTTCGGCAAGAAGTCCGATTATGTGGATGGCGCCATCCAGGAATGCGGCGTGGGCTTCTTCGTATGGTCCACCGTGCTGGCCTACAACGCCGACAAGCTCAAGACCGCGCCCACCAGTTGGGCTGACTTCTGGGACGTGAAGAAATTCCCGGGCAAGCGTGGCCTGCGCAAGGGTGCCAAGTACACCCTGGAATTCGCCCTGATGGCCGACGGCGTCGCGCCCAAGGACGTCTACAAAGTGTTGGGCACCAAGGCCGGCCAGGACCGGGCCTTCAAGAAGCTCGACGAGCTCAAGCCAAGCATCCAGTGGTGGGAAGCCGGCGCCCAGCCGCCGCAGTACCTGGCCTCGGGTGACGTGGTCATGAGCTCGGCCTACAACGGTCGCATCGCCGCCGTGCAGAAAGAGAGCAACCTGAAAGTGGTGTGGAACGGCGGCGTCTACGACTTCGACGCTTGGGCCATTCCCAAGGGCGCGAAGAACGCTGAGGAAGCGAAGAAGTTCATCGCCTACACCCTCCTGCCTGAACAGCAGAAGGTCTTCTCGGAAAACATCGCTTACGGCCCGGCCAACAGCCAGGCGGTACCGTTGTTGGACAAGGGCATTCTCAAGGACATGCCTACCACGCCGGAAAACATTGCCAATCAGGTGCAGATCAATGTCGGCTTCTGGGCTGACAACGGTGAGCAATTGGAACAGCGCTTCAACGCCTGGGCTGCCAAGTAAGCCCACGCAGGTGGCGCGTCATCCGACGGTGGCGCGCCTTCAGTTCAAAGATTCGCGGAGTTGACCATGGCCCTTGCAGTGCCCGTAAAAGAGGTCGCCAGCCTTACCCTGAAACAGCGCCTGGCCCGGGCCGAACGGCTCAACCGCCTTAAAGCGCAGGCCCTGATCGCGCCGCTGGTGCTGTTCCTGCTGTTGGTGTTCCTGGTGCCTATCGCCGTGCTGTTGTACAAGAGCGTCGGCAACCCGGAGGTGGTCCAGGGCCTGCCGCGTACCGTTGTTGCCGTGAAGGCCTGGGATGGCAAGAGCCTGCCCGATGAAGCGACCTACAAGGCACTCAGTGAGGACCTGGTAGAGGCGCGCAAGCAGCAGACCCTGGGCGACCTGTCCAAGCGCCTGAACATGGAACTGGCCGGCTACCGCAGCCTGCTGTCGAAAACCGCCCGGGCGCTGCCGTTCACGCCTGAGCCTGGCTCCTATAAGGAGGCCCTGCAAAACCTCGACGAACGCTGGGGTGACCCCGCCTATTGGCAGGCCATCCGCCGCAACACCAGTAACGTCACTCCCTATTACCTGCTGGCGGCTGTCGACCATCGTATCGACGACCTCGGCGAGGTGGCTCCGGCCACCCCGGACCAGGCCATTTACCTGGATATCTTTGCCCGCACCTTCTGGATGGGCCTGGTAATCACCGTTATCTGCCTGTTGCTGGCTTATCCGCTGGCCTACCTGCTGGCCAACCTGCCGGCCCGCCAGAGCAACCTGCTGATGATCATGGTGCTGCTGCCCTTCTGGACCTCGATCCTGGTGCGGGTGGCCGCCTGGATTGTGCTGCTGCAATCGGGTGGGCTGATCAACAGTGCGTTGATGGCCATGGGCATCATCGACAAGCCGCTGGAGTTGGTGTTCAACCGCACCGGTGTGTACATCTCC
Source organism: Pseudomonas sp. M47T1 (assembly GCF_000263855.1). Lineage (GTDB taxonomy): Bacteria > Pseudomonadota > Gammaproteobacteria > Pseudomonadales > Pseudomonadaceae > Aquipseudomonas. The sequence continues at coordinate 400,780 of NZ_AJWX01000001.1, forward strand.
ATGGTGCATATCCTGCTGCCGTTCATGATCCTGCCCATCTACAGCGTGATGAAGGGCATTTCCCCCACCTACATGCGGGCGGCGATTTCCCTGGGCTGCCACCCGTTCGCCAGTTTCTGGCGGGTGTACTTCCCGCAAACCTATGCGGGCGTAGGCGCTGGCTGCCTGCTGGTTTTCATCCTGGCCATCGGCTACTACATCACCCCGGCGCTGCTCGGCAGCCCCAACGATCAGATGGTCAGCTACTTCGTGGCCTTTTACACCAATACCAGCATCAACTGGGGCATGGCCACCGCGCTGGGCGGCCTGCTGTTGCTGGCCACCGTGCTGCTGTACCTGGTTTACAGCAAACTGGTGGGCGCCAGCCGCCTGCGCCTGAGCTGAGGAGATTCGGAAAATGCTGAGCCCCTACATGTCCCCCATCGAGCGGGTGTGGTTCTACAGCCTGCGCATCCTGTGCGGCCTTATCCTGCTGTTTCTGATTTTGCCGGTGCTGGTCATCATCCCGTTGTCATTCAATGCCGGCAGCTTCCTGGTGTACCCGTTGCAAGGCTTTTCGCTGCACTGGTACCAGGACTTCTTCGGCTCGGCCGAATGGATGCGCGCGCTGCAGAACAGCATCATCGTCGCCCCGGCGGCCACCGTGCTGGCCATGGTGTTCGGCACCCTGGCGGCCATTGGCCTGACGCGTGGCGATTTTCCCGGCAAGTCGCTGGTGATGGCACTGGTGATTTCGCCCATGGTGGTACCGGTGGTGATCATCGGCGTGGCCAGTTACCTGTTCTTTGCGCCGCTGGGGCTGGGCAACAGCTTTACGTCGCTGATTGTGGTGCACGCGGTACTGGGCGTGCCGTTCGTGATTATCACCGTATCGGCGACCTTGCAGGGCTTCAACCATAACCTGGTGCGCGCCGCCGCCAGCCTGGGCGCCTCGCCGCTCATCGCGTTTCGCCGGGTGACCTTGCCGTTGATCGCTCCCGGGGTGATCAGCGGTGCGCTGTTCGCCTTTGCCACTTCGTTCGACGAAGTGGTGGTCACGCTGTTTCTGGCAGGGCCCGAGCAGGCCACGTTGCCGCGGCAGATGTTCAGTGGCATCCGCGAAAACCTCAGCCCTACCATTGCGGCGGCGGCTACCTTGCTGATCGCCTTCTCGGTAGTGCTGTTGCTCACCCTGGAGTGGCTGCGCGGGCGCAGCGAAAAACTGCGCACCGCCCAGGCCTGATCCCTTGGCATCACCCCGGCCAATAATGCTTCTCTGGCCGGAGATGTTGGCTAGTCTGAATGCAGCCCTTGTCTGAAAAAAGGCCGCATTCATGACCCTTTCCGCTTTCAAGATTGCCAACCGCCTGCTCACCGGCGCTGGCGCCATCGAGCAGTTGGACGGCGAGTTGAGCCGTCTGAACGTGCACAATCCACTGATCGTCACCGATGCCATATTGATGGCGTCCGGTACCGTGGCACTGGCGCTGGCGCAGTTGGGCGGCCGCCGCCATGGCATTTTCGACCGCGTGCAGCCAGAGCCGGAGATCGCCATTGTCGAGGACTGCATGCAGGTTTACCGCCAGGGCGGCCACGACGGCCTGATTGGCGTGGGCGGTGGCAGTGCGATTGACATCGCCAAGAGCGTCGCTGCCTATGCAGGCCACGACGGTCCGCTGGCCGCGCTGTTTGGCGTGGATCTGGTACAGCGCAAAGGGCCGCCGCTGATTGCCATTCCGACCACGGCCGGTACCGGTTCGGAAGTTACCAACGTGGCCATCCTGTCGGACAAGGCCGCCCACCTGAAAAAGGGCATCGTCAGCGATTTCCTGCTCCCCGACGTTGCCCTGGTCAGCCCGCAAATGACCCTGACCTGCCCGCGCAGTGTCACGGCGGCCAGCGGCGTGGACGCGCTGGTGCATGCCATCGAATCGTATATATCGGTGAATGCTTCGCCCATCACCGATTCGCTGGCGCTGGGGGCCATCAAGCTGATCGTGCGGGCATTGCCCAAGGCCTACGCCAATCCTGCGAATCTTCAGGCCCGTGAAGACATGGCCACTGCCAGCCTGATGGCCGGCATGGCGTTCGGCAATGCCGGGGTAGGGGCGGTGCATGCCCTGGCGTACCCGCTGGGCGGGCAGTTCAACATTGCCCACGGGGTGAGCAACGCATTGTTGCTGCCTTATGTGATGGCGTGGAACAAGCTGGCGTGCCTGGAGCGCTTTCGCGATATCGCCGTGGCCATGGGCCTGCAAGTGGCGCAGCTGTCCGACCAGGACGCAGCCGATGCCGCCGTTCAGGCCATGGTGCAACTGTGTGCCGCAGTGGAGATTCCCAAAGGCATGCGCAGTTTCGGCGTGCCCGAAGAAGCCATCCCCGAAATGGCCAGGGAAGCGAGTGCCATCGACCGGCTGATGCGCAACAACCCCCGTAAGCTCAGCGCCAGGGACATCGAGCAGATCTACCGCAGCGCCTACTGATCATGAGCTGACCCGGTAGCCGCTGCCCCTCAGCCTCACTGGGGCAGCCTGGCGGCAGCGGCTGCAAGGCGGCCCAGCGGCTGCCCCCCATTGCAGCCGGCTGATGTACAATGCGCGCCACCGTGATTCCAGCCCAGAAAGGTGCGTCATGCAGCCCTTTGCAATTGCTCCGTCCATTCTCTCCGCAGATTTCGCCCGTCTGGGCGAGGAAGTCGACAATGTCCTGGCCGCTGGCGCCGACATCATCCACTTCGATGTCATGGACAACCACTATGTTCCCAACCTGACCATCGGCCCGATGGTGTGTGCCGCCTTGCGCAAGTACGGCATTACCGCACCCATCGACGCGCACCTGATGGTCAGCCCTGTGGACCGCATCATCGGCGACTTCGCCGAAGCCGGTGCCAGCTTCATCACCTTCCATCCAGAAGCCACCCTGCACGTTGATCGCTCCCTGCAACTGATCCGTGACAGCGGCTGCAAGGCCGGCCTGGTGTTCAACCCGGCAACCCCGCTGGACGTGCTCAAGTACGTGATGGACAAGGTCGACATGGTGTTGCTGATGAGCGTCAACCCCGGCTTCGGCGGCCAGAAGTTCATTCCCCACACCCTGGACAAGCTGCGCGAAGCCCGTGCGCTGATCGACGCCAGTGGTCTGGACATTCGCCTGGAAATCGACGGCGGCGTGAACGTGAACAACATCCGTGAAATCGCCGCGGCAGGTGCGGACACCTTCGTGGCCGGCTCGGCGATCTTCAACGCCCCGAACTACAAGGAAGTGATCGACAAAATGCGCTCCGAACTGGCGCTGGCCCGTTCATGAGCGGCTTCGAGCAGCTGTTCGCGGGCAAGCTGCCACGGTTGGTGATGTTCGATCTGGACGGTACCCTGATCGACTCCGTCCCCGACCTGGCCGCAGCCCTGGACAAGACGCTGCTCAAGCTCGGCCACCCTGCGGCAGGCCTTGAAGCGGCCCGCACCTACGTCGGCAACGGCGCCCGGGTGCTGGTACGCCGTGGCCTGGCTGGCGGCCTGGATCACGGCGCGGTGGGCGAAATCGAAACCGACGAGGCGCTGGCGCTGTTCATGGACGCCTATGCCGGCAGCCATGCCCTGACCAAGGTCTACCCCGGCGTGCGCGAAAGCCTCAAGTGGTTGCAAAAGCGCGGTGTGGCAATGGCGCTGATCACCAACAAGCCTGAACAGTTCGTGGCGCCCCTGCTCGATGAGCTGAAATTGGGGCGCTTCTTCAAATGGATTATCGGCGGCGATACCCTGCCCCAGCAGAAGCCTGATCCTGCGGCCCTGCTGTTCGTCATGAAAATGGCCGGGGTGGCGCCGGCCGAGGCATTGTTCGTCGGCGACTCGCGCAATGACGTGCTGGCCGCCAAGGCCGCCAACGTGCAATGCGTGGCCTTGAGCTATGGCTACAACCATGGCCGGCCCATTGCCGAAGAGAGCCCGGCACTGGTTATCGACAATCTGCGCGGTCTGATCAGTTGCTTAGATCCCACAGCTGAGATAACGTTGGGGGCTATCGCATCTCCCCCTCGCAGAGATTCCATCGTGGTGGTCACTCGCAAACTCTGGATGAAAGTCATCAAGGCCCTGGCCCGCTGGCGTTGGCGCGCCTGACTTTTACCTGGCCGGCCCTGCCGGCGCGTTTGCATACCTGACCGTTTTACCCCTCATGCCACGAGGCTGATCATGATCCGCGAAGAATTCCTGCGCTTGGCCGCTGCCGGCTACAACCGTATTCCCCTTGCCCGCGAAACCCTGGCTGACTTCGACACGCCGCTGTCGATCTACCTGAAACTGGCCGACGCGCCCAACTCCTACTTGCTGGAGTCGGTGCAGGGCGGCGAGAAGTGGGGCCGCTACTCGATCATCGGCCTGCCGTGCCGCACCGTGCTGCGCGTGCATGACCACCGGGTGATCATCACCCGTGACGGTGTCGAGGTAGAGCGCCACGAGGTCGAAGACCCGTTGGATTTCGTCGAGAACTTCAAGGCCCGCTACAACGTGCCGACCATCGCCGGCCTGCCGCGCTTCAATGGCGGCCTGGTGGGGTATTTCGGCTACGACTGCGTGCGCTACGTAGAAAAACGCCTGGGCAAGTGCCCGAATCCGGACCCGATCGGCGTGCCCGATATCCTGTTGATGGTATCTGACGCCGTGGTGGTGTTCGACAACCTGGCGGGCAAGATGCACGCCATCGTGCTGGTGGACCCGGCGCAGGCCGATGCCTACGCCCAGGGCCAGGCACAACTCGATGCCCTGATGGAAAAGCTGCGCCAGCCCATCACCCCGCGCCGCGGCCTGGAACTGGATCGCCCGCCTGCCGCCGACCCGGTGTTCCGCTCAAGTTTCACCCAGGGTGACTATGAGCGCGCGGTAGACACCATCAAGGAATACATCCTGGCCGGTGATTGCATGCAAGTGGTGCCGTCCCAGCGCATGTCCATCGACTTCAAGGCGGCGCCCATCGATCTGTATCGGGCGCTGCGCTGCTTCAACCCTACGCCGTACATGTACTTCTTCAACTTCGGCGACTTCCACGTGGTGGGCAGCTCGCCTGAAGTGCTGGTACGGGTGGAAGACAACGAAATCACCGTGCGCCCCATTGCCGGCACCCGTCCTCGCGGCGCCACCGCCGAGGCGGACCTGGCGCTGGAACAGGACCTGCTCAGTGATGACAAGGAACTGGCCGAGCACCTCATGCTGATCGACCTGGGGCGCAACGATACCGGGCGTGTTTCGGAAATTGGCACGGTGAAGCTGACCGAGAAGATGGTCATCGAGCGTTATTCGAACGTGATGCACATCGTTTCCAATGTCACGGGCCAGCTGAAAAGCGGCCTGACCGCCATGGATGCCCTGCGGGCCATTCTGCCGGCGGGTACCTTGTCGGGTGCGCCGAAGATCCGCGCCATGGAAATCATCGACGAACTGGAACCGGTAAAACGCGGTGTCTACGGCGGCGCGGTGGGCTACTTTGCCTGGAACGGCAACATGGACACCGCGATTGCCATTCGCACCGCGGTGATCAAGGACGGCGAGCTGCACGTGCAGGCCGGTGGCGGCATTGTCGCCGACTCGGTGCCGGCCCTTGAGTGGGAGGAAACCCTGAACAAGCGCCGCGCGATGTTCCGCGCTGTTGCGCTGGCCGAACAAACCTCCCCGAAAGACGCCTGAGGAAGCAGACCATGTTGCTGATGATCGACAATTACGACTCTTTTACCTACAACGTCGTGCAGTACCTCGGTGAGCTGGGCGCGGACGTCAAGGTGGTGCGCAACGACGAGGTGACCATCGCCGACATCGAGGCCATGAACCCCGAGCGCATCGTGGTTTCCCCTGGCCCGTGCACGCCAAGCGAGGCGGGCATTTCCATCGAGGCCATCGTGTATTTCGCCGGCAAGCTGCCGATTCTGGGCGTGTGCCTGGGCCACCAGTCCATTGGCCAGGCCTTTGGCGGTGACGTGGTGCGTGCCCGAGTGGCCATGCACGGCAAGACCAGCCCGCTGGTGCACCAGGACCAGGGCGTGTTCGAGGGCCTCAACCACCCGCTGACCGTCACCCGCTACCACTCGCTGGTGGTCAAGCGTGAAACCCTGCCTGACTGCCTTGAGCTGACTGCCTGGACCGCCAACGAAGATGGCTCAGTCGATGAGATCATGGGCCTGCGCCACAAGACGCTGAACGTTGAAGGGGTGCAGTTCCACCCCGAGTCGATTCTTTCCGAGCAGGGCCACGAGCTGTTCGCCAACTTTCTCAAGCAAACCGGCGGCAGCCGTCAGGGCTAAGGAATCATCATGGATATCAAGAGCGCGCTGAACCGTATTGTCGGTCAGCTGGACCTGAGCACCGATGAAATGCGCGATGTGATGCGCGAGATCATGACCGGGCAATGCACCGAGGCGCAGATTGGCGCCTTCCTGATGGGCATGCGCATGAAAAGCGAAAGCATCGACGAAATCGTCGGTGCCGTGTCGGTGATGCGCGAGCTGGCTGACCGGGTGGAACTCAAGACCCTGGATAACGTGGTCGACATCGTTGGTACCGGCGGTGACGGCGCCAACATCTTCAACGTATCCACAGCCTCATCCTTCGTGATTGCGGCTGCCGGCTGCACCGTCGCCAAGCATGGCAACCGTGCGGTGTCGGGCAAGAGCGGTAGCGCCGACCTGCTGGAAGCGGCGGGTGTCTACCTGAACCTCACGCCGGTTCAGGTTGCCCGTTGCATCGACAGCGTAGGCATTGGCTTCATGTTCGCCCAGGCCCATCACGGCGCCATGAAACACGCCGCCGGGCCGCGCCGCGACCTGGGCCTGCGTACCCTGTTCAACATGGTCGGCCCGCTGACCAACCCGGCGGGCGTCAAGCACCAAGTGGTGGGCGTGTTCAATCAGGCCCTGTGCCGGCCATTGGCCGAAGTGCTGCATCGCCTGGGCAGCAAGCACGTACTGGTGGTGCACTCCAAGGACGGCCTGGACGAGTTCAGCCTGGCCGCGCCGACCTTCGTGGCCGAACTGAAGAACGGCGAAATCAGCGAGTATTGGGTCGAGCCTGAAGATCTGGGCATCAAGAGCCAGAGCCTGTACGGCCTGGCGGTTGAAAGCCCGCAGGCCTCGCTTGAACTGATTCGCGATGCCCTGGGCAAGCGCAAGAGCGAGCATGGCCAGAAGGCTGCTGAAATGATCATCCTCAACGCCGGCGCCGCGCTGTACGCCGCCGACCATGCCTCTTCCCTGAAAGAAGGCGTGGCCTTGGCCCACGATGCCCTGCACACCGGGCTGGCTCGTGAGAAACTCGAAGAGCTGGGCGCCTTTACCGCTGTATTCAAGCAGGAGAATCAGGCATGAGTGTGCCGACAGTTCTGGAAAATATTCTGGCGCGCAAGGCTGTGGAAGTTGCCGAACGCTTGCAGCGCGTCAGCTTTGCCGAGCTGGAGCGCCTGGCTGCCGCCGCCGATGCCCCTCGTGGTTTTGCCAAGGCGTTGATCGACCAGGCCGCTACCAAGCACCCGGCGGTGATTGCTGAAATCAAGAAAGCCTCGCCTAGCAAAGGCGTGATTCGCGAGCACTTCGTGCCGGCTGAAATCGCCCAGAGCTACGAGAAGGGCGGGGCGACCTGCCTGTCGGTGCTCACCGATATCGACTATTTCCAGGGGGCCGACGCCTACCTGCAACAGGCCCGTGCGGCGTGCAGCCTGCCGGTGATCCGCAAGGACTTCATGGTCGACCCGTACCAGATCGTCGAGTCGCGCGCCTTGGGCGCCGACTGCGTGCTGCTGATCGTGGCGGCGCTGGACGACGTGAAGATGGCCGAACTGGAAGCCGCAGCCTTTGGCGTGGGCCTGGACGTGCTAGTGGAAGTGCACAACGGCGAAGAGCTGGAGCGCGCGCTCAAGCACCTGAAGTCGCCGCTGTTGGGTGTGAACAACCGCAACCTGCACAATTTCGAAGTCAGCCTGGAAAACACCCTGGACCTGCTGCCACTGATCCCGCGTGATCGCCTGGTGGTGACGGAAAGCGGCATCCTCAACCGTGCCGACGTCGAGCTGATGGAAATCAGCGAGGTCTATTCGTTCCTGGTAGGCGAAGCGTTCATGCGCGCCGAGCATCCCGGCGACGAGCTGCAGCGCCTGTTCTTCCCCGAACGCGTCCAGGCCTAGATGGCAGGCGCGCTGGACTTTGTGTGAGGGTGCCGATGGTGCAACTACCCACTCAAGCCGGCCTTCAGGCCGAGCAGGACCTGCTGGCCGCCGTCTGTCGCGGCGATCAAGCCGACGGCCTGCTGTTCTGGCAGCCCACCGACCGCTCCCTCGTCATGCCCCGTCGCCTCAATCGCCAACCTGGTTTCGAAGCGGCCTGCGCCATTTCGGCTGAAGCCGGCTGGTCAGTGCTGCTGCGCGAAACCGGCGGCGAGCCGGTGCCGCAATCGGCCGCCACCATCAACGTGGCGCTGGTGTATGTGGCGCCACGCAGTGAAGGTGACCAGAACCGCATCGAAACCGCCTACCAGCGTCTGTGCCAGCCGTTGCTCGATGCGGTCACTGCGCTGGGCGGCAACGCATCACTGGGCGAGGTGCCCGGTGCTTTCTGCGACGGCCGCTACAACGTCAACATTGATCGGCGTAAATGGGTGGGCACCGCCCAGCGCTGGCGCCAAGGCCTGAGCGGTACAAGGCCGGTGGTGCTGGTGCATGGCGCAATGCTGATGGATAACGAACGTGAGTCCATGGTCGCGGCAGTAAACCGCTTCAACCAGGCCTGCGACCTGCCTCAGCGCTGCGAAGTGCAAAGCCATATCGGTCTGCATGAGCGCTTTGCTGCACCGCGATTGATTGATGATCTGGCCCAGGCCTACGGCCAACTGCTTGCCGAGATCCGCTGCAAGGATTAGCGCGTGCCGTAGACCACCATGGTCTTGCCCTTGACGTTGACCAGGTTGCGTTCCTCCAGGTCCTTGAGCACCCGCCCTACCATTTCCCGTGAACACCCCACGATCCGGCCGATTTCCTGGCGGGTGATCTTGATCTGCATGCCGTCAGGGTGAGTCATGGCGTCCGGTTGCTTGCACAGTTCCAGCAGGCAACGGGCAACGCGGCCGGTCACGTCAAAGAAGGCCAGGTCGCCCACCTTGCGCGTAGTGTCGCGCAGGCGCTGGGCCATCTGGCAGCCCAGTGCGAACATGATCTCAGGATGCTGCAAAGCCACTTCGCGGAATTTGCCATAGCTGATTTCCGCAACTTCACATTCAGTCTTTGCTCGCACCCAGGCGCTGCGCTCCTGCCCATGGGCGGGAGATTCGAACAGGCCCAGCTCACCAAAGAAGTCCCCGGCGTTGAGGTAGGCAATGATCATTTCCCGGCCATCCTCATCCTCGATCAGGATAGTGACCGAGCCCTTGATGATGTACGACAGGGTTTCGGAGTGGTCGCCGGCACAGATGATGTTGCTCTTGGCCCCATAGCGGCGGCGCTGGCAGTGGGCCAGGAGTTTATCGATGTTCTGTATCGCAGGCGTGAGGGCAACCATGGCTAAATCCTGGGGGCAAGACGATCAACGGCGAATAGATTTTTTGGGTGCCGGCGGGGCGCCAGTCATTTGGCGCCAGCTTATCAGACGCTCGTTTTGTGTATCAGAGAATTTACTAATCAGCTTATCGGCAGCAAACGCAGGGTCTACAGGGCTTCTATATATCGCTGTGCTAAGCTGGCGGCCTTTTTTACAGTGGAGTCCTGGTGATGAAGGCACGTATCCAGTGGGCAGGCGAAGCCATGTTCCTCGGCGAATCCGGTAGCGGTCATGTGGTAGTGATGGACGGTCCGCCCGAGAGCGGTGGTCGTAACCTGGGCGTGCGCCCCATGGAAATGCTGTTGTTGGGCCTGGGTGGCTGCAGCAATTTCGACGTGGTCAGCATCCTGAAGAAGTCGCGCCAGCCGGTAGAAAGCTGTGAAGCCTTCCTGGAAGCCGAGCGCGCTACGGAAGACCCCAAGGTCTTTACCAAGATCCACCTGCATTTCGTGGTGAAGGGGCGTGGCTTGAAAGAAGCCCAGGTCAAGCGGGCAGTGGAATTGTCAGCAGAAAAGTACTGCTCTGCCTCGATCATGCTGGGCCGTGCGGGCGTGGAAATCACCCACGACTACGAAATCATCGAGCTGGGCTGAGCCGCTAACCTGTGAGAGCTGGCTTGCCAGCTCCCACAAGTAACAGACACATCAGAGGCGGTAAGTGCTTTTGGTCATGACCTTGGCCAGCACACTCATGCCGAACCTTACCGGCGCCGGAAAGCGGAAGCCACCAGCGTCCAGTGCCGAATCGGCATGCTGTTCTTCGTCCACGCGCATCTGTTCCAGAATGGCGCGGGACTTATCGTCCTCTACCGGCAACTGTTCCAGGTGTTCGTCCAGGTGCTTGCACACCTGGTGCTCGGTGGCCGCCACGAAGCCCAGGCTGACGCGGTCGCTGATCAGCCCCGCCATGGCGCCAATGCCGAACGACATGCCGTAGAACAGCGGATTGAGCACGCTTGGGTGGCTGCCCAGTTGGCGAATACGTTGTTCGCACCACGCCAAGTGATCCACCTCTTCTTCGGCGGCATGCTCCATGGCCTTGCGCACCTGCGGCAGCTTGGCGGTCAGGGCCTGGCCCTGGTAGAGCGCCTGCGCGCACACTTCACCGGTATGGTTGATGCGCATCAGGCCAGCCACATGGCGGGTTTCGTCATCACTGAGTTTCGGGTCCGGCTGGACAATGGCCGGTGACGGCCGCGACGGCTGGCCGCTGAAAGGCAGCAGCGTGCGCATGGCCGTGTCGGCCTGCAGCAGCAGTCGGTCGAGGGGGGAATAGTGACGTTCGGTAGCCATTGGGCACCTCCGGATAGAATCACGGTGTGCAGTTTAACCCAAAATACCGTGCCAGAGCCTGCGCCACGTCAGCACACATCTGCGGCCGCCACCAGGAGGCGGCGGCTACAGGGTACGGATTAGCCCGGCGGCCAGTGCATCTGGCGCTGACCCAGTACGTGCATATGAATGTGGTAAACCGTCTGGCCGCCCAACTCATTGCAGTTCATGACCACGCGAAAGCCTTCCTCGCAGCCCAGCTCCTTGGCCAGCCGCTGCGCGGTGAACAGAATATGACCAGCCAGGGCCTTGTCTTCCTCGGCGAGGTCGTTAAGGGTGCGAATCGGCTTCTTCGGAATCACCAGAAAGTGCACCGGTGCCTGGGGCGCAATATCGTGGAAGGCCAGTACCTGGTCATCCTCGTAAATGATCTTGGCGGGTATTTCTCTGTTGATGATCTTGGTGAACAGAGTATCCACAGCGGCTTCTCCATGTTTGACGTCGGGCCTGAGTGTACGCAGGGCATAATGCTTAATCCACAATATCACCTGTAGCCGCTGCCGCAGGCTGCGCTGGCCATCTCGTGCACTCTCGATCTGGAGCGCGACCCCGGCCGTTCCTCGCCTGTTTTCGCCTTGCCTGACGTTCGCGGGAATACATTTCATACAGGCCCTAGCGGGGGCGGTAGGCCAGGTTGATGGCGCCGGCGATCTTGCGCACCAGCCACCGCGAGCCGAAGCGGGCGCCATACGTGAGCAGGCGGTTGCGCCGCCCGGGCACGATGACTGCGCGGTTGCGGGCCAGCGCCCGTACGGTGAACAGTGCCACTTCTTCGGGGCTGAGTACCCGCTGGCTGCCGGCCAGGCGTTCGATCTTGCGGTTCGAGGAGCGCACCGGGCCTGGGCACAGTACCGATACCTTGACCCCGGACTGACGCAGTTCTTCGCGCAGGCCTTCGGAAAAGCTCAGGACATAGGCCTTGCTTGCCGCATAGCTGCTCATCCACGGGCCAGGCTGGAAAGCGGCCAGGGAAGCGACGTTGAGAATCTGCCCGCCGCCATGCACGGCCATGGCATTGCCGATCACATGGCACAGGCGCACAAGGGCGAGGATGTTGACCTCAATAAGGTCCTGCTCCTGCATCCAGTCCTGGGCCAGGAAGTGCCCGTAGGAGCGCAGTCCGGCGCAGTTGATCAGCAAGTCGATGTGGCGGCTGCTTTCCTCCAGCTCCATCAACAGCCCCGACAGGCGCAGCGGTTCGCTCAAATCGCAGGCGCGGAACAGCACCTCCACGCCAAAACGCTGGGTCAGTTCGATGGCCACGGCTTCCAGGGCGTCGCGCTGGCGGGCCACCAGGATCAGGTTGCGGCCACGCCGGGCCAGGGCTTCGGCCATCGCCAGGCCCAGCCCTCGGGATGCGCCAGTGATCATGGCGTAACGGGTCATGCAATTCTCCATACGAACGCCCCCGGCCCCGGCTCGTGGTTGAGGCGGGGCACTGGGGGCGTCTACTCAGGGGCGCTAGTCTACCGTGTGGGCGCGGTTATGCCGAATCCCTTAAATGGCCTGCGAGTGGCGGGCAATCGAGGCAAAGCCGCCCAGCAGCCCGCCGATGAACACCAGCGCGAGAAACGCCACCCACAACCAGGCCAGCACCTTCACGGCAGTGCTGTTGGGCGGGGCAGGTGGGCCATACTGGTTGACGCCAGGGTTGCCCGGCACGGCCATGACCACGAAGGGGAACACGCTACCCACGAAGGGCACCAGGTTGAGCAGCCACATCCAGCCGGTCCAGCCGGCGTCATGCAAGCGCTGCACGCTGATCTGCACGTTCATGGTGATGAACGCGGCAGCAGCGATGGCGCCCAGGCCGATGGCCAGCATCTTGGAAACCGCGGCCAGTGCCAGGCAGATGAACATCGCCACACAGGCGCCCAGTACCAAGGCCATGGACCAGCCCAGGTAGCGCACGCGGCCGATACGACCTTGCACGGTCATGACTTTCAGGGGGCCGTATATCGCGACCATCGGGGCGACATCCGATTGCGGCGGTGCGTAAGGCGAGTAAGGCTGCGCGGCGAGGGCTGGAGCGGGCTCGACCTCTTCAAGGCTGAGTTCCACCGGCGCCTCTTCTTCCAGCCGCGCATCGACACCGGCCTTGTGCAGCGCATCCAGATATTTCTGCGCGGTTTCCTGTGGCAGGTTGCGCTTGAGCGCGACCTTGCGCCCGGTGAACAGCTTTTCCACCGACAGCGGATCGCTCTTGAACAGTTGGGCCAGGTTGGCCTTGGCCGTTTCCAGATCGATCCCGGGCAGGGGGCTGCCTTCGAAAACGATTTTGAACAGTGTTGTCATGCTGGCGTCCTTGTCTTTGTAATGAGGGCCACTCAACGCGGCCAATAGTCGGGAAGGCGGGTAGCCAGCACCAGCGCCTTGCGGTACTCGTCATCCAGCCTGGAAATGAGCTCGTCGGCTGTGGGCACATCATTGATGTCGCCAACCCCTTGGCCGGCTGACCAGATGGTCTTCCATGCCTTGGCCTCTTCATCGACCGGTTTAAGCTTTGCTTGAGGGGCCGCGGTAGCCAGTGTGGCCAGGTCGAAACCGGCCTCCTCAAGGCTGGCGCGCATGAAGCTGGCCGGTACGCCCGATACCGCAGGAGTGTGAATGATATCCGCCGCGCGTGACGCCAGCAGCATCTGCTTGTAGGCATCCGGGGCGTGGCTTTCCTGGCAGGCAATGAAGCGCGTGCCCAGGTAGGCCAGGTCGGCGCCCAGCAGTTGCGCGGCGAGAATCTCCCGCCCGTGATTGATGCAGCCAGCCAGCAGCAGGGTCTTGTCGAAGAATTGGCGAATCTCGGCCACCAGCGCAAACGGGCTCCAGGTGCCGGCATGGCCGCCGGCCCCGGCCGCCACGGCAATCAAGCCGTCGACACCGGCCAGGGCCGCTTTTTCGGCATGCCGTCGAGTAGTGACGTCATGGAACACCAGGCCGCCGTAGCTGTGCACGGCGTCCACCACTTCCTTCACCGCGCCCAGGCTGGTGATGACAATCGGCACCTTGTGCTCGATGCAGATGGCCAGGTCGGCTTCCAGGCGCGGGTTGCTGTTGTGCACGATCAGGTTGACTGCATAGGGCGCCGGTTTGTCGAGCAAGGCCAGGCCGGTTTCTATTTCCTCCAGCCAGGCGCGAAAGCCCGCGCTGTCACGCTGGTTTAGCGCCGGAAAGCTGCCGACAATGCCATTGCGGCAGCAGGCCAGCACCAACTGCGGGTTGGAGATCAGGAACATTGGCGCTGCCACCACTGGCAGGCGCAAGCGTTGGTCCAGCAGCGTAGGCAGCGACATAGATGTACTCGCGTGTGTTGTTTGACCTAGAACGGTTTGACCACCACCAGAATTACGATAGCCAGTAAAAACAGCACGGGCACCTCGTTGAACCAGCGGTAGAAGACATGTGAGCGGGTATTCTCGCCACGGGCGAAACGTTTGACCTGGGCGCCGCACATATGATGGTAGCCAATCAGGAAAAACACGAAGGTCAGTTTGGCGTGCAGCCAGCCTTGGCTGAGGTAGCCGGGAATCAGGTACACCAGCCACGCGCCGAACACCAGGGTGGCGATCATCGAGGGGCCCATGATGCCGCGGTACAGCTTGCGTTCCATGACCATGAAACGTTGCTTGCTGATCTCGTCTTCGCTGCTGGCGTGGTAGACGAACAGGCGTGGCAGGTAGAACAGCCCGGCGAACCAGCAGACCAGGCTGATGATGTGCAGGGCTTTGATCCATAGATAGAGCATTTTATTGAGGTTCCAGGTTCACGGTAGGGTGATAGTAGTGCCCCGTACTGCCGCACGTCACCTCAACGGTTGTTACCAGGCGCTCTGGGCCCGTATTATCAGCGGTTTACTAGTCGGTTCGTTGAAAGGGGCAGGTTTATGGTCAAGGTCGGTATTGTCGGCGGCACGGGTTACACCGGGGTCGAGTTGCTGCGTCTGTTGGCATCGCATCCGCAGGCAGAAGTCGCGGTCATCACCTCGCGTTCCGAGGCCGGTGTTCCCGTGGCAGACATGTACCCGAACCTGCGCGGTCATTACGATGGCCTGGCGTTCAGCGTGCCAGACATCAAGACCCTGGGCGCATGCGACGTGGTGTTCTTCGCCACGCCCCACGGTGTTGCTCACTCCCTGGCCGGCGAACTGCTGGCTGCCGGTACCAAGGTGATCGACCTGTCGGCCGACTTCCGTCTGCAGGACGCCGAAGAGTGGGCCAAGTGGTACGGCCAGCCCCACGGCGCGCCTGAGCTGCTGAAGGATGCGGTGTACGGCCTGCCGGAAGTCAACCGCGAGCAGATCCGCAATGCCCGCCTCATTGCCGTGCCAGGTTGCTACCCAACCGCCACCCAGCTGGGGTTCCTGCCGCTGCTGGAAGCCGGCCTGGCCGATGCCTCGCGCCTGATCGCCGACTGCAAGTCCGGTGTCAGTGGCGCGGGCCGTGGCGCTGCGGTGGGCTCACTGTTTTGTGAGTCGGGCGAAAGCATGAAGGCGTATTCGGTGAAGGGCCACCGTCACCTGCCGGAAATCACCCAGGGCCTGCGCCGCGCCGCAGGCAGCGACGTCGGCCTGACCTTCGTACCGCACCTGACGCCGATGATCCGCGGTATCCACTCCACGTTGTACGCCACCGTGGCCGACAAGTCGGTGGACCTGCAGGCGCTGTTCGAAAAGCGCTACGCGGATGAGCCGTTCGTCGACGTCATGCCCGCCGGCAGCCATCCGGAAACCCGCAGCGTGCGCGGCGCCAACGTCTGCCGCATTGCCGTGCATCGCCCACAGGGCGGTGATCTGGTGGTGGTGCTGTCAGTCATCGACAACCTGGTCAAGGGCGCGTCGGGCCAGGCCGTGCAGAACCTCAACATCCTCTTCGGCCTCGACGAGCGCCTGGGCCTCTCCCACGCCGGTATGCTGCCGTAAATGACAGGCCGGCGCCTCGTGCGCCGGCCAGCGCACAATTGTTGACCCTTTTTCTAGGAGAAGCGGATAATGGCGCCATTAAGTTTTATGGCGGCTTACGCCGGGAGAGAGTCAGCATGAGCGTCGAATCCTTCACACCCACGGCTTTGCAATTCACCCATGGTGCCGCGCACAAGGTGAAGACCCTGGTCGATGAGGAAGGCAATGAGCGTCTGAAACTGCGGGTTTTCGTGACCGGCGGTGGTTGCTCGGGTTTCCAGTACGGCTTCACATTTGATGAAGACGTTGCCGAAGATGACACCATCGTCGAGCGCGAAGGTGTGAGCCTGGTGGTTGACCCCATGAGTTTCCAGTACCTGGCTGGTGCCGAAGTGGACTACCAGGAAGGTCTGGAAGGCTCGCGCTTCGTCATCAACAACCCCAACGCGTCCACCACGTGTGGTTGCGGTCAGTCGTTCTCGATCTGACGGTTGCGCAATGAAAAACGCCGCGTTCATACGCGGCGTTTTGCTGTCTGCGGTTCAGGCCGGGTAGACCGCGCCGAGTACGCGCAGGCCGCGTGCCCCGGTGACGCTGGGGCGGTTGGCAGAGATACCTTCCAGGCAGCAGCGCGCCAGCCAGGCGAATGCCATGGCTTCCACCCAGTCCGGGTCCACGCCGTGGCTGGCGGTGCTGTCGACACGAGTCTGTGGCAGCAGCTGGGCCAGGCGCTTCATCAGCGTCTGGTTGTGTACGCCGCCGCCGCATACCAACAGCTCATCGGTCTGTGGCTGTGCCTGCCGCAGGGAGTCAACGATGCTGCGGGCGCTGACCTCCAGCAGGGTGGCCTGTACGTCTTCATCGGCAATGGCCGGCAGGCGCGCCAGGTGTGCCTGCAACCACGGCAGGTTGAACACCTCGCGGCCCGTACTCTTGGGGCCGGTGCCGGCAAAGAACGGGTCGTTCAGCAATGTCGCCAGCAGTGCCGGGTGAACGGTACCGGTGGCCGCCCAGGCGCCATCGCGGTCGTAGTCCAGGCCTTGGCGCAGGTTGATCCAACTGTCCAGCAGCACGTTGCCGGGGCCGCAATCGAAGCCGCTGACCGGCTTGTCCGGCTCAATCAGGCTGAGGTTGCTGAAGCCACCGACGTTCAATACCGCCAGGTGGTGGCCCGGGGTGGTGAACAGTGAGTCGTGGAAGGCCGGGACCAAAGGCGCGCCCTGGCCGCCAGCGGCCACGTCACGACGGCGAAAATCGGCCACGGTGGTGATGTTGGTCAGCTCTGCCAGCAAGGCGGCATTGCCGATCTGAATGGTGAAGCCGCGTGCAGGCTCGTGGCGCACCGTCTGGCCATGGCTACCGACCGCGCGGATGTCGGCGGCGGTGAGGCCTTGCTCCTGCAGCAGCGTATGGATACCTTCGGCGGCCAGCGTAGCCCACTGGTTCTCGGCCAGCGCCGCACGGGCAATCTCATCCGCGCCGCTGGCGCACAGGCTCAGCAGGTCGCTGCGCAGCTTGGGCGGCATCGGTACGTAGTGGCTGGCCACAAGGCGCAATGAAGCGCCTTGTTCCACCAGTGCAATGTCCAGCCCGTCCAGGCTGGTCCCTGACATGACGCCTATATAAAGGGCCATGACTTACTTCTTGCTCGCGACCATGGTGGATTTCTCCTGGTCCATCTGCGCCATCAGTGGCTGGGCGACCTGCATGAAGCGGGCCTTTTCATTCCTGGCAATCGGGTCGGCCATGGGCAATTTCTGGCCCAGCGGATCGACGTGCACGCCATTCACCTGGAACTCGTAATGCACGTGCGGGCCTGTGGACAGGCCAGTAGTACCAATATAGCCGATGACCTGGCCCTGCTTGACAACGGAGCCGGCATGAATGCCCTTGGCGAAGCCCTGCATGTGCCCGTAGAGGGTCTTGTAAGTCTTGCCATGGGCGATGATCACGGTGTTGCCGTAGCCGCCACGGCGCCCCGCCAGTTCCACTTTACCGTCGCCGGTGGCCTTGATCGGGGTGCCGCGAGGAGCAGCATAGTCCACGCCTTGGTGGGCGCGGATCTTGTTCAGAATGGGGTGGAAGCGACCTACCGAGAAGCGCGAGCTGATACGGGCGAAGTCCACTGGCGAGCGCACGAAGGCCTTGCGCATGCTGTTGCCTTCGGCGGTGTAGTAGTTGGTGGAACCTTGTTTGTTGGTGTAGCGCACGGCGGTGTAGGTTTTGCCGCGGTTGGTGAAGCGCGCCGCCAGGATGTTGCCGGTGCCGATCACCTTGCCGTTGAGTACCTTCTGCTCGTACATCACATCGAAGATATCGCCCTGGCGGATGTCCTGAGCGAAGTCCACGTCATAATTGAAGATGTTCACCAGGTCCATCACCTGGTTGTGGGACAGCCCCGCGCGCTGGCCGGACAGTGACAGCGAGTTCTTGATCACGCCATGCGCATAGGCCTCGCGCATGACCGGCTTGATCACGTCGCGGTTGAACGCAAAGCCTTTCGCGCCACGTACCAGGCGGATGCTTTCGGTATTGCTCAGTTTGGTGTGCAGGCTGGTGAGCTGGCCGTCAGGGCTGATTTCGAACTCCAGTACCTGGCCGTTCTTCAACTGCGCGAACTGCTTGGCCTGTTTGTCGCTGGCCAGCACTTCCTGGGCGGCAGAGGCGGGCAGACCGGCTTCGTCGAACAGCTTGGACAGTGTGTCACCCTTGCGCACGGTGACTTCGCGATGGCCAGGGGCTTTCTTGTCGGCGGCGTCAGCCACCGGTTCCGGGGTGGCCGGGGCTTGGGCGGTGTCCTTATCCTGATCATCAGGCTCGTTGTCGATCTGCGCGAAGGGCGCGGGTACTGCCTGTTGCTCACCCAGGTCAGCGGCCGGTGCGTCTTTCTCGGCCTGCTTGAGCTGGTCTGCCGGGGTTTGCAGCTCCAGGGGCGCGGAGGTGCGCTTGGCCTCCACTTCGCTGGAAGGAAATACCAGCAAGGCGAGGCTGAGGAGGGCGGCGATGCCGCTGGCAGCCAGTAAATGGCTCTTCGGATAAAGCGGAGGCGCTTTAGGCGGTTCGCTGGTCATAGGTAATTTGACTTTGAAAAAGATGAAATGGAAAAGATGAATGACATGATAAAGATGAAATAACTGTATAAAATATAACCAAATCCTTTCCAAAGCAAGCAGGCAGACGCCTTGACCCGCCGCTGGGGTCACATGCAAGTCAAAAACTTGTAATTGGTGCCTGATCTTGTATGGTTGTTTCCCTTTGAATCTAAGCCTTGCGGGTTGGTTATGAAGTCGGTTGAAGAGCAGCTAGCGCTGATCAAACGTGGTGCGGAAGAGGTACTGGTCGAGTCCGAACTGGTCGAGAAGCTCAAGCGCGGGCAGCCGCTGCGAATCAAGGCCGGTTTTGACCCTACTGCCCCCGATCTGCACCTGGGGCATACGGTACTTATTAATAAGCTGCGCCAGTTCCAGGAGCTGGGGCATCACGTGATCTTCCTGATCGGTGACTTCACTGGCCTGATCGGTGACCCGAGCGGCAAGAGCGCAACCCGTCCGCCGCTGACGCGCGAGCAGGTCCTGGCCAACGCCGAGACTTATAAGGCACAGGTATTCAAGATTCTTGATCCGGCCAAGACGGAAGTGGCGTTCAACTCCACCTGGATGGACGCGATGAGCCCGGCTGATTTCATTCGGCTGTCGTCGCAGTACACCGTGGCGCGCATGCTCGAGCGCGATGACTTCGACAAGCGCTACAAGTCCAATCAGTCCATCGCTATCCACGAGTTCCTTTATCCGCTGGTGCAGGGTTATGACTCCGTTGCCTTGAAGGCGGACGTGGAGCTGGGCGGTACCGACCAGAAGTTCAACCTGCTGATGGGGCGTGAGCTTCAGCGCGCCTACGGCCAGGAAGCGCAGAACATCGTGACCATGCCGTTGCTCGAAGGCCTGGATGGCGTGAAGAAGATGTCCAAGTCCCTGGGCAACTACGTCGGCATCCAGGAAGCGCCGGGCGTGATGTACAGCAAGCTGGTGTCCATCCCGGATGCACTGATGTGGCGTTACTTCGAGCTGCTGAGCTTCCGCTCGATGGAAGAGATCAATGGCTTCAAGGCTGATGTCGAGGCTGGTGCCAACCCGCGTGATATCAAGATCAAACTGGCGGAAGAGATCGTGGCGCGTTTCCATGGCGAGGAAGCGGCTGCCAGCGCGCACCGTGCTGCCGGTAACCGCATGAAGGAAGGTGAGTTGCCTGAAGACCTGCCAGAGGTCGAGATCGCTGCTGCCGAGGATATGCCTATTGCGGCCATCCTTAATAAGGCGGGCCTGGTAAAGAACTCGGCTGCTGCGCGTGATTTGCTGGCTGCGGGCAGCGTGCGTATAGATGGTGAGGTTGTGGATCGTGGGTTTGTCTTTGCTGTAGGCGCTACGCATGTGTGCCAGGCGGGGAAGAAGGCGTTTGCGCGGATTACGCTGAAGGCTGAGTAGGGTGGTTGAATAGGTATAGAGAGAAGGGCGGGCCGTGGGCCCGCCCTTTTTTGGTTTTTGGGGGGGCGTGGGTGGGGCGCCAGGTGCACGTCGTAAGCATGCATCAAGGCCACCAGGTGCAACACCCATCTCCAGCGAGGCACGTTGCAACCAACGTGGGAGCGGCCTCTGGCCGCGAAGCGCCGCGCGGGCGGCGCTCGATGCTGTGAGGCTTGAAGATCCCCAGGCATGCACCTGATGGCCTTTATAGGGTCCCCTTTGGGATGCTTTTGATCTTTATGACAATTTCCCAAAATCAACCCTTGACGCCCCCTCAAATCTCTCTATAATTCGCCCCACTTCCGGCGCAACCGAAACGGAAAACTCCTTGAGTTTCAAAGAGTTAACCGAAGTAGCCAGCGAGGAAGCGCTTCGATGAAACAGATCGAAAGCGGTGAAAAAGGCAGTTGACAGCAACGTAGGTT
>NZ_AJWX01000002.1 GCF_000263855.1 Pseudomonas sp. M47T1
TTACGCGGCTTTTTGTTGGGCGGGCAGGGCGATTATTCGCCTTCGTCGAACTTGTTGTTGATCAGCTCCACGATTGCTGCCATGGCTTCGTCCTGTTGCTGGCCTTCGGTCATCAGGTGCACCAGGGTACCCTTGCCGGCGGCCAGCATCATCACGGCCATGATGCTCTTGCCGTCGATAAGGCTCTCAGGGTTGCGGCCGATGCGCACCTGGCAATCGGGGAACCTACCGGCGACGCCGACGAACTTGGCCGCGGCGCGGGCATGCAGGCCAAGTTTGTTGATAATTTCGATTTCACGAGCAGGCATCGCGGTGGGGATCCTTTCAACTGAGGTCGCGGTGGCGAACCTGGACATTCTTGAGCGCCTGTTGCAGCGCCTGGCCCAGCCGCTCGGTCAGGTAGACCGAACGATGGTGCCCGCCGGTGCAGCCGATGGCAATGGTGACGTAGGCGCGATTGCTGGCAGCGAAGCGCGGCAACCACTTGAGCAGGTAGCTGGCGACGTCCTGGTACATATCTTCGACGTCCGGCTGGGCAGCCAGGTAGTCGATGACCGGTTGTTCGAGCCCGGAATGGTCGCGAAGTTCAGGCTTCCAGTACGGGTTGGGCAGGCAGCGCACATCGAACACCAGGTCGGCGTCCACCGGCATGCCGCGCTTGAAACCGAAAGATTCGATCAAGAAGGCCGTGCCCGGCTCGGGCTGGTTCAGCAGGCGCAGCTTGAGGGTGTCGCGCAGTTGGTAGAGATTCAGGTGAGTGGTGTTGACCTTGAGGTCCGACAGGTCCGCAATCGGGCTGAGCAGATCGCTTTCAACACGAATGGCCTCGGCCAGCGAGCGGTTGGCACTGCTCAGCGGGTGGCGCCGGCGGGTCTCGGAGAAACGCTTGAGCAGCGTTTCCTCATCCGCGTCCAGGTACAGCACATCGCATTGAATATGCTTGTCTCGCAGTTCCTGCAACAGTTGCGGAAAGCGTGACAGGTGGCTGGGGAGGTTGCGGGCATCGATGGACACGGCCACCAGCGGCTGGGCCAGTTCGGTGTGGATCAGCGCGCGTTCCGCCAGCTCGGGCAGCAGGCCGGCTGGCAGATTGTCGATGCAATAGAAGCCGTTGTCTTCCAGCACATCCAGCGCAGTGCTTTTACCCGAGCCGGAACGGCCGCTGACGATGATCAGGCGCATGGTCAATGACCTTTCTGTTCGTCCAGAACCACTTGAAAGAGGGCTTCGCTGCTGGGGGCCGCGCGCAGGCGTTCGCGCACGTCGGCGCGGTCGAGCATGCCAGCGATCTGGCTCAGCAGGGCCAGGTGTTCGTTGGTGGCTTCCTGGGGTACCAGTAGCACGAAGACAAGGTCCACCGGCGCACCATCAATGGCGTCGTAGTCGATCTTGTTCTCCAGGTGCAGCAGGGCGCTGATCGGCGTGTTGCAGCCGGCCAGGCGGCAGTGGGGAATGGCAATGCCATTGCCAAAGCCGGTCGAGCCCAGTTTTTCGCGCGCAATCAGGCTGTCGAACACCACCTGCATCTCAAGGCCCGGGACTTCCCGGGCGATCAGGTTGGCGATGTGTTCGAGTACTTTCTTCTTGCTGCCGCCCGGCGCGTTCACGAGGGAACGGCCGGGGGTCAGGATGTGTTCAAGTCGGATCATGGGTGGGGAGTGTCAGCGGGCAGTCGCGCCTTGCAGCAGACTCTGCTGTTTTTCCTTATGCTTTTTGAGTTGGCGGTCAAGCTTGTCGGTCAGCAGGTCGATGGCCGCGTACATGTCGTCATGTTCCGCGTTTGCCACCACCTCGCCGCCAGGTACGCGCAGGGTGGCCTCGATTTTCTGTTTCAGCTTCTCGACCTCCATGATGACCTGCACGTTGGTGATCTTGTCGAAATGGCGCTCCAATCGGTCGAGTTTCTCACCGATGTAAGTGCGCATGGCGTCGGTCACAACCAGTTGATGTCCACTGATGTTGACTTGCATACCGCTTTCTCCTTATTGCCAGTGCATAAAGAGACAGGTTGGATAACCTGCCACTGGAACGCTGTGGCACATCCGGTACGCCGCCTGGCAGCGCTTTCGCGCTGCCAGTGATCACATCAGCCGCTTGCGTTCGCTCGACGGCGCGATCCCTAGGGATTCACGGTATTTGGCGACAGTGCGGCGGGCGACCTGGATGCCTTGTGCCTCCAGTAAACCAGCGATCTTGCTGTCACTCAATGGCTTTTTCTGATTTTCGGCCGCAACCAGTTTCTTGATGATCGCGCGAATCGCCGTGGACGAGCATTCACCGCCCTCGGAGGTGCTGACGTGGCTGGAAAAAAAGTATTTCAGCTCGTAGATGCCGCGCGGCGTGTGCATGTATTTCTGCGTGGTCACCCGCGAAATGGTCGATTCATGCATGCCCACCGCTTCGGCGATGTCGTGCAGCACCAGCGGTTTCATGGCTTCGTCGCCATAGTCGAGGAAACCACGCTGGTGCTCGACGATCTGGCTGGCCACCTTCATCAAGGTTTCGTTGCGGCTTTGCAGGCTCTTGATGAACCAGCGCGCTTCCTGCAACTGGTTGCGCATGAAGGTGTTGTCGGCGCTGGTGTCGGCGCGGCGCACGAAGCCGGCGTATTGCGGATTGACCCGCAGGCGTGGCACGGCCTCCTGGTTCAGCTCAACCAGCCATCGCTCGCTGTCCTTGCGCACGATCACGTCGGGCACCACGTATTCGGCCTCGGTGGACTCGATCTGCGAGCCAGGGCGCGGGTTGAGGCTCTGCACCAGTTCGATGACCTGGCGCAGCTCGTCTTCCTTGAGCTTCATGCGGCGCATCAGCTGGCTGTAGTCGCGGCTGCCCAGCAGGTCGATGTAGTCGGCCACCAGGCGCAGGGCTTCGTTGAGCCACGGGGTCTTGGCGGGCATCTGGCGCAATTGCAGCAGCAGGCATTCGCTGAGGTTGCGGGCACCGATGCCGGCGGGCTCGAACTGCTGGATGCGGTGCAGCACGGCTTCGATTTCGTCGAGCTCGATGTCCAGTTCCGGGTCGAACGAGTCGCAGATCTCCTGCAGGGTCTCGTCCAGGTAGCCCTGGTTGTTGATGCAGTCGATCAGGGTGACCGCGATGAGGCGATCGGTGTCGGACATGGGCGCCAGGTTGAGTTGCCACAGCAAATGGCTTTGCAGGCTTTCGCCGGCCGACGTGCGGGTGGTGAAGTCCCATTCGTCGTCATCGTTGCTGGGCAGGCTGCTGGCGCTGGTCTGGTAGATGTCTTCCCACGCGGTGTCCACGGGAAGCTCATTGGGAATGCGTTCGCTCCATTCGCCGTCTTCGAGGTTGTCGACGGTGGGTGCCGAGGTTTCCTGATAGCTCGGTTCCTGGATTTCCACAGTGGCCTTCTGCTCGACGTTGTCGGCCATGGGGTCACTGTTGTCGAAGTCGTCGCCCTCTTCCTGGCGCTCGAGCATCGGGTTGGATTCCAGGGCTTCCTGGATTTCCTGTTGGAGGTCCAGGGTAGAGAGCTGGAGGAGGCGGATGGCCTGTTGCAACTGCGGTGTCATCGTCAGTTGCTGGCCCATTCTTAGGACGAGCGATGGTTTCATGGCAGGGGCTTAACACCTTATTCGCCGGCGCAGAGCGCCATCCACTACAGGGCGCCGAGGCTCTCGGCTTTTGTCGTAAGCAAATTATATGCCTGAAACTGAAGTGTTTGCCTAGAGCGATGCCGCAATAAAACCCCGAATGGGGCTAAAAAAGTTGCGGCAGGCTCGGCAATCAGCCAAACACCTCGCCGGTTACAGGCGGAACTCGTGACCGAGGTAAACCTCTTTCACCAGCTGGTTTGCCAGGATGGTTTCAGCGTCGCCCTCGGCGATCAGTTGGCCATCGTTGACGATGTAAGCGGTTTCACAGATATCCAGCGTCTCGCGAACGTTGTGGTCGGTGATCAGTACGCCGATGCCCTTGTTCTTGAGGTGGTGGATGATCTGCTTGATGTCGCCGACCGAGATCGGGTCGACACCGGCGAACGGTTCGTCGAGCAGGATGAACTTGGGTGCGGTGGCCAGCGCGCGGGCGATTTCCACCCGGCGACGCTCGCCGCCGGACAGGCTCATGCCCAGGTTGTCGCGAATGTGAGTGATGTGAAATTCCTGCAGCAGGCTTTCCAGTTCCTTCACGCGACCCGCCTTGTCGAGTTCCTTGCGGGTCTCGAGAATGGCCATGATGTTGTCCGATACCGACAGTTTGCGGAAGATCGACGCTTCTTGCGGCAGGTAACCGATACCTGAACGCGCCCGGCCGTGCATCGGCTGGTGGCTGACGTCCAGGTCGTCGATCAGCACGCGGCCCTGATCGGCCCGCACCAGGCCCACGATCATGTAGAAACAGGTGGTCTTGCCAGCGCCGTTAGGGCCCAGCAGGCCGACGATCTGCCCACTCTCGATGGATATGCTGACGTCACGCACCACTTGCCGGCCCTTGTAGGCCTTGGCCAGGTGCTGGGCTTTGAGGATAGCCATTACTTGCCCTGCTGCTGGTCGGTTTTGCTTTTCGGCTGGATGACCATGTCGATCCGTGGACGCGGCGCGGTGATCTTGGTGCCATTGGCACGGCCGGCGTTGACGACCTGCTTGACGGTATCGTAGATGATCTTCTCGCCTTCCGACGTGTTGCCGTCGTTCACCACCTTGGCCTGGTCGATCAGGGTGATGTGGTTCAGCGCCGACTGATACTGGATGGTCTTGCCCCAGCCTTGCACGATGGGCTTGTCGATGGCCGGCTTCTGCTCGTAGTAGGCAAGGTTGCCCACGGAGGTGAAGGTGTCCACGTCGCCCTGCGCGTTGCGGGTGATGGTCACGGTGTTACCCGTGATCTTCATGGTGCCCTGGGTAATGATCACATTGCCCTTGTAGACAGCCACGCCCTGCTTGTCGTCCAGTTGTGCGTCGTCGGACTGGATGTGGATAGGCTGGTCGCGATCCGTCGGCAGTGCCCAGGCGCTAACGCTCCCCAGTGCAGAGCCCAGGGAGAGCAATAAAGGGAGGGTTTTAACGAGCCTCATACAGTCCTCTTACGTTTGACAGCAAGTTGATCTTGCTGTCTTTCAAATATGCCTTCATGCCCTTGCCCGTAGAGACGCCACCGGCGCCGTCGATTCTAACGTCTCGGTCTGTCTGCGCATATTGCTGTTGTGGGAATACCGTCATGCGCGTGCTGGTGATCAGCGTAGGCCGGTCTTTCTGGTCAGTGCGGGCGATGCGAACGTTGTCGATAAGCTCCACCTGGGTGCCGTCGGGGTTCACTTCGCCGTGGTCACTGGTCACGTGCCATGGGTACACGGTACCGCGGTACAGGTTCATGTCCGGGTTCACCACCTTGGTGATCTGGCTGGCCTGCATGTGGTCGACCCTGTCGCCGGTCATGCGGTACTGCACGCCGCCGTCGGGCAGGAACTGCACGGCGTGGGCGTTGATAGCGTAATAGTCGATGGCCGTGTCGTCGATTGCCGCAGCCGGCTTCTCGAGGAAGGTTTCAGGGTTGATGTTCCAATAGCCGACCGAGACGAAGATCGCCACGATCACGCAGAACATCAAGAGATTGCGCAGTTTTTTGCTCGGCATGGGAAACTCTATAAATAGGCGGCCAGGGCCGCTTCGAGGTTGCCTTGGGCACGCAGGATCAGCTCGCAGAACTCGCGGGCGGCACCCTCGCCGCCACGGGCCTGGGTGACGCCGTGGGCGTGTTCGCGCACAAACGGCACGGCGTTGGCCACGGCCATACCCAGGCCGACGCGGCGAATAGGGGCCAGGTCCGGGAGGTCATCGCCCAGGTAGGCTACCTGTTCATAGCTTAGGCCCAGTTGGGCCAGAAGGTCGTCCAGCGCCACCAATTTGTCTTCGCGGCCCTGGTACAGGTGGGCAATGCCCAGGCTCTTGGCCCTGCGCTCGACGATGGGGTTCTTGCGGCCGGTGATGATTGCAGTGGCCACCCCGGAATTGATCAGCATCTTGATGCCTTGGCCATCCAGGGTGCTGAAGGTCTTGATCTCGCTGCCGTCTTCACAGAAGTACAGGCGCCCGTCGGTCAGCACGCCGTCTACGTCGAACACCGCCAGTTTCACGGCCTTGCCGCGTTGCAGAAGGTCCTGGGTCATTACATCACTCCCGCACGCAACAGGTCGTGCATGTTCAGGGCGCCCACCGGGCGGTCATCCTTGTCGACCACCACCAGCGCACTGATCTTGTGGTCTTCCATGATCTTCAGTGCTTCGGCGGCGAGCATCTCGGCGCGAGCGGTCTTGCCGTGCGGCGTCATCACTTCCTCGATGTGCGCGCTGTGCACGTCGATGGTACGGTCCAGGGTGCGGCGCAGGTCGCCGTCGGTGAAGATCCCGGCCAGGCGTCCGTCATCTTCCAGTACCACCGTCATGCCCAGGCCCTTGCGAGTCATTTCCATGAGCGCGTCCTTGAGCAGGGTGCCACGTACCACCTGCGGCAATTCGTCGCCGGCGTGCATCACGTTTTCTACCTTGAGCAGCAGGCGCCGGCCCAGGGCACCGCCGGGGTGCGAGAAGGCGAAGTCCTCCGCGGTGAAGCCGCGAGCCTCCAACAGGGCAATGGCCAGGGCGTCGCCCAGTACCAGCGCGGCCGTGGTGGAGGAGGTGGGTGCCAGGTTCAGCGGGCACGCCTCGTGGGCCACGCGGGCGTCCAGGTTGACTTCGGCGGCCTTGGCCAGCGGCGAGTCGGGGTTGCCGGTCAGGCTGATGAGCTGGATGCCCAAGCGCTTGATCAACGGCAACAGGGTGACGATTTCCGCGGTGGACCCGGAGTTGGACAGCGCCAGAATGATATCGTCGCGGGTGATCATGCCCATGTCGCCATGGCTGGCCTCGGCCGGGTGCACGAAGAACGCGGTGGTGCCGGTGCTCGCCAGGGTGGCGGCGATCTTGTTGCCGATGTGCCCGGACTTGCCCATGCCCACCACCACAACGCGGCCCTTGCTGGCCAGGATCATCTCGCAGGCGCGGACGAAATCAGCATTGATATGGGCCAGCAAACCCTCTACCGCTTCGAGTTCGAGGCGGATTGTGCGGTGTGCCGATTGGATCAGGTCGCTGGATTGGCTCATGTCGGAAACGTATTGCCTGATGAAAAGGCGGCGATTATAGCCGTATTGATCGAAACCCTCACGTTCGATCGTCATCCTTTAAATGTCTTGTTGCTGAATGACCCGTGCAACAGCCTTGGGGCGCGTGTGTCATGGGTGATATAGTTCGCCGCCAGTTGGCCCGCCAGAAGCGCGCGTGTCTTCGTGACGGGGGGAAGCGTCCGAGGACAGGCTGCATCGCAAGGAGTTTAGATGAGTGCCGATAATGACTACGCGGTCGAGCTGAAGGGCGTCTCCTTCAAGCGGGGCTCGCGGAGTATTTTCAACAATGTCGATATCCGCATTCCACGAGGCAAGGTCACCGGCATCATGGGACCTTCCGGCTGCGGCAAGACCACCCTGCTGCGCCTGATGGGCGCACAGTTGCGCCCCGGCGCCGGCGAAGTGTGGGTCAATGGGCAGAACCTGCCGACCCTGTCGCGCAGCGATCTGTTCGACGCCCGCAAGCACATGGGCGTGTTGTTCCAGAGCGGCGCACTGTTCACCGACCTCGACGTGTTCGAGAACGTGGCGTTCCCGCTGCGCGTGCACACCGACCTGCCCGACGAGATGATCCGCGACATCGTGCTCATGAAGTTGCAGGCCGTTGGCCTGCGCGGTGCGGTGGAACTGATGCCCGACGAGCTGTCCGGCGGCATGAAGCGCCGCGTGGCATTGGCGCGCGCCATCGCCATGGACCCGCAGATCCTCATGTACGACGAGCCGTTCGTCGGCCAGGACCCTATCGCCATGGGCGTGTTGGTGCGCCTTATTCGCCTGCTCAACGATGCCCTGGGCATTACCAGCATCGTGGTGTCCCACGACCTCGCCGAAACCGCCAGCATTGCCGACTACATTTACGTGGTGGGCGATGGCCAGGTGCTGGGGCAGGGCACGCCGCAGGAACTGATGGCGGCCGATAACCCGCGAATCCGTCAATTCATGAAAGGCGACCCCGACGGGCCGGTACCTTTCCATTTCCCGGCGCCGGATTACCGCGCCGATCTTCTGGGGACGCGCTGATGCGCAAGAAATCACTACTGGAACGCATTCGCCTGTTTGGCCGCGCGGCCATCGACATGGTGGCAGTGCTGGGGCGCTCCGGGCTGTTCCTGATGCATGCACTGGTCGGGCGCCGTGGTGTCGGCGGCGGTTTTGCGCTGCTGGTCAAGCAGCTCTATTCGGTTGGCGTCATGTCGCTGCTGATCATCGTCGTGTCGGGCATGTTCATCGGCATGGTGCTGGCCCTGCAGGGCTTCAGCATCCTCACCAAGTACGGCTCCGAACAGGCAGTGGGGCAGATGGTTGCCCTGACGCTGCTGCGCGAGCTGGGGCCGGTGGTCACTGCCTTGCTGTTCGCCGGGCGTGCAGGTTCTGCGCTGACCGCCGAGATCGGCAACATGAAGTCCACCGAGCAGCTGTCGAGCCTGGAAATGATTGGCGTCGACCCGCTCAAGTACATTGCTGCGCCGCGCCTGTGGGCAGGTTTCATTTCCTTGCCTATTCTGGCCATCATCTTCAGCGTCGTCGGTATCTGGGGCGGCTCCTGGGTGGCCATCGACTGGCTGGGCGTGTATGACGGCTCGTTCTGGGCCAACATGCAGAACAGTGTCAACTTCACCGACGATGTCATCAACGGCGTGATCAAGAGCATTGTGTTCGCTTTCGTCGTGACGTGGATCGCCGTGTTTCAGGGGTACGACTGCGAGCCCACTTCCGAGGGGATCAGCCGTGCCACCACCAAGACCGTGGTGTACGCCTCGCTGGCCATCCTGGGCCTGGACTTTATTCTGACCGCTTTGATGTTTGGAGATTTCTGATGCAAAACCGCACCCTGGAAATCGGTGTCGGCATGTTTCTGCTGGCCGGGATTCTGGCATTGATTCTGCTGGCCCTTCGCGTCAGTGGTCTGTCGACCAGTTCCGCAACCGACACTTACAAGCTGTACGCCTACTTCGACAACATCGCCGGCCTGACCGTGCGCGCCAAGGTCACCATGGCTGGCGTCACCGTGGGCAAGGTCACCGCCATCGACCTGGACCGTGACAACTTCACCGGCCGGGTGACCATGCAGATCGACAAGAAGGTGAACAACCTGCCAACCGACTCCACGGCTTCTATCCTCACCGCGGGCCTGCTGGGCGAAAAATACGTCGGCCTGAGCGTGGGTGGCGAAGACACCCTGCTCAAGGACGGCGGAACCATTCATGACACCCAGTCGTCCCTTGTACTGGAAGATCTGATCGGCAAATTCCTGCTCAATACCGTTAATAAAGACGCCAAATGAGGAGTTACTTCATGATGACCATCCTGCGACGTGGCCTGCTCGTACTGCTGGCCTGCATGCCGCTGCTGGCCAATGCTGCCGACCAATCCGCCCATGACCTGGTGGATCGCACCACCAAGGAACTGCTGGCCGACCTGGCAGCGAACAAGGCGCAATACAAGGCTGACCCTACCAAGTTCTATGATGCGCTGAACAACATCATCGGCCCGGTGGTCGATGCCGACGGTATCTCCAAGAGCATCATGACCGTCAAGTACTCGCGCAACGCCACGGCGGACCAACTGAAGCGTTTTCAGGACAACTTCAAGCGTGGCCTGATGCAGTTCTATGGCAACGCCTTGCTGGAATACAACAACCAGGGCATTACCGTGGGCCCTGCCAAGGGTGACGAAGGTGACCGCACCAGCGTTGACATGACCGTGAAAGGCGACAGCGGCGCTGTCTACCCCGTGCAGTACACCTTGGTGAAGCTGAACGGCGAATGGAAAGTGCGTAACGTCATCGTCAACGGCATCAACATCGGCAAGCTGTTCCGTGACCAGTTCGCCGATGCCATGCAGCGCAACGGCAACAACCTGGACAAGACAATCGACGGCTGGGCCGGCGAAGTGGCCAAGGCCAAGGCCGACAAGGGCACTGGTGCCGACAAGGCCGACCAATGACCGACGCCGCCATCAGCCAGGGCGCCGGCGGCGAGTTGCTGCTGGCCGGTGTGCTCGACTACAGCAACGGCGCGGCCTTGCGCAAGCAGGGCCAGGCGCTGGTCAAGGCCAGCCCGGGCAATGCCCTGGTGCTGGACTGCTCGGGCGTGGTCAAGTCCAGCAGCGTGGGCCTGTCCCTGCTGCTGTGCCTCAAGCGCGATGCCCTTGCCAGCGGCAAGACCCTGATGTTCCAGGGCCTGCCGCAGGACATGCAACAGATCGCCGAAGTGTGCCAAATGAGCGGGATTTTGTCCGCGGCGTGAACAATCAGGCACAATGAACAAGCCCCTCCGTCAGAGTCCTCGTATCCGGGGTTCGCAGGCGAGGGGCTTTTTTTGTATGATGGCCGACCCGCGCGCACAGGGCGCCGATCGAGGTTGAGCATGCAGGCCATAGAAGTTAAGCGTTTTCTTGAAGAAAAACTGGCAAATGTCCAGGTCGAAGTTGAAGGCGAAGGCTGCAACTTCCAATTGAACGTCATCAGCGATGAGCTGGCCGCGCTGAGTCCGGTCAAGCGTCAACAGCAGATCTATGCTCATCTCAATCCCTGGATCGTCGATGGCAGCATCCATGCGGTCACAATGAAATTTTTCAGCAGCGCAGCCTGGGCTGAGCGCACCTGAGCCTAAGGGCGTCGAGATTCTAATGGACAAACTGATTATTACTGGCGGCGTTCGTCTTGATGGCGAAATCCGCATTTCCGGGGCAAAGAACTCTGCCCTGCCGATTCTCGCTGCAACGCTGCTGGCCGATGGCCCGGTTACCGTCGCCAACCTGCCGCACCTGCACGACATCACCACGATGATCGAGCTGTTCGGCCGCATGGGCATTGAGCCTGTGATCGACGAGAAGCTTTCCGTCGAAATCGACCCACGCACCATCAAGACTCTGATCGCGCCGTACGAACTGGTGAAAACCATGCGCGCCTCGATCCTGGTGCTGGGCCCCATGGTTGCCCGTTTCGGTGAGGCCGAAGTGGCCCTGCCTGGCGGTTGCGCCATCGGTTCGCGTCCGGTGGACCTGCACATCCGTGGCCTGGAAGCCATGGGCGCGGTCATCGACGTTGAAGGCGGCTACATCAAGGCCAAGGCGCCGGAAGGCGGCCTGCGCGGTGCGAACTTCTTCTTCGACACCGTGAGTGTTACCGGTACCGAGAACATCATGATGGCCGCGGCCCTGGCCAACGGCCGCAGTGTGCTGCAGAACGCCGCGCGCGAGCCGGAAGTGGTGGACCTTGCCAACTTCCTGATCGCCATGGGTGCCAAGATTCACGGCGCCGGCACCGACACCATCACCATTGATGGCGTGAAACGTCTGGATTCGGCGACCTACAAGGTCATGCCGGACCGCATCGAGACCGGTACCTACCTGGTTGCCGCCGCTGCCACTGGCGGCCGCGTCAAGGTCAAGGACACCGATCCGACCATTCTGGAAGCGGTGCTGGAAAAGCTGAAGGAGTCGGGCGCGGAAATCACCACCGGTGAGGACTGGATCGAGCTGAACATGCATGGCAAGCGTCCAAAGGCCGTCAACGTGCGCACCGCGCCGTACCCGGCGTTCCCCACCGACATGCAGGCGCAGTTCATCTCCCTGAACGCCATTGCCGAAGGCACTGGCGCGGTGATCGAGACCATCTTCGAAAACCGCTTCATGCACGTGTACGAAATGCACCGCATGGGCGCACACATCCAGGTCGAGGGCAACACTGCCATTGTCACCGGTACCGAAAAGCTCAAGGGCGCGCCAGTCATGGCCACCGACCTGCGTGCTTCGGCCAGCCTGGTGATCTCGGCGTTGGTAGCCGAGGGTGACACCCTGATCGACCGCATCTACCACATCGACCGTGGTTACGAGTGCATTGAGGAAAAACTGCAGATGCTGGGCGCGAAAATTCGTCGCGTGCCGGGCTAACCTGCTTTCGGGCGCAAGGATGCGCCCCATGAATCTGTCCAGCCGGGCCCTTGGGGTTCGGCAGTGGCCCGGCGCCGATTGCGACCGGGCACAATCCTGATTAAGGAAAGACGTTTTCCATGTTGACCATCGCGCTGTCCAAGGGCCGCATTCTCGATGACACCCTGCCTCTGCTGGCAGAGGCGGGCATTGTGCCCACCGAGAATCCGGATAAAAGCCGCAAGCTGATCATCCCCACGACCCAGGACGACGTACGCCTG
This sequence comes from Pseudomonas sp. M47T1, assembly GCF_000263855.1. GTDB lineage: Bacteria > Pseudomonadota > Gammaproteobacteria > Pseudomonadales > Pseudomonadaceae > Aquipseudomonas. The sequence goes on from NZ_AJWX01000002.1 coordinate 12,282, forward strand.
CTGATTGTGCGGGCTACCGACGTGCCGACTTACGTCGAGCATGGCGCGGCCGACCTCGGCGTAGCCGGCAAGGACGTGCTCATGGAATACACCGGCCAGGGCCTCTATGAGCCGCTGGACCTGCAGATTGCCAAGTGCAAGCTGATGACGGCCGGTGCCATTGGCGCGGTGGAGCCCAAGGGCCGCCTGCGCGTGGCCACCAAGTTCGTCAACGTGGCCAAGCGTTACTACGCCGAACAGGGCCGTCAGGTCGACATCATCAAGCTGTACGGCTCCATGGAGCTGGCACCGCTGATCGGCCTGGCCGACAAGATCATCGACGTTGTCGACACCGGCAACACCTTGCGCGCCAACGGCCTGGAACCCCAGGAGCTGATCGCACACATCAGTTCGCGTCTGGTGGTCAACAAGGCATCGATGAAAATGCAGCACGCCCGCATCCAGGCGCTGATCGATACCCTGCGCAAGGCTGTGGAGTCGCGACACCGCGGCTGATCCACTCGCGCGGCCTTGAGCCGCGCCCATCTATCCGTGTCATAGCCAGAATTCTCAGGTGCCCACGCGGATGGCTTGGTAGTCTAGCGGCGCCTGAGATTTGCTATTTTTCAGCATTCGCCAACTATTGAGGCCCGCTATGACCACGTCCACTGCAATTCGCCGACTCGACGCCACTGATCCGGACTTCGCGCGCCATCTGGATCATCTGCTGAGCTGGGAAAGCGTGTCCGACGAATCGGTCAACCAGCGTGTGCTCGATATCATCAAGGCCGTGCGTGAGCGCGGTGACGACGCGCTGGTGGAGTTCACCAACCGTTTCGACAACATGCAGGTGGCCTCCATGGCCGAGCTGATCCTGGGCCGCGAACGCCTGGAGCTGGCCCTGACCCGCATCACCGCGCCACAGCGCGAGGCGCTGGAAAAAGCCGCCGGGCGCGTGCGCAGCTACCACGAAAAGCAGAAGCAGGAGTCCTGGAGCTACACCGAAGCCGACGGCACCGTGCTGGGCCAGAAGGTCACCCCGCTGGACCGGGCCGGCCTGTACGTGCCGGGCGGCAAGGCGTCGTACCCCTCGTCTGTGCTGATGAACGCCATCCCCGCAAAGGTGGCCGGCGTGACCGAAGTGGTCATGGTGGTGCCCACCCCGCGCGGTGAAGTGAATGAACTGGTGCTGGCCGCCGCCTGCATTGCCGGTGTCGACCGGGTGTTCACCATCGGTGGCGCCCAGGCCGTGGCCGCGCTGGCCTACGGTACCCAGAGCGTGCCCCAGGTAGACAAAGTGGTCGGCCCGGGCAACATCTACGTCGCCACCGCCAAGCGCCACGTGTTCGGCCAGGTGGGCATCGACATGATCGCCGGCCCTTCGGAAATCCTCGTGGTATGCGACGGCGAGACCGACCCGGACTGGATTGCCATGGACCTGTTTTCCCAGGCCGAGCACGATGAAGACGCCCAGGCCATCCTGGTCAGCCCCGACGCCGCATTCCTGGACAAGGTAGCGGCCAGCATCGACAAGCTGCTACCCACCATGGACCGTGCCGAGATCATCAACACGTCGATCAACGGCCGTGGCGCGCTGATTCACGTGCGCGACATGGACCAGGCCATCGAAGTGGCCAACCGCATCGCCCCGGAACACCTGGAGCTGTCGGTGGCCGACCCGCAGGCCTGGTTGCCGAAGATCCGCCACGCCGGCGCGATCTTCATGGGCCGCCACACCAGCGAAGCGCTGGGTGACTATTGCGCAGGCCCCAACCACGTGCTGCCGACCTCCGGTACCGCGCGCTTCTCCTCGCCCCTGGGTGTGTACGACTTCCAGAAGCGCTCGTCGATCATCTTCTGCTCGCAGCAGGGTGCCTCCGAGCTGGGCAAGACCGCTTCGATCCTGGCCCGTGGCGAGTCGCTCAGCGCGCACGCCCGCAGTGCCGAATACCGCATTCTCGCCGACGACAAGCAGGGGAACTGAAACATGAGCAAATTCTGGAGCCCCTTCGTCAAGCAACTGGTGCCCTATGTGCCCGGCGAGCAACCCAAGGTTGCCAACCTGGTGAAGCTCAACACCAATGAAAACCCTTACGGCCCATCGCCCAAGGCTATCGAGGCCATGCGCGCGGAGCTGGGTGACAGCCTGCGCCTGTACCCGGACCCCAACAGCGACCTGCTCAAGCAGGCGGTGTGCGAGTTCTACGGTGTGCAGCCCAACCAGGTGTTCCTGGGCAACGGTTCGGACGAAGTCCTGGCGCACATCTTTCACGGATTGTTCCAGCACGACGCGCCGCTGCTGTTCCCAGACATCAGCTACAGCTTCTACCCGGTGTACTGCGGCCTGTACGGCATCGCTTTCGACGCGGTGGCGCTGGACGAGCAGTTCCAGATTCGCGTTGAAGACTATGCACGCGCCAATGGCGGGATCATCTTCCCCAACCCCAACGCCCCGACCGGTTGCCTGCTGGCACTGGACGCGGTGGAGCAACTGGTGAAGAACAGCCCGGACTCGGTGGTGGTGGTCGACGAGGCTTACATCGACTTCGGTGGCGAGACGGCCATTGGCCTGGTGAACCGGTACCCGAACCTGCTGGTTACCCAGACCTTGTCCAAGTCGCGCTCGCTGGCGGGCCTGCGGGTTGGCCTGGCCGTTGGCCACCCGGACCTGATCGAGGCGCTGGAGAGGGTCAAGAACAGCTTCAACTCCTATCCGCTGGACCGCCTGGCCATTGTCGGTGGCGCGGCTTCGTTCAAGGATCGCGAGTACTTTGAGCGTACCTGCCAATGGGTAATCGACAGTCGCGAGAAGCTGGTGGCCGAGCTTGAGCAGCGCGGCTTCGAAGTGCTGCCTTCGGCGGCCAACTTCATCTTTGCCCGTCATCCGCAACAGGATGCCGCGGCCATTGCCGCCAAGGTGCGCGAGAAGGGCGTGATCGTGCGTCACTTCAAGCAGCAGCGCATTGCCCAGTTCCTGCGCATCAGCATCGGCACCCCCGAGCAGAATCAGGCGCTGCTCGACGCGCTGTAACCCGCCGCAATCTCCGGGCTCTTGTGGGAGTGGGCTCTGCCCGCGAAAAGGCCACCGCAATCTGGCTGTAAATGCGCGGTGAATGCTTCGCGGGCAGAGCCCGCTCCCACAAAGGCAGCAGATGCGTCAATAAAAAGCCCGCTTTCGCGGGCTTTTTCGTTACTGCACCTCTTGCGTGGCACTCGGCGCCGGTGGTGGCCGCAGGCCCACTTCGGCGGTCAGTTTCATTTCCTTGCCGTTGCGCATGATCTGGATGTCGATCTTGTCGTTGGGCTTGGTGCGTGCCACCTGGTTCATCGACTTGCGCCCGTCACCGGCCGGCTCGCCGTCGATGCTCAGGATCACGTCACCCAACTGCAGGCCGGCCTTCTGCGCCGGGCCGTCGCGGAAGATGCCTGCGACGACGATGCCTGGGCGGTCCTTGAGGCCGAACGAGTCCGCCAGTTCCTGGGTCAGCGGCTGTACCTCGATACCCAGCCAGCCACGGATCACCTGGCCGTGCTCGATGATCGACTTCATCACCTCCAGGGCCAGCTTGATCGGAATGGCAAAGCCGATGCCCTGGGAGCCGCCGGACTTGGAGAAGATTGCCGTGTTGATGCCGGTCAGGTTGCCATTGGCGTCTACCAGGGCGCCGCCGGAGTTGCCGGGGTTGATGGCCGCATCGGTCTGGATAAAATCTTCGTAGGTGTTCAGACCCAGTTGGTTGCGGCCAGTGGCGCTGATAATGCCCATGGTCACCGTCTGGCCTACACCGAACGGGTTACCGATGGCCAGGGCTACGTCGCCGATACGGATGTTGTCGGAACGACCGATGGTGATCGACGGCAGGTTCTTCAGGTCTATCTTGAGTACCGCCAGGTCGGTTTCCGGGTCGCTGCCAATGACGTGCGCCAGGGTCTCGCGGCCGTCCTTCAGGGCCACCACGATCTGATCGGCGCCCGACACTACGTGGTTGTTGGTCAGCAGGTAGCCTTCGGGGCTCATGATCACCCCGGAGCCCAGGCTGGACTCCATGCGCCGCTGCTTGGGCAGGTTGTCGCCGAAGAAGCGACGGAACTGCGGGTCTTCAAACAAGGGGTGATTGTTCTTGTTGACCACTTTGGTGGTGTACAGGTTGGCCACCGCCGGAGCGGCCAGCACCACGGCATCGGCATAGGTGACCGGGCCTTGCACCACGCTGGAGGATGTTTGGGCAACCTGCTGCAGGTTGACGTCCAGGCTGGGCAAGCCCACCAGTTGCGGGAAACGCTGGATGATCAGCAATGCGATGAGTAAACCAGTCAGCAGCGGCCAGCCAAAATAACGCAGTGCCTTGAACATTTAACGGATCCTGGGAGTTTGCTTCAGAGCGTGAACCATTCCACATGGGGTGGGGGAGGGCCATAATGGGCGCCATTATACGAGGGCTTGCGCCGCTCTGAACTGCTATTTAGGAGTCTTTTATGGCTGTTGCCCTGAGCACCCTGGTCGAAGAAGCCGACCGTTACCTCAACAGTGCGAAAATCCAGGATTATTGCCCCAACGGCCTGCAAGTGGAGGGGCGTCCGCAGGTGATGCGCATTGTCAGCGGCGTTACTGCCAGCCAGGCGCTGCTGGACGCCGCCGTGGAAGCACAGGCTGACTTGGTGCTGGTGCACCACGGCTATTTCTGGAAGGGGGAGAACCCTTGCGTGGTGGGCATGAAGCAGCGCCGGCTGAAAACCCTGCTCAAGCATGACATCAGCCTGCTGGCCTACCATTTGCCGCTGGACCTGCACCCGGACGTGGGCAACAACGTACAACTGGCCCGTCAACTGGATATTACCGTGGAAGGCCCGCTGGACCCGGACAATGCCCGGGTGGTGGGCCTGGTGGGCTCGCTGGCCGAGCCGGTCACGGCGCGTGACTTTGCCCGTCGCGTGCAGGAGGTCATGGGCCGCGAACCCTTGCTGATCGAAGGCAGCGAAATGATCCGCCGCGTCGGTTGGTGCACGGGTGGCGGGCAGGGCTATATCGACCAGGCCATTGCCGCCGGTGTGGACCTGTACATCAGTGGCGAGGCCAGCGAGCAGACCTTCCACAGCGCCCGGGAAAACGACGTCAGCTTCATTGCCGCTGGGCACCACGCCACCGAACGCTATGGCGTGCAGGCCCTGGGCGATTACCTGGCCCGGCGCTTCGCCCTCGAACACATCTTTATCGATATCCCCAACCCCATTTGAGTATTGCCTGTGGGAGCGGGTTCTGCTTCGCGGGCAGTGCCCGCTCCTACAAAGGGGGTAACCTCAGGGGGAGCCAATGGCCCAAACTCACGGGTATATTCTTATATTGTTTCGTTCTAGCCAGCCAATTAGATAGAAGCGGCCTCTGTGCTAGAGTGGGCGGCTCGAACACGGCCCGCAGGCCGTCCATAACGAATGTAATTCCGTGAGTAGCCATGGTCGACAAACTGACGCATTTGAAACAGTTGGAGGCGGAGAGCATCCACATCATCCGTGAGGTGGCCGCCGAGTTCGACAACCCGGTGATGCTCTATTCTATCGGCAAAGACTCCGCCGTGATGCTGCACTTGGCACGCAAGGCGTTCTTCCCCGGCAAGTTGCCGTTCCCGGTGATGCACGTCGACACCCAGTGGAAGTTTCAGGAGATGTACAAGTTCCGCGACCGTATGGTTGAAGAACTGGGCCTGGACCTGCTGGTGCACGTCAACCCCGAGGGCGTGGCGCAGGGCATCAACCCCTTCACCCACGGCAGCTCCAAGCACACCGACATCATGAAGACCCAGGGCCTCAAGCAGGCATTGGACAAGTACGGCTTCGACGCCGCCTTCGGTGGTGCCCGCCGCGACGAAGAGAAGTCGCGTGCCAAGGAGCGTGTTTACTCGTTCCGTGACAGCAAGCACCGCTGGGACCCGAAAAACCAACGACCCGAGTTGTGGAACGTCTATAACGGCAAGGTCAACAAGGGCGAATCCATTCGCGTGTTCCCGCTGTCGAACTGGACCGAGCTGGACATCTGGCAGTACATCTACCTGGAAGGTATCCCGATCGTACCGCTGTACTTCGCCGCCGAACGCGAAGTCATCGAGAAGAACGGCACCCTGATCATGATCGACGACGATCGCATCCTCGAGCACCTCAGCGAGGAAGAGAAAGCGCAGATCGTCAAAAAGAAAGTGCGTTTCCGTACCCTTGGCTGCTACCCATTGACGGGCGCGGTGGAGTCGGAGGCCGAAAGCCTGACCGACATCATTCAGGAAATGCTCCTGACGCGAACTTCCGAGCGCCAGGGTCGGGTCATCGACCACGATGGCGCCGGTTCAATGGAAGACAAGAAACGTCAGGGTTACTTTTAGCGGCACGTTGCAAGCTGCAAGCGATGGCTACCTGCCCAGGTTTGGCTTTTCGGAGTCAGATCACTCGTTCTGCGTTATCGGTTCCTAGCAATATCGCAGAGGGAATGGAGCGTTTCTCTACCAAGGAAAAATGCCAGTTTTTGTGGATTGCCAAAGCTTCCTGTGGGGAGTTGCGAACACAGATGATGATAGGCAAAGAGATTGGTTACATTAGCGAATCGCTTGCAGCGCACTGGATTCCGGAAACCCGTGAGCTTTCCAACAGGCTGTGCGGGTTGATCAAAAAAATTCCAACTAGTTGTACGCCGACAAGCTTGCCGCTTGAAGCTTACAGCTTGGAGCTCGAATGCAATGAGTCATCAATCTGATTTGATCAGCGAGGACATCCTCGCCTATTTGGGCCAGCACGAGCGCAAAGAGCTGCTGCGTTTCCTGACCTGCGGTAACGTCGACGACGGCAAGAGCACCCTGATCGGGCGCCTGCTGCACGACTCCAAGATGATCTACGAAGATCACCTGGAAGCCATTACCCGTGATTCCAAGAAAGTCGGCACCACCGGTGACGATATCGACCTGGCGTTGCTGGTGGATGGCCTGCAGGCCGAACGCGAGCAAGGCATCACCATCGACGTGGCTTACCGCTACTTCTCGACCGCCAAGCGCAAGTTCATCATTGCCGACACCCCAGGCCACGAGCAGTACACCCGCAACATGGCCACCGGTGCTTCCACCTGTGACCTGGCGATCATCCTGGTGGACGCCCGCTACGGCGTGCAGACCCAGACCCGTCGCCACAGCTATATCGCCTCCCTGCTGGGCATCAAGCACATCGTGGTGGCCATCAACAAGATGGACCTCAAGGGCTTCGACGAAGGCGTATTCGAGGAGATCAAGGCCGATTACCTGAAGTTCGCCGAAGGTATCGCTCTCAAGCCGTCCAGCCTGCACTTCGTGCCAATGTCGGCCCTCAAGGGTGACAACGTGGTGAATCATAGCGAGCGCTCGCCGTGGTACACCGGTCAGACCCTGATGGAAATCCTCGAAACCGTGGAAGTGGCGGCTGACCGCAACCTCACCGACCTGCGTTTCCCGGTGCAGTACGTCAACCGTCCGAACCTGAACTTCCGAGGCTTCGCCGGTACCCTGGCCAGCGGTGTCGTGCACAAGGGCGATGAAATCGTCGTGCTGCCGTCGGGCAAGAGCAGCCGGGTCAAATCCATTGTCACCTTCGAAGGTGAACTGGAGCAGGCAGGCCCGGGCCAGGCCGTGACCCTGACCATGGAAGACGAGATCGACATCTCCCGTGGCGACCTGCTGGTACACGCCGACAACGTGCCGACTGTCACTGACAGCTTCGACGCCATGCTGGTGTGGATGGCTGAAGAGCCGATGCTGCCGGGCAAGAAGTACGACATCAAGCGCGCCACCAGCTACGTGCCAGGCTCCATTGCCAGCATCGTCCACAAGGTTGACGTCAACACCCTCGCTGAAGGTCCGGGCAGTGCCCTGGCCCTGAACGAGATCGGGCGAGTAAAGCTGGCGCTGGATGCACCGATTGCCCTGGACGGCTACGACAGCAACCGCACCACTGGTGCGTTCATTGTCATCGACCGCCTGACCAATGGCACCGTGGGCGCCGGCATGATCATCGCGCCGCCGGTGGTGCCGCACGGCTCTGCTGGCCATCATGGCAAGCAGGCCCACGTGGCCACTGAAGAGCGCGCCCTGCGCTTCGGCCAGCAGCCGGCTACCGTGCTGTTCAGCGGCCTGTCGGGCGCTGGCAAGAGCACCCTGGCCTATGCCGTTGAACGCAAGCTGTTCGACATGGGGCGCGCGGTGTTCGTGCTGGATGGCCAGAACCTGCGCCATGACCTGAACAAGGGCCTGCCGCAGGATCGCGCCGGTCGCACTGAAAATTGGCGTCGTGCTGCTCACGTGGCGCGTCAGTTCAACGAAGCTGGCCTGCTGACCCTGGCGGCCTTCGTCGCGCCGGATGCCGAAGGTCGTGAACAGGCCAAGGCCCTGATCGGTGCCGAGCGCCTGCTGACCGTGTACGTGCAGGCATCGCCGCAGGTATGTGCCCAGCGTGACCCGCAGGGCCTGTATGCCGCCGGTGGCGACAACATCCCGGGTGAGTCCTTCCCGTACGATGTGCCGTTGAACGCCGACCTGGTGATCGACACCCAGAGCGTCTCGCTGGAAGACGGCGTCAAGCAAGTGCTGGAACTGCTGCGCAAGCGCGGCGCCATCTAAGCCACTTCGCTGCACCGCGAAAGCCCGCCCCTCGAAAGAGGGGCGGGCTTTTTTGTGGGCTGCAACCTCCCCCCCGTACCCAGTGCTTTGTATCTGCTGCCTGTAGCCGCTGCCGCCAGGCTGCGCAGATCGTCGTGCCTGGCGCGATTCGATGTATCAGGAATCGACAACAACGGGAGGCGCCAAACCCAGCGAACGTGATTAGAATGTAACGCAAGAAGTTGTTTGCGTGCCAAGTCACTCAATTCTGCTGGCGCTTTTTACGCTGTTTACGGATACGAAAGAACAAACATGATCGAAATCCTGCTGCTGGTCGCGCTATATGTGTTGGCGATGGCCATTTTTTGCCTGGCTGCCAGCCGTCTGCCCATCTTGTCCGAAGAAGCGCAACATCGCGTGTCTTCTCTGGACGGGCTGCGCGGTATCCTTGCTACCGCCGTACTGGCACACCACTTCACGGTCAGCTACTACTGGCATGCCACGTCGATCTGGCAGATGACAGACAGTCGAGTAATCAACAACTTGGGCGCGGTCCCAGTGTCGCTGTTCTTCATGATCACCGGCTATCTGTTTGGCGGAAAAGTGTATCGCGGAGTGCCCCGTTGGACGGCCATCGCTTCATCGCGCATTCGCCGAATTTTCCCGATGTATCTGACCAGTGTCGTCATTGTGGTGGTTGTTGCGTTTTATCAACAAGGCGGCCAATTGGGGTCGTTGCTCGACTTCACCAAGTCGATCGGCCACTGGCTGGTATTCATCGGCGTGCCCTTCAATGGCATCGACGAAACCCGCCGTATCAACGCTGGTGTGCAATGGACATTGCTGTACGAGGCGGTGTTCTACCTGTCGCTGCCGCTGCTGTATTGCCTGTTGCGTCGTCGTCTGGCCGTTGCGGCCGTGGTGATCTCGATCGTCGCGCTGGCGCTGCTGTGGCCGCTGTACGGCCAGTATTTCAGCAACAACTACATCAAGCTGTTCGTGGCAGGCATTGTCGTCGCCATCCTTGAGGATTGGCTCAAGGCCAGGGCAATCGATTATGCGCGCTGGCCGAGCACGCTGGTGGCATTGGCGGTACTGGTCTTGTGCATGGCGCTTAAGCCTTATTCGAAGGCCCAAATGATCATCCTGGCCATTCCATTCGCCTTGTTTGTGCTGGGCAACAGCCTGAACAGCCTGCTGGAAAACCGTGGGTTGAAGATTCTGGGCGAGGCCAGCTTCAGTATTTACCTGCTGCACGGCATCGTGATTTACGTGCTGTTCAGCGTGTTCTCGATCTATGACTTCCAGGCGGCCAACTTCCTGCACTATGTGTGGTTCCTGCCGTTGGTGCTGTGGCTGGTGGCCAGCCTCAGCGTGGCTACGTACTGGGGCATCGAGCGGCCGTTCATTCGCCAGCGCCCGCGGCCTGCCGCCCCGGTGACTGCCGTGTAGCCGTTGCCGAAAGGCTGCGGCTACAAGCGCCAGGCGCCAGGCAATAAAAAAGGAGCCACAAGGCTCCTTTTTCATGGTGGGCGCAGTTACTTGCGCTTCAGCCCGTATTGCTCGTCCAGCATACCTGGCGAGTTCGGCGCCTTGGGCGCGTAGTCGCGGGGCGGCTCGGCGTCGCGCGGTGGCGTGAGGCGTTCGCGCGGGCCTGCCGCGTCGGCGTGCAGGGCCGCCAGCAGGCGTTGGCGGGTCAGTTCGTCCAGGGCCAGTTGATTGGCGCCCTCGGCGAGGTGTTCCTGCACTTCCTGGTAGCTCTGGGTCATTTTCTTGACCAGCGAGGCCGTTGTGTTGAAGTGGGTGACCACGTCATTCTGGTAGCTGTCGAAGCGTTCCTGAATCTCGTCCAGCTGGCGCTGAGTGCTGCTGGGGGCGGCATTGGGCACGAGGCGGGCGACGACCAGGCCAATCACGACACCCACGACGAGGGCGATTGTCGGCAACAACCAAACTAAGAGCGAGTGTTCCACGAGTCCTTCCTCTATAAACGGCTTTGCTTTACGTTAACGGCTCTAACCTGCGCTGTATACCGCGAGCAATCGCAAATATTTCAGACAGAATCCTTCGACTAGACGAGTCGACCCCTATCGAGGTCACGGAGTACACCCTTGCTGATCCGCGAAACCCCCGTTTTCATCGATGGCCCGCAAGGCCAACTCGAAGCCCTGTACCTGGACACCACCGATGCCCGCGGCATCGCGCTGATCTGCCATCCCAACCCGGTGCAAGGCGGGACCATGCTCAACAAGGTGATCTCCACCTTGCAGCGCACGGCCCGTGACGCCGGTTTTGTTACCTTGCGTTTCAACTACCGCGGCGTCGGTCAAAGCGCCGGTAGCCATGACATGGGTAACGGTGAAGTCGGTGACGCCCAAGCCGTCGCCGCCTGGCTGCGCAGCCAACACCCCGACCTGCCGCTGACACTGCTGGGCTTCTCGTTCGGTGGTTTCGTCGCCGCCAGCCTGGGCGGGCGCCTGGAAGCCGCCGGGCAGAGCGTTGAGCGCCTGTTCATGGTGGCACCGGCGGTGATGCGCCTGGGGGCAGAGCATAGCCTGCCACTGGGAGGGACGCTGACGGTGATCCAGCCGGAAACCGACGAAGTGGTTGATCCGGCCTTGGTGTACGCCTGGTCCGGACAGCTGCAACGCCCCCATGAGCTGCTGAAAGTGGCAGAATGCGGACACTTTTTTCATGGCAAGCTGACCGACCTGAAAGATCTGGTCCTGCCACGCCTTTCGAATTGATTGCAGACTGACAAGAATACAACCATGACCACTCGTATCCTGACCGGTATCACCACCACTGGCACGCCGCACCTGGGCAACTATGCCGGTGCCATCCGCCCGGCTATCGTCGCCAGCCAGCAGAGCGACGCTGATTCGTTCTACTTCCTGGCCGACTACCATGCGCTGATCAAGTGTGACGACCCGCTGCGCATCCAGCGCTCGCGCCTGGAAATCGCCGCCACGTGGCTGGCCGGTGGTCTGGACGTGGATCGTGTGACCTTCTATCGCCAGTCCGATATCCCCGAAATCACCGAGCTGACCTGGCTGTTGACCTGTGTGGCCGGCAAGGGCCTGCTCAACCGTGCCCACGCCTACAAGGCCTCGGTTGACAAGAACGTCGAAGCCGGCGAAGACCCGGACGCTGGCATCACCATGGGCCTGTTCAGCTACCCGGTGCTGATGGCCGCCGACATCCTGATGTTCAACGCCCATCAGGTGCCGGTAGGTCGCGACCAGATCCAGCACGTGGAAATGGCTCGCGACATCGGCCAGCGCTTCAACCACCTGTTCGGCCAGGGCCGCGAGTTCTTCGTGATGCCCGAGGCGCTGATCGAGGAAAGCGTGGCGACGTTGCCAGGCCTGGACGGTCGCAAGATGTCCAAGAGCTACGACAACACCATCCCGCTGTTCACCAGCGCCAAGGACATGAAGGAGTCGATTTCGCGTATCGTCACCGACTCCCGGGCGCCAGGCGAAGCGAAAGACCCGGACAACTCGCACCTGTTCACCCTGTTCCAGGCCTTCTCCACCCCGGCCCAGCAGGCCGAGTTCCGCGAAGAACTGCTGCAGGGCCTGGGCTGGGGCGAGGCGAAGAGTCGCCTGTTCAGCCTGTTGGACAGCCAACTGGGTGAAGCTCGGGACAAATACCACCAGTTCATCGCCCGCCCGGCCGACCTGGAAGACATCCTGTTGGCCGGTGCCGCCAAGGCCCGCAAGGTGGCCACGCCGTTCCTCGGCGAGCTGCGTGAGGCGGTAGGCCTGCGTTCGTTCCGCGAGCAGGCTCAGGTTGCTACCACCACCAAGAAGAAAGCCGCCAAGACCGCGCGTTTTGTCAGCTTCCGCGATGAAGACGGCAGCTTCCGTTTCCGCCTGCTGGCCGCTGATGGCGAACAACTGCTGCTGTCGCGCAGCTTTGCCGATGGCAAGACGGCCGGCCAGGTCAGCAAGCAGTTGCAAAGCGGCGCAGCGCTGGACGTGCGCGGCGAAGGCACCGGCTTCACCCTGTGGCTGGACGACGCCTGCGTGGGTGACAGCCCGGAGTTTACCGACACTGCCAGCCGCGACGCCGCGGTAGAGGCTCTGCGGCTTGCCTTGCAGCCCCAACAGGACTAATGCGACCAACTGTCGCAAGTCTAATTGCCATAACCCAGGGCCGCCGCTACAGTGACGGCCCGTTTTTGTTGCCCTGCTAACGAATATGACGCCTCTAGAACGATATCAAGCTGACCTCAAACGCCCCGAGTTCTTCCATGATGCTGCGCAGGAAACCGCGGTGCGTCACCTCCAGCGTCTGTATGACGACCTGATCGCGGCGCATGACAGCAAGCCAGGCCTGTTCGGCAAGTTGTTCGGCAAGAAAGAGCCGACGCTGGTCAAGGGCCTGTACTTCTGGGGTGGCGTAGGGCGAGGCAAGACGTACCTGGTGGACACATTCTTCGAGGCGTTGCCGTTCAAGGAGAAAGTGCGCACCCACTTTCACCGCTTCATGAAGCGCGTGCACGAAGAAATGCGCACTCTCAAGGGTGAGAAAAACCCGCTGACGGTGATCGCCAAGCGCTTTTCCGACGAAGCGCGGGTCATCTGCTTCGACGAATTCTTCGTCTCCGACATCACCGACGCCATGATCCTTGGCACGCTGATGGAAGAGCTGTTCAAGAATGGCGTGACCCTGGTGGCCACCTCCAACATCGTTCCGGACGGCCTGTACAAGGACGGCTTGCAACGTGCGCGCTTCCTGCCGGCCATTGCCCTGATCAAGCAGAACACCGAGATCGTCAACGTCGACAGCGGCGTGGACTACCGTCTGCGCCACCTGGAGCAGGCTGAGCTGTTCCACTACCCGCTCAACGAAGCGGCTGCGCAAAGCCTGCTCAAAAGCTTCAAGGCGTTGACGCCGGAGTGTACGGCAGCCGTTGAAAACGACGTGCTGATGATCGAGAACCGTGAAATCCGCGCGCTGAAGACCTGCGACGACGTGGCCTGGTTCGACTTTCGTGAGCTGTGCGACGGCCCACGCAGCCAGAACGACTACATTGAACTGGGCAAGATCTTCCACGCCGTGCTGCTCAGCGGCGTGGAGCAGATGGGCGTGGCCACCGATGACATCGCGCGACGTTTCATCAACATGGTCGACGAATTCTACGACCGCAACGTCAAGCTGATCATCTCTGCCGAAGTGGAGCTCAAGGAACTGTACACCGGCGGTCGCCTGATGTTTGAGTTCCAGCGCACCCTGAGTCGCCTGCTGGAAATGCAGTCGCACGAATTCCTGTCGCGCGCGCACAAGCCCTGAAGAGGCAGCTGCAAGCTATAAGCTGCAAGTGAGGTGTGCACAGCTTGTAGCTTGTAGCTTGCGGCTCAGGAGGCTACGCCTCCTGCAAAAACTGCTGGCGATACTGGTTCGGCGACAGCGCCGTGTGCTGGCGGAACAGGCGGGCGAAGAAGCTCGCGTCGTCGTACCCTACCTCATAGCTGATGGTCTTGATGCTCTTGCGCGAGCCTGACAGCAATCCCTTGGCCGTTTCAATCCGCAGCCGTTGCAGGTAATGCAAGGGCTTGTCGCCCGTGGCGTTCTGGAACCGGCGCATGAAATTGCGGATGCTCATGCCATGCTCGCGGGCCACGTCCTCGAAGCGGAACTTGTCGGCGAAGTGCTCCTCCAGCCATTGCTGGATCTGCAGGATGATCAGGTCCTGGTGCAGTTTCTGACCACCAAAGCCCATGCGCCCCGGGGTGTAGTTGCGTTGCACTTCGTAAAGGATGTCGCGCGACACCGCCTGGGCAACGCTGGCGCCACAGAAGCGCTCGATCAGGTAAATGTACAGATCGCACGCCGAGGTGGTGCCGGCGGCGCAGTACAGGTTGTCGGCGTCGGTCAGGTGCTTGTCCTGGTTCAGGATCACTTGCGGGAAGCGCTCGGCGAACTGGCCGAAGAAGCGCCAGTACGTGGTGGCCTCCTTGCCGTCCAGCAGGCCTGCCTCGGCTAGCCAGAACACACCACTGGCTTCGCCGCACAACACCGCGCCACGGGCGTGCTGGGCACGCAGCCAGGGCATCACCTGCGGGTAGCGCAGGCACAGGGCGTCAAAGTCATCCCAGAAAGCAGGCAGCACAATGATGTCGGCGTCTTCAAGGGTGCCGTCCACCGGCACCTGTACGCCGCTGAAGGTTTGTACGGGTTGGCCGTCCGGGCTGATCAGCCGGGTTTCGAAAATGGACGTCAGGCCCTGGCCCAACTGCTTGCCGTAACGCAGGCTGGCCAGGTGGAAGAAATCCTTGGCGTGCATCAGCGTCGAGGCAAAGACCTTGTCGATGGCCAGAATGCTCACGCGCCGCAGGGACGGGGTATTCGGGGTAAACATCATGTTCGTTATTCTTATAAGGGATAGTGGTCAATAAGCGGCTGGATCGTCTTATTTTTTGGCGTTTGTGTCCAGTGTCGATAGCAGCCGTGGCGCTTAGTCTCTGCTATCTAACATGGATTGCTCAGCGAGAGGTGTCAGATGATTCCTAGGACCGTATTCAGCTCCGACCACGAATTGTTCCGCGACAGCGTACGCAAGTTCTTTGAAAAAGAGGCGGCGCCTTTCCATTCCCACTGGGAGAAGCAGGGCCACGTGGACCGAGCGCTCTGGAACAAGGCGGGCGAGGCCGGTTTGCTGTGCTCGCATATACCCGAGGAATACGGCGGCATCGGCGCTGATTTTCTGTACAGCGCCGTGGTGATCGAGGAAATCAGCCGCCAGGGCCTGAGCGGCATTGGCTTTTCACTGCATTCGGACATCGTAGCGCCGTATATCTTGCATTACGGCAGCGAGGCGCTTAAACGCAAATACCTGCCGCGCATGGTCAGTGGCGAGCTGGTAACGGCCATTGCCATGACTGAGCCGGGCGCCGGGTCTGATTTGCAGGGCGTGAAGACCACCGCTGTGCTGGACGGTGATGAATATGTGCTCAATGGTTCAAAGACCTTCATCACCAATGGCTTTCTTGCCGACCTGGTGATCGTGGTCGCCAAGACCGACCCAAGGGCCGGAGCCAAGGGCACCAGCTTGTTTTTGGTGGAGGCCGGCACGCCTGGTTTCGACAAGGGCAAGCGCCTGGAGAAGGTGGGTATGAAGGCCCAGGATACCTCCGAACTGTTCTTCCAGAACGTGCGCATTCCCAAGGACAACCTGCTGGGCCAGGCCGGGCAGGGCTTTGCCTACCTGATGCAGGAGTTGCCTCAGGAGCGCCTGACCGTGGCCATCGGTGCAGTGTCGTCAGCCGAGGCGGCCGTGCAGTGGACGTTGGACTACACCCGCGACCGCAAGGCGTTCGGCAAGGCCATCAGCGATTTCCAGAACACCCGTTTCAAGCTGGCGGAAATGGCCACCGAAGTGCAGATTGGCCGGGTCTTCATCGACCGCTGCCTGGAACTGCACCTCAAGGGCGAGCTGGACGTGCCCACGGCGGCGATGACCAAGTATTGGGGCTCGGACCTACAGTGCAAGGTGCTCGACGAGTGCGTGCAACTGCACGGCGGCTACGGCTTCATGTGGGAATACCCGATTGCCCGGGCGTGGGCAGATGCGCGGGTGCAGCGCATTTATGCCGGGACCAATGAAATCATGAAGGAGATCATTGCCCGGTCGGTGATCTGATGTGATTGAGGCTTGCACAAGGTCCTTGTGGGAGCGGGCAGAGCCCGCTCCCACAGGGTGATGTGTTACGGCGCCGGGTTGGGTTGATCCTTGTGGATCGCCTCGATGCCTTCCAGCACCTCATCGCTCAGCTTCAGGTCGAAGCTGGCGATGTTGGTATCCAGTTGCTCCAGCGACGTGGCGCCAATGATGTTGCTGGTGACGAACGGCTGCTGGGTGACAAACGCCAGGGCCATCTGCGCCGGGTCCAGGCCGTGTTCGCGGGCCAGGGCCACGTAGCGGCTGCACGCGGCCACGCTTTGCGGGTTGTTGTAGCGGGTGAAGCGGCTGAACAGGGTCAGGCGCGCATTGGCTGGCTTGGCGCCGTTCTCGAACTTGCCCGAGAGCATGCCGAAGGCCATGGGCGAGTAGGCCAGCAGGCCGCATTGTTCGCGGATGGCAATTTCCGCCAGGCCCACTTCAAAGCTGCGGTTGAGCAGGTTGTAGGGGTTCTGGATGGACACTGCGCGTGGCCAGCCGCGGCTTTCGGCCAGTTGCAGGAACTTCATGGTGCCCCACGGCGTTTCGTTGGACAGGCCGATGTGGCGGATCTTGCCGGCCTTGACCTGCTCGTCCAATGCCTCGAGCGTATCCTCCAGCGGCGTGATCAGGTCGTCCTGGGTGTGCTGGTAGCCCAGCTTGCCGAAGAAATTGGTGCTGCGCTCGGGCCAGTGCAGCTGGTACACGTCGATCCAGTCGGTCTTCAGGCGTGCCAGGCTGGCATCCAGGGCCTGCACGATGTGCTCGCGGTTGTGGCGCAGCTGGCCGTCGCGGATGTGCGCGATGCCGTTGCCTGGGCCGGCGATTTTGCTGGCCAGTACCCAGTCGGCGCGATCGCCGCGGCTGGCGAAGTAATTGCCGATGACGCGCTCGGTGGCGGCGTAGGTTTCCGGACGAGGGGGCACGGGGTACATTTCCGCCGTGTCGATGAAGTTGATACCGGCAGCCTTGGCCCGCTCGATCTGCGCGAAGCCCTCTGCCTCGGTGTTCTGCTCGCCCCAGGTCATGGTACCCAGGCACAGGGCGCTGACGTTGATGTCGGTGCGTCCCAGTCGGCGATAATCCATCTGCTTCTCCTCAAGGCAAAGGAATCATAAAAGCAGGTTGATATTTTTTTCGCAATCTGGATAATTCGCCCCCTCTCTCTGCAGTGGAAGTGATGCGCCGCTCGCCGAAGAATCTTGCCGTATATTGGACGCGCCGACCCGAGCCCCCGATAGCGTCTGTATCCGGCTGCCTTTGACTTGTCAAAGTACGCACTATTCAGTAAGATCTGCCGTCTCTTTTTGCTGGACGGCCTTCGAGGCTATAAAGAATGAAAACTTTTACTGCTAAACCGGAAACAGTAAAACGCGACTGGTTCGTCGTTGATGCTGCTGGTCAGACCCTGGGTCGTCTGGCTACTGAGATCGCGAGCCGTCTGCGTGGCAAGCACAAACCAGAATACACCCCTCACGTTGACACCGGCGACTACATCGTCGTCATCAACGCTGAGCAGGTTCGTGTCACTGGCGCTAAAACCACTGACAAAATGTACTACTCCCACTCCGGTTTCCCGGGCGGCATCAAGTCGATCAACTTTGAAAAGCTGATCGCCAAGGCCCCTGAGCGCGTGATCGAGACCGCGGTAAAAGGCATGCTGCCTAAAAACCCGCTGGGTCGCGACATGTACCGTAAGCTGAAAGTCTATGCGGGCGCTGCACACCCTCATACTGCTCAGCAGCCCCAAGAACTGAAGATTTAACGGAATAGTTCATTATGTCGGCGACTCAAAATTACGGCACTGGCCGTCGCAAGACCGCTACCGCACGCGTTTTCCTGCGTCCGGGTACTGGCAACATCTCCATCAACAACCGTTCTCTGGACGTGTTCTTCGGCCGTGAAACTGCCCGCATGGTAGTTCGTCAGCCGCTGGAACTGACCGAGACCACCGAGAAGTTCGACATCTACGTCACCGTTATCGGTGGTGGTGTCAGCGGTCAAGCCGGCGCGATCCGTCACGGTATCACCCGTGCACTGATGCAGTACGACGAGACCCTGCGTGGCGCACTGCGTAAAGCAGGCTTCGTCACTCGTGACGCTCGTGAAGTTGAACGTAAGAAAGTCGGTCTGCGTAAAGCGCGTAAGCGTCCGCAGTACTCGAAGCGTTAATTCAAAGCTTCGCGACTCCGTTCAAAAAAAAGCCCGGTTCCTTTGGAACCGGGCTTTTTTATGTCGACTAGACTACGGTGAGCGTCGAGGGCCCGCAGCGGCTACGATGTTAAAGGTGGCGTGCGAAGTTTTTGTACAGCAACTTGCTGGACCTGCGCATGCCGTCGGGGCAGGGGATGAAGCCGTTTGCCGCGGTATTTCCCTTGTCCATGTATGGGCTTTTCACTACCATTCGTCACATTTTCAGGTACTGACCCTACCTGTGCGGGTGGAAACAACAATGTAGATGCCCGTTGCAACAGGGCACACGAAGCTGATGGGAGAGGACTGAATGAGCAATGACGGCGTGAATGCAGGCCGGCGTCGCTTCCTCGTAGCGGCCACCTCCGTGGTCGGCGCAGCAGGAGCGGTGGGGGCTGCGGTCCCGTTCGTGGGGTCGTGGTTTCCAAGTGCCAAGGCCAAGGCGGCGGGGGCTCCAGTCAAGTTCAACATCAGCAAGGTCGAGCCTGGCCAGCAAGTCATCGCCGAATGGCGTGGCCAGCCGGTATTCGTGGTGCGCCGCACCGACGAGATCCTCGCCAACCTGGGCAAGATCGAGGACCGGCTGTCCGATCCGGAGTCCAAGAACTCAACCCAGCCTGCCTATGTCGACCCCAAGTTGCGCTCCATCAAGCCCCAGGTCCTGATCCTCATCGGCATCTGCACCCACTTGGGCTGTTCTCCGACGTTTCGCCCCGAGGTGGCTCCGGCCGACCTGGGCAAGGACTGGGTGGGTGGCTATTTCTGCCCCTGCCACGGTTCCCACTACGACCTCGCCGGACGCGTCTACAAGTCCCAGCCCGCGCCGCTGAACCTGGCGGTACCGCCGCACAGGTACGAAAGCGACGACGTGATTGTCATTGGCGAAGACACGGAGAAAGCGTGATGAGCAAATTCATGGCCTGGGTGGATGCCCGTTTTCCCGCGACCAAAATGTGGGAAGAGCACCTCACCAAATATTACGCACCGAAGAACTTCAACTTCTTCTATTTCTTCGGCTCCCTGGCGCTGCTGGTGCTGGTCAACCAGATCATCACCGGCGTGTGGCTGACCATGAGCTTCACGCCCTCGGCGGAGGAGGCGTTTGCCTCGGTCGAGTACATCATGCGCGACGTGTCCTATGGCTGGATCTTGCGCTACCTGCACTCCACCGGTGCCTCGGCGTTCTTCATCGTGGTCTACCTACACATGTTTCGCGGCCTGTTGTATGGCTCCTACAAGAAGCCTCGGGAGCTGGTGTGGATCTTCGGCATGCTCATCTACCTGGCATTGATGGCCGAGGCCTTCATGGGCTACCTGCTGCCCTGGGGGCAGATGTCGTACTGGGGGGCGCAGGTGATCATTTCCCTGTTTGGCGCCATTCCGGTAATCGGCAATGACCTGACCCAGTGGATTCGCGGCGACTATCTGATTTCCGGCATCACCCTGAACCGCTTCTTCGCCCTGCACGTGATTGCCTTGCCCATCGTCATTCTGGGGCTGGTGGTGCTGCATGTGCTGGCGCTGCATGAGGTGGGGTCCAACAACCCCGACGGCATCGAGATCAAGAAGCTCAAGGATGAACGCGGCGTGCCGCTTGACGGCATTGCGTTCCACCCGTACTACACGGTCAAGGACATTGTGGGGGTGGTGGTGTTCCTGTTCGTGTTCTGCTCCATTGTGTTCTTCTTTCCGGAAATGGGCGGCTACTTCCTGGAAAAACCCAACTTCGAGCAGGCCAACGCCTTCAAGACGCCAGAACATATCGCCCCGGTGTGGTACTTCACGCCGTTCTACGCCATCTTGCGCGCCGTGCCTGACAAGCTGATGGGGGTGATGTCCATGGGGGCGGCCATCGCCGTGTTGTTCGTGTTGCCTTGGCTGGATCGCAGTCCGGTCAAGTCCATGCGGTACAAGGGCTGGTTGAGTCGAATTGCATTGACGCTGTTCTGCGTCTCGTTCATGACCCTGGGCTACCTCGGCGTGCAACCGCCAACACCTGAGCGAACGCTGGTTTCGCAGGTCTGTACGGTGCTGTATTTCGCCTACTTCATTCTGATGCCGTTCTACACCCGGCTCGAGAAGACCAAACCGGTACCGGAAAGGGTGACTGGCTGATGAAAAAGCTATTAGCGGTGTTCATTATTGCGTTGCTGCCCACGTTGACCCTGGCCGCCGAGGGTGGTCCGGAGCTGGAAAAAGTGGATATCGACCTCGCCGACAAGCCTGCCATGCAAGATGGCGCGCGCACCTTCGCCAACTACTGCATGGGCTGCCACAGTGCCAAGTTCCAGCGTTACGAGCGGGTGGCCGATGACTTGGGTATTCCCCATGACCTGATGCTGGAAAAACTGGTGTTCACCGGCGCCAAGATCGGCGACCACATGACCATCGGCATGCAGCCTGCCGACGCCAAGGCCTGGTTCGGCGCCGCGCCCCCGGACCTGACCCTGGTGGCGCGGGTGCGCGGTACCGACTGGCTGTATGGCTACCTGCGCTCCTTCTATGAGGACCCTGCGCGGCCCTGGGGCGTGAACAACGCCGTGTTCCCCAATGTAGGCATGCCCAACGTGCTGGGCGGCCTGCAGGGGCGCCAGGTGATCGGCTGCAAGCAGGTTCAGCTAGTCACCGATGGCAAGAAGCAATATGACCCGCTGACCGGCTCGCCATTGACCCATGAAGCCTGCGATCAACTGACGCTATTGCCCAAGACCGGCAGCCTGACGCCCGAGCAGTTTGATGAAAAAATCAAGAACCTGGTGACCTTCCTGGCTTACTCGGCCAACCCCAACAAGCTCGCCAGCGAACGCATTGGCGCCTACGTATTGCTTTACCTGGCCATCCTCTTCATCTTTGCCTACCTGCTCAAACGTGAATACTGGAAAGACGTTCATTGAATGTGCGGTAAGATTTGCTGTTAAATGCGCGCGCCCCTGGGCAACTCCGCTGCGTAGTGAGCCTGGAATGCCTTCCAGTCACATCCGCTAAAGGAGTGTTTCAGGGGCGCGCTCGTTTTTGTGTTATTCATGTTTTTTATACGCGAGGAGGACCGCCATGGGCGTGACCAACCGGTTGGCCTGTTACTCCGACCCCGCTGACCACTATTCTCATCGGGTTCGCATCGTTCTCGCCGAGAAGGGTGTAAGCGCCGAGATCATCAGTGTGCCGGCGGGTTCGCAGCCGGCCAAATTGATCGAAGTGAACCCGTACGGCAGTGTGCCGACGCTGGTTGATCGCGATCTGGCGCTGTACGAATCCACCGTCGTGATGGAATATCTGGATGAGCGTTACCCGCATCCGCCGCTGCTGCCGGTGTATCCGGTGGCCCGAGCCAACAGCCGCCTGCTGATCCACCGGATCCAGCGCGACTGGTGTGGGCTGGTGGACCTGATTCTTGACACGCGCACCAAGGAACCGGCGCGCGTGCAGGCCCGCAAGGAGCTGCGCGAGAGCCTCACGGGTGTCTCGCCATTGTTTGCCGACAAGCCTTTCTTCCTCAGTGAGGAGCAAAGTCTTGTTGATTGCTGTCTACTGCCCATACTCTGGCGTTTGCCAGTTCTGGGTATCGAATTGCCGCGGCCCGCAAAGCCGCTGCTGGACTATATGGAGCGTCAGTTTGCCCGTGAGGCCTTCCAGGCTAGCCTCTCGGCCGCTGAACGTGAAATGCGCTAGGTTTGAAGGAGCCGTTGATGAACTCCAGTCGTCCGTATCTCGTGCGTGCACTCTACGAGTGGATCGTGGATAACGATTGCACGCCACACATGCTGGTCAATTCCGAATACCGTTCGGTGCAGGTGCCCAAGGGCTTTGCCAGTGATGGCCAGATCGTCCTCAATGTGTCGCCCAGTGCAGTGCGTCATTTGCACATGGACAACGACGCGGTCAGCTTCGAAGGCCGTTTCGGTGGTGTGGCACACACCCTCTACGTGCCGATCGGCGCTATCCTGGGGGTGTATGCCCGCGAGAATGGCCAGGGCATGGTCTTCGATCTCGAGCCGCCGGCGTTCGAGGAAGACGAGGTGGTGCTCGATGGTCATGATGATGACCTGCCACCCGATGGCGGGCGCCCGCAGCGCCCTGCAGGCCGTCCAAGCCTGAAAGTGGTCAAGTAACAAAAAAGGCGATCCTCTCGGATCGCCTTTTTTTAGCTTCGAGCTTAAAGCTACAAGCCTCAAGTTAGAAGCTTGCAGCTTGCAGCTGCCCTCATCAGTCGATGTATTCGAACAGCTTGACGATCTTCTGTACGCCACCCACGCCTTGCACCAGCGATGCCGCCTGGGCCGCTTCCTTCTGGGTGACCAGCCCCAGCATGTAGACAATGCCGTTCTCGGTGATGATCTTGATGCGCGAGCCGGGGATGCTGGCGTCGGCAAGCATCTGGGTCTTGATCTTGGTGGTCAGCCAGGCGTCGTTGTTGCGGGCCAGGATTGACGAAGGTTCCATGACCTGCAGTTCGTTGTGCACTTTCTTGACGCGCTGAACGCCGCTGGCGGCCTGTTCGGCCATGGCCTTGAGGTCGGCCCGCGGAGTCTGGCCAGCCAGCAGGACAATGCCGTTGAAGCTGCTGACGACGATGTGCGAGTTCTGGTCAAGGTCCGGGCTGGCTTTGGCCACGTTCACCGACACTTTGGTTTCAATCAGCGAGTCATCGATCTTGCTGCCGAAGGTGCGCGTGCCGCGATCATCCTCGATCGGCTTGTCGCGGGTGGCAGTCAAAAACGAGCTGCAGCCGGTCAGGCTCAGGCACAGTGTCAGGGCCATCAGGCCAAGGCGATTAGGGGTCATTCTTCACTCCCGAACAATTGGCTGTCGATCAAGTCGCAGAGGCAGTGGATCGCCAGCAGGTGAACTTCCTGGATGCGTGCGGTGACGCTGGCCGGTACGCGAATCTCGACGTCTTCGGGCAGCAGCAACGAGGCCATGCCGCCGCCGTCGCGACCGGTCAGGGCTACGACAATCATTTCGCGATCATGTGCGGCCTGGATCGCCTGAATGATGTTGGCCGAGTTGCCGCTGGTGGAAATCGCCAGCAGCACATCGCCCGGCTGACCCAGGGCGCGGATCTGCTTGGAGAAGATCTCGTTGTAGCTGTAGTCGTTGGCGATAGAGGTGATGGTCGAGCTGTCGGTGGTCAGGGCGATGGCCGGCAGGCTCGGGCGCTCGCGCTCGAAGCGGTTGAGCAGCTCGGAGGAAAAGTGCTGCGCGTCACCGGCCGAGCCACCATTGCCGCACGACAGCATCTTGCCCTCGTTGAGCAGGGCGTTGACCATGACCTGGCTGGCTTGCTCGATGTGCGGTGCAAGGACTTCCATCGCCTGTTGCTTGGTATCGATACTGGCCTGGAAAAGCTGGCGAATTCGGGATTGCATGTCCATCAATGTGACCTTAATTAGGGCGGCTGGTCGGGCGCTGTTCAGCGTCCCGGCACATGAATGTGCAGCCCGCAAAGCAAAGAGCAAAAATCGTTGAAAAAAGGGGGTGTCCAACAGCACTCACGACGGTTGGCTCAACCATCAAAAGCATTGCGTAGCCAGTTCAGGCGCGTGTCCTTGCTGGCGCTGCCTTCCAGGGCGACCACGTCGAAGCGGCAGGGATGATTGGCCCAGCGCGCTTCCTTGTGCAGAAACAGATGTGCGGCATTGACGACTCTGGCCTGCTTGCGCGCATCGATGCTTTCAAGCGCGCCGCCCCATTGTGCGTGCAGGCGGTAACGAACTTCGACGAATACTACTGTATCGCCATCAAGCATGACCAGATCAAGCTCGCCGCCTTTACACAGCCAGTTGCGCGCAAGCAGCTGCAAACCCTGTTGTTGCAGGTGTGCAAGTGCTTGCGCTTCGGCCTCCTGGCCGGCCTGGCGCGGCGAGCTGGCGGGCATTACTGGGCCGTATCCGGCAGGCGCTGCACCTGGCCGCCATTGAATTGTGCCCACGGCAGTTGGCGCTCGATGCGCTGGCCGGCATTGACACTCAGGTTGCCCGACAGGCCCTGCATGCGGTTGTCCGGCAGTGCTTTGAGCTGGCCAAGGCGCGGGGCCAGGCCAAAGGCGTCGACACCCATGGCATACAGGCGGCCGAGGCTGCCACCGGCTTGGGGCCACTGACGAACCACTTGCTGGCGCAGCGGGTTGCTGGTGTCCAGCAACCATGGCGTTTCGCAGAAGCGCACACCGTTCATGTCGATGTACTGGGCCTGGTCGCCGCTGGCACTGTAGACATTGGACGTCGCGTACACCGGCACGTCACCGGCATATTGGAAGTTCAGCGTTGGTTTGATCTGCTGGGCCAGTTGCGGCGTGGACGCCAGGAAGATGAAGTCCACGTCCTGGCGGCGCGAGCCGTTGCTGCCGTTGGCACCCTGGTGAGCCTGCATCAGGTCGCCGATCTGCTGGGCCAGGGCCACGGGCTGGTCGACGCGCTGGGAACCCAGCAACTGACCGCCGTTGGCTTCGAAGTCCTGACGGAAGGCGGCGAGCACGCGGTCGCCCCATTCGCCGCGGGGCACCAGGGCCACGGCGCGATGCAGGCCGTCGGCGCGGGCACGACGGGAGACTTCGCGGGCTTCGTCTTCAGCCGCCAGGCCGAACTGGAACAGCTGGGGTGGGTTGGCCTGGTTGCCGTCGCTGTAGTTCAGGGCCAGGGTGGTGAGCGGCAGTTGCGCGCGCCCGGCCAGTTGTTTCACCAGCGGTTTCTCCAGCGGGCCCACCACCAATTGTGCGCCGGCGGCTTGGGCCTGACGGTACACATCATCCATGGAGGTAACGCGCGAGCTGTCGATCACTTCCACCGCAGGCGGTTTCTGGCCGGCTTGCTGGGCCTGGTAATAGGCAGCCATGAAGCCGTCGCGCAGGGCCTTGCCAACGGAGGCCAGCGGGCCTTGTTGCGGCAGCAGCAGCACGATCTTGGTCAGCGGCTGGCTGGTCAGCTCCATGAGCTTGACCAGGGATGGCGGCAATTGCTTGGCGGCAGGGTGGTCGGGGTGGGCGCTGCGCCAGTTGTCGATGGCGGCTTTCTGCTGGTCCAGCGTGCCGGCGCTTTTCACGGCCAGGGCCAGGCTCTGCCAGCCGGCCAGGTCGTCGGTGCCGCCAGGTTGCAGCTGGTCGATGGGCAGGCTGTTCACCAAGGTCCAGATGGCCTCACTGTTCGCTGCCGCAGCGTCGCCGCTGAGTAGTGGGGCAATGAACACGCGTTCCTGGGCGGCGGGCAGGACCTGGCCGTCGGCTTCCAGGGCGCGGGCGCGCACGCTGTGGGTGCGCACCTGTTGCTCGACCGAGGCTTCGCCCAAGCGTTGCAGGCTTGGGTGATTGAGCGCGGCCAGGGCTTCCTTGGGTTGGTTGCGGGCCATGGCCAGCTCGGCTTTGAGGGTGCTGGCGATGATTTGCTGGCCGACGTTGAGCAGGTCTACCTGTACCTGGGCCAGGATCTGCCCGGCGCGCTCGTTGGCGTGCTGCTGATAGGCGAGGTTGGCGGCGCTCAGGCGCAGTACCGAGGCATCGACCGGGGTCTTCGCCGAAGCGGCCTGGCCAAGCAGTTGTTCGATGCTGGCGTCGGGGGTGCGCGGCAGATCGCCCAGGCTGCTGGAAGGCGAGCTGGCGCAGGCCGCCAACAGTGCGGCAAGGCATAGGGCTGAGAGCAGCCGCAGGCAAGCTGTCATGTATATCTTCCTGATACTCGATCGGTTAGGCCGGCAATTGTACCCAAGCATGGCCCCCGGTGCGATGTCACTGGCGTGAAAGCGGTACCAAAGGTCATTCAGGGTTTTACCGAGGGCTTATTGGCCGTTGGGTGAAAGCGCGCGCTACAATGCCGCTTTTGCCAACGACAGGTGTGTGCTGTGACTGCTCCAGGTGCTTCGAATTCCGCGATGGGAACACTTTATGTGGTGGCCACGCCCATCGGTAACCTGGACGACATGAGCGCCCGTGCCTTGAAGATCCTGAGTGACGTGGCTCTGATTGCCGCCGAGGACACCCGCCATTCCATCCGGCTGATGCAGCACTTCGGCATCAGCACCCCTCTAGCCGCCTGCCACGAGCACAACGAGCGTGACGAGGGCGGGCGGTTTCTCGACAAGCTGCTGGCGGGCGAAAGCGTAGCGCTGATTTCCGACGCCGGCACCCCGCTGATTTCCGACCCGGGTTACCACCTGGTGCGCCAGGTGCGTGCCGCCGGTATCCCGGTGGTTCCGGTGCCAGGCCCTTGTGCGCTGATCGCGGCGTTGTCGGCGGCGGGCCTGCCTTCCGATCGCTTCATTTTCGAAGGCTTCCTGCCGGCCAAGACCGTAGGCCGCCGCTCGCGCCTGGAGCAGGTGCGCGAAGAGCCGCGTACGTTGATCTTCTACGAGGCCCCGCATCGGATTCTGGAATGCCTGCAGGATATGGAGTTTGTCTTCGGCCCGGATCGCCCCGCCTTGCTGGCGCGCGAGCTGACCAAGACCTTCGAAACCTTGAAGGGCCTGCCGTTGTCCCAATTGCGTGCTTTTGTAGAGGGCGACAGCAACCAGCAGCGCGGCGAATGCGTGGTGTTGGTGGCCGGCTGGACGCCGCCGGAAACTGATGAAGTGGTCAGCGCCGAGGTGATGCGCGTGCTGGACCTGCTGCTCAAGGAAATGCCGTTGAAGCGAGCGGCGGCGTTGGCGGCGGAGATTACCGGGGCGCGGAAGAATGTGTTGTATCAGGTGGCGTTGGAGCGGCAGAAAAGCAGCTGAAAGCTGCAAGCCTCGAGCTGCAAGGCAGGCACACAAGCTTGCAGCTCGAAGCTTAAAGCTTGCAGCTGGCCGTGCTATTCCGTAACCTTGTCAGCGGAGAGTCGATTGGACAGTCGCTGCCTGCTTTTGTTCCGCAAAAGCGGGGGGAGGAAAGTCCGGGCTCCATAGGGCGGAGTGCCAGGTAACACCTGGGAGGCGCGAGCCTACGGAAAGTGCCACAGAAAATAACCGCCTAAGCATTTCGGTGCCGGTAAGGGTGAAAAGGTGCGGTAAGAGCGCACCGCACGTCTGGTAACAGTTCGTGGCTAGGCAAACCCCACTCGGAGCAAGACCAAATAGGGTTCCATATGGCGCGGCCCGCGTTGGAACCGGGTAGGTTGCTAAAGGTGTCCAGTGATGGCCATCGTAGAGGAATGACTGTCCTCGACAGAACCCGGCTTACAGATCGACTCTCCACCTCTTTTCCCTTCTGCATCAAATCAATGGCAGAAGCGGCCCTGGTAATACCGAAAAAATCTTACTCTTGATAAATCACTTTAAGTTTGACTCGTAGCTCATTGAGTTGACTTGGCTTTATACCCACGCGCTTCCCTCGAATTAGCCTGTCTCCTTCCGTTTATCTCCTAAATCTCCGATCTGTAAGGGTTTTCCTTACGAGCGTGCCTTGACGGTGGTATGGGCGCATTCCTATAGTGTGCGCAAGTGGCGGAAAGTGGCACAAAGTGGGTTTTTAGGCACAAAAAACTAAAATTTGGGGAAGCGCCTCTGTGTTTCGCGGAGCAAATGCCATCAGTCTCGATGCAAAGGGCCGTCTCGCTATGCCGAGCCGGTACCGTGACGAGCTGGTTTCGCGCTCCAGCGGCCAGTTGATCGTGACCATCGACGCCGTCGACCCCTGCCTTTGTGTGTATCCGCTGGACGAATGGGAATTGATTGAGACAAAGCTGCGCGCATTGCCGTCGCTTCGGGAAGAAAACCGCCGTCTGCAGAGGTTGCTGATTGGTAATGCGGTTGACCTGGAGCTCGACGGCAGCGGGCGTTTTCTGGTTCCGCCACGCCTGCGCGAGTACGCGAAGCTGGACAAGAAAGCGATGCTGGTAGGCCAGCTCAACAAGTTTCAACTGTGGGACGAGGATGCCTGGAACGCTGTTGCTGAAGCGGACCTGGCAGCTATTCAACAACCGGGCGCCATGCCTGATGAACTGCGTGATTTGATTCTGTGACTATAGATAGCGGCTTTAACCACATCACCGTATTGCTTGACGAAGCCGTCGAGGCTCTCGCCATACAGGGCGATGGCTGCTATTTGGACGGGACGTTCGGGCGCGGTGGTCATAGCCGATTGATCCTCAAGCACCTGGGCCCCCAGGGGCGATTGTTGGGTTTCGACAAGGATCCTCAAGCGATTGCCACCGGGCAAGCGCTGGCGGCCGAAGACGGCCGCTTTGTCATTGTGCAGCGCAGTTTTGCGGAAATGGGTAGCGAGATTGCTAGTCAAGGTTTGAGCGGCAAGGTCAACGGCGTCTTGCTGGACCTGGGTGTGTCTTCACCTCAGCTGGATGACCCCGAACGCGGCTTCAGCTTCATGAACGATGGCCCGCTGGACATGCGCATGGACCCGAGCCGTGGCGTCAGCGCCGCCGAGTTCATTGCCAATGCGCCGGCCGAGGAAATCGCCCGCGTGTTCAAGGAATACGGCGAAGAGCGTTTCGCCAAGCGCATGGCCAATGCCGTGGTTGCGCGCCGCGAGGTCAAGCCGTTCGAGCGCACCGGTGACCTGGCCGAAGTGCTGAAAGTTGCCAACCCTGCCTGGGAAAAGGGCAAGAACCCCGCCACCCGTGCGTTCCAGGGCCTGCGTATTCACGTCAATAACGAGCTGGCCGACCTTGAGGCGGGCCTTGAGGCTGCGCTGGAGTCGCTGGAAATCGGCGGCCGCCTGGTGGTCATCAGCTTCCACTCGCTGGAAGATCGCATCGTCAAGCTGTTCATGCGCAAGCTGGCCAAGGGTGAAGCCGACAACCTGCCGCGCAACCTGCCGGTGCGCTTCCAGGCGTTCGAGCCCAAGATCAAGGTCCACGGCAAGGCCCAGTTCGCCTCCGAGGCTGAACTCAAGGCCAACCCACGCTCGCGCAGCGCGGTCATGCGCGTGGCGGAGAAGCTGCGGTGAGCAAGCTTTACGCCAAGCCTTTGCCAGGCGGAAGCTTCCTGATGCTTCTGCTGTTCATTGCCGTGCTGGTGTCCGCCATTGGCGTGTCCTATAGCGCGCACCTCAACCGTCAGTTGCTCAACAGCCTGTACAACGAGTTGAGCGAACGCGACAAGGCGCAGGCCGAATGGGGCCGCCTGATTCTGGAACAAAGTACCTGGACGGCTCATAGCCGTATCGAGGCGCTGGCCAGCGGCCAACTGAAAATGCGCATTCCCGATGCCGCCGAAATCAAGATGGTGGCGCCATGATGAAGCTTGAAGGGGCACTTTACCCCTGGCGCTTCCGGGTGCTCGTGGGCTTGCTGGGTATCATGGTGGGTGCCATCGTGTGGCGCATCGTGGACCTGCAGGTCATCGATCATGACTTCCTCAAGGGCCAGGGCGATGCGCGCAGCGTGCGTCATATCCCTATTCCTGCGCACCGCGGCCTGGTCACCGACCGCAACGGTGAACCGCTGGCGGTCAGTACGCCGGTCACCACCTTGTGGGCCAACCCCAAGGAAATGCAGGTAGACAAGAGCAAGTGGCCGGCGTTGGCGGCAGCTCTCGGCCAGGACCCCAAGGAACTGACCACGCGCCTGGAAGCCCAGGCCACCAAGGAATTCATCTACCTGGTCCGCGGCCTTACCCCGGAACAGGGCCAGACCGTGCTCGACCTCAAGGTTCCTGGTGTCTACGGCATTGAGGAATTTCGTCGTTTCTACCCGGCCGGTGATGTGACCGCGCACATGGTCGGCTTCACCGACCTGGACGACCATGGCCGTGAAGGCGTGGAGTTGGCGTACGAAGACTGGCTGGCCGGCGTGCCGGGCAAGCGCCAGGTGATCAAGGACCGTCGCGGCCGCCTGATCAAGGACGTGCAGGTGACCAAGAACGCCAAGGCGGGCAAGACCCTGACCTTGTCCATCGACCTGCGCCTGCAATACCTCGCCAGCCGCGAGCTGCGCAACGCCATCGTCGAGAACGAGGCAAAGGCGGGCAGCCTGGTCATCATGGACGTCAAGACCGGCGAAGTGCTGGCCATGGTCAACCAGCCCACCTACAACCCGAACAACCGCAAGACCATGTTCCCGGCCTCCATGCGTAACCGGGCGATCACCGACGTGTTCGAGCCGGGCTCGACCATGAAGCCGATTTCCATGAGCGCTGCCCTGGAAACCGGGCGGTGGAAGCCTACCGACAAGGTCGAGGTGTACCCTGGTACCCTGCAGATCGGCCGCTATACCATTAAGGACGTGACCCGCACCGAGGGCCCGATCCTCGACCTGACCGGTATCCTTATCAACTCCAGTAACGTGGGCATGAGCAAGGTGGCCTTCGACGTTGGCGGCGAGAACATTTTCCGCGCCATGTCGGCCGTGGGGCTTGGTCAGTACACCGGCCTCGGCTTCCCGGGCGAGCGCGTGGGCAACCTGCCCAACCACCGCGAGTGGAAAAAGGCCGAGACCGCGACCCTGTCCTATGGCTACGGCCTGTCGGTGACCGCGCTGCAATTGGTGCACGCCTATTCGGCCATCGCCAACGACGGCGAAATCGTGCCGCTGAGCATTCTCAAGGTCGACGGTAAGCCGCCGGCCACCCGGGTGATGCCGGAGCAGGTGGCCAAGACCCTGCAGGGCATGATGCAACAGGTGATCGAAGACCCCCGCGGCGTTTACCGTGCACGGGTGCCTGGTTATCACGTGGCCGGCAAGTCCGGTACCGCACGTAAAGCCACCATCGGTTCGCGCGGCTATACCGAAAACGCCTATCGCTCGCTGTTCGCCGGTTTCGGCCCGCTCAGCGACCCGCGCTACGCCATCGTCGTGGTCATCGATGAACCGAGCAAGGCCGGCTATTTCGGTGGCCTGGTCTCGGCGCCAGTGTTCAGCAAGGTCATGTCCGGTACGTTGCGGTTGATGAACGTGACCCCGGACAACCTGCCGAGCACCCCGCAGCAACAAGCCGAGGCCCAGCCTGCGGCCAGCAAGGGAGGGCGCGGTTGATGAGCATGCCGCTGAGCAAGATTTTCGCCCAGGCCAACCGCGATCCGTTGATTCGCGAACTGGCCCTGGACAGCCGTAACGTACGTCCCGGCGACCTGTTCCTGGCCGTGCCCGGTGCCAAGGTGGACGGCCGCACGCACATTGCCGATGCCCTGGGGCGCGGCGCTGCCGCCGTGGCCTATGAAGTGGACGGCGCCACCGTGTTGCCGATTACCGACGTGCCGCTGATTCCGGTCAAGGGCCTGGTTCGCCAGTTGTCGGACATTGCCGGGCGCTTCTATGGCGACCCTAGCCGCCTGCTCAACCTGGTAGGCGTCACCGGCACCAACGGCAAGACCAGCGTCACCCAATTGGTGGCCCAGGCGCTGGACCTTCTGGGCCAGCGCTGCGGCCTGATCGGCACCCTGGGTACCGGCTTCTACGAGGCGCTGCAAAGCGGCCGTCTGACCACCCCGGACCCGCTCGCCGTGCAGTCGACCCTGGTGGGCCTGAAAAAGGCCGGTGCCAAAGCCGTGGCCATGGAAGTGTCCTCCCATGCCCTGGACCAGGGGCGCGTCACTGCCCTGGCCTTCGACGTGGCGGTGCTGACCAACCTCAGTCGCGACCATTTGGACTATCACGGCAGCATGCAGGCCTACGCCGCGGCCAAGGCCAAGCTGTTCAACTGGTCCGGCCTGCGCTGCCGCGTGCTGAACCTGGACGATGCCTTCGGCAGCACGCTGGCCGAGGAGACCCACGAGTCCCGGCTGATCACCTATAGCCTGCTCGACCCGGCCGCCACCCTGTTCTGCCGCGAAGCGCAGTTCGACGACCACGGCGTGCGCGCCACGCTGGTGACCGCCCAGGGCGAGCACGTGCTGCGCAGCCGCCTGCTGGGGCGCTTCAACCTCAGCAACGTGCTGGCCGCGGTGGGTACGCTGATGGCGCTGGACTACCCGCTGGATGACATCCTCAAGGTGATGCCGCAGCTGGAAGGCCCGCTGGGTCGCATGCAGCGCCTGGGCGGCGGAAAGCAACCGCTGGTGGTGGTCGACTACGCCCACACCCCGGATGCCCTGGACAAGGTACTGCAGGCGCTGCGCCCACACGCCAAGGGCCAACTGGTGTGCCTGTTCGGTTGCGGCGGTGATCGCGACCGTGGCAAGCGCCCGCTAATGGCTGAAGTGGCCGAGCGCCTGGCCGATCGCGTGCTGGTCACCGACGACAACCCCCGCAGCGAAGACCCGTTGCAGATTTTTGCCGGCATCCGTCCCGGGTTCAGCGCCGCTGCCCGGGTCGAATTCGTCTCGGGCCGTGGCCCGGCCATTGCCCAACTGATCGCTCAGGCCGGCGTCGATGACGTTGTAGTGCTGGCCGGCAAGGGGCACGAGGACTATCAGGAAATCAACGGCCAGCGCCTGGCGTTCTCCGATCTGGAAGAGGCCGCCAAGGCCCTGGCCACCTGGGAGGTGGACCATGCTTAGACCCATGTCCCTGGCGGAACTGCTCACGCCACTGGCTGCGCGTTTGCACGGCCAGGATGTGAATTTCAATGGTGTCAGCATCGACAGCCGCGCCATAGTCGCCGGCCAGTTGTTTGTGGCACTGACCGGGCCGAACTTCGACGGCCATGACTACCTGGCCGACGTCGCTGCCAAGGGCGCGGTCGCCGCGCTGGTGGAACGCGAAGTGGCCGGTGTCGAACTGCCCCAACTGGTGGTTGCCGATTGCCGCGCGGCCCTGGGCCAGCTCGGCGCCTTGAACCGTGCGCGCTTCACCCGTCCGGTGGCCGCCGTGACTGGCTCCAGCGGCAAGACCACGGTCAAGGAACTGCTGGCCGGTATCCTGCGTACCCAGGGCGAAGTGCTGGCGACCCGCGGTAACCTCAATAATGACCTGGGCGCGCCGCTGACCCTGCTCGAACTGGCGCCTCAGCATACTGCTGCCGTCATCGAACTGGGCGCTTCGCGCCTGGGCGAAATCGCCTACACCGTGGGGCTGACCAAGCCGCACGTGGCCATCCTCAACAACGCCGGCACCGCTCACGTGGGCGAGTTCGGTGGCCCGGAAAAGATCGTCGAGGCCAAGGGCGAGATCATCGACGGCCTGGCCGATGACGGCACTGCGGTATTGAATCTGGACGACAAGGCCTACAGCATCTGGCATGCGCGTGCGGGCCAGCGCCGGGTGCTCAGTTTCGCCCTCGTCAACACCGCTGCCGATTTCCACGCCAGCGATATCAGTGCCGATGCGCGCGGTTGTCCGGCCTTCAACCTGCACGGCCTGCAAGGTACCGCGCGGGTGCAGTTGAACCTGCTGGGCACCCACAACGTGCAGAACGCCCTGGCCGCGGCGGCCGCCGCCCATGCCTTTGGTCTGGCCATCGGCGACATTGCCGTCGGGCTTGAAAGCGTGCAGCCGGTCAAGGGCCGCACTGTGGCCCAGGTTACTCCTGAAGGCCTGCGGGTTATTGATGACACCTACAACGCAAACCCCACCTCAATGTGCGCCGCCATTGATATACTCGCCGGCTTTTCCGGACGCACCGTCCTGGTGCTCGGGGACATCGGCGAATTGGGGCAGTGGGCAGAAGAGGGGCATCGGCAGGTGGGCGAGTACGCCCTCGGCAAGGTCGATACCCTGTACGCCGTGGGCCCGAACATGGTTCACGCGGTAAACGCATTCGGCGTCAATGCTCGCCATTTCGGCACACAACTTGACCTGATCGCTGCGCTTGGCGCGGAGAAGGGCGAAAACACCACCATTTTGATCAAGGGTTCGCGCAGCGCTGCGATGGAAAACGTCGTGGCGGCCTTGTGCGGTTCCAGCGGGGAGAAACATTAATGCTGCTGCTGCTGGCGGAGTATCTGCAACAGTTCTACAAAGGCTTCGCGGTCTTTCAGTACCTGACCCTGCGCGGGATTCTGGGCGTGCTGACCGCGCTGTCGTTGGCCCTTTTCCTGGGCCCATGGATGATTCGTACCCTGCAGATTCGTCAGATCGGCCAGGCCGTGCGCAATGACGGCCCCGAGTCGCACCTGAAAAAATCCGGCACCCCCACCATGGGCGGCGCCCTGATCCTGTCCGCCATCGCCATCAGCACCCTGCTGTGGGCTGACCTGACCAACCGTTATGTGTGGACCGTGCTGCTGGTCACTTTGCTGTTCGGAGGCATCGGCTGGGTGGATGACTACCGCAAGGTGATCGAGAAGAACTCCCGTGGCCTGCCGAGCCGCTGGAAGTATTTCTGGCAGTCGGTGTTCGGCCTGGGCGCGGCAGTGTTCCTGTACATGACCGCGCCTAGCGCGGTGGAAACCACCCTGATCATCCCGATGTTCAAGGACGCCAGCATTTACCTGGGCGTGGGCTTCGTGGTGTTGACCTATTTCGTCATCGTAGGCTCCAGCAACGCAGTGAACCTTACCGACGGCCTGGACGGCCTGGCGATCATGCCGACCGTGATGGTGGGCGGGGCCCTGGGCATTTTCTGCTACCTGTCGGGTAACGTTAAATTCGCCGATTACCTGCTGATTCCCTATGTACCGGGCGCCGGCGAACTGATCGTGTTCTGCGGCGCGCTGATCGGCGCGGGCCTGGGCTTCCTGTGGTTCAACACCTACCCGGCCCAGGTGTTCATGGGGGACGTCGGTGCGCTGGCCCTGGGCGCGGCCCTGGGCACCATCGCAGTCATCGTGCGCCAGGAAATCGTGCTGTTCATCATGGGCGGTGTGTTCGTGATGGAAACCCTTTCAGTGGTCATTCAGGTGGCCTCTTTCAAACTGACCGGTCGCCGCGTGTTCCGCATGGCGCCCATTCACCACCACTTCGAACTCAAGGGCTGGCCCGAGCCGCGAGTGATCGTCCGATTCTGGATCATCACCGTGATCCTGGTGCTGTTTGGCCTTGCCACACTGAAATTGAGGTAGAACGAGTGTCTCTGATCGCTTCTGACCAATTCCGCATCGTTGTCGGCCTCGGCAAGAGCGGCATGTCCCTGGTGCGCTTCCTGGCGCGCCGGGGCGTTGCCTTTGCCGTGGCCGACACGCGCGAGAATCCGCCGGAGCTGGCGACGCTGCGTCGTGACTACCCGCAGGTGGAAGTGCGTTGTGGCGAGCTGGACGTGGACTTCCTGTGCCGGGCCAACGAACTGTACGTCAGCCCCGGCCTGGCCCTGGCCACGCCTGCCCTGCAGCAGGCTGCGGCCCGTGGCGTGAAGCTGTCGGGTGACATCGAGCTGTTCGCGCGTAACGCGCAGGCGCCCATCGTCGCCATCAGCGGCTCCAATGCCAAGAGCACCGTCACCACCCTGGTGGGCGACATGGCGGCCGCGGCCGGCAAGCGCGTGG
The DNA here is from genome assembly GCF_000263855.1 of Pseudomonas sp. M47T1. Taxonomy (GTDB): domain Bacteria; phylum Pseudomonadota; class Gammaproteobacteria; order Pseudomonadales; family Pseudomonadaceae; genus Aquipseudomonas. The sequence continues at coordinate 47,944 of NZ_AJWX01000002.1, forward strand.
CCGTGGGCGGCAACCTCGGCACCCCGGCCCTGGACCTGCTGGCCGACGACGTCGAGCTGTACGTGATGGAACTGTCGAGCTTCCAGCTGGAAACCACTGACCAGCTCAACGCCGAAGTGGCCACCGTGCTCAACATCAGCGAAGACCACATGGACCGCTACAGCGGCTTGCCGGCCTACCACCTGGCCAAGCACCGGATCTTCCGTGGCGCCCGCCAGGTGGTCTACAACCGTCAGGACGCCCTGACCCGGCCGCTGATGGGCGAGGGCCTGCCGTGCTGGACTTTCGGCCTCAACAAGCCTGACTTCAAGGCCTTCGGCTTGCGCGAAGAAGACGGCCAGAAATACCTGGCCTTCGAATTCCAGAACCTGATGCCCGTCAGCGAGCTGAAAATTCGCGGTTCCCACAACCAGGCCAACGCCCTGGCCGCGCTGGCCCTGGGCCACGCCGTGGGCCTGCCGTTCGAGCCGATGCTGGCGACGTTGCGCACCTTTGCCGGCCTGGCCCATCGTTGCCAATGGCTGCGCGAACGCAATGGCGTGAGCTACTACGACGACTCCAAGGCCACCAACGTCGGTGCTGCCCTGGCCGCCATCGAAGGCCTGGGTGCCGACATCGATGGCAAGCTGGTGCTGGTGGCGGGTGGTGACGGCAAGGGTGCCGATTTCTCCGCCCTGAAAGCGCCGGTGGCTGCCCATTGCCGCGCCGTGGTACTGCTGGGCCGTGATGCCGAGCTGATTGCCGCTGTCCTGGGCGACGACGTGCCGCTGGTACGCGTCAACACCCTCGACGAGGCCGTGGAACAATGCGCTGCTCTGACCCAGCCCGGCGATGCCGTGCTGCTGTCGCCCGCCTGCGCGAGCCTGGACATGTTCAAGAACTATGAAGAGCGTGGGCGCCTGTTCGCCCAGGCCGTGGAGGGCTTGTCATGATTTTTGGCGTGATCAAGCCATACCCGTCGCCGTTGATCACCGGTCGCGGAATCGACGTCGACTTCCCGATGCTGGCTGGCTGCCTGGCCCTGTTGGGCTTGGGCCTGGTGATGATTACCTCGGCATCGTCCGAAGTGGCCGCCGTGCAGTCGGGCAACCCCCTGTACATGATGATTCGTCACCTGGTGTACCTGATGCTGGGCCTGGGCGCCTGCGGCGTGACCATGATGATCCCCATCGCCACCTGGCAGCGCTTGGGCTGGATGCTGCTGATCGGCGCGTTCGGCCTGCTTGTGCTGGTGCTGGTGCCCGGCATCGGCCGCGAGGTAAACGGTTCGATGCGCTGGATCGGCTTCAGCGCGTTCAACGTGCAGCCCTCGGAAATAGCCAAGGTGTTCGTGGTGATCTTCCTGTCGGGCTACCTTATCCGCCAGCAGAAGGAAGTGCGCGGCACCTGGATGGGCTTCTTCAAACCGTTCATCGTGTTGCTGCCCATGGCGGGCCTGCTGCTGATGGAACCTGACTTCGGTGCCACCGTGGTCATGATGGGCGCTGCGGCGGCCATGCTGTTCCTGGGTGGCGTGGGGCTGTTCCGCTTTGCCCTGATGGTGCTGCTGGCGGTGGCCGCGGTGTTCATCCTGGTGCAGGCCCAGCCTTACCGGATGGCGCGTCTCACCACCTTCACCGACCCGTGGGCCGACCAGTTCGGTTCCGGCTACCAGCTGACTCAGGCGCTGATCGCCTTTGGCCGCGGTGGCTGGCTGGGTGCAGGCCTGGGCAACAGCGTGCAGAAGCAGTTCTACCTGCCTGAAGCGCACACCGACTTTGTGTTTTCGGTATTGGCCGAAGAGCTGGGCGTGGTCGGTTCGCTGTGCACCGTGGCGCTGTTCGTGTTCGTGTGTATTCGCGGCATGTACATCGGCGTGTGGGCCGAGCGCTCCAAGCAATTCTTCGCCGCGTACATGGCCTACGGCCTGTCGTTCCTGTGGATAGGCCAGTTCCTGATCAACGTGGGCGTGAACGTGGGCCTGCTGCCTACCAAGGGCCTGACCCTGCCGTTCCTCAGTTACGGGGGCAGCTCGCTGGTGATCTGTTGCGCCTGCCTGGGGTTGTTGCTGCGCATCGAATGGGAGAGCCGCACGCACCTGGGCAGTGAAGAAACCGAGTTCGACGAGAGCGACTTCGCCGAGGAGCCTGCCCGTGTCCGGTAACGTATTGATCATGGCTGGCGGCACAGGCGGGCACGTGTTCCCGGCGCTGTCGTGTGCGCGCGAATTCCAGGCCCGCGGCTACACCGTGCACTGGCTGGGTACGCCGCGCGGCATCGAAAACGAACTGGTGCCCCAGGCTGGCTTGCCATTGCACCTGATCAACGTGGCCGGCCTGCGCGGCAAGAGCAAGCTGTCGCTGATCAAGGCGCCGTTCGTGCTGGTACGCGCACTGCTGCAGGCGCGCAAGGTGATGCGCCGGCTCAAGCCGGTTTGCGTGGTGGGCTTCGGTGGCTACGTGACTGGCCCTGGCGGCCTGGCCGCGCGCCTGTGCGGCGTGCCGGTGATCGTCCACGAGCAGAACGCCGTGGCCGGTACCGCCAACCGCCTGCTGGCGCCGTTGGCCGCACGCATCTGCGAGGCGTTCCCGAACACCTTCGCCGCCTCGGCCAAGCGCCGTACCACCGGCAACCCGGTGCGCACCGAGCTGTTCCTGGAAACCCCGCGCCAGGCGCTGGCCGGGCGTCGTCCACGTCTGCTGGTTACCGGTGGCAGCCTGGGCTCCGAGCCGCTGAACAAACTGATCCCCGCCGCGCTGGCGCTGGTGCCCGAGGCCATTCGCCCCGAGGTGTTCCACCAAAGCGGCAAGCAGCACGATGAAATCACCAGCCAGCGTTATCGCGAGGCCGGGATCGAGGCGCAGGTGGCGCCGTTCATCAAGGACATGGCCCAGGCCTATGGCTGGGCCGACATGGTGGTGTGCCGCGCAGGCGCCCTGACCGTCAGTGAACTGGCCGCCGCCGGCCTGGCTTCCGTGCTGGTGCCGTTGCCCCACGCGATCGACGACCACCAGACCCGCAACGCCGAATATCTGGCCCGTGAAGGCGCTGCCTTCCTGATGCCACAAGCGACAACCGGCGCAGCCGAGCTGGCTGAACGCCTGAATGAGGTTTTGATGCAACCGGAAAAACTCAACACCATGGCGAGCACCGCGCGCCGCCTGGCCAAGCCCGATGCTACCCGTACCGTCGTCGACGTCTGCCTGGAGGTGGCCCATGGTTGAGAACCAGAAAGCCATGCCGCAACCGGAAATGCGCCGCATCCGTCGCATCCATTTCGTCGGTATCGGCGGCGTGGGCATGTGCGGCATTGCCGAAGTGCTGCTCAACCTGGGTTACCAGGTGTCGGGTTCCGACCTGAAAGCGTCGGCGGTCACCGAGCGCCTGCAATCCTTTGGCGCGCAGATCTTCATCGGTCACCGTGCCGAGAACGCCGCCACGGCCGACGTGCTGGTGGTGTCCAGCGCCGTGAACACCTCCAACCCGGAAGTGGCCACTGCCCTTGAACGCCGCATTCCCGTGGTGCCGCGCGCCGAAATGCTCGCTGAACTGATGCGCTACCGTCACGGCATCGCCGTGGCCGGTACCCATGGCAAGACCACCACCACCAGCCTGATTGCCTCGGTGTTCGCCGCTGGCGGCCTGGACCCGACTTTCGTGATCGGCGGCCGCCTGAATGCCGCCGGCACCAACGCGCAATTGGGCACCAGCCGCTACCTGATCGCCGAAGCCGACGAAAGCGACGCCAGTTTCCTGCACCTGCAACCGCTGGTAGCCGTGGTCACCAACATCGACGCCGATCACATGGCGACCTACGGTGGCGACTTCAACAAGCTGAAGAAAACCTTCGTCGACTTCCTCCACAACCTGCCGTTCTACGGCTTGGCCGTGGTGTGCCTGGACGACCCGGTGGTGCGCGAGATCCTGCCACAGATCGCCCGTCCGACCCTGACCTACGGTGTCAGCGAAGAAGCCGACGTACGTGCCATCAACATTCGCCAGGACGGCATGCTGACCTACTTCACCGTGCTGCGCCGCGACCGCGAGCCGCTGAACGTGTCGGTGAACATGCCCGGCAACCACAACGTGCTCAATGCCTTGGCCACCATCGCCATCGCCACTGACGAAGGCGTCAGCGACGAAGCCATCGTCCAGGGCTTGTCGGGCTTCCAGGGCGTGGGCCGACGCTTCCAGGTGTACGGCGAATTGCCGGTGGAAGACGGCAGCGTGATGCTGGTGGACGACTACGGCCACCACCCTACTGAAGTGGCCGCGGTGATCCGCGCCGTGCGCGGTGGCTGGCCGGAGCGGCGCCTGGTGATGGTGTACCAGCCGCACCGCTACAGCCGCACCCGCGACCTGTACGACGATTTCGTCCAGGTGCTGGCCGACGCCAACGTACTGTTGTTGATGGAAGTCTACCCGGCGGGCGAAGAGCCGATTCCGGGTGCCGACAGCCGCCAGCTGTGCCACAGCATCCGTCAGCGCGGTCAGCTCGACCCTATCTACATCGAACGTGGCGTGGAATTGGCCCCCTTGGTCAAGCCATTGCTGCGTGCCGGTGACATCCTGCTGTGCCAGGGCGCCGGCGACATCGGCGGGCTCGCCCCGCAATTACTGAAAAGTCCGTTGTTCGCCGCTGACAAGGCCGGCGAGGGGAAATCGAAATGACAGCCAGTACCTCATCCTCCCTGCTATCGACCATTGCCCCGAAGGATTTCGGGCGCGTGGCCGTGCTTTACGGCGGCAAGAGCGCCGAGCGGGAGGTTTCGCTGAAGTCCGGCGCCGCCGTGCTTGAAGCCCTGCAAAGCGCAGGCGTGGACGCGTTCGGCCTGGATGTGGGCGACGACCTGCTGGCGCGCCTGCAAAGCGAGAAGATCGACCGCGCCTTCATCATCCTCCACGGTCGTGGCGGTGAAGACGGCAGCATGCAGGGCCTGCTGGAGTGCCTGGGCATTCCGTACACCGGCAGCGGCATCCTGGCCTCGGCCCTGGCCATGGACAAACTGCGCACCAAACAAGTGTGGCAGAGCCTGGGCCTGTCGACCCCGCATCACGCGGTGTTGGCCAGCGAGGCTGATTGTATTTGCGCAGGTGCGGAACTGGGCTTCCCTTTGATCGTCAAACCGGCCCATGAAGGTTCAAGTATCGGTATGGCCAAAGTGACCAGCGTCGAGGAATTGATCGGCGCATGGAAAGCTGCCAGCACCTACGATTCGCAAGTTCTGGTGGAACAATGGATTCAGGGTCCTGAATTCACCATCGCGACCCTGCGCGGTGAGGTCCTGCCCCCGATTGCCCTGGGCACCCCACACACGTTCTATGACTACGACGCCAAATACGTGGCCAACGATACCCAGTATCGAATCCCGTGCGGCCTCGACGCCACCCGCGAACAAGAGCTGATCGACCTCACGGCCCGTGCCTGTGAAGCGGTGGGCATTGCCGGCTGGGCACGCGTCGATGTCATGCAGGACGAGCAGGGGCGTTTCTGGCTATTGGAAGTCAACACGGCCCCAGGCATGACCGATCACAGCCTGGTCCCCATGGCAGCACGCGCTGCAGGCATCGATTTCCAGCAACTGGTGCTGGCGATCCTGGCCGACAGCGTAGAGGCGCGAGGGTAAACCCATGAACGGCGCGACGCTTCGTCATCAGCAACCCGTACCCGGCCGCAGCAAGCCGGTGCCCCGTGGCGCCAGCCGAATGGTGGCGCAGGAGCCCATGGGCGCACGGGTACGCAAGGCCAATTTCAGCTTCTTGAAGAAGCTGTTCTGGCCGGTGCTGCTGGTGGTACTGGGCGTCGGCACCTACGAGGGCGCCATTTACCTGATGCCCTACGCCGACCGGCCGATCACCAAGATCAACGTGCAGGGCGACCTGAGCTACATCAGCCAGCAAGCGGTGCAGCAGCGCATTGCCCCGTACGTGGCGTCGACCTTCTTTACCATCGACCTGGCCAGCATGCGCACCGAGCTTGAACAGATGCCGTGGATCGCCCACGCCGAAGTTCGCCGGGTGTGGCCTGACCAGGTCGTGATCCGGCTGGAAGAGCAACTGCCGGTGGCCCGTTGGGGGGACTCGGCGTTGCTCAACAACCAGGGCGAGGCGTTCGCGCCGCGCGAGTTGGCCAACTATGAGCACCTGCCGCAGCTGTTCGGGCCGCAACGTGCCCAGCAACAGGTCATGCAGCAGTACCAGGTGTTGAGCCAGATGTTGCGGCCGATGGGTTTCTCCATCGCCCGGCTGGAGCTGCGCGAGCGTGGCAGCTGGTTCCTCACCACCGGCGCAGGCAACTCGGGGCCCGGCATCGAGCTGTTGCTGGGGCGTGACCACCTCGTCGAGAAGATGCGCCGCTTCATTGCCATTTACGACAAAACACTGAAAGACCAGATCACGAATATCGCGCGCATCGACCTGCGTTACGCCAACGGCCTGGCCGTCGGCTGGCGGGAACCGAATGCGCAGCCGACGGCCCAACCCGCCGTCGCGAAGAATTAAGAAGAGGCAGGACCATGGCAAACGTGCAAAGCGGGAAAATGATCGTCGGTCTGGATATCGGCACCTCCAAGGTGGTGGCGCTGGTATGCGAAGTCGCGGATGACGGTTCGCTGGATATCGTCGGGATCGGTACCCACCCCTCGCGTGGCCTGAAGAAGGGCGTGGTGGTGAATATCGAGTCGACCGTGCAGTCGATCCAGCGCGCGGTGGAAGAGGCCCAGCTGATGGCGGGCTGCCGTATCCACTCGGCATTCGTCGGCATCGCCGGCAACCACATCCGCAGCCTCAACTCCCACGGCATCGTCGCTATCCGCGATCGTGAAGTGAGCAGCGCGGACCTGGAGCGTGTACTCGATGCCGCCCAGGCCGTGGCCATCCCGGCCGACCAACGGGTTTTGCACACCCTGCCGCAGGACTACTCCATCGACAACCAGGAGGGCGTTCGCGAGCCCCTGGGCATGTCGGGCGTGCGCCTGGAAGCCAAGGTCCACGTGGTGACCTGCGCCGTCAACGCCGCGCAGAATATTGAAAAGTGCGTACGCCGCTGCGGCCTGGAAATCGACGACATCATCCTCGAGCAGTTGGCCTCGGCCTACTCGGTGCTGACCGACGACGAGAAAGAGCTGGGCGTGTGCCTGGTGGACATCGGTGGCGGCACCACCGACATCGCCATCTTCACCGAAGGCGCCATTCGTCACACGGCGGTCATCCCGATTGCTGGCGACCAGGTCACCAACGACATCGCCATGGCCCTGCGCACGCCGACCCAGTACGCCGAAGAAATCAAGATTCGCTACGCCTGCGCCCTGGCCAAGCTGGCCGGTGCCGGTGAAACCATCAAGGTGCCAAGCGTGGGCGACCGTCCGCCGCGCGAGCTGTCGCGCCAGGCCCTGGCCGAAGTGGTCGAGCCGCGCTACGACGAGCTGTTCACCCTGATCCAGGCCGAATTGCGCCGCAGCGGCTACGAAGACCTGATCCCCGGCGGCATCGTGCTGACCGGCGGCACGTCGAAGATGGAAGGCGCGGTGGAACTGGCCGAAGAGATTTTCCACATGCCGGTGCGCCTGGGCGTACCGCATTCGGTTCGCGGGCTTGCCGATGTTGTGCGCAACCCGATTTATTCCACCGGTGTGGGCTTGCTGATGTACGGGCTGCAGAAGCAGAACGATGGCACCACCCTGACCGGGTTGAGTAACAGCAACAGCTACGGCGATGAACCCAAGGCTCCTGTGCTGGAACGCTTAAAACGTTGGGTTCAAGGCAATTTCTAAGTTTCAAGGTTTCAGATTCAACGGCAGTAGTAGGCGCTAAAACTAGAGAAATGAAAGGAGAGGGAACATGTTCGAACTTGTAGACAACATCCCGCAAAGCCCGGTAATCAAGGTTATCGGTGTGGGTGGTGGCGGCGGCAACGCTGTCAATCACATGGTCAAGAGCAACATCGAAGGCGTCGAGTTCATCTGCGCCAACACCGATGCTCAAGCCCTGAAGAACATTGGTGCGCGCACCATCCTGCAACTGGGCACCGGTGTCACCAAGGGCCTGGGCGCTGGCGCCAACCCTGAAGTGGGCCGCCAGGCCGCGCTGGAAGACCGCGAGCGTATCGCCGAGGTGCTGGTTGGCACCAACATGGTCTTCATCACCACCGGCATGGGTGGCGGTACCGGTACCGGTGCTGCGCCGATCATTGCCGAAGTGGCCAAGGAAATGGGCATCCTGACCGTTGCGGTCGTGACCCGTCCGTTCCCGTTCGAAGGCCGCAAGCGCATGCAGATCGCCGATGAGGGCATCCGTGCGCTGAGCGAAAGCGTCGACTCGCTGATCACCATCCCCAACGAGAAGCTGCTGACCATCCTGGGCAAGGACGCCAGCCTGCTGTCGGCGTTCGCCAAGGCTGACGATGTACTGGCCGGTGCCGTTCGCGGTATCTCCGACATCATCAAGCGTCCAGGCATGATCAACGTCGACTTCGCCGACGTTCGCACTGTCATGAGCGAAATGGGCATGGCGATGATGGGTACTGGCTGCGCCAGCGGTCCGAATCGTGCGCGTGAAGCGACCGAGGCGGCCATTCGCAACCCGCTGCTCGAAGACGTCAACCTGCAGGGCGCCCGCGGCATCCTGGTCAACATCACCGCCGGTCCTGACCTGTCCCTGGGTGAGTACTCCGACGTGGGTAGCATCATCGAGGCGTTCGCGTCGGATCACGCCATGGTCAAGGTCGGTACTGTTATCGACCCGGACATGCGCGACGAGCTGCACGTGACCGTGGTTGCCACCGGCCTGGGTGCCAAGATCGAGAAGCCTGTGAAGGTCATCGACAACACCCTGCAAACCGCTTCCCAACAAGCAGTCGCCCAGCAGGCGCCCGTTCGTCAGGAACAGCCGTCGGTGAACTACCGCGACCTGGACCGTCCTACCGTGATGCGCAATCAGGCACACGCAGGCGCGGCACAGGCTGCCAAACTCAACCCGCAAGACGATCTGGACTACCTGGATATCCCGGCATTCCTGCGTCGTCAGGCTGATTGATGGAATTTATCAGGGCTATGAAGGTGATTGGTGTTCAGCAAAGGCCGGGTCTGCTATTATCGCCAGCCTTTGTTGATACCAGTTCGCAATTTGCGCTGAAGCGGCCAATGCCATGATTAAACAACGCACCCTGAAGAATATTATCCGTGCCACCGGTGTCGGCCTGCACTCTGGGGAGAAGGTATACCTGACCCTCAAGCCGGCTCCCGTGGATACTGGCATCGTTTTCTGTCGTGCCGACCTGGATCCAATGGTGCAGATTCCTGCGCGTGCGGAAAATGTCGGCGAGACCACGATGTCGACCACTCTGGTCAACGGCGATACCAAGGTAGACACGGTTGAGCACTTGCTCTCGGCCATGGCTGGCCTGGGCATCGATAACGCCTACGTCGAGCTCTCCGCGTCCGAAGTCCCGATCATGGATGGTAGTGCAGGACCCTTCGTATTCCTGATTCAATCTGCCGGCCTGGAAGAACAGGACGCAGCCAAGAAGTTCATCCGCATCCTGCGCGAAGTGACAGTGGAAGACGGCGACAAGCGCGCCACTTTCGTGCCATTCGACGGGTTCAAGGTGAGTTTCGAGATCGATTTCGATCACCCGGTATTCCGCAACCGCACCCAAAGCGCAAGCGTCGACTTTTCCAGCACGTCCTTCGTGAAGGAAGTCAGCCGCGCCCGCACCTTTGGTTTCATGAGTGACATCGAGTACCTGCGCAAGCACAACCTCGCACTCGGCGGCAGCGTTGAAAACGCCATTGTCGTGGACAAGGACGGCGTGCTGAACGAAGACGGTCTTCGCTACGAAGACGAATTCGTCAAGCACAAGATCCTCGATGCCATCGGTGACCTTTACCTGCTGGGCAACAGCCTGATTGGTGAGTTCCGTGGCTTCAAGTCCGGCCATGCGCTGAACAACCAGCTCCTGCGCAAGCTCATCGAGCAGAAGGATGCCTGGGAAGTGGTGACATTCGAAGATGCCAGTACGGCACCGATCTCTTACATGCGTCCCGTGGCGGCAGTGTAAGTCGAACACTCTCTTCTCTAGATGTTATTGAGGCCACCTTAGGGTGGCCTTTTTTATAGCCCTCACGAATGGCCAACAGGGCCAACGGCAAAAGCAAGATCACCACCCACGTCAAAAGCTGACAGCAACAGCAATGCCTTCAGGCTTTCGGCTTGCCCGCATGTGCCGCAAGACGCTCCAGCGCCGCCTTGAGCTTGGGGTCGGTGATGCCTTCGGCAATGGACTGCAGGCTCTCTGCCGCGCTGCTGGACAGGTCGAAGTTGCGCCCGGCCAAGCTGCGTTGCACGGTGCTTGGCCGCACCTGGAATTGAATCCGCGTCAGGCCTGCGAATTCGGGCAAGGCCTGCAGGTCGCGTAGCAGGCGTTTCTGCTGGTACCGCAACCTTGTAGCCCAATGGCCATCAGTGACAATAAGCAGCAGGTATCCCTCGCGCCACGACGCCACGTAGCAGTGTTCGCGCGCAGCCGGCTGCAGCTGGCTTTCGAACAATCGTTGCAGGTGCGCGAGGCGCTGGGCGTGGCCGAACAGCGCCTTGAGGGGCTTGGCCTCGCGCAGCAGAACGGCGGGCGCCCGGGCGGGGAGGGGGCGAAATGCCATGGGGGAAACCTGAAGTTACAGAGCCGCCATGGTAGCAGAAACCGCCTGTTTCGAGCCGCAATCACCCGTTCGGTTACATAACTTCTGCACTGGATGGGTTGAAGTTGAGAAAAAAGGCCTTATTGTAAAAAAGCCCCGTCAAAGCGCTGTGCCAGCATCGTGGAAATAACGCCACTTTCCTCCTCGCCGTTTCCGGGTAGAATGCTCGTTCGCATGCGGCCATGAGGGCTGCACGGGCGACTCACGGGGCCGCCCTCCATCCCTACGTGTGGAAGATCCTGCCGATATGTTTGCGCCTTTGTTAAAGAAACTTTTTGGAAGCAAGAACGAGCGTGAAGTCAAACGCATGCTCAAGACGGTACAGATCGTCAATGCCTTCGAAGAGCAAATGGTGGCCCTCTCGGACGAGCAGCTGCGCGCCAAGACCGAGGAGTTCAAGGCCCGCCTGGCAAAAGGCGAGACCCTCGACAAGCTTCTGCCAGAAGCCTTTGCGGTATGCCGCGAAGCAGGCAAGCGTGTCATGGGCATGCGCCACTTCGACGTCCAGCTCATTGGTGGCATGACGCTGCATGAAGGCATGATCGCCGAAATGCGCACCGGTGAGGGCAAGACTTTGGTCGCTACCCTGGCCGTGTACCTCAATGCACTGTCCGGCAAGGGCGTGCACGTGGTGACCGTCAACGACTACCTGGCTCGCCGCGACGCCAACTGGATGCGTCCGCTGTACGAATTCCTCGGTCTGTCCGTGGGCGTCGTCACGCCTTTCGCGCCGCCAGAAGAAAAACGCTCTGCCTACGCCGCCGACATCACCTACGGCACCAACAACGAGTTCGGTTTCGACTACCTGCGCGACAACATGGCCTTCAGCCTGGAAGAGAAGTTCCAGCGTGAACTGAATTTCGCCGTGATCGACGAAGTCGACTCCATCCTCATCGACGAAGCGCGTACGCCGCTGATCATCTCCGGCCAGGCCGAGGACAGCTCCAAGCTGTACACCGAGATCAACCGCCTTATCCCAAGCCTTGAGCAGCACATCGAGGAAGTGGAAGGCCAGGTCACCAAGGCCGGTCACTACACCGTGGACGAGAAAACTCGCCAGGTGGAAATGAACGAAGCCGGTCACCAGTTCGTCGAGGAAATGCTCACCCGCGTCGGCCTGCTGGCCGAAGGCGAAAGCCTGTATTCGGCGCACAACCTGGGCCTGTTGACCCATGTCTATGCCGGCCTGCGCGCACACAAGTTGTTCCACCGCAACGTCGAATACATTGTCCAGGACGGTCAGATCCTGCTGGTTGACGAGCACACCGGCCGTACCATGCCGGGCCGTCGCCTGTCCGAAGGCCTGCACCAGGCCATCGAGGCCAAGGAAAACCTGAACATCCAGGCCGAAAGCCAGACCTTGGCCTCGACCACGTTCCAGAACTATTTCCGCCTGTACAACAAGCTGTCCGGCATGACCGGTACCGCTGACACCGAGGCGTTCGAGTTCCACCAGATCTATACCCTGTCGGTCATGGTGATCCCGCCGAACAAGCCGCTGGCGCGTAAGGACTTCAACGACCTGGTCTACCTGACCGCGGATGAGAAGTACGCCGCCATCGTCACCGACATCAAGGAAAGCATGGCCCAGGGCCGTCCGGTCCTGGTGGGTACGGCCACCATCGAAACGTCCGAGCACATGTCCAGCCTGCTCAACAAGGAAGGCATCGAGCACAAGGTCCTGAACGCCAAGTTCCACGAAAAGGAAGCCGAGATCATCGCCCAGGCCGGCCGCCCAGGCGCGTTGACCATCGCCACCAACATGGCCGGTCGTGGTACCGACATCCTGCTGGGCGGCAATTGGGAAGTGGAAGTGGCTTCCCTGGAAGACGCCACCCCCGAGCAGATCGCCCAGATCAAGGCCGACTGGCAGAAGCGTCACCAGCAGGTGCTGGAGTCCGGCGGCCTGCACGTGATCGCCTCCGAGCGTCACGAATCGCGCCGTATCGACAACCAGCTGCGTGGCCGTGCCGGCCGTCAGGGTGACAGCGGTTCGAGCCGTTTCTACCTGTCGCTGGAAGACAGCCTGATGCGCATCTTCGCCTCTGACCGGGTGAAAAACTTCATGAAGGCCCTGGGCATGCAGTCCGGCGAGGCCATCGAGCATCGCATGGTGACCAACGCCATCGAGAAAGCGCAGCGCAAGGTTGAAGGCCGCAACTTCGATATCCGCAAGCAATTGCTGGAGTTCGACGACGTCGCCAACGAACAGCGTAAAGTGATTTACCATATGCGTAACAGCCTGCTGGCGGCCGAGAACATTGGCGACACCATCGCCGAGTTTCGCCAGGAAGTGCTGGACAGCACCGTCAGCGCCCACATTGCGCCACAGTCGCTTCCCGAGCAGTGGGATGTGGCTGGCCTGGAAGCGGCCCTGCTGAACGACTTCGGCGTGAAGCTGCCTATCCAGCAATGGCTGGACGAAGACGATCACCTGTACGAAGAAACCTTGCGCGAGAAGCTGCTGGCCGAGTTGCTGGCTGCCTACAACGACAAGGAAGAGCAGGCCAGCGCCGATGCCCTGCGTACGTTCGAGAAGCAGATCCTGCTGCGGGTGCTGGACGACCTGTGGAAAGATCACCTGCAGACCATGGACCACCTGCGTCACGGTATCCACCTGCGTGGCTATGCCCAGAAGAACCCGAAGCAGGAATACAAGCGCGAGTCGTTTACCCTGTTCCAGGAACTGCTGGACTCGATCAAGCGCGACACCATTCGCGTTCTGTCACACGTTCAGGTTCGCCGCGAAGACCCGGCCGAAGAAGAAGCACGCCTGCGCCGCGAGGCCGAGGAATTGGCCGCCCGCATGCAGTTCGAACACGCCGAGGCTCCTGGCCTGGACGCGCCGCAACTAGTAGCCGATGAGGGTGAAGACCTGGCCGTGGCCACCGCCCCGGTGCGCAACGACCAGAAGCTGGGCCGCAACGAACTGTGCTGGTGTGGTTCGGGCAAGAAGTTCAAGCACTGTCACGGCCAGATCAACTGACGATCCGGTTCTGACCTGAAACATCCGCGCCGCGACCGGCTTCCAGCCGTCGCGGCGTTTTTCCATCGTTAACGCCGTGTGTTGGAATACGGCGTCTGTATTTTCCAGGAGTGTTCTCATGGCTGTTGGTCTGGGTCCTTTGCCGACGTTGCACCCGGTTGCTGGTTTCGAGCTTGGCATCGCTTCGGCGGGCATCAAGCGCCCTGGGCGCAAGGACGTCGTGGTCATGCGCTGCGCCGAAGGTTCGAGTGTGGCCGGTGTGTTCACCCTGAACGCGTTTTGCGCCGCACCGGTGATCATCGCCAAGCAGCGCGTGCAGGGCACGGTGCGTTACCTGCTGACCAACACCGGCAATGCCAACGCCGGTACCGGCGAGCCTGGCCTGGTGGCTGCCGAGCGCACCTGCGCCAGCCTGGCCAAACTGACTGGCGTGGACGCCAGTGCCGTACTGCCGTTCTCCACCGGCGTGATCGGTGAGCCGCTGCCGGTCGAGAAGATCGAAGGCGCCCTGCAAGCGGCGCTGGACGACCTTTCGGTCGACAACTGGGCCGCTGCTGCCACTGGCATCATGACCACCGACACCTTGCCCAAGGGCGCCAGCCGCCAGTTCGTGATCGATGGTGTTACCATCACCGTCACCGGCATCAGCAAGGGTGCGGGCATGATTCGTCCGAACATGGCCACCATGCTGGGCTATATCGCCACCGACGCCAAGGTTGCCCCGGCGGTGCTCAAGGACCTGATCCTGGACGGCGCCAACAAGTCGTTCAACCGCATCACCATCGACGGTGACACCTCCACCAACGACTGCTGCATGCTGATCGCTACCGGCCAGGCCAACCTGCCGGAAGTCACCGAAGCCCGCGGCGCGTTGTTCGAAGCGCTGAAAAAGGCCGTGTTCGAAGTGTGCATGGAAGTGGCCCAGGCCATCGTCCGTGACGGCGAAGGCGCGACCAAGTTCGTGACCGTGCAGGTCAACGGTGGTGGTAATCATCAGGAGTGTCTGGACGTCGGTTATGCCGTGGCTCATTCGCCACTGATCAAGACCGCGCTGTTCGCCTCCGACCCCAATTGGGGCCGTATCCTGGCAGCCGTGGGCCGTGCCGGCGTGCCGAACCTGGACGTCAGCCTGATCGACGTGTACCTGGGCGAGGTGTGCATCGCCAGCCGTGGCGGCCGTTCGGCCACCTACACCGAAGAGCAGGGCTCGGCAGTGATGGCGCGTGAAGAAATCACCATTCGTATCGAACTGGGCCGTGGTGAGTGCAGCGAAACCATCTGGACCACCGACCTGTCCCACGAATACGTGAAAATCAACGCCGAATACCGTACGTAAGGCTTGATGTCTGCGTCGCTCCATTCCCGGGCACGGCCCGGTCCTACACGATTGCGCAATACCTGTAGTACCGGGCTTTGCCCGGGAATGGCGCGACGCGGTCCTAGGGAGGAACCGTGAAACGCATTCATGTAGCTGCCGCCGTCATCCGTGGCGCCGATAACCGTATCCTCATCGCTCGTCGGGCCGACACCCAGCACCAGGGTGGCCTGTGGGAGTTTCCTGGTGGCAAGGTCGAGGAGGGCGAGGGCGTACGCGCCGCGCTGTCCCGCGAGCTGGCCGAAGAGCTGGGCATCAGCGTCACCACGGCGCGCCCGTTGATCAAAGTGCAACACGACTACCCCGACAAGCAGGTGCTGCTGGACGTCTGGGAAGTCACCGCGTTCACCGGCGAGCCCCACGGTGCCGAAGGCCAGCCGCTGGCCTGGGTCACTGCCCGTGAGCTGCCCAATTACGAATTTCCCGAAGCCAACCGGCCGATCGTCAAGGCGGCGGGGCTGGCCAGTGAATACCTGATTACCCCCGAAGGCCTGGAAACGCCCGAGCTGCTGCGCGGCCTGCAAAAGGCCATCGCCCACGGCGCGCGCCTGGTGCAACTGCGTGCTCCCAACGGCTACGACCCGAAATACCGCGACCTGGCGGTGGATGCGGTGGGGTTGTGCGCGGGCAAGGCGCAATTGATGCTCAAGGGGCCGCTGGAGTGGCTGGGCGACTTCCCGTCGGCCGGCTGGCATCTTACGGCCGAACAGCTGCGCAAATACGCCAGCAAGGGCCGGCCATTCCCGCGCGAGCGGCTGTTGGCTGCGTCGTGCCATAACGCCGAAGAGCTGGCGCTGGCACAGCAGATGGGTGCTGACTTCGTCACCCTGTCGCCGGTGCAGGCCACCCAGACCCACCCCGACGCCCAGCCGCTGGGCTGGGACAAGGCGGCGCAATTGATCGCAGGCTTTACCTACCCAGTGTTTCTGCTCGGTGGCGTGGGCCCTGCGGACAAGGCGCGTGCCTGGGACATCGGCGCCCAGGGCGTGGCCGGCATCCGCGCGTTCTGGCCCGACGTCTAACCTGCGAGGTTGATGTCGGAGCTGCCGTCAGGCTGCGAGCCGGCCATCCGCCGCCAGGCTGCGAAGGCGCGCACAGCGTGCCCGCGATCGATATGACACCGCTGAAGGTCCTGCAGACCTTTTCGCAGCCTGCGGCAGCTCCGTGCGTCTTGCGATGGGGTGTATCAGGCATTGCCGGGGTGGTTCAGGGTTTTGCGGCAGGCTGCCAGAGGATTTCCGCCACGCCCTGGCGGCGGGCGATGATTCGCGCGGCCACGAACAGCAGGTCCGACAGCCGGTTGATGTAGGCCAAGCCCACGCCGCCCAGCGGCTCCACGGCATTCAAATGCTGGCAGCGGCGCTCGGCAGTGCGTGCCAGGCTGCGACACACGTGGGCCTGGGCAATCAACGCCGACCCACCCGGCAGGATGAAGTTTTCCAGCGGGCCGAGCTCTTCATTCCAAAGGTCGATCACCTGTTCCAGGCGCTCTACCTCAGCCGCGTTCAGCGCCTGGTAAGCCGGCATCGCCAACTCGCCGCCCAGGTCGAACAACCGATGCTGGCACGGCGCCAAGGCTTCCAGCACCTCGCTCAGGCGTGAGTCCTCGGCGCAGCCGGCCAGCAGCAGGCCTAGCTGGCTGTTGAGCGTGTCCACCTCGCCAATGGCTTCCACTCGGGGGTGGTCCTTGCCAACCCGGCGGCCGTCGCCCAGGCCGGTCTCGCCCTTGTCGCCGGTGCGGGTGTAGATCTTCGACAAGCGAAAGCCCATGTCTTATGTCTCCGAGGTCAAGAGGGTGGCCGGCACCGTACTGGCTGTAAGCGGCAGGCGCAAGGTGAAACAGGTGCCCAGGCCGGGCGTGGACTGTACCTCCATCTGGCCCTTGTGGTTGTTGGTGACGATGAAATAGGAAACCGACAGCCCCAGCCCCGTGCCCTGGCCAATCTCCTTGGTGGTGAAGAAGGGCTCGAAGGTGCGCTTGCGCACCTGTTCGGGCATGCCGATGCCGTTGTCTTCCACCTGTATTTCCGCCCACGGCGGGTTTAGCCGGGTGCGCAGGGTGATACGGCCGGCTTCGCTGCCTTCCGGACGTTGGTGAATGGCCTGGGCGGCGTTCTTCAGCAGGTTGAGCAACACTTGTTCAAGCTCGTTGGCCGTGCCGGGCACCGGCCCCAGGTTGGGGTCGAACTGGCGGATGATATTCTGGCCCTTGAAGTCGAAGCCGATGGCCAGGTCGAAGTCGTTGCCGGCGATTTCCACCGCCTGGTCGATCAGCGCCGGCAGGTCGCACGGCGCCAGTTGCCGATTGCTGCGGCGGCTGAAACTGAGCATGTGGGTAACGATCTTCGCCGCCCGGGCTCCGGCCTGCTGGATGCCGTCCAGCAGTTGCGGGATCTCGCGGTTATGCAGGTAGCGGTTCACCGTGGCCAGGTCGATGCCGGCTTCGGCGGCAGCTTCCAGGTTGCGTGCCAGCTCCGGTGACAGGCGCCGCCGCACGTTCTGCACGTTGTGCAGGATGGCGCCCAGCGGGTTATTGATCTCGTGGGCCATGCCTGCGGCCAGGCCGCCTACCGAGAGCATTTTCTCCGATTGCACCATCATTTCTTCCATGGACAGGCGCTGGCTGATGTCATCGATACGGATCACCACGCCGCGCCCGGCGCCGCCCATCAGCGGGTAGAACGTCAGGGCGTAATGGTGCGTGACGTCGTCCTTGACCCAGGTGACCCGTTCGATCTTGGCCACGGAGTGGCGTTCCACGGTGTTCTTCAGCTCCGGCAGGAACGGCTTCAGTGGCTCGAAGGCGAGGAAAATCGGCTGGTTCAGCGCCTCGTCCAGCGGGGTGCCAGACAGCGCGCTGGCCTCCTGATTCCACTGGGTGACGTACAACTGCTCGTCCAGGGCGATGAGTGCCGAGGGCATGGAGTCGATGATGCTGTTGAGGTAGTTCTGGAACCCCGTGAGTTTTTTCTCGATCTTGCTGCGCACCTGCACTTCCAGTTCCAACTTGCGGTTGGTGTGCCGGGTTTCTTCCGCCAGGCCCTGGGCCTGGTCATAGGCGGCCTGGGAGTCGTCGCGGGCACGCTTGAGTTGCTGCTCGCGGGCTTCGATGCGCGACAGCATGGTGTTGAAGGCCTCGGCCAGGCTGCCGATTTCGTCGTGGTTGCCAGGGGCGGCGCGCAGGGCGTAGTTCTCTTCGCGCGTCACCTGGCGTGACAGTTCTTCCAACTGGTAGATGGGCTTGGTGATCAGGCGCTTGATCTGGCGCGCGATCACCAGCCACAGCAGCACGCTGAACACCAGAATGCCCAGGCTGGCGGTGAGAGTGCCGGTGTAGAAGGCCATGGGCAGTTCGCTGCTGGCTACCAGCAGCAGGTGGCCAGGCGGTTTGCCGCTGCGAGGCAGGTTCACCAGCTGGGTGCTGCGAAATTCGATCTGGCGCCACTTTTCCATGTTTCGGTAATGCTCGGGCACCTTGAGTTGCTGGCCATGCTGCAGTTGTGCGAGCAATTTGCCGTCGGTGTCGTACACCGCTGCCGCGCGCAGGGGCGAATAGCTGTTGAGCTCCTCCAGCAGGGCCTGGGCGCTTTGCGGCGAGTCCAGCGCCTCGATGGCCAGGGCCGGGTTGGTGACAAGCTTGCCGATGGTCTGCAGTGCCTGGGGGGCCATGCTTTCCTGGGAGATCCAGTAGGCCGCGCTGATGAAGGTCAGGTTGGCCACCAACAGCACGGTGGTCAGCAGGACCAGCAGGGCGGCGAGCAGTTTCTGCCCCACCGGCAGGTTTTCAAGGCGCTGGCGCAATGGCATCGACGAGTCCGTCTTTCGGGAAAGGGCGTTCAGCCTTGAGTGTATCAAAGCGCAGGGGTGCCTTCAGACGCTGGGCAGGCCGGCGGCCTGCAGATGTTGGACCAGGCGCGCATGCAGTTGTTTCAAGTGCGGCAGGCTGCGCTGATGGCGCACGGCCGCGGCGCAGGCATAGCCCAGCAGGTAGCTGATCTCGGTGCGCCGGCCCTGGCTGACGTCCTGGTGCATGGAGGAGAAGTTCGCCGTCGTCGCCTGAATCACCCGCAGCACTTCGCCGTGCAGGTCCACAGCGGCCTCGGGCTGGCCACAGTGCTCCAGCAGTTCGGCCAGTTCGGCGCACAGGGTGGCGATTTGCGCCGGATGCTGTTGCAGGTCGCCATTACGGCAGTCATGCAACACGGTCAGCGGGTTGATGGCGCAGTTGAGTGCCAGCTTGCGCCACAGCCGTGTGAGGATGTCAACGGTCCACTGGTGGGGAATGCCGCTGGCGGTCAATTCGTCGAGCCAGCCCGGCGCGGCCGGGTTGGCCGGGTCGCCGAGCCAGGTGAAACCGTGGCCGGCGAAGGTCACCTGCCAGTCCCTGGCACGAAACGCCCCCTCGGTGCTGGAGGCGAAGATACAACGCGCCTGGGGCACCGCCGCGGCTACGGCGGCCTGGCTGCCCAGGCCGTTCTGCAACAGGATCACTTCGGCGCCCGGGGCCAGGCGCGGGCCAAGGCGGGCCACCACGTGTTCGGCGTCATAGGCCTTGCAGGCCACCAGCAGGCGCTGAATGGGCGCCTGGCTGTCGAAGGTTTCGGCGGCCAGCGGGTAAAGCTGGGTCTTGTCCTGCTCGATCAGGGTCAGGCCACCTGCGGCCTGGTAACTGCGCAGCCGCGAGGCGTCGCGCAGTATCAGTGTCACGGGCAATCCCTGGCGGGCCAAGCGGCACGCCCACAGAGTGCCCAGGCTGCCGGCGCCCAGCACATGCCAGGGCAGCGCGGCCATCAGCCGCGCACCGGCAGGCGCTTGGCGCTGACCAGGCCGCTGTCGTAGGACTGGCCAAGCAACGCCCGGGCTTCGTCGAACAGTGCTTGCGGCGTTTGCGGCAGGCTTTTGCCGTCGGCACCAATCAGGCTGATGCCGGCCACCACGTCGATGGCGCCGCTGCTGGTCATGAAGGCCTTGAGGTTCAAGCCGTCATGCAGGCGCTTGAAGCTGCTGGGCGCACATTCCTGCAAGTCTGCTGGCAGGGTCAGCAAAACGAAGTGCTGGTCGTCCAGGCGGCCGAGCACGTCCAGCGGCCGCACCATCTGTTGCAGACGCCTGGCCACGCCTTGCAGCAGTTCGTCGTAGCGGTCGGTGCCGTGTTCGCGCTGCAACTGGTCGGCGTTTTGCAGGCCAATCAGCAGGTAGCACAGGGCGCCGCCCCGGGCCTGGATCTGGCGCAGGCTGTCGGTGAGTTTCTGGCGCAGGTAGCGGGCGTTGCCAAGGCCGGTGAGCGAGTCCACCAGGTTGCGCTGTTCCAGGCTGGCGATGTTCTGGCGCAGCAGGCTGTTTTCCTGGCGCAGGCGCTGCACGATGTTGTACAGGCGCTCGGCGGCATGCAGGCGGGCGGGCAGCAGCTCGGCCAGGGCGTTGGGCGCGATAACGTCGTCGATGCCCAGGTCGGCAGTGTCGTCCAGCAGTTCGCTGGCGTTGCGCTCGCTGATCAGCAGGATGTAGGTGTAGTGCTCGCCCATTTCGTCGAACTGGCGCACCCGTGACGCCAACGCCAGGCCCGGTTCGCCTTCGAGCAGCATCAGGCTGGCCGGCTGCTGTTCCTGGCGGGCCAGGGCGTCGGCGTGGGTGCAGTAGCGCACGTCCTGGCAACCGGCGTGGTGCAGCAGTGTTGTCAGCGTCGCGGCCCTTTCGGGATCATCCTGGACCAGCACAATGCTCAAATTCGGGTTCGGCATACGCGACTCACGTGAGGAGGAAGGACAATCTGCCACTGCCTGGGTCGAACTTCGCACAGGAAGGGGCGTTGTGCGGTGCTGGCAACCGTTATAATGACCTCGCATTTTAACCGTCAAGCCAGGCGTGCTCCATCTTTACCGAGCTGCGCCATTTTTTTTGGAGAATTTTACATGCCCTCGTTCGACGTAGTGTCCGAGCTGGACAAGCACGAAGTGACCAACGCGGTTGAAAACGCGGTCAAGGAACTGGACCGTCGCTATGACCTGAAAGGCAAAGGCACCTTCGAATTCAAGGAGTTGACCGTCACCCTGACCGCCGAGGCCGAATTCCAGCTCGAAGCCATGATCGAGATCCTCAAGCTGGCCCTGGTCAAGCGCAAGCTCGACGTCAAGTGCCTGGAAGTGAAGGACGCCTATGCCTCGGGCAAAGTGATGAAGCAGGAAGCCAGCCTGCGCGAAGGCATCGACAAGGAACTGGCGAAAAAAATCGTCGCCCACATCAAGGACGCCAAGCTCAAGGTGCAGGCCGCCATCCAGGGCGAGCAAGTGCGGGTTACCGGCAAGAAACGCGACGACTTGCAAGAGGCCATCGCCGCGCTGCGGGCCAAGGAATTCGACATGCCGCTGCAGTTCAACAACTTTCGCGACTGATTGGCGGGGGGACGTTGCCGGGAACCTGTGGGGGGACCGCGGCGTCCCACTCCCGTGGCGCGGGTGAATCGATTGCGCCAACCGGCATTAGGAGAGCCTTATGGATGTAAACGCAGAAGTGGATCAACTCGTCCAGAAGTCCCAGACCTGGGTTCCGATGATCATGCAGTACAGCAGCCGCGTGCTGCTGGCGGTGGTGACCCTGACCGTAGGCTGGTGGCTGATCAACCAGTTGACCGCACGCGTGGGCAAGCTGTTGGCCATGCGTCATGCCGACCTGGCCCTGCAGGGCTTCATCAGCAGCCTGGCAAACATTGCGCTGAAGGTGATGCTGATTGTCAGCGTGGCGTCGATGATCGGCATCGAGACCACTTCCTTCGTGGCCGCCATTGGTGCTGCCGGCCTGGCCATTGGCCTGGCGCTGCAGGGCAGCCTGGCGAACTTCGCCGGTGGCGTGCTGATTCTGCTGTTCCGCCCGTTCCGCATTGGCGACTGGATCGAAGCCCAGGGCGTGCAGGGCACCGTGGACAACATCATGATCTTCCACACCGTGCTGCGCACCGGTGACAACAAGACCGTGATCCTGCCCAACGGCCCGCTGTCCAATGGCATCATCACCAACACCAACCGTCAGCCCACGCGCAAGATCACCTACGACATTGGCGTGGACTACGATGCCGACCTGCAGAAGGCCCGGGAAATTCTCCTGGACCTGGCCAAGGATCCGCGCGTGCTGGAAAGCCCGGCACCGGAAGCCGTGGTTGCCGCGCTGGGCGACAGCGCCATCACTGTGTCGTTACGCATGTGGGTGAATACGTCGGACATGGGCGGGGTCACCAACATGATCAACGCCGAGATCCGCGACCGGTTGCGTGCCGCGAACATCGACATCCCGTTCCCGCAGCGCGTGGTGCGCGTGGTGTCGGAACCCGCGCAGTAAACAAAAAAAGGGAGATCGAATGATCTCCCTTTTTTACGGACACCGGCGGTTTGGGCCCCAACGGTCTTGTGGGAGCGGGTTCTACCCGCGAAAAGAGCACCGCGCAGTGCCTGTCACCCTGCGTTGTCTGTTTCGCGGGCAGAGCCCGCGCCCACAGGAGCAGTAACGGTTACGATTTGTCTGCTGCAGTCTCTTGTTCTACCGCTTCCATGCGGTTGCCACGGCTTTCCTGATGCCAGTGCAAGGCAATCAGGAACAGCGTGGGCACGCCCAGCACAGCGGTGATCAGGAAGAAGTTGTGGTAGCCGAACTTCTCCACCATCACCCCTGAATAACCACCGATCAGGCGCGGCAACAGCAGCATGATGGAGCTGAGCAGCGCGTATTGCGTGGCCGAGAACTTCAGGTTGGTAAGGCTCGACAGGTAGGCCACGAACGCCGAGGTGGCCATGCCTGAACTGAAGTTGTCCAGCGAGATGGTCACGATCAGCATCTTCAGGTTCGGGCCCATGTCCGCCAGCATCAGGAACAGCAGGTTGGTGCCCGCCGACGCCACGCCGCCGACGAACAGGATCGGCAGGATGCCGAACCGCACAATCAACAGGCCGCCCACCCCCGCCCCCAGCAATGTCATCACCAGGCCAAAGATCTTGCTGACGCTGGCGATCTGGTCCTTGGTGAAGCCCTGATCGATGTAGAACACGTTGGCCATGACGCCCATGACCGTGTCGGACATGCGGTACGTGGCAATCAGGCCCAGCAGCAGCAACGCCTGCCAACGGTAGCGCACCACGAAGTCGCTGACCGGGGTCAGTACTGGCGCCAGGCCTCGACGGCCCATGGACGACAGGCACAGCGCAGTGAGGATGATGTAGAGAATGGCGCGCAGGAAGGCGCGGTCGGTCAGCAGCAGGTCCACCAGGCTTTCGCCGTGGAAGATCACGCTGGCGAAGTCAGTGTTGTACAACTGGGTGAACATTGCCGGCACCGAGATCAGCAGAATGATCAGCACGAACACCGACATCAGTTGATGGCCGAACTTGTAGCGCCCAGCCGACAGTTGGGTGCGCAGTGGCACGGCCGGCTCGCGCATGACCAGTGTGGTGATCAGCGCGGGCACCATCAGCACCCCGAACAGCATGTAGGTACCGGCCCAGGCCTTGTGCATGTAGGCATAGCCGGTGGAACCGAAGGCCTCGGCGAAGAACAGCGCGCCGGCGGTGGCCAGCAGCGCGGCGATGCGGTAGCCGGCCATGTAGCTGGCGGCCAGGGCGGCCTGGGTGTTGTCTTCGGCTATTTCCAGGCGATAGGCGTCTACGGCGATGTCTTGTGTCGCCGAGGCGAAAGCCACCATCACCGCAATGGCAATCAGCCAGGACAGGTGCTTTTGCGGGTCGCAGAAACTCATGCCGATCAGGCCGATGATCACCAGCGACTGGGCCAGCACCAACCAGGAGCGGCGACGGCCCATCCTGGCCAGGAATGGCAGGCGCCATTGGTCCAGCAGGGGCGACCATACCCATTTGAAGGCATAGGCCAGGCCGATCAGGCTGGCATAGCCGATGGTCTCGCGGGCAACGCCGGCTTCACGCAGCCAGACGGAGAGGGTGGAGAACACCAGCATGTACGGAAGGCCGGCGGCGAAACCGAGCAGCAACAGGACAAGCGTCGAAGGGCTGGCATATGCGGCGAGCGCGGCGCGCCAGGTTTTACGGGGCATGGGCTGGAATCTGCCTCAGTTTACGAAAACAAAGCGCGCACTCTAACCGTTAGGGTCCATGGGGCGCCAGCCATGGCGACGGATATCCACGCGATTATTCATGAAATTAACGCCTTCGGCGCGTAAACGCGCCCGCTGCTCTTCACCGCCGACGGTTCCGGCAGCCAGACTTATCCGACCACCGGCACCTATAACCCGGTGCCAAGGCAGTTGGCTGCCCTCCGGCAACTGGCTCAAGGTGCGCCCCACCCAGCGCGCAGTGCGCACCAGGCCGGCCATGTCGGCCAGTTGGCCGTAGGTCACGACCTTGCCTTCAGGCACTTGGGAAAGCACCGTGTACAACGCCGTTCGGCGTTCTGCCGCCGCATCGATGGGCACATTGTCACCAAATTGTTGCAATTGATTTATGAACTCATCTGTCATTTGCCGGTCAGTCCTTGCGCAAAGGCCATCCATGTGGATGATGCCCGATTTCCTCCGAAAACCTGAGCCCGAATCTGCTTATGCTGTCCAGAACCCTGTTGTGCCTTGCCATCGCCAGCGCCTCAACCACCGCCCTCGCCGACACTGTCTGGATGAAGAACGGCGACCGCCTGACCGGCAAGATCACCGTGTTCGACGGCGGCAAATTGATGCTCGATACCCCCTACGGTGGCTCCATCGCCCTGGACTGGAAACAGGTCAAGACGCTGGAAAGCGACCAGGAACTGCTGGTCAAGCAGGATGCCTACACCGGCGAGAAAGCCAAGTCGCTGAAAGCCTCGGACGACGGCAAGGTCACCTTGCAGAACGGCGAGGCGCCCAAGACCGTCGAACTGGCCAGCATCCAGCAGATCATCAAGCCCAAACCGGTGGTGGGCGACTTGGTGTGGAAGGGCAACGTCGACGCAGCAGTGGACTTCCAGCGCGCCGACAGCGATACCGACGACTACAACCTGGCCTTCAAAACCTCTGCGCGCAGCGGCCGCTGGCGCCACACGGCGGACGCCGAGTACAACCGCGAGACCACCGACGAGGTGGTGGGTACCAATAACTGGAACGCCGAGTACGCGCTGGACCGCTTCATCACCGACAAGTGGTACTGGCAGGGCCGAGTCAACGTCAAGCGTGACTACGTGGAAGACCTGTCCAAGCAGCGCACCGTGGGTACCGGCCCTGGCTACCAGTTCTGGGACGACGAACTGGGGGCGTTTTCGCTGGGTTCGCTGCTCAACCACAGTACTTACGAATACTCTGACGGCGACAAGTCGGACTTCTACGCCGTGGGCTTGAAATGGTCTTACAACCGTTTCCTGATCGGCAAGACCTTCGAGTTCTTCACCAACGGCGAAGTGGGCAAGCCGCTCAGTGGCGTGGCCGACTACAGTCTGGATTCGGAAGTGGGCGTGCGCTACAAGGTCACCCAGTGGGCCTCGTTGAACCTCAAGTACGAGAAGGACATGGTCACCGGCTCCAGCAACGCCGACCTCAATACCAGCCGTTACACCGCCGGTATTGGCGTCACTTGGTAACCTTGCGGTAGCAGCGGCCCCGTAGCAGCTGCCGCATGGCGGCGCTGTCCTGTGTGTTCACGGAAGATATCCAGTGGGGCAGGGAGGGGCAGCGCAGCCTGACGGCGGCGGCTACAAAGCGCCGTTAGGCAGTGTTAACCTCTGCTGCATCCATTTGCCCCAAGGAGCCCAAGGTGAGCGCCAAACCCCTGCGACAGGCCCGTGAGCTGCTGCTCAAAGAGTATCGTGGCGTACTGTCCACCCACTCCAAGTCCATGCCCGGCTTTCCCTTTGGCTCCGTGGTGCCGTATTGCCTGGATGCCGACGGCAATCCGCTGATCCTGATCAGCCGCATTGCCCAGCACACGCACAACCTGCAGAAGGACCCCAAGTGCTCCTTGCTGGTGGGTGAGCGGGGCGCCGAGGACGTGCAGGCCGTTGGCCGCCTGACGGTACTGGCCCAAGCCCGTCAGTTGGAAGACCCGGCTGCCATCGAGGTCGCCGCCCAGCGTTATTACCGCTATTTCCCGGATTCTGCCAACTACCACAGCGCCCATGATTTCGATTTCTGGGTGCTGGAACCGGTACGCCATCGCTACATCGGCGGTTTCGGCGCCATTCATTGGTTGGACGAGGTCACGCTGGCCAATCCTTTTGTCGGCCAGGCCGAAACCGGCATGGTCGAGCACATGAATGCTGATCATGCCAAGGCCATCGCCCACTATGTTGAGCTGGCCGCGCTGCCCGCCCAGGAGCCGGCCCAGTTGGCCGGCGTCGACAGCGAAGGCATGCACCTGCGCATAGGCCAGGCACTGTACTGGTTGCCCTTTGAAAAGCCTTGTAACACTCCTTTGGAGGTGCGCCAGGCCCTGGTTTCGCTGGCTCACGCGCAGGCCTGGCCAACCGTTGGACAGGTCGAGGCTTGAATTCACGAAACATCGACGTCATCTAAGGTTAACTGGAAGTCGTTCTTCCGTAGAGGAAACCTAGATGCGTGCTTTTCTGTTGTTGTTCCTGCTCTTCCCGGTGCTGGAGCTCTTTGTCTTCTTTCAGGTCAGCGTGGCGATCGGGTTCTTCCCGGCGTTGGCGCTGATCATTGCCGGTTCCGCCCTGGGCGTGCTGGTGGTGCGGGTGGCCGGCTTGGCCACCGCCCTCAATGCCCGTCAAAGCCTTCAACGCGGTGAACTGCCCGCCGAGCAAGTGTTTCAGGGCCTGATGATGGCCGTGGGTGGCGGCCTGCTGCTGTTGCCCGGCTTCATCAGCGATGTGCTGGGCCTGTTGTGCCTGCTGCCGTTCACCCGCAAGCTGATCGGCAACAAGCTGCAGGCCAAGGCGCGCGCGCAGGCTTCGCGCCAGCGCTCGTTTGCCGAGGACCTGCAGCAGGGCGGGCGCACCTATGAAGGTCACGCCCGCGCCGCGGCCAACCACGCGGTAGGGCGTGAGCCTAACGTGATCGAAGGCGAATTCGAAAAACGCGACTGAGTCATCCCGCCTGGAAAGAAGGCCCTTCGGGGCCTTTTTTTTCGCCGGTCTGTAGCCGCTGCCGCAGGCCGCGCTGGCCGTCAGCCTCACTGAAGATATCCAGTGTCCCCAGGGGCCAGCGCAGGCTTGGGCGGCGGCTACAGGTTTGCGTAATCCGCAAAATTTTTTCTACCCAGCCCTTGTAATCGTCTCTTGCGACCTTATGTATGGGTCACCGCAAGGTTTCTGGCATTGCCAGACAATATTCCGCGGCTTGCACCGCAAGCCGCGACCGGCCCCGCCGGATGAAACCAGAACGCCGGTACGACACCGGCCGCTGAAAACCATAATTAGGAGAGATCGACAATGAAGCTTCGTCCTCTGCATGACCGCGTCGTTATCCGTCGCAGCGAAGAAGAAAAGAAAACCGCTGGCGGTATCGTTCTGCCAGGTTCGGCTGCCGAGAAAGCCAACAGTGGTGAAGTCATCGCGGTCGGTACCGGCCGAGTGCTGGACAACGGTGAAGTGCGTCCGCTGGCCGTGAAAGTAGGCGACAAGGTCGTGTTTGGCCCTTACTCCGGCAGCAACACTGTGAAAGTAGACGGCGAAGACCTGCTGGTGATGAGCGAGAACGAAATCCTCGCCGTCATCGAAGGCTGATAACCCCGCTGCTCTCCCTTTACTACCCAGTATTCAAGGAAAACGATCATGGCTGCTAAAGAAGTTAAATTCGGCGACTCCGCCCGCAAGAAAATGCTCGCCGGTGTAAACGTCCTGGCTGATGCGGTAAAAGCGACTCTGGGCCCGAAAGGCCGTAACGTGATCATCGAGAAGAGCTTCGGCGCTCCGACCATCACCAAGGACGGCGTTTCCGTCGCCAAAGAAATCGAGCTGAAAGATCGCTTCGAAAACATGGGCGCGCAGCTGGTCAAAGACGTTGCCTCCCGTGCCAACGATGACGCTGGCGACGGCACCACCACCGCCACCGTTCTGGCTCAGTCGATCGTCAACGAAGGCCTGAAAGCCGTCGCTGCCGGCATGAACCCGATGGACCTCAAGCGCGGCATCGACAAGGCGACCATCGCCATCGTCAAAGAGCTCAAAGGCCTGGCCAAGCCATGTGCCGATTCGAAAGCCATTGCCCAGGTCGGCACCATTTCGGCCAACTCCGACTCCTCGATCGGCGACATCATTGCCGAAGCCATGGAAAAAGTCGGTAAAGAGGGCGTGATCACCGTTGAAGAAGGCTCGGGCCTGGAAAACGAACTGTCGGTTGTTGAAGGCATGCAGTTCGACCGCGGCTACCTGTCCCCTTACTTCGTCAACAAGCCAGACACCATGGTTGCCGAGCTTGATGGCCCGCTGATCCTGCTGGTTGACAAGAAGATCTCCAACATCCGCGAAATGCTGCCTGTGCTGGAAGCCGTTGCCAAAGCCGGCCGTCCACTGCTGATCGTCGCTGAAGACGTTGAAGGCGAAGCCCTGGCGACTCTGGTTGTGAACAACATGCGTGGCATCGTCAAGGTTGCAGCCGTGAAGGCTCCAGGCTTCGGCGACCGTCGCAAGGCCATGCTGCAGGACATCGCCGTACTGACCGGCGGTACCGTTATCTCCGAAGAGATCGGCCTGAGCCTGGAAAGCACTACCCTGGAACACCTGGGTAATGCCAAGCGCGTCGTGCTGTCGAAAGAAAACACCACCATCATCGACGGTGCTGGCGTGGAGGCTGACATCCAGGCTCGCGTTACCCAGATCCGTCAGCAAGTGGCCGACACTTCGTCCGACTACGACCGTGAAAAACTGCAAGAGCGCCTGGCCAAGCTGTCCGGCGGCGTTGCAGTGATCAAGGTTGGCGCTGGTTCCGAAGTTGAAATGAAAGAGAAGAAAGCCCGCGTTGAAGACGCCCTGCACGCTACCCGTGCAGCCGTTGAAGAAGGCGTGGTACCTGGCGGTGGCGTGGCTCTGGTCCGCTCCCTGCAAGCCATCGCTGGCCTGAAAGGCGACAACGCCGACCAGGACGTAGGTATCGCTCTGCTGCGTCGTGCTGTAGAAGCACCTCTGCGCCAGATCGTTGCCAACTCCGGTGACGAGCCAAGCGTTGTAGTCGACAAGGTCAAGCAAGGCGAAGGTAACTTCGGTTACAACGCTGCTACCGGCGAATATGGCGACATGATCGAAATGGGTATCCTGGACCCAGCCAAAGTGACCCGTTCGGCACTGCAGGCTGCTTCCTCGATCGCCAGCCTGATGATCACCACCGAAGCCATGATCGCCGAGATCAAGGATGACGCTCCAGCAGGCGGCGGCATGCCTGACATGGGCGGCATGGGTGGCATGGGCGGCATGATGTAAGCCAGCCTTACCCGCTTTAAAAAGAACCCCGCCTAGTGCGGGGTTTTTTTATGGGTGGTTACGCGCTATCGGAAAAATGACCCCTTGGTTTCACCCGATTTGCTGCCAGGCACACGGGGTGTGCCCCGTGTGCCTGGCAGCAGATTGGTGTCGCTACGGGGCCATGCGCAAGCCACCACTGGCCCTTCCGGGCCTAACGCCGTAAGCTGCCTGCGCCCAAGGGCAATTACACTGGATGGAGAACCTGCCCATGCGAATTCTATTGGTTGAAGACAACCGCGACATCCTGGCCAACCTCGCCGACTACCTGGGCCTGAAGGGCTATACCGTCGACTGCGCCCAGGATGGCCTGTCGGGTTTGCACCTGGCTGCCACCGAGCATTATGACCTGATCGTGCTGGACATCATGTTGCCCGGCATCGACGGCTATACGCTGTGCAAGCGCCTGCGCGAAGACGCCCGGCGCGAGACGCCGGTGATCATGCTCACCGCCCGCGACCAGTTGGACGACCGTCTGCAGGGCTTTCGTTCCGGGGCCGACGATTACCTGGTCAAGCCGTTCGCCTTGTCGGAACTGGCCGCGCGCATCGAGGCCGTGCTGCGTCGTGCCCAGGGCGGTGGTCGCCGCAGCCTGCAGGTAGGCGATTTGAGCTACGACCTCGATACCCTGGAAGTGACCCGCCAGGGCCGCGCACTGAAGCTTAACCCGGTGGGCCTCAAGCTGCTGGCGGTACTGATGCAGAAAAGTCCCCATGTGCTGCGCCGCGAAGTGCTGGAAGAAGCCCTGTGGGGCGACGACTGCCCGGACAGCGACAGCCTGCGCAGCCACGTTCACCAGTTGCGCCAGGTGATCGACAAACCGTTCGACAAACCACTTCTGCAAACGGTGCATGGCGTGGGGTATCGCCTGGCCGAGGGCAAAGATGGAGTTTAAGCAGAGCCTCGCTCAACGCATCATCATCGCCTTTGCGCTCATGAGTGCATTGGTGGCCGGTGCCTTTGCCGTCGGCATCGTGGCCACGGTGCACCTGGTGGAAGAAAAGCTGATTTCCGCCGGCCTTGGCGGTGACCTGCAACGCTTGTTGCTGATGGACAACGTCAGCGACTGGAGCCATCGGCCCGAGCCCGATCAGTTGTTCTACTACAGCAGCGGGCGCGGCGATTATGCGTTGCCCAAGGACCTGCGCCATCTGAACCCCGGTTTTCATGAAGTTTTCCGCGGAGAGCTGTCCTACCACGCCATGGTTGAGGTAGTGGACGGTCGCCGTTATGTCCTGCTGCAAGACCAGAGCGACTTCGAGGAGCGCGAGCGCGTGCTGTTCGCCGTTGTGCTGGTGGGCTTCGTGCTGAGTCTGGCGCTGGCCGTATTCCTTGGCTGGGTGCTGGCGCGCCGGGTGATGGCCCCCGTGGTGCGGCTGGCCCGGCAGGTGCGCCACCGCGACCAGTTGCTGGGGCTGGCGCCGCCCTTGGCGCCGGACTACGCGGCCGACGAAGTGGGCGAGTTGGCGGTGGCTTTCGACGCCACCCTGGGGCGGCTGCGTGACGCGCTGTCGCGCGAACGGTTGTTCACCAGCGACGTCAGCCATGAATTGCGCACGCCATTGATGGTGCTGGCAACCTCCTGCGAGTTGCTGCTGGAAAACCCCGCGCTTGATCCTCGCGCGCGTGCCCAGGTGGAGCGCATTGCCAGGGCCTGCGAAGAAATGCGTGAGTTGGTGCAGACCTTCCTCATGCTGGCCCGTGCCCAACGCAATGATGCCGAAATGAGTGCGCAGCTGACCCTCGCACAGGTAGCCGACAACCTGATCAATCTGTGGCGTGGCCCCATCGAGCACAAGGGCCTGACGTTGACGGTGCAGAGCAGCGAATTGCCCGATACGCGCTACAACGCCACGTTCTTGCTGGCGGTCATGGGTAACTTGCTGCGCAATGCCTTGCACTACACCGACACCGGTTTTATCCGCCTCACGCTGCAACCCTGGGGCTTCAAGGTGGAAGACAGCGGCATCGGCATTCCGGAAGAGAAACGCCTGGCGGTGTTCCAGCCGTTCGTGCGCGCCAACGAAAAACGCGGTGAAGGCCTGGGGCTTGGGCTTTCGCTGGTACAGCGGATTTGTGACGACCAAGGCTGGCAGGTTGACCTTACGCCGCGTGAGCCCAATGGCTGCTGTTTTCTGGTAACGCTCACAGCCAGCGCATGATGGCAGCAAGGGCTATCAATTAATGGCCCTTGGCTATCGCTCCTATTCTGTAAAACTTCGAAACCGTTACTGAAGTTTCCTACATAATTTTCACGTGCCCCTAACTAAGGTGAACGCCAATTTGCAGGCGGTGTGCCGTGTTCATAGTTTAGGCAAGGAGTAAGGGATGGCAGTCGACTACACGACTGAGGCATCAGCAGCGCCAGAATCGCGCTTTGATTATTACTGGAACCAGCACGGTGAGTGGGTGGAAGAGCCCAATGTGCGCCGTGGTGGCGAGAGTGGCGTGCAGCGAGTACGCGCGGCCAACGGTCAACTGTTGTACGTGAAGCGCCAGACCGGTCATATCTATCGCAGCTTCAGCCACCCCCTTGGGCGCCCCACGGTACTGCGTGAGCGCGATGCGCTACAGGGCTTGGCTGAGCTGAATGTAGGCGTACCCAAACTGGTGTTCTGTGGCGCTCAGCGCGACCCGCAGCATCAGTGGCGTGCCTTGCTGGTGACCGAGTCCCTGGATGGTTTCGAGGAAATCGATAAATGGTATGCCGGCCGCACCGCCGAGCAGCACGGCGAAGCCCTGCACGAGGCCGTTTTCAAGGAGCTAGCCGCGACACTGGCGCGCATGCACCGCGGTCGGTGGCAGCACAGTTGCCTGTATCCCAAGCATATTTTTGTACGCATTAACGGAATCGGCGTTGATGCCCGCCCCGAGATTGCCTTGCTGGACCTGGAGAAGTGCCGGCAGCGTTTCAGCGCCACTCGTGCCGCGCAGCACGACATGAAACAGTTGCGCCGCCACTCGTCGTTCAGCGACGCAGATTGGAACAAACTGCTCTATTTTTACAAGACGGTGTTTGGCAGCCCGCTCAAAGGTTTAGAGTAATGAAACTAGAAATAGCTCGAGGTTTGTTTTTGCTGGCGGCGCTGGGTGTTACCACGGTTGCCATGGCTGCGTGGGATCAGCCCCGACCGAATGTGCTCAGTGCCCAGGCGGCTTGCCCTATGCCGCACACGCCAAAAGTGCAGACGGCCGCCAAGCCGGATCACGACCTGCTGCTGTTCCTGTTCGGCATGGCACAGGGCGTAAGGTCCAGTGGCTGAATAAACGGCCCGAGCGTGCCCCAGAAGGCCCCGTCAGACGGGGCCTTCTGCATTCATGTAACCGCTAGGCGATTGCGGTTCGTTTGTCAGGTGAAATCAGTGTGTAGACACACGGCAGCACGAACAGCGTGAACAGCGTGCCCACCGACATGCCCGTGGCAATCACGGTGCCGATGTCAAAGCGGCTGACGGCGCCGGCGCCGGTGGCCAGGATCAGCGGTACCATGCCGAACACCATCGCCGCAGTGGTCATCAGCACCGGGCGCAAGCGGATGGCTGCGGCCTGCTCCACGGCTTCACGGGCGCTCAGGCCCTTGTCGCGACGTAATTGGTTGGCAAACTCGACGATCAATATCCCGTGCTTGCTGATCAGCCCGATCAGGGTCACCAGCCCCACCTGGGTGTAGATGTTCAGGCTGGACCAGCCCAGGAACAGTGGAATCAACGCGCCGCATATCGACAATGGCACGGTCACCAGGATCACCAGCGGGTCGCGGAAGCTTTCGAACTGGGCCGCCAGCACCAGGAAGATAATCGCCAGCGCGAGCCCGAACGTTACCCACAAGGCATTGCCTTCCTGCACGTACTGGCGGGCGCTGCTGCCGTAGTCGAAGGCGAAACCGGCAGGCGCCTCCTCGCTGGCGATTTGCCGCACCGTTTGCACGGCGTCGCCCATGCTGACGATCGGGAAACCCTGGATGATGGCCGAGTTCAACTGCTGGAACTGGTTGAGTTGGCGGGGACGGGCGCGCTCGCTCACGGTTATCAGCGTGGACAGGGGCAGCAGTTCGTTCTTGTTGTTGCGCACGTAGTATTGATTGAGCCATTCGGGGTTGTCACGGTAGGCGCGCTCCACCTGGGCGATGACCTTGTAGCTACGCCCATCCAGGGTGAAACGGTTGATTTCCGACTCCCCCAACAGGGTGGCCAGCGTGCCACCCAACTCCTGCATCGACACGCCCATCTGCGCCGCCTTGGCGCGGTCGATGTCTACTACCACCTCGGGTTTGTCGAATGCCAGGTCAATGTCCAGGAAGGCGAACTTGCCGGTGGCCTGGGCGCGGTCCTTGACCCGCTGGGCCACTTCCAGCAGTGACTCGTAGTCGTTGGCGGTGTTGATCACGAACTCGAAGGGCAGGCCTTCACCGGTGCCCGGCAGGGCGGGAAGGTTGAAGCCGAATATCTGCAGGCCGGGGATCTGTGCCAGGCGTGCCTGGACTTCGGGCAACAGCTGCATCTGGGTACGACCACGTTCGTTCCAGGGCTTGAGCAGGAAGCCCCCGATACCCGATTGCACGCCATTGAAGCCATTGATCTGGAACGACGAGTAGTACTCGGGGAAGTCCTTGAAGATCGGCAGGAACTGGTCGGTGTAGGTGTTCAGGTAATCGAGGTTGGTGGGCTGCGGGGCCGTGGCCATCATGAAAATGATGCCCTGGTCTTCCGCAGGCGCCAGCTCCGATTGGCTGAACTTGAGGAACACCGGAATCAGGCACAGTACGATCAGCGCGAACACTACCACCACCGGGCGCGTCTGCAGGGTTGCATGGAGCATGCGCTGGTAGCGTTGCTTGAGCCCCTCGAACAGCCGGTCGAGCCGATGGGCCAGGCCCTTGGGGTTGGCGTCCGGGCGCAGCAGCAGGGCGCACATCATCGGCGACAGGGTGAGGGCGACAATGCCGGAAATCACCACGGCGCCCGCCAGCGTCAGGGCAAACTCCTTGAACAGCGCCCCGGTCAGCCCCGCCAGGAAGCCAATGGGCGCGTACACGGCCGCGAGGGTGATGGTCATCGACACCACCGGCATGGCAATTTCCCGTGCGCCTTCCAGCGCGGCGTCGAATGGCGTGCGGCCCTCTTCGATATGGCGATGGATGTTCTCCACCACCACAATGGCGTCGTCCACCACCAGGCCGATGGCCAACACCATGGCCAGCAATGTCAGCAGGTTGATGGAGTAGCCCATCAACTGCATGAAAAACAACACGCCGATCATCGACAGCGGAATGGTTACCACCGGAATGATCACCGAACGCAGGGCCCCGAGGAACAGGAACACCACCACGATGACGATCAACACCGCCTCGAACAGGGTTTTCACTACCTCATCGATGGAGGCCTGGATGAACAGCGTGGCGTCGTAGGCGATGGACGCCTTGAGGTTGGGCGGCAGTTGCGAGGCCAGATCAGGCATGATCTGGCGCACCTCGCGGATCACGTCCAGCGGGTTGGCGCCGGGTGTGCCCTTGATGCCGATGTACACCGATGGAATGCCATTGAACGAGCTGACCGTGTCGTAGTTCTCCGCGCCCATCTGCACTCGCGCCACATCGCCCAGCAGCACGCGGCTGTCGCCGTCGGTCTTGAGCGCGATAGCGGCGAAGCCCTCGGTAGACTTCAAGTCGGTGGTGGCGTTGATGCTGGTGACGATGTATTCGCCCTTGACCTCGCCGGCAGCGGACAGGAAGTTGTAGCGGCGTACCGCATCGGTGACGTCATTGGCGCTCAGGCCGTACCCGGCCAGTTTCACCGGGTCTATCCACAGGCGCATGGCGAACACCTGGTTACCGAGGATCTCGGCCTGGGCCATGCCGGGCAACGTGGCCAGTTTGGGCTGGATGACCCGCGAGAGGTAGTCGGTAATCTGCGGGTTATTCAACTGGTCGCTGTAGAAGCTGATGTACATCAGCGCCGAGGCGTCAGCCGCTTCCTTGCTCAACACCGGGTCTTCGGCATCCTGGGGCAGCTTGTTCTTGACCTCGTTGGCCTTGGCCAGCAACTCGGTGAACAGCCGGTCGCTGTCAGCGCCGATGCGCGCGTAGATGGAGATCACCGAGTAGTTCTGACGACTCACCGATGTCATGTAGTCGATGCCCTCGGCGCTGGCCAGGCTCTGCTGCAACGGCTGGGTGATATAGCCCTGAATGGTCTCGGCGTTGGCACCGGGGTAGGCGGTGGTCACGGTGATCAGCGCGTTTTCCATTTGCGGATACTGGCGGATGCTCAGCTTGCTCCACGCCTGGAACCCTAGCAGCACGATCAGCAGGCTGATGACGCTGGCCAGCACGGGACGGCGGATGAACGGGTCGGTAAAGGCCATGGCCGTTCTCCAGGGTCAACGGGTTTTCAGGGTAGCGTCGGGGCTGACGCTGACTGATGCACCGCTGGTGAGTTTCAACTGGCCGCCGGTGACCACCTGTTCGCCTGCCTTCAGGCCCGAGTTGACGATGACCAGGCCGTCGCGGCGCTCCCCCGTCTCGACGAAGCGTCGATCGGCCACCTGGGCCGGTTTGCCGTCAGGGTGGGTGACTGGCTGGCCTTGGGCGTCCTTCTTGGCCTCGACCACGTATACCGAGTTGCCGTAGAGGGTGTAGGCCACTGCACTTTCCGGCACCACCACCTGGTTTTTCGGTTGCGGCAACAGTACCTGCAGGTTGGCGAACATGCCGGGCAGCAGCCGGCCCTGGGGGTTGTCCAGGGTGGCGCGAACCAGGATATTGCGGGTGCTGTCCTCCACCTTGGGGTTGAGGGCGCTGATGACGCCCTCGAAGGTTTGACCGGGGTAGGCGGCCACGCTGACCAGCAGTGGCTGGCCCAGGTGGACCTGTGGAATGGCCTGCTCGGCCACGTAGAAGTCCACGTACAGGCTGCTGAGGTCTTGCAGGGTGGCGATCACGGTGCCGCTGGCCAGGTAGTCGCCGACATCCACCTTGCGGATGCCGATGGTGCCGCTGAACGGCGCGACGATGTTCTTCTTCGCCAGGCTGGCCTTGAGCTGGGCGACGATGGCCTTGTTTTTCAGCAGCACGGCGTTCAGGCGGTCGAACTCGCCTTTGGAAATGGCGCGGCTGTCGACCAGTTGTGCGCCGCGGGCATAGTCCACCTGGGCCAGGCCCAGGTCGGCCTGGGCGGTACCCAGCAAGGCGGTTTCAACGTCGCTGTCCAGTTGCAGCAATGGCTGCCCGGCCTTCACCTGCTGCCCTGACTCGAACAGGATGGCGCGCACGGTGCCGGCAACTTCGAGGCTGAGGTTGATGCCCTGCAAGGCTTTCAGGCTGCCGACTGCCGGCAGGCGAGCCTGCCAGGCGCGTTCGCTGGCGGTGGCTACGGCTACGGCTACAGGAGGCTTGGGAGCCGAGAACATCTGGATCTGCTGGTAGATGGCCCATGCCTTGTAACCACCCAGCAGCAGGACGACAACCAGTACGATCCCCAACATGATCAGCATGCGGCGGCGCAGCATATTCCGTTTCCCTGGAAAGCAAAGCGAAGAGTCGGAGCACATTATTCTTGTCCGGCGCAGGACGCCAATGGTGCTGTATTGCTGGATATTACGCCCAGTTCTGTCGTTGCACATCTGCACGGCCGGCGCAGTTGCGACGTTGATACAAGGAGGTGCCGCGGTGTGTCAGGTGGCGAAAGGGGTCATGTGCATATGGTTATCCCAGAAGCCGGCGGGCAAGGCCAGGGGCGTGACGACCGGGGCGGTGTGGCGGCAGTCCAGCAAGCGGCAGCGGCCTTGGCCGGAAGTGACGACGAAGCCATGTTCAACTGCGGCCACTGCGGCACAGTCGGGCAAGGTCGCTTCCAGGTAGGTGGCGCCGGTGTCCAGGTGCCAGACGAAGAATCGGTTGGCCCGTGGCGCGGTCAGCGCCACCAGGCGCAGGCGATCGTGCACGGCGACGCTGGCGCTGTAGTGGGCCATTCGTTGCAGCTGTTGCGCACTGGCCGCGAACGCCTGCAAGGGGTGCCCGGGGCGCTTGATTGCCAACAGCGGGGCGCCTTGCGATGCATCGCCCATGAACTGCTGGCAGGCCAGCACAGTGCCGTCGGCGGCAATGGCCAGGTGACGGATGCTGTTCATGGGTTGCTCAAGGGTTTCCTTGCTCAGCAGGCAGCCCTTGCGGTTCATCATCACCAGGCTCGGTTCCATGGCGTGCAGGTTCATGTCCACGCGGCTTTCGGCCTCGGTGCGGATACCGCCGTTGGCCACCACCAGGGTTTCGCCATCGGGCAGCCAGGCCAGTTCGTGGGGGCCGATGCCATGGCTGGGCAATTCGTCGACCTGCACCAGGCGTTGGTGCTCGAAACGATAAACCCCGATGACCCCACGACCCGGTTCGCGGGTATCGTTTTCGGTGGTGTACAGCCACTCGCCGCTGGCGTGCAGCACGGCATGGCCGTAGAAGTGCCGGCCGGGCCGGGCCGCCAGGGTTTGCAGCAGGCTGCCGTCGCGCAGGTCCAGCAGATAGCACTCGGTGCCCGGGCGCCGGGCCACGAACAGGGCCACGCGCTGCTGCGGATGTTCCACTACACCATGGCAGCGTTGGGCAACCTGGGTGGCGAACACCTGTTTGCCATCGAGTCGATAAGCCACGGCGTAGTGCCTGCCATCGGCATCATCGCGTGCGGACAGCAACAGGCGGCTGCCGGTTGCCGGAGCCAGCAGGGATTTGAACCACTGTGCCAGGCCCATGCTCAATCCCCATCGTTGGCATTGAAGCCCAAGGGGATGCCCAGTGCCTTGGCCAGTTCGCCTTCATGCAGCCGGTGCAGGCTGTTGAGCTGGTCGTAAAGCACTTCCAGGGAGTGCCGCCCCTCGGGGGTTGTCAACTGCTCGGCCAAAGGACGCGAGTTGCCGTCTAACGTTTTCTGCGCCGCAGCATAGGCGGCGTCGATACGCTCGGCCAATGCCTGCTGGTCGTTGCCCAGAAGGCCGCGCAGGCCCTGGTCATCGACGCCAGCCCACACCGCCTGGGCGGCTGTGAGACTGGCCTGCAGGCTGTGCAGCGCATCCTGGCTACGCCAGGCCTCGGCCTGCATGGGCTGCACGATGCCTTTGTTCTGGCGGCCCATGGGTGTGCCCAGCTTCTTCTTCAGCGTATCCAGTGCCGTGACCTGGGCGCGCAGCACGTCGGCGATGGCCTCGTGGGCGTCTGCATAGCGCGGGTTGGGAAAATGGCTCATCTGCCAGAGCATGCCTTCCTCGCTGTTCCACTGGCCGAGAATGGCTTCGGCCAGGGTCTTCTGATGCTCGCCGATGGCGACCAGCAGGGGGCAGTAGCGTGCCTTCTGGCCGGCATCGGCCAGGTCCAGGCGCGCGTCGAACAGAATGTACTCATAGGCCGAGAGGCCTTGTACCACCACGCTTGACTTGGCCAGGGTGGCAGCATCCACAGGCGTCGGATTGGCCACCAACTGGTCCACCTGACGGCCTACCAGGTTTTTCCTGTCGGGCCAGAACTGCACCTGCCAGCTGCGATTGCCCTCGGCCAGGGGGCCGATCAACAGGGGCTGCAAGGCGGTCCAGGCGCGCTGCGCATGGAGGAAGTCGGCGCGTGCGGTGTCCAGAGTTGCCTGGCCCTGGCAGTAGGCGAGGGCGCTGATCGCCAGTTGCCGGTCAGCCTCCACCCAACGGCTGTAAGTGGGCAGGATGATCTGATTGGCGATGGCGGCGCTGGTGACAGCCTGCCGGTCCTGGGGCGAACAGGCGCCCAGGACTAAAGCGGCAAGGCTGGTGAACAGCAGCGTGGGACGAAACATTGCAGGGCTCCCCGGCAGGGCTCAAAGTGAATTCAGGAAAGCCAGCAGCGCGGCACGCTGGCTGGCGTTGAACGACAGCACATGACGTTGCGCCGCGGCCGCTTCGCCGCCATGCCAAAGCACGGCTTCCATGGCGTTGCGGGCGCGCCCGTCATGCAGGTATTGGGTGTGCCCGCTCACGGTTTCATTCAGGCCCATGCCCCATAGCGGCGGGGTGCGCCAGTCCTGGCCACCGGCCTCGAACTCGCGGCGCCCGTCGGCAAGGCCCGGGCCCATGTCGTGCAGCAGCAGGTCGGTATAGGGGCGGATGCGCTGGCTGGCCTGTTCGGGTTCGGCAGCATCGGCGGCGGTGGTGTAGTGCGGGGTATGGCAGGCCTGGCAGCCGGCCTGGTTGAACAACTGCTTGCCGGCCAACACTTGCGGCGAGCTGACATCACGCCGTGCCGGCACCGCCAGGTTACGTGTGTAGAACAGCACCAGGCGCAGGATGTTGTCACTCACTTCAGGGCTGCCACCCTGGGCGGCGGCCAGGCAGTCGGCCTGGGCCGCCGTGCAATTGTCGACGGGGTGCAGGCGGCTGCTCAGGCCCATGTCGTTGGCAAAGGCGTGGGCATTCTGTTGGTTGAGCGTGGGTTGCCCGGCCTTCCAGCCAAAACGACCGATCACGGTCTTGCCCAAGGCATCGTCCCATACGCGGTTGGGCCGGCCATGGATTGCGTCGCCTGCGTCGGCCTGGGCCTGGGCATTGGCCAGGATCGCCTGGTCGGGAATGGCTTCCAGCAGCCCCAGGCCGATCATGGGCGGCGCTACCCGGGCGGAGAACTGCGTGTGCGGGTGCAGCGGGCCATAGCCCAGCTGGCTGATCAGCAGGCGCGGTTTGCGCAATTGCACTGGCGTGCCGTCATCAAAGCGAACGTTCAGCACGTCGTACTCGACGCGCACTTTGGCTTCCGGGTGGACCCCCGGCACCGCCATGTCCTGCAACTGGGTGCCATACACCGGCTCAGGGTTGACCCCCAGGCGCTCGATCACGGCAGCCTGGTGCGCCGTGTCGGGCACCGACAGGCGCACCAGCATCGATACCGCATTGGGTGCGTCAGGCTCGGGCGGGTGGCCACGGCCGTCCTTGATGTGGCAGTTCTGGCAAGCGTTAGTATTGAACAGCGGCCCCAGCCCGTCACGCGCCGTGGTGGTCGCTGGCGCAGTCACCCACGGGCTGCGAAAGAAGCTGTTGCCGGCGCTGAAGTCGACTTTGCGCTCGGCCGAGAGGTTGGCCGATGGCTGGGCGTAGGCGTTCAGGTCACTGCGCCAGACCGTGCTGGTGCCACCGCCCAGGGCCTCGTCGGTTTCCACTTCACCCAGCCGCACCCCGTCATCGCAACCGCCCAGGCACAGGGCAAGCAGCGTGGCGCCCAGGCGGGGGACCAGAGAGCGGATTTCCACGTGTGGGCCGCGGCGAACCAAGGGCGTCAGAATGTGTGATCAGCCGTTTCCGGATTCAGGTCGGTGATGCCCAGTATGCCCGCCGCCTGTTCGATGCTGCCGGTCTGCTTGACCAAGGCTGCGATGGCATCGCGCACGACTTGCTGGCCGGCGTCGTTGCCCACGGCGATCAACTGATCGTAATGCTCGCCCTGGCTGGCGCGGTCGACCATCACCTGCATCCGCGCCTCGGTGGCGGCCAGGTCGGCGCGCAGGGTGGCGTCGGCGGCGGGGTCGGCCTTGGCCACCAGCGAGGACAGGCTCGGGCCGGTGATGCGGCTGCCGTCCAGGCGGGTGTACTCACCCAGGTAGACGTTGCGAATGCCCTTGGCGTCGTAGAAGTGCGAAGAGTGGGTGTTATCGCTGAAACAGTCGTGCTCGTCTTCCGGCGAATTGGCTTCCAGCGAGACCTTCATGCGCTCGCCCGCCAGTTCGCCCAGCGACAGGCTGCCCATGCCGAACAGCATCTTGCGCAGGCCATTGCGAGGGGGCTCGGCTTCCAGCGTGGCGCGGTAGTTGCCGGCCACGCCTGGTTGCCAGTGGCCGGTCATATCCTCCAGGTCGCTGACCAGCAGGCGGGTGACGGCGCTCAGGTAGGCGCGGCGGCGATCATTGTGGCCGCCGGTGGCGCCGGGGCCCTCCAGGTAGTCCGAAGCCGGACGGTTGCCCGCGCCGGGCCCGGTACCGTTGAGGTCCTGGCCCCACAGCAGGAACTCGATGGCGTGGTAGCCGGTGGCGACATTGGCTTCGGAGCCGCCCAGTTCATTCAGGCTGGCCAGCGCCTCGGGGGTGATTTCGGTGATATCGACCTTGTCCTCGCCGATGCGGATTTGCGGGTTGGCGATGATGTTGGCCTTGGCCGCCGGGTTGCCCAGCGCCGGCTCATAGTTGGCGTCGACATAGTCGATCAGGCCCTCGTCCAGGGGCCAGGCGTTCACCTGGCCTTCCCATTCGTCGATGATCGGGTTGCCGAAGCGGAACACTTCGCTTTGCAGGTAGGGCGCGCGGGCGGCGACCCAGGCGTCGCGGGCGGCCTTGAGGGTGGCGGCGTCGGGCGTGGCCAGCAAGGCATCCACGGCGTGCTGCAAGGTCAGGGCACTGGTATGGGCGTCGCTGTACACCGCCAGCACCATGTCGGCGTAGTGCCCCACCACGGCTCGCGCGGCTACCTCGTCGACGCCACCATTGCCGGCCGCGCTGGCGCTGCTGGCGGTGCTCGGCGCCTGAGCCGTGGCGGGCGTGTCTTCCTTGCTGTCACCGCAGCCGGCGAGCGAGACGGCAATGGCCAGCAGGCCTGCGGTGGCCAGGGGCATGTGAGTCATGGCGATATCCTGCGTCGAGAGAGGGAGCGAGGCGAGAGCCACGCGCAAAATCGGCGCAATGATGCGAAGGATATGCATTTTCTGTAAACAATGAAGATGTAAGCAAATTAATCAGTTGCGTGGGAAGAACGTGTAGCTGCCCCCAGCGGCTACAGGCTGACTGCCTGGCTGCGATGGGCCTGCTTGAGGAACACCGTCAACTCGCGGGCCGGCAGCGGTTTGCTGTACAGGTAGCCCTGACCCTCATGGCAGCCCTCGGCGATGATGTAGGTTTCCTGCTCCAGGGTCTCCACGCCCTCGGCAATCACCTGCATGCCCAGGCTTTTGCCCAGCTGGATAATGGCGCGCACGATGGTCGCGTCGTCATCGTCCTCCAGCAGGTCCTGGACAAAGCTCTTGTCGATCTTGATCTTGTCCAGCGGCAAGGATTTCAGGTAGCTGAGCGACGAATAGCCGGTGCCGAAGTCGTCGATGGCAATCAGCGCGCCCGAGCGGCGCAGGCTCAGCAGGTGCTGGGCGGCGGTGCTGATGTCTTCCATCAGGCCGGTTTCGGTCACTTCCAGCTCCAGGCAGCGAGGTGGCAGGCGGTAGATCTGCAGGAAGTTACTGACCACCCGCGGCAGTTCGGCATGGTGCAACTGCACCGTGGACAGGTTGACCGCCATTCGAAGTTCGCTGAAGCCTTGGTCCAGCCATTCGCGCAACTGCCGACAGGCCTGGTCCATCACCCATTCGCCAATGGCGATGATGCTGCCGTTCTGTTCCGCCAGCGGAATGAACTGGTCGGGCGGCACCAGGCCGTATTCGGGGTGCTGCCAGCGCAGCAGTGCTTCCACGCCCACCACGCGGTGGTCGCGGTAGCTCACTTGCGGCTGGTACACCAGGTACAGCTGGCCGCGTGCGATGGCTTCGCGCAGGTCTTTTTCCAGCTCGCGACGGCGGCGCATTTCGCTGTCGACGCTGGCGATATAGAACTGGTAGCGGTTGCGCGAGCGCGACTTGGCCAGGGTCATGGTCTGCTCGGCCTTTTGCAGCAGCTTTTCGGTGCTGTCGCCGTCTTCGGGGAACAGGGTGATGCCGATGGTGGCGCGCAGGCGGATTTCCTGCAGGTCGGGGCCGAACGGCGCCTCCAGGTCGTCAAGGATGCTTTGGGCGAGTTCAGCCGCCTGGTAGGGCTGGTCGATGTCGGCCTGCACCAGAGCGAACTGGTCACCGCCCAGGCGTGCCAGGGCCCCCAGACGTCCGCTGTGAGCACGCAGGCGGTCAGCCAGGGCCAGCAGCAATTGGTCGCCGGTCTGGTAGGTGAATTGCTCGTTGATGCCCTTGAAGTCGTCCAGGCCCACGCACAGCACGGCCACGCGGCGTTGCAGGCGGCCGGCGTCGACCAGGATCTTGT
Organism: Pseudomonas sp. M47T1; assembly: GCF_000263855.1. GTDB lineage: Bacteria > Pseudomonadota > Gammaproteobacteria > Pseudomonadales > Pseudomonadaceae > Aquipseudomonas. Next base: position 91,378 of record NZ_AJWX01000002.1, read on the forward strand.
CCAGTTGCGATTGCAGTTGCTGGCGGTTGGGCAGGCCGGTGAGAAAGTCGTACTGGGCCATGCGCAATAGGCTGTTCTCGGCCTCGTGGCGCAAATGAGTGTTGCGCTCGATCGACTCCAGCAACTGGTTGGCGGTATTGATCCACAGGCCCAGTTCGTTCTTTTCGTGGCCTTTGAGCAATGGCAGCTTGTGTTGGCTGGGCCGGTCGGGGTTGATCTGGGTAAGGTGCTCGATGATCTGTTTCAGCGGCTTGGTCAGCAGCCAGTGATACACCAGGTACAGGGCCAGGCCCATGGCCAATGCGCGCAATACCCCGGAAATGAAGATGATCACCGAATTCATGATGAACCCCTGACCGTAGGGGGCGGTGTCGAGGGTGATGCTCAGGTCGCCGTAATATTCACTGTAGGGGCCACGGCCAACCAGTTGGGTGGTGAAGGTTTTCTCTTCGCCCAATATCGGGTCGGTCAGCCAGCGGGTGGCGGTCTGCAGGGGCGGGCGCGTCTTGTCCGCCAGCGTGGGCTCATTTGGGTGGCCAATGGATGCGATGCGCACGGCGTTGTCCTGGAACAGCCCTTCGATGACCTGCATGCCCATTTCCCGGTCCAGGCTGTAGACGGCCTGGGTGGAGGGGTCGCGGAACATGTCGAGGATCCGCGCAGCGTCACTGGCCACGGCCTGACGAGTCTTGTAGGCGTCGAACACGATTTGGGCGCAACTGAGCACCACCCCGACGATCAACGCCGAAAGGAGCACGACACGTAGCAACTTCACCGACAAGCTGTTCTTGAGTTCCAGCTTCAAAAGGCCATTCCTTGTTGCGTGCAAGTGGCATCAAAATGCCATTATCGTTGGCAATCCCGGTGGGCAGTCAAGGGGTAACGGTCAGAACGTCTGGCACTCGGGCGAATGCCTACACTGTATGTCGGTTGGAACCGGCTTGCACTTGAGGCCGCTCGGCAATTTTTCCCTTTTCTTGATCTTAGCTGTATCCCGGGTCCAGGCAAGCTGTCTGGCCGACAGCCACAAAAAACCCGGCCGAAGCCGGGTTCTTCAGCAAGCGCGAGGCTTAGGCAGTGAAGGTCTTGCCTTCGAACTGCTCGGCCACGAACTTCCAGTTCACCAGGTTCCAGAACGCTTCCACATACTTCGGACGTACGTTGCGGTAGTCGATGTAGTAGGCGTGTTCCCAAACGTCGCAGGTCAGCAGCGGGGTGTCGCCGCTGGTCAGCGGGTTGCCGGCGCCGATGGTGCTGGCCAGGGCCAGGGAACCGTCAGCCTTCTTCACCAGCCAGCCCCAGCCGGAGCCGAAGGTGCCGATGGAAGTCTTGCTGAACTCTTCCTTGAACTTGTCGAAGGAACCGAACGAAGCGTTGATGGCCTCAGCCAGGGCACCGGTAGGTTGGCCGCCGGCGTTAGGCGCCAGGCAGTTCCAGTAGAAGGTGTGGTTCCAGACCTGGGCGGCGTTGTTGAAGATGCCACCGGACGAAGTCTTGACGATTTCTTCCAGGGTCTTGCCTTCGAACTCGGTGCCGGGCACCAGGTTGTTCAGGTTCACGACGTAGGTGTTGTGGTGCTTGTCGTGGTGGAATTCCAGAGTCTCTTTGGAGATGTGCGGCTGCAGCGCATCGTGAGCGTAGGGCAGCGGCGGCAATTCAAAAGCCATGGTGATTCTCCTAATCAGGTCTGTTGCGGTGAGCGCAAGGCCGATCACGGGCGGCCAGATATACGCCGGCGAGTTTTTACTCTTTGCGACGCAGGGTTTGGATCATAGCACCGGCACCTTGGCATAACCACGCAACAACTGTGTGGGATAGAGGTTCCAGAGCGTTGCCGCACGCTGTCAAAGCGTTTGCGGGCCGTCAACCTGCCGCCAGGCTGCAAGTGTCCGCAGGACCTTTGGCGGTGTGATGTCGAACGCGGGCACACGGTGTGTGCCTTCGCAGCCTGGCGGCAGCTTCGACGTCAACCTCACGAAAGGCCGTCGCGCTCACAAGGCCATGGCGCTACGCGAATATCAGTTGCGCGGCCACGGCAAACATCATCACCGCCACCATCAGGTCCAGCAGGCGCCAGGTGGCCGGGCGCGCCAGCCACGGGGCCAGCCAGGCCGCGCCCAGTGCCAGGGTGAAAAACCATAACAGCGACGCGCTGGCCGCACCGGCCACATAGGCGCTGGGCACGCTTTGCTGGGCCCCCAGGGAACCGATCAGCAGAACGGTATCCAGGTACACGTGGGGGTTGAGCAGGGTAACCGCCAAGGCGCTGAGCAGCACAGCACGACGCGAGCGTTGGCCGTTGCCTTCGCCCTGATTCAGACTTTGGCGCGAACAGGCTCGGCGTAACGCCTTGGCGCCATACCAGAGAAGAAACACGGCACCGCCCCAGCGCGCCACACCCAATAGTAGCGGGCTATGTGCCAGTACACTGGCCAGGCCGAACACGCCCAGGGTCACCAATGCGGCATCGCACAGCACGCACAGCAGCGCCACGGGCAGGTGGTGTTCGCGGCGCAGGCTCTGGGCCAGTACAAACGCGTTCTGGGTGCCGATGGCCATGATCAATCCCGCTGCCACCAGCAGGCCATTTACATAACTGTGCCACATGATCGTCAAACTCCTGGGTTATGCGTTGGAGTGTGCGGGGCATTGCTGTATAAGAAAAACCAATATTGATGATCGCTCATTAGGGAAATTGATGTTCGATTACAAGTTGTTGGCGGCCCTTGCCGCTGTCACCGAGCAGGGCGGCTTCGAGCGCGCGGCGCAGGTGCTGGGCTTGTCCCAGTCGGCCATTTCCCAGCGGATCAAATTGCTCGAGGCGCGCATCGGCCAACCGGTGCTGGTGCGGGCCACGCCGCCCAGCCCTACGGAGATCGGCCGACGCCTGCTCAATCATGTGCAGCAGGTGCGCCTGCTGGAGCGCGACCTGCAGGGCCAGGTGCCGGCACTGGACGAAGACGGCATGCCGGAGCGGTTGCGTATTGCCTTGAACGCCGACAGCCTGGCCACCTGGTGGGCACCGGCGGTGGGTGCGTTTTGTGCCGAGCGCGGTTTGCTGCTGGACCTGGTGGTGGAGGACCAGGACGTAGGCCTCAAGCGCATGCGCGCCGGTGACGTGGCGGCCTGCCTGTGCGGCAGCGAGCGGCCGGTGGCGGGGGCACGCAGCCTGTTGCTGGGCGCCATGCGCTACCGGGCGCTGGCCAGCCCGGGGTTTGTCGCCAGGCATTTCCCTGCCGGCTTCGATGCGGGACAATTGGCCCGCGCCCCGGCGCTGGTGTTTGGCCCGGACGACTTGCTGCAACACCGCTACATGGCGGGCCTGGGTATAGCAGGCGGCTTTGTTCACCACCTGTGCCCGTCTTCCGAGGGTTTCCTGCGCATGGCCGAGGTGGGGATGGGTTGGGGGTTGGTGCCTGAGTTGCAGGTAAAGCCGCAACTGGCGGATGGCCGCCTGGTTGAATTGAGCCGCGCAAACTGGATCGATGTGCCGCTGTATTGGCACCATTGGCGGCACGGCGGGCAGTTGTTGACCGACCTTACTGATCATCTGGCACGTCAGGCGGGGCGGTGGTTGGTAAATCCATAACCGCGTTCGCTAAAGATCTGCGGCGCCACAGATGGCCAGTGCAGCCTTCGGCAGCGGCTACCGTCCGCGATGGTGTAAGTATTTTAAATGATGAAACAGATGCGGAGCGCTTCATGAAAATTCTGGTGACCGGCGCGAGTGGCTTCATTGGCGGGCGTTTTGCCCGCCATGCGCTGGAACAGGGCCTGGAGGTGCGGGTCAGTGGCCGTCGGGCCGAAGGGGTGGAACACCTGGTGCGCCGTGGCGCGCAGTTTGTCCAGGGCGACCTGACCGACCCCGACCTGGTGCGGCGCCTGTGCATCGGCGTCGAGTCGGTGGTGCACTGTGCCGGCGCGGTGGGCAACTGGGGGCGTTATCAGGACTTCCACCGAGGCAATGTCGAGGTGACCGAGAATGTCGTAGAGTCGTGCCTCAAGGAACAGGTGCGGCGCCTGGTGCACCTGTCGTCGCCGTCGATTTATTTTGACGGCCGCTCGCGGGTGGACCTGCGCGAAGAGCAGGTGCCTCGGCGTTTCCATGATCATTACGCCAAGACCAAGTTTCTCGCCGAGCAGAAAGTGTTCGGCGCCGCCGAGTTCGGTCTTGAAGTACTGGCCCTGCGCCCGCGTTTCGTCACCGGGGCGGGGGATGTCAGCATTTTTCCGCGTCTGCTGAACATGCAAAAGAAAAACCGCCTGAAGATCATCGGCAACGGCTTGAATAAAGTCGACTTCACCAGCGTGCAGAACCTCAACGCGGCGCTGATGAGCGCCTTGCAGGCGGACGAATCAGCGTTGGGCAAGGCTTACAACATCAGTAATGGCGCACCGGTGCCGATCTGGGACGTGGTGAACTACGTGATGCGCCAGATGAACCTGCCCCAGGCCACGCGTTATCGCTCCTACGGCCTTGCCTACACGGCGGCGGCGTTCAACGAGGGCGCTTGCCTGCTATGGCCCGGGCGGCCACAACCGACGCTGTCGCGCCTGGGCATGAAAATCATGAACAAGGATTTCACCCTGGACATCAGCCGCGCCAGGCATTATCTGAACTATGAGCCCACCGTCAGCCTGTGGGCGGCGCTGGACGAGTTCTGTGCCTGGTGGAAGGCCCAGGACCGTACTGGCAGCCGTTGAACCGGCCGGAGCTTTTGCGGTCGATCGCAGCGGCCCGTGGGCGGGTATACTCGCACCACTATTTAGCCATTACTGTGCTTCATATAAGGTTTCCCGATGCGTAACGATGCCCGTGACGACGATTTCGACAATGTGCCCCGCCTGAGTGCCAAAGACGTCGACGACGACGACTTTGCCCCGGCCACGGCCGCCGAGCGCGAGCGCACCACGGTGTATTCGCGCACCACGCCCGTGGTCAAGGTCAAGGGCCCTAGCACCGGGCCGTTGTGGGCGCTGATCGGTGCCCTGGCCATCGCCTTGGTAGGCCTTGGCTGGTGGAGCTTCCAGCAGATCTCGTTGATGGAACAGCAATTGGTGGCCACCCAGGAAAGCTTTGCGCGCATCAGCGAAGAAGCGGCGGGGCGCTTGCAGGACATCAGTGGCAAGGTCGTCGCCACCGAATCCAGCGCCAGCAGCGGCAGCGAAGCGTTGAAACTGCAGATCAAGCAGCTGCAGACCCAGTTGCAGGATCAGGGGCGCCAGCAGCAGGGCGTGGCAGGGCAGCAGGGGGACCTGGGTAAACGCCTGGACCAGGCCCTGGCCCAGGCCAGCGCGCAGCAGGCCGCGAATGAACAGGTTCAGGCCCAGCTCAAGAGCGTGAGCGCCGACCTGGCCCAGCTCAAAGGCAGCCAGGCCGATGCCGTCAAGCTGGATGCGCAGATCAAGGCCGTAGCCGCAGATGTTGCCACGGTGAAGAAACAGGGCAACGTCACTGGCCGCCTGGACAGCGTGGAGCAGGACCTGGTGGTGCTCAAGAGCGAAGTGGAAAATCGCCCTACGCCGGCAGCGGGCACCAACACCGCCGAATTCGACTCGTTCCGCGGCCAGACCACGCGCAACATCACCACCTTGCAAAGCCAGATCCAGAACCTGCAGCAGCAGATCAACACCCGGCAATAACGCAATGGGAGTCTCCAGACGACCGTTGCTGCTATAAAAAAGCCCCGGCGTTTTCACGTCGGGGCTTTTTCATTTCAGCGGCCGCCGATTACAGCGTCGGGTAATCCAGGTAACCCTCGGCACCCTTGCCGTAGAACGTCTGCGGATTAGGCTCGTTCAGCGGTGCATCTGCCGCCAGGCGGGCCACCAGGTCCGGGTTGGCGATGAACGGCACGCCAAAGGCCACGGCGTCGGCAGTGCCGGCGGCCAGGGCGGCATTGGCGGTGGCCTTGGTGAAGCGCTCGTTGGCGATGTACGGGCCACCAAAGGCTTCTTTCAGGGCGGCGCCGATGCTGTCGCAGTCTTCCTTTTCACGGGCGCAGATAAACGCCACGCCACGCTTGCCCAGCTCGCGAGCCACGTAGCTGAAGGTTTCCAGACGATTGGCATCGCCCATGTCATGAGAGTCGGCACGCGGTGCCAAGTGCACGCCCACGCGGCCGGCGCCCCACACTTCGATGCAGGCGTCGGTCACTTCCAGCAACAGGCGCGCACGGTTTTCCAGCGAGCCGCCATAGTTGTCAGTACGGCTGTTGGTACTGCTTTGCAGGAACTGGTCCAGCAGGTAGCCGTTGGCACCGTGCACTTCCACGCCGTCGAAACCGGCAGCCTTGGCGTTTTCCGCGCCTTGGCGGTAGGCCTCGACGATGTCGGCGATTTCCGCGGTTTCCAGCGCGCGTGGGGTCGGGAACTCGGTGATCGGGCGCACCAGGCTGACGTGGCCGGCCGGCTTGATGGCGCTTGGCGCCACCGGTGTTTCACCGTTCAGGTAGCTCTCGTGGGAGATACGGCCCACGTGCCACAGTTGCAGGAAGATGCGACCACCTGCACCGTGAATGGCCTTGGTGACGTTGGTCCAGCCCCGCACCTGGTCGTTGGACCAGATACCCGGGGTGTCCGGGTAGCCGACACCCATTGGGGTGACCGAGGTGGCTTCGCTGAGGATCAGGCCGGCGGCGGCACGCTGTACGTAGTACTCGGCCATCATTGCGTTGGGCACGCGGCCTTCGTCGGCGCGGCAGCGAGTGAGCGGGGCCATGATGATGCGGTTTGGCAGTTCGAGGTCGCCAAGTTTGATCGGGTCAAAAATCGTGGTCATGGGGCTGGTCTCACAAGGTTGGAGTTGGCAAGCGTGATAGGGGGGCGCTTAGAGCTCGTGGCTCATCTGCTTGAGGAAGGCCTGGATGGTGTCCTCGTTGCGTTGGAAAAAGTGCCACTGGCCCACCTTGCGGCTGCTGATCAGGCCTGCCCGTTGCAGCGTCGCCAAATGGGCCGAGACCGTGGACTGCGACAGGCCGCAACGTTGGTCGATCTGCCCGGCGCACACACCGAGGTCGGTGCTGTGGTGCAGTTGGTCAGGGAATTGGGCCTCAGGGTTTTTCAGCCAGTTGAGGATTTCTCGCCGTACTGGGTGGGCCAGGGCTTTTATTATTTCGTCGAGATCGAGGGGCATGGCAGCAGGCTCGGTTGGGTGTGGCGCTATATCGCGATGCAACGAAATATATATCTGTATTTCGCGATATACAAATATGATCGAGTGCTATGGAAATGATAAATCGGTATATCGGGTTATAACGATATAGTCCGGAGGTGATACGCTCAAGCCATGAACTATCTCGCGCATTTGCACCTGGGCGGCCAGGAACCGGAACAACTGCTGGGCAGCCTGTACGGCGATTTCGTCAAAGGGCGGCTTGAGGGGCGCTATTCGCCTGCGTTGCTGGACGCCATTCAGTTGCATCGCCGCATCGATGCCTACACCGACAGCCACCCTTTGGTGCTGACGGCGCTGGGGCGCTTCCCAGCCGAGCGCCGCCGTTACGCCGGGATCATCGTCGATGTGTTTTTTGACCATTGCCTGGCGCGGCACTGGGGGGACTATTCGGACGTGTCCCTGGCGCACTACACCCGGGGCGTTTACCGGGTGCTGGCCGCAGAGCCTGAGTTGCCGGGGCGCCTGGCGCGGATGGCGCCGTACATGATTGCCGATGACTGGCTGGGTTCGTATCGGGACTTCGAGGTGCTGGAGCAAGTGTTCAACGGCATTTCCCGACGCTTGTCCAAGCCTGAAGGGCTGTTGGGGGCAATGGCTGAGGTAAGGGCGCTGTACGAGCCGTTGATGCAAGACTTCCGCCAGTTCTACCCCATCCTGCAGGCTTTTGCCCGCGCCTGAAGGTACGTGGCCGCGCGATCATGCGGCTGCGGATTGAGGAATGCCGGCATCCGCTCCAAACAACGCCGCCCGCACTGCTTCCTGGGCCTGGTACGCCAGCGCCGCCCGTTCCATGCCGGCACTGGCAATCGGCGCCAGCAAGTGAATCTCAACATCGGCCACGTCGTTGCTGAACAGGCGCATCAAGTGCGACAGCAGATCGTCGTCGCCAATGAACGGCGCCAGCGGGTCAATGGCGCCGTTGCGCAGGTAACGGATGGCCACCGGTTGCAACGGTACTTCAGCCTCGATGGCGCTGGCCAGCAGACGACCGTGGAAGGTCCGCAGGCCTTGGCCGTTTGTGGTAGTACCTTCGGGAAAAATCATCAGCGAGCAGTGGTGGCCAAGGTGCTGGGTCATCTGCCGACGGATCAATTGGCTGTCACCCGAACCGCGACGAATGAACAGCGTACCGGCTTTCAGGGCCAGCCAGCCGGCGATCGGCCAGGTGCGCACCTCGGCCTTTGACAGGAACGACAGCGGCGCCAACTGGCCCAGCAGGGCAATGTCGGTCCATGACACATGGTTGCTCGCCCACAGCATCGGCTGTTGTGGCAACTCGCCGTGAACGCTCACGCGAAAGGGCAGGGCGTTGCTCAGGCGGCGCATGAAAAACCGCGACCAGCGCTGGCGCCGCACCATGGAGTGGCGAATGCGCAGGCGCTCGTAAAGGGTAAACAAGGTGGCCATGCCCAGGCCCAGCGCGACCACGACCAACACTCGGGCGATGCGCGCGTAGACGCGCCAGCGTGCCATCAGACGGCTGCCTTGAAGTGACGGGCATAGCGCGGGCAGAGGTTCTCGCGCTTGAGCAGAATGAACACATCAGCCACCTGGAACTCCTCGTCCCAGCACGGCTCGCCGCAGACCTTGGCGCCCAGGCGCATGTAGGCCTTGAGCAGGGGCGGCATTTCGGCGATGACGTTATGCGGCACGTCCAGTTCGGGCAGCGGGTTCTTGGGCTCGGCGCGCAGGTATTCGGTGCACAGGTAGCGTTCGCGCAGGCGCTGCATGATTGCGCGGGCCTGAACGCCACCGTCCTGCATAGGGATACTGGCGCAGCCCATCAGGTAGCTGTAGCCGCCTTCGTTGAGTACTTCGGCCAGTTCACCCCAGAGCACGGCTATGGTGCCGCCGTTGCGGTAGTCGGGAGCCACGCAGGTGCGGCCAATTTCCAGGATGGGCCCTTGCAGGCCGCCCAGCCCATGCAGGCTGAACTCTTCCTCGCTGTAGAAACGGCCCAGGCCATGGGCTGCCGTATGATCCAGCAGGCGGGTGGTGGCCACCAGTTCGCCGGTGCTCAGGTCGCGTACGCCGATATGGCGGCAGTGGGCATCATAGTCATCCATGTCCAGGCCCAGTTCGGCGCCCTTGAGCTTGGCATTGAACTCGCCACTGAACACGCTGAAGCGCAAACTCTGGGCTTCGCGCAGGGCGTGGGGGCCGGTCAGGCGTTCGGCCTGCAGGCGACGTTCGGTGCGAGTAATGCCAGAGAGAGCGATCTGAGTCATTGCGAGTCTCCAAAAGCCAGCCAAATGGGGTTGCGGCCGGTCGACTTTATTGGGCAATCTCAGCCTAGGTAGGCCCGGTGTCATCACCGTTAAGCTTTGGTGATGCTTGTATGACAGCCCCCAAGGAGCGCCCCATGTCCTGGCTCAAGATGCTCAATGTGCGTGAACGGCTGCCCTGGGCGGCCACCCTGACCGATACCTACGCGGCGCTGCTCGAACGCCTGGGGCCGGTTTCCCCCTTCGACCTGGCGGTACTGGGCGGCCAGGCGGTGCACAGCCCCGGGCTGGCTTTCCTGGTGGGCTACCAGGCGGCGCTGCGGGTGCTGTGGCCCAGCGCGCCGCCGAGCCTGGGGGCCATTTGCGCCACCGAGCAGCACAGCCTGCGGCCCTCCGAGATGCAGACGCGCCTGAGCGACTTGCGTCTGACCGGGCGCAAGGACTTCGTCACCGCCGGCGACGCGGCGGACTGGCTGCTGGTGGCGGCCCGCAGTGAGGAGCCGGGGCAAGAGCCGCGCTTGAGTCTGGTGGTGGTCTACCCTGGCGAGGCGGGTGTGCGCCTGGAGCCCCTGCCGCCCATCGCGCTGATGCCGGAAATCAGCCACAGCCGTCTGCACCTGGACAGTGCCTTGTGCGAACGCCTGGCCGGGGATGGTTGGGACGCCTATGTGAAGCCGTTCCGCAGCCTGGAAGATTTGTACGTGCTCAGTGCAATGCTGGCCTGGCTGTATGCCTGTGGCCAGGACCATGCCTGGCCGAAGTCGCTGCAGCTCAGGCTGCTGGGCCTGCTGGGCAGTTGCGCGGAGGCGACCCGCCAGTGCCCGGACGCGGCGGCCAGCCATGTATTGCTGGCGGGAATATTCGAGCAGTTCGCCGCGCTCTCGGCTGACCTGGAGCAGGCGTTCGAGGCAGGCCCGGAAGCGCTCGCCAGCACCTGGCAGCGCGATCGCGGCCTGCTGACCCTGGCCAGTGGCGCCCGCAACAAGCGCCTGGAAAAAGCCCTGCAAACACTCAGACTGTAACCGCGGCGTGGTACCCGCTGCATCGTAGCGGCTGCCGAAGGCTGCGCTGGCCCTGAAGTTCGCTGGAGATCTACAGCGTATGCGAAGGCCGGCTTAGCCTGGCGGCAGCGGCTTCAGGTTGTCACAGTTGTCACAATCACTGCCTACACTGCGCCGCATGCGCAAACCCTGGCTATTACTTCTAGCACTGCTCGCCCTGCCAGCCCTCGCCGAAGACTGGCCCGGCGAGCAGTGGACGCAGGATTTACAGCCGCCAGGTCCGGCGGTCCAGGCGCTGACCGACTATGCCTTCGCGCCACGCAACGATGACACGCGAAAAGGCATCCGCACCGATGCGCTGGTGGTGATCCGCGATGGTCGCCTGGTCTACGAACACTATACGCCGCCCTTCAACGCCGACTCGCTGCACAGCACCTGGTCCATCAGCAAAAGCCTGATGGCCTGCGTACTGGGCGTTGCGTTCGGCCAGGGCCGCTTCCAGCTGGACGACTCGGTGGGCCGTTATTACCCGCCCATGTCCCGCCACCCGGACATTCGCCTCGTCGACCTGCTGCACTGGGCCTCGGGGCTGGACTGGCAGGAAGACTACGAATATGCGCCGCTGTATTCCTCGGTGGTGGCCATGTTGTACACCCGTGGACACAGAGACATGGCGGCGTTTACTGCCGGCCTTGAAAGCTTCGCGGCGCCCGGCCAGGTGTTCCGCTACTCCAGTGGCGACAGCAACCTGCTGTCGGCGGCGCTGGAGCAAATGGTAGGTGGCCATGATTACCCGGACTATCCCTGGCAAGCGCTGTTCCAGCCTTTGGGGATCACCCTGGCAGTATGGGAAAGCGATACCCATGGCACCTTCGTAGCGTCGTCATATGCCTACCTGCGGGCGCGCGACCTGGCGCGCATCGGTTTGCTGATGCTGCGCGACGGCCGCTGGCAAGGCCGGCAACTGGTGCCCAAGGCGTGGGTCGACTTCAACCGCCACGCCTTCGAACACGCGGTGGCCGAACCGGGCGAAGCCACGGGCGGGGGCCATTGGTGGCTCAACCAGCCGGTAGGCAACGCCCCTCGGCCCTGGCCTGATGCACCGGCGCAGACGTTCGCGGCGCTGGGGCATTGGGGCCAGGCGCTGTACGTGCTACCCGAGCAGAAACTGGTGATCGTGCGCTATGGCGACGACCGTGATGGCAGCTACCAGCACAACGAATTGCTCAAGCGCGTGCTGTCCGCGTTTGCCCCCACGGTGCAGCCATGAAACGCGGGGTAACGGTAGTCATCCTGCTGGCCATTGCCTTGGCGATCTGGCACGAGCGCGTGGCGCTGTTCGCCTTTCCGGGCATTCTCAGTGCCTACAGTGCCAAAGAGTACTGCTCCTGCCGTTATGTCATGGGGCAATCGGTCGGTTATTGCCAGGGGTACGTCAAACAATGGCTGCCCCTCAGTTCCCTTGACGACGACCCTGGCCACGCCAGGGTGTCCGCTCGCGGCCTGGGCCAGAACGCCACAGCCGTCTGGCTCGGCCCGCGGCAGGGCTGCCGGTTGTCGCCTGGCACACCGCATCGCGATATGCAGCCTCTGTAGAGCTGCCGCCAGGCCGCGAAGGCGGGCACTGCGGGCCCGCGATCGCTATGACACCGTCGAAGGTCCTGCGGACTTTTTCGCAGCCTGACGGCCGCCCACAATTTCAGATCGTGGTTTGCCAGTCAGCCACCACCCGGTTAAGGTTGGGCTCCAGCTTGTAACTGGAGGTTACATGGCCGGTCCCATATTCCCTTGGCGCTCCGACAACCATTTCGAACTGTTGATCGATGGCCCGGTATTCTTCCCGCGCATGCTCGATGCCATCGCGGCGGCGCGTGCGCAGGTGGACCTGGAGCTGTATCTGGTGGAGTCGGGACGCTGCGCCGAAGAGGTGATTCAGGCGTTGGCCGACGCGGCTGGGCGGGGTGTGGCGGTGCGGTGCCTGTTCGACCATTACGGCTCGCTGGCGCTGTCGGCTCCATTGCGCCAGCGTTTGATCGATGCGGGCGTGGAGTTGCGCTGGTACAACCCCATGAGGTTGCGGCGGGGCCTGCGCAACCTGTACCGCGACCATCGCAAGATTCTGATCGTTGACCAGCAGTGGGCGGCTGTGGGCGGCACCGGGTTGACCGATCAATTCTGGCAGCCCGACCAGCATGCCTGCGAGTGGCATGAGGTGATGGTGCAGATCCAGGGGCCGCTGGCCGCCGATTGGCAAATGCTGTTCGACCGCCAGTGGCGGGCCAACCTGCGCCGCACGGCCTGGCGCCCGGCCACCCATTTCGGCCTGCCGCGCTTACCCAGGCTGCCGCCCGCCGGTGTTGGCCTGGGCCGCGTAGCCTATGCAGATGCCCGCCAGCACCGGGACATCCTGCGTTCGCTGGTGCGCGCCATCAACAGTGGCAACCACCGCATCTGGTTGGCCACGCCGTATTTCCTGCCCACCTGGAAAGTCCGTCGTTCACTGCGCCGCGCTGCCGCCCGGGGCGTGGACGTGCGCCTGCTGTTGACCGGGCCGCGCACCGATCACCCGTCGGTACGTTACGCGGGTCACAACTACTACCCGCGCCTGCTCAAGGCGGGCGTGACCATCTATGAGTACCAGCCGTGCTTTTCGCATTTGAAGATGGTGCTGATTGATGACTGGGTCAGTGTTGGCTCGTGCAATTTTGACCACTGGAACCTGCGTTTCAACCTGGAAGCCAACGTCGAGGCGGTGGACCCTGCGTTGACGGCTGCGGTGCGGGAGAGTTTCGCCCGCGACTTCCTCGCCAGCGTGCAGATCAATAGTGCCGACTGGCAACGCCGGCCGCTCTGGGCGCGCGTTCAGCAGCGCGTATTCGGCTGGCTGGACCGCTTGACCATTGCCTTGTTCGGCCGTCGGCAATAAGCGGATCTATCCGATGACCCAATCCGATGAGTAGTATCCCCGTATTACCCGTGGTGGGAATTGCGCGACTACCTTGTAGGGGAAAGGTAATTCACCCCGTACAAAGGAGGACCGCTGCATGGCCGCGAAAAAGATTCTGATGCTGGTCGGCGATTATGTCGAAGACTACGAAGTAATGGTGCCGTTCCAGGCGCTGCAGATGGTGGGCCATGTGGTGCACGCCGTGTGCCCGGACAAGAAGGCTGGGCAAAGTGTTCGCACCGCCATCCATGACTTTGAGGGCGACCAGACCTACAGCGAAAAGCCGGGCCACAATTTTGCCCTGAACTTCGACTTTGCCCAGGTGCAGGCGGCTGATTACGATGCGCTGGTCATTCCCGGTGGTCGCGCGCCCGAGTACCTGCGGCTCAACGCCAAGGTGCTGGAACTGGTGCAGGCGTTCGACCAGAGCAGCAAGCCGATTGCCGCCGTGTGCCACGGCGCGCAACTGCTGGCTGCCGCGGGCGTGCTGGAAGGCCGCGAATGCAGTGCCTACCCCGCGTGTGCGCCGGAGGTGAAACTGGCCGGTGGTCGCTTTATCGACATCGACGTCACCCAGGCCCACGTCCAGGGTAACCTGGCCAGCGCCCCGGCATGGCCGGCACATCCTGCGTGGCTGGCCGGGTTCCTGAAATTGCTGGGCACCCAAATCATCCTGTGAGGGTTTGAGCATGTGCGAGCTCTATGTAAAAGCCGACCCCATCCTCTACGAGTCGCGCTCGCGCTCCCTGCGCATTCGCGGTGTAGTCACCACCCTGCGCCTGGAGAATCAGTTCTGGGACATCCTCAGCGAAATCGCCGAGGCAGATACCATGAGCACCAACCAACTGATCACCAAGCTTTACGAGGAGGTGATGGACTACCGCGGCGAAGTGGTGAATTTCGCCTCGTTCCTGCGGGTGAGCTGCATGCGTTACCTCACTCAGCGTCGCAGCGTGGTGTCAGCGCCGCGTGCGTCATCGGTCGTGGCCATGACCGCCCACGCTTGAGCCCGAATGCGGCCCTGTGGGAGCGGCCACGTCATTCAGGTGGCATAAAAAAACCCGGCGCAAGGCCGGGTTCTTCATTGCAAGGTACTGGACCTTACTTCACTTCCACCGCCAGGCTTTCGCTGATCTTTTTCTGCCAGATCGCAGGGCCGGTGATGTGCACCGACTCGCCCTTGCTGTCCACCGCAACGGTGACCGGCATGTCCTTGACGTCGAACTCGTAGATCGCTTCCATACCCAGTTCCTCGAAGGCCACCACGCGGGACTTCTTGATGGCTTGCGCCACCAGGTAGGCCGCGCCGCCCACGGCCATCAGGTAGACGGCCTTGTAGTCCTTGATGGCTTCGATGGCCACCGGGCCGCGCTCGGACTTGCCGATCATGCCCAGCAGGCCGGTCTGGTCGAGGATCTGGCGGGTGAACTTGTCCATGCGCGTGGCAGTGGTCGGGCCGGCAGGGCCAACCACTTCTTCACGTACCGGGTCGACCGGGCCGACGTAGTAAATGAAGCGACCTTTCAGGTCCACCGGCAGGGTTTCGCCGCGGTTGAGCATTTCCACCATGCGTTTGTGCGCGGCGTCGCGGCCGGTGAGCATCTTGCCGTTGAGCAGGATGGTCTCGCCTGGCTGCCAGCTTTGCACGTCTTCAGGCGTCAGGGTGTCGAGGTTCACGCGACGGGCCGAGGGGCCCGCTTCCCAGACGATTTCCGGGTAGGCGTCCAGGTCCGGCGCTTCCAGCTCGGCGGGGCCAGAGCCGTCCAGCACGAAGTGAGCGTGACGGGTGGCGGCGCAGTTCGGAATCATGCACACCGGCAGCGAGGCCGCGTGGGTCGGGTAGTCCATGATCTTGACGTCGAGCACGGTGGTCAGGCCGCCCAGGCCCTGGGCGCCGATGCCCAACTGGTTGACCTTCTCGAACAGCTCCAGGCGGATCTCTTCGATGCGGTTCTGCGGGCCGCGGGCCTTCAGTTCGTGGATGTCGATGGACTCCATCAACACTTCCTTGGCCATCACCGCGGCTTTCTCGGCGGTGCCGCCGATGCCGATGCCCAGCATGCCGGGCGGGCACCAGCCGGCGCCCATGGTCGGAACGGTCTTGAGCACCCAGTCCACGATCGAGTCGGACGGGTTGAGCATGGCCATCTTCGACTTGTTCTCGGAGCCCCCGCCCTTGGCCGCCACGTCCACTTCCACGGTGTTGCCGGGAACGATGGAGTAGTGGATGACCGCCGGGGTGTTGTCCTTGGTGTTCTTGCGGGCACCTGCCGGGTCGGCCAGGATCGAGGCGCGCAGCACGTTCTCGGGCAGGTTGTAGGCCCGGCGCACGCCTTCGTTGATCATGTCGTCCAGGCTCATGGTGGCGCCATCCCAGCGCACATCCATGCCCACGCGTACAAACACGGTGACGATGCCGGTGTCCTGGCAGATCGGGCGGTGGCCGGTGGCACACATGCGCGAGTTGATCAGGATCTGGGCGATAGAGTCACGGGCCGCCGGCGACTCTTCGCGCAGGTAGGCTTCGTGCATTGCCTGAATGAAATCTACCGGATGGTAGTAGGAAATGAACTGTAGGGCGTCTGCGACGCTCTGAATCAGGTCGTCTTGCTTGATCACGGTCATGCGGCGCGCTCCTCTTAAAGACGGGAACATTCGTTAAGGTATTTCGACACGTCGGGCGACCGTCGAAACGACCTTTCAAGGCGCGCCGGCTAGCTGCCGCCGACGCAAAAAAGGCGCGGCAGTATACCGCACCTGTTGGCCACCGGCACGCGACGGTAGACAAAGGTAGGGCGGTTATCGGCGTTGGGAAACGGTGCAAAGCTGTACAGAACAGTTATACAACGGTTTCAAATTTGATTAGTTATTTTTGACAGGTAGCACTAAAGTGGCATCTGGCCATAGCGCCGTTCGGTGCCAGGACGGGAAGGAATCCCTTTGAGCACGGTGAGTCAACGAGTGACCGACAAACTTCAACAGAAACTGCTGATCAAGCGTTTCCTACTCGCCGCTGGTACTTATGTACTGGTGTTGATGCTGACCTGGGTGGCCACACTCAGCGACTACTTTCGCGCCTCGATTACCACAGCGCTGATCTCCACCGCGCTGGTAGCGATAAGCCAGGGTCTGCTGGCGGTGGTGTTTTTCAAGGGCTGGAACCGTCGCTTCGGCGACCCCAGCCTCACCGAGTTCCAGGTGCTGCTGGCGATGGTCTGGCAGACGTGGCTGATGGCCAACCTGGACGGTGCGCGGGGCACGTTCCTGGTGCTTTACCTGCTGATCCTGCTGTTCGGGTTGTTTCACCTGGGCCGCCGCATCTTCGTGCGCTGCGCCGTCCTGGTGTTTTTCAGTTTTGCCGGCCTGAACCTGTATGAAGGTTACCAGATGACGCTCGCAGACCCGGGCCTGGCGGCTATCCAGATGTGCGTGCTGTTCGTGGTGCTGGTGTGGCTGTGCCTCTACGCCAGTTACGTGCAGGCCTCGCGCCAACGCATGCGCCAGCGCCGCTATGCCTTGCAGGCGCACCAGGAAACCCTGCGCGGCATGATGCGCCAGCTGGAAGACCTGGTGGCCACCGATGAACTGACCGGCCTTTACAACCGCCGGCACTTCCTCGGTTTGGCAGGCCGCGAGTTGTTGTCCATGGGCGGCGGTAGCCAGCATGGCCTGGCCCTGATTGACCTTGATCATTTCAAGCGTATCAATGACGTCCACGGCCATGCGGCGGGCGATCAGGTGTTGCAGATGTTTGCCCAGGTCGCCGGCGCCTGCCTGCGCGAAGGTGATGTGCTGGCGCGCTACGGTGGCGAAGAGTTCGTGTTGCTGTTGCCTGAGGCCACCACCGAGCGCCTGGAGCTGTGCTGCGAACGCCTGCGCCTGGCCTTCGCCACCGCCGAGCTGGAGGGTTTGGAGGTGCCTGGCCTGAGCTTGTCGGTGGGCATGACCCTGTTGCTGGAAGGTGACGACCTGGACGACGCCTTGCATCGTGCCGACCAGGCCCTGTACCGCGCCAAGCGCAACGGTCGCAATCAGTGCGCGGCCGCCTGGGAAGCCGTGGATGCCTGAGATCACTGCCGGCCAGCGGCACTGGTCCGTGCCCACGGGCCAGAACTTGCTTGATGCCCTCAACGCCCAGGGCCTGAACGTACCCTACAGTTGCCGCGCGGGCAGTTGCCATGCCTGCCTGGTGCACTGCGTGCGCGGTGAACCGCATGACCGCAACCCCGATGCGCTAGCCCCGGACAAGCGCGCCGAGGGTTGGCGCCTGGCCTGCCAGTGCGAAGTGGTGGCAGACCTGCAGGTGGAAGTGTTCGACCCGGCCACCGATGGCCTGCCGGCCAAGGTGCAGGCCTGCCACTGGCTAAGCCCGAACGTATTGCGCCTGCGCCTGGAGCCCCAGCGCAGCCTGCGTTACCAGGCCGGTCAGCACCTGGTGCTATGGGCCGCCAGTGGCGTCGCTCGGCCTTATTCGCTGGCGAGCCTGCCCCAGGAAGATCGTTTTCTGGAGTTTCACATCGACTGCCGCCAGCCCGGCGCTTTTGTTGATCAGGCGCGGCTCATGAAGGTGGGAGACACGGTCCGCCTTGGCGAACTGCGCGGCGGTGCCTTGCACTACGACCCCGACTGGCAGGACCAGCCGTTGTGGCTGCTGGCTGCGGGAACGGGGTTGGCGCCGCTTTATGGTGTGCTGCGCGAAGCATTGCGCCAGGACCACCATGGTGCCATTCGCGTGCTGCACCTGGCCCATGATGCCGCAGAGCATTACCTGCGCGAGCCGCTGGCCGAGCTGGCCGCAGCCCACCCGGCCCTGCAGGTGCAGTTGCTTACCGCAGCCGACCTGGCACAGGCGTTGGGCGGGCTGCGTGTGTCATCACGGCAGACGCGCGCGCTGATGTGCGGAAGCCCAGCCAGTGTCGAGACCTTTTCCAAGCGCCTGTTCATGGCCGGGGTACCCCGCAGTCAGCTGCTGGCCGATGTGTTTGTCGACCGCGCCTGACCGGCATTCCTAGCCAGGATGGGTGGCAGCCTTGAGCCCGCCACGACGTCGCTGCTTGCGGGCCGCGCGCTGTAAACCGCAGGTGGGGGCAATGCCGTCACGGCCAAATCGCCGAATCCAGGCGTAGTAACCGCCGTTGAACACATAACCGGCAGCGATGATGCTGTCGTCGGGCGCAAGGCTGAGTGCCAGGTACTCGGATTCCTGCTCGGCCATCAGGTAACCCGCACCGTCGGCAAAGCGCTCATCCAGGGCGCCGTTGGTGCGCAGGCGAATCAGTGTGCCCTTGTATTCGCGAGCTCCGGCGCTGGCGGCGATCAGCATGGCGTCGCCCTGGACGGTCATGGCCTTCACAGCCTGCAGTTCGAAGGGCAATGCCACCAGCATTGGCGCGCCATTGTTGAATGCGCCGTCGGGGCTGCCGTCGGGGTGGCGACGTGTTATCAGCAGTTCGCTGGAAAGGGTACCAGCGGCGAAGATCGCGCCTTGTTCATCAACGCTGACCTGGGCAAGGGTTGCGCGTGCGGCGTGGCTACCGATAACCACGTAGCCTGAGCCATTGAACGTGCGGTCCAGGTGACCCAGTGGGTCAAAACGCATGATCAGGCCATAGCCGCTGCCCTCTTCATCCGGCTGGGTGGCGCCATACACCAGCAGATCGGCACCTTGTTGCACCAGGCCCCTGGGGTTGAGTTCCTGCCCTTCGAATTGCACCTGCACGAAGCCCTGCTGATTGAAGCCGGGGTCCAGTTGCCCGTTGGCGTCCAGGCGTACAAGAAAGGCGCGGCCATCACGATGCCGGTCATCCACTTCAAGAAAGAAAAACGCAAGGCCGCCGTCTGCCTGCACCTGCGTGTGGTGAGGGGTGGAAATGGCCGAATGCAGTGTCCCCGTTCGCTGTTTGCCCTGTCGGCGTGGAGAGTGGGGCAGTTCGACAATGTGTTTGCCATTGCCATTGAATGCCGCGTCCGGACGGCCGTCGGCGTGGTAGCGAGCAACCGCAATGCGGTCGACATCGAAGTCGAAGAAAGCGCCGGTTACCAGAATTTTGTCGTCGACCCAATGAATCTGGTTGACGGCGTTGAAGCCGAAGCCGGCGGGGTCGAAGCTGTCGAAGAAATAGCCGCTGCCATTGTCGCCGAACGTATCGTCCAGGGTCAGGTCGGGGTTGAGGCGAGCGATGCAGAACTCGAATCCTGCGTCGATGGCCAGCAGCCATTGGCCGCTGTCGGCCATTTGAGCAATGGCTTTGATATCGCCATCGATCTCCAACACCTGGTCATCAAGTGCATGGGCTTGCAACCTGGGTAGCGGGATGGGCAGTTCGCGGTGGAGGGTGGGAGGTGTGTGCATGGTGCAGTGTCCTGGGCAAGTTGAAATCCGGAACCGGCGCGCAATGGCCGAAAACGCGATTTCATCCCATGACGGCGATGCGCGAACCTGTCAGATCTGGCAGTACCTGCTTTTGATTTGGCTTTTTGTCTGGCTTTTGATTTTAGCGCCCCGCAAGGAGGGACCCGCAGCGCAGCGGCAACCGGGTGTTTTGCGGGCGGCGAAAAAAAAGCCCCCGGCGTTTTCACGCCGGGGGCTCTTGCGTGACGCGCAGGCCTTAGACCAGCGGATCACCGACATGCAGGATCTTCATGCCGTTGGTACCACCGATGGTGTGGTAGCTGTCGCCCTTGGTCAGGATGACCCAGTCGCCTTGCTCGACCACGCCCAGCTTCAGCAGTTCGTCCACTGCCGCCTGGCTGACCTTGTCGGCCGGCAGTGCCGCCGGGTCGAAGGCAACCGGCACGACGCCACGGAACATGGCGGCGCGGGCCTGGGTTTCGCGGTGCGGGGAGAACGCGTAGATCGGCACCGAGGAACGCAGGCGCGACATGATCAGCGGTGTGTAGCCGCTTTCAGTCAGGGCGATGATCGCCTTCACACCTGGGAAGTGGTTGGCGGTGTACATCGCCGCCAGGGCGATGCTTTCGTCGCAACGCTCGAACTGGGTGTGCAGGCGGTGGCTGGACTTCATGCTCATGGGGTGCTTTTCGGCGCCCAGGCAGATACGGTCCATGGCCTGCACGGCCTCGATCGGGTAGGCACCGGCAGCACTTTCGGCCGACAGCATGACCGCGTCGGTGTAGTCCAGCACGGCGTTGGCCACGTCGGATACTTCGGCACGGGTTGGCATCGGGTTCTGGATCATCGACTCCATCATCTGGGTCGCCACGATCACTGCCTTGTTGTTGCGGCGGGCGTGCTGAATGATCTTTTTCTGGATCGCGATCAGCTCGGCGTCGCCGATTTCCACACCCAGGTCACCACGGGCCACCATGACGGCGTCACTGGCGCGGATCAGACCGTCCAGGGTTTCGTCGTCGGCCACGGCTTCGGCGCGTTCGATCTTGGCCACCAGCCAGGCGGTACCGCCGGACTCGTCGCGCAGGCGACGGGCATATTCCATGTCGGATGCATCACGCGGGAAGGAAACGGCCAGGTAATCCAGGTCCATTTCAGCTGCCAGCTTGATGTCGGCCTTGTCCTTTTCGGTCAGGGCCGGGGCGGTCAGGCCGCCACCGCGACGGTTGATGCCCTTGTGGTCCGACAGCGGGCCACCGATCAGCACCGAGCAGTGCAGCGAATCGGCGGTGGCGGTTTCCACGCGCATTACCACGCGGCCGTCGTCGAGCAGCAGCTCGTCGCCGACACCACAGTCCTTGACCAGGTCCGGATAATCAATACCCACGATTTCCTGGTTGCCTTCGGTCAACGGGTGGCTGGTGGAGAAGGTGAACGCGTCACCGACTTTCAGCTCGATTCGCTTGTTGGCGAATTTGGCGATACGGATCTTTGGACCTTGCAGGTCGCCCAACAACGCCACATGCCGGCCCAGCTTGGCGGCGATGTCGCGAATCAGGCGGGCGCGAGCCTTGTGCTCGTCCGGTGTGCCGTGGGAGAAATTCAGGCGGGCAACATCCAGGCCGGCCTTGATCAATTGCTCGATCACTTCCGGCGAGTTGCTGGCAGGGCCAAGGGTGGCGACGATTTTGGTACGGCGAACGGTCATGCACTGACTCCTTTATTGAAGCGCAGCGAAAGGCTACTCCTCAATCGCGCTGTAGTCATTGTTCCTCTGCACTACCTTGGTGGCAGGGGGTTGGGCGATACTCACGTGGGCGGGTGGTCGGTTGCCACTGAAGAATTCTGCGTTCTGGTCGATAAACCGCACAGGACAGGAGATACCCATGCGAATCCTTATCGTTTTAGCCCTGGCGACCAGTGTCGTCGGTTGTACCCGGTGGTCGATGGACCATCATTTGAACGAAGCCTACAACCAGTACAACTACGGCAACTGCAACAAGGTCATGCTGGAGTTGTCCCAGGTAGACCGCACCAGCCGCTCGCGGCCGTATGTGCAGCCCGAGGTGTCGATGCTGCGCGGCTTGTGCCTGGAACGCCAGAACCTGTTCCTGGATGCCGGCCAGACCTACGAGTTCATCATCACCCAGTATCCCTACAGCGAATACGCCTATCGCGCCCGCGCGCGCCTGGACACGCTGCAGCAACTGGGGCATTACCATAGCGCCGTGGTCGTTGCGCAGCCACAAGCTGCCAACTGACCCTGCGGGGGCTGGCTTGCCATCGAGTTTTGCCTTTGAACGCTCGCTGGCAAGCCACTTCCCACGACACTTCGTCGGGTGCGTACACGCTTGGTCGTTCTTCACTTTAAGCGGGTGCACCCGGGTGAGATCATGGGCGAAGATCTTTAAACTTGCGATGAGAACATGTTCACCGAACGCCGTATCGAGCGTCACCAGCTGCCGTGTTATCTGAAAGTCTTCAACCGTTATACGGGTCAGCCCATAGGGTTTCTGGGCAATGTCGACGAAGAGGGATTGATGCTGATCAGCAACCTGCCGTTGCTGGTTGGCCCGGATTTCGAACTGCAGATCAAACTCCCCGACCAGGTGATAAACCTGACGGCCGCGTGCCTGTGGTGCCACGAAGACGTGACGCCAGGGCACTACGACTCCGGCTTTCAGCTGCTGCACGCCAATGTCGAGTACGAACATCTGGTGTGCGCGCTGCGCGACTACTTCAGCTTCCCGATGAACGAGTCGGCCTGATATCGCGTGATGTCGTGACGCTACCTGCGCCCCCTGCTACAGGGACTTTATAGCCGCTTGTAAGCGCTGCCCTTCGGCGGTGTGATGCTCATCGCGGGCACGCTGTGTGCGCCCTCGCAGCCTGGCGGCAGCTCCTACGGGCTGGCGGCAGCTCCTGCGGGCATAGCCTCGTGCGGTCATAGGGTGCGGGCCTTTTTCCAGCTCAGGTAGCGGGTCACCAACTGGGCGCCCAACTCCTGCGGTCGTGCATCCAGCACCGGAACGCCGTGGGCGCTCAGGCGTTCGTGCAGTTGCGTGCGGGCGTTGAGGTAGTCGATGGTGCCGCAGTAGCTCAGGGCTTGCTGCCACGTCTGCACAGGCGCCTGGCGCAGTTCGTCGAGTACCTGCTCGCGCAGGCTGGCGATCAGCACGCGATGATGGCGGCCGATGCGCTTGACCGCCGCCAACAGTTGCTCATCGTCCTCATCACGCAGGTTGGTCACCAGTACCACCAACGCCCGGCGCTTCTGGCGCGCCAGCAGGCGTTCGGCCGCCGCCGCGTAGTCTGCCGGGCGCTGGCTGCTGTCCAGGTCGTACACGGCGTTGAGCAGCACGTTGAGCTGGGCTGCGCCCTTCACCGGTGCCAGGAAACGCTGCTGTTCGCTGGCAAACGTCGCCAGGCCCACCGCGTCGCCCTGGCGCAGGGCCACGTAACTGAGCAGCAGGCAGGCGTTGAGCGCGTGGTCAAAATGCGCCAGGTCGCCGTCCTGGCTGCGCATGCGGCGGCCGCAGTCGATCAGGAAAACAATCTGCTGGTCCCGTTCATCCTGATATTCACGGGTGATGGGCATACGTTGCCGGGCGGTGGCTTTCCAGTCGATCTGGCGCAGGCTGTCGCCTTCGCGAAACTCGCGCAGCTGGTTGAACTCCAGCCCTTGGCCGCGTCGTGGCCGCTGGCGTACGCCCATTTGGCTCAACCAGTTATCCACTGCCAACAGGCGCGCGCCGTACAGGCGGGCAAAGTCGGGGTACACACGGGTTGCATCGTCCAGGTCGGTAATGCGCCGTTGCTGCCACAGCCCTAGCGGGCTTGGCAGCAGCCATTCCAGGTGCCGCCACTGGAAGTGGCCGCGGCGCAGCGGGCGCAGGCGGTAGCCCAGCTGGCTGTCCTGGCCCGGTTGCAGTTCGATGGTTTGTGCCAGGTCCTCGAAGCTCAGGCCATCTGGCACGTGATCAAATACTTGCAGGGTCAGCGGCCGATCATAGGTATGGCTGATGTCGAGCCGCACCTCGCCCCAACGTCCCAGGGGCAGGCTGCCCGGTACCTGCCGGCGCACGCTCGGCGAGGGCAGGCGGCGCACGCGCCAGGCGTCCAGGGCGCCAAGTAGCAAGAACGCCAGCAACATGCCCCAGGCGACGGACTGCACGGCCTGGGGCAGCGCCACGCCCAGGGCGTCGAGGCTGCCCAGCATCAGGTTGGCCACCAGCAACACGCCGAGCCAGGCCAGCAATAGCCGCGACGGTTTTATCACAGGCGCGGCGCCGGAACCTGGTCGAGCACCTGGCGCAGCACCTGGTCCACCGACAGGCCTTCGATGTCCAGTTCAGGCGCCAGGCGCACGCGGTGGCGCAGCACCGCCAGCGCGCAGCCCTTGATGTCATCGGGAATGACAAAGTCGCCGCCGCGCAGCAGCGCCCTGGCGCGGCCGCCGCGTACCAGGGCGATGGACGCTCGCGGCCCGGCGCCAATCGACAGCCCGGGCCAGGTGCGCGTGGCGCGCGACAGCCGCACGGCGTAATCGAGAACCTGCTCATCCAGCGGCAGGTCGCCGGCGATGCGTTGCAGGGCCACCACGTCCTTGGCCTGCAACAGCGTGCGCAAGGGCTGTACATCGAGCATGTCGGCGCGCACCGAGCGGCTGACCTGGCGCACCATCGCCAGTTCCTGGTCGGCCTCGGGGTAGTCCAGGCGCAGCTTGAGCATGAAACGGTCGAGCTCAGCCTCAGGCAGCGGGTAGGTGCCTTCCTGTTCCAGCGGGTTTTGGGTGGCCAGCACCATGAACGGCTGAGCAATGGGCAGGGCGCGGCCTTCCAGAGTGACCTGGCGTTCCTGCATGGCTTCCAGCAGTGCGGCCTGGGTCTTGGCCGGGGCACGGTTGATTTCATCGGCCAACAGCAGATGGGTGAACAGCGGGCCCTTGCGCAGCTTGAACTGCTCGGTCTGCATGTCATACACGGCATGGCCGGTGATGTCGCTGGGCATCAGGTCGGGGGTGAACTGGATGCGCGTGAAGTCGCCGCCGAAGCAGCGTGCCAGCGCCCGCACCAGCAGGGTCTTGCCCAGCCCTGGCACACCTTCGAGCAACACATGGCCGCCGGCGATCAGGGCCGTGAGCACGTCTTCGATCACCGCCGGCTGGCCGATCACGGCCTTGCCCAGTTCAGTGCGCAGCGCCTGGGCCAGCAGGCTGGCGCGATGCCGCTGCTGGGCCAGGTGTTCCGGCGAATGGCTGACCGGCGGCGCGGTGGCGCCTTGATCGTCGTGCACGTCGTGGGTCGGGTCGCTCATAGGGCATTCCTGAGAGTTTGCAAGTGGGCTACCTGGCGGCTGAACTCGGCCGCGCCCAGGCGCTGTTTCAAGGGCGGGCGCAACGCCTGGCCGATGGCGGCAGTGGATTGGCGGGTGAGCCGCGCCAGTACCTGCCATTGTTCGGCCACGGCCAGGCGCTCGAAGCCCGGATGGCGACGGCGGGCGCGGCGCAGAATGTCTTGTTGCAACGCGCGCAGCAGGCGGTCCTGGCCGGCGTTGCGCAGCACGAAGGCGGCCGTAGCCCGCAGGTGTTCGCGCAATTGCCGGCGGCCCAGCGCTGGCGCCGGTTGAATCGGGCCTTGGCGCAGGGCGAAGTGCCACACGCCAAGTATCAGCAGCAACGCAAGGCTCAGCAATGCCTGCGGATAGTGGCGCCACAGCAGGGTGGCGAGACTGTCGTGGGCACTGCGCGACACCAGCGTGACGTCGGTGCCCTGGTTGAGGTACCAGAGTAGCCAGGCGTTGTCATAGCGACGGATGGCGACGTTGGCCCACAGGTCGGCATCGGTCACCACGGTGATCAGGCCTTCACCATAGGCCAGTTGCATCAGGTGCGTGGCGTTGCTGCTGTTGGCCCAGGACTGCGCCTTGTTGGCCGGGTCTTCAAGGTGAAAGTCCGGGTTGAAGCTGAAATAGGCCGGCGCCTGCTCGTTTTCCAGGTACAGCTTGGTCAGTTGCGGAAAATGATCGGGCTGCACGGGAGGCAAGGCCGGCAGATCGCTGGCCATGAACTGGCGCAGTTGCAGGCGATCCAGCAGCAGGTCGCCGCTCATGGCCTTGTCGTCATCCCACAGCGCCTGGGCCACGAACAGCAGGCGGCCGCCAGCCCGCACCCAGGCCAGTACTTCCTCGGCCTGGCGGGCGGTCATGGTGTCGCGGTCGCCCAGCAGCAACAGGCTCTGGCCCTTGGACGGCAATTGTTGCAACACCTCCAGCCCGTTGGCCGCTTGCACCTTCAGGCCACGCTGGCGCAGGAACATTTCGGCGGCCAACCAGGGGTGGGTGCGCACCTGCGGAGAAGGGCCGCGGTCGATCACTTCCTCATAGGGGTGCAGATGACGGGCCAGGTACAGGCCACCGGCGCCCAGCACCAGCAGCGCCAGCAGGGCAATCAGCCATTGGCCGCGACGGCTCATGCTGATGGGCCCTTGGCGGCGAACAGCGCGCTCCAGTCGTTGCACAGTTGCATGGCCACGCTGTCGCTGGGCAAGCGATGGCCATAGGCAAGGGCCTGCCAGTGCCGCGTCAGTACCTGACTGAAAGCGTCCAGCGCCGGGTTGTCCAGGTGTGCGACCTTTTCCAGCACCTGGCCTTCGGTGTCGGCTTCGTGCAGCGGCAGGCGGTAGTCATTCAACAGGCGGTTGAGCAGGCCTCGGTACAGCAGGCTAAGGGCTTCGCGCGGTTGGCTGGCCCACAGTTGCCGGGCGTGATCGGCAATGTCGTCGGGCAGGCTCTGCACACTTACCGCCAGCCCCCATAATTGCTGGGGCGCCTGGGGTTGCGAGGCGGCAGCGGGACGGCGGCGGTTGACGAAGGTCTGCAGCCACTGTCGATGACGCCAGACGGCGAGGGTAATCATGGCCACCACGGCGCCCCACAGCACGACTTCCATGGCCTGCCCCAGCCACTTCAGCCACGGGTGTTCCAGTAGTTTGCCGAGGTCGGCGGGTTTTTCCGCTTTGTCCTGGGGCTGGTCCAGGCGCCAGCGGTGCAGGGTTTGCTTGTTGCTGAACGGCGGTTGCTCGAGGATTTGGTTGATGTCGGCGCGCGCAGCCTGGCTGGTCACGGCCTGGTGCACCAGGCGTGGGCTGTCGAACGGGTTGGGCTGCGTCGCAGCTTGGCTGTGCGGGGCCACGCCGAGCAGCCCCAGGCCCACGCTCATGATCAGCAGCAAGGGGGCCAGGCCAGCCAGCCGCTGGCGCAGGTTGCGCAGCACCAATTCAATGTCCCAGGCTTCCAGTTCGGTGCGCCGGTTCAGGTACAAGGTGAAACCGCAGGCCACGTAAATGGGCTCCCAGAACACCAGCACCAGTGCATAGAAAGCGTTGGTCAGATGTTCCACCCACAGCCACTGGCCGTTGGCGGCTTCGATCAGGCGCCGCCAGCTCCATTCCACTTCCACCTGTTGGGGCACCATGAGGTAGAACAGGGTCAGCAAGCCAATCCACAACGCGCCCTCCAGGTGCATGCCCACCAGGGTCAGCCAGTGTGCGGCACGGCCACTGCGTTGATGGAGGATGGCCAGGCGCCGCTGGCGATCAACGCCCGCCAGGCCTTCCAGCTGTTGCACCGGCAGGCTGAAACTGCGGCTCAGGCTCAGGCGCCGCCACAGCAGGCTGGGCAGCAGTTGCACCTTCAACAGCTGCGGCCATTGGCGCAACGCTTGGCCCAGGGTGGGCGGTTCAGCGAACAGCGCTTGGGATAGAATGTGCAAGGGCAGGCGTTCGAAGGCCGGCTTCAGCCACCAGAACAGAAATATGGCCAGGGAGGGCGAATTCCACAGCAGCAATGACAGCAGGGCGAATATCGGCAGCGTCAGCAGCGCCCAGCTGAGCATCAGCAGGCGCCGGTGCCGGCACGCCAGTAGTACACCCAGGTCCAGAGCTTCCCAGGGCGAGCGGGGGCGAATGGCAATGCTGGCGTCAGTCAGGCGCATGCTGGCGCCCACCGACGGTCAGATAGGCGCCTACCAGCAGCCACAGGGCCGCGCCCACCAGGTACTTGGCTTCGGGGCTGACGCTGGTTTTCGACGACCAGTAGGCTTCGATGAAGGCGGCGATCAGCAACATGGCGATGACGCCGTAGATCAGCTCAATGGCCACTTTGGCTGCCTGGCGCAGGGCCTGGCCACGGCTCAGGCGCCCAGGGGCCACCAATGACCAGCCCAGTTTCAGGCCGGCGGCGCCTGACAAGGTCACGGCGGTCAATTCGAAGGCGCCGTGGCCGATCACGAATGGCCAGAATGTCTGGGTATAGCCGATGTCGGTCAGGTGCCCGGCCACGGCACCGATCATCAGGCCGTTGAACAGCAGGAAAACCAGGCTGCCCACTCCCAGCAGCAGGCCGCTGGCGAAGGTCTGGAAGGCAATGCCGATGTTGTTCATGATGTAGTAGCCGAACATCATCCAGTCCTGATCCGGCAGCCGCTGGGCTGCCGGGCCCAGGCGGGTCTGGTCGGGGTCGTACATAGCCTCCATCTGCGCCACGTGCTGCGGGTCCATCACGCTGTACACCAAGTCGGGATAGCCATACACCAGCAGGCCCGTCAGCAGCAGGCTGCCAAAAAACAACAGGCTGGCCAGCGCCACGAAACGCCATTGCTGGCGCACCAGGCGCGGAAAACCGGCCAGCACGAACACCGCGATGCTGGCGCCTACCGCACGCCGGCGCCGGTACAACTGTTGGTGGCCACGCATGGCCAACTGTTGCAGGCTGTCTACCAGGTGACTGCTGTAGCCACGCTCGCGGGCCAGCGACAAGTGCTGGCACAAGCGCCGGTAATCGGGGCCAAACGTCTCGCTGGCCTCGGGCCGCGATCGGCCGTTTTCCAACAGCACCAGCAGGTGCTCGAACGCGAGCCATTGGGCCTGGTGCTGATGTTCAAACTGGCTCTGTTTCATGTGGGCCCCAACAGGCCGCGGGCAATGCCGTTGATGCGTGCCATGGCCATGCCCGGGCTGACATTGAGGGCGGGAGCGGCAATGGCCGCCAGTTCGGCCAGGCGTTCTGCCGACAGTTCGTCCTGGCGTTCGGCCAGGCTCAACAAGGCCCGTTGTTCCATCAGTGTCAGGGCAAAAGGCGCGGCAATGGGCTCAGCGGCTGGCAGGCGCGGGCGTTGATGGGGCTGGTCGCGGTACACCACCAGTGTTCCGGCAGCCAGGTCCCCCAGGCGCTTGAACGTGGGGTGTTGCAGGCAACTGATGGCGCCCAGGAAATAACCGAACGGCAGCATGTCGGCAAAGCGCAGCAGGTTGCGCAGCAACGAGGCCGACCAGCCCACCGGGGTGCCGTCATCCTCCACCACGCGCAGGCCCATGGCGCGCTTGCCGGGCGAGCAGCCCTGATTCAGCACCTCGAACAGCACCATGTACCACCAGTTCACCATAAACAGCAGGATCGCGGCCAGGCCCATGCCCAGCCGGCCCATCCACCCCAACACCATGAACACCACGCCCAGCAGCGCCGCGCGCAGCACCAGGTCGATGGCAAACGCCAGGCTGCGCACCACCAGACCCCCAGGGCGCAGGCTGAGGTCTATGCCTTCGGGTGTTTCTATCTGGTAGCGGGTGTCCACTGGCGGGACCAGCACTGCATTCCGTCGCGTCGCTGAGGTCTGGGGCATGGATGCCTTGGGTGCGGGGCTGAAAGTAAAGGTTGCCAGCCGATCCTAGCCACCCCACGGGCCCGAAGCAACCCGACATTATTTGTTCGCGTCCAATCACCACCGATTGCTGGTCGCGGTGCCGCGTAACGCCTAGACTTTGCCGACTTTGCGCACAGGAACTACCCGTGAATTCCAGCATCTTCTGGTACGACTACGAAACCACCGGCATCAACCCGCGCAACGACCGGGCCTTGCAGGTCGCCGGTATTCGCACCGATGCCGACCTCAATGAAATCGAAGCGCCGATCAATCTCTACTGCCAGCCCGGCGACGACATCCTGCCGCACCCCGCCGCGTGCGTAATCACCGGCATCACCCCGCAGCGCCTTGACGAGCGTGGCTTGTGCGAGGCCGAGTTCATGACCCGGGTCAACGCGCAGATGGCCCGTGCGGGCACGTGCAGTGCCGGCTACAACACCTTGCGCTTTGACGACGAAGTCACTCGCTACAGCCTGTACCGCAACTTCTTCGACCCCTATGCCCGCGAGTGGCAGGGCGGCAATACCCGTTGGGATTTGATTGATGTGGTGCGCACGGCCTACGCCTTGCGCCCGGACGGTATTGCCTGGCCCCAGGTGGATGGCCGGGTCAGCATGAAACTGGAACTGCTGACCGCCGCCAATGGCATAGACCATGGGCAGGCACACGATGCCTTGTCGGACGTGCGCGCCACCATTGCCCTGGCGCGGCTGATTCGTGAGCGCCAGCCAAAGCTGTATAACTGGCTGTACCAATTGCGCAGTAAACAGAAAGTGCTGGACCAGGTTCGGTTATTTCAACCGCTGGTACATATTTCCGGGCGTTTTTCCGCTGAGCGCAATTATCTGGGGGTGGTGTTGCCCGTGGGCTGGCATCCGCGCAACCGAAATGCACTGATTGTCTGCGACCTGCATTTCGACCCGCAGGTCTTGTTGGACGAACCGGTAGAAGTATTGCGCGAACGCCTGTACACCCGTCGTCAAGAATTGGCCGCCGGGCAATTACCGGTGCCGTTGAAGCTAGTGCATGTCAATCGTTGTCCGGTGTTGGCACCCCTCAGCGTACTGCGTGATGAAGATCGCCAACGCTTGCAGTTGGACATGACTCTTTATCAGCAGCGCGCCGACCAGTTGCAGCAGGCGCATGGGCAGTGGCGGGACAAATTGCCAGCGCTGTATGGCGAAGAAGCGTTCGCCGCGGTGGACGATCCGGAGCAACAGTTATACGACGGCTTTATAGGCGATCGTGACCGGCGTTTATGTGAACAGGTACGCACGCTGGACCCTCATCAGTTGGGCCTGGAAACCTGGATGTTCGATGATGAGCGTTTACCTGAGTTATTATTTCGTTATCGCGCACGTAACTTTCCGGATACGTTGAACGAAGAAGAGTCGAGTCGATGGCTAGAGTTCTGTCGCCAGCGGCTAACCGATCCGGCAGCAGGTGCGCCCAATACCCTGGCCGGCTTTGCCGAAGCCCTGGTCCAGTGGCAGGCGCAGGCCACGCCGGCGCAAGCCCAGGTGCTTGCGCAGTGGCAAGCCCACGTGGTGCGTCTCAAGCAACGCCTAGGGCTATGACCCTTACACCGCGAGCATAAAAAAACGCCAGCATCGCGCTGGCGTTCTTTTTGTTGAATGGGCGTCAGCCGATTCAATTAGCCCAGCAGAGTTGCCCAGCCTTCAACCACGTCGCCGCCCCACTTGGCTTTCCACTCTTTCAGAGTCTTGTGGTTGCCGCCTTTGGTTTCGATGACTTCGCCGTTGTGCGGGTTTTTGTATTGCTTAACTTTACGAGCACGCTTGGTGCCGGGGACTTTTGCTGCGCCGCCACGAGGGGTCTTGCTCACCTTGGCTTCAGGATCCAGCAGCGCGATGATGTCACGCAGGGATTTCTGATATTCGCCCATCAGGGTGCGCAGTTTGCCTTCGAATTCCAGCTCAGTTTGCAGTTTGTCGTCTTGGGACAGGTTCTTCAAACGGGCTTGCAGTTCTTTGATAGCTTCTTCTGTGGCGCGGTATTCGTTGATCAGGGACATGAGCAGGACCTTATGAATGCTGTGTGTCAGGGATACAGTTGGCTCAATAATAGTCATAGGCTTTGTTCAAGTAAACATTAAAGCGCAGAACATTTTGCAAATGACGATATTTTAATCGTGACGAACGGCGATGATTTAAGTTTGAACGCCCGGTTATTTTCCGCGGTCGAGGCAATAGCGCGTGGCCGGGGAGAACCGGGTACGGGTGATTCCCCCTGATAGATGCAGGGCTTTACGCGCCCTCGTCGCCAGGGGTGCAAGGAATACTGCAGTTTTGCCCGGTTGCCGCTAGAATAGCCGCCTTTGCGAAGTCTTGGAGTTTTCCCTCATGCGCACTTTTCGGCTGGTTATTGCTTGCCCGGACCGCGTTGGCATTGTTGCCAAAGTCAGTAATTTCCTGGCTTCCCATAACGGTTGGATCAATGAAGCAAGCCACCACTCCGACGATCAGAGTGGCTGGTTCTTCATGCGTCACGAGATCCGTGCCGACACATTGCCGTTTGGCATCGAGGCATTCCGCGAGGCCTTTGCGCCCATCGCCGAAGAGTTCTCCATGGTGTGGCGCATTACCGATACCGAGCAGAAAAAACGCGTAGTGCTGATGGCCAGCCGCGAGTCGCACTGCCTGGCTGATTTGCTGCACCGCTGGCACAGCGACGAGCTCGATTGCGAGATTTCCTGCGTAATCTCCAACCACGACGACCTGCGCAGCATGGTCGAATGGCACGGCATTCCTTATTACCACGTGCCAGTCGACCCGAAAGACAAGCAGCCGGCTTTTGCCGAAGTGTCGCGCCTGGTCAACCATCACCAGGCTGACGTAGTAGTGCTGGCGCGCTACATGCAAATTCTGCCGCCGCAGTTGTGCCAGGAATATGCGCAGAAAGTCATCAACATCCACCACAGCTTCCTGCCTTCGTTCGTCGGCGCCAAGCCTTACCACCAGGCATCGCTGCGTGGCGTGAAGCTGATTGGTGCCACCTGTCACTACGTGACCGAAGAACTGGACGCCGGGCCTATCATTGAGCAGGACGTGGTACGCGTGAGCCACAGCGACAGCATCGAAGACATGGTGCGTTTCGGTCGCGACGTGGAGAAGATGGTATTGGCCCGTGGCCTGCGTTATCACCTGGAAGACCGCGTGCTGGTGCACGGCAACAAGACTGTGGTGTTCAACTAACCACTGCGCAAGCAGCGAGGCAGCCCCATGAGCGACCCCCGCGACAAGGCGGCTGCAACGCCGCCGCCCACCCTGGGCGAAGGCTGCCTCAGCCGTTACGACCCAGAGGCGCTGAGCGACGAAGACGGCACCGAGTTTCCCGGTGCCGAAGCGTTGTGGGAGCAAACCCACCCAGCTGCGGACGCGGAAACCCAGTAACAGCTGCCGCCAGGCTGCCAAGGCCTGCACCGCGGGCCCGTGATCGGCATCACACCGCCTAAGGTCCTGCGGACCGTTTCGCAGCCTGGCAGCAGCTTCCCCGGTTGCATCTTGTTTATGGCCCTCGTGAGGAACCAATGTTCAGCGCTAAACCCGGTGCTTGATCCTGCGCAACAGCGGCCCCCCGACCATGGCCGCAAACACCGGCCCGCCGGCCACCAGGTAGAAATAGTAAGTCACTACCCGCCAAATCAGAATCGCAGCCGCCGCTGTCGATTTACCCACCATGGGCGCCAGCAGCGCCGCCGAGGTCAATTCCGCAGCCCCCGCCCCTCCTGGCAACAGGCTGAACTGCCCGGCACTCAGCGAGAGCATCTGGATCAGGAAAGTCCAGGCCCAGCGCACGTCCACGCCCAACCCCTGCAGCGCCAGGTACAGCACGCTGTAGCGCACGGCCCAGTGCAGGCAGGTCAGCACGAACACCATCAACAGTGTGCGAGGCGGCAGGGCGCAGGTGTCGCCGAACGCTTCTAGAAAATGCAGCAGTTTGCGCGCCCAGCGTCGACGCTTGCTGGCGTGCACGCCTACCAGGCGCAGCAGCTTGCCGTTGAAGCGCAGTACCTGACGGTGCCAGCGCACCAGGGCAACGGCCAGCCCCAGGCCACTGACCATCAGCAGCGCACTGAGCGTCAGCAGCCATTGCAGGCTGTGATTGAGGTGATGGAACAGGGCGTAGAGAAAGATCCCCAGCAGCGCGCAGAGGAAAAACACCAGGTCACTGAGCTGATCCATGGCGAACACGGCACTGGCCCGAGCCGGTCGAATACCGTGGCGGCCGAGCAGCGCCAGCAGGGTCAATGGCCCGCCACTGCCGCCGGGGGTGGCGCAAATGGCGAACTCGGTCGACATCACGGTGCCCAGGCAGCGTCGCAGGTTCAGGCCGCTGGCCATGGCACCCAGCAACAGGCGTAACCGCAGGGCATTGATACACCAGCACAGCATTATCATCGCGAACATCAGCGGCCACAGGCCAGCAGGGAACCGTTGCAGGCGGTCGAGCATGTCGACACCACCCAGGCACAGCGGTATCAGCACCACTACCACAATGCCGAGCGCCAGCCACCACCAGCGTTTCATGCGGCGTTGCGCGCCTGAACCTGGCGTTGCAGCCAGGCCAGCTTGGTCAAGGGTTCCCGGCCTTGCGCAAGCAGGCGCTGCAAGGTGTCCAGCCAGTATTGCCGGGAATAGTCATGGCGCATGTCCACCGGGTGAAGGCCCAGGCGGATGCAGGGCGCATCCTGGGCCTGTTGTTCACGCCAGTGGCTGACCACTTTCGACAGGCCGCGACGCCAGGCGCTGCCTGCGCTCCAGACCAGGCCCGGGGCGGGGACCTCGCTGAAATCCGGCAGGCGATACAGCTGCTGCGGTCCGCTGGTGTAACTCAACGGCAGGCGCTGGAGGGCGCGGCGGGTGCCCTCGCTCATCAGCCAGGCCGGCGCGACAAACCCCTGCACAGGCCAGTCGTTGCGGGCGAACACCTCAAGGCCCGCTTCCAGGCGAATCAGTGCATCGACCTCGGACAACTGATAGAACTCACCTTCCCAGGTGTACACCCGGCGCATGAAGTAGTCACGGGGGGTATGCGGCATGGGCCCGTCATCGGCGTGGTAGAAGCCGTGCAGCGCAAGCTCATCGCCGCGGGCCAGGCGGGTGTCCATCATGCGGCGAAACGCCGGGAAGTTGTGCAGGTGGTTGTGATGGTGGAAATCCGGCACCACCAGCAGTGTCATGGGCACCTGGCCCAGCGCGTCCACCGCGTCGACGAAGGGTTTGTAGTGTTCCCAGCTCTCCGGGGACACGTCATGCAGTACCAGCATTACTTCAGCCATGGCGAACCACCTTGTGAGCACTGGTGCCCAGCACCGCGCGGTAATGTTCCAGGAGCCCGGCCACCACGGTGTCCCAAGCGTAATGCTGCTCGGCGTGGGCGCGTGCGCGCAGGCCGTACTGATCGTCGCCGGCGAACAGCTCGCGCACGGTCTGCGCCATCGCCATCGCGTCGTTGGGCCGGCACAGCAGGCCGCAGTCCGCGTGCACGATCTCGGTGAAGGCCCCCGCCGCCACGGCCACCACCGGAATGCCGCTGGCCATGGCTTCCAGAATCACCAGGCCAAAGGTTTCCTGATCGCCGGCATGCAGCAGGGCGTCGGCGCTGGCCAGCAGCCGTGCCAGCTCATGGGCCGGCCGGAAGCTGTCCATCACGGTGACGTTGCGCGGCACATTGGCGGGCATGTGTGAACCCACCAATAACAAATGGTACTTGGACCCCAAGCGCTTCATGCACTGCAACAGCACCGGCAGGTTTTTTTCCTTGGAACCGCGCCCGGCAAATATCAGCAGCCGGGTATCGTCGCCGATGCCCAGCTCGGCGCGCAGGCCGGGGTCGCGGTGCGCCGGATTGAAGGTAGCAAGGTCCACGCCTAGCCGCTGCACGTGGACGTTGCCCACCCCCAGGCCGCGCAGCTTGTCGGCCATCACCTGGCTGGGCGCCAGCACTCGGTCGAAGTTGCCGTACAGCTTGCTGACATAGGCCTCCACGTTGGGCGTGAACCAGTTGCCCATGCGGTTGCTCACCAGCAGCGGCAGGTCTGAGTGGTAAAAGCCGATGACTGGTACATCCAATTGACGCCGTGCGTCCAGGGCGGCCCAGGCCGTCAGGTACGGGTCGCCCACTTCGATGAGGTCTGGTTGCAAGTCTTTGAGCACATTGCGCCAGGGTGCCAGGCGCAAGGGAAAGCGATAGCCGTTGCCAAAGGGCAGGGCGGGGGCCGGCACCTGGTACACGCCGTTGTCTTCGTTCAGCGCCGGCCCAGGTATCAACAGGCTGTGGCGCACGCCGGGCGTGTGGATGAGGCGCCGGTGTTTGGCATCAAGATAGGTTCTCACGCCGCCGCTGGCCGGGGCATAGAACATGGTGATGTCAGCGATATGCACGATCGGTATCCCTGCGCAGTGTCGTCCATAAGGTTGACCGCTGGCAGGGACAGTTGTTCGATCGGCATGGCGGGAAAGCCGGAGCGTGGGAGCTGGCAAGCCAGCTTCCACAGGTGCGGGCGTCAGATGCGGAAGCTGCCCACCAGCTGTTTCAGGCGGGTGGCCTGCTGCTCAAGGTCCGAGCAGGCGCGCAAGGTCGAGTGCAGGTTCTCGATGCCTTCCTGGTTGAGGGTGTTGATCTCGTTGATGTCCATGTTGATTGAGTCCACCACGGCAGTCTGTTCCTCGGTGGCAGTGGCTACCGACTGGTTCATACCATCAATTTCGCCGATGCGCACGGTCACGCTGCCCAGGCGCTCGCCGGCCTGGTTGGCAATCGAAACGCTGTCTTGGCTGTGGCGTTGGCTTTCACCCATGGTGTTCACCGATTCCCGGGCGCCCACCTGCAACTCCTCGATCATGCTTTGCACTTGCTGCGCCGATTCCTGGGTGCGGTGCGCCAGGTTGCGGACTTCGTCGGCCACCACCGCGAACCCGCGGCCGGCCTCGCCCGCGCGAGCCGCTTCGATGGCAGCGTTGAGCGCCAGCAGGTTGGTCTGCTGAGAAATGCTGGTGATCACTTCCAGGATCTGGCCGATGTTCACGGTTTTGCTGTTAAGGGTCTCGATATGGCCACTGGAGGTGCTGATCAAGTCCGACAGACGGTTCATGGCCTGGATGCTGTTGTCCACCACTTGCTGGCCTTCTTCAGCCAGGAGTCGGGCGCTGGTGGCGTGCTGCGACGCTTGCGCGGCGTTGTGAGCGATTTCCTGGGCGGCGGCGCCCAACTGGTTGATGGCGGCTGCCACACTGTTGGTGCGGTTGGCCTGTTCATCGGAGTTGAGCATCGACGAGTTGGAGGCTGCCACCACGCGCAGGGCCACTTCGTTGACCTGCTCGGTGGCTGACGACACCTCGCGAATGGAGCCGTGAATGCGTTCCACAAAGCGGTTGAACGCCCGGCCGAGCATCCCGAATTCGTCCTGGCTGTTGATCTGTAGGCGGCGCGTCAGGTCGCCTTCGCCTTCGGCGATGTTCTCCATGGCGCGAATCATGGTGTGCAGCGGGCCCATCAGCACGCGGATCAGCATGCCCAGCAGGGCAATGATGATGACCACGGCCACCACGGTGGCAATCAGCGCCGAGGTGCGGAACTGGCTGAGCATTGCATAGGCCTTGTCCTTGTCCACCGACAGGCCGATGTACCAATTGACCGAAGGCAGGCCCTTGACCTGGGCGAAAGTGACAATGCGGGTTTGGCCGCCGATCTGCACGTCATGCAGCTTGTCGTCGATCACCAGGTTGGCGTCGGGTGCCATGTCCTTGAGGGTTTTCATCACCAGGTCGCGGTTAGGGTGGACCAGGATCTTGCCATCGGCGCTGACCAGGAACGCATGCCCCATGCCGCCAAAATCCAGCGAGCGGATGATCTTGTCCATGGTGTCCAGGCTCAGGTCGCCACCCACTACGCCCAGGTTGGTGGAGCCTTTGTTGGCCGCCTGCACAATCGAGATCACCAGCTTGCCAGTGCTCATGTCGATGTAGGGCTCGGTCAGGAACGCCCCGCTGGTCGTCAGGCCGCTCTTGTACCAGGGGCGAACGCGTGGGTCGTAGCCGGCCGGCATGGTGGTGACCGGCTTGTTATAGAAGTGCCCTTGCGGGTCACCCAGGTAGATGTTCAGGAAGTTGTTGAGCAGGGTCGGCTGTTCCAGCACGTGGTAAACGTTTTCCGGATCCGGGTTGAGCTGAATGTTTTCGGCCACGTTCTGCACCAGCAGAATCCGTCCGCCCAGCCAGGCACTGATGTTGGTCGATGTGACATCGCCCATTTCATGAAGGTAGCTTTCCAGGTCCTTGCGGATCGCATTGCGCTGCAGGTAATCGTTATACAACGTAAACAGCGCAAAGGCCGCCAGCACTATCAGGGAGGCCGCGATGAGAATCTTGTGGCTGAATCTCAGGTTTTTATTCATGAGGGATACGATCCGCTAAGGTCTTAATTCGGGGCAGGTGGATTAAACAGTGCCTTCATCCCTTAAAGGCGGGGGCTGAACGTTTTCTTGGACGTATGGGTTTTCACCCGTTCTATCGACCGAGGCGGCGAAAAACTTAAGCGAGGTGACGAAATGCCCGACATTGCGCAATTGCTCATTGGCGCCGACCTGTCTGGACAGCCAGTGGGCCAGCACCTGCGGCTGGCCAATCGTCATGGCTTGATCGCTGGCGCCACCGGCACCGGCAAGACCGTCACCCTGCAACGCCTGGCTGAAGCCTTCAGTGACGCCGGCGTGGCCGTGTTCGCCGCCGATATAAAGGGCGACCTGTGCGGCCTGGCCGCTGCGGGCGCGCCCAGTGGCACGGTGGCCGAGCGCATTGCCGGCATGCCATGGCTACAGCACCGCCCCCAGGCGTACCCGGTCACGTTGTGGGACGTGCACGGGCACAGCGGCCACCCGCTGCGCACCACCATCAGCGAAATGGGCCCCTTACTGCTCGGTAGCCTGCTGCAACTCACTGATAGCCAGCAAGCGGCACTGTACGCAACGTTCAAGGTGGCCGACCGCGAAGGGTTGCTGTTGCTGGACCTCAAGGACCTGAAGGCGTTGCTAGGTTACCTGCGCGACACCCCACAGGCGCTGGGCGATGACAGCGCGCTGATGACCAGCGGTTCCAGCCAGGCGCTGCTGCGACGCCTGGCTACCTTGGAGCAACAAGGCGCCGACGCGCTGTTCGGTGAACCGGCGCTGCACCTGCAAGACCTGCTGACACCGGGGGGCGATGGGCGCGGGCGCATTCACCTGCTCGATGCCAGCCGGTTGGTGCACGAAGCGCCCAAGGTCTATGCAACGTTCCTGCTGTGGCTGCTGGCCGAACTGTTCGAGCAGTTGCCCGAGCGCGGCGATGCCGACAAACCCTTGCTGGCGCTGTTCTTCGACGAAGCGCACCTGCTGTTCGGCGACACGCCCAAGGCCTTGCAGGACCGCTTGGAACAAGTGGTGCGGC
This sequence comes from Pseudomonas sp. M47T1, assembly GCF_000263855.1. Lineage (GTDB taxonomy): Bacteria > Pseudomonadota > Gammaproteobacteria > Pseudomonadales > Pseudomonadaceae > Aquipseudomonas. Next base: position 130,229 of record NZ_AJWX01000002.1, read on the forward strand.
TGATTCGCTCGAAGGGCGTGGGCGTGTATTTCGTCACCCAATCGCCCACCGACCTACCCGACAATGTGCTGGCGCAACTGGGCTTGCGGGTGCAGCACGGCCTGCGCGCATTCACCGCCAAGGAGCAGAAGTCGCTCAAGGCCGTGGCCGACGGCTTTCGCCCCAACCCGGCGTTCGACAGCCTGGCCGTACTCACGGAACTGGGCATTGGCGAAGCGCTGGTCGGCACCCTGCAGGACAAAGGCACGCCCGCCATGGTGCAGCGGGTGCTGGTGGCTCCGCCGCAATCGCGCATTGGGCCGTTGAATGAAGCCGAGCGCGCGGCGATCATCGCCGCTTCGCCGCTGGCGGGGCGTTATGACAAACCCATCGACCGTGAATCGGCGTACGAAATGCTGCTTGCGCGCAAGGCGCCGCCTGCGGATGAAAGTGCGGAGCCGGCGCCAGCGGGTACCCGCCTGGCCGACAAGGCCGGGGAATTGCTGGGCGGGGTAGCGGGGCAGGCGATCAAGTCGGCCATGCGTCAGGCCGCCAGCCAGTTGGGACGAGAGCTGGTACGCGGGTTGATGGGTTCCTTGCTGGGCAGCAAAAAACGCCGCTGAAGGCTGCGCTGGCCCCAGCGACGGTAGGGCGGTGTGAACCAACAAAAAAGGCGCCCGAAGGCGCCTTTTTCCAACTGTTGTGGGGTTACGACACGAACTTCGACGACAGCCAGAACAGGCCCGCCGCCAGGGCCATCGAGGCCGGCAGGGTCAGTACCCAGGCCAGCATGATGGTCTTGATGGTGCCGCCTTGCAGGCCGCTCTTGTTGGCCACCATGGTGCCAGCCACGCCCGAGGACAGCACGTGGGTGGTGGACACCGGCAGGCTGAATACGTTGGCCAGGCCAATGGACAGCGCCGCTGTGATCTGCGCCGACATGCCTTGGGCGTAGGTCATGCCCTGCTTGCCGATTTTCTCGCCAATGGTCAGAACCACGCGTTTCCAGCCGATCATGGTGCCCAGGCCCAACGCCAGCGCCACGGCTACCACGACCCAGAAGGGCGCGTATTCAGTGGTGGTCGTGAGGTCCTTGCGCAGTTTTTCCAGGTCTGATTTTTCACGCGAATCCAGTGCCGGCAGCTTGCCGACCTGACGCGCGGTGTCGTCCAGGCACAGCAGGTAGCGGCGCACTTCGATGCGTTGCTCCGCTGCCAGCGAGTGGTAGTCCGAAACGCCGTTCAGGGTGGTCAGCAGTGCCTTGATGGTCGGCTCGGTCTGCTGCGGCTCGCAACGGAACTGGTCCGGCAGGTCGCCGCTCTGGGACTTGCCCAAAGCCAGGTATTCGCCCAGGGTCGGGGCGTTGCGCTGGTAGAACTGGCTCAGGTGCAGGGTAGCGTCGCGGGTGCGTTCGATCTGGTAGGTGGTGCTGCTCAGGTCCAGCACGAATTGCGCAGGCACGATGCCGATCAGCACCAGCATGATCAGGCCGATACCCTTTTGACCGTCGTTGGAACCGTGCACGAAGCTCACGGCCATGGCCGAAACCACCAGAACCAGGCGGTTCCAGAACGGTGGATGTTTCTTGGAGTCGGTCTTTTTACGCTGCTCGGGCGTCTTGTGCATGTTGGACAGCGGGCGCCACCATTTCAGCGCGATCAGCACCAGCGCGGCGAGGAAAAAGCCGACGATAGGCGAGACCACCAGCGAGGCGCCGATGTCGATTGCCTTCTGCCAGTTGACGCCCTTGCCCAGCGGAATGTGGTTGAGCATGGCGTTGGCCAGGCCCACGCCCAGGATCGAACCGATCAGGGTGTGCGAGCTGGACGACGGAATGCCGAAGTACCAGGTACCCAGGTTCCACGCGATAGCCGCCGCCAGCAGCGAGAACACCATGGCCAGGCCCTGACCGGTATTGACGTTGATCAGCAGTTCGACTGGCAACAGGTGAACGATGGCGTACGCCACGCCTACACCGCCAAACAGCACGCCCAGGAAGTTGAAAGCGCCGGAAAAGAACACGGCCAGGTGAGGCGGCATGGCTTTGGTATAAATGACAGTAGCGACCGCGTTGGCGGTGTCATGAAAGCCATTGATGAACTCGAAAGCCAGGACAAAGGCGAGAGCGAAGAAAAGGCTCACCAGTACCCAGGCGTCGACTCCGTGGAATAAATCAATCATGAAGGTTTTCTGACCCGGTCATAAGGGGGCGCGATTATGCCAGAAAACCCTGCAAATCGATGCCCTCGGTGCTGGCCGGTAACAAATTTCGACAATTTGGTCAGGTATGCCCAGGACAGCCTACCTAGGGGGGCAGGTAGGCGGGAGCCGCGTAATAGCGGGCTTTGGCCGGGAAAATAGCGGTGTTTCAGGCGGTTTGAGAGCCCTCAAACGCTCGTATGAAATTTTCCCGTCATCCCGCTGTCACGAAGCCGAGGGCGGCTTCTCGACGGTTGGGCACGCCATCTGAGTGCAATCAGCGGTCAAGGTTCCTCGCCCTTGAGGTCCTTTTCTATTTTCTGCAATTCCTGGGTGAACGCCTGGTCGAGCAGACTGGCGCGCTTGCGCCACGGCTTGCGCTCCGGCTCTGGCTGGGCGGCATAAGTGGTGACTTCGCCACCGTAAACATCCTTGTAACGTTGTTCCTGGCGCTCAAGTTCCGCGCGCAGTTCATCTTTCGTCACATTGTTACCTAATGGTTCTATTTCTTCCGGCGTTTGCGCGATGCATTCAAAGCACGCGGCCACGGCACCAGAAGGGGGCTGTCGTAGCAACAGTCTGGTTATGGGGTGGGGCAGGGCGGTGGTACTACGCCTGGCCTCGTATCGGCGCGGGGTAGGTGGCCAATACAGGGCGTGCGCCAGCATGCACTAAACTGTCATGAGGCCCACGAAATTTATTATAGCAACCCGTGCGAATAACACTATCGGCCAATGGCGTTGGTTGTACCAACTTATCGGTCAATTTGTTACATCACAAACACGTCCGGGTGAAAAACGCCGGCACTGGCAACTTGCCGACCGTGCGGCAAGCGCGAAAAAAAGGAAAAACGGCCTCACCCAGGGCAAGGCCGTGCCTGGGACTTCTTTGGTGGGTACCTGACCAGTCTCTCCAAGAAGCCACATGGTGGCAGTGGAAAGGTATAAGCAACCCGTCGAATGGTCAATTGCGATTATCGGTCAATGGTTCGATAATCGCCCTTGTGGATGCCTGGGCCGAACGACGGTCGCGGTGCTCCCGTGTACAGATTGACCATGCAAAGGACCCGGAATGAACGATCAACTGCGCAATTCATTCACCTCATTGGCCCCGCCCATCGTGGCGTCACCGGCCAAGCGTATTCAGGCGTTCGCCGGCGATCCGGACTTCATGACCTCGCTGGCCCGCGGGCTGGCCGTAGTGCAGGCGTTCCAGGAACGCAAGCGTCACCTGACCATCGCCCAGATCAGCCACCGCACCGAAATTCCCCGTGCCGCCGTGCGGCGTTGCCTGCACACGCTGATCAAGCTGGGCTACGCCACGACTGACGGGCGCACCTACTCGCTGCTGCCCAAGGTGCTGACCCTGGGTCATGCCTATCTGTCATCCACGCCACTGGCGGTAACGGCGCAACCCTATCTGGACAGCATGAGCGAGCAGTTGCACGAGGCGTGCAACATGGCCACGCTGGAAGGCGACGACATCCTCTACATCGCGCGCTCGGCCACCACCCAGCGGTTGATATCGGTGGACCTGGCCGTGGGCGGCCGCTTGCCGGCGTATTGCACCTCCATGGGGCGCATCCTGCTGGCGGCGCTGGACGACGTGACGCTCAAGGATTACCTCGACCACGTTGACCTGCAGCCCAAGACCAGTCGCACCCTGACCTCCCGGGAAGCGCTGCTGGAGTGTCTGCAACTGGTGCGGCAACAGGGCTGGTGCATCGTCGACCAGGAACTGGAGCAGGGCCTGCGTTCCATTGCCGTGCCGGTCTACGATGCGTCCGGGCAGGTGCTGGCCGCCCTCAATGTCAGCACCCACGCCGGTCGTGCCAGCCGCACGGAGCTGGAGCAGCGGATTCTGCCGATCATGCTCAACGCCAGCCGCGACCTCAGTGCTCAGCTGTTTGCCTGAGTGTTTCGGCGGTTGCTGTTCGATAAACGCACAGATCCACGTTTGTCGAATTGCGCGTCGCCGCGCCGCTGATTAATGTCGCCCGCACAGGTCGAGCCACGCTCGGCCTTCCAATAATAAAGTGCAGAGGTTGACCCCATGACCCGATTCCATTCCGTGCGCAACCCGCACCTCCGTCCGCGCAGCCACCGCGGAGCCTGATCTCCGTTCGGCCACTAAACTTTTGAGTGCAGGTCCAGTACCGGCACGTGCCTCTGCGCGTCTCTTGCGGAATAAAAATAATGAATCGTCCATACGCTGCTGTAGGGAACTGCCTTGATGTGCAGTCCTTCATCAATTCCCAACCCCTGTCACGTTACCAGTGGCGGGTAGTGATCCTGTGTTTCCTGATCGTTTTCCTTGATGGCCTGGACACCGCAGCCATGGGCTTCATTGCCCCGGCACTGTCCCAGGACTGGGGCATCGACCGCGCCAGCCTCGGCCCGGTGATGAGCGCCGCGTTGATCGGCATGGTGTTCGGGGCCCTGGGTTCGGGGCCACTGGCCGACCGCTTTGGTCGCAAGGTGGTGCTGGTGGGCGCGGTGCTGCTGTTCGGCGCGTTCAGCCTGGCGTCGGCCTACAGCGGTAACGTCGATCAGTTGCTGGTGCTGCGCTTCCTCACCGGCCTGGGCCTGGGCGCCGGTATGCCTAACGCCACCACGCTGTTGTCCGAGTACACCCCCGAGCGTTTCCGTTCGCTGCTGGTCACTAGCATGTTCTGCGGCTTCAACCTGGGCATGGCCGGCGGTGGCTTCATTTCCGCCAAGCTGATTCCGGCATACGGCTGGCACAGCCTGCTGCTGGTGGGCGGCCTGTTGCCGATCGTGCTGGGCGTGGTGTTGCTGGTGTGGTTGCCGGAGTCGGCGCGCTTTCTGGTAGTGCGCAACCGGGGCACCGACCGCATTCGCAAGACCCTTTCACCCATCGCCCCGGCCGTGGTGGCGGAAGCGGGCAGCTTCAGCGTTCCCGAGCAGAAGACCGTCAAGAGTCGCAACGTGCTGTCGGTGATCTTCTCAGGCACCTATAGCACCGGGACCCTGTTGCTGTGGCTGACTTATTTCATGGGCCTGGTGATCGTCTACCTGCTGACCAGCTGGCTGCCCACGCTGATGCGTGACAGTGGCGCCAGCATGGAACAAGCCGCCTTCATCGGTGCGCTGTTCCAGTTTGGTGGCGTGCTGAGCGCCGTGGGCGTGGGCTGGGCCATGGACCGCTTCAACCCGCACAAGGTCATCGGCACGTTCTACCTGCTGGCAGGCGTGTTCGCCTATGCCGTGGGCCAGAGCCTGGGCCACATCACCCTGCTGGCTACCCTGGTACTGGTGGCGGGCATGTGCGTGAACGGCGCGCAATCGGCCATGCCGTCGCTGGCCGCGCGTTTCTACCCCACTCAGGGCCGTGCCACGGGCGTATCGTGGATGCTGGGCATTGGCCGTTTCGGCGCCATCCTCGGTGCCTGGATGGGCGCTACGCTGTTGGGGTTGGGCTGGAATTTCGAGCAAGTGCTGACCGCGCTGGTGATCCCAGCCGCGCTGGCAACCACGGCCGTAGTCATCAAAGGCATGGTCAGCCACGCAGATGCGACGTAAACATCACGTGTAAGCCGCTGGGGGCAGCGGCAAATAAGGTTAGCAAGGCAAGGATCGGTTCGGTGATCGCACACAAGGTCGATTATCGGATTGTTTCGCACAATTCGGCAGCTTAATCTGCTACCCATTCTGGCGTGCCCCTCGCGCCTTTTTTTATGCTGAGCTGCCACCGCTCACGGCCTACTGTCAGGAGAAGATTGATGCGTGAAGTATTCATCTGCGACGCGATTCGCACCCCCATTGGCCGTTTTGGTGGTGGCCTGTCGACCGTGCGTGCCGACGACCTGGCGGCAGCGCCCATCAAGGCCCTGATCGAGCGCAACCCGCAAGTTGACTGGAGCGCGGTAGACGAAGTGTTCATGGGCTGCGCCAACCAGGCCGGCGAAGACAACCGCAACGTGGCGCGCATGGCGCTGCTGCTGGCCGGTCTGCCGGAAAGTATCCCGGGCGTGACCCTGAACCGCCTGTGCGCCTCGGGCATGGACGCCATCGGCACGGCCTTCCGCGCCATCGCCAGCGGCGAAATGGAGCTGGCCATTGCCGGCGGCGTCGAGTCGATGTCCCGCGCCCCATTCGTGATGGGCAAGGCTGACGCGGCGTTCTCGCGCAACATGAAGCTGGAAGACACCACCATCGGCTGGCGCTTCATCAACCCGCTGATGAAAGCCCAGTACGGCGTCGATGCCATGCCGCAGACCGCCGACAACGTCGCCGACGACTACAAGGTCTCGCGCGCTGACCAGGACGCTTTTGCCGTGCGCAGCCAGCAGCGCACCGCCGCCGCCCAGGCCGCCGGCTACTTCGCCGAAGAAATCGTGCCGGTGCGGGTTGCCCACAAGAAGGGCGAGACCATCGTCGACACCGACGAGCACCCTCGTGCCGACACCACCCTGGAAACCCTGGCCAAGCTCAAGCCGGTCAACGGCCCTGATAAAACCGTTACTGCCGGCAACGCCTCGGGCGTGAACGACGGCGCCGCCGCGCTGATCCTGGCCTGCGCCGAAGCCGTGAAGAAGCACGGCCTCAAGCCACGTGCCCGGGTTCTGGGCATGGCCAGTGCCGGCGTCGCGCCACGCGTCATGGGCATCGGCCCGGTACCGGCCGTGCGCAAGCTGATCGAGCGCCTGGGCGTGGCGGTCAATGATTTCGACGTGATCGAGCTCAACGAAGCCTTCGCCAGCCAGGGCCTGGCGGTGATGCGTGAACTGGGCCTGGCTGACGACGCTCCTCAGGTCAACCCCAATGGCGGCGCCATTGCCCTGGGCCACCCGCTGGGCATGAGCGGCGCGCGCATCGTGATGACCGCCTTGCACCAGCTGGAAAAAACCGGCGGCAAGAAAGGTCTGGCGACCATGTGCGTAGGCGTCGGCCAAGGCCTGGCACTGGCCATCGAACGCGTCTGATACAGAGCAGTCCGGTTACCCGAAACGCTCCTCGGCCTCCACGCAAGGCTGTTGGGCTTTCGGGTAATTGTTTTGTTGGAGGGGGTTGTTACGGTATATGTCTATAAAGTACCAACCTTAACGAGTGATAAGAATATGACAACAACTCACTACACCGGCGAAGAGCGCAGCAAGCGCATTTTTGCAATCGTCGGCGCTTCATCGGGCAACCTGGTCGAATGGTTCGACTTCTATGTGTATGCCTTCTGCGCAATCTACTTTGCACCGCATTTCTTCCCGTCCGCCGATGCCACCGTGCAGTTGCTCAACACCGCAGGCGTGTTCGCGGCCGGGTTCCTGATGCGTCCCATCGGTGGCTGGATTTTTGGCCGCGTGGCCGACCGTCACGGCCGCAAGAACTCCATGATGATCTCGGTGCTGATGATGTGCGCCGGCTCCCTGGTCATTGCGTGCCTGCCGGGCTATGAAAGCATTGGCGTGTGGGCGCCGATCCTGCTGTTGCTGGCGCGCCTGTTCCAGGGGCTGTCGGTGGGCGGCGAGTACGGCACCACGGCTACTTATATGAGTGAAGTGGCCCTGCGTGGCCAGCGTGGCTTCTTTGCCTCGTTTCAGTACGTAACCCTGATTGGCGGCCAGTTGCTGGCCGTGCTGGTGGTGGTCATCTTGCAGCAAGTGCTCAGCGAAGACGAATTGCGTGCCTGGGGCTGGCGCGTTCCGTTCGTGGTGGGCGCCATTGCCGCGGTCATTTCGCTGTTGCTGCGGCGTTCGCTGAAGGAAACCAGCAGCGCCGAAACCCGCAAGGACAAGGAAGCGGGCAGTATCGTCAGCCTGTTCAAGCACCACACCCCGGCCTTCATTACCGTGTTGGGCTACACCGCCGGCGGCTCGCTGATTTTCTACACATTCACCACCTACATGCAGAAGTACCTGGTGAACACCGCGGGTATGACCGCCAAGACCTCCAGCTTCATCATGACCGGCGCGCTGTTCCTGTACATGTGCATGCAGCCCTTGTTCGGCATGCTGGCCGACAAGATTGGCCGTCGCAACTCCATGCTGTGGTTCGGTGCCTTGGGCACGCTGTTCACCCTGCCGATCCTGCTGGCGTTGAAAACGGTCACCAGCCCGTTTCTGGCGTTTGTGCTGATTACCCTGGCCCTGGCCATTGTCAGCTTCTACACCTCGATCAGCGGGCTGGTCAAAGCCGAGATGTTCCCGCCGCAAGTACGTGCCTTGGGCGTGGGCCTGGCCTATGCCGTGGCCAATGCCATCTTTGGTGGCTCGGCGGAATTCGTGGCCCTGAGCTTCAAGGCCCAAGGCAGCGAGAACTCCTTCTACTGGTACGTGACGATCATGATGGCCATCGCCTTCCTGTTCAGCTTGCGTCTGCCCAAGCAGCCGTCGTACCTGCATCACGATCACTGATCCAGACGCGCGCCCTCCCGTGGGGCGCGCCCTTGAGGAATTTATGAGCGAGAGACCGAGCAACCAGCTGTTCGATGCCTACTTCAGCGCCGACGACATGCGCCACATTTTCAGCGACCGTGGCCGCGTGCAAGGCATGCTCGACTTCGAGGCGGGCCTGGCCCGTGCCGAAGCCCGGGCAGGGGTGATCCCCGCCGACGCCGTGGCGCCGATCCAGGCCGCTTGCCAGGCCTCGCTCTACGATTACCAGGCGCTTGGCCAGGCCATTTGCAGTGCCGGCAACTCGGCGATCCCGCTGGTGAAAATGCTCGGCAAGCGGATCGCCAGCCAGGCGCCGGAAGCCGAACGCTATGTACACCTGGGCGCCACCAGCCAGGACGTGATGGACAGCGGCCTGGTGCTGCAACTGCGCGATGCCCTGCACCTGCTGGAAACGCGCCTGGCCACCCTGGGCGACTCGCTGGCGCGCCAGGCCGAACGCTACAAGGCCACGCCATTGGCTGGTCGTACCTGGCTGCAACACGCAACGCCCGTCACCTTGGGCATGAAGATCGCCGGCTGGCTGGGCGCGGTCACCCGCAACCGCCAGCGTCTGCAGGAACTCAAGCCGCGCCTGCTGGTGCTGCAGTTTGGTGGCGCGTCCGGTTCACTGGCTGGCCTGGGCAGCAACGCCATGCCGGTGGCCGAAGCCCTGGCCCAGGAACTGCTATTGACCCTGCCCGAGCAGCCCTGGCACACCCAGCGCGACCGCCTGGTGGAGTTTGCCTCGGTGCTGGGCCTGATTGCCGGCAGCCTCGGCAAGTTGGGGCGGGACGTGAGCCTGCTGATGCAAACCGAAGCCGCCGAAGTATTCGAACCGTCGGCGCCTGGCAAGGGTGGCTCATCCACCATGCCGCACAAGCGCAACCCGGTGGGTGCCGCCGTGCTGATCGGCGCGGCCACCCGCGTGCCGGGCCTGGTGTCGACCATGTTCGCCGCCATGCCCCAGGAGCACGAACGCAGCCTGGGCCTGTGGCACGCCGAATGGGACACCTTGCCCGAGATCTGCTGCCTGGTGGCCGGTGCGCTGGAACAGGCGCAACTGTTTGCCGACGGCTTGGAAGTGGACGCCGCACGCATGCTCAAGAACCTCGACCTGACCCAGGGCCTGGTATTGGCTGAGGCGGTGAGCATCGTGCTGGCCCAGCGCCTGGGCCGCGACGCTGCCCACCATCTGCTGGAGCAGTGCTGCAAACGCGCCGTGGCTGAAAAGCGCCACCTGCGTGCCGTATTGGGTGACGAACCCAAGGTGACTGCCGAACTTTCCGCGGACGAGCTTGATCGTCTGCTCGACCCTGCGCACTACCTTGGCCAGGCTCAAACCTGGGTTGAGCGTGCGGTGGCCGAACATTCTCATTTTAGTGCCTGAGGAGAACTGTTGTGGGCAAGATTCAACTCGCTGATGGTGAACTGAACTACCAACTCGATGGCCCGGCCGATGCGCCGGTGCTGGTAATGTCCAACTCCCTGGGGACGTCCCTGGGCATGTGGGACACCCAGATCGCCGGCCTGACCCAGCATTTGCGCGTGTTGCGCTACGACACCCGTGGCCATGGCGAGTCGCTGGTGAGCGAAGGCCCCTACAGCATCGAGCAACTGGGCGGCGATGTGGTGGCCCTGCTGGACGCCCTGCACATCGAGCGCGCACACTTCTGCGGCCTGTCCATGGGCGGCCTGATTGGCCAGTGGCTGGGCATCAATGCCGGTGAGCGTCTGCGCAAGCTGATCGTCTGCAACACTGCGGCCAAGATCGGCAACCCGGACGTGTGGAACCCACGCATCGAGATGGTATTGCGCGATGGCCAGGCGGCCATGGTTTCCCTGCGTGACGCTTCCATCGCCCGCTGGTTCACCCCCGATTACGCCGAGGCCAACCCGGCCGAAGCCAAGCGCATCACCGACATGCTGGCGGCCACCTCGCCACAGGGCTACGCCGCCAACTGCGCGGCCGTGCGTGATGCCGATTACCGTGAGCAACTGGGCGCCATCAAGGTGCCAACGCTGGTGATCGCCGGTACCGGTGACGTGGTCACCACCCCGGCAGACGGGCGCTTCCTGCAAGAGCATATCAAGGGCGCTGAATACGCCGAGTTCTACGCGGCGCACCTGTCCAACGTGCAGGTGGGCGAGCCCTTCACCCAGCGCGTGCTGGACTTCCTGCTGGCCAAACACTGATTCAAGGAGCTGTTCGTGGACGAGAAAGAACGCTACAACGAAGGCATGAAGGTTCGCCGCGCGGTGCTGGGCGATGCGCACGTGGACCGCAGCCTCACCAACATCACCGAGTTCAATGGCGAATTCCAGGAAATGATCACCCGCCACGCCTGGGGTGACATCTGGACCCGCCCAGGCCTGCCGCGCCACACCCGCAGCCTGATCACCATTGCCATGCTGATCGGCATGAACCGCAATGACGAGCTCAAGCTGCACCTGCGCGCTGCAGCCAACAACGGCGTTACCCGTGCCGAGATCAAGGAAGTGCTGATGCAGAGCGCTATCTACTGCGGCATTCCGGCGGCCAACGCCACCTTCCACCTGGCCGAGTCGGTGTGGGACGAGCTGGGCGTCGAGTCGCGCGAGTGACGGGTGTGTGCTGAAATGCAAAAAGGGCGATGAGAAATCATCGCCCTTTTTTGTTGCCCTGCATCCCCCGTGGGAGCTGGTTTGCCAGCGAGCTGTTAGGCTCTAAAAACTCCCTGGCAAGGCAGTTCCCACAGGAGCCGGTTGCAGATTAGAGAATGCTGATCGGGTAGGAAACAATCACGCGGTTCTCGTTGAACTGGCTGGTGCCGAAGTCACGGCGCATGCTGGAGTTGCGCCACCGCAGGTTCAGGTCCTTGAAGGTGCCGTCCTGGAAGGTGTACGCCAGCTCCGACTCACGGCCCCACTCGCTGCCGCCGTCGATGGTGGCGGTGTGGATGTTGTCACCGTGGATGTAGCGGTTCATCACGGTCAGGCCGGGAATGCCCAGGGCCGCGAAGTTGTAGTCATGACGCAGCTGCCAGGAGTGTTCCTGGGCGTTGTCGTAGCTGTTGTTGTAGCTGTCGTTGGCCAGGGTGCCGCCGCTGGTGCCGTTGACGCGCATCCAGTTGCTGTCGCCGGTCAGCTTTTGCAGGCCTACGTAGAAAGTGCTGCCGCCATACTTGGCTGAGAGCATGGCCGAGTAGGTGTTGTTGTCCAGCTTGCCGTCGATGGCGCTGCCGTCGTCCGAACCGTGGAAGTAACCCAGGTTGGCCCCCAGGGTCCAGGCGCCGACCGGTTGCGAGTGCAGCAACTGCACGTATTGCTGGTGGTAGATGTCTTCCAGTTGCGAATACCACACGCCAACCAGGGTGCGCTTGTCATTGAAGGTGTACTCGGCACCGGCAAAGTTGAAGCGGTCCGATTCGTGGCTGGAATTACCCTGCATCTGCATCGGCAGCATGCTGGTGTCGTTGCGCGGGCTGTTGTCACGGAACTGACCGCCGTACAGGGTCAGGTTGGTGATTTCCTTGGAGGTAACCTGCGCGCCACGGAAGGTCTGTGGCAGCGAGCGGCCATCGTCCGAACGCAGGATAGGCAGCACCGGCATCCACTCGCCAACTTTCAGTTCAGTGTTGGAAATCTTGGCCTTGAACGCCACACCCAGGCGACCAAAGTTGTCGAGGGCCTTGCCGCTGCTGTCCAGCGGCAGCAATTGGGTGCCGCTGGTACCGCCACCGCCATCGAGTTTCTGCGAGTACAGGCCCAGTACGTCTACGCCGAAACCGACCACACCCTGGGTGAAGCCCGACTTGGCATCGAGAATGAAGTTCTGTGTCCACTCGGCCTGGGTGCCTTGGGGGGCGGCGCTGTCGGTGAAGTTACGGCCGAAGTAGAAGTTGCGCAGGGTCAGGTTGACCTTGGCGTCTTCCAGAAAACCACCGGTGTCGTCTGCCAGTACGGGCAGGGACGAGCCAGCGATGGCCAGGGCGATGAGGCTGCGGGTATAGGACGAGCGAGTGATGGCTTTCATTATTGTTGTGGTCTCTCTAATTATTAGGGCAACAGGGGGCCGTCGCGACGATTGTTCAAGTCGTCGTGATTCATGCAATGCGTGAAACGCTAAAGGATCAGCTGGTAAGCGAGGAGGAAGTGAGCATGGTGGCGTTACCTGTTGTTATTGTGTTTTTGGTGTTCGGGATCTGGCGAATCCTTCACCTGTCCTGTTGAGCGGATGGTGCTCGGTCGCAAGGGGTGAATCAATGTGTCGCACCCTAAATCGGGCGATAAACGAACACTAACTAACTTGTTAGTTCCGCGCAATCCCCGTCATTTTGTTAGCGCATGTGTTTTATAGCACCAATTCTGACAGAAATGACAGAAATTCATCAGTTATCGTACATCTTGGTGCAGCGCTGGCGGCAGCGGCTACAAGATCGTGTGGAATGCGCGCGCGTAAAAAAGCCCGCCGGGGAGGGCGGGCTTTTCGAAGTTACAGCTAAATCAGCTCTTCGGTGCTTCAGCCTGATCCTGCCTGGCCTGGGCATCCCCCGTCTGCTGATACCAGCCACCGCCGAGGGCCTTGTACAGGTTGACCTCGCTGGTCAGCTGCGACAGGCGATCGCTGATGGCCGACTGCTGGGCGCTGAACAGCGAGCGCTGGGCGTCCAGGAAGGTCAGGTTGCTGTCCACGCCAATGCGGTAGCGGCGCTCTGCCAGGCGGTAGTAGTCCTGGTTGGCTTGCACCAGGTCTTTCTGCGCCTGCAACTGCTCCTTGAAGGTCTTGCGCGCTGCCAGGCCGTCGGACACTTCCTGGAAAGCCGTCTGAATGGCTTTTTCGTAGTTGGCGACGTTGATGTCCTTCTGGATCTTCGCGTAGTCCAGGCTGGCGCGCAGGCTGCCGGCGTTGAAGATCGGCAGGTTGATGGCCGGTGCGAAGGTCCAGGCGCCCTGGCCACCCTTGAACAGGTTGCCCAGCTCGGAGCTGGCGCTACCGGCCGAGGCGGTCAGGGTGATGCTCGGGAAGAACGCTGCGCGAGCCGCGCCGATGTTGGCGTTGGCCGCCTTCAGCGAGTGCTCGGCTTCAAGGATGTCCGGACGACGCTGCAGCAGGTCGGACGGCAGGCCGGGCGGTACTTCGGTCAGCAGGTCGCCATCGAGCGGCTGCGACTTGGCCAGGTTGGCGGGCAGCGGGCCGCCGAGCAGCAGCACCAAGGCGTTTTCGTCCTGGGCCACTTGGCGTTGGTACTTGGACAGGCTGACCTTGGCGGTTTCCACCGAGGTACGCGCCTGTGCCAGGTCCAGGGCCGAGGACACGCCCACTTCGCTGCTGCGCGAGGTCAGCCGGTAGCTTTCCTTGTACGCCTTGAGGGTGTCTTCGGTCAGCTTCAGCAGGTTCTGGTCCGCCTGCCAGGTGTAGTAGGCATTGGCAACGCTGGCCACCAGGCTGATCTGCGTGGAGCGACGTGCTTCCTCGCTGGACAGGTAGGTTTCCAGGGCCTGCTGGCTGAGGCTGCGCACGCGGCCCCACAGGTCCAGCTCGTAGGAGCTGATACCCAGGTTGGCGGTGTACTCGCTCCCCACCGCCACCTTGCCGGTGGAGCTCAGGTCGGCCGGGGTGCGGGCACGGGTGCCGGTGGCGTTGGCGCTGACCGCCGGGAACAGGTCCGCACGCTGGATGCGGTACTGCGCCTGGTAGGCCTGCACGTTGAGAATCGCGACTTTCAGGTCACGGTTGTTGACCAGCGATTCCTGGATCAACTGCTGCAACGCCTGATCATGGAAAAACTGCTGCCAACCCTGTTCGGCGGCGGCCATGCTCGCCGCCTGTGCCGGCGAATACGCCTGGCCCTGAGGGTACTGGGCCGGCACCGGGGCGGCGGGCTGCTTGTAATCCGGGATCAGCGAGCAGCCGCTGAGGATGGCCGCGGCGACTGCGATGGACACTAGGGACTTGCTCATTGCCCAGCCTCGTTACGTGGAGTTTCAGTCGATGCGATCGACTCATGCGATTCGTGCTCATCCTTCTTGCGCTTGTCACCGAACAGCGCCGACACCGACACGAAGAACAGCGGTACCCAGAACAGTGCCAGGGTAGTGGCTGTCAGCATCCCGCCGATCACGCCGGTACCGATGGCGTGCTGGCTGCCGGAGCCTGCGCCATGGGAAATGGCCAGTGGCACCACGCCGAGGATGAACGCCAGGGACGTCATGATGATCGGACGCAGACGCATCCGGCAAGCCTCGATGGCCGCCTCAGTGTAGCTGCGGCCCTGCTCATGCAGTTCCTTGGCGAACTCGACGATCAGAATGGCGTTTTTCGCCGCCAGGCCAATGGTGGTCAACAGCCCCACCTGGAAGTACACGTCGTTGGACAGCCCGCGCAGGCTGGTGGCCAGCAGGGCACCGATGATACCCAGCGGCACCACGAGCATGACCGCGATCGGGATCGACCAGCTTTCATACAGCGCTGCCAGGCAGAGGAACACCATCAGCATCGAAATGGCATACAACGCTGGCGCCTGGGAGCCCGACAGGCGCTCTTCGTACGACAGGCCGGTCCAGGAAATACCCACGCCTTTCGGCAGCTTGGCGGCGATGCGTTCCACTTCGGCCATGGCCTCACCGGTACTGTAGCCAGGGGCCGGGGCACCGAGGATTTCCATACCTTCCACGCCGTTGTAACGGGCCAGTTTCGGCGAGCCGTATACCCACTTGCCGCTGGCGAAGGCCGAGAACGGCACCATGGTGCCGGCGCTGTTGCGCACGTACCACTTGTTCAGGTCTTCAGGGGTCATGCGCGATTTGGCTTCACCCTGCACGTACACCTTCTTCACTCGCCCACGGTCGATGAAGTCGTTGACGTAGCTGCCACCCAGCGCCACCGAGAGGGTGGTGTTGATGCTGGCAATGGTCACGCCCTGGGCGCTGGCGCGCTCGTCGTCGATTTCCAGCTGGAACTGCGGCTCATCGTTCAGGCCGTTGGGACGGGTCTGCGAGAGGATCTTGCTTTGCGCCGCCATGCCCAGGAACTGGTTGCGCGCTTCCATCAGTTTGTCGTGACCGATACCGGCACGGTCCTGGATGTAGATGTCGAAACCGGTGGCGTTACCCAGCTCCAGTACAGCAGGCGGTACGAAGGCAAACACCATGGCATCGCGGAAGCTGAAGAAGTGCTGTTGGGCACGCGCCGCGATGGCTGCCGCGGTGTTGTCCTGGTTACGTTCGTCCCATGGCTTGAGCATGATGAACGCCAGGCCCGAGCTCTGGCCGCGGCCTGCGAAGTTGAAGCCGTTCACGGTGAACACCGAGGCCACGCCGTCCTTCTCGCCGTCGAGCAGGTATTTGCGCATGTCGTCGATGACGTTCTGCGTACGCTCGGCGGTAGAGCCTGGCGGTGTCTGCACCTGGGCAAAGATCACGCCCTGGTCTTCTTCGGGCAGGAACGAGGTAGGGATGCGCGTGAACAACCAGGCCATGCCCAGCACGATCAGCACGTAGGCCAGCAGGTACGGGGTCTTGCGACGCAGTACATGGCCCACGCCGGCTTCGTACTTCTGCACGCCGCTGTCGAAGGTGCGGTTGAACCAGTTGAAGAAACGACCGTGCTTGTGGTGATCCTCGCCCTTCTTGATGGGCGACAGCATGGTGGCGCACAGCGCCGGGGTGAAGATCAGGGCAACCATTACCGACAGGGCCATGGCCGAGACGATGGTGATGGAGAACTGACGATAGATCACACCGGTGGAACCGCCGAAGAACGCCATGGGCAGCAGTACCGCCGACAGCACCATGGCGATACCCACCAGGGCCCCCTGGATCTGGCCCATGGACTTCTTGGTGGCTTCCTTGGGTGACAGGCCTTCTTCGGCCATCACCCGCTCCACGTTTTCCACCACCACAATGGCGTCGTCCACCAACAGGCCGATAGCCAGCACCATACCGAACATGGTCAGGGTGTTGATGGTGAAGCCGGCCGCGGCCAGGATGCCGAAGGTACCCAGCAATACCACCGGTACCGTCATGGTGGTGATGATGGTGGCACGGAAGTTCTGCAGGAACAGGTACATCACCAGGAACACGAGGATGATGGCCTCGACCAGGGTTTCCACCACGTTATGAATCGAGGTGGTGACCACTGGGGTGGTGTCGTACGGGAATACCGCCTTCACGCCTGGCGGGAAGAACGGTTCCAGGTCACTGATGGTCTGGCGGATAGCCTTGGCCGTGTCCAGCGCGTTGGCGCCGGTGGCCAGCTTGATCGCCAGGCCCGAGGCCGGGGCACCGTTGAACTGCGCGTTGATGCTGTAGTTTTCACCGCCCAGGCCCACTTCGGCGACATCGCCTACGCGTACCTGGGAACCATCGGTGTTCACCTTCAGGAAGATGTTGCGGAACTGCTCGGCAGTCTGCAGACGGGTCTTGCCGATGATGGTGGCGTTCAGTTCCTGACCGGCCACGGCCGGCAGGCCGCCCAGTTGACCGGACGAAACCTGCACGTTTTGCGCCGAGATGGCGGTGGACACGTCGCCTGGGGTCAGCTGGTATTTATTCAGCTTGGCCGGGTCCAGCCAGATACGCATGGCGTACTGGGCACCGAACACCTGGAAGTCACCCACACCGGAGGTACGGGAGATGGGGTCTTGCATGTTGGAGACGATGTAGTTACTCAGGTCGTCCTTGGTCATGCTGTTGTCGGTGGACACCAGGCCCACCACCATCAGGAAGTTCTTCACCGCCTTGGTCACGCGAATACCCTGTTGCTGCACTTCTTGCGGCAGCAGCGGGGTAGCCAGGTTCAGCTTGTTCTGCACCTGGACCTGGGCGATGTCAGGGTTGGTGCCCTGGTTGAAGGTAGCGGTGATGGTCATGCTGCCGTCGGAGTTACTTTCCGAGGCCACATAGCGCAGGTTGTCGATACCGTTGAGTTGCTGTTCGATCACCTGCACCACGGTGTCCTGCACGGTCTGTGCAGAGGCGCCTGGGTAGGTTACCTGGATGGCGATGGCCGGTGGCGCGATCGCCGGGTACTGGTTGATCGGCAGGCTGAGGATCGACAAGGCACCGACCAGCATGATCACCAGGGCTATTACCCAGGCGAAAATCGGACGGTCGATAAAGAATTTCGACATGGTTTACTCCCCTTTGCCGCCTGCGGACGCATTCGTGGCGGGGGCAGGGTTTGCAGGTTTGACGTTGGTCGCTTCGGTGGCCTTGACCTCGATGCCTGGCTTGACGTATTGCAGGCCTTCGGTGATCACGCGGTCACCAGCCTTCAGGCCGTCTTCCACCAGCCACTGAGTGCCCACGGTACGGTTGGCAACCAGTTGGCGCAGTTCAACCTTGTTGTCGGCATTGACCACCAGGGCGGTCGGTGTGCCTTTCAGGTCGCGGGTAACGCCCTGTTGCGGCGCCAGGATGGCCTGGGCAGCAATGCCGGCTTCCAGTTCCGCGTGCACGAACATGCCCGGCAGCAGGGTGTGGTCAGGGTTCGGGAACACGGCGCGCAGGGTCACCGAGCCGGTGGTTTCGTCAACCGACACTTCCGAGAACTCCAGCTTGCCTTCCTTGCCATAGGTAGTGCCGTCTTCCAGGGTCAGTTGCACCTTGGCGGCATTGTCGCCGGCTTTCTGCAGGGCACCGCTGGCCAGGTCACGACGCAGCTTCAGGATTTCCGCCGAAGACTGGGTCACGTCAACATAAATCGGGTCCAACTGCTGAATGGTCGCCATGGCGTCGGCCTGGCCACTGGTCACCAGTGCACCTTCAGTCACGCTGGAGCGACCGATACGGCCGGTGATCGGGGCGTAGACCTTGGTGTACTTCATGTTGATCTGCGCCGTCATCAGCGCCGCTTCGTTCTGCAGTTGCGTGGAACGGGCGTTGTCATATTCCTGACGGCTCACGGCCTGCTCGCTGATCAATTGCTTGTAGCGATCAGCCAGAGACTTGGACGCCTGCAAGGTTGCCTGGGCGTTGGCCAGCGAAGCCTCGTACACTGACGGGTCGATCTGGTACAGCTGTTGGCCGGCCTTCACGTCCGAGCCTTCGGTGAACAGGCGCTTTAGAATGATGCCATTGACCTGAGGACGGACTTCAGCAACGCGAAATGCGGTGGTGCGGCCCGGCAGTTCGTTGGTCAGTGTAAAGGCTTGTGGTTGCAGGGTAACGACGCCGACCTGAGGAGTTTGTGGGGCGGGGGCCGCCTCTTCCTTTTTACAGCCGCTGAGCAAAGTGGCCAGGGCGACGGCGGAAACCAGAGCGGTAACAGCTGGCTTGAATTGCATGAAAATCCTCGGGTCAGGAGCACAGGTGAATGCTCAAGAATAGTGGAAAGGCAAAAACGGGTTGGCACTAGATAAGTAGCTTACTAACGAATATACTTACATTCATGGTTGTTTGTAAACACCCGCATGGGTCTGAAAACAGATCGGCGGGCATGAAATAGCAAGCGCGGGAGCAGGCAATACAAGCGCCGCCCCGTCCCGGCCGCGACTGTCAAAAGTAGCGTGGCCTTTGAAAGAGGTTTTACTGCCATGGTCCGACGTACTAAAGAAGAAGCTCAGGAGACCCGAAGCCAGATTCTTGAAGCTGCGCAGAACGCTTTTTACGAGCGTGGCGTGGCGCGCACGACCCTGGCCGATATTGCCGCTCTGGCAGGGGTGACCCGAGGCGCCATTTATTGGCATTTCAGCAACAAGGCCGACCTGGTCCAGGCGATGCTCGATTCCCTTCACGAGCCGTTGGACGAGTTGGCGCGCGCCAGTGAAAGCGAAGAGGAACTCGACCCGTTGGGCTGCATGCATAAACTGCTGGTGCATTTGTTTCAGCAAGTTGCACTGGATCCCAGTACGCGGCGCATCAACGAGATCATGTTCCATAAATGCGAGTTCACCGACGAAATGTGTGACATTCGGCGCCAGCGGCAAACCGCCAGCGTGGATTGCAATGTGCGCATTGACCTGTCGTTGCGCAACGCGGTCAATCGTGGGCAATTGCCCGAGAACCTGGATACCGCCCGCGCCGCGGTGGTTCTGCATGCCTATATAGACGGCATGCTGGGGCAATGGTTATTGGTGCCCGATAGTTTTGACTTGAATCTGCAGGCCGAGAAATGGGTGGACGCAGGTTTTGACATGCTGCGCTTGAGCCCGGCGCTTCGCAAATGAATGTGTGATTCCAGTTGTATCAACGTATAAGCTGATAGCAGAATTACTGCAAATTGGCTGTGTGCCATTATCCACACGCAGGCAGGTTTTGAATAGTTAGCGGGCTAAGTATTTTTCTGTTTTTGCGCCGAGCGTGTGAATGACCTCGCAGACCCATCTGCTCAATGGCAATGACCAGCCCTTGAAGGGCATAGGCTTGATCTGTCTGGCCGTGCTGTTGTTTGCCAGTCACGATGCCTTGTCCAAGTTTCTTTCCGGTATTTATCCCATTGTCATGGTGGTTTGGGCGCGTTATGTCGTTCATACCTTATTGATGCTGGTGGTATTTGTGCCACGCAGTGGCCTTTCCAGCGTTATTCGTACCAAGCGCCCGGGTTTGCAATTGGTGCGCGCACTTTGCCTGATAGGCACCAGCCTGCTGTTTACCACGGGGCTGCGTTACATACCGCTGGCCGAGGCCACTTCAGTCAATTTCCTTGCGCCGTTGCTGGTTACCGCATTGTCAGTGGTGGTGCTGGGCGAGCAGGTGACCCGTCAACAATGGCTGGCCGTGCTGGCGGGGTTTGTCGGAGTACTGATTGTGGTGCGCCCCGGTGGTGATCTGTTTACCCCGGCGATTCTCCTTCCGCTGGGGTCGGCGTTGTGTTTCGGCTTCTATCAATTGATCACTCGCAAACTCAGCGATATCGACAGCCCCACCACCAGCAACTTTCTGGCAGGCATATTCAACAGCCTGATCATGTCAGCCTTATTACCGTTCTTCTGGATGCGCCCCGACTGGCTGCATGCGCTGTTCATGATTGGCCTTGGCACCTGCGGTATGCTCGGCCACCTGCTGCTGACCCAGGCCTTCCGGCACGCAGCACCCGCCATGCTGGCGCCTTTCAGCTACGGGCAGATCCTGTTTGCCGGCGTGTACGGCTACCTTGTTTTCGATCACACCCCCGATGCCTGGGCACTGACCGGCATTGCCGTGATTTGCCTCAGCGGCCTGGCCGTGGCCTGGGCACAGCGCAAACGTTGAATCGGCGACTACGCTCTGTTGGATTACAACAACAAGAGGGTGCAGCCCATGAAGGATATTGCGCGCAGGTGCTGGGCGTTGATGATGCTGGTGATGCTGTCGGCCGGGGCCCATGCCGCCGCGCTCGACGATGCCAAGGAAGCGGCGGCCGCCAAGGCACTGCTGGAAAAGGCACTGGCCTATTACCACGATAACGGCGACAAGGCGTTTGCCGCGTTCAGCCGCCAGGGGCAGTTCATCGACGACGACCGCTACGTGTTCGTGGTTGACACCAAAGGTGTGATGCTCGCCAGTGGCGGCCCGTCGGCCGCGCTGATTGGCCGCAACGTCAATGACGTCATCGGCCCGGACCTGCAGCAGGCATTCAAGCAGGCACTGAATATCCCGGAAGCCAACGGCATTCAGCAAACCGAATATAAATGGCAGAACTGGCAGGACGGCCGTGTGGAGCGCAAGCGCGTGTTCTACCAGCGCATTGGCGAGCGTATCATTGCCGTCGGCTATTACCTGCCGCGCGCTTCACCGCAGCAGGCCCAGGCGCTGCTGGACAAGGCGGTGGCAGGCATCAAGAGCAATCAGAAACAGGCGTTGCAGGACATCAATAGCCTCAAGGGGGGCTACCTGCAGGATGACCTCTACGTGTTTGTGGTCGACCTCAACAGCCATCGTTACCTGGCCCATGGCACCAATCAGCGCCTGGTCAACGTCGACTTCAACACCGTCAAGGATCCCGACGGCAAACCGGTGGGCGAGCCGATTCTGGCGATGATGGCCAAGCAGGACAGCGGCGAATACGAGTACCGGTGGCGTAACCCGGTGACCAGCCACGTGGAAGACAAGCACGTATACGTGCGCAAGGTGGGCAATGTGATGGTGGCGGTGGGGTACTACAGCCACTGATGTGGCCTGCGGCAGCCCCTACGATTTTGGCGCACTCTACCGGCCGCGCAGCACGTTGTTGGGCATCGCCAGCGCTGCCGCCAACCCCAGTACCGACACAGCCGCGCTGCCCAACAGCAACAGACGAAATGTTTCCAGCAGCTTCTCGCGCAGCGCTTCCTGCGCCGCGCCGGTGGTGGCGTTGAGGCTGGCCAACAGGGCGTTGCCCGAGGCGCCTTCAGGCCCCAGGTCCAGGCCGTGCAGCATGGCCAGCAGCAGCGCCGACATGCATGCCACACCCATGGCCCCGCCCAGGGAACGAAACAGGTTGGTGGTGCTGGTGCCCACCCCGATGTCCTGCTGTTGCACCGCGTTCTGCGCGCCCACCAGCGAGGTGGGGAACTGCAGGCCGGCCGCGAACCCGGTCAATAGCATGAACACGCCGCTCAGCCACAGTGCGCTGGGTGGTGTGAAGGCCAGGCCCAGGATGCCCACCGGTATCAGCAACGCGCCCACCAAGATCACCGGTTTGTAGCGCCCACTGCGCGCGGTGTTGCGGCCGCCGAGGAAGGCGCCAATCGGCAGGCCGATGGCCAGCGGCAGGATGTCCAGCGCCGCGCTGTCGGCGCCGGCGCCGGTGACGGTCTGAAAGCGCAAGGGGATCAGCACCGACAGCGAGATGGCCTGGAACGCCGTGAAAAACACAGTGGCCCAGCACAGCACAGCCGGCCGAATGTGGAACAGGTGCATCGGCAGCAGGGGCTCCGGGGCGCGGCCTTCATGGCGCACGAACAGGCTCAGGGTGGCAACCGCGAGCAACAGCGTGCCCCACACCGAGGGCGTGCTGAAGGCGCGGCCCTGGCCCAGTTCGGTAATGCTCAACAGCAGCGAGGTGAGGCCCACGATCATCAGCACCGTGCCCAGGTAGTCGATGATCGGCTGGCGCCGCTTCACTGCCAGACCCACCAGGGTATGCCGCGCATACAGCCAGGCGCCCAGGCCCAGCGGCAGGTTGAGCAGGAAAATCCAGCGCCACGACAGGTACTCGGTCATGTAGCCGCCCAGTACCGGCCCGGCCACGCTGGCCGCGGCATACATGCTGCTGAAATAACCCTGGTAGCGCCCGCGTTCACGCGGCGGCACGAAGTCGCCAATAATGGCCTGGCTGACCGAGACCATGCCCCCCGCGCCAATACCCTGGACAACCCGCGCCAGCACCAGTTGCTGCATGCTTTGAGCCATGGCGCAGAACAACGACGCCAGGGTGAACAGGCCCAGGCCAATGAGGAGCATGCGCCGGCGACCGTAGAGGTCGCCGAACTTGCCATAGATAGGCACGGCCACTGTCATGGCCACCATGTAGCCGGAAATGACCCAGGCCAGCAGGTTGATGTCGTGGAATTGCGCGGAAATGGCCGGCATCGACACGGCGACGATGGTCTGGTCGAGGGCACCCAGGAAAATCGACAGCATCAACGCCGTCAAAATGCTGCGAAGGGCGGGCTGGGGGTGGCTGAGGTTGGTCACGAGGGTAGGCCTGCAAGGCAGAGAAACCCCCCGGCGGACCGAGGGGAAAGTCCCTCAGTCTACTCGATAGCTAGCTATGTGTTCTATTCGATTGTTTCGTAGGGTAAACCGACATAGTTCTCGGCAATGGTCTTGCGCCCGGCCTCGGAACCCACGTAGTAGTCCAATTCGGTCTGCTGGATGCGCTGGCTGAAATCATCGGTGTCGGGAAACTTGTGCAGCACCGAGGTCATCCACCAACTGAAGCGCTCGGCCTTCCACACCCGCCGCAAACACACTTCGGAATACATGGCCAACAGGTCGGTGCGGCCGTCCTCGTAGACCTTGCAGAGAATGTCGAACAGCGTGCTGACATCGCTGGCCGCCAGGTTCAGGCCCTTGGCGCCGGTGGGCGGCACGATGTGCGCGGCATCGCCCACCAAAAACATGCGCCCATACTGCATGGGCTCCACCACGAAGCTGCGCAGCGGCGCGATGCTTTTCTCGATGGACGGGCCGGTCACCAGGCGTTGGGCCAGGTCGGCGGGCAGTCGGGCCTTGAGTTCATCCCAAAAACGTTCGTCCGACCAGTCCTCAACCTTCTCCTCGGCGCTGACCTGCACGTAATAGCGTGTGCGGGTTTGCGAACGCATGCTGCACAGGGCAAAGCCGCGTTCGTGGTTAGCGTACACCAGTTCCTCATTCACCGGCGGTGTGTCGGCGAGAATGCCCAGCCAGCCAAAGGGGTAGACGCGCTCGAAGGTCTTGATCGACTCGGCGGGAATCGACTGGCGGGCCACACCGTGGAAGCCGTCGCAGCCGGCAATGTAGTCGCAATCCAGGCGATGGGTTTCGCCGTCCTTCTCGTAGGTCAGGTAGGGCTGTTGGGTTTTCATGTCATGGGGGCGCACGTTGTGCGCTTCGTACACGGTCTGCGCGCCGCAGGCTTCGCGGGCGGCCATCAGGTCGCGGGTGACCTCGGTCTGGCCGTAGATCATCACCGTCTTGCCGCCGGTCAGGGTCTTGAGGTCGATGTGCGCGCGGCGGCCATTGAAGGCCAGTTCGAAACCAGTGTGCACCAGGCCTTCGGCGTCCATGCGCGCGCTGACGCCGGCCTTGCGCAGCAGGTCGACCATGCCTTGTTCCAGCACGCCGGCGCGGATGCGGCTGAGCACGTAGTCGGGGTTCTGGCGTTCAAGGATGACGTTGGAGATACCGGCCTTGTGCAGCAGTTGGCCGAGCAGGAGGCCGGACGGACCGGCGCCGATGATGGCGACTTGAGTCTTCATGGTTGTATCCCAGGCTAGCTTCGCAGGCACGCCGCGAATCAGTTTTTATGATTGGAGTGCCTGCATTTTTCGCTTGCCGGGTCGGGCTTTGAAGGTGAAAACCGCTGTTTATTTTGGACTTTTCGCTAAATGGTGCGATTATCGAGCGATGTTGCCCTGTCAGGAGTGCGTCATGATGTCGCGGGATGTTTCGGCGCCAGTTCCGGTGTTCAAGCTCTATGGCGAAGGCCAGGACTGGCTAACCCCCGACCTGCTGCACTGCGAAACCATTCCCAAGCGCAGCCGCCTGTACCACTGGGAAATCCAGCCCCATCGCCACGCCGACCTGTGCCAATTGCTCTACGTACACGCGGGGCAGGCGGAGATCGAGGTGGAAGGCCAGCGGCGGCTGATCACCGAATCGGCGTTGCAGGTGGTGCCGCCGCTGTACGTGCATGGGTTCCGTTTCTCGGAAGATATCGACGGTTACGTGATCACCCTGGCGGCACCGCTGGTCTCTGAGCTCAAGGCCTTGCTGGGGGCCAGCGGCGAAGTGCTGGCCGCCCCGGCCAATTACCCGGCCGGCGCCGATCGTGATTACCTCAACAGCCTGGTGTCTGCCTTGCAGCGCGAATATTCCCAGGACGCTCCGGGCCGGGACCTGGCCCTGCATTCACTGATCAACGTGTTGGTGGTGTGGGTGAGCCGGCAGATGATGCAGCGCAGCAGCGCGGCGCAATCGATGGAGCGCGGGCGCGAATACCTCAATGGCTTCACCCGCCTGGTGGAGGCGCAGTTCCGTCAGCAACCCAGCGTCGAGCAGTTGGCCCACGCCACGGGCATTTCGGTGGCGCACCTGAATAACGTGTGCCGCGACCTGGCCGGGCAGTCGGCGCTGCAGATTATGCATCAGCGATTATTGCTGGAAGCCAAGCGCAACCTCATCTACACCAGCATGACGGTGAGCCAGGTCTCGGACAGCCTGGGTTTCACTGACCCGGCGTATTTCTCGCGGTTCTTCCGGCGCCTGGCGGGGGTGTCGCCCCGGGCGTTTCGCCAGGTCGCAAGTTCAGCGCCGAGCTTCAGCGCAGATCATTGAAAGCGCCGGAGTGGGGAATGCACATGGTGGTGCTGCAACTGACCTCCAGCCGCAATACGTTGCGCGCTTGTTCAACGCGCCAGGCGGCGGTGGCATACAGTGCGGTAACCATGATGATGAGGAAGGTCATCGCGTATTTTCTTGTTGTAATGATCATGACGCTCACCTTTGGCATGAAAGGCAGGGGTTACGGGTAATGAGGTACTTGAGAACAAGTCTAGATCAAGGTTCAGCCACGCGCTGTCAAGCCGGAAAATTGGCCCTGTTGCGATGAGTTTGATACAAAATGTTTCATTATTGAATCACTCTTTTATAGTGCGAAAAGTAATCTGAAATATTTATTTTTAATTAAATCAGACAGTTACATTCTCGTTTGGGGTGAGTATAAAAGTGTTACTTTAATTTGACGCCGAGGGTGTTTCTCTGGAACTATCCACTCATGGCTATGGGCCGTATCTGCTAGCCGATTGCTTTCCCTCCCCAGCGTGTCATTGGTTTTTTCTTCCCTTCCAGAGCCCATCTGTGCGGTAGCTTTGGCTTGATTTTCCGGGGCGTCCTGACCCCGGCTGTCTACCCAGGTAAACCTTTTCAACGCGACCATTTCCCGCTGGCTTCCCTGCCGGCCTGGCGACGTTCGTTCCTGTTTTATCCACCACGAGTTCTCTCATCGAGTGCATGCGTGCGCCTGGCGCCGTCCCATGCAGGGGGTTATCTATGTACGGAAAATTTCTGGAAACTTCCACTGGCTGTGTGGTGGGCGGTGCCGGGCCCGCTGGCATGGGGCTGCTGTTCAACGCCCTGCGTACCGGGGCCATTGCCGAAATGGCGCAGTACGGGCTGATCATCGTCGATGCCAGCGCCACACCCGGCATCGGCCGCCTGGGGGACTATCAGATCACCGCCAACTCGGTGGGTGACGTGTTTCTCGATTGCCTGCGCGACCCGGCCATGGCCGAGGTTTTTGCGCCCCTGCAGGAATCGGAAGCCTATTGGCGAATTCGCAACCAGGACCAGCAGGCTCCCTTGCTGAGCCAGGTGGGCGAACTGTTGCTGGAGGCCTCGCAGCTGGTGCTGGACCACATCGTGGCCCACTACAGTGTGCAACTGTGGAGTGAAACGCTGATCACCGAAGTGATCTGCGACAACGACGAGTACCACATCTGGGTAGAGCACCGCGGGCAAATGCAGCGCATCCGCAGCCGCTCACTGGTGCTTAACCTGGGCGGGCGCCAGGATCCGCAATGCCTGCTGTCCGGGCTCAAGGCACAAGGCCTGGCGTTGCCACCCCTGGCGGCCATCCGCAGTGCGGACAGCCTGTTGCGCATGTCGCCCCAGGCGCTACGCGATACCTTTGGCCCAGTGGTGGCCCAGGGCGGCAGTTTCAGCGTGATCGGCGGCTCCCACAGTGCCTTTTCCATGCTGGAGAACATAGCCGTGGCCCTGGAGTCCATTGGCCTTGAGCAGGTGAACCTGATTCACCGCTCGCCCATCCGGCTGTTTTACGAGAACGTCGAACAGGCTCATGCCAATGGCTACGTGTTCGACCCCGTGGCCGACGTGTGCCCGATCTCCGGGCGCGTCAACCGCTCCGGTGGCCTGCGTTATCGGGCGCTTGCCGTGGGCCGGGAAGTGCTGGAGCGTGGCTTCGTGGGCACCACGTCGGTACGCGCTCGCCTGTTGCAGGTCGACGGCAGTGACGCCGCCCAAATGTGTGCGGCCAGTGAGGTGTTGCAGCATGCGGCTGTGGTGATGCAGTGCACCGGCTACCAACCATTGCTGCCCCTGTTGCGCCGCGGCGACGGCACCGCCATCAGCCTGCGGCAGGTGACGGGCGGGCTGGACTCCGACCCCAGTGGCTGCCCGTGCGATGACAGCGGCAAGCGTCTGCATGGCTTGCACCTGTTCGGCCTGGGCTCGGGGCTCGGCGTGGACCCGCTGCTGGGCAGCGAGCCGTCGTTCAGCGGGCGCATCTACGGCGTGTGGCAATTCCACCATGACGCCAGCCGCGTGGTCATCGATTCCGTGCTGCAGCGCCTGGCCGACTTTGCCAGCCGCCCGGCGCCGCAGGTGCACTTGGAAATGGAAGTTGCCCATGGCTGGCCGGAAAGGCTGGTGGGTGGTGACTGGATAGAAGCTGCGACGTGAAAAAAAGGGCGAACCCATCAGGTTCGCCCTTTTTTTTGGTTTTCAACCGACGGTCAACGCTGGCTCGCCTGCCGGGCCAGCCAGTCGATGAAGGCCAGGGTGCCTTCACTGGGCGTGCTGCGCGGTGGTTGTACCAGGTAGTAGGCCAGGCCGGTGCGCACTTTGAGTTCGAAGGGCATTGCCAGCCGTTGTTGCGCCAGGTCCTCGGCAATCAAGGCCCAGTCGCCGATGGCAACGCCGGTGCCTTGGGTGGCCACCGACATGGCCAGGTCCAGGGTTTCGAAGTGCTGGCCTTGGCTCAGGTTGGGCAGGGTTACCCCCGCCGCAGCCAGCCAGGTTTCCCAGTCCTGCTCGTCGCGAGTGGGGTGCAACAGCATGTGCTGGCGCAGGTCGGTTGGCTGGCGGAGCGCAAGGGGGCCCTCCAGCAGCGCCGGGGCACACACGGGGGTCAACTGCTCGTCGAACAGGTGGCGGGGGCTTTGCCCGGCTGCCGGCTCGGGGCCGTAGATAATCGCGGCGTCGAAGCTTTCATGACGAAAGTCGACCCCATGCTGCACGGTGGTGGTCAACTCCACCGGCAGGTCCGGACGTTCGGCCTGCCAGCTCATCAGCCGCGGCCACAACCAGCGCATCACGCAGGTGGGCGCCTTGAGCTGCAGGGCCTGGCGCTGGCCGCCGGCGACCTGCACGGCTTCCTCGATCAGGCCGAATACCTGCTGGATGCGCGGGAACAATTCACGCCCCTGTTGCGTGAGGCTCAGCCCGCGGGCCTGGCGCATGAACAGTGGGTAGCCCAGGTGGCTTTCAAGGCCGGCAATCTGTCGGCTGACCGCGCCCTGGGTAATGTGCAACTGCTGCGCGGCACGGGTGAAGTTGCAGCACTGGGCGGTGATCAGGAAGGTGTGCAGGGCAGGCAAGGGGGGCAAGCGTTTCATCAGCTTCAAGCCATGATCTGGAGACATGGCTAGTATGACTTTTTTTGCCTTGTGCACACCAGTCGCCAACCGCTGAAATGACCACTGATTGCAGAACAACACACAGGCGACGAAACAATGGCGACGTGCGGCGAAGTATTGGTCAAACTCCTCGAAAGCTATGGTGTGGAGCAGGTTTTCGGTATTCCCGGTGTGCATACGGTGGAACTCTATCGTGGGCTGGCCCGCTCGCCCATCCGGCACGTGGCCCCCCGTCACGAGCAAGGTGCAGGCTTCATGGCTGACGGCTACGCGCGCACCCGTGGCACGCCGGGGGTGTGCTTCATCATCACCGGCCCTGGCATGACCAATATCACCACGGCCATGGGCCAGGCCTACGCTGACTCGATTCCGATGCTGGTGATTTCCAGCGTGCAATCGCGCAGCCAGCTGGGCGGCGGCCGCGGCAAACTGCATGAGTTGCCCAACCAGAGTACGCTGGTGTCGGGCGTCTGTGCGTTCTCTCATACCCTGATGGCTGCCGCCGACCTGCCGGCCGTGCTGGCGCGGGCCTTCGCGGTGTTCGACGGCGCGCGCCCGCGCCCTGTGCACATCGAGATCCCCTTGGACGTGCTGGTCGAGGACGCTGACGCCTTGCTCGGCAGCGAACCGGTGCGCGTACAGCGCGCCGGCGCCGCGCCCGTGGCGGTGGAAAATATGGCCCGCTGGCTGCGTAAAGCACGGCGCCCGTTGATTCTGGCTGGCGGGGGGGCCATCGATGCCGCACCGGCCCTGACACGCCTCGCCGAACGCTTGCAGGCACCGGTGGCCTTGACCATCAACGCCAAGGGCATGCTGCCCGCCGCACATCCGCTGCAGATCGGGTCCACTCAGTCACTGCCCGCCACCCGCGAGTTGATCGAAGCCGCCGATGTAGTGCTGGCCATCGGTACCGAGTTGGCTGAAACCGACTACGACATTACCTTCAAGAACGCCTTCCGCATCCCTGGCACGCTGCTGCGCGTTGACATCGACCCCGACCAGACCGTGCGCAACTTCCTGCCCAAGGTTGCCCTGGTAGCCGATGCCGACAGCGCTGCCCAAGCGCTGCTGGCGGCACTGGACAGCACAGCCCTGCCACCACGCGACCCGGACTGGGGCGCGACGCGAGTCAGCCGTCTGCGTGACGTATTGGCCGCCGAGTGGGACCTGGCCACCCAGGCCCAGACGGTGATGCTCGCCACCTTGCTGGAGGTGCTGCCCGACGCCGTGCTGGTGGGCGACTCGACCCAGCCGGTGTACACCGGCAACCTGACCCTGGACATGGACCAGCCACGTCGCTGGTTCAATGCCTCCACCGGTTACGGCACCCTGGGCTATGCCCTGCCGGCCGCCATGGGCGCCTGGCTGGGTGGCGGTTCCGCGCGTGAGCAGCGGCGCCCGGTGGTATGCCTGATTGGCGACGGCGGCCTGCAGTTTACCCTGCCGGAGCTGGCCAGCGCGGTCGAAGCGCGCATCCCGGTCATCGTCCTGTTGTGGAATAACCAGGGCTACGAAGAGATCAAGAAGTACATGCTCAACCGCGCCATCGAGCCGGTGGGCGTGGACATCCATACCCCGGACTTTATCGCCATTGCCCGCGCCATGGGCTGTGAAGCGCAGGCGGTGAGTGGCGTGAGCGCCCTGCGCGAGGCGGTGACGAATGCCAGTGCGCGACAACTGCCAACCCTGATTGAAATTGATCAAACCA
Organism: Pseudomonas sp. M47T1; assembly: GCF_000263855.1. Taxonomy (GTDB): domain Bacteria; phylum Pseudomonadota; class Gammaproteobacteria; order Pseudomonadales; family Pseudomonadaceae; genus Aquipseudomonas. Next base: position 160,530 of record NZ_AJWX01000002.1, read on the forward strand.
CTTGGATGAGCGAGTTCCACCCATGCTGAATTTTCCCCAGAACCTGGCTGGTGTCTACATTGATGGCCAATGGAGCCACGGGCCCCAGGCCCTGACCGTCGTCAACCCGGCCAGCGAGCAAGTGCTGGCCCACGTCGACGGCGCCGATGAAAGCGCGGTGGACCTGGCCGTGGCGGCAGCGCAGCGTGCCTTTGGCGGCTGGTCGGGGACGCCTTCTGTCGTGCGTGCCGGTTACCTGCGGGCAATTGCCGAAGGGGTGCAAGCTCGCCGCGAGCGCTTGATCCAGTTGCAGGCATGCAACAACGGCAAACCGCTGTTCGAGGCGGGAATCGACGTGGACGACGTAATCGCCACGTTCAATTATTACGCAACCCTGGCCGATGGCCTGGATGAGCGCCAGGACACCTCGGTGCCATTACCCACCGACGAGTTCAGCGCCCGCGTACGTCGCGAGCCGTGTGGCGTGGTCGGGCTGATTGTGCCGTGGAATTTCCCCATGGTCACCACCGCGTGGAAGGTCGCCCCGGCGTTGGCAGCGGGCTGCTGCGTGGTGCTCAAGCCGTCGGAAGTCACGCCGCTGGCCGAGCTGGAACTGGCGGCCATCATCGCCGAGTGCGGCGTGCCCCAGGGCGTGTTCAACCTGGTGTGCGGCACGGGCCTGGCCGTGGGGGCGCCCATGGCCGCCCATCGGCGCATTGCCAAGGTATCGTTCACCGGCAGCAACGCCGTGGGCGTGCAGGTGATGCAGCGCGCGGCCGAGACCGTGAAGGGCGTGAGCCTGGAGTTGGGCGGCAAGTCGGCATTGCTGGTGCTGGAAGATGCCGACCTGGACCTGGCGGTGGAGTTGGCCAGTGGTGGTGGTTACTTCAACGCCGGGCAAATGTGCTCGGCCACCAGCCGCGTGCTGGTGGCCCGCCCGCTGTACAACGAATTCCTGCAACGCCTCAAGGCCCGTGCCGAAGCCATCGTTCAGGGCGACCCCTTCGAACCGGGTACCGAGATGGGTGCGCTGGTCAACCGCGCGCAGTATCAGCGCGTGCTGGGGCATATCCAGGCCGGCCTCGCTGCGGGCGCCGTGCTGGTGACTGGCGGTGCGCGGCCAGCAGCATTGCCGGTGGGCTACTTCGTGCAACCGACAGTATTGACCGATGTGCCGTTGGACAGCGCGCTGTGGAACGAAGAGATTTTCGGCCCGGTGCTGTGCGTGCGTCCTTTCGACAGCGAAGCCGAGGCGATCGAGTTGGCCAACGACAGCGATTTCGGCCTGGTGGCCAGTGTGGTCAGCGCAGACACCGTCCGCGCCGAAACCGTGGCCAACGCCTTGCAGGCCGGGCTAGTGTGGATCAACGCCCCGCAAGTGATCTTCCCGCAGACCGCCTGGGGTGGTTACAAGCAAAGCAGTCTGGGCCGCGAACTGGGGCCATGGGGCTTGCAGGCGTTCCAGGAAATCAAGCACGTGGTGCGTGCATCCCTGTAGCTGCGGCGCAAGCCGTGTCAAAGGCGGGGCGGTCTAAACGCTCCGTAGCCGTTGCAGGTCGCGCGCCGGCGGTGCGCCGAACAGGCGGCTGTATTCGCGGCTGAATTGCGAAGCGCTTTCGTAGCCTACCCGGTAGCCCGCCGCGCAGGCGTCCAGGCCATCGCTGAGCATCAGCCGCCGGGCTTCCTGCAACCGCAACTGTTTCTGGTATTGCAACGGGCTCATGGAGGTCATGGCTTTGAAGCGGTGGTGCAGGGTGGACACGCTGAGGTTCACCTCGCGGGCCAGGTCTTCCATGCGCAGCGGCTGGGCAAAGTGATTGTTCAGCCATTCGATGGCCTGAGTAACGCGGTGCATCTGGCTGTTGCCCACGGCAATCTCATACAGGCGGTGGCCCTGGGGGCTACGCAGTAATCGGTAGAGAATCTCGCGTCGCACCAGCGGTGCAAGCATGGCGATGTCTTTAGGGGTGTCCAGCAATTGCACCAGGCGGACCACCGCGTCCAGCAAGGGCGTATCCAACTGCGCTACGTACAGGCCACGTTCGGTGGGCCGGGCCGGCACGCCAATGGGGCCTGCTGCCGCAATCAGCGCATTGATTTCCGCCGGGTCGATGTCCAGTCGCAATGACAGGCACGGGCTGGCCGGTGACGCTTCCAGGATGGCGCCGCTCACTGGCATGGCCACCGACACCACCATGTAGTTCAACGGGTCATACAGGTAATCCTCGTCCCCCAGGCGCACGCGTTTGCTGCCGTTGGCCAGGATGCACAAGGCCGGGCGCATCAGGGTCGGAAACGACTGACTGCACGTGTCATGGTTGCTCAGGAACAGGTCGGGTACCGGCGTGGCGAAGCTGCCATTGCCGGTGGTGTGGCGGCCAATCAGGGCGGCCAGGGTAGCGCGCTGGGTTTCCATGAAAGGATCCAGCTGGGCGTGCAAACGCTCGATGTCGGTCATGGGGGCCTCGCGGTGCGGATGGGCTGAGCATAGTTTTGGGCAAGCCCCGGGGCCAGCCCAATCCTGTCGAATGCTTGCCTGATTCTGCCGATGTTACTCGGTGGCCTAGTCAGAATGGGCTTTTTTCACCGACGCCGGCTGTCGGTAATAAATGCAGGCGCTGGCGAGCATGGAAGCGACTGTGCAGGATCAGGCAAGTCGCGCGCAGGAATCGACTAACGCTGGCTGGTGGCAGGCCTTAATCTCTGCTCCTGTACCACCAGAATCAGTCGACCAGGGAGACGCGTCCATGTCTTTATCCAACCCCGTTAGCCATTGTGCATTCATTCGCGCCAGCGCCGGGCATTCGACCGAGCTGGGGCAGCGCCTGGAACGCCTGCTGCAGCCGTCCCGCCACACCCCGGGTTGCCTGCACTTTGCGTTGCAGCACTCGCACTGCGATGAGCACCTGTGGCTGATCAGCGGTTTCTGGGCCAGCGAGCAGGCCATGGCGGCCTGGTTCAATTCGCCGGTGATGCAGGTGTTCGATGCGCTGGTCAGCGACAGGCTGGTCACCAGCCTGGACTTCCACACCTTCAGCGACGTCGGCGAGCGCAGTTGTTCAGCGCTGCACAAAATGGCCAGTTAACCCGCTAGAATGCCCGGCTTTGACCAACCGCCGGGGCAGTGACGATGGCACGCAGAGAGTTTCAGCATTTCGAGGCCGTTTCGGCCGCAGTACCGGGCGAGGGCGGCTACAGCGCAGCCATTGCCGTCAAGGAACTGGGCGCCGGTGGCGCACCGCGGTTCCACAAGGTGCTTGCCGATAGCACGTTCACCACCGCATTGACCGCCGACCAGGCCGCCTGTGACGAACTGGCCCGCCTGACGGACGTCGACGCCAACGGCGAGCTGGTCTGGTAACGGATTACTGCGGCCGGTACATCTTGAACATCGCCTCCGGGCCAATCTGGAAGTAATCGGCCGGACCGCCACCGCGCAGTATCGGCTGGGCGGCGGCGGTGTCGTACACGCCGTCCTTGAGCAGCGCCTTGGCAATGTGCACGGCCACCACCTCACCCAGGATCAGCCAGGTGGGCACCACTTGCTTGTCCGCCCGTTGCAGCTGAACGATCTGGGTAACCTTGCATTCGAAGGACACCGGGCTTTCCTGCACGCGGGGCACGGCAATCACTTTCGATGCCACTGGCGTCAGGCCGCTGAGCACGAACTCGTCGACCTGCGGGCCCACGGCGGCGCAGCTCTGATTCATTTGCGCGGCCAGCGGCCGGGTGGCCAGGTTCCAGGCGAATTCGCCGGTTTTCTCGATGTTGTTCAGGCTGTCTTTACGGCCCACGCTGGCGAAGCCGACGATGGGCGGAATGTAGTTGAACGCATTGAAGAAACTGTAGGGCGCAAGGTTCAACTGACCCTGCTCGTCGTGGGACGAGATCCAGCCAATGGGCCGCGGCCCGACAATGGCATTGAACGGGTCATGCGGCAGGCCATGGCCCTGGGACGGTTGGTAGAAGTGGATGTCGTCGGGCATTGCACGATCCTGGCGGTGAAGGGCTGAGACCGCCAGTGTGCCGCCGGAGCGTTTGACTGTGCAAGGCGTGATGCCGGGGTACTCAGTCGGTTTCGATGCGCGAATGTTTGCGCGTGTCTTTCATGAACACATACACCAGCAGCGAGCAGGCGATGCACGCCGTCACGTACCAGTAGTAGCCGCTTTCCATGCCGATGCTCTTGAACCACAGGGCGATGAATTCGGCGGTGCCGCCGAATATCGACACGGTGAGGGCGTACGGCAGGCCCACGCCCAGCGCGCGGATTTCAGTGGGGAACAGCTCGGCCTTCACTACGGCGTTGATCGAGGTGTAGCCGCTGACAATGACCAGCGCCGCCATGATCAGGAAGAAGGCGCCCCACCAGGTCTGGATGGTGTGCAAGGTGGTCAGGATCGGCACGGTGCACAGGGTGCCCAGGATGCCGAAGGCAATCAGTATGGGGCGGCGGCCGATCTTGTCCGACAGCGCGCCGATCACCGGTTGCAGGCACATGAACAGGAACAGCGTGGCGGCCGAGATCATGGTCGAGTCGCCCTTGCTCATGCCTACGGTGTTCACCAGGTATTTCTGCATGTAGGTGGTGTAGGTGTAGAACGCCAGGGTGCCGCCCATGGTCAGGCCGACCACGGTCAGCAGTTCCTTGGGGTGGCGCATCAACGTGCGCATCAGGCTTTCTTTCGGCGCCTCTTTCTTCTGCGTGAACGACGCGGTTTCTTCCATGCCCCGGCGCAGCCACAGGGCCACCACTGCGCATAGCGCGCCAATCACGAACGGCACGCGCCAGCCCCAGCTGAGCAGTTGTTCTTCGGTGAGGGTCTGTTGCAGCACGATCAGCACCGCCAAGGCGATGAGCTGGCCGGAGATAAGGGTCACGTACTGGAAACTGGAGAAAAAGCCGCGGCGTTCCTTGGTGGCCATTTCGCTCAGGTAGGTGGCCGAGGTACCGTATTCACCGCCCACCGACAGGCCTTGCAGCAGCCGCGCCAGCACCAGCAGGATCGGCGCGCCTACGCCAATGGTCTCGTAGCCCGGCGTGAGGGCGATGATCAGCGAGCCGAAGCACATCAGCAATACCGAGGCCATCAACGCGGCCTTGCGGCCGTTGCGGTCGGCGTACAGGCCCATCAGCCAGCCGCCGATGGGGCGCATCAGGAAGCCCACGGCAAAGATAGCGGCGGTGTTGAGCAACTGCGCGGTCAGGTCGTTCTTGGGGAAGAACACCTGGGCGAAGTACAGGGAGAACGCGGCGTAGACATACCAGTCGTACCACTCGACCATGTTGCCCACCGAGCCGCTGAAGATCGACTTTAGGCGGCTGCCGGTGGTTTTCACGGCGGCCGGCGCCTGGGCCCCGGCTGTCAGGGAAGGGGAGATTTCCATGATGAATCCTTCTAGTTGTTTTTGTATGGCAACGCACTGCGTGCCCTGGCAGGGCTATAGCAGGAGGCGTGCCAGGAGGGCGAAGCCCGGTCTAGAAGGGTTGGCGTGGTCCAGTAGGCAATAATTCGCCTATGGCGCCTGTGCGGATAAGCGGAAATCCGCCGTTGCAGGCGTTCAGGCGAGGAAGTCCTCGCGCAGCAGGCCGTGGCGCTGCATCTTCTCGTTAAGGGTGCGACGCGGCAGTTGCAGTTCGTTCAGCACGGCCTTGATGTCGCCTCGATGCCGGCTGAGGGCTCCGCGCAGGCATTGTGCTTCGAAGGCTTCCTGCCGGGCCGCAAGCGAACTGCCAATGGCTGCAGGCACGACTGCTTCGGGAGGCTCCAGGCCCAGGGCATGGCGCTCGGCGGCGTTAGCCAGTTCGCGCACGTTACCTGGCCAGTCATGGCTCAACAGCCGCGCCAGCCGCGTTGCGCTCAGCGGCGGTACCGGGCGGCCCACGCGCTCGGCGCTGAGGCGGGCGAAGTGTTCGAACAAGTGCAGAATGTCTTCACGCCGCTCGCGCAATGGCGCCAGGTGCAGTTCGGCCACGTTGAGGCGGTAGGCCAGGTCTTCGCGAAAACGCCCGGCGCGGGCCTCCTGCAACAGGTCCGGCTTGGTGGCGGCGACAATTCGCACATCAATGGCAATGCTGTGGTTCGAGCCCAGGCGCTCCAGCGTCTGTTCCTGGATGACCCGCAGCAACTTGGCCTGTTGCGCCAGCGGCAGGCTTTCGATTTCGTCGAGAAACAGCGTGCCACCGTCGGCATGCTCGAGCTTGCCGATGCGCCGGCCCTGGGCGCCGGTAAAGGCGCCGCTTTCGTGGCCGAACAGTTCGGCCTCGAACAGCGCTTCGGGAATGGCCGCGCAGTTGATTGCCACGAACGGCTTGTCGGCCCGTGGCCCGCAGGCGTGCAGGCAGCGCGCCACGCGCTCCTTGCCGCTGCCGGTTTCGCCGCGGATCAGGACGTTAACCGGCAACCCTGCCAGGTCAAGTATTCGCCCGCGCAATTGTTGCAGGCTAGGCGAATGACCCAGCAGGTCAGCCTGCAACCGGTCGTGGTGGCTGGCGCGGGCCTGCAGCCGGCGGTTTTCCATGACCAGGCCGCGCTTGTCCAGCGCTCGGCGCAGGCTGCCCATCAGCGTGTCGGGGCTGAAGGGTTTTTCCAGGAAGTCGTAGGCGCCACCCTGCACCGCTTGCACGGCCATGGGCACGTCGCCGTGGCCGGTCAGCAGAATCAGTGGCAACTGCGGGTCACGGGCCTGCACCTGTTCCAGCAATTGCAGGCCGTCCATGCCCGGCATACGTACGTCGCTGATGATCACGCCGGGAAAGTCGGGCGCCAGGGCGGCCAGGCACTCTTCGGCACGTGGGTACGTGGTGACGCTGAAGCCGGACAGGCTCAGCCACTGATGCACGGCGTCACGGATACTGGCTTCGTCATCAACCACCATGACGTGCTGCAGGGCGCGATTCAGCATGCATCCTCCTTCTGGGCGGGTAATACCAGCGTCAGTAGGGCGCCGTTGCCGTGGTTCGTGGCGCTCAGGTGCCCGCCGGTTTCATGCGCGATGGCATAGGAAACGGCCAGGCCCAAGCCCAGGCCCTCGCCCACCGGTTTAGTGGTGAAGAACGGGTCGAACACGCAGGCCAGGTGCTCGGGGGCGATGCCGCCGCCGGTATCGGCCACCGACAGGCGCCAGCCGCCCGGGACGGCCTCGATACGCACTTCCAGGCGTCGACAGGGTTTCTGGCTCATGGCATCCAGGGCGTTGCGCAGCAGGTTGATCAACACCTGTTCCAGGCGAATGGCGTCGCCGCGTACCCAGGCCGGGCGGGCCAGGTGCAGCACGGTGCTGACCCGTTCCTGGCGGATACGCGGTTCCAGCAGTTGCAGGGCCTGGTCCACCACGTCGGCCAGGTCCAGACGCTCGCGCAGCCCTGCCGGGCTTTTGCGCGCGAAGGTCTTCAGGTGCCCGGTGAGCGCAGCCATGCGTGTCAGCATTTGCTCCAGCGGCAGCAGCGCCTGGTAAGCGTCGTCGACCCGCCCGTGGTCCAGCAGCAGGCGCAAGGTGGCCAACTGCATGCGCTGGGCCGTCAGCGGTTGATTGATTTCGTGGGCCAGGGCCGCTGACATCTGGCCCAGCGCGGCCAGCTTGGCCGCTTGCACCAGGCTGTCCTGCGCGGTCTGCAGGTCGCGCGTGCGCACCTGCACCAGCGCTTCGAGTTCTTCGCGACTGCGCTGGCGTACCCGCCCCAGGCGCCAGCGCTGGTACAGGAACAGGCCCAGGAACACCAGCGTCAGCCATGCGCCGGCGGCCGCCAGTGCCGCGTTGTGCGCATCTTCTGCGGCCAGTGTGGGCTTGCGCAGCAGGTGCAGGGTCCAGCCTTCACTGGCCAGCGGCAGCGACTCCCACAAATAGTCGGCGCTGCCGTCGGGGCCTTCGACGCGGGCCAGGCGGCTGTCGCCATCGAAGGCCAGCAGCGGCTGCACGGCCAGGGGCGTCAGCGGTTGGCGGTCGTACTGGCGGGTGGCGGCCAGTTCGGCGTGGTCGGCGACGGTCAGCGCCTGCAATTGGCGGTAGCGCCAGCCCGGCTGGTTGGCAATGAACACAATGCCCCGGGCGTCGCTGACCAGCAGGGTGTCGCTGCCCTGGCGCCATTCGCGTTCAAGGTCTGGAAACTCCAGCTTGACCACCATTGCACCCAGGAACGCACCATCCTCATCCTTCACCGCGCTGGACAGAAAATACCCCGGCACGCCGCTGGTCACGCCCACCGCGTAGAAACGCCCGCTGCCTTGGCCACGGGTTTGCAGGAAGTAGGGGCGAAACCCGTAGTTCTGGCCCACGTAGCTGGCAGGCAGTTGCCAGTTGCTGGCGGCCACGGCCAGGCCGTTGCGGTCCAGCAACTCCAGGGTCGAGGACTGTGCGGCCAGGTTCACCCGTTCCAGTTTGCGGTTGAGCAGGTCCTGGGTAGCAGGCGTGAGCGGGCCCTTGAGCGCCTCGATCAGTTGCGGGTCCAGCGCCAGCACGGCGGGCAGGCTGCGGTAGCGTTCGATCAGGGTGTGCAGCGAGTTGGCATAAAGCCCCAGCTGCTGGTGCGCGCGCGCAGCTTCCTCGACCATGGCAGTGCGCTGGGCGTGGCGCATGGCCCATTGGGCAGACGCCAGGGTGCCGGCCACGATCAGCAGCAGTGCAAGGGGCAGGCGCAGGGCGCGAAGTCTGGGGCGCATGGGCATTGCCGGTTGGCTTGGGGGGGCAGAACCATACCATGATGGGCAATGTGCATCCTTGATGCTCATCATGGGTAATGTTTCCCAATATTGATGTAGGACCGGCCGCCAGGCCGTAGCTGCCGCCAGGCTGCGAAGGCGCGCACAGCGTGCCCGCGATCGATATGGCACCGCCGAAGGTCCTGCAAACCTTTTCGCAGCGTTACGGCATTGCTGTGTAGCTGCCGAAGGCTACGCCGGGGATCTTGCGCAAGTCACGGGGCCGGCGCAGCCTGGCGCAGGATCACAGCAAGGTGAAGCTCTGTTGCTTGACGTTCTGCGAGTCCAGGCCGATCTGCACCTGGAACTCGCCCGGTTCGGCGGCGTACTTGAGCTGCGGGTTGTAGAATTTCAGGTCGCCTTCGGTGAGGGTGAAGTGCAGCACTTTTTCCTCGCCAGGTTGCAGGGTGACTTTCTCGAAGTTCTTCAGTTCCTTGACCGGCCGTGCCATGGAGGCGACCACGTCATGCACGTACAGCTGCACCACCGTGGCACCGGCTACCTTGCCGGTATTTTTCACTGTCACGCTGGCCACGACGTTGCCGCCCTTTTTCAGGGTGCTGCTGGACAGGCTTACGTCCGACAGGCTGAAGTCGGTGTAGCTCAAGCCATAGCCAAAGCTGTACAGCGGGCCGGTTTCCTCGTCGAAGTACTGCGAGGTGTAGTTGCCCGGTTGGCCGGGGGTAAACGGCCGGCCGATGGTGAGGTGGTTGTAGTACACCGGAATCTGCCCCACCGACCGTGGGAAGCTGATGGGCAGCTTGCCCGAAGGGTTGTAGTCGCCGAACAAAACGTCGGCGATGGCGTTGCCGCCTTCGGTGCCCGAGAACCAGGTTTCCAGCATGGCATCGGCCTGTTTCTGTTCTTCGACCAGTGACAATGGCCGGCCATTCATCAGCACCAGCACCAGCGGCTTGCCGGTGGCTTTCAGGGCCTTGAGCAGGGCTTTCTGGGTTTCGGGCAGGTCCAGGGTGGTGCGGCTCGCGGATTCATGGGACATGCCGCGCGCCTCGCCCACGGCGGCCACGATCACGTCGGCCTGCTCGGCGGCTTTCACGGCTTCGGCGATGATCTGCTCGGCCGGTCGCTTGTCGATGTGCACTTCCTCGCGGTCGAAAATGATGCGATTGAGGAAGGCGATGGCGTCCTGGTTGTCGGTGACGTTGGCGCCCTTGGCGTAGATCACTTTGGCGCGATCCCCCACGGCGTTCTTCAGGCCCTGCAGCAAGGTGACGGACTGTTCCGGCTTGCCGGCTGCCGACCAGCTGCCCATCATGTCGATGGGCGCGTCGCCCAGAGGGCCGACCAGGGCGATGGTGCCTTGTTTTTTCAGGGGCAGGGTCTGGTGGTGGTTTTCCAGCAGGACCATGCTGGTGCGCGCCACCTCACGGGCCACCTGGCGGTGCAGGCGGCTGTCGGCATAGGTATCGGCCGGGTCATCGCTGGCCTTGCCGATGCGCCGGTACGGGTCCTTGAACAGCCCCAGGTCGTACTTGGTTCCCAGCACCTCACGCACGGCGTTGTCGAGGTCGGCCATGGGCACCTCGCCCGACTTGATCAGCCCGGGCAGTTCCTTGCCGTACACCTGGTCATTCATGCTCATGTCGATGCCGGCCTTGATCGCCAGCTTCGCCGCATCGCGGTCGTCGCGGGCCACGCCGTGCTTGATCAGCTCATGGATGGCGCCGTGATCGCTGATGGTCACCCCCTTGAAGCCCCAGTCCTTGCGCAGCAGGTCTTGCATCAGCCAGGTGTTGGAGGTGGCGGGCACGCCGTTGATGGAGTTCAACGCAACCATCACGCCGCCGGCGCCGGCATCGATGGCGGCGCGGTAGGGCGGCAGGTAGTCCTGGTACATGCGCGTGGGGCTCATGTCCACGGTGTTGTAGTCGCGGCCGCCTTCGACGCCGCCGTACAGGGCGAAGTGCTTGACCGCGGCCATGATGCTGTCCGGGGCGCTGACGTCATTGCCCTGGAACCCCTTGACCATCACTTTGGCAATGCGCGACACCAGGTAGGTGTCCTCGCCGAAGCCTTCGCTGGTGCGCCCCCAACGTGGGTCACGGGCAATGTCGACCATGGGCCCGTAGGTCATGTCGATGCCGTCGGCGGCCGCCTCGGCGGCGGCAGTGCGCGCGGACAGCGAGATGGCATTCATGTCCCAGCTAGAGGCCAAAGCCAGGCTGATGGGGAAAATGGTGCGAATACCGTGGATAACGTCATAGGCGAAGAACATCGGGATCTTCAGCCGGCTGCGCTGCACGGCAGCGTCCTGCATGGGACGGTTTTCGGCGCGGGTGACCGAGTTGAAGGTGCCGCCGATGCGCCCGGCGGCAATTTCCTCGCGAATCTGTTCGTGGGTCATTTCCGGGCCGATGGCGATCAGCCGCAGTTGGCCGATTTTCTCATCCACGGTCATGCGCTTCATCAGGTCGGCGATGAACGCGTCCTTGGTCATCAGCGGCGACGCGGCAGTGGCCGCCATCACCGGTTGAAAGGCCAGGCTCGCAAGCATGCCCAGCAAACACAGCTTCTTCATGAAATTGCTCTCGTATGGCGTGCAACGGTTCACGTAACGAACAGGCCAGCCTAAAAGGTGGAACGAATATTTTTGTAATGTGCGGGCATCTTTTAGCCCATCGAGTCGCGGCAATCCAGAAGTGTTTTGCCGGGCGTCGCTTTTGACCCGGCCTTGACGCTTGCGTGAGCGGCGGGGCGGGCGGTAGGAAGTTTCCCAAAGTAACTATCTATCAGTAGGAGATAACTTACGTTCCGACAGAATAGTTTGTAGGAGTTCGTAGTTCATGCCCTATATTTCTGTGCGTTTTGTCTGCTGTTTTTGAATGTCAATGGCACGATTCCGGCAGTTTGATAAACAAGTGTTTCCAGTCATTGTTTTTCCCTGTGCGCCTAATTTATGGTGCCGTCTCGCAGGGGGTGAACGGTTGGGGCCAGCAGGCACGACGACCCTTGCGCCATCGCACCGCCGCGCAGGTATTCATATGCATTTGACCCCTCGGGAAAAAGAGGTCCTGAACCTCTTGCTGTCAGGCCATAGCAACAAGGAAATCGCCGAGTTGTTGCGCCTGAGCACCTATACCGTACGCGATCATGTGTCGGCGCTGTTGCGCAAGGGGCGCGTGAGTCATCGCTCGCAACTGCTCGACTCCCCGCTGCCACCCGCGCTGGTGGACCTGTCGACCCTGCATGACCGGTATCGGGACATTCACGACGCTATTCATCTCTGAACCAACGAGGGGCAACTGACATGCTGGTGTTATTGATAGGCGAGTTGATGCTTGCCATCGCAATGGTCGGTTTTTGCGTGACGCGTATTGGCGCCGGCTCGCGGCTGGGCAGGGACGCATTGCTGCGTCGCGTGGTGCTGTTCTACTCGGCGCTGTTGCTGGGTGTGGGCGGCATGGCCGCCGCAGCCTGGTAAACCTGGCAAAGGCGTATCGTCGATCAAACCGAACAAGTCCGTGCCCTGACAGGGCAAAGCCCCGTAAAATGCGCGCATTCCTTTTTCCAGGCCTTTTTCGATGTCTGCCACTGCCGCAAACCCCAAGACCACGCCGGACCCGCGTGCCACCTTTCTCGACCTGCTGGGCGCAAGCCTTGCCCAGAATGCCGTGGTCAAGCTGGTGCTGGCCCGCCATGTGGGGGAAGACGCCCAGTTGCAGCGGGTGATCATCAAGCCTGTGACGGTCAAGGAACAACCGTGCCTGAGCTTCGTGTACCGCTACCAGACGCGCGACATCACCAAGAACCTGGCGCTGGACGAGGCACTGGCGCTGATCGCCGAACTGCTCCCGGCAAGCTTCAAGAACGCCCATCTGCTGACCCTGACCGACGAGGTGCAACTGGAGTTCAGCAAGAAGAACAAGGCCTTGCTGCACCGCAATGCCGCGCAGCAACCGCGCCAGGCCGCGTCGGCCGAGCATGACCGCGAGAAAAAGCGCTATCTGGAGTTGAACCGCCCGTTCCTGGTGGACCTGGGCGTCACCAACAAGCAGCACGAACTGATTCCGGCCATGTCGCGCAAATGGAAGCAGATCAACAAGTTCATCGAGGTGTTTTCCCACGCCTTCGCCGGCGCGCCGGTTGCCCAGGGTCAGGCGGTGCGCGTGGCCGATTTCGGTTCGGGCAAGGGCTACCTCACGTTCGCCATTCACGACTACCTGCGCAACACCCTGGGCCGTGAGGCCCAGGTGACCGGTGTCGAGTTGCGCGAAGACATGGTTACCCTGTGCAACACCGCTGCGGCGCGTCTTGAACATCCCGGCCTGGTGTTCGAGCACGGTGACGTGCGTACCGTGGTGCCCAGCGCCATCGACGTGATGATCGCGCTGCACGCCTGCGACATCGCCACCGACTATGCCATTCACACCGGCATTCGCACCGGCGCGGCCATCATTATGTGCTCGCCATGCTGCCACAAGCAGATCCGCCTGCAGATCCAGAGCCCGGGCCTGCTCAAGCCCATGCTGCAATACGGCCTGCACCTGGGCCAGCAGGCCGAGATGGTCACCGATAGCCTGCGGGCCTTGTACCTGGAAGCATGCGGCTACGACACCAAGGTGTTCGAGTTCATTTCGCTGGAGCACACCAACAAGAACAAGATGATTTTGGCGGTGAAGCGTGCCGAGCCACAGGACCCGCGTGCACTGCTGGAAAAGATCGAGGCGCTGAAGGCGTTCTACGCCATTGAGGAGCATTGCCTGGAAACCCTGCTCAAGGCTGATGGCCTGATCTGAATCGGAACTATCCGACAGGGATGTAGGACCCGTCTTTTTCGTTGTTTTAGGCCCGCTGTCGGATAGGCAGCCCGCTCGCCCAGGGCAACACTGGTCCACTACTTACCGGGCGAGTGTTTCCATGAGCAAACTGATTACCGGCCTGGCGGCGCTGTGTTGCGCCGGCCTGGCATTGGCGCACGAAGCGCCGGTTGACCCCGACTTTCCCCTGCAAACCTACCTGCACCAGGCTAACGTGCCTTCGGTGTGGGCGCGCTACACCGGCCTGGGGGTGCGCATCGGCCAGTTCGAGGCCCACAGCAAGGGTCACAAGGTAGCGTTTGCCTACCGCCACGAAGACCTGCTACCCAACGTCGACCCTCTGTGGCTGGCCAATGCGGTGCCCTGGTTCATGGCCAGCAAGGCCAGTGTCGACCGCGATGCCGAGCATGCCAGCAGCGTGGCGTCAGTGATGGTGGCGGCGCGCAACGAGCTGGGCACGGTAGGCGTGGCCCCCCAGGCAACCATTGGCGGCCATTGGGTGGGCGGCCGGCTGGATACCCTCAATGCCCTCAAGCAATACGATGTGGCCAACCTGAGTTGGGGCGCCACGGGGCGTTTCGAGCCGGTGTTGAAGATGCCGGTCATAGGTGCCATACCGGTGGAGTACCGGCGCGCCTTGAGCGATGGTCGACAAGGCCGGGGCACGGTGATTGTCATGAGTGCCGGCAACGCCCGCCAGGCCGGCGGCAACGCCAACTATTCCAGCCTGAGCAACATGCGCGGCAACATCATGGTGGCCGCTACCTGCCCACCGCCACGCAGCCAGCCTTGCGCCGCGCCCGGCTTTTCCAGCCCGGGCGCGAACCTGCTGGTCAGCGCCCAAGGCGTGGGCGTGTTCACCCGGGTGGGCTTGCCACAAACGGGCACCAGCCTCGCCGCGCCAATCGTCAGCGCAGTGACCGCTCTGATGTTGCAGGCCAACCCGCGGCTGGGCTACCGCGACGTTCATGAGATCCTGGCGTTGACCGCACGCCAGGTGCGTGACCCCTCCACCCAGTGGCAGTTCAACGCTAGCCGTTACTGGAACGGTGGTGGCATGCACGTCAGCCATGACTATGGCTACGGCGAGGTCGATGCCCTGGCGGCGGTACGCCTGGCCCAGGACTGGCCTGGCCAACAGCGTTTTGCCAACGAGGCGTTGCTGGAACAGCCCCTGGCCAGCACCGAAGGTGAGTTCGCCATTCCCGACCACGATGCCACCGGGCTGCGCTACAGCATGGCCCTTGAGGACGCACGCCTGCGTATCGAGCACGTGTTGGTGGAAGTAAAGCTGAGCCACCAGCGCCCTGGTGATCTGCAGCTGGTACTGGTGTCGCCGTCGGGCACCCGTTCGGTGTTGATGGACCGTCCAGGCAAGCCACCGGCCAGTGGCGACGCCCACACCGGCGACAGGCGCTTTCATCAGCGCCAACGGCTGGACTTCATCTTCAATACCACGCGCCTGCGTGGCGAACCGGCCAGTGGGCAGTGGCAGTTGCACGTGGTCGACCGCGCCCCAGGCAAGGTCGGCACGTTGAACAGCTGGCGCCTGAACGTTTTCGGGCGGCTGGACAATGGCAACGATCACTACGTGTACACCAATGAGTTCACGGCCCTCAACACCCCCGAGCGGCGCACCCTGCGCGACCTGAATGGCGGCGTCGATACCCTCAATGTCGCGGCTGTCAGCAGCGCGTCCGTGATAGACCTGCGCCAAGGGGCGGCGCAGGTGGCGGGAGAAACGCTGCACCTGGAAAACCCCGCGCAAATCGAGCACCTGATTGGCGGCGACTATGCCGACGTCCTGACGGGCAACGAGGCTGACAATGCCCTGCTGGGCGGCCATGCCGACGATCGCCTGGAGGGGGGCGCGGGGGAGGATTGGCTCGATGGCGGCGCCGGCCGTGACACGCTGAGCGGCGGGCCGGGCCGCGACCGCTTCGTGATTCAGGCGCGGGCGCAGGAGGGCGATACGTTGCTGGACTTCCAACCAGGTATCGACCGTCTGCTGTTCATCGGCTTTGCCGATGGCACGCAGCCGCTGCTGACCCGTAGCGGCGCGCATACCCTCGTCAGCCTGCCGGGCGGGCAGGTGCTGAGCCTGCGCAATATCCAACCCGGGCAGCTGAGCGATGGCGACTGGCAGTGGCTTGCCGAAGCGCCAGACCTGGATCTGCTGGCGCAAGGCTTGCCTGCAATTTAGCGCTTGCGCTTGACCACCGGCTTGGGCACCGGCACGTTCAGGGCCGGCGCGCCCAATGGGTGGCTGGTGGTGTCGAAGAAGTGCAGTTCACGGCCCCGGAACAGGGTGGTGAAGTAGCGTTTCTGGCTGATGATCCAGGCATCGCTGAGGGGGAAGATCGAGATTGCCAGTTGCTGCACGTCCGCCTGCTCGATGGCGTCCAGCAGGTAACGGTCCTGTTCGCCCAAGCTGTGGCCGAACAGGCACAGCGGGCCCTGGTGGCCGGCGAGTTGGCCGTGGCACCAGCTCAGGTAATCGGATTGGCGGATGGCGCGTTGTTTGTCTGCGCAGCGTCCTTCGTTGACGAACAGCGGTACTTCGCCTGGCTGGTTGATGGCAAAGCCGTCCAGCAGCGCGCTGCCCAGGGCATTGCGTTTGCGCGTGGTACCGTCCACCTGGCGGATCAGGTGCAGGCCTCCATGCAGGTGCAGCACGCGGGTTGCCTCGCTGCGGGTACGACGCACATCAAAACCCTGGTCCACGTCGAACAGGTCGTCGAAGCCCTCGGCCGCCTGTTCGATGGCCCAGCTGAGCAGCAGGTCGTAGTTGCTCGAATACACCGTGGCGTACTGGCGCAGGTGGCTGGCGATGCCTTGCAGGGCGTCCGTGGGCACCAGCCGAAACGGAATGTGCACGCTGCGCATGGCGTGAATCAGCGCTTCCTTGATCGCGTAGTAGCGGTTCAGCGGGGCTGAGGCGCTGATGGCCAGCGCGGCGTTGACCCGGATGGTGACGTTGAGCGCGCTCAGCACCTGCTCGAAGTTCTCGGTGCCCATGGACTTGAACAGCGCCAGGTCGGTCTGGCCCAACGGCTTGTTGCGCACCTTCTGTGCCCGCTCGAACAGCGAGTCGTAGGCGAAGTTGCGCCACATCGCACGGCTGGCGCCGTTGCCTAGCAGCAGGCCGGTGCAATGAAAGTGCAGGTGCGGCCATTGGCCGAGGCTGGCGTCGAAAGCGTCGAGTTCCATGAAGTGCGTCTTGCTCGGGATCGGTTACAGGGCGCGACTGTACCATGCTGCGCCAAGGGGGAAACCGTCTTGTCATGTTCATCGCCGACTATGCTGGCCTTTCGTTTGAACACCGCAAGGAGCGTGTATGTCTGTTCACTGGCGTATCACCTGGTTTACCGCTGCATGGTTGTTGGCCTCTGTCGGCCTGGCCCGCGCCCAGGCCCCCGGGGGCGAGGCACTGGCCAGGGCGGCGGGCATTCCCTGGCCTGCGGTGATTGCCCACCGGGGGGCGTCGTTCGATGCACCGGAGTCGACCCGCGCGTCCTACACCCTGGCCCGCGAGCTGGGTGCCGATTACCTGGAAATGGACTTGCAGCGCACGCGCGACGGGCAACTCATTGCCCTGCACGACACCAACCTGGGGCGCACCACCAACATTGCCGGCCAGTTTCCCGCGCAGAAAGATCTGCCCGTCAGCCAGTTCACCCTGGCGCAGCTGAAGACGCTGGATGCCGGCAGCTGGTTCAACCAGGCCTACCCGCAACGCGCTCGCCCGACGTATGCGGGGTTGAAGATCCTGACCCTCGACGAGATCATCGACATCGCCGAGCAGGACCCCACTCACCACACCGGGCTGTACATTGAAACCAAGGCGCCGTTGCTGTTTCCGGGCATAGAGAAAGACTTGGCGGCCAAGCTGGTCCAGCGCGGCTGGCTGATGGCGAACGGGCAGGTCGCCCCGCAGCGTCGCCTGGTGCTGCAAACCTTCGAGAAAAACAGCCTCACCTTGCTCAACCAGTTCATGCCCAAGGTGCCGAAGGTGCTGTTGCTGTGGGTGGGTGAGGGCAGCATCGAGCCCAAGACCGAGGCTGTCTTTGACCCTGCCAGTGGCGAAGACAAGGCTGCCTTCTATGCCCGCCAGCAACCGCGCGACCGCACCGAATTCGAGCGCTGGCTGGCCTTCGCCAAGGCCAATGGCGCCGTGGGCACCGGCCCCTCGGCGGCGCTGAGTCATGGCGGCGAGCAGAGCTACATGGACCTGGTGCAGCCCTGGATGAACCAGATGACCCACGCCAAGGGCATGCTCGTGCACGTCTATACCGTCGACGACCCGGTGGACTACCAGAAGGTCATGGACGCCGGTGTGGATGGCATCTTCACCAACCGCAGCAGCGAGTTGTTGAAGTTCTACCACCGCCCGGCCAGCCGCACGGTGCAGCAGATCCTCACGGCGAACGGCTACTGATCGCGCCAGTGCTCACCTGATTGCATAAAGGCCGTGTTGGTGCTGCGGCCAGGCTGCGCAGGCCCTGTGCCTCGCTGAAGATCTCCAGTGAACTTAGGGGCCCGCGCAGCCTTGGGCAACGGCTACAAGTGCTGCGTGTCATTTCCCGGCCACTTTGACATTGGGCGGTGTCCAGCCACCGCCCAGGGCTTTGTACAGGTTGACCTGGTTGATCTCCCGCGCCAGCTCCAGTTGCAGCCACTGCTGTTGGGCGCCAAACAGCGAGCGTTGGGCGTCCATGGTCGAGAAGTAGCTGTCCAGCCCGGCCTCGAATCGCAACCGCGATTGGCGATAGGCTTCCTGGTAGTCAACCACCAGGCGCTGCTGTGCGGCAACCTGGGTGAGCATCTCCTGGCGCGCGTTCAGGGCGTCGGCGGCCTCGCGGAAGGCGTTGAGTACGGTTTCTTCGTAAGCGGCGGTGCGTTCGTCATACCGCGCGTGGCTGGCGTCAACGCCTGCTTTGCGGGTACCTGCGTCCAGCAGCGTCAGCGAGCCTGCGGCAGCCAGGTTCCAGAAGGCCGCAGGGCCGGTGAGCAACCTGGAGAAGTCACCACTCAGGCTGCCCAGGGCGCCGGTTAGCGAGAAGCTGGGAAAGTAGGCCGCACGGGCGGTACCGATCTCGGCGTTGGCGGCGCGCATCTGCGCTTGCGCCGACATGATGTCCGGCCGCCGCGCCACCAGGCTGGACGGCAGGCCTGCAGGCACGTCGGCGGTGGCCAGCTGTTTGCCCAGTTCGCCCTTGGGCAGCAGTGCGTCGGGCACCGGTTGGCCCACCAGTACGCGCAAGGCGTTGAGGTTTTGCGCCACCTGCATGCGGTAGGTGTTGACCTGCACGGCCGCTGTATTGGTCATGGCGTCGCCCTGGTGCACGTCGATGCGTGCGGTTGAGCCAAGGTTGAAACTTGTGCGCAATAGCTCGCCGTAGTGCTGCTGGGACTGGAATGTGCTTCGGGCCAGGTCAAGCAGGGTTTGATTGGCCTTGAGCGTCAGCCAGGTGCTGGCCACCTCGCCAATCAACGCCAGGCGTGCGGTCTGGTAGTCGGCCTGGCTGGCCTCGAAACGCGCGCCGGCCGCGTGTTGCTGGCTGCGCACGCGGCCAAAAAAATCCAGTTCGTAGGAGGTGAAACCGGCCGTGGCCTGGAACGTATTGGCAATGCTGCCCGTGCTGGAGCCGCCGCCCGGGGTTTGCTGCAACGCCGGCAGTTTGCTGCGCCCGGCGTAGGTGTCGATGCCAATGCTGGGGTACAGCGCCGCGCTGGCGCCGTTGAACGAGGCCCGTGATTCGTCAACGCTGGCAGCGAACTGGCGCAGCCCGCGGTTATTGGCCAGGGCCAGGTCTATCAGTTGGCGCAGGCGCTCATCACTGATGAAGGTATGCCAGTCCTGCTCGAACGTCTGGCGGCCTTCGCAGCAGGCACCGCCGGCGTTGGCCGGCCACGCCTGGTCGATGGGCGGGTCGGGTGGTTGGTAGGCAGGTTCCAGTGAGCAGCCGGCGACCATCAGCAGGGAGGTCAGGCACGTGCCGGACAGGCAGTTTCTCATGGTCGCACTCCTAAAGGCGCGGGCCTAACAGGGCGCGCAGTTGGGAAAACAGCAGGCTCAGCAGGCCACCCTTGCCATGGGACACCTGCATCAATTGCAACGGCTGACGCCGGCTTGGCAAAGATGGAAAGCGGCTGCTGGCGCTGCTGCGCCGAGGCCTGCGCACGTGCACCGGGGCCAGGCGTTTTTCCCCCAGCAAGGCACGGCGCAGCAGGCTGCCGAAGGCGATGCCGGGGTGAGCCTTGCCGGCGACGTTGGCGTTGGCATCGCTGAACAGGCGGCCGATCAGCTTACGTCGCAAGGCCTCGTCCATGTCGACGAAACGCAGACCCAACTGCACACCTTGTTGCTGGCGCATCACCTCAACGCCCACCCAGCCCACTTTGTTCACCCAGATTTCGCCCCGCGCCCCGCAGCGAATCGAGCCGGCCTGGTGGCAGGCAAAGGCGGCGCCGGTGATGGAAATGTCCACCAGCCGCCCGGTCAGCGTGCGGCCGCCAAGGCGGAAACCGGCGGGCCGGTCGAACGGAAAGCGTTCCTCGCCATGCAGCCGCGGCCGGTCAACGCAGGCCACCAGCGTGGCCAGGTTGTAGATCAGCGCCACCACCGTCCAGCACAGGTTGAAGCTCATGTTGCCGTCCAGGCTGTCGGCGGTGACGATGGCCGTGAAGGCACCGATCTGCGACAGCGCGGTCAGCGCCAGGAAGAAGCCGAACAGCTTCCAGTGGACCATGGTTTTCGAGCGGTCGATGCCCTTGGCCGTGACCTTGAAAGGCCGACCAAAGGGCCGCAGCAGGGCGCTGGCCAAGGTAGCGGTGACCGCCAGCGAGGCAACGATTTGCGTCACTTCGGTGAAGATCGGCAAGGTACGTCGGTCGGTGACCCAGGTGCCATAGCCCCAGAACGCGATCAGCGCCGGCATGCCGAAGGCCAGGAAGTCCATGGGCTTGGCGTAGAACCCGGCAATGCCGAAGTACCAGTAGAGCACCGGCGATACCAGCATCATCAGAATGAAGGGCTTGGAAAACCAGTGCAGCAAGCCGTGCACATAGTGCAGGCGGTCGTTGAGGGTGTAGCCACTGCCGCGTAGCGGGCCGTCCTTGAGCAGCGCCACCTGGACCGTGCCCAGGCACCAGCGCCCGCGTTGGTTGATGTAGTCGGTGAGCCCCTCGGCCGACAGCCCGATGGACAGCCGTTCATTCAGCCAGCGGGTGACGTAGCCTTTCTGCAGCAGGCGGTAAGTGGTGTAAATGTCTTCGCACACGGAGCCTGTGGGAAAACCGCCTAGGCTTTCGATCAGGTCGCGACGCACCACGAATGAGGTGCCCACGCAGAAGGCCGCGTCCCAGCCGTCCTTGGCGGGCTGGAACACGTCGAAGAACACCCGCTGTTCGTCCACCCAGCAGGTGGCCGACCCCAGGTTGTGCTGGATAGGGTCGGGGTTGTAGTAGAACTGGGGGGTCTGCACCAGCCCGACCTTGGGGTCCTGGAACAGGCCCAGGGTGCGCATCAGAATGGGTTGTTGCGGGGCGAAGTCGGCATCCAATACCAGGATGTAAGGCGCATTGCTGCGGGCCGCTGACTCGCGCAAGCCGTTGTTGAGGTTGCCGGCCTTGGCGTGCAGGTTGTTGTTGCGACGTGCGTACTGCACGCCCATGCCTTGGCAGTAATCGCGCAGCCAGTCACGACGGGTATCGTCCAGCACCCAGACGGTGAAGTTGGGATAGTCCATGGCCTGGGCGGCGATGATGGTTTTCTCCAGCACTTCCAGCCCTTCGTTGTAAGTGCAGATGAACACGTCCACCGCCGGCGCATCATGGCCCAGTGCGCGCAGGCGCAATTCGCCTGCGTCGGCGGCGGGGCGGTGGTCACTGCGGCACAGCATGACGATGATGGAGAACAGCGTGTAGCTGATGGCAAGCATCTCAAAGAACAGAAAACTGTAGGACCAGACCGTAGCAAACCCCGAATGACGGTCGGGCAAGGTGTCATGAATGCGCCACAGCAAGTAGTTGATCAGCAGAACGGCGGTCAGGCCGCCGAACAGCGCCCGCGCGGCCCATTGGTCGCGGTGGGTCAGGCAACTGAACAGCACCACGATGGCCAGGGTCCAGGCATTGATCTGCAACAGTTGCATCGAGTCGAGTGCGTGCATGTCAGTGCGCCTCTTGAGCACCGGTGAAGGGGTTGACGCCGGTGGCGGCGATGGCCGCCCATGCCGTGGCGCCCAGGTGTGGCAGGTGGTAATAGAAAAAGTCGTTGGTGGTGGAGGTGGGGCCGATGGCCAGCCCCGTACTTATTTGTGCCTGCGGCGTGGCAAACAACCAGCCGTCCCCCGCTTGTTGTGCCACCAGCACGGCCCACAGGGGTTGCGCCTGCTGCGGCGCGCCGCTGAGTTGCGCCACGGCCGCGGCCTGGGCCGTGCCTTCGGTCCACAGGCCAAC
This sequence comes from Pseudomonas sp. M47T1, assembly GCF_000263855.1. Taxonomy (GTDB): domain Bacteria; phylum Pseudomonadota; class Gammaproteobacteria; order Pseudomonadales; family Pseudomonadaceae; genus Aquipseudomonas. The sequence goes on from NZ_AJWX01000002.1 coordinate 182,449, forward strand.
GGGGGCGCGGTTGAAGCCATAGCCGTCGGCAAAGCGGTGGGCGTGATCGATGAACGTCAGGCTGCGTTGCCAGTCGGCCGGGCGGCCGGGCAGGGCAATCAGTGGCCAGATCTGCGCATCCAGGCCGGATTTTTCTCGTTCCTGGGTATGGCCGTCGGGCAAGGTACCGATCAGGAACCTCCCCTGGGCGGCGTCCCATTGGCTGTTCACGAAGCGCCGGGCGATCTGTGCCTGGCTGGCAGCGTCGGCGTCGGCGTGCAAGCGGTCCAGCGCCCCCCAGGCGGCAGCCAGGTCGACATTGTGTTCGGTAGACTTCCAGCCCTGGCGCTGGGGCGTGGGCGGGTAGCCGTAAAAGCCGCCGATGAAACCTGGTGGGGTCTGGCTGTCGTAGGTATTGGCCTGGGTCCAGGCCAGAATTCTGCGCGCGGCTTGCAGGTAGTTGTCGTCCTGGCTTTGCCGGTAGGCTTCCAGCAACGCCAATACGGCCCAGGCCTGATTGCCGGTGGCGCTGCCCACCTGGTAGGCATCCTGGTTCCAGGCGCCACGCTCGCTGCTCCAGTAGCCGGGCAAGGCGATGGCGCCATGCTTCACGGGCCCGGCGGCGTAGGCATTGCGCACGCGTGCGTCGTTGTAGTCCGGATCGTGGCCGCTGGCATAGGCCAGGGCATCGGCTATCTGCCGAGCCGCGGCGGCATTGCCGCAGCCGAACAGGGCAATGCTGGCCAGGGCGTTATCGTAGGTGAAAGCCACCCCGCGCAACGCCAGGATGGCCGGTGGCTGGCCATTGAGCGGCGGGTAACTGGCCAGCAGTACCGGCCCGCTGCCCAAGGCCTGCACGGCCTGGCCCAAGGCCGCGCAGGTCATCTGGGCCAAGTGCGGGCGTGCCTCGTCGGCGCTGGCCTGGGCCATCCACAACACGGCCACGAACAACAGCGCCCTCATCGCGACACCGAGGCGGTTACCCAGTTGCCGGGGTTGCAGGTCAGCGCCCGCTCGTTGTCGGGCAGGTCGCTGTCAAAGGCACCCACCACGTACACCGAATTCTGTTCGGCGTAGGGGAAGGGCACGCTGTAACTGCTGGCCTGGATGTCGGTAGGGCTGGAGAGCATTTGCACCACTTTGGCCTTGAGCGGTTGGTCCAGCCCGCGAATCGACACCTGCAATTCGGTGTCACGGGTAATCTTGCTGGCCATGCGCTCGGGGAACACGGCGATCACGTAGCTCTGGCTGCAATTGGTGGCGCGCAACAAGGTGGCGCCTGCACGCACCAGGGTGCCCTGTGGGGCCACCAGTTCTTGCACGGTGCCGGGCGAATAGGCCACCACTTCGTAAGCAGCCATCATCTTCACGCGGTTCTGCTCGGTCTCGATCAACTGGTTGAGGTTATCCAGTTCCTGCTGCTGGGTGGCGCGGTTCTTTGCCTGGTTGGCCAGGCTCAGTTGCAAGGTGGTCATTTGCGCACTGAGGTCGAACATGCGCAGTTGGTCCGGGTCCAGGTACACCTGGTCCTTGGCGGCGGACAGGTCACCGCTGTTGATGCGCAGGCGCGAACGCACCGACTCGGCAGCGCCTTGCAGCGACGCCAATTGCGCCCGCGAACTGGCCACCACCGCTTCGCTCACGGCCCCCTGGTAGTACAGGTCTTGGTTGCGCTGCACGGTTTCCTGGGCATCGGCGAGGCGTGCACTGGCGGCGCTGCTCTCCGCTTTCAGGGCTTTTTGCGCGTACAACTGTCGAGTCTGATAGGCGCTCTGGTACTGCTGGCTGGTTTTCTCCAGGGCATCGAAATACTGCTGATCGTGCTCGGCCTGGCTGGCCAGCGATGACAATTGCTGCTCCAGGGTAAGGCGCCGGGTTTGCAGGGTCAGCAGGGTTTCCTGGTTGGCGCGGGGGTTTTCGATGGTGGCAATGTCCTGCCCGGTATTGAAGGTGCTGCCGGGCTGGATACTCAGGGTACGCACCACACCATCAATGGGCGTGGTCAGCAGAATCACCGGGGCATTGAGGATGGCGCGGGTCGCCGACGAGGACATCAACGGCATGAACAAGGTGGAAAACAATAGCCAGATAATGAACGACAGCACGCCAAACCCCACCAGGCGTGGCAACAGCGATAGCGAGAAACGCCTTGCTTGGGCTTCGGCCATTTTCCAGCACTCCCGAATCGTGCGGTTGCAGATAGTCGGCAGTCAGGCGCGCAGCGCCCGATACTGCACCGGCTCACGACAGTACGAAGGCAATACAGCAAAAAGGCACAGCAATATGTCCGGAATAGTCGATGTAAGGCGCGGGCATTGATCCCGTCTTGTTGGAGGGCGAACCTGAGGGGCTCAACGGCGGTTCACTGAGGCATGAAGCTATGACTGAAGTCGTTTGCTGTCAATGACCTGCGAGGCGTGAATAGTTGGCGCTGGGAAATTGGCAGAGGGTGGCTGGCTGATCAGCGGACAGGGCCGGAACGGAACTTTTTTGAGCTGATTGTTTTTAAGAGACTTTTTTTGTATCCCATTTCCAGTTAGACGCATTTTTAATTATCGTGCGAATGGAAGTACGTCAAAAATAATATATGTACAATGGCTGGCACTGTTGAAAAGCCTGCAGTTCGTGCAAGCCTTACCGAGCGTCAACAGTGCCTACAGATCCGCACGCTCCTTGCGCAGCGCTGCAATCGTACGGTTGATGTAATCCGCATTGCGGTCCAGGGTTTCCAAGGCGCTGCGTACGTTTTCGGCGATGTCCTCGGCCTCCCAGCGCACCTCTACCCACAAGGCCAGCTCTTCGACCGCAGCGGCAATGGCCAGCTGGTTTTCATACAGCTTGTCCAACAAGGTCGGTTGTAGCAACGAGTCTGTCATGCCGGGCTCCTTTCGCTCGCGCAGCGCTATGGTCATTAACGGTACTGACCCACGGCCATTTCAATCGTTCTGTGTTTTTTCGACGCGAGTGAATATTTGTTGGGTGAAACGGGCCGCCTATAGTGGGTATTAATGACAAGGAACTAGTGGCCTGTCTCCGAAATAAGCTGTTCACTGTTGACGGCGTCTGTCGTTGCCAGGCGGCGTGGCGACTCCTTGCCATAGCCCTGCGAGGGCTCGTTGCCGCGCCTTGCCTGGGAACAACAGCCACTCGTCAAAAGAGAACGTATTTCGAAGACAGGACACTAGGTGTTTGTGCTCGTTGGTATTCCGTTTTATAAATAGCAGGCTATCTATATCTCCCAGTCTGTGCCTGACAATAATGACGACTGCCGACGAAATTCTTGCTGGTCACCCGTCCCCTGCCAGCGACCAGTCGCTGCGCCGCCGCTCACTGCTGGCGGCCTGCAGTGCGCACGCCGTGCACGATGGCCTCACCGACCTTATTTATGTGCTGTTGCCGATCTGGCAAGCGCAGTTCGGCTTGAGCCTCACTCAGGTCGGGCTGCTGCGTGGCGCCTACTCCGGGACCATGGCCGGCATACAGCTGCTTGCTAGCCGCGCGGCGCGGCGTTGGGGCCGGGAACGCTTGCTGGTGGGCGGCACCGCGCTGGCCGGCATTGCCTATTTATGTGTTGGCCAGGCAAGCGGCCTGGGGGTGTTGCTGCTGGCGCTGATGCTCGGCGGCCTGGGGGCAAGCACCCAGCACCCCCTGGCGTCCTCGCTGGTGACCGACACCCATGAGGCGGGTGGCGGGGTGAAGCAGGCCCTGTCGCAGTACAACTTCGCCGGCGATATTGGCAAAACCCTGATCCCGGGGTTGGTGGGCCTGTTGCTGACGGTCATCAGTTGGCGGGTCAGTGCCACCCTGATGGGGCTGCTCGGCTTGCTGGCAGCCGCTTTGCTGTGGTGGCTGGTGCCATCGCGCGGCATCGTTGGCGCGCAGGCCGCAAGGAAAACCGCGCTGGCCATGGGGCAGGGTTCGGCACTGGGCCTGCGTGCCTTACTGCTGACCGGTACCCTGGACAGCGCGGTACGCATGGGCTTCCTGACCTTTCTGCCGTTCTTGCTGCAAGCCAAGGGCGCCGGCACCGCCGGCATCGGTCTGGCGCTGATGCTGCTGTTCATCGGCGGGGCCTTTGGCAAACTGCTGTGCGGCTACCTGGGCGCGCGCATCGGCATGATGAAAACCGTGTGGCTCACGGAGACCAGCACTTCGTTGCTGATTGTGCTGGCGTTGTTCCTGCCCCAGTGGGGCCTGATGGCCATGCTGCCGCTGCTGGGCTTAGCGCTGAACGGCACGTCCTCGGTGCTGTATGGCGCCGTACCGGAATTGGCCGCCCCGGACCGCCGCGAGCAGGCGTTTGCGTTGTTCTACACCGGCACCATCGGGGCCGGGGCGCTGGCGCCGGTGCTGTTCGGACGGCTGGGGGATGTGACGGGAATTACCCTGGCGTTGATGGTAGTGGCGGGGGTGTTGTTGCTGACGTTGCCGTTGGCGTGGGTGGTGGAGCGGGAGGGGAGGGGGCCAGTGTCGGTTTGAGCTGCCCGCAGACGGTGGCCATCTCGTAGCGGCTGCACCAGGTTCAGGCCTTCGAGCGCACCCAACCCGGACTGCCTTTGGGCATCGGGCATATTCGCACGCAATTGCAAGATTATGTCCGCCATGGCACCGTCACCTTGTTCACTGCGCTGGATTATCTTCAGGGACGCTTGATCAGTTCCATCGAGCGCCAACACCGGCATCAGGAATGGCTGGAGTTTCTCAAGAAGAAGATCAATCGAGAAACGCCCAAGCCTCTTCAGCTGCAGGTGATCGTCGACAACTACGCCACGCACAAGCATCCAAAAAGTGAAGGCATGGCTTGAGACGCACAAACGCTTCCACATGCATTTCACCCCGACCTCCAGTTCGTGGATGAACATGGTTGAGCGCTTCTTTCGCGACATCACGGTGTACCTGCGTGACGGCAGTTTCAGTTCGGTTCGCGAAGTGGAAAGCGCGATCACCACGTTCTTGGCACTGCGAAATGCGCAGCCGACTCGCTACGTCTGGAACGTCAGGGGGGAAGATATTCTGAACAAGGGGGAAGCGTCGCCGTGGGGCGAGCGTGGGGCAATAAAAGGTTGGAAATTGGAACCAGAAAAGGCTGGAGCGGGTGAAGGGAATCGAACCCTCGTTATCAGCTTGGGAAGCTGGAGTAATGCCATTATACGACACCCGCTGAACGCGGTTCACTTTTTACCAGAAGTCGCCCGTCAATTGAAGCGCTAATTGCGCCCCAGGCGCATTTGCCGGCCGGCCGCCACGGTTGTTCATCTTCTCGGCCCCGTTGGGTGGCGTTGATGTGCACGCGTGGCAGTCGGCTGGCCGGTGTTCAGATAGCCAGTGCATGGTGGCCGTCGAACGGACGATAGCGCAGGCGATTCTCCTGGGCATTGGGCTTGAGAAAGTCCATCAGCGCCAGGCGGGTGTCACGGCAGGCGGCCTTGTGCTCCATGTCCAGGAAATGCCCGGTGCTCTGGATGGTGCTGAACTCGGTACGTGCCACATGGTTGGCGAAGTGCCGGGCTTCGTGGGCCGTGGTGTATTCGTCCCACTCACCGTTCATGAACAGCACGGGCACGCTGATCCTGCTAGCGGCATGCAGGGCGTTGCCCAGGTCGTGCTGCAGGACTTCGCTGATGTGAAAGTGCATCTGCGCGTATTCGTGGTCGTCCAGGCTGCTGACATGGCGGTAGTTGAACCGCTTGAACAGCGACGGCAGGTGCTTGCCGATGGTGTCATTGACCAGGTGGCCGACCTTGTGGCGGTCGCAACGGCCCAGGTAGTGGGCGCCGCGCTCCAGGTAGTCGCGCATGGAGTCGTTGAGCACTGGCGAGAACGAGCTGATCACCGCCTTCTCGATCCGCTTGGGCTGATGGGCCAGGGCCAGTAGCGCGCAGGCGCCACCCCACGAGAACGACATCACATGCTCGGCGTTGAAGTGGTCGATCAGCTCGACCAGGATCAGGCCTTCCTCTTCCTTGGTCAGCGAACGCTGGTGCAGGTTGTGAGGCTTGGACTTGCCGGCATAGGGCTGGTCGTACAGCACTACGTTGAATTGCGGATGAAGATTTCTCACGGTCTGTGCAAAAGACGCCGTGGTAGCCAACGACCCATTAACCAGAATGATGGTTTTTTCCGCACCATCCGCGCGATAGAACTCCGTGTAAACCCGATACTGACCCTGTATATCCAGCACAGCGATTTCTGGCCTCATGTCGTAAGACTCCTGGCAAAAAAAACGGGTACTCGCGCAATCGACTCTGCACGTTATTTGTGACAGGTAGGCAATAGCCTTGGAATTTTTTGCCCATGTCGATCCGAACAAGCTGGTCGACGGGTATTGTTATAGGCGGGCGATCTGTTGGACTCGGGCCGTGTGAGGCACCCGATGGCCGACAAAAAGGTTTCTTAGAATGTGGTGGTGACTGTCGAGTCACATGTGGACCGACGATTGGATTCAAGCAGGCATGTGACGTCTGCGCAAGTACCGTTTGAGCATTGTCACGGGGGTTTCTGCCCGGCGGTCCAACCGCTAGATTTGCTGAATCTCTTCAGCCGTCAGTGGTCGGTACTGCCCTGGCGACAGCTCTGGATCAAGGGTCAGCGGACCCATTTGCTCACGATGCAGCCGTAACACCTTGTTTTGAAAGTGACCGAACATGCGCTTGACCTGGTGGTAGCGGCCTTCGACGATGGTCAGCCGCGCGCTGCGCGCTCCCAGCAATTGCAGTGTAGCGGGCTGAGTGGTGAGATCTTCGAATGAAAAATAAATACCGCGGGCGAAGGTCTCGATGTACTGCTCATTGATTTCCTGTTCGGTTTCCACGTAATAGACCTTGCCCAGTTTGGTCTGTGGTTGCGTGAGCCGACGCGACCACTGGCCATCGTTGGTGATCACCATCAGCCCCGAGGTGTTGTAGTCCAGCCGCCCGGCCAGGTGCAGGTCGTGCTTGTCGGGTTCATCCAGCAGGTCGAGCACCGTCGGGTGCTGCGGGTCCACGGTGGCGCTGACGCAGCCCATGGGCTTGTGCAGCATGAAGTAGCGGGCAGGGCGGCCCACCTGCAGCACCTGATCGTCGAGCAGTACCTGGCTGAACTCACGCACTTCGACGTGCGGGTCGCCCACGGCCACGCCGTCCACGCGCACGCGGCGTTCCACCAGCAACAGGCGCACTTGCTTGCGGTTGAACTGGGGCAGGTTGCTCAGGAATCGGTCGAGGCGCATGCGAATTCGTCAGGTGGCAACTGGTCCAGCACTTGGGCGCAGCGCGGGCACAGGCAGGCCTTGTTGCGCAGGACGGCGGGCAGGGCCGCCAGCACGCTGGCGTCGATGTTCACGCCATAGCACCAGCAGGGCTGGGTGGCAGTGCGCGGGTCGGCCAGGCTGCAGGTGTTGGACGCGCCGCAGGCCGGGCACAGGCTGACATCATTCATAGTGGGACTGGGGCAACTCGCTGCGCACGCAATTGCGTCCGCTCTGTTTGGCGCGATATAGCGCATGGTCGGCGCGGTTGAGCAGGCTGTGCAGGCTGTCGTTGGCCTGCAGGCCGGTGACGCCGACGCTGGTGGTGATTTTCAGCGATTTGCCGGCGTAGGGAAAGGTGTATTCCTCGGCGTGCCGACGAATCTTCTCGGCGATCTGCAGGGCATCGCCGCCCGGGGTGTTGCGCAACAGTACGATGAACTCTTCCCCGCCCCAGCGGCACAGAATGTCGGACTGGCGCAGGCTGTCGCGCAGCACCTGGGCGAAGCCCTTGAGCACTTCGTCGCCCGCCAGGTGGCCATGACTGTCGTTGAGTTGCTTGAAGTGGTCCAGGTCCAGCAGCAAGGCCGCCAACGGTTGGGGATCGCGCTCGGCTTCGCTGATGGCCTGGCTGGCCAGCAGGTCGAAGCCGCGGCGGTTGGGCAGGTCGGTCAGCATGTCGCGGGTGGCCAGCCGTTCCAGGCGCAACTGGTAGCGGTTGACCACGCGCTTGAGCAGCCCCAGAACCAGAGCAGTCACCAACAGGCAGATCAACAGGTTCAGGTACAGCGACTGGCGGATGTCGCCCAGCGCATTGTCTTCGCGCTTGTCGACGAACAGGTACCAGTCCAGCTCCGGAATGAAGCGTACGTTCAGGTAATGCTTCTTGCCTTGGGCTGCATATTCGTAGCTGCCGGTGGCGGGCTTGGGCATGCGCGCCAACAGGTCGTGCAGGTCCGCCAGTGCGTTCAGTTGCTGGCCACTGTGGGCGCCAAGCGGGCCGCCCTGGGCGCCGGTGAGCACCACGCGCCCGTCACGGTCGACAAAGTATACGTCACGCTGGTAGCGCTGCTCGTAGTCTTCGATCAGCTTGACCACGGCGTTCACGGTCAGGCCCACGCCGGCGGCGCCGATGAAGCGGTCCTGGTAGTCGAACACTTTGTAGTTGATGAAGATGGTCAGGGCATCGTGGTTGGCCATGTCCACGTCGACGTTGATCTCGTAGGGCGTCTGCATGTCGCGCACGCGGAAGTACCAGGCGTCGCGAGGCTCCTGCGCCTTGACCTTTTTGAGCACGCCCTTGGCCTGGTAGTAGGTCAGGCTGGCGTCGGAGACGAAAAAGGCCGTGTAGGCGCCGTAGTGGCTCATGACCTCTTGCAGGTAGCGGGTCATCTGCTGTGGGTCGCGCTCGCCGGCCATGACCCAGTCACGCATGAAGGTGTCGCGTGACATCATCGATGAGATGAGCACCGGGCGGACCAGGTCTTTCTGGATTTCCGAGTACACGGTGTCGCTGGTGAGGGGCAGTTCGGTGTTGACGATGTTGTCGCGAATGGAACTGCGCGAAGCGTAGTAGCTCAGCAGCGAGGTGAGCACGAAGCCGCTGGCCAGCAGCAGTACCAGCGTCAGGATAAGCGAGCGCTGTGACAACGAAGTAAAGCGGGGCGGCATAGCAAATCCATTGGCTGGTGACCGGTGCGTCATTCTAGGGTAGAGGAGGGCGCTGCGGGGCCAGGGGCGGTAAAGAAATTGCGCGCATGGATAAGAGTGTTTCGATCTTGTCGCAAATTATTTCAGGGGTGGCACTGAGTCGGGTTTCCGCGGTCTGAATCTATGCCGATCGCTATATTTTGCTCGGCGCCGACCAGCGTCGCTGGTTCGAGCTGTCCAGCGGTCCGGGAGGCCGCCATGAAACCAAGACTTTTGCTGATAGTGTTGCTAGGTCTGCTGATCTCCGCGTGTGCACCTTACGAGGGGCCTGCCTACTACCGAACGGATGTGTACGCCGGGGGCGCCTATCCTTATGGCTATTACCCCTATGGCCCCGCGTACTACAACTCCGGTTATTACATTCGGTCGCCGCGCTACTACGCGCCGCCGCCTCATTACTACCGTCCTCCACCCGGCGGCGGTTACCGGCCAGGCGGGCCGGGCTGGAACGGTCATCGCCCACCGCCGCCGCCGCCGGGGCGCGGCCCGGGTGGCCCAGGCCGGGGCAACTGGCAGGGGCACGGCGACCATGACAACCATGGTGGCCCTGGCCACGGCGGGTTTGGCGGCGGCCGCCGCTAAGGCAGCCAGTAAGGCCAACCTGTAGCCGCTCAGTAATTGGACAGATCGGCCAGCGGGTGACGCCCCTCCCAAGCCTTGCTGAAGTGCGCCTCCACCACGGCCTGCGGAATAGCGGCTATGTCGGGCCAGTGCCAGCGGGGTTTCTGGTCCTTGTCGATCAGTCGCGCCCGCACGCCCTCGCTGAACTCCGGATGACGGCAGCAGTTGAGGCTGAGGGTGTATTCCATCTGGAACACCTGCGCCAGTGACAGGTGCCGGGCGCGCACTATCTGTTCCCAGACCAGTTGCGCGGTCAACGGGCAACCTTCCGCCAGGGTATGCGCGGCCTTGGCCAGCAGCGCGTCGTCGCTATGGCGCTGATGCACCAGGGCACGCCAGGCCGCGGCCACGTCGCTGACGTCCAGCAGGCTGTCGATCTGCCGACGGCGCGGCAGCCATTGGGCTTCGGGCATTTCACCCACGGCTTCCTGCTGCAAGGCCTTGAGCAGGCTGTTGAGCTGCACGGCAGTCTGCTCCTGCCAATTGAGTTGCAGCAGCCCTTCGATCAGGGCCGGCTGCTGGTGGTCGTGCAGGAAACGGTCGGCCAGGCCCAGGTCCAGGGCGTCACGGCCGTTGATGTGCGAGCCGGTCAGCCCCAGGAACAAACCCAGCTTGCCCGGCAGGCGCGACAGGAACCAGCTGGCGCCCACGTCGGGGAACAGCCCGATGCTGATCTCGGGCATGGCCAGGCGGCTGCTGGGGGTGACGATACGGACGTTGGCCCCCTGCAACAGGCCCAGGCCGCCGCCCAGCACGTAACCGTGGCCCCAACAGATCAAGGGCTTGGGAAAGGTGTGCAGGCGGTAGTCCAGGCGGTATTCGCCAGCGAAGAAGTGCGATGCCAGTGGCGGCACTTCGCCGGGGTGGGCCCGGCAGGCCTGCACCAGGCTGCGCACGTCGCCGCCGGCACAGAACGCCTTGGCGCCATTGCCGCGCAACAATACGCAGACGATCTGGTCGTCCTGTTCCCAGCGCTCCAGCTGGTCGTTGAGGGCCTCGACCATGGGCAGCGACAACGCGTTGAGGGATTTTTCGGCGTCCAGGGTGGCAACGCCAATGCGGGCGCCATCGACACCGACAAGCTCTTCGAATTGCAGATTCATCCTGACCTCTTGAGTAACGCGAGTTGGGCAGTAGATCAGACAGTATGGCCCGCCGTCGGCATCACGTCAGTCTTCGGCTACATGGATTGACAATCGTGGCGTGCTTTCCTAGTGTCCGCCCCATTGTTTTTCGGGCAACGCCAAATGACCTCCGACGACCGCATCAAACTCGAACCCAGCTGGAAGCACGCCTTGCGTGACGAATTCGACCAGCCCTACATGACTCAACTGCGCGAGTTCCTGCGCCAGGAGCATGCGGCCGGCAAGGAGATCTACCCCCCGGGGCCAATGATTTTCAACGCCCTCAACCTTACGCCGCTGAACCAGGTAAAAGTGGTGATCCTCGGCCAGGACCCCTACCACGGCCCGGGTCAGGCGCACGGCCTATGTTTCTCGGTACAGCCGGGCATCGCCACGCCGCCTTCGCTGGTCAATATCTACAAGGAGCTCAAGCGCGACCTGAACATCGACATCGCGCCCCATGGCTGCCTGCAGCACTGGGCCGAGCAGGGCGTGCTGCTGCTCAACACCACCATGACGGTGGAGCGCGCCAATGCGGCGTCCCATGCCAAGAAAGGCTGGGAGTCGTTCACCGATCGCGTCATTCAGACCGTCAGTGAGCAACAGACCAGCGTCGTGTTCCTGCTGTGGGGTGCCCATGCGCAGGGCAAGCAGAAGCTGATCGACAGCACCAAGCACCTGGTGTTGACCTCGGTACACCCATCACCGCTGTCGGCCTACCGTGGTTTTATCGGCAACGGGCATTTCAGCCGAACCAACAAGTTCTTGCAGCAGAGCGGGCTGGCACCGATCGACTGGCAGTTGCCACCGGTCTGATCCACACCACGATCCTGTGGGAGCTGGCTTGCCAGCACCCACAGGTGCCCCATCGTCAGGCAGCGGCCAGGGCAACGCGCCGGCGCCACAGGCGCACCAGCGGCCACACCAGCATAATCGCCGTCAGCGCCCACACCCCCAGGGTGATGGGGCTGGCCCACAGAATGCCCAGCGCACCGTCGGATATCGACAGCGCCCGGCGCAGGTTCTGCTCCATCAACCCGCCCAGAATGAACCCCAGCAACACCGGTGACAGCGGGAAGTCCAGCTTGCGCAGGATGTAGCCGAAGATGCCGATACCCACCATGAGGAACAGGTCGAAGGTGGTGGCATGCACGGCGTACACGCCAATCCCGGTGATGATGGCGATCACCGGCACCAGCGCCCAGTTGGGCACCGACAGGATGCGGGTGAAAAGCCGGATCATCGGGATGTTGAGCACCACCAGCATGATGTTGGCGATGAACAGCGAGGCAATCAGCCCCCAGACGATGTCCGGTTGTTGCTGGAACAGCAGCGGCCCCGGGGTGATGTTGTACAGCGACAGGGCGCCGATCATCACCGCCGTGGTACCCGAGCCGGGCACGCCCAGGGTCAGCATGGGCACCAGGGCGCCGCAGGCCGAGGCGCCGATGGCAGTTTCCGGGGCGGCCAGGCCGCGCTTGTCACCATTGCCAAAGGTGCCGCTGGCGCCGGCCATGCGCTTCTCGGTCATGTAGGCTACGGCGCTGGCCAGGGTGGCGCCGGCGCCTGGCAGCACGCCCATGATGAAGCCCAGCACGCCGCAGCGCAGGTTCACTGCAAACACCGCGGCGGCCTCCTTGACGTTGAACATCATGCGCCCGGTGGCCTTCACTGCTTCCTGGCCGCGGTGGGTCTTTTCCAGTAACAGCAGGATTTCGCTGATGGAAAACAGGCCCAGCACCAGCACCACGAACTGGATGCCATCGGCCAGGTGCACATTGTCGCCGGTGAAGCGGTACACGCCGCTGTTGGCGTCGATGCCGACGCAGGACAGGAACAGCCCGATCAACGCGGCAATGAACGTCTTCAATGGCCGGTTGCCGGCCATGCCGCCCAGGCAGACGATGGCGAACACCATCAGCACGAAATACTCGGCCGGGCCGAAGGCGATGGCCCATTTGGCCAGCAGCGGGGCAAACAGCACCATGCCGCAGGTGGCAATGAAGGCGCCAATGAACGAGCTCCAGGCCGACAGCGACAACGCCACCCCGGCCAGGCCCTGGCGAGCCATGGGGTAGCCGTCCAGGGTGGTCATCACCGTGGAGGCTTCACCAGGAATGTTGAGCAGGATCGAGCTGATGCGGCCGCCGTACTCACAGCCCAGGTACACCGCCGCCAGCAGGATCAGCGCCGATTCGGGCGGCAGGCCAAGGGCAAAGGCGATGGGAATCAACAGCGCCACGCCATTGATAGGCCCCAGGCCTGGCAGCAGGCCAACCACAGTGCCGATCAGGGTGCCGCATAACGCGGTCACGAGGTTGTAGGGGCTCAAGGCCACGCCGAAGCCTTGGCCCAGGTAGCTGAAAGTGTCCATGTCAGTTCTCCAGGAACGCGAGCAGGCCCAGGGGCAGCGGTACATCCATGGCCCTGTCGAACAGCAGGTACAGGCCAATGCTGAGCAGGCTGATGATCACCGCGCCGGGCAACCAGCGGCCACCGTACAGGCGGGCCATGGGGATGCCGGCAAGCATGCTGGCCAGCACAAAGCCCAAGGATTCGAAGGTGCCGGCAAACACCAGCAGCAACGCCACGCAGGCAGCGATCTTGCCCAGGGTGGCGCGGTCCAGCGGTGGCTCTTCGTCACTGTGGGCGATGGCGGTGGGGTGGATGCTCAGGTACAGCAGGGCCGCAGCCATCAGGCCCAGCATTAGCAGGGGGAAGGCCCGCGGGCCTACCGGTTCGTAGGAAAAAGCGGCCTGGTAGGGCCAGGCCATCGCGGCCAGTGCGGCGCACGCCAGCAGCAGGGCGATGGCAAAGAGACGTTGCAGGGCCATGGGAGGTCTCCTAGGTGAAGGGCTTCACTGAACCAGGCCGAATTCCTTGGCCAGGGTTTTGTAGTCGGTGACCTGTTTCTTCACGTAGGTGTCCAGTTCCGGGCCGGTCATGGCGAACGGAAACAGCGAGCGCTGGGCGCGCAGGGTAGCGAAGTCGTCGGACGCGAGCATGTTGTCGAACGCCGCTTTCCACCAGTCGTAGTCGGCGTCGCTGACCTTGGGCCCCAGGTAGAAGCCGCGTACCACGGGCCAGACGATGTCGTAGCCCTGTTCGCGCGCGGTGGGGATGTCTTTCATGTGCGGGTCGTCAATGCGCTTGTCGGCGAACACCGCCAGCATGCGCATGTCACCACTCAGAATATGTGGCATTGAGTCGGAAATGTCGGTGCTGCCGACCTGGATGTGGCCGCCCAGCAACGCGGTGGCAATTTCACCGCCGCCTTCCAGTGCCACGTAGCGCAGTTCACGCGGGTTGATGCCGGCCGCCTTGGCGATCAGCGCGGTCTGCATCCAGTCCTGGCTGCCCACGGTGCCGCTGGCGCCGATCACCACCTTGCTGGGGTCCTTCTTCAAGGCCTGCACCAGGTCGTCGAGGTTTTTGTACGGCGAATCGTTTTTGACGGCGATGGCGCCGTAGCTGGTGCCCACGGCGGCCAGCCAGCGCACGGCGTGCTCATCGAAACGGCCGAACTTGCCTTGCGCCAGGTTCAACAGCGAGCCGCTTGACCAGGCCACCAGCGAGCCGCCGTCAGCCGGGCGTTGCGCAACCACAGCGTTGTAGGCCACCGCGCCGACGCCGCCGGGCATGTAGGTGACACGCATGGGTTTGCTGAGGATCTTTTCGCTCACCAGAGCGCTTTGCACCAGCTTGCAGGTCAGGTCGAAACCGCCGCCGGGGGAGGCCGGAGCGATGCATTCGGGGCGTTTGGGTTCAGCGGCCAGGGCATTGAATGGTAGTGCCAGGTAACTGGCGGCCAGTGCCAGGGCCAGAACAGACAGGCGAGCCTGCGCGCGGTTCAATAGCATGGGGAAACTCCGTTTTTTTGTTCTTGTTTTAGTGAAAACGCATCGTGGCGTTTTTCACGGCAACGCCCTGCAATGGAGTTGCCGTGGGGTGATGATAAGGGAGCAACCTTTCGCTAACCTTTCAGGCGAAAATTGCCTGTGGCAGCCCTTCACAGGCGCGGGCCGGGGCGTACACTGCCGCACTGTCGCTGCCGGCAGGCTGCGCGGGCCGTCGCCCACGCTGAAGCTCTGCAGTGTACCAAAGGGCCAGCGCAGCCTACGGCAGCGGTTACCAGCCATCTACAACACGAGATTGATCCCCATGCGCATACTCCTCGCCGAAGACCACCTGCCCCTGGCAGAAAGCGTCGCCCAGGCCCTGAAGAACACCGGGCTGACGGTGGACGTACTGCAGGACGGCGTGGCCGCCGACCTGGCGCTGGCCAGCGAGGACTACGCGTTGGTAATTCTCGACGTGGGCTTGCCGCGCATGGACGGCTTCGAGGTGCTGGCGCGCCTGCGTGGGCGCGGCAAGAACCTGCCGGTGTTGATGCTCACCGCCCGCAGCGAGGTCAAGGACCGGGTGCACGGGCTGAACCTGGGCGCCGATGACTACCTGGCCAAGCCGTTCGAGTTGAGCGAACTGGAAGCGCGGGTCAAGGCCCTGCTGCGCCGCAGCGTGCTGGGTGGCGAGCGTCAGCAGCGGTGCGGTGCACTGGTCTACGACCTGGACACCCGGCGGTTCACCCTGGCCGATGAGTTACTGGCGCTGACCAGCCGCGAGCAGGCCGTGCTCGAAGCGCTGATCGCCCGGCCGGGGCGGGTCATGAGCAAGGAGCAGGTAGCCGCCCAGGTGTTTGGCCTGGACGAGGAGGCCAGTGCCGACGCCATCGAAATCTACGTGCACCGCTTGCGCAAGAAACTCGACGGTCAGGCCGTGGCCATCGTTACCTTCCGCGGCCTGGGCTACCTGCTCGAGAGCCGCGATGCTTAAGGTTCAGAGCCTGCGCTGGCGCCTGTTGTGCAACCTGGCCGTGTTGTTGGTGGTGCTGATGTTGGCCAGCGGCCTCAGCGCCTACTGGAACGGCCGCGAGGCTGCCGACACCGCCTATGACCGCACCTTGCTGGCCTCGGCGCGCAGCATTGCCGCGGGCCTGTCGCAGCGCGACGGCAGCCTGAGTGCCGATGTGCCTTACGTGGCGCTGGACACCTTTGCCTATGACAGCGCCGGGCGCATCTACTACCAAGTCAACGACATTCACCAGAAGCTGATATCCGGCTATGAAAACCTGCCGGCGCCCCCGGCAGGCACGCCGCGCACTGACGACTACCCGGCCCTGGCACGTTTCTACAATGGCCGCTACCTGGGCCAGGACGTGCGGGTGGTAAGCCTGTTGAAAGCGGTCAGCGAGCCAGACATGAATGGCATGGCCGAGATTCGCGTGGCCGAGACCGAGGAGGCGCGCATCCGCATGGCCCGCGGGCTGATGGCCGATACCTTGCTGCGGCTGGGCATGCTCGGCCTGGGCGCGCTACTGCTGGTGTGGTTCGCCGTCAGCGCCGCGCTGCGCCCGCTGGCGCGCTTGCGCGGCGAAGTGGAGGCGCGTCAGCCAGACGACCTGCGGCCCTTGCCGGTGGTCAGTGTACAGCGCGAACTGGTGCCACTGGTGCTGTCGCTAAACCATTTTACCGAGCGCCTTCGCGGCCAGTTCGAGCGCCAGGCTCAGTTCATTGCCGACGCGGCCCATGAGTTGCGCACCCCGCTCGCGGCGCTCAAGGCGCGTATCGCCCTCGGCCTGCGTGCCGATCAGGGCGAAGTGTGGCGCCAGGCGCTGGAGGCAGCGGGTGAGGACGCCGACCGCCTGACGCACCTGGCCAATCAACTGCTGTCCATGGCACGGGTGGAGAATGGTGCGCGGGCCATCGCCGAAGGGGGCGCGCAGCGCCTGGACCTGAGCCAGCTGGCGCGGGACCTGGGGATGGCCATGGCGCCGCTGGCCCACGCCCGTGGCGTAGCACTGGCGCTGGAGGCGGACGAGCCGGTGTGGCTGCGCGGCGAACCGACGCTGCTCAACGAACTGCTCAGCAACCTGCTGGACAATGCCCTGGCGCATACCGCGCCTGGCGGTAACGTCATCATGCGGGTTGGCGCCCCGGCGGTGCTGGAAGTGGAAGATGACGGCCCGGGCATCCCGGCCGACGAACGCGAGCGGGTGTTCGAGCGTTTCTACCGCCGCAGCGCCAAGGGCGCCGGGCTGGGGTTGGCGATTGTCGGCGAGATTTGCAAGGCGCACCTGGCGCACATCAGCCTGCATGACGGTGCGCACACGGGGCTCAAAGTGCGGGTCAGCTTCGTCGCCGATTAGCGGAACATCCCAAGCGCCACACTGAGGTCCACTTCCGCCAGGGGCAATTCCTCGCCCAGGTTCAAGTGGCGATAGGCGGGCAGGCCGGGCAGCCGGTGAAAGTCGCGCTGGCGCACCAGGCGGGCGATCTGGACGATGTCGGCGTAGTCGATCTGTGCGGTGTGGCGAGTCAGGTCCAGGTAGTGGCCGGGCACCTTCGCCAAGGGCTCGGCGAACTCCCAGGCCTCCAGGATTCTGACGCCCAGCAGTGGCTGGATGCGCTCGATCACGTGGTTCAGGCACACCGGGTCTGACAGCAGTTCGTTGTGGTCTTGGGCATAGGTGAGTATCGGTAAGATACCGATCTGGTGCACCAACCCCGCCAATGCCGCCTGGTCCGGTTTGAGCGAGGTGTGGCGGCGGCACAGCTCGTAGCTGACACCGGCCACTTCCAGGCTCTGGCACCACACCTCCAGCAACTTGGCCTGCACCACCGGGGAGCGGGCATGGAAGATCTGCTCGATCACCAGGCCGATGGCCAGGTTACTGCTGTAGTTGATGCCCAGGCGGTTGATGGCTGCGCTCAGGTCGGTGACTTCCTGGGTGGCGCGCAGCATGGGGCTGTTGACCACCTTGATCAGCCGTGCAGCCAGCGCCGGGTCGCGGCTGATGACCTTGCCCAGTGCGCCGACGCTGATGTCGACGTCTTCGGCGGCCTCGCGAATGCGCAGGGCAACTTCGGGAAGTGTTGGCAGAACCAGGTCATCATTGTCGATGGCCGCCAGCAAATGCACTTGTACCGTTTCGGCAAGTTCGCTCATATCGACTTCCTGGAACGCTTGTCGCGGTGGGCGCCTGCTGCCGACAGAGGTGTCGGCAGAAGGGCGAAGGCATCATGCCTAGCGTTGGATCTCGCGGTCGCGATCCAGTTCATAGGGCAGGTCGAGCACGCTCAGGCGCGGGCCTTCGAGACTCCCCAGGTGCAGTTGGCCTTCTTCCACGGCGTCAGCCTGCAGCACGGCCAGCAGTTCGATACCGTGATCGGCGCGAGCGGCCAGCGCCACTTCGCCGACGGCGCTGTTGTGCGTAGGCGAAAACAGCGGCGTACCGGGCGCGGGCAGTTGTTCATCGGCCAGCGACAGGCGGTACAGACGACGCTTGAGCTTGCCCAGGTACTGCATGCGCGCCACGATTTCCTGGCCGGTGTAGCAACCTTTCTTGAAGCTGACACCGCCCACGGCTTGCAGGTTGAGCATCTGCGGGATGAAGGTTTCGCGGGTTTCGGGCATCACCTGGGCGATGCCGGCGCGCACCTGGCCCAGCAGCCAGTCATTCAGTTGGGCCTGGGGCAGGTGCTGTGCAAGCTGTTGCTGAACGCCTTCGGCCTGCTCGGCAGGTACCCACAGCTCGGCGCGCCCGGCCGAGACCCGCACGGCAATCAGCGTCTCATGGCGCACCGCCGTGTTGCTTTCGGAACCCAGCTGCAGGCCCAGCGCAGCCAGGGCCGCCTCGCCATTGGTCATGCCGAAACGCACCCAGGCGGCGCTCTCGTCGGTCAGTTTGGACTTGGAAAACACCGCGTATTTTTTCAGGTCGGCCAGTTGCGGCTCGATCAGTTCGCAGGCCATGGCCAGCAGCATGCCGTCGCCTTGCAGCAGGATGCGGAAGCTCGACTGCATGCGGCCCTTCTGGGTGCAGCGTGCGCCCAGGCTGGCGTAATGCTCGGTGAGGTAGTTGATGTTGCAGGTCAACTGACCCTGCAGGAACTTGCCGGCATCAGAGCCGCGGACGGCCAGAACACCTTCGTGGGACAGCACGCAGAAAAAAGCGGAATCGGCCATGGGACATCGCAAAGGCAAAAGACTGGGCACCATCATAGAACAAGCTACAAGCTACAAGCTACAAGCTACAAGCTACAAGCTAGAGCGGAGGAACTTGCAGCTTGCACCTTGTAGCTTGCGGCTACGTTAGTCCAAGTGCCGCGCGGCGCCAGCCCCTGTATACTGCCCGCCTATTTGAGGAGCGCTCCATGGTCGAAGATATTGAACTCAACCGGCTCTACTGGCATAGCCGTCGTGGCATGCTGGAGCTGGACGTCTTGCTGGTGCCTTTCGTCAAGGAGGTGTACCCCGGCCTCAACGGCGTGGACCGCGAATGCTACCGCCGCCTGCTGGAATGCGAAGACCAGGATATGTTCGGCTGGTTCATGGAGCGTGCCGAATCCGAGGACCCGGAGCTGCAGCGCATGGTCCGCATGATCCTGGACCGTGTCCAGCCCAAGTAGCACCTTCCAGTGTCGCTGGCGCGCCTCCCGGCGGTTGCTGGCGGCCTATCTGGCTGCACAGGGCCTGGCGCTGGTCAGCCTGTTGCTGCTGGACGCGCCGTTCATCTGGCGCTGCCTGGGCGTGCTGATGTGCCTGGCCCATGGGGCCTGGCACCTGCCCCGATCCATTCTGCTCAACCACCCCCACGCCTGGCAGGCACTGCGCCGCGACGCCAGCGGCTGGGCGCTGTGGAATCGGGCCGGAGGCTGGCAGGCCGTGCAACTGCGGCCCGACAGCCTGGCATTGCCGGGGCTTGTGGTGGTGCGTTTTCGCCTGCCGGGCCAGTGGTGGTCGCGCAGCCTGTGCCTGCCGGGCGACACGCAAGGCGCCGATGACCATCGGCGCCTGCGTACGCGGCTCAAGTTCAGTCGTCGTAGGTGGGCGGCACCAGAATAGTGTCCAGCGCCTCGGGCAGCATGTCCGGGTAATCCAGCGTGTAGTGCAGGCCGCGGCTTTCCTTGCGTTGCATGGCCGAGCGGATCATCAATTCCGCCACCTGGGCCAGGTTGCGCAGCTCGATCAGGTCGCGGCTGACTTTGTAGTTGCTGTAGAACTCGTCGATCTCGTCCAGCAACAGGCGTACCCGGTGCTCGGCCCGTTGCAGGCGCTTGGTGGTACGCACGATGCCCACGTAGTCCCACATGAAGCGCCGCAGCTCATCCCAGTTGTGGGCGATGATCACGTCTTCGTCCGAGTCGGTCACCTGGCTGGCGTCCCAGTGCGGCAGCAGCTCGGGCAGGGCGGTGTGCGGCAAGTGGTCGACGATGTGGGCGGCGGCGGAGCGGCCATAGACGAAGCATTCCAGCAGCGAGTTGCTGGCCATGCGGTTGGCGCCGTGCAGGCCGGTGAAGGTGGTTTCGCCGATGGCGTACAGGCCGGGCACGTCGGTGCAGCCGTGCTGATCGATCATCACGCCGCCGCAGGTGTAGTGCGCCGCGGGCACCACCGGAATGGCCTGGCGGGTAATGTCGATGCCGAAGCTCAAGCAGCGTTCGTACACGGTCGGGAAGTGGCTGGTGATGAACTCGGCCGGTTTGTGGCTGATATCCAGGTACACGCAGTCCACGCCCAGGCGCTTCATTTCGTGGTCGATGGCGCGGGCCACTATATCGCGCGGCGCCAGTTCGGCGCGAGGGTCAAAGCGCGGCATGAAGCGTTCGCCGTTGGGCAGCTTGAGCAAGGCGCCTTCGCCGCGCAGGGCTTCGGTTACCAGGAAACTCTTGGCCTGGGGGTGGTACAGGCAGGTGGGGTGGAACTGGTTGAATTCCAGGTTCGCCACCCGGCAACCGGCGCGCCAGGCCATGGCGATGCCGTCGCCACAGGCGCCATCGGGGTTGCTGGTGTACAGGTAGACCTTGGCCGCGCCACCGGTGGCCAGGATGGTGAAGCGCGCACCAAAGGTGTCCACTTCCCCGGTGCTGCGGTCCAGCACGTAGGCGCCCAGGCAGCGATCGCCATCCAGACCCAGGCGTCGTTCGGTGATCAGGTCCACCGCCACGCGCTGTTCCAGCAGGTCGATGTTGGGGCGCAGTCGGGCCTGGGCCAGCAAGGTCTTGAAGATGGCGGCGCCGGTGGCGTCGGCGGCATGGATGATACGCCGGTGGCTATGGCCGCCTTCGCGCGTCAGGTGGAATTCGAAACTGTTTTCGTCGTGGGCCGGGTCATCGTCGCGGGTGAACGGCACGCCCTGGTCGATCAGCCACTGGATGGCCTCGCGGCTGTGCTCCACAGTGAAACGCACGGCGTCTTCGTGGCACAAGCCGCCGCCCGCGTTGAGGGTGTCCTCCACGTGGGACTGCACCGTGTCGGTGTCATCCAGCACGGCTGCGACGCCGCCCTGGGCCCAGAAGGTCGAGCCGTTGGACAAATCGCCCTTGCTCAGCACAGCAATGCGCAAATGGCCGGGCAGGGTCAGGGCCAGGCTCAAGCCTGCGGCACCGCTGCCAATCACTAGAACGTCGTGTTGATACTGCTGGCTCATGTCTGTGTGTCCGCGGGGGCGACTATTGTTTTCGGCGCAGTCTCCTCCATGCGGCCGGTGCTGTGCAATCCTCACTTGGTAGCACACCCAAAATCCAAAGCCGAACAGACAAGGCGGCCCGCCCACGTTGGCACCAACCGGTATCTGTGGGGAGCCCTGCCGAACTCTCCTGTGGCTACTAGTATATAAAGGGTCCCAGCGGCACAATAGCGACGCCTTCATGGCGTTGTGGAACTATACCGTTGGTCGGGCTATCAGATACATGGACTGACGGACGGAAGGAATGCGCCTGATCGACCGGTCTTGAGCCTGTTTCATGGCTGAAACACCGGCGCTCAACGCATGAACTCGCAACGTCCTCGGGCGATCCCTGCAAATACCGGGAACTTTATGCAATACCCCGGTATCCATAGACGGTCGCCCATGAGAAGGGAAACGGCGTCGGCTTTATGTGGGGCTGAGGTCGCTGGCCACTGCAAGCGGATTCGACGACAAGATTATTGACGCAGCCGGCCATGACCGCGCTGCGGTTTTCGTGCAGGTCAAATTATGGCTCGCAGGAAACTTGCTTGGAGGGGAGAACTTTTGCGAAAAGCCCGAGTCTATGTTTGCAAGCCTGAACGATGGCTTAAGCAATGCTCCTCCAGGTACAACGAGGAGTATTCATGCTAACCCAGGAAGAGGATCAGCAACTGGTCGAGCGTGTTCAACGCGGCGACCGGCGAGCTTTCGATCTGTTGGTGCTGAAGTATCAGCACAAGATTCTCGGGTTGATCGTGCGATTCGTGCACGACACCCATGAAGCCCAGGATGTGGCGCAAGAAGCCTTTATCAAGGCGTATCGGGCGCTTGGAAATTTTCGCGGAGACAGTGCCTTTTACACCTGGCTGTACCGCATCGCCATCAACACGGCGAAAAACTACTTGGTGTCCCGCGGTCGCAGGCCACCCGATAGTGATGTGAGTTCCGAGGATGCCGAGTTCTACGACGGCGATCATGGCCTCAAGGATCTGGAGTCTCCGGAGCGCTCCCTGTTACGCGATGAGATCGAGGGCACCGTCCACCGGACCATCCAGCAACTGCCAGAAGATTTGCGTACGGCGTTAACTTTACGTGAATTCGATGGTCTGAGTTACGAGGACATTGCCAGCGTCATGCAGTGTCCGGTTGGTACCGTGCGATCCCGGATTTTCCGCGCTCGGGAGGCCATAGATAAAGCCCTGCAGCCTTTGTTGCAGGAAACCTGAGACAGCGGCGACAGCCAAGAGAGGAACCGCCATGAGTCGTGAAGCTTTGCAGGAATCGCTGTCCGCGGTGATGGATAACGAAGCGGACGAACTGGAATTACGCCGGGTCATCAATGCCCTGGAAGATCCTGAAACACGTGCCACCTGGAATCGCTACCAGATTGCGCGTGCTGTCATGCACAAGGACTTGCTTGACCCACGCCTGGACCTGGCAACGGCCGTTTCGGCTGCCATTGCCGACGAGATCGCCCCCATCAAGGCGTCCCGTGGCCCATGGCGCAGCATTGGCCGTCTGGCCGTGGCTGCCTCGGTAACCGTCGCGGTGCTGGCAGGTGTGCGCCTGTACAACCAGGACGAAATCGCCGGCAACCAACTGGCCCAGCAGCAACCGGCTACCCAGCAGGCGCCTTCGGTGCCGCAGGTTCAAGGCCCGGCCGTGCTGGCAGGCTACACTGAAAGTGCCGACCAGAGCACCGGCCCCATGGCCAACGGCGTTCTGCAAGGTCAGGCTGGCATGCATGACCAGCGTCTGCCCGGCTACCTGCGCCAACACGCCCAGGAAGCTGCGTTGAAAGGGACTGAAAGCGCGTTGCCTTACGCACGTGCCGCGAGTCTTGAAAACCGCTAAGGAGTTGCATGCGCGCCATACCGCTACTACCGCTATTGCTCGGTACTTGCCTGAGCGTCCCGGCCTTTGCGGCCACCGACGCTTCACAATGGCTTAACCGCCTGGCCCAGGCCGAGCAGCAGCAGAGTTTCCAGGGCACTTTCGTCTACGAACGCAACGGCAGTTTTTCCACTCACGATATCTGGCATCGCGCCCAGAACGGCAAGGTCAGCGAGCGGCTTCTGCAGCTCGACGGCTCCGCCCAGGAAGTCGTGCGCGTGGATGGTCGTACCCAATGCGTGAGCGGAACCCTGGTTCCCGGTGTGACCGAAGCACCAAATTCCTCGGGTCGGGTGCTCGACCCGCTCAAGTTGATGTCCTGGTACGACCTGTCGGTGGCGGGGCAATCACGGGTAGCGGGGCGTGACGCCACCATCGTCACGCTGACGCCCAAAGACCAGCATCGCTACGGTTTCGAATTGCATCTGGACAGCCAGACTGGCCTGCCGCTCAAGTCGTTGTTGCTCGACGACAAGGGGCGCTTGCTGGAGCGCTTCCAGTTCACCCGGTTGGACACCACCGTACCCACCGATGCGCAGCTGGCGGCCAGTGACAACTGCAAGCCGCTGGCACCGTCCGTGGTGGCCCAAGCCCCTGCGTCGGCTGCCAGTCACTGGCGCTCGGACTGGTTGCCGCCCGGTTTCGAGCTGGCCGGCAGTTCGGTCCGCAAAGACCCGGACAGCAAGGTCACGGTCAGTAGCCTGATGTATGACGACGGCCTGGCACGGTTCTCGGTATTTCTGGAGCCGCTCAACGGCACAGTGGGCACCGATACCCGTACTCAGCTAGGGCCAACCTCGGCCGTATCGCGGCGCCTCACCACGCCCAAGGGTGATGTGATGGTGACCGTGGTCGGTGAAATTCCCATCGGCACCGCCGAACGCATCGCGTTGTCGATGCGCGCGCAAGACGCTCAGGCGAAGAATTGAGGCGCCAATGCTGAGCAGAAGCGGGCGTGCAGGGAGCACGCCAGGGCATCCGTTACAAAGGATGTCGAAATGAAACTTCTGTCAGTCAGGTTGCAAAACCCTCTGTTTTTTTCTATAGGTCAGACCCTCAAGGGTCTGGCCTTGTCTGCTGTTTCAGGATCGCCTCTGCTGACACCCGGACCCGGACATTGCCTTGCGGCAGTGCCCGGGTTTTGTGCGTCTGGCGAAGCCAATTGCTAAACCTTGCTCGTGACCAACGGGAGCCGTATGTCGATATTACGCTTGAAGAGTTACCTGACCGTGTGCGCCGCCGTGCTAATGCTCGGCCAGGCCGTCACCGCCCAGGCTGAAGCCCTGCCCGACTTCACCAACCTGGTGGAGCAGGCCTCGCCGGCCGTCGTCAACATCAGTACCACGCAAAAGCTGCCCGACCGCGCCACGGCCGGCGGCGACATGCCGGACCTGGACGACCTGCCGCCGGCCTTCCGCGATTTCTTCCGCAACATGCCGCGTTCGCCGCGCAGCCCCAAGGGCGGTGATCGCCAGCGCGAAGCCCAGTCCCTGGGGTCGGGCTTCATCATTTCCGATGATGGCTATGTGCTGACCAACAACCACGTGATCGCCGACGCCGATGAAATCATCGTGCGCCTGTCCGACCGCAGCGAGCTGAAAGCCAAGTTGGTGGGTACCGACCCGCGCACCGACGTGGCGCTGCTGAAAATCGACGGCAAGAACCTGCCTACCGTGAAATTGGGCGACTCCGACAAGCTCAAGGTGGGCGAGTGGGTGTTGGCCATCGGTTCGCCGTTCGGCTTCGATCATTCCGTCACCAAGGGTATTGTCAGCGCCAAGGGCCGTACCCTGCCCAATGACGCCTACGTACCGTTCATCCAGACCGACGTGGCCATCAATCCTGGCAACTCCGGCGGCCCGCTGTTCAACATGGCGGGCGAAGTGGTGGGCATCAACTCGCAGATATTCACCCGTTCCGGCGGCTTCATGGGCCTGTCGTTCGCCATCCCCATCGATGTGGCCATGGACGTGGCCAACCAGCTGAAGAAAGACGGCAAGGTCAGCCGTGGCTGGCTGGGCGTGGTCATCCAGGAAGTGAACAAGGACCTGGCCGAGTCGTTCGGCCTGGACAAGCCGGCCGGTGCCCTGGTGGCGCAGTTGGTTGAGGACGGCCCTGCGGCCAAGTCCGGCCTGCAAGTGGGCGACGTTATCCTGAGCATGAATGGCCAGCCAATCGTCATGTCTGCCGACCTGCCGCACCTGGTGGGTAGCCTGAAGGCCGGTGCCAAGGCCAGCCTGGAAGTGGTTCGCGAAGGCAAGCGCAAGACCATCGACGTGACCGTCGGGGCCATGCCTGCCAATGACGACGACATCGTGGCCGGTGGCAGCGACAAGGCCCAGGCCGAGAGCAACAGTAACCGCCTGGGCGTTTCCGTGGCCGACCTGACCGCCGATCAGAAAAAGTCCCTGGACCTGCAAAGCGGCGTGGTCATCAAGGACGTTCAGGACGGCCCTGCCTCCCTGATCGGCCTGCAGCCGGGTGACGTCATCACCCACCTGAACAACCAGGCCATCGGTTCGGCGAAGGAATTCACCGAAATCGCCAAGGGCTTGCCGAAAAACCGGTCGGTGTCCATGCGCGTGCTGCGCCAGGGCCGTGCGAGCTTCATCACCTTCAAGCTCAGCGAGTGATCGCACAGGCCTGAAACAGGGAAGGGCGGTCGTTGACCGCCCTT
Organism: Pseudomonas sp. M47T1; assembly: GCF_000263855.1. Classification (GTDB taxonomy): domain Bacteria; phylum Pseudomonadota; class Gammaproteobacteria; order Pseudomonadales; family Pseudomonadaceae; genus Aquipseudomonas. The sequence continues at coordinate 208,191 of NZ_AJWX01000002.1, forward strand.
TTTTGTGGTGGATCCCTTTGAGCTGCGCAGGCTGCGAAAAGGTCTGAAGGACCTTCAGCTGTGGCATGTCGATCGCGGGCCCGCTGCGGGCCTTCGCAGCCTGGCGGGAGAACATGAACAAACACCCGGCAATAACCCCAATTTCCCCACGCCGCGGATAATCAGGTACAATTCCCGGCTATTTTTCGTTGGGCGTCCAGCCCGCAGCCTTTTTGAGTGTTGATCCGTGAGTGATTTGAGTCATATCCGCAATTTCTCCATCATCGCCCACATTGACCATGGCAAGTCGACGCTGGCCGATCGGTTCATCCAGATGTGCGGCGGCCTGGCCGATCGCGAGATGGAAGCTCAGGTGCTGGACTCCATGGACCTGGAGCGCGAGCGTGGGATCACCATCAAGGCCCACAGCGTCACGCTGCACTACAAGGCCCAGGACGGTAAAACCTACCAGCTGAACTTCATCGACACCCCCGGCCACGTCGACTTCACCTATGAAGTCAGCCGTTCGCTGGCCGCCTGCGAAGGCGCGCTGCTGGTGGTCGATGCCGGTCAAGGCGTGGAGGCCCAGTCGGTCGCCAACTGCTACACCGCCATCGAGCAGGGCCTGGAAGTCATGCCGGTGCTGAACAAGATGGACCTGCCCCAGGCCGACCCCGATCGCGTCAAGGACGAGATCGAGAAGGTCATCGGCATCGACGCCACCGACGCCGTGGCGTGCAGTGCCAAAAGCGGCATGGGCGTGATCGACGTGCTCGAACGCCTGGTCCAGACCATTCCAGCCCCTACCGGCAACATCGAAGATCCGCTGCAGGCGTTGATCATCGACTCCTGGTTCGACAACTACCTGGGCGTCGTGTCCCTGGTACGCGTTCGCCATGGCCGCGTGAAAAAGGGTGACAAGATTCTGGTCAAGTCCACCGGCAAGGTGCACCTGGTCGACAGCGTGGGTGTATTCACGCCCAAGCACACCGCCACCGCCGACCTCAAGGCCGGTGAAGTGGGCTTCATCATCGCCAGCATCAAGGACATTCACGGTGCACCCGTAGGTGACACCCTGACCTTGAGCAGCACCCCTGACGTAGACGTGCTGCCAGGCTTCAAGCGCATCCAGCCACAAGTCTACGCCGGCCTGTTCCCGGTCAGCTCCGAAGACTTCGAAGACTTCCGCGACGCACTGTCCAAGCTGACCCTCAACGACTCGTCGTTGCAGTACCTGCCGGAAAGCTCCGACGCCCTGGGCTTCGGCTTCCGCTGTGGCTTCCTGGGCATGCTGCACATGGAAATCATCCAGGAGCGCCTGGAGCGCGAATACGACCTGGACCTGATTACCACCGCGCCTAGCGTAATCTTCGAAGTGCTGCTCAAGACGGGCGAGACCATCTACGTCGACAACCCGTCGAAGCTGCCGGACGTATCCGCCGTGGAAGATTTCCGCGAGCCGATCGTCGCCGCTACTATCCTTGTGCCTCAAGAGCACCTGGGCAACGTCATTACCCTGTGCATCGAGAAGCGTGGCGTACAGCGCGACATGCAGTTCCTCGGCAGCCAGGTGCAGGTGCGCTACGACCTGCCGATGAACGAAGTGGTGCTGGACTTCTTCGATCGCCTGAAATCCACCAGCCGCGGCTATGCTTCCCTGGACTACCATTTCGATCGCTACCAGTCGGCCAACCTGGTCAAGCTGGACGTGCTGATCAACGGTGACAAGGTTGACGCCCTGGCCCTGATCGTTCACCGCGACAACGCCCACTACAAGGGCCGTGCGCTGACCGAAAAGATGAAAGAACTGATTCCTCGGCAGATGTTCGACGTTGCGATCCAGGCCGCCATTGGCGGCCAGATCGTGGCCCGTACCACTGTCAAGGCGCTCAGAAAGAACGTACTGGCCAAATGCTACGGCGGTGACGTAAGCCGTAAGCGCAAGCTGTTGGAAAAGCAGAAGGCCGGTAAGAAACGCATGAAACAGGTCGGCAACGTGGAAATTCCACAAGAAGCCTTCCTCGCCGTGCTCAGGTTGGATAGTTAGGTCCTATGTCTCTAAATTTCCCGCTGTTGCTGGTTATCGCTGTAGCCGTGTGCGGTTTGCTGGCACTGTTCGATCTGGTTTTCCTGGCCTCGCGTCGCAAGACCGCGATCGCCACCTACCAGGGCAGTGTCACCGAGCCGGACCCGGTAGTGCTTGAACAGTTGAACAAGGAGCCGACGCTGGTTGAATACGGCAAGTCGTTCTTCCCTGTGCTGTTTATCGTGCTGGTGCTGCGTTCGTTCCTGGTCGAGCCTTTCCAGATCCCATCGGGGTCCATGAAGCCGACTTTGGAGGTGGGCGATTTCATCCTGGTGAACAAGTTCTCCTATGGCATTCGCCTGCCGGTGATCGACAAGAAGGTCATCGAGATCGGTGACCCGCAGCGTGGCGACGTGATGGTGTTCCGCTACCCAAGCGACCCTAGCGTCAACTACATCAAGCGCGTGATCGGCCTGCCGGGCGACCACATCGCCTACACCAGCGACAAGCAACTATTGATCAACGGCCAGCCGGTCGCCGAAAAGCTGCTGGGCACCGAGCCTGGTACCCTGGGCACCGCTGAGCTGTATCAGGAAAAACTCGGCAACGTCGAGCACCTGATCCGCCAGGAAATGGGCCGTTATCACATGCCGCCAGACAATCAATGGACCGTGCCCGCCGGGCACTACTTCATGATGGGCGACAACCGTGACAACTCCAATGACAGCCGTTACTGGGATGATCCACGCATTCCCAAGGAATTGCTGGGCATGGTCCCGGACCGCAATATCGTCGGCAAGGCCTTCGCGGTCTGGATGAGCTGGCCGGAACCGAAGATGAGCCACTTGCCGAATTTCTCGCGAGTCGGGCTGATCAAGTAACACCAGGCGGCGCTGTCCAGTGGACAGCGCCGAATGCTTTTCAGGCGTCGGCAGGGACGAGGAGCTGGACATGAACGGAAGCGGTTCGCAGAAAGGCGTTTCGCTGCTGGGAGGGCTGGTTATCCTGGCCATACTGGGCTTTGTGGCCAGTACTGCCTTCAAGGTTCTTCCGCATTACTTCGACTACTGGACGGTGAAGAAAATCATCGAATCGGTACCGGCGGAGAAAGCCAAGCGCATCGATAGCGTGGCCGCCTTCTACGATCATGTGTCCGCCGGCATGCAGGTCAACAATATCCGTGACCTGGACCCTGGAAAGATTTTGACCGTGACACTGGACGACGATGTATTCGCCGCCCATTTGCAATACGAACAGCGTGAGCCACTGATCGGCAATGTCGACCTGGTGGTGAAATTTGACCACGAATTCAGCGTGCGTAAACCGTGAGTGTTTCCTTGAGCCGTCTCGAGCGTCAGCTCGGCTATACCTTTAAAGATCAGGAACTGATGGTCCTGGCCTTGACTCACCGCAGCTTCGCCGGGCGCAACAATGAGCGCCTGGAGTTCCTCGGTGATGCCATCCTCAATTTCGTGGCCGGTGAATCGTTGTTCGAACGGTTTCCACAGGCCCGCGAAGGCCAGCTGTCGCGCCTGCGCGCACGGTTGGTGAAGGGCGAGACACTGGCCGTGCTGGCCCGTGGTTTCGACCTGGGCGAATACCTGCGCCTGGGCAGCGGTGAATTGAAAAGCGGCGGTTTCCGCCGCGAGTCGATCCTGGCCGATGCCCTGGAAGCTCTGATTGGTGCCATCTACCTGGATGCGGGCATGGACGTGGCCCGCGAGCGCGTGTTGTCCTGGCTGACCAGCGAGTTCGACAGCCTGACGCTGGTGGACACCAACAAGGACCCCAAGACCCGACTGCAGGAATTCCTGCAGTCCCGGGCCTGCGACCTGCCGCGTTACGAAGTGGTGGATATCCAGGGCGAACCGCATTGCCGGACGTTTTTCGTCGAATGTGAAATCACCCTTTTGAACGAAAAAAGCCGGGGTCAGGGCGTGAGCCGTCGCATTGCCGAACAGGTAGCGGCCGCTGCAGCACTGATCGCCCTGGGCGTGGAGAATGGCAATGACTGATACAACCCCAACCCGCTGTGGCTATGTCGCAATCGTCGGCCGCCCGAACGTGGGCAAGTCCACGCTGCTCAACCACATCCTGGGCCAGAAGCTGGCGATCACCTCGCGCAAGCCGCAGACCACTCGCCACAACATGCTGGGCATCAAGACCGAGGGCGAGATCCAGGCGATCTACGTCGACACCCCCGGCATGCACAAGAGCAACGAGAAAGCGCTCAACCGCTACATGAACAAGACCGCCTCGGCGGCGTTGAAAGACGTGGACGTGGTGATTTTCGTGGTCGACCGCACCAAGTGGACCGACGAAGATCAACTGGTGCTGGAGCGTGTGCAGTACGTGCAGGGCCCGGTGATCCTGGCCATCAACAAGACTGACCGCATCGAGGACAAGGCCGAGTTGATGCCGCATCTGGCCTGGCTGCAGGAGCAACTGCCCAACGCCGAGATCGTGCCGGTGTCGGCCCAGCATGGCCACAACCTCGAAGCCCTGGAAGGCCTGATTGCCAAGCACCTGCCGGAAAATGATCACTTCTTCCCGGAAGACCAGATCACCGACCGCAGCAGCCGCTTCCTGGCCGCCGAACTGGTGCGCGAGAAGATCATGCGCCAGCTGGGTGCGGAGCTTCCGTACCAGATCACCGTCGAGATCGAAGAATTCAAGCAGCAGGGCAAGACCCTGCACATCCACGCCCTGATTCTGGTGGAACGCGACGGCCAGAAGAAAATCATCATTGGCGACAAGGGTGAGCGCATCAAGCGCATCGGCATGGAAGCGCGCAAGGACATGGAGCTGCTGTTCGACTCCAAGGTCATGCTCAACCTGTGGGTGAAGGTCAAGGGTGGCTGGTCCGACGACGAACGCGCCCTGCGCTCGCTGGGCTACGGCGACCTCTAGTACCGCACCGTCCTTCCCAGGCACGGTTTTTTGTGGGAGCGGGCTCTGCCCGCGAATGGGGCACCGCGGTGTTCTGTTCGCGGGCAGAGCCCGCTCCCACAATTACATTTCCGACCTGAAGAATTGAATGCCCATGTCCAACCCGCCCATCCTGCAACCCGCCTACGTGCTGCACTCGCGCCCCTACCGCGAGAACAGCGCCCTGGTCGACTTCCTCACCCCCCAGGGCCGCCTGCGCGCGGTGTTGCGCAGTGCGCGCAGCAAGGCAGGCACCCAGGCGCGGCCGTTCGTGCCGCTGGAAGCCGAGTTTCGTGGCAAGGGCGAGCTGAAGAATGTCGGGCGCATGGAAACCGTGGGCGTGGCCGCCTGGATGGTGGGCGACGCCTTGTTCAGCGGCCTGTACCTCAATGAGCTGCTGATTCGCCTATTGCCCGCCGAGGACCCTCACCCCGGCGTGTTCGACCACTACGCCGCCACGTTACAAGCGCTGGCCGAAGGTCGGCCACTGGAGCCGCTGTTGCGTTCGTTCGAATGGCGCTTGCTGGATGACCTGGGCTACGGCTTCGCCTTGGACGCCGACGTCAATGGCAACCCGGTGGAGGCCGATGGCCTGTATCGGTTGCTGGTGGATGCCGGCCTTGAGCGCGTATGGCTGATCCAGCCTGGGCTGTTCAGCGGCGCACAGCTGCTGGCCATGGCTGAAGCCGACTGGGAGGCCCCTGGTGCGCTGGCTGCTGCCAAGCGCCTGATGCGCCAGGCATTGGCCGTGCACCTGGGCGGTCGTCCGCTGGTCAGCCGGGAACTGTTTCGCAAGCCGTGAGCACCACGTATCCTTGGGGTCTCAATTCCAAGGAGCGCTCCCGTGACCACCAGCAATCGCATTCTTCTCGGCGTCAACATCGACCACGTCGCTACCCTGCGTCAGGCCCGCGGCACCCGCTACCCTGACCCGGTCAAGGCCGCGCTGGACGCCGAAGAGGCGGGCGCCGACGGCATTACCGTGCACCTGCGCGAAGACCGCCGGCATATCCAGGAACGCGACGTACTGTTGCTCAAGGACGTGCTGCAAACGCGCATGAACTTCGAAATGGGCGTTACTGAAGAAATGCTGGCCTTCGCCGAGCGCATCCGCCCGGCCCACGTGTGCCTGGTACCGGAAACCCGTCAGGAACTGACCACCGAAGGTGGCCTGGACGTGGCTGGCCAGGAAGCGCGGATTCAGGCAGCGGTAGAGCGCCTGAGCAAGATCGGTTGCGAAGTGTCGTTGTTCATCGACGCCGACGAGCGCCAGATCGCTGCTTCCAAGCGCGTTGGCGCACCGGCCATCGAACTGCACACCGGTCGCTATGCCGATGCGCAGACGCCCGCCGAGGTTGCCGAAGAACTGCAGCGCATTGCCGATGGCGTGGCCTTCGGCGTGGCCCAGGGCCTTGTCGTCAATGCCGGCCATGGCCTGCACTACCACAACGTCGAGGCCGTGGCGGCCATCAAGGGCATCAACGAACTGAACATCGGCCACGCGCTGGTGGCCCATGCCCTGTTTGTGGGCTTCAAGGCGGCGGTGTCCGAAATGAAGCAACTGATCCTGGCCGCCGCCCGCTAACCGCGGCGATACCGAGCTGCCGCCAGGCCGTAGGAGCGGCCGGAAGGCCGCGTCCGCAGGCGATGCGGCTTCACGCCTTGAGATAGCCTTCCACCAGCCCCACCCAGCACGCCGCGCCCAGCGGGATCACGGCGTCGTTGAAGTCGTAGTGATCGTTGTGCACCGAACAGCCCACGAATTCGCCTGTGCCGTTGCCCAGCACGAAATAGCAGCCGGGTTTTTCGTGGAGCATCCAGGCAAAGTCTTCGCTGCCCATGATGCGCACCGGCATCCGCTCCAGCACGTTTTCGACGCCCAGCACCTCGCGGGCCACACCCAGCATGCGCTCAGTCTCGACCGCACTGTTCACCAGCACCGGCGCCAGCAACTGATAGTCGATATCGGCCTTCACCCCGAAGCTGGCCGCCTGGCCCTCGACAATCTCACGAATGCGCTTTTCCACGCGGTCGCGTACGGCCGGGTCGGCAGTGCGTACGCTGAGCATGACGTTCGCCGTTTCGGGAATGATGTTGTACGCCGTGCCCGCCTGGACCATGCCCACGCTTATTACGGCGGCGTCATCGGTGGACAGGTTGCGTGAAATCACGGTTTGCAGGGCGGTGATGATGCTGGCCAGCGCCGGCACCGGGTCGATGGCGCGCTCCGGCATGGCGCCGTGGCCGCCGCGGCCGGTCAGGGTGATGGTCACCCGTTCCGACGAAGCCATGAAGCCGCCGGCCTGTACCACCGCCTTGCCCACGGGCACGCCGGGCATGTTGTGGTAGGCGTACACCGCATCGCAGGGGAAACGGGTGAACAGGCCGTCATCAATCATCTGCTTGGCGCCGGCCAGGCCTTCTTCGTCGGGCTGGAAAATCAGGTTCAGGGTGCCATCGAATTCGGCGTGCAGGGCCAGTTGCTCGGCTGCCGCCAGCAGGGTGGCCGTGTGGCCGTCGTGGCCGCAGGCGTGCATGCGCCCTTGGTGCTGGCTGGCCCACGGCAGGCCGTTCTTCTCCAGAATCGGCAAGGCGTCCATGTCGGCACGAATGCCCAGGCTGCGTGAGCCGGTGCCGCGTTTCAGCACGCCTACCACGCCGTGGCCACCCACCTGGGTGTGCACTTCGTAGCCCCAGGCGCCGAGCATTTCGGCTACCAGGCCAGCGGTGCGAGGGACGTCGCCGCCCAGCTCGGGAAAGGTGTGGATGTCGCGGCGGATGCTGGCGAAATGTTCGGCGCTGGCTTGCAGTTTCTGGTTGATGATCAGGTTGCTCACGGTTGCTTCCTTTTCTGGTAGTAAAGGGGACTCAGTCGCGGCCCGGATATTCCGGGAACAGACGCAGGGCGATCAGTGCCAGCACCAGGGTGGCGATCAGGTACAAGGCTGGGGTCAAGGGGTTGCCGGTCAGGCCTATCAGCCAGGTCACCAGCAGCGGCGAGAAGCCGCCGAACAGGGTCACGCCGAAGCTGTAGATCACCGACAGGCCGGTCACGCGCTGCTCACGGGGGAAGGCCTCCATCAGCATGGCGAAACTGGCGCCCACGCCGACGGCCATGGGCATGATCAGCAGGGTGATGGCCAGCATGCACAGCCAAGTGCTTTGCAGGCCCAGCAGCAGGAACGAGGGGTAGGCGAACACCAGCGACAGCCCAACCACCCAGTACAGCAGCGGCTTGCGTCGGGCAAAACGGTCGGCGTAGCGCGCAGCGAGCGGCGGAGTCACCGCCAGCAGGGCGCTGGCAAGGCCCACCAGGGCAAACGAGAAGCTGCCGGGGTAGTGCAGGGTGCGCACCAAGTAGGTCGGCATATAGAACACCACCATGTACATGCTCACGGTGGAGGCGGACATCCACATGATGCCCAGCAGCAGGGTGCCCTTGTGCTCGCGCAGCAGTTGCGCCAGCGAGGGCGTGTTGGCGGTTTCGGTGTGGGTTTCGTCCAGGTGCTGGCGAATGAACCAGCCCACCGGGCCAATCAGCAGGCCGATCACGAATGGCACGCGCCAGCCCCAGTTTTCCAGGGCTTCGGGGCTCAGGTTGCTGCTCAGCAGCAGGCCGGTCAGTGCGCCCAGCAAGGCCGCGGCACCTTGGCTGGCGCCCTGCCAACTGACCATGAAGCAGCGGTTGCTGGCGTTGCCCGATTCCATCAGGAACGCCGAGGCGCTGCCCACCTCGCCGCCGGCTGACAGGCCCTGCAGCAAGCGGCCGAACACCAGCAGCAGGGTGGCGGCAATGCCGATGCTCGAATAGGTAGGGGTAAGGGCGATGATGCCGGTGCCCAGGGTCATCAGGGCGATGGTCAGCGACAGCGCCGCCTTGCGGCCGCGACGGTCGGCCACGCGGCCGATCAGCACCGCACCTAGTGGGCGCATGAGGAAGCCGATGGCGAACGTGGCCAAGGACATCAGCAACGAGGCCATGGCCGAGTCGGCTGGGAAGAACAGCTTGCCGATGATCACCGCAAAGAAGCTGTACACGGTGAAATCGTAGATCTCCAGGCCGTTGCCCAGCGACGAGGCGATGACCACGCGGCGCATCTTGCGCGCTTGCTGCGAGATCATGGCTGGGCTGGGCTGATGAGGCAGTTCACTGGCGGGGGTGGTTTTCATGGCGCTGTTCCTGAACCCGGGGTCGTGGTGATCCGCAGTGTTGAACAGCGCTGCTCAAACTGCACATCGCTTTTATGCAAGCCCCCAACCGTTGGTGCGGATGATCAGCGGCGGCGGGATAGGCAGACGTTGCATGTGGGCATTTTCGACTCGCGATGCGCGAAACTGGTGCCGAGGAGGTGGGCAGATGGGTAACGCGAGAGAACAGGTAGAGTGGTGACTGCTCACTTCAAACCACGAAAGGCCCGTAAAGGCTGCGGTATGACATTCATCCAGCGCAGGAGTAAAGGCCTTGCGCAATGGTGTAGGAGCGGGCCGTGTCCGCGAAGGTCCCGCCGCGTCGTACCTGACGTATGGCGGTGTGTGCTTCGCGGACACGGTCCGCTCCTACAGGGGGGGGCCAAGCCTCAGATAGCAGCAGGCTTGCCCGCCAATGCTTCATGCAGATGAGCGAACAGGTGGCCGGCGGTCTTGGTCAGGTAGCTGCGGTTCACACACACCAGGTTCACCGAGTACTCGGGCACCGGTTCCTGAATGTCGATCTTCAGCAGGTGCTTGGACATATCGCTCATGCCCACCAGGTCGTGCCCCAGGGCGGGCTGGCTCATGATCATCACCGCGTCGCTGTCGATCAGTATCTTGATCGCCAGGTTCATGGCCGTGCATTCGAACACCTTGCGCGGGCGGCCCAGGGCGCTGCCTTCGAACAATTGGTTGAATTGCGACTGGCTGTCGGTGAGCGGGTCCACGCTGATCCAGTGGGCCTGTTGCAGCAACCGCAACGAACGCACATTGCGCAGCGGGTGGTCCTTGCGCACCACCACCACGCCAGGGATGCGGCACAGCGGTTGCCAGTCCAGGCCCACGGCATTGGCCGGCACCTGGGAGGTCAGGGCAAAGTCCAGCAGGCCGTCGCGCAAGTGCTGCAACAACTGCGTAGGGCGCATCTCCAGCACTTTCAGGGTGGCCTGGGGGTAGCTTTGCTGGAAGTGCAGCAGGGCTTGCTTGAGGGACTGCAGCAACGCGGTAACGGGCGTCACGCCAATGGTGATCTCGCTGACCACCAAGCCTTTCATGTCCTCGATTTCCTGACGCGCGCGGCGTACGCTTTCCAGCGCTTGGCGGGCATGGCCGAGCATGCGCTGGCCGTATTCGGTGAGGGTCATGCCTTTGTTGGAACGCACCAGCAAGGTGATGCCCAGCTCGTTTTCGAGTTCCTTGATGGCCCGGCTCAGTGCTGACTGAGTCAGGTGCAGCACCTGCGATGCGTCTTGCAGGCTGCCGGTTTCGTGGATGGAGACTAAAGCGCGCAGTTGATGCAGTTTCATTGTTATTCCCGACATTGGCCGCTGGCCAGTTAGGTTGCCCTTCTGGACACTTGCGTGAAGTGTGCCAGAGGGCAACCTCAAGCGCCTAGCGGGTGTACACAGGGAAGTCGCGGCTCAGTGTCGCAACCTGCGAGGCAACCTCGGCTTCCACGTCGGCGTCGCCCAGGTGGTCCAGTACGTCGCAGATCCAGCCTGCCAGGCGCGAGCACTCCGACGTGCCGAAACCGCGGGTGGTGACGGCGGGTGTGCCGATGCGCAGGCCCGAGGTCACAAAAGGCGACTGCGGATCGTTCGGTACGGCGTTCTTGTTCACGGTGATGTGTACGCGCCCCAAGGCCGCGTCGGCGTCCTTGCCGGTAATGCCGCGGCGAATCAGGCTGACCAGGAACAGGTGGTTATCGGTGCCGCCCGACACCACATCGTAACCGCGCTCCACGAACACCTCGGCCATGGCCCGGGCGTTGTCAATGACCTGCTGCTGGTATGCCTTGAATTCAGGTGCCAGGGCTTCCTTGAAGCACACGGCCTTGCCGGCGATCACGTGCATCAGCGGGCCGCCCTGGCCACCCGGGAATACGGCCGAGTCCAGTTTCTTCTCCAGTGCCGGGTTGCTGCGCGCCAGGATCAGGCCGCCACGGGGGCCGCGCAGGGTCTTGTGGGTGGTGGTCGTGACCACGTCGGCGAAGGGCAGAGGGTTGGGGTACAGGCCGGCGGCCACCAGCCCCGCCACGTGGGCCATGTCCACGAACAGGTAGGCGCCCACCTTGTCGGCGATGGCGCGGAAGCGGGCGAAATCCAGGGTGCGCGAATAGGCCGAGAAACCGGCGATGAGCATCTTTGGCTGGTGCTCAACGGCCAGGCGTTCCACTTCGTCGTAATCGATCAGGCCGTGGTCATTAATGCCGTACTGCACGGCGTTGTACAGCCGCCCGGAAAAACTCACTTTGGCACCGTGGGTCAGGTGGCCGCCATGGGCCAGGCTCATGCCCAGCACCGTGTCGCCTGGTTGCAGCAGAGCCAGGAACACTGCGGCATTGGCCTGTGAGCCGGAGTGCGGTTGCACGTTGGCGTACTCGGCACCGAACAATGCCTTGGCGCGGTCGATGGCCAGTTGCTCCACCACGTCCACGTGTTCGCAACCGCCGTAATAGCGCTTGCCTGGGTAGCCTTCGGCGTATTTGTTGGTCAACACCGAGCCCTGAGCCTGCATCACGGCCGGGCTGGTGTAGTTCTCGGAAGCGATCAGCTCGATGTGCTGTTCCTGGCGGCGGCCTTCAAGGCCGATGGCGTCATTGAGCAGAGGGTCGAAGTCGGCGAGGGTGAGGCTTTTGGAGAACATGGGGCAATCCTTGTGTTCGGTGGTTTAGGACTGAACAGAGCAAGGGGGGTGCCAAGATCAAAAGCCAGTAAATTCAGGGGGTTGCTGGAGTTTGGGTACGGGGTTCTGGAACGAATTCGATACGTTACGTGTATGATCTGAGCTGGTTTTATCAGCGTAACTGGATGCTTGGTCAATTTTGTATCGATATCAATACGCTGGATCGATTTCGTTGCGGGCCGCCCCCGCAGCGTGTACGCATCCAGATGAAGAACAGTCAGGCGGCGCGTTCGCTCCAGCGGATCACCCGGCGTGCCAGCCATGCCCCGCTGACGATCACGCCTCGGCATCGCCAGCACCAAGTGTCGATTGATGCGCGCCAGGCACCGGTTCCCGGCCTGGCGGCACATCGGACCGGTCACGGCGCGAACGGCAGCTCGCGTTTGTGCTGGCTGTTGTCGTAGGTGCGCACGATGATCGCGTAGGCGTCCTCGCTCACCGGCTGGCCGTGCAGGAAAGCATCGATCTGCGCGTAGGTGACCCCATGGGACTCCTCGTCCGGCTTACCGGGGCGCAGCTCTTCGAGGTCGGCAGTGGGCACTTTTTCCACCAGGTTTTCCGGCGCGCCCAGGTGGCGGGCAATGGCCCGAACCTGGTTTTTCACCAGGCCGCTGAGCGGCGCCAGGTCGCAGGCGCCGTCGCCGAACTTGGTGAAGAAGCCCATCACCGCCTCGGCGGCGTGGTCGGTGCCAATCACCAGGCCGTTGTTGGCGTTGGCGATGGTGTACTGGGCCACCATGCGGATACGTGCCTTGGCGTTGCCGATCACGAAGTCGCGGCGGGCATCGGTGAGGCCGTGCAGGTGGGCCACCTGTTCGCTCAGGCCCAGCACGGCACCGGCGATGTTCACGGTGTCTTCGATGTCGGCGCGGATGAAGGCCATCGACGCGGCGGCATCGTGCTCGTCGTGCTGCACGTTGTACGGCAGGCGCACGGCGATGAATGTATAGCCGCTGTCGCCGGTCTCGGCGCGCAGCTCCTGCACCGACAGCTGCGCCAGGCGGCCGGCGGTCAGCGAGTCGACGCCGCCGCTGATACCCAGCACCAGCACCTTGACGTGGGCGTTGCGCAGGCATTGCTTGATGAAGGCCTTGCGGCGCTCCACCTCAGCCACCAGGGCGGCGGTGTCGGCGAAGGGCGGGACCACGTTGAGGGCCGCGGCGATCTCGATTTGACGGTTGCTCATGTCGAACTCCTGAGGTTGCAATTCAGACGCGAAATACATGTTTGAGGTAGGTCACGAAGTTCTCGTCCAGGCACTGGGTCTTGCCCGGCGTGTCGGAAATCTTCGCCACCGGATGGCCGTTGCAGGCGGTCATCTTGATCACGATGTTCATGGGCTCCACCCCTGGAATGTCGCACGTCAGGTTGGTGCCGATGCCAAAGCTTACATTGATCCGCCCGTGCAGCGCTCTATACAGTTCCAGCGCCTTGGGCATATTCAGGCCGTCGGAGAAGATCAGGGTCTTGCTGAGCGGGTCGATGCCCAGGCTTTCATAGTGCCGTATGGCCTTTTCCGCCCACTGCAGCGGGTCACCCGAGTCGTGGCGCAGGCCGTCGAAGAGCTTGGCGAAGTACAGGTCGAAGTCGTTGAGAAAGGCGTTCATGGTGATGCAGTCGGTCAGGGCAATGCCCAGCAGGCCGCGGTATTCGCGCACCCAGCAGTCCAGGGCGGCGATCTGGCTGTCGATCAGCCGCGGGCCCAGTTGCTGGTGGGCCATGAACCATTCGTGGGCCATGGTGCCAATGGGTTTCACGTCCAGCTCGCGGGCCAGGTGCACGTTACTGGTGCCCACGAAACGCCCGGGGAAGTCGCGCTTGAGGATATGCACTACCTCTTCCTGAACCCGGTAGGAAAAGCGCCGGCGGGTGCCGAAGTCGGCCAGCTGGAAGCCGCTGAGCTCGGCCGCGCTGGCCTCACCCTTGAGCCAGTCCAGCTTGTTGTACAGGTGCTCGGAGGCCTGCTCTATTACCACGTCCCGGTAGCGATAACGGTTGCGCACCTCACTGATGATGGCCAGCAGCGGGATTTCGTACAGGATCACGTGCAGCCAGGGCCCGCGCAGGCGTATGCACAGCTGGCCGCTTTCAATGCTGGTGTGCACATAGCGCAGGTTGAAGCGGAACAGGCTCAGGAAGCGGATGAAGTCTGGCTTCATGAACGGGATGCGCTCCAGGAAGGCCAGTTGGTCGTGGGTGATGGACATGTCGGCCAGCCGCTCGATCTGGTAGCGGATCTCGGCCAGGTACGGGGTCAGGTCCTCGGCGTTGCGGCAGCGAAACTCCCATTCCACCTCGGCGTTGGGGTAGTTGTGCAGCACGGCCTGCATCATGGTCAATTTGTAGAAATCGGTGTCCAGCAGGTTCTGCACGATACGGTCGGCGAAAACGCTCTCGGCCATGGTCAGGCTTCCTTGTTCATGGCAGCGGCCAGGTCGGCGGCGCTGGCGTAGAGTTCGATGCCCTCGGCCTGCATCTGCTGGCAGGCCGCCTGGGCCGTGGTGTCAGCGATGGCGCGGCAGGCGGGCAGGTAAACGCCGACCCTGAAACCGGCACGATGCAGTTGCAGGGCCGTGGTCTTGACGCAGTAGTCCAGGGCCAGGCCGCCCACCAGCACGTAATCCACGGCTTGCTGGCGCAGGAACTCGATGGCGCCGGTGCTGCGGGTGTCGGCCAGGTCGTGGTAGCAGGCGCCGTAGGGGTGCAGGTCCGGCTCGATGCCCTTCCATACGAAGAAGTCGTAGTCCAGTGGCTTGGGCAACTCGTCCAGCAGTTCAAAACCGGGCGTGCCGGGCACGCAGTGGCTGACCCAGGTGATGTCGGCGTTGGGCAGGCCCAGCGGTTGCAGCATCTTGTCCGGGCTGTCCACCACCCACGCGGCGCTGGGTGAATGGGCGTCCTTGCTGCCCAGGCGCAGGCTGGCAAACGAGGCCAGGTGGTTGAGTGCCGCGCCGATCAGATGGCCTTCGGGCACCGGCAGCTCGGCCGGACAGAGGGGCGTGAAGCCCTTTTGGGCATCGATGTCGAAACTGGCGATCTTCATGGGGGCAACTCCTTGCAGCGCTGTGCGTGACTACATATTCCACCTGATGTAATATGTGGTCAAGCAAAATTATTTCGGGTTGATCGACAGTGTTTTATGTGGGAGCGCGCTCTGCCCGCGAATCAGGCGCCGCGTATCTTCAGCGCCAACCAGCTGTCATCTTCGCGGGCAGAGCCCGCTCCCACAAATACCTCTCAGCCGTGCACTGAAGGGATGGATATGAACAACGCCCAGATACTCGCCAGCGTCGACATCGTCGCCCTGCGCCTCACCGCCCCGCAGCGCCTGGAACTGCTGCTGATCCGCCGTGCCCGCGAGCCGTTCATAGAGCAATGGGCGCTGCCCGGCGTGCTGGTCAACGGCCGTTGCGCCGACGCCAGCCTGGATGCCGCCGCCGCTCGCGCCCTGGACGAAAAGGCGCGGGTGGCGCCCCCGCACCTGGAGCAGGTGGCCACGGTGGGTAGCGCTTCGCGGGACCCGCGTGGCTGGTCCATGAGCACTATCTACCTGGCGCTGCTGTGTCCCACCACCGGGCTTGAGGGCGACGACTTGCGCTTTATCGACCTGGACGAGGTGCTGGAAGGCAGGCAACCGCTGCCTTTCGACCATGCCGCGCTGGTGGCCCAGGCCTATGCCCGGCTGACCGCCAAGGCGGTGTACACGGCGTTGCCCCTGCACCTGCTGCAACCACGCTTTACCGTGACCGAGGCCCTGGCCGCCTTTGAGGCCTGCCTGGGCCAGGCGGTGCAACACACCACCTTGCGCGGCAGGCTGGAGCGCATGAAGGAAAAGGGCTGGATCGTCGACACCGGCGAGAAGAACCGGCCGCCCATGGGCCGCCCGCAGACCTTGCTGGAACACCGCCCAGAGCCGGGCAGGGTGTTCGTTTTCGACCGCAGCGTGCTGGTGTAATCACCACCTGTCACATGTTTCACGTTGTTGGGAATCATTAGCAGTTAAAATCGCCAGCGATTTTCATTGCCCACACCGAGGTCCCCGATGCGTTGCCGTGCAAACCGCTCCCTCCGTGCCACCGGCTGGCTCACCGCCGTGGCGTTCAGCCTTTTCAGCCCGCTGCTGTTGGCCCAGACCGTCACCGATATCGCCGGGCGTACCGTGCAGGTGCCAGACAACCCTCAGCACGTGCTGCTGGGCGAGGGGCGGATGATCTACGCCATGGCGCTGCTGGAGGGCAAGCAGCCGTTCAAGCGAGTGGCGGGCTGGCAGGGCGAGCTGAGTTCGGCGGACAAGCCCGGCTATGATGCCTTCAAGGCCATCTACCCGGGCATTGCCAAGGTACCCACCATTGGCACTACCTCCGAGGCCAGCGTCAGCGCCGAGAAGGTCCTGGCCCTGAACCCCGATGTGGCCATCTTCGGCATTGCCGGTCACGGCCCGGGCCTGGACAACCCCATCGTCAAGCAACTGCAGGACGCCGGCATTGCGGTAGTGTTCATCGATTTCCGCCAGCACCCCCTGCAGAACACCGTGCCCAGCATGCGCCTGCTGGGCAAGGTGC
This sequence comes from Pseudomonas sp. M47T1, assembly GCF_000263855.1. Taxonomy (GTDB): domain Bacteria; phylum Pseudomonadota; class Gammaproteobacteria; order Pseudomonadales; family Pseudomonadaceae; genus Aquipseudomonas. The sequence goes on from NZ_AJWX01000002.1 coordinate 224,562, forward strand.
TGCACCGCGAGCCTCAGGCCCAGGCCTATGTGGACTTCTACCAGCAACACCTCAAGCGGGTGCAGGACGTGGTTAGCAAGGTCCCTCAAGACCAGCGCCCCACGGTGTTCATCGAGATGCTCGCCGGCGTCGGCAAGGGTGGCATTGCCTGCTGCCACACCGCAGGCAATGGCAACATGGGCGACTTCATCGAGGCTGCCGGTGGCAACAACATCGCCGCCGGCCTGCTGCCCGGCATTATCGGTGACATCAACCTGGAAAAGCTGATCGCCGCCGATCCGCGCTTCTACCTGGTTGACGGAACGCGCGACAACACCTCGACCAACGCCGGTTACAAGGCCGGTATTGGCGTGAGCGAGGCCAATGCCCGCGCGAGCATGCAGACGTTGGTGGCCCGCGAGGGCATCAGCAGCCTGACCGCCGTGAAGGAAGGCCGCGTGCATGGCGTGTGGCACAACTTCTACAACTCGCCGCTGAACATTCTGGCGGTGGAAGCCATGGCCAAGTGGTTCTACCCGCAGCAGTTCAAGGACCTGGACCCCCACCAGACCCAGGCCGAGCTGCAGAAGATGCTGCCTGAAGACATCAGCGGCGCGTTCTGGGCTGACCTCAAGGCCGCCCCATGAACATGGCGGTCATGCACGAGCAGGCGATCTTGGACGACTATCGCCGAGTGCTGCGCCGCCGCCTGTTGCTGCTGGCGTTGTTCGCGGTGGCCATCGTTGCGTCGCTGGTGCTGGACTTTACCCTGGGCCCTTCGGGCCTGACCCTGCATGACCTGTGGCAGACCCTGCTGCACAAGGCCTCGGTCAGCCCCGGCCAGCAAGTCATCGTCTGGAGCATTCGCCTGCCCCAGTCCCTGATGGCCGTGTTGGTGGGCGCAGCCCTGGGCCTGGCCGGCGCCGAGATGCAGACCATCCTCAACAACCCGCTGGCCAGCCCGTTCACCTTGGGCGTGTCCCATGCGGCGGCGTTCGGCGCGGCGTTGGCCATTGTGCTCAACCTGGGCATTCCCGGCGTGCCGGACGAATGGCTGGTGGCAATCAATGCGTTTGTGTTTGCCCTGGTTGCCACGATGCTGCTCGACCTGCTGGCGCGCTGGCGCAAGGCCGATACCAGCGTGGTGGTGCTGTTCGGCATTGCCCTGGGCTTCACCTTTGGTGCGCTGGTGTCGCTGATCCAGTTCGTGGCCACCGAGGACTCCCTGCAAGCACTGGTGTTCTGGACCCTAGGCAGCCTGGCCCGCGCCAGCTGGATGAAGGTGGGGTTGTTGGCGCTGGCGTTGGTGGTGGCTTTGCCGCTGGCCTTGCGCCGTGCCTGGCAGCTCACGGCGCTGCGCCTGGGCGAGGATCGCGCGGCCAGCTTTGGTATCGACGTGAAGCGCCTGCGTTTGGGCACTTTGCTGCGGGTCAGCGTGCTGTCTGCGCTGGCTGTGGCCTTCGTGGGCACCATCGGCTTCATTGGCTTGGTGGGCCCGCACATTGCCCGCCTGCTGTTCGGTGAGGACCACCGCTTTTACCTGCCTGGCAGTGCCCTGGCGGGTGCGTTGATCCTGTCGCTGGCGTCGGTGGCGTCGAAGAACATCATTCCCGGGGTGCTGATTCCGGTGGGTATCGTCACCTCGCTGGTGGGTATTCCGTTCTTCCTGTCGATTGTGCTGCGCCGCAATGGAGGCCAATGATGAGCGCTCATGAACTTGAAATCCGCCAGTTGGACGTCAGTTATGGCAAGCGGCGGATCATCGAGCAGTTGTCGCTGGCAGGCATTGGCCACGGTCAGGTCACGGCGCTGCTGGGGCCCAACGGCAGTGGCAAGTCGACCTTGCTCAAGGCCATCGCCGGCCTGACCGTGGCCAACGGCCAGGTGTTGCTGGACGGCAGCGACCTGCTGGCGGCCAGTTACGCCAGCCGCGCCGAGCGCGTGGTGTACCTGCCGCAAAGCCTGCCGGCCAGTGTGCACCTGCGGGTGTTCGAGTCGTTGCTGGTGGCCCGTCGTGCCAGCGGCAACACCCCGCGCCAGCAGGACATCGATGAGGCGAGGGCATTGCTGGAGCGGTTGGGTATTGCCAACCTGGCCATGAGCTTTCTGGACCAGCTGTCGGGCGGCCAGAAACAACTGGTGGGCCTGGCCCAGGCGTTGATTCGCAAGCCGGTGCTGTTGCTGCTGGATGAGCCATTGAGCGCGCTGGACCTGAACCACCAGTTCCATGTGATGGAAGTGATTGGCCAGGAAACCCGCGAGCGCAACATGGTGACGTTGATCGTGTTGCACGACATCAATATCAGCCTGCGTCAGACCGATCGGGTATTGATGCTCAAGGACGGGCGGTTGATGGCCCATGGGGCGCCGGCGCAGGTGATCGACGGGGACAGCCTGGCGGCGGTGTATGGCGTGCGCGGGCGGGTGGAGCGCTGCAGTCAGGGCAATGCCCAAGTGATGATCGACGGGTTGGTATAAAGCCTTCTACGCGGCTATTGCGTTGCTTGTGTGGTAGCGGGCTCTGCCCGCTCCCACACATCAGGCCGTTTACTTGCGGGCCTTGATCACGGCGCGCATCGGCGCTGGCAGGCCTTCGAGGGTGCGGCTGTGGTCGTTGGGGTCGAGGAAATCGCCCAGCGACTGGTATTTCATCCACTCGGTGCTGCGCTGTTCCTGCACGGTGGTGATGCTCACGTCCACGCATTCGATGTCGCTGAACCCTGCGCGGCGCAGCCACAGCTCCAGGGCAGGCACCGACGGCAGGAACCATACATTGCGCATTTGTGCGTAGCGGTCCTCGGGCACCAGCACCTGGTGTTTGTCGCCAGGCACCACCAGGGTTTCCAGCACCAGTTCGCCACCTTTGACCAGGCAGTCCTTGAGCGCCAGCAGGTGCTCGATGGGCGAGCGGCGATGGTAGAACACACCCATGGAAAACACTGTGTCGAAGCCTTCCAGGTTCGCCGGCAGGTCTTCCAGGGCGAAGGGCAGGTGCCAGGCGGGCAGGTCCGGCAGAAAACGTTGCACGGCCTGGAACTGGCAGAAGAACAGCCAGTTGGGGTCTACGCCAATGACGCTGTCGGCGCCGGCGCCGAGCATGCGCCATTGGTAGTAACCGTTGCCGCAACCCACGTCCAGCACGCGCTTGCCTTTGAGGTCCAGGTGCGGGGCCACCCGCGACCATTTCCAGTCCGAGCGCCATTCGGTGTCCACGTGCACGCCGAACAGGTTGAACGGCCCCTTGCGCCAGGGCGACAGGCCCATCAGGGCATCGTGCATCTGCTGGCGGGTGGCGTCGTCGCAGGCGCAGTCCAGGGTGAGACTGTCGGTTAGCTCGATTTCGCTGGGTTGCACCGGCGGCAGGGCATTGAGCGCAGCTTGCCAGCGCTCCAGGTCACCGTGGCCTTTTTCCATCTTGGCGTCGAGCTGGGCTTGCAGGCCCTGGCTCCAGGGGGCCAGGGGCGTACCCGCCATGCGGCGGACCAGGGGGGCTAGATCAATCATGGCAGGGCAATCAACGAGGCAAAGTTAAGGCATTGGAACCAGGGCACGACCTTGGAGAAACCGGCGGCCAGCAGGCGTTCGCGGTTCTCTGCAAGGCTGTCGGGCTTCATCACGTTTTCGATGGCGCTGCGTTTCTGGGCAATTTCCAGTTCGCTGTAGCCATTGGCGCGCTTGAAGGCGATGTGCAGGTCGGTGAGCAGTTCGTGTTCCTGTTCATCGGCGAAGCGCAGCTTCTCCGACAGGATCAGCGCGCCGCCCGGCACCAGGGCCTGGCGAATGCGTTGCAGCAGGCCCAGGCGCTGGTCGGGGGCGATGAACTGCAGGGTGAAGTTCATGGCAATGACCGAGGCAGGCTGGAATGCCAGGCTGAGAATATCGCCGTCGATGACGTCAACCGGCAACAGCTCCTGGAACATCGAGTCCTGGGCGTTGAGGTATTCACGGCACCGCTCGACCATGGCGCTGGAGTTGTCCACCGCGATCACCCGGCAGTCGTCCGTGCGCACATGGCGGCGCAGCGACTGGGTGACTGCGCCCAGCGAACTGCCCAGGTCATACAGGGCGGTGTGCGGCTGGGCGAACTGTGCGGCCAGCACGCCGAGGTTCTCGACGATGGTCGGGTAGCCGGGCACCGAACGCTTGATCATGTCCGGGAACACCCGCACCACGTCTTCGTTGAAGACAAAGTCGGGCACTTGGGCCAGGGGCTGGGCGAAAATGCGGTCGGGTTCTTTGCTCACGGCGGTTCCGGCGGGTCGGTAAAAACGAGGGGCGGCATTTTAGCTGGATTGGCGGGTTATTGCAGGTGAGATGGACAAGCTGTGGGAGCAGGCCTGCCAGCGAACTGTTCGGGCCCCTGAAAAACCCGCTGGCAAGCCAGTTCCCACAGCGCCGCTATTTCACTGTAATGGAACAATCGAAGACCTGCACCGGCTTCACCTCAGGCGCCCACGGCTGTTGCAACACCAGCAGCAATTGCCCATCGCCTGCGGCCTTGGCCTGGAAGCGCCACACCGATTGCCCGGCCGCGCCTACCAGGCCTGCGTCTTCAGGGTTGCTGTAGACCTCCGGGCTCAACACGCGCAGCACGCTGGGCGCAGGGTTCTGTACCAACCAGCGGTAGCCTGTGGTGGGGTTGCTGGGCAGGGTGAGGGTAAGGGTCTGGCCGTTGACCAGTTTCAGCGGGCATTCGCTTTGCTTGGCAAGGTCCACGTTGTGCGCGGGCTGTTGGGCGCAGGCGGCCAGCAGGGCAAGGCTGGCAGGCAGAAGAAGGCGGGCAGCGGTCATGGGCGGCTCCATGGGTGAACGGGATGGTCGCCAGCATAACCGAATGAAGGGGGCGTTGTAGCCGCTGCCGTCAGGCTGCGGCTACAGGATTTCGGCGGTCCGGGTTTAGAACAACACCTTCGCCACATCCGCGAAGCGCTTGGCAAAGTGCACCGTCAGCCCTTGCTTCAGGTAATCCGGCAGCTCTTCGAAGTTGCCGCGGTTGGCCTCCGGCAAGATCAGTTCATTGATCTTCTGGCGGCGCGCCGCAATGACTTTCTCGCGCACGCCACCAATGGGCAGCACGTGGCCGGTCAAGGTCAGTTCGCCGGTCATGGCCACGCCTTTCTTCGGTGCTTGGTCGCGGGCCAGGGACAGCAGGGCGCTGGCCATGGTCACGCCGGCGCTGGGGCCGTCCTTGGGCGTGGCGCCTTCAGGCACATGCAAATGCACGAAGGCCTCGTCGAAGAAGGTCACGTCAGCGCCAAACTGCTTGAGGTTGGAGCTGATGTAGCTGTGGGCGATTTCCGCCGACTCCTTCATCACTTCGCCCAATTGCCCGGTCAACTTGAAGCCGCGGTTGTGGGTGTGTATGCGCGTGGCCTCGATGGGCAGTGTGGCGCCGCCCATGCTGGTCCAGGCGAGCCCAGTGATCACGCCCTTGCCCGACAGCACCTGCTCGCTGCGGAACACCGGCATGCCCAGGGAGGCTTCGAGGTCCTTGGGGCCGATCTTGATCACGGCGTCCGGCGCGTCCAGCAACTTGACCACGGCCTTGCGCACCAGCTTGCCCAGTTGTTTCTCCAACTGGCGCACTCCGGCTTCGCGGGCGTAGCCCTCTATCACTGCGCGCAGGGCGGTGTCGGTGATGCTCAACTTGGCTTTGTCGACGCCAGCCTTTTCCAATTGCTTGGGCCACAGGTGGCGCTTGGCGATGGCTACTTTTTCCTCGGTGATGTAGCCGGACAGGCGAATGACTTCCATGCGGTCCAGCAACGGCCCGGGAATGGAGTCCAGGGTGTTGGCGGTGCACACGAACAGCACCTTGGACAGGTCCAGGCGCAGGTCCAGGTAGTGGTCGAGGAAGTCGACGTTCTGTTCCGGGTCCAGGGTTTCCAGCAGCGCCGACGCCGGGTCGCCCTGGTAGCTCTGGCCCATCTTGTCGATCTCGTCGAGCATGATCACCGGGTTCATCACCTCCACGTCCTTGAGCGCCTGCACCAGCTTGCCAGGTTGGGCGCCGATGTAGGTGCGGCGGTGGCCCTTGATCTCGGCCTCGTCACGCATGCCGCCCACGCTGAAGCGGTAGAATGGCCGCCCCAGCGACTCGGCGATGGACTTGCCGACGCTGGTCTTGCCCACGCCCGGCGGGCCTACCAGCAGCACGATGGAGCCGCTGATCTCGCCTTTGTAAGCGCCCACGGCCAGAAATTCGAGGATGCGGCTCTTGATGTCGTCCAGGCCGGCGTGGTGCTGGTCCATCACCTTGCGGGCGAACTTGAGGTCCAGCTTGTCCTTGCCGTACACGCCCCAGGGCAGGGCGGTGGCCCATTCCAGGTAGTTGCGGGTAACGGCGTATTCGGGCGAACCGGTTTCCAGGATCGCCAGCTTGCCCATTTCCTCGTCCACGCGCTTTTGCGCCTGGGCGGGCAGGGTCTTGCCTTCCAGGCGCTGCTGGAACTGTTCCAGGTCGGCGCTGCGGTCGTCCTTGGTCAGGCCCAGCTCCTGCTGGATGACCTTGAGCTGTTCCTTGAGGAAGAATTCGCGCTGGTGCTCGCCGATCTGCCGGTTCACCTCGGCGGAGATCTCTTTCTGCAAGCGCGCCACTTCCACTTCCTTGCGCAGCATGGGCAGCACTTTTTCCATGCGCTTGAGCATGGGCACGCAGTCCAGTACTTGCTGCAACTCGGCGCCGGTGGCCGAAGTCAGCGCGGCGGCGAAGTCGGTGAGCGGCGAGGGGTCGTTGGGGCTGAATCGGTTGAGGTAGTTCTTCAGCTCTTCGCTGTACAGCGGGTTAAGCGGCAGCAGTTCCTTGATCGCGTTGATCAAGGCCATGCCGTAGGCCTTCACTTCGTCAGTAGGCTCGGCCGGCTGATGCGGGTATTCCACTTCCACCAGGTAAGGCGGGCGATGGTGCTTGAGCCAGGAGCGAATGCGCACCCGCGACAGGCCCTGGGCCACGAACTGCAGCTTGCCGTTTTCGCGGCTGGCGTGGTGGATCTTCACCAATGTGCCGTACAGCGGCAGGTTGGAGGTGTCCAGGTGGCGGGTGTCTTGCGGGGTTTCCATGAAGAACAGCGCCAGCGAGTGGTGCGGTTCCTTGGCCACCAAGTCCAGGGTTTCGGCCCACGGCTCTTCGTTGACGATCACCGGCAGCACTTGCGCCGGGAAGAAGGGCCGGTTGTGGATCGGAATGATGTAGACCTTGTCCGGCAGGTTCTGGCCAGGCAGGGCCAGTTCGGTGCTGGAGTGGGGGGAATGCTCGATGTGTTCGCTTTCCAGGGTATCGCTGGGGTGTTCGGGGAAATCCTGCTGGTCGCTCATGGGGCACCTGCGCAAATGACTATGGCGATTAGATGGGGCGGTTGCCCGGAGGTTTCAATGGCGGCACTCCAGCTTTACCCAAACCTGACGATAACCTTCATGCAGGCTGCGCGCAGAGGCCTGCGGTGTTGTTGAACCTCACGGAATAGAGCGTCCGCTGCTATCATTCGCGGTTTGGCTCGTCGCCTTTCGTCGGGAAAGCAGGATGATGGCTATTCGCCTTGTCTTTCCGCGTGATCTCTCTGTCCAGTGTGTTTACTCTGCTGTACGACGCGATTGCCAAGGCTGGCGACAACTGTTTCCTGACCTTGGGTGCCGCTATGGCGAAAGTGTATGTGCACATTGCTGCAATGATTCTGGCCGTGAATGCCTCGGCCTGGTGCGTTGCCGCGCCGCTCAAGGCTCAACTGGTGGACGCCCAGGGCAAGCCCCTGGCCGGCGCCGTATTGAGCCTGCAGGGCCAGGGCAGCGGCAATGCCACGCCCACCGCCGACATGGACCAGGTCAAACAGGAATTCGTGCCCCACGTGCTGGCCGTGCACACCGGCACCAATATCCGTTTCCCCAACAGCGACAATATCCGTCACCAGGTGTATTCCTTCTCGGCGCCAAAGCGTTTCGAGCTACGCTTGTACGAAGGGACGCCGGCCAAACCACTGCTGTTCGACAAACCGGGCGTGGTGGTACTGGGTTGCAATATTCATGACTGGATGCTGGGTTATATCTACGTGACCGATGATCCATGGTTTGCCGTCAGTGGTGCCGACGGCAGCCTTAGCCTGGACGTACCGCCAGGCCATTATCAAGTCACCCTGTGGCACCCGCAGTTGCCCGACATGCAGACCGTCAGCGGTGGCGCCATCGACGTCGCCGCCAGCGGCCTGCAGCGTTCCTGGAACCTTACGGTAGAGGCGCCCGTCGCTGACACCCCCCATGCTCCTGAAACGAGTGGCTTCGGCGATGCCTTCAATAAAGCTGTCCGTGAAACTGAGAAGTAGTTTTCAGGCGCGCATTGCCGTCGTCCTGATCCTGCTGCTGCTGGTGGTGATTGCCGCTTTGACCCTGTCGGTCAAGCTGGCGACCACGGACGCGGTGCGGGCACAGGCCTCGGATCAGTTGCAATTGGGTGCGCGGGTATTCGAGCGCCTGCTGGATGTGCGCGGCAAACGCCTAAAGGATGCCGCGCAGTTGCTGGCGGCCGATTTCGGCTTTCGCGATGCGGTGGCCAGCGGCGACTCGGCCACCATTCGCTCGGCCCTGGCCAACCATGGTTCGCGCATCGGTGCCAGTGACATGATCCTGCTGAGCATGGATGGCAAGGTCATGGCCAGCACGGTGGCCGAGTTGCAGGACGGCAGCCAGTTCCGCTTCGACGAGGCCCTGCGCAACGCGCGTCGGCAGAACCAGTCCATGTTGATCGTGCCCCTGCGTGGCGAACCGCACCTGCTGGTGGAGGCGCCGGTAATGGCGCCGTTGCCCATCGGCCGCGTGGTCGTGGGCTTCGTGATGGACAGCGCGTTGGCGCAAGAACTGCACAGCCTGACCAACCTGCAGGTGTCGTTCCTGTCTCAGGAAGACGGCAAGATGGGCAAGCTGGTCAGCACGCAGGCGCCCGAACTGCAACCCTCGATCACCGACTGGATGCTGGCCAACGGTAGCAGCCATCGTGTATCGCTGGCCAGTCACGACGGCCGTAGTTACCTCAGCCAGCCGCTGATGCTGGCTGACACCGACGGCGGCCAGGTCATCGCGCTGTTGCAAAGCCCGCTGGACGACGCCTTGCATGCGTTTTCAGGGCTGGACAACACGATTTTGGTCATCGCCCTGGCGGCCCTGGCCGCCTCGCTTGCCGGCGCGCTGCTGCTGGCGCGCAGCGTGTCCCAACCGGTGCAGGTGTTGGCCCAGGCCGCCCAGCGCATCGGTGACGGTGACTACCAGACCGCCATCGACCTCAAGCGCGGTGACGAACTGGGCGTGTTGGCCAAGGCTTTCAACCATATGCGCGAAGGCATTGCCGAGCGTGAGCAGCAGTTGGCCCACAACGCCTTGCACGACAGCCTGACCGGGCTGCCCAACCGCACGCTGGCCATGGAGCGCCTGAGCAGCGCCATTGCCGCGCAACGGCCCATGGCCCTGGTCTACCTGGGCGTCGATAACCTTCGAACCCTCAGCGAAGGGGCGGGGCCGGCGTTCGTCGACGGCCTGCTCAAGCAGGTGGGGCAACGTATGCAGGCCACCTTGAACCCCGGTGACACCTTGGCGCACTTGATTGCCGATGAATTCCTGCTGTTGCTGGAACACACCGACAGCGATGCCGCTGTGGCCCGTGCGGACAAACTGCAACAACTGCTGCTTAAGCCGCACCGCTTTGGCGGCCATGACGTGGCCATTGACTGCCGTATTGGCATTGCCGCCTACCCGGCCGATGGCGCCGACGCCGAAGAGCTGCTGGGCCGCGCCGCGGTGGCGCTCAAGGACGCCTCGCAAATGCCCGGCCGCCTGCAGGTGTACGAGCACGGCCGCGACCTGGCCCACCAGCGCCAGATCCGCCTGATCCGGGATTTGCGCCGCGCTGCCGACAACGGCGAGCTGTTGCTCAACTACCAGCCCAAGCTGGACATCCGCCAGGGCGAAGTGCGTCAGGCCGAGGCCTTGCTGCGCTGGCATCACCCGCAACTGGGCATCGTGTCGCCAGGCGAGTTCATTGAACTGGCCGAACGCACCGGCAGCATTCAACTGCTGACCCGTTGGGTGATCGAGGAAGGCATTCGCCAATTGAGCGAGTGGAACGGGCGCGGCATGCGCGTGCAGTTGTCGTTGAACATTTCCGCTGATGACCTGCTGGGCCAGGACCTGGCCGAGCGCGTCTCGCGTCTGCTGGCGCTGTATGGCGTGCCGGCCGGGCAACTGATTTTCGAAATCACCGAAAGCGCGGTCATGCGCGAGCCGGAGTCGGCGCTCAAGGTGCTGCACCGCCTGCGCGAGTGCGGCATCAGCCTGTCGGTGGACGACTTCGGCACCGGTTACTCGTCGCTGGCGCACCTCAAGCGCTTGCCGGTGCAGGAACTTAAGATCGACCAGTCATTCGTGCGCAACCTGGATGAAACCAGCGAAGACGCGGTGATTGTGCGCTCCACTATCGAGATGAGCCACAACCTGGGGCTTAAGGTAGTGGCTGAAGGCGTGGAATACGAACACAGCCTGCGCCTGCTGGAACGCTGGCATTGCGACACGGCCCAGGGTTACCTGATCAGCCGTCCGCTCACCGCCGCAGCCTTCGAGGCCTGGCTCAAGCAACCCCTGTATTCACTGTCTGCGATGGTCCACTGATAAATGACGCGTAACCTTTCCTTGCTGCTCTGTTCACTGTGCCTGTCCTCGGTCGCTGTCGCAGACCAGGGGCGTCTGCTGGCCACCGGCGGTGCCTCAAGTCTCGATGGCGCGGCGGGCGGCGGCATCAACCCCTGGGCGGTGCTGGCCGGCTACGGCGAGCAGGGCGAGTGGGGTGCCACGGCGTTCGGCACCCATGTCGACCTGCCCGACTACAACCTCGACGTGGTGGGCCTGGCAGCCAGCTATGACAACCGCGTGGAGGTGTCCTACGCGCACCAGCGCTTCGACCTTGGCACCCTGGGGCACAAGCTCGACCTGCCGCAGAGCAGCCTGGGCCAGGACATTTTCGGCGTGAAGGTGCGCCTGTTTGGCGACCTCATTTATGACCAGCTGCCCCAGCTGTCCCTGGGCCTGGAATACAAGCACGACAACAACTTCGAGATTCCGCAGATGGTGGGCGCCAAGCGCGACTGCGACGTGGAAGGCTACCTGGCCGCCAGCCGGCTGTTCCTGGGCGGCGCCTTCGGTTACGACCTGCTGGTGAACGGCAACCTGCGCTACAGCCGTGCCAACGAGCTGGGCGTGCTGGGTTTTGGTGGCGACCGCCGCGACACCCGCAGCGTGCTCAAGGAAGGCTCGGTGGCGGTGCTGTTCAACCCGCGCTGGGCGGTGGGCCTGGAGTACAAGGAGAAGCCCGACAACCTATCGTTCTCCGGTGAAAGCGACTGGGCCGACCTGTTCGTCGGCTGGTTCCCCAACAAGCATGTCTCGGTGGTATTGGCCTACGCCCGCCTGGGCGAGATCGCCACCCTGGACAACCAGAACGGCACCTACTTGTCGATTCAGGGGAGCTACTGATCATGCGTCGTCTGGTCTTTGCTTCGATGCTGCTGCTGGGCGCCTGCGCGTCAAACACTCAGCCGCCCAAGGATGACAGCCTGTACCGCGACCTGGGCGCCAAGCCCGGCATCACCCGGATCGTCGAGGGCATGCTGCTGCACATCGCCCATGACGACCGCATCGTCGAGCACTTTCACAACGTCAACATCTCGCGCCTGCGCGACAAGCTGGTGGAGCAGTTCTGCGTGGAAGCGGGCGGCCCGTGCACCTACACCGGCGACACCATGGCCGAATCCCACAAGGGCCAGCACCTGACCCGCAGCGACTTCAATGCGCTGGTGGAGGATTTGATCAAGGCCATGGAAGACCAGAACGTGCCGGTGACCGCGCAGAACCGCTTGATCGCACGGCTGGCGCCGATGCGTGGGCAAGTGATCGAGAAGTAAAGCACGGCCCCAGCGGCAGAGCTGCTGTTGCTGTCAGCTTTTGACGTGGCTTTTGATCTTGTTGTTGACGTTGGCCCCGATGTGCCAGCCCTGGCGGGCCGCGGGCCTGATGGTGGCAATGTGTGGTGCCCATAAAAAAACGGCTCCCCAAGGGGAGCCGTTTTCGTTACATCAAAGGCTTACTTGGCGAGCTTGTAGGCAATGATGTAGTCGTCCATCTTGGTGCCCAGCGAGCCATGGCCGCCGACAACCGACAGCACATACTGGTCGCCGTCTTTACCGGTGTAGGTCATTGGGGTCGACTGACCCCCCGCCGGCAGGCGGCTTTCCCACAGTTTCTTGCCGGTCTTGACGTCGTAGCCACGGATGTACTGGTCCAGGGTGCCGCTCAGGAAGCCAACACCACCGGCAGTGACCATCGAGCCGCCCATGCTTGGGACGCCCAGGGTCAGGTTCAGCGGGATTGGCGAGCTGTCGCGGCTGGTGCCGTTCTTGTGCTTCCAGATGATCTTGGAAGTGGTCAGGTCAACACCGGCCACGTAGCCCCAGGCCGGAGCCTGGCACGGTACGCCGAACGGCGACATCAGGGGGTGCATGATCACCGCGTAAGGAGCACCGGCGTTCGGTTGCACACCGCTGGTTTCGCTTTCACGCTTGCTGCCGGCTTCCACCTGGGCGCGAGGCACCAGCTTGGAGACGAACGCCATGTAGTTCGGGCTTGCGAACAGCATCTGGCGAACCGGGTCGATCGACACCGCCCCCCAGTTGAACACGCCTACGTTACCCGGGTAGATGATGCTGCCCTGGACCGACGGAGGGGTGTACTGGCCTTCATAACGCAGCGACTTGAACTGGATGCGGCACAGCAGTTGGTCGAACGGCGTGACACCCCACATGGCCTTTTCATTCAGCTCAGGCGGCAGCATGTTCAGCTCGGAACGTGCCTGGGTAGGCGCGCTATGGTCGCCTTCGACAGCGCCCTTGGGTGCGTCTACTTCCTGGATCGGTACGATCGGCTGACCGGTTTCACGGTCCAGCACGTACAGGCTGCCCTGCTTGGTCGGCTGAATCAGCGCGTGTTTCACGCCGCTTGGGGTCTTCAGGTCGATCAGCGAAGGCTGAGCAGGTACGTCCATGTCCCACAGGTCGTGGTGAGTGAACTGGTAGTTCCATTTCAGCTTGCCGGTGTCGATGTCCAGGGCGACGGTACCGGCGCTGAACTTCTCGGACTCTGGGGTGCGGTTGCCGCCCCACTGGTCAGGCATCTGGTTGCCCAGCGGCAGGTAGACCAGGCCCAGCTTCTCATCGACGCTGGCCAGCGACCACATGTTCGGCGAGTTGCGGGTGTAGAACTTGCCTTCGGCGATCGGAGCGGTTTCATCCGGGTTGCCGGCGTCCCAGTTCCAGACCAGGTGGCCGTCGTGCACGTCGTAGGCACGGATCACGCCCGACGGCTCGTCGGTGGATTCGTTGTCGGTGACGTGGCCGCCGATGATCACCAGGTTACGGGTGATGGCGGCAGGCGAGGTGGCGTAGTAGCCGCCCGGGGTAAACTTGCCGATGTTGGCGCGCAGGTCAACCACACCTTTGTTGCCGAAGTCTTCGCAGACTTTACCGGTGTCGGCGTTCAGCGCGATCAGGCGAGCATCGGCGGTCGGCAGGTACAGGCGGCGAGGGCAGCTGGTGGCCACGGCCTGGCCTGCGGTGGACAGGGCCGCCGGGGTGCTGATGGCGTCCGACTTGCTGTAGGCGGCTTCGTCGTAGTACGAAACGCCACGGCAGGTCATGTGCGCCCAGCCACGGAAGTCGTTGTCGTTAGGACCGGTCAGTTGCGGGTCAAAACGCCAGATTTCCTTGCCGGTGTCCGGGTCCAATGCCAACACTTTGCTGTGGGCGGTGCAGGCGTAGACCATGCCGTTGACTTTCAACGGGGTGTTTTCGTTGGTCAGCTCGACCGGGTCTTTTGCCGTTGGCAGGTCACCGGTACGGATACGCCAGGCTTCAGTCAGCTTGCCGATGTTTTGCGCAGTGATTTGCTTGAGCGGCGAGTAGCGCTCGCCGAACTCGGTGCGGCCGTACGACTGCCAGTCGCCGTCAGGCTGGGCAGGTGCGGCGCTGGTCATGTCGGCGGTGTCACGGCCCAGGTCGCCACTCACGTCACCGTAGCTGGTGAACTGAGCGGCCACGGCGCAGGCGCCGGCCAGGACGACGGCAACACCCAGAACCGAGGTGGCCTTGGGCGCAGGCTCACGCAGCACCAGTGGCTTGCGGAACCATGGCAGCCACAGCAGCAGGCCCAGCACGAACCACAGCGACAGGCGTGGCACCAGTTGCCACCAGTCAAGGCCGGTTTCGGCCAGCGCCCAGACGGTGCTGCCCAGCAGGAATACGGCATAAATGCCAATGGCGGACGACCGGCCGGCCAGCAGCAGGACGCCCGAAACCAGGACGAAAATCCCGGCAATCACGTAGTACAGCGAACCGCCGAGCATGGCGAGTTTGCCGCCCAGGATCAGCAGGGCAAGGCCCATCAGCAGCATCACTAGGCCGAGCAAGCTCGGCGCCAGTCGACCGCGACTCAAAGCACTGTCAGTGCTCATAGTGTGGTTTCTCCGTTACGTTTGAGTGGTCGAGCATAGTCCAGGTAGGTTCTATGCCCGTGGTCAGGTTGACTTCTTCCGTAAAGTTGAATTGTTGTTAGAAAGAACTTTGAATCTTGATACCGGCCACCAGTGCGTTGTCGACTTCGTCGACGCCACCTGGGTGCTTGATGTACTGCAAGTTCGGGCGCACGGTCAGCCAGTTGGCTACATGGATGCCGTAGTTGAGCTCGGCGCTGGTCTCGGTGCGCTGGATCGGCATGTAGGACGGATCGTTGTAATCAGTCACGCCGTTGGCTTCGTTGGTCGCTTCTTCGTTCTTGCGATACGCAGGGTTGACGTGGATACGTGCCAGGGCAATGCCGACATCATCCTTCGGACGGGCATCGAACAGGCCTTTATAGACGACACCGGCTTGGACGTAGTTGTCGATCATGTTGGTTTTCTTGTCGTGCACGGTCACGTTGCCGAACACGCTCAGGCCGCGCGAGTTGTCGCTGGCCTGGGACGTCAGTTGCTGGTTCAGGGTCAGCCAGTAGCCGTGCTTGCTGGAGCTGGAACGGTAGTCATCACCGCTCAGGGCTGCCGGCTGGCCATTGCTGTCCTTGTAGACATCCTTGGCGTTGGCGGTGCTGTAGTAGTAACCGACGCGGTATTCGCCCGGCAGGCCGTTGACGTGCGGGGTCCAGACCAGCTCGACCGGCAGCACGGCGCCTTCGTTGCCGGCGTTGTTCAACTTGAAACCGTTACCATTTTCCAGGTTGGACGGGTTCAGGGCGTAGGCACCGATCTGTGCGTACACTTCGTCATTGAGGTGGTATTTGACGCGGGCAGCCCATTGGCTGACGGGCCAGTTGTACCAGATGCCAGTGGCCCAGTTACCCACTTGCGAACCGCAGAACCCCAGGTTCTGGAAGTCGCACTGGAAGCTGTTGAAATCTTCGCCTTCGCCGAAGCGGCCGACCTTGATGTCCAGCTTCTGATCAAAGAACTTCTGCTCGTAGTACATCTGCGTGATCCGCACGATGCTGCCGCGGCCGTAGACTTCCTGGGACGAACTGATACCGCCGGTGCGGGGGTCGGCCACGCGGTCGTTGGTGATGTTGTCACCGTTACGGTCGGTCAGGGTCAGTTGGAACTCTGCGTCATGCCAGCCCAGGATCTTCTGCAGATCCATGTGCATGCCCAGGGCGAACTGGTCGCTGTAGCGAGTGGCATGGTCGTGGTTGTAGCCACCGTGCAGGTTCGAACCCGACTCACCGACGTATTCCATCTTGAAGTCGTAGCCCAGGTCATGCAGGCGGGTACGCTCACCGCCCCAGTCGCCGAACATGTAGGGCGAGTCGGCGTCGAACGCCGGCGCGGCCTGGGCACAGGAAGCCAGTCCAATGGCAGTCACGCCCCCCAGCAGACGCAGGGTGGGCGATACGGTGAAACGGCCGGCGGCACGAGCACGGCGAAGTTCGAATTTTGGCATTTATTAAGGATCTTTAATTATTAACCAAACGGTACATTTTATAGTGAGCTTAAATGTCACTTGAAAATGTAGGTTTTATTACGCAAAAAAATCGATTCAGTTGCGGGTGGCGGAGGATATAGAGGTTTTTTTACTATTAAAAGATGCTTATGCAACATGCATAGTTACTGGTGGCGTAACAATAGCTTCTGCACTCCCGAACGCCTGAATATCGACCTTCTGCAGTCATGAAAATTTCTTCAGCGTTGTGGGGAACGCGCCGGGGGCGCGTTTAACTCTAATGGGCCGCACAACTAGCGTCAGTGTTGTGCGGCCCTGTGGCAGAAACATTCTTGCGTGCGCTTGATGGAGTAGGAGCTGCCGCCAGGCTGCGAAGGCCCGCACAGCGGGCCCGCGATCTACATGACACCGCCAAAAGGTCCTGCGAACCATTTCGCCGCCTTCCGGGAGCTCCGCGGTCGGGGGAAGGGGTGATAGATTTGGGAAATATCCTACAGGGTGCGCAGCAAATGCTGATTCGGCAGGCATTGATGGGGGGGTAAGGTCTTCCCGCTGCCGGACGGCTCCGCTATGGTGCGCACCCCTCACTCGGCTGGAGCCTGGCATGACCGAACCCCATAACAACCCATTGCACGGTGTAACGCTGGAGCAGATCCTCAACGCGCTGGTCGCCCACTACCGCTGGGAAGGGCTGGCCGAGCGCATCGATATCCGCTGCTTCAAGAGCGACCCCAGCATCAAGTCGAGCCTGACCTTCTTGCGCAAGACGCCATGGGCGCGGGAGAAGGTAGAGCGCCTATACGTGAAGCTGGCACGCACCAAGCGACCTGTCGAGGACTGACCCTTATGTATCACCCCGTGCACTCGCGCCCCCTGCGAGCCTTTGTCGTCGTGGCAGCCTGCACCGCGTGGCTGGCGCTGGCCGTGCAGTTGCTGTTGATTCTGCAAGGGCGCCTGGCCGACCAGGCCAGCCTGATGGGTGGGGTGCTGCATTTCTTCGGCTACTTCACTATCCTCACCAATACGCTGGTGGCCATTGTGCTGACCGTGGCCGCACGGGGCCAGAGTACCGGCACGCCATCGTTCTGGCTGCGGCCCTGGGTCAGTTCGGGGGTGACGGCGAGCATCATTCTGGTGGGGGTGTCATACAGCTTGCTGCTGCGTAACGCGTGGCACCCGGAAGGGGTGCAGTGGGTGGTCAACGAACTGTTGCACGACATATTGCCGCCGGTGTTCGTCGCCTTCTGGTGGTGGTGCGTGCCCAAGGGCGCGCTGCAGGCCCGGCATGTGGTGGCGTGGATGGTGTATCCCATCCTGTATTTCGCTTATTGCCTGCTGCGCGGCAATGCGATCGGGGTGTACCCGTATCCCTTTATAGACGTGAGCCATTTGGGCTACGCGCGGGTGATCATCAATGCGTTGGTGATCCTGCTGGGGTTCGTGGTGATTTCGCTGGTGTTGGTGGGAGTGGATCGCTGGCAAGGCCGGCGGGCACTGGCTTAGGGAATACGGCCATTTGATGTGTGGGAGCAACTGTGGGCGCGGGCAGAGCCCGCCCCACACAGTCAGGTACAAGGAATGGCTGGTGTGAATCAGCCTTCGTCGTTCTCGTCCAGACGCCAGTAGCCTACTGCCTTGACCTGGGCGGTTTCGCCCAGGTGGTGATGTTCGAGCAATACCTTGCGCACCTGGCGCGACAGCGCTGCTTCCGTGGCCACCCAGGCGAACAATTCGCCTTCAGGAATGGTCAAGTCGGTAACGGCGGCCACCAGCGCGTTCTCGCGGCTATGGCGTTCCACCCAGATTACTTCTACTTGAGCGGTGCTGTTAAGCACTTGCTGCTCGCGGGCATCTTCGATCTCGATCACCACCAGCGCCGTGCGGTTGGCCGGCAGTTCTTCCAGGCGTCTGGCAATGGCCGGGATGGCGGTTTCATCGCCGATCAGCAGGTAGCTGTCGAAGGTGTCCGGAACAATGGTCGAGCTGCGCGGGCCACCGATGTACAGGTACTGGCCTGGCTCGGCCTGCTCGGCCCAGGTGGAGGCGGGGCCGTCGCCATGAATCACGAAATCGATGTCCAGTTCGCCAGCAACCAGGTCGATACGCCGCGGGGTGTAGTCGCGCATGGCCGGCTTCACGCCGCCGTCGTTGGGGCCGCCCAGTTTCAGGGTTTCCAGCGCGGCCTGTTCTTCAGCATTGCGGGCAAACATCAGCTTGATGTGGTCATCGGCGCCCTGGCTCAGGAAGCCTTCC
Organism: Pseudomonas sp. M47T1; assembly: GCF_000263855.1. Classification (GTDB taxonomy): domain Bacteria; phylum Pseudomonadota; class Gammaproteobacteria; order Pseudomonadales; family Pseudomonadaceae; genus Aquipseudomonas. The sequence continues at coordinate 242,804 of NZ_AJWX01000002.1, forward strand.
AGCTCTGGGCCGCCCACCGTGATGCGGCGCATGCGCGGGGTCAACTCGGCGACGCGCAGCACTTTCAGGCGGCGACGTTTGATTTCGTGCATGACGCGATGTACGCCTTGGGTGTTCTCAGCCTTCATACAGACTTCTCCGCAGTGGGGTAGGTGTTGGCAGGGCCATCGACGATGGCCTTGGCGGTGCGGTTGAGCAGGTCGCTGACCCGCACGATCTCATCAGGGCTCCAGCGTCCATGGTGCAGTTGCAGGGCATGGCGCAGGTTATGAACGGCTTCGTGGATCTCGGCCGGGCGGTCGTGGCCGCGCAGCGAACGCTTGCTCACGTCGATGCGGGTGCGCACGCCGTCCAGTGCGATGGCCTGGTCGGCCAGGGAGGCGCGGCCGGCCTGGGTCACGGTGTAGAGCTTCTTGCCGCCCTGGGCGTCACCCTGCACCAGTTCGCTTTCTTCCAGAAAGGTAAGGGTGGGGTAGATCACGCCGGGGCTGGGGCTGTAGGCGCCGTCGAACATGCCTTCTATCTGGCGTATCAGGTCATAGCCGTGGCAGGGCTGCTCGGCCACCAGGGCCAGCAGCAGCAGTTTCAGGTCGCCGGGGGCAAACACACGGGGGCCGCGGCCGCCACGTTCACGGCCAGGGCGGCGTTCCAGGCCGTCGTGGCCATCGCCGAATTCGCGGCGGGGGTGATGGTGGTCTCTCATCGTCTTTTTCTCTTCGCTTGATTACGTAAGATATACCTTAAGATATATCTTTAGATAATTGCAAGCAGAAAAGACGAATGGTTCTCATCTGGCTCGGTCGCTAGATCGCCCGGCCCGTTTGTGGGGGAGCGGGTCCTACCCGCGAAGGGCGCACCGCGTAGTGCCTGATACATCGCGGTGCATGCTTCGCGGGTAGAACCCGCTCCCACAAAGACAGTGTTGCATCAGCGGGCGGCGGTGGTGGTCGGGGTGGGCACCTTGCACTGGGTGAGGGCCCCAGGCTGCACGTAGGGCGTCAGCATCGGCGCCATGCCCTTGAGCACCTGCACCGGCAACGCCGAGGTGAAACGGAAACCTTCTGCCGCACGGCCAGGCACGAAGGCGGTGAGGGTGCCGAAGTGGTTCTGGCCAATGTAGAACACGAAGGTGGCGGTGCGGTTGATGGCCTTGGAGCCCAGCACCCGGCCGCGGGCGCCAAAGCTCTCTATGCGGTTGTCACCGGTGCCGGTCTTGCCACCCATCACCAGCGCAGTGCCGTCGGCGGTCTTGAAGCTGCCAGACACGCGTCGCGCGGTGCCAGCATCCACCACTTGCGACAGGGCTTCGCGCATGGCCTGGGCAATTTCCGGCTTGAGCACCCGGCGAGCCTTGTCGGGGGCGGCGATCACTTCGGTTTCGTAAGGCGTGCCCTGGGCAAAGTGCAGGCTGTCGATACGCAGCACCGGCAGGCGTATGCCATCGTTCTGGATGATGCCGATCAACTCGGCCAGGGCCGCGGGGCGGTCGCCAGAACTGCCGATGGCGGTGGCCAGGGACGGCACCAAGTGGTCGAAGGGGTAGCCCAGGCGCGACCAGCGCCGATGGATATCCAGGAACGCCTCGATTTCCAGCATGGTGCGGATGCGGCTGTCACGGGCGCTCTTGTGCCGGCTTTTGAACAGCCAGCCGTAGACTTCCTGGCGCTCGAAATGGCTGGCGGTCACCGCTTCGCTGAACTTGGCGTCGGGGTGCTGCATCAGGTAGCCCACCAGCCACAGGTCCAGCGGGTGAACCCGGGCGATGTAGCCTTGGTCGGGCAGGTCCCAGTGGCCGGGGCCATAGCTGTCGTAGTATTCGCCCAGGCGTTTTTCGGTGACGGTTTCGCCTTTGCCCAGGTGCGAGCGCACGAACGTGGTGAAGGTGGCTTCGCTGGCGGTGGGGTATAGGTAGCGGTGCACGGCCGCCAAGTGCGAGGCGGTGGGGTGCAGGCCGTCGAGGAAGGTGTCCAGGCGTTCCTGAGTGCTCTTGTTCTGGTAGCGCTTGTAGAAGCGCAGCAGGAAATCACTGCCTTCCTTGTCGGCGAAACGTGCCAAGTATTCCTGGCGACGCGGGTCGCCGTCGTCCTTGAGCAACTCGGCGCTGTTGTTGGGCCCGTTGTAGGTGGTGTAGCGCACGATGTCGCGCATCAGCCGGATGAAGGGCAGGTTGATGGATTCGCGCAGGGCTTCCTTGAGGGTGGGGATGCGCCCGTTGTCTTCGTTGCGGAAGTTTTTGAAGGTGTGCATGCCGCCGCCGGTGAAGAAGCTTTCGCCGGGGCTGGCCGAATATTTGCGCTCCAGTGCCGCGTCGAGCATGGGCTTGAGGCCCTGGTCCTTGTTCTGGATCATGTAGTCAACGGCCCAGCGAGTCAGGCGGTCCTGTTCGTTGACGTCGACTTTCTTCAGGTCGACGGGTGCCTGGCCGGCGAAGCGGTCGTGCAGTTCGCTGATGATTTCCAGGTAACTGGTCAGCACGCGCATCTTGGCGGTGGAGCCCAGTTCCAGCTTGCTGCCTTCGTTAATGTCGAACGGCTGGTCGGTGTTGTCGGTTTGTACCCGTACGCGCGAGCCGTCTGCGGTGCGCTCCATCAGGGTAAAGCTGTATTTGACCTCGGGGGTGCTGGCGGGGGTGAGCAGGTGCTCGCCAATCAGCCCCAGTTGCTGGGCGAAAACAGGGTCCGCCAGATGCTTGAGGTAGTCGCTAACCTTCACTTGCAGGTCATTTTGCAACGTGCTGGTGGCGGACAGGTCCAACCGGTCCAGGTCATAGAGCGGCCGGTTGAGCAGGGTGGACAGGCGGGTACGGGCCACGCTGATGCCCTTGTTGGTCTCGATTGGCTGGATAGTCGGCTCCAGTACCCAGTCGCGGTAGCTCACCTTGCTGGCTAGCGCGGCATTGGCCAGCGGCTTGGTGATGACGCTGTTGGCGGCCAGCAGGCGAATGTGGCTGTCGGTCAGTTGTGCCAGTTCGTCGTGGCCCTTGGAGAGGAAGTGCGAGGGGCGGCGCTGGGCGATCATCAGCGACAGCACTTCGCGCAGGGCCAGGCCGCGTTCGGCCAGTACCTTGGGGGTGTTGTCGCTGGACGCCAGCACCTGGTTCACCCGCTGGAAGTCGGCGCCGTACCACACTCGCAGGCCCTCGGCCATGCCGTGCACTTCGCCGTGGCCGGGCACGGCGGACAGGGGCACGCTGTTGAGGTAATCACGCACGATGCGCTGGCGTGCCTCCAGGGTCTGCGGGCCATCCTGATACGCGCGCACGCTGGCAGAAATCATTTGGCGGATTTTCTCGCCGCCCGACACGGTCAGGCCATCGGGCGAGTGGCGGTACTTCTCCAGCTGTGTGGCCAGGGTACTGCCGCCCGCCGACTGGCCAGGCAACGAGAACACTTTCGCTATCTGGGTGTAGGCCGCCTTGCCGAAGCGTGGCCAGTCCACGGCAGGGTTGAGCAGCGGCTCGCGGTTGTCCAGCAGGCTGCGGTTTTCCACGAACAGCAGGCTGTTGACCATCACTGGCGGGATGTCCTGGAAACGTGCATACAGCTGTTGCGGATAATGGAACTGATAAAGCACATCGGCGCGGCAGTCGGTGATGGACAGCCCGGCCTGGATCTTCTCGGAATAGGGGATGAACAGGCCGCGATCGTAGTAGGCCATCAGTGACGGCGAGAAGCGGGTCTGCTCCTTGATGGAGTAGTCGCGCTTGATCAGGCGCGGCAGAAACTGGCCCAGGTCGCTGTAACCCAGACGCTTGTCGAACGGGCCTTCGCCAGGGTAGGCGATGGAGTCGCTGGGGCCCGGTTCCAGGGTGTAGGTAAGGTCTTTGGCGTAGCGGCTGAATTCGCGCGATTGCAGCTTGGAGGTGCGCATTTCGGCGCGCATGGCATAGGCCAGGGCCACTAGGGCTATCAGCACCAGCAGCCAGAACAGGCGGCGCCACAAATGCCGCTGGCGCGGGTTTTTCGGGGGCTGGGGTTCAGCCGGACTGTCGGTGGGTACCGCAGTCCTGGTGGGTTCTGTCTGCCACAATGCGCCCATAGTCGTCAGCCCAGTCAGGTAAATTCATCGTACCTGCCTGAAGCTTAGACGCTGCCCGCCCATGGTGAAAAATTTGTCGAACGTGCAACGAAAAAAACCGTTGGCGTTGCTAACTCCTTTCCTGGCGGGAAAAAAGTATAGCTGATTGTGGTAGCTGGCAAGCCAGCGTCCACAATGCGGTCAGCCGCGCATCAGTTCCTTGACCATGCGCTCCTGCTCGGCCAGGTCTTTTTGCCGTGCATCGATACGCGACGCCAGTTGGAAGTTGTTGGCCGCGCGGCGCTTGGCGAAGTCCAGCTGCTGCTGGGCCTGGCGGAAGTCGCCTTCCAGGGCGAAGTATTCGGCGCGGGCCTGGTGCAGCCCGATGATGTTGCCGTTGGCGCCACGGGTATCGGCCACCTGGTTCCACACGTCCGGGTCATTGGGGCGCGATTTGAGCAGGTCTTCCAGGGATTTCTCGGCGTCGGCGGTGCGGTTCTGCTTGATCAGCAGGTCGACTCGCACCTGGTTGAGCGGGTAATTGTCAGGGTACAGCGCCAGCAGGCGGTCAACCCGCGACTGGGCATCGGCGAGCTTGTTGTTGGCCATGTCCAGGCTGACCGCGGCCATGTTGTAGATGATCTCGTTGGGCGCCTTGGCCAGCAGCGGCTTGAGGTTTCCCCAGGCCTCGTTGAACTGGCTGGCCTTGATCTGGGCAATGGCCAGGCCGTAGCGGGCGGGGTCCGATTTCGGGTTTTCGTCCAGCAAGGCACGGAAGCGCTTGGCGGCCATGCCGGGGGTGTCTTCGTAAATCAGCTCCACGCGTTTCTTGATCAGTTGAAAGCGCAGGCTGTCCTCGATGCCGCCGTGGGGAAATTGCTCGGCACGGTTGCGGGTATCGGCGATACGCGCCTCGGTCACCGGGTGGGTCAGCAGGAATTCCGGTGGCTTGGCGTCGAAGCGATACTGGCGCGCCAATTTTTCGAACATGTCCGGCATGCTGCGTGGGTCGTAGCCGGCCCGTTGCAGGGTAATCAGGCCAATGCGGTCGGCCTCGGCTTCGTTTTCGCGGGAAAACGCCCGTTGTGACTGAATGGCGGCGGCCTGACTGCCCATGATGGTGGCGATGCCGGCTTCACCGCCGCCTGTGGCGGCCAGCACGATGCCGGCCAGCAACGCGGCCATCACCGGCATCTGCATGCGTTTCTGTTCTTCCACGCCGCGGGCGAAGTGGCGCTGTGACAAGTGAGACAGTTCGTGAGCCATTACGCCGGCGTACTGGCCTTCGGTGTCGGCGTTCAGGAACAGCCCGCCGTTGACCCCGACAATGCCGCCCGGGGCTGCAAAGGCGTTGAGTTCCTTGCTGTCGATGAGGATGAATTCCAGGCGGTGGTCTTGCAACTGGCTGCTTTCGGCCAGGCGATACACCGTGCTCTCGACGTAATCCTTGAGCTGCGGGTCGGACAACTGGCCAACCTGGCTGCGCAACATGCCCAGCCAGGCGCGGCCCAGGTCATGTTCCTGTTGGGGCGAGACAATGGCCGAGCTGGCGTCGCCCAGTGACGGCAGGTCGTCAGCGTGAACAGGCAGTGCCAGCAGGCAGGCAAGCGTCAACAGGGTGGGGCGCAATAAAGACATGCACTGGGCTCTGAGTCGAGAAAGACCTTACTGTAGCCGGGTCATCAGCAGACGACCAGAGGGGCCGACGCTTGAGGTATTCTAGGCGGCTCGCCCGCAGGCCCGCCGTGCCCAGGAGAAAAAAGCCCATGTCCAACGCTGTACAGTGCGACGCCGAGCTCGATGCCAGCGGTCTCAATTGCCCATTGCCATTGCTCAAGGCCAAGATGGAGCTCAACCGGCTAAGCGCCGGGGCGGTGCTCAAGGTGATTGCCACCGATGCTGGATCGCAGCGTGATTTTCAGACCTTCGCCCGATTGGCAGGTCATCAGCTGTTACACGAAACTGTACTGGATGGTGTCTACACCTACTGGCTGAAGAAGGCCTGAGCGGCGTGCGTGCCCGCTTTTCATAACAAGGAAAACTGATGTTCAAAGTGCTTCGCGACTGGATACAGCGTTACTTCTCGGACGAAGAAGCGGTAGTGCTCACGGTGTTGCTGGTGCTGGCCTTCACGGCCGTACTGACCCTGGGCGGCATGCTGGCGCCGGTGTTGGCGGGCATGGTCCTGGCGTTCCTGATGCAGGGGTTGGTCAGTGGCCTGGAGCGCCTGCGAGTACCCTCGGGCATGGCTGTGGGACTGGTGTTCGCGCTGTTCATGGGGGCGCTGGCGGTTTTCATGCTGGTGTTGGTGCCGCTGCTCTGGCATCAGTTGATCACCCTGTTCAACGAATTGCCAGGCATGCTGGGCAAGTGGCAGTCGCTGCTGTTGCTGTTGCCCGAGCGCTACCCGCACCTGGTGTCGGACGAGCAAGTGCTGCAGGCCATCGAGGCGGCGCGCGGTGAAATCGGCAAGTTCGGCCAGTGGGCGTTGACCTTTTCGCTGTCGAGCCTGCCGCTGCTGGTCAACATCATGATTTACTTCGTGCTGGTGCCGATCCTGGTGTTCTTCTTTCTCAAGGATCGGGCCATGATCGCCCGCTGGGTCAAGGGCTACCTGCCGCGCGAGCGGGCGCTGATCACCCGGGTGGGCCAGGAAATGAACCGCCAGATCGCCAACTACATCCGCGGCAAGGTGATCGAGATCATCATCTGTGGCGTGGCCACTTACATAGCCTTCGTCGCTCTGGGCCTCAACTACGCCGCCCTGCTGGCGCTGCTGGTGGGCCTGTCGGTGGTGGTGCCCTACGTGGGCGCAGTGGTGGTGACGGTACCGGTTACTCTGATTGCCCTGTTCCAGTGGGGCTGGGGCGACCAGTTCATCTATCTGATGGCGGTGTACGGCATCATCCAGACCCTGGATGGCAACGTGCTGGTGCCGCTATTGTTTGCCGGCGCGGTGAACCTGCACCCGGTAGCGATCATCTGCGCGGTGCTGCTGTTTGGCGGGCTGTGGGGGTTCTGGGGGATTTTTTTCGCGATCCCGCTGGCCACCCTGTTCAAGGCTGTGCTGGATGCGTGGCCGAGGAATGAGCCGCAGGTGGCGCCGATTCTTTGAGGGGATCGCGTTATGGCGGCTGGGCGCATGTCTTGGGCTTGCAGCGGCCTTGAGATCGAGCGCCGCCCGCGCGGCGCTGCGCGATCTCATGAACACCAAAAAAACACAGGCGAACCCCTGGCCGCCATAACGCAATCAGCCCTTATTCAAAGCCTGCGCCGCCACCAGCACCGCATCTACATGCCCAGGCACCTTCACCCCGCGCCATTCCTGGCGCAGCACACCGTCCTTGTCGATCAGGAAGGTGCTGCGATCCACGCCCATGTATTCCTTGCCATACAGCTTCTTCAGCTTGATCACGTCGAACAGTTGGCACAGGGCCTCGTCCTTGTCGCTGATCAGGTCGAAGCTGAACGCCTGCTTGGCCTTGAAGTTCTCATGGGACTTGATGCCGTCACGGGACACGCCGAACACTTCGGTGTTGGCGGCCTTGAAGGCGTCGTGCTGGTCGCGGAAGCCCTGGCCCTGGGTGGTGCAGCCCGGGGTGCTGTCCTTGGGGTAGAAGTAGATCACTACCTGCTTGCCTTTCAGGCCGCTCAGGCTGACCGACTGTTCGCCGGTGGCCGGGGCCTGGAAGTCCGCGACCGGTTTGCCGATTTCAACTGCCATGGGAGCGTTCCTTCTCAGATTGGGTTGGTCGGGCGCCATGGCTCGATCAGCGCGTCCAGGTTCAGGGCGTCGGCGAAGTCCAGGAACTGATCGCGCAGCCAGCTGATCTGCACGCCGGCCGGCAGGGTCACGGTGAACGTGGCGTTGAGCATGGTGCCGCCGGTTTGCGGGGCCTGGTAGGTGTCACAGGTCAGGTTCTCCAGCTCCACCTGGTGGTCGATGAAGAACTGGCACAGTTCGTTGATGATGTCCGAACGGTACACGGAACTGACGTAGGCCACGTAGGGCAGGGCCTGCGGGCGGGTTTCCAGGGTGGCGCTGCGCACCAGGTTGACGGTGAAACCGTGCTTCTTGGCCAGGGAGCCCAGGCTGGTTTCCAGGCGGGCCAGGGCGTCCCAGTTACCCGAAACCTGCAGTACCAGCGCGCTGCACTCGCCGTGGCGGGTAAGGCGCGAGGTCACGACCGAGCAACGGCTGTCGTGGCTGGCACGGCACAGGACGTTGGTCAGCTCCATGGGGTTAGGGCCAAGGGCACTGATGACAAGGAATTGTTCGCGAACTGTGGGGGTGGACATGCAGCATTCCTAAAGCGATGAGCGGTCGGTACCGAAAATGGACATGGTGGCTGGGCCGCGTGACCCCGAGATGCCGGGGCACTGTACCGGCAACGGCGTCAAAACGCCCGTTGGCAGGGGATCGGCGGCTCAGGAACAGGGGTTTGCCGTGCTTCTGGCACGTTGCAAACCGGACAAACACACCCACCGGTACCGATCAAAGTCTGAAGGGTAGCGAAAAGCGTCGCTCAGGGGAATGCTCGCATCGTGGTACTTCGCTTGTGCAAGGCACATGGCCCCAGTACCATTACCGCTCTCTTTTTCCGGCAGGAGCGGTTGCATGATTGCGGGCAGTATGGTGGCACTGGTCACACCCATGGATGCAGAGGGTCGTCTCGACTGGGACAGCCTGAGCAAACTCGTGGACTTCCACCTGCAAGAAGGCACCGACGCCATCGTTGCAGTGGGGACTACCGGCGAGTCCGCGACCCTGGACTACAAAGAGCACATCGAAGTGATTCGCCATGTGGTCAAACAGGTGGCTGGCCGCATTCCGGTCATCGCCGGCACGGGCGCCAACTCCACCCGCGAGGCGGTCGAACTGACCCGCAACGCCAAGGACGCCGGTGCCGACGCCTGCCTGCTGGTAACCCCGTACTACAACAAGCCGACCCAGGAAGGCCTGTACCAGCACTTCAAGCACGTGGCCGAGGCCGTGGACATCCCGCAGATCCTCTACAACGTGCCGGGCCGCACCGCCTGCGACATGAAGGCCGAGACCGTCATTCGCCTGTCCACCGTGCGCAACATCATCGGCATCAAGGAAGCTACCGGCGACCTGCAGCGCGCCAAGGACATCCTGGCCGGCGTCTCCAGCGACTTCCTGCTGCTGTCCGGCGATGACCCGACTGCCGTCGAACTGATCCTGCTGGGCGGCAAGGGCAACATCTCGGTCACCGCCAACGTGGCACCGCGCGCCATGCACGAGCTGTGCGCCGCCGCCCTGCGTGGCGAGGCCGACCAGGCCCGCGCCATCAACGAACAACTCATGCCGCTGCACAAGAACCTGTTCCTCGAAGCGAACCCGATCCCCGTGAAATGGGCTTTGCATGAAATGGGCCTGATGCCCGAGGGCATTCGCCTGCCGCTCACCTGGTTGAGCACCCCCTATCACGAAACGCTGCGTCAGGCCCTGCGCCAGACAGGCGTCCTGGTCTAATTTGAGGAAGTACAACGCATGAAGCGATTGGTCGGTCTTTCCGCCCTTGCCGTGGTGATTTCGAGCACCAGCGGCTGTAGTTGGCTGTGGGGCGAGAATGGTTACTTCCGTGACCGTGGCAGTGATTACCTGGAAGCCCGTCAGACGGCGCCCATGCAGACCCCGCCAGGCGTAGCCCTGGACAAGCGCCTGGACCCGCTGCTGCCGATCCCGCGCAACGTGGCTGACGAAGCCCAGCGCACCGGCGAGTACGAAGTACCGCGCCCGTTGCCGCTGCAGGCTTCCCAGGAAACCACCGACTACACCTTGCAGAAGAACGGCGACGCTCACTGGATCCTGTCCGAGCACCCACCAGCCGAAACCTGGCCGGTGGCCCACCAGTTCTTTGAAGACAACGGCTTCCGCATTGCCGACGAGCGTCCGCAGACCGGCGAGTTCACCACTGCCTGGCAGCGCTATGACGAGCTGTCGGCGTCCATGGCCAAGCGCTTGCAAGGTTCGGCCGCCAATGGCGACGCTGAAACCCGCGTGCGTGTGCGTATCGAGCCTGGCGTACAGCGCAACACCAGTGAAGTTTACGTGACCACCGTTGGCCGCCCGGCGGGCAGCAGCAGCGACGTTGATTTCCCGAAAATGCCGAGCAACACCGGTACCGACGTGGCCCTGGTGGACGAAATGCTCGCCAGCATGACCCGCAGCGCCCAGAAGGGTGGTTCGGTGTCGCTGCTGGCTGCGCGTGATTTCGACGCCCCTAGCCGCGTAGCCCTGAGCGAAGACGGCAGCGGCAACCCGGTGCTGAATGTGGGCACCGACCTGGACCGCGCCTGGTCCAGCGTGGGTCGCGCCCTGGATCACGGCCAGTGGAAGGTTGAAGATATCAACCGCAGCCTGGGCCTGTACTACATCAACCTGGCGGAAAAACCCGTCAAGAAGGATGACGAGCCTGGCTTCTTCAGCCGCCTGTTCGGCAGCGCGCCGAGCAAGGAAGAGATCGAAGCCCGCGCCGAGCGCTATCAGGTTCGCCTGAGCAAGGTGGGTGAGAACATTCAGGTTACCGTCGAGAAGAACATCAACACCGTGGCACCGGCCGATGTGGCCCGTCGCGTGTTGAGCGTGATCCAGGACAACCTGGGTTAAGTGCGCTTCGCCATTCTCGGTAGCGGGAGCCAAGGGAATGGCACGCTGGTGGTTCACCAGGACACCTATGTCCTGGTCGACTGCGGGTTTTCCCTGCGCGAAACCGAACGCCGGCTTGCCCGCCTGGGCGTACGCCCCGAACAATTGAGCGCCATCCTGGTTACCCACGAACATGCCGACCACGTGCATGGCGTGGGTTTGCTGTCTCGGCGCTACAATATCCCGGTGTACCTGAGCCGCGGCACCCTGCGCGCGCTGCGCAAGCCACTGGAGCCCACGGGTTTCGTGGCCTGTGGTGACGTGCTGGACGTCGGCGTGCTCAAGATCAACGTGGTGGGCGTGGCGCACGATGCGCTGGAGCCTACCCAGTATGTGTTCAGTGATGGTCAGCGGCGCCTGGGCGTGCTGACCGACCTGGGCTCGTACTGCGGGCGCGTGATGGACAGTTATCAGGACCTCGATGCTCTGGTGATCGAGTCCAATCACTGCCGCGACCTGCTGGCCAGGGGGCACTACCCGATGTTTCTGAAACAGCGGGTGGGCGGCTCCCTGGGCCATTTGAACAACCACCAGGCCGCAAACCTGGTGTCCGAGCTGGGCTGGCAAAATCTGCAACACCTGGTGCTGGCCCACCTGAGCAGCAAGAACAACCTGCCGCAGCTGGCCCGGCAATGTTTCGTCGACACCCTGGGGTGCGACCCGGACTGGCTGCAACTGGCCGATCAAGATGCAGGGCTCGACTGGCGACTTATCGCCTAGCCCATCTACTTAGCAAGCGGAGCCCATCATGGAAAAACGTGAAGAACTCTACCGTGGCAAAGCAAAGTCGGTTTACAAGACTGACGACGCCGATCGCCTGATCCTGCTGTTTCGCAACGACACGTCGGCGTTCGACGGCAAGCGCATTGAACAGCTGGACCGCAAGGGCATGGTGAACAACAAGTTCAACGCCTTCATCATGCAGAAGCTGGAAGAGGCGGGTGTTCCTACCCAGTTCGACAAGCTGCTGGGCGACAACGAGTGCCTGGTGAAGAAGCTGGACATGATTCCGGTGGAGTGCGTAGTGCGCAACTACGCCGCGGGCAGCCTGGTCAAGCGCTTGGGCGTGGAAGAAGGCTTGAAGCTCAACCCTTACACCTTCGAACTGTTCCTGAAGGACGACGCCAAGGGCGACCCGTTCATCAACGAATCCCACGTAGTGGCGTTCGGCTGGGGCACCGCCGAGCAACTGGCTGAAATGAAGAAGCTGTCGCTGAAGGTCAACGAAGTGCTGAACAAGCTCTTCGACGACGCCGGCCTGCTGCTGGTGGACTTCAAGCTGGAATTCGGCGTGTTCCACGGCCAGATCGTCCTGGGCGACGAATTCAGCCCCGACGGCTGCCGCCTGTGGGACAAGGACACCAAGAAGAAAATGGACAAGGACCGCTTCCGCCAGGGTCTGGGTGACGTGATCGAAGCCTACGAAGAAGTCGCCAAGCGCCTGGGCGTGCCGCTGTAAGTCGGCAAGCCAACGCAAGCGTTTGATACCACGCAAATTTTTTCAAAAAAGGTTTCGCCTTTGTAAAAAGTGCTGGTATCATGCGCGCCACTGGAGAGATGCCGGAGTGGCCGAACGGGACGGATTCGAAATCCGTTGTACTGGCGACAGTACCTAGGGTTCAAATCCCTATCTCTCCGCCATATTTAAAAAACCTTTGTAAATCAATGAGTTGCGAAGGTTAAGAAACAGCGATTTGTAGCAGTGGTTTGCAGCAGGTTTTGCAAAACACAGCGAATAAATCGCTGTTTTTTTTCGTCTGTCCTTTTTCGATTGAGTTATGAGTGTTAACGCCCTGTCCATCAGCCGTTACCCTCTGTGGCCGTCTATGGTTTGTGAAAGGGTGTCGGCCGGGGAAGGTGCGTCCGGACCTGTTGAGACGTATTGGAGGGTGTCTGGTGTGCCTGCTTGGCTGCCGGTGGTTGACTGGGTACACCCGGGGAGCCACTTGTCTATTTTGGCTTTTCTCTCTTTGTCCTAATGTCCTATTGCCATGTGTTTGCCTTTCGGGCATAAAGGGCGAGGGCACCCCTCCAAGCTTTAACTATGCAGTGCTACCACTGCAATGATCGTTAATGTAAGGACATATGCTACTGTGAGTTACGCTGAGACTATCGATTCGCAATGTTATGAGTCTCGCGGGGCGTAAGGTAAATAGCGGGGGGTGCCGCTTCTTACTCCGGTAGCGTACAGGCCGGAGGCTGCCTTGAAGTTACTGAATCCCCCAAGTCGATCTATCCATAAGCTCGATTCTCTTGATCTTCTTTGCAACCTTCTGGGTGTAAAAAAAGGACAACTTCTTTATATCTGCTACAAGCGAGCAGATGAACTAAAATATAAATCCTTTGAGATTCCCAAAAAACGTGGCGGTCTTCGTAAGATTGATTCACCTCAAAAGGGATTGAGGGTGGTTCAGCAAAAGTTGGCAGAGCTTTTGACTGAGAATTTAGAGTTCAAGCCTTGCGTTCAGGGTTTTATTAAAGGAAGGGGCATACTTCAAAATGCCATTTTGCATAAAAAATCTAACTGGGTGTTAAACGTAGATATTAAAGATTTTTTTGGTTCAATTAATTTTGGTAGGGTTCGTGCTGTTTTCATCGCCAAGCCTTTCGAAATTCATCCGGACGTAGCGACAGTTATTGCTCAAATCTGCTGTTTCAATAATTATCTTCCCCAAGGTGCTGCAACCTCTCCAGTTGTGTCGAATATTGTTGCCAGTATTTTGGATAATCGAATTATAAAACATGTTAGAAGCCATCGTCTTATTTATTCAAGATACGCTGATGATATAACACTTTCCGCGAAAAGGAATTTTCCCCGAGAAATCGCTCATGTTAGCGACGGACGAACAATCATTGGGGAAGATTTAGCCAATATTTTTTCGAGGGCCAGCTTTGAAATAAATGAAAAAAAGAGTCGGCTTCAATCAAAATATGATAGGCAGGAAGTGACAGGGCTAATAACAAATAAAAAAGTAAACATTCCTGCTGAGTATAAAAACAAAGTCCGTACCGCGATATACCACTGGATTCAAGACCCAAAAGAGGCGGAGCGTAAGTATTTCATTGATATACTAAAGCTTAATCCCGACGAAGTGGAGCTGACGGAAGATGGGCGAAAACTAAAGCATAACATATATGGTAGATTATCTTTTATCGCAATGGTGAAAGGAAAAGACGATCCAACATACGTTAAACTAATATTGAAAATGGCCGAGCATGATAAAACCCCTCCTAAATTTTTAAAATCCATTAAGGAAGAATATAAAATGTACGATGTTTTTCTCTGTCATGCATCAGAAGACAAAGCAGCCATTGTGGAGCCGTTGTATGAAGCACTTACGAAAATTGGTGTTCATGCATTTTATGACTCTAAGGAAATTGCGTGGGGTGATTCTCTTATCGAAACAATCAACAAAGCACTTATTAAGTCGCAATATGTGATTGCAGTAATGACTGATAACTCTGTTGTGAAAGCGTGGCCGCAAAAGGAAATCAACGCCGTTCTCAATGGGGATATTTCTGGTGGAACCAAACGACTGCTGCCATTAATTCATGGAGATAAAGAAAAAATCCTCAATAATAATTTTTTGATGAGCGACAAGCTTTATGTTGTGTGGCAAGACAATCCAGACGAAATAGCACAAAAAATAAAAGCTTTGCTGGCATCATAATGTATAAAAAATTTTAACTCGTCGAGAAAAAAACATGACTTATGTTCAGGTAAATCACGATTTTATAAAATTTATTGATCCAAGTTTGTATGCCGATGTTCTTAATAAAAGTGATGATGGAATTTGCGTGATAAGGCTGCAGCTGATATGTGAGCGGTTTTTAAGCGTCTATTTGAAAGAAAGGATTTCTCCAGAAAATATTGAGTTTTTCGTTAGTGGAAAAGGCAAGAGTGCTGAAATTCTCCGCCATTTTAATGAAAGACTAACTACATCGATAGCTTCTGGCTTGCCTGCTGAGTTGGCAAGGGCTTTAAAGCATATAAATAAAATTAGAAACCATTTTGCTCACAACCTCGATCATAAAATCATGCAGTCTGATATGGATAAATATTTTGAGCTGGTGGATTTGTTTGAAGTGGATGTCGGTATGATCCACGGTTATGAAGGGCCAGTGAGGGAGGCAAAAATTAGTTCGGATGGCAAGGTAGTAAATGCCGTAGATAATTTTCAAGCTGGGTTTACTGCTGCTACTTACTTTTTAATGACAAAAGCCGGACTCTGGCTGGCCAATGATTTGCAAAAGCGAGGGCAGTTAAGCTTAGGTGAGCCATTGCAATAGAGGCTCGATCGGCTTGAGGTGTAGGCCTGTGAGCTAGGCGTTACTTTATAATCGGAATCAAATAGAGCGTCTTTGGTTTGCGTAAACATGCCAAGTAATTAACTGAAAGCCAGATTTAATCTTTACAAGGAGTTGGGGTGGCTAAGCTTAGCAAAGTTAAAATAAAGAATGACAAAGTCATCTTGGCGGATGGGTCGATTGTTGATATGCATCCACGCCATAATTTCGATAAGCCAACACGTTTGCTTTTGCAACATATGGCGGCAGGTGTCTGCTCCAACCCTGATTGCCTGAGTCACACCATAGGCTCGAATCTTAAGCGAAACGATTATGCAGGTAACGGTGTCGCCGCTCACATTTGTGCTGCCGCTCCCGGCCCCGGTGCTGCTCGCTACAATAAACATCAGACGAAAGAAGAGCGTAGCTCGTACAAGAATGGGATTTGGCTCTGCGGGTCTTGCTCCATCATCATCGATCGGGATGAGTCACGCTATCCGGTTGATCTACTCTGTGAGTGGAAGGCTAAGGCTGAAAAACGTGCAATGACTATGGTTGGAACCAAATCTCTGACCCAGTTTGAATTGGCTGATAGTATTCGTGCTGAAGTGGTTAGAGCTTTGACGTGCAATTTTAATAATATGGTCAATCCTTTCGAATTTCCTGTTCAGTCCATTCATCATTCTTATAGCGAAGCAATAGAGAAGCTTGATCCACGCTTCAGCGTTAAGACAGTAGTTGATGGTGCTATCACTCACGTACTGTCGGCCAAAAACATTTCTGATTCCCGGTTTTCAGTTGTTGCAACCGGTGAAGCTGCGTCTGAATTACAGGACAAAATTGAAAATCATCGGCTGACAGGCCAAGGATTCAAAATTGACTCATCAAAAATAAATTTTATAAATAATGATATTTTTCAGGCGTTCAAACAATCACGTCCCGGTTCATATCTATATCTAAAGCCTGCTGTTTTAAAGGTTCAAAGCTCTTTGTATCTGGTGTCTGCGAATTCTCGTCATTTTCTTTGTACATTTGAAAGTAGTTATGTCGGTGGGGAGAAGGTGATAACGGTCGATGGTGAGACGCTAGATGGCTTCTTAAGCTTTTGCTTTAAAGTTAACGCTATAGATTCAAATGTATTCATTGAATTTAAGACATCAATTGAGTCTTGGTTTGGGAATTTGGTTTCAGGGCTCAAGCATCTTCCAAAATACTTAGAGGCTAGTAGGTACCTTGACTCGGTTGCAGAATTCGGCTTTCTAATTGAATATGAAAATTCGGACACCCTTGTTCAGATTCCACCTGCCAAGGCTGAGTGCTATATACAAAATAATGAATCAACGATAAGTTTTAAGAAGTGTTTGAGTGCCCTGTGTGCGTTGCACGGATTTTCAAAAATATTATCTGATAATTTATATATAAAGCATTCCCCTTTGGATACGGACTCAGTACTGCTCTCACAGAGTTTTTTGCAGCTTGAAAAGGGGGCAGTGCTGCAGCCGTTAGAATATGGCTCGCTTATTTTTTCACAAAGGATGGATTCGATTGATCCTGAATTAGCTAGCTATTTTTGTTCTGGGGTTGAGGGTGTTTATTTTAGTATTAGTGATGGAGTCAGGGTTCTAATAGAAGTTTTTGGTAATTTTATAGAGTGTCCGCCGGTAGTCGCTTCTTATGAGGGTTTTGAAGTGGCTCTTTATTATGGTATATGTGGAGAGGATTCTGGTTTTTTGTTTGTTAATTTGTACTCGAATCAAGAGACAAAGGTTACTTTTAGCTTGGGTGATGGGGGCTTTGTTTTGAGGGGGTGATGTTTTTCATCTGGCGAGTAATTACTAAGCCATAAATATTGATTACTTACCAAGTCTAGTGTTTGGTTTGCCAATGGCTTTAATGGTCGCGGAAAATTAAGCTTGGATAATATTATGAAGTAATAGGTGCGTCGTTAAACTCATCTAGCTTGGACAAGCACCCTGAAAAAAGTTCGTGATACCAAAAAAACCTAACAGCAGGAGGTACGTCATTTTGTAGCAGAGTTTTGTAGCAAAATACTCAAAACTGCCTGTGTTTGTTGGTTTTGGCGGGCTGCAGCGTTCGATTCTGGACGTCCCTATCTCTCCGCCATATCTAGAAAACCCCTGTAACTCAATGAGTTACGGGGGTTTTTCTTTTTGGGTTGTACTACTTGTTTGTACTGCTCAATCTGCCTGCTGGCGGCCCTAAATGCTGAGTTATTTGCTCCAGCACGGATTCGGGGGCCACAAATCTGATCTTCCCTCCCTCAAGCTTGACCTCAGTCTGAGCAAGCTCTGTCTCGTCAAGGAAGCCTGTAAGGTGCTCTCGTGGGAGCTGCACAACGCCAGCGCTGAGGTCAAAGTTGCCGCTTCGACGAATAGGCATTGTTCCTGTTCTCCCCCGATGAATGAGCCTTCAATGTGGCTGGTGGGCGCCAATGCGGCGCGTGAGCGTTGGATCGGTGCTGCACCCGCTGATAACGGGAGACATTGATCCCCTCTGGAGGCTTCCAGGCCTGGCTCGACAACACTGTAGCCTCGGAGCCTGATGCCGACCTTCGCGCCTATTGGGCGGCCGGCAAGTGTAGTGCCGTTTTTTCAGCCCCCTCGGTAAACCTCCATTTTTTCACCTACCTTTGTCAAAGCCTCACGATAATCGAACACAATCAACGCATTGGTGGCTAAATAATGGCATCCAGGGTGTGACCCGTTCCCGCTTCCCACGGTCCCACACCACGGCGCAAAGGCACGTATTTCATGGGGCGTACACCTCTAGAAATTTCACCCCATGCCGATAGCCCACGTATTGGAAGGCCCCCACGGGCTCATATTCATTCCCCTGACGGGATCGCGAATGCTGGCGTACAACCAAAAATCGTTTCTTATCGTCGATGACTTCTCCGACTTCCGCAGCTCGGTGCGCTCCATGTTGCGCGAATTGGGCGTGAAGGAGGTGGACACGGCGGACACGGGCGAGCAGGCCCTGAAGATGTGCGCCCAGAAGCGCTACGATTTCGTGCTGCACGACTTCAACCTGGGCGACGGCAAGAAGAACGGTCAGCAGGTGCTGGAGGACCTGATGCTGGACAAGCTGCTCAGCCATGAAAGCGTGTTTGTCATGGTGACCGCCGAGAACAGCCAGGCCATGGTGATGAGTGCGCTGGAATGGGAGCCCGATGCTTACCTGACCAAGCCGTTCAATCGGGCGGGGCTGGCCCAGCGTCTGGAAAAACTGGTGCAGCGCAAAACCCTGCTCAAGCCGATCCTGCAGGCGCTGGACAAGAATCTTCCCATGGAAGTGTTGGCCGCCTGCACGCGCCTGAGCCAGCAGGACGCTCGTTATGCGCCGCTGTGCCATCGCTACAAGGCCGATGCCCTGCGCGACCTGAACCAGCACGAGCCGCTGGAGGCCTTCCTCAAGACCATTTTGGCCGACCGCCCCACACCCTGGGCGTACGGGGCGTTGGGCAGCTTGCTGTTCAAGCGCAAGAAGCTGGCCGAGGCTCAGGATGTCTATGAGCGGGCGCTGAAGACCTTCCCCATGTTGCCGGCGCTGTATGACGGTTTGGCCGAGGTGTTGGTGGCGCGCAACGAAGGCAAGCGCGCGCAGCAAGTGCTGGAGGACGCCGTCAAGTTGTCGCCCTTGGCCGTGCGCCGGCAGAGCCTGCTGGGCAAGCTGGCGTTCGAGAACGAGGATTTCGACAGTGCTTCGCGCGCGTACCGCCAGGCGGTGAATCAGGGCCAGTATTCACGTTTCAAGAACCCCGAGACTAACCTCGGCTTTGCCCAGGCGCTGATCAGCAAGAGTGGCGATGGCGGCCTGGACGTGCGCAGCCGCGCCGAGCTGAACCAGACCCTCAGCGACGTGGCCAAGGACAATGGCGAAGACCAGGGCATCCAGGTGCGCACCCGGCTGATCAAGGCCACCAGCCTGCAGCGCTCCGACCCCGAGGCCGCTGCCAAGCTGGCCGAAGAGGCCGTGGCGCGGTTGCAGGGCATGGACCAGTTTCTCAGCCCCGACGCTGCACTGTCGGTGGCTGCGCAGTTGCAGAACCTGGGGCAGGCGGATGCCGGTGTCGGCGTGCTGAAAAGCTGCGCCGAGATCTACGGTGATGACCCCTTGGTGATGCAGAACATTGCCAAGCACACCGACGATCCGGAGATCCTGGGTTCCAACAAGATCGCCATCGACGTCAACCAGCAGGGCGTGCGCGCCTATCGTGAAGGCCGTTTCGTGGAGGCTCAGGAGTTGTTCCGCCGCGCCTTGGCCTTGCAGCCGAAGAACATCAGTATCGCCTTGAACCTTGCCCAGGGCCTGCTGCACGCCAAGGGTGTGCCAATTACCGCAGCCGGGTTGGCGCAATGCCGCGAATGCCTGAAGACGGTGGGGCACATGCCCGAGGGCGATGCACGCTTCGAGCGTTATCAGAAACTGCGAAACAGGGCGTTTGGCGCATGAGTGACGAACAGGCAGGTCTGGATTTTTCCATGGTCATCGCGTCCACCGTGCACGATATGAAAAACTCCCTGGCGTCGGTGATGACCGCCCATGGCAAATGGTCCGAGAGCCTGCCCGAAGCGCAGCGCAACACGCCGGAGCGCGGCGTCATCGATTATGAGTTCGCTAACCTCAACGGCATGATGGTGCAACTGCTGGGCCTTTATAAGCTTGGGGTCAACCAGTTGCCGCTGCGTCCTGAATACCACGAGATGGACGACTTCATTGAGGCGCAGCTGGCCTGGCACCAGGAAGTGCTCGGCAGCCGGGGTATCACTGCTACCTGCGACGTGGACGTTCTGTGCCCGCTGGGCTTTTTCGACCGCGAATTGGTGGGTACCGTGGTGGCTAACGTCATCATCAACGCCATCCGGTTTGCCCGCAGCAGCATTCATGTCAGTGCGGGCGAAGAAAACGGCCAATTGGTGTTGAGCGTCAACGATGACGGCCCCGGTTACCCGCCAGCACTGATCGAGGCCCAGTCGAACTATGTGCAGGGCATCAACCCGGTCAGTGGCAGCACCGGCCTGGGCCTGTATTTCGCTGCGCGCATTGCCGAACGCCATGAGCGCAACGGCGTGCCGGGGCATGTGCAATTGAACAATGGCGGTGATCTGGGTGGCGGCCTGTTCAAGCTCTACTTGCCCTGATCAGGGCCGTTCGTAGAGCCTGGCTTCGGTGTCGCCCACCACTTTCTGATCCACCTTGTGCCACTGCGACGGTATTGACGCGAAATCGTCGGTATCGCCGGTGCCGCTGATCAACCATACCCGTTGATGGTCGGCAGGCAGCGATTGAAGGGTATTCACGTAGATGTCGTCAGCGTG
This sequence comes from Pseudomonas sp. M47T1, assembly GCF_000263855.1. GTDB lineage: Bacteria > Pseudomonadota > Gammaproteobacteria > Pseudomonadales > Pseudomonadaceae > Aquipseudomonas. Next base: position 263,120 of record NZ_AJWX01000002.1, read on the forward strand.
TTCGTCCACCAGGTTGCCGAAGCCGTAGTCGGTAGGTCGTCCTGAGCTGCCGTCGGCGTTGGGTGGCGTGTACAGTAAGGGGTCGGCCCCCGTGGTGTTGTAGTACAGGTAGCCGAAATACCAGAACAGGTCGCTGACCACGATCCGGTCGCCCGACTGGTAGCGCTGGTTGACGAAGTCCACCATCTTGTCGAACTGATCGTCGTCCACGTCGTAGTTGCGTTGCAGCCCCACGCCTTGCAAGGCCACGAAGGCCACAACAGCCGTCAGCGCCAGCGGCCGCGAATGGCGTGCCAGGCGGTCGGCGGCCACGCCCAGCACCAGCGGCAGGCCCAGGGCGGAAAACATCATGTAGCGGTCGACCAGCAGTGGTGTCTTGAACGAAATCAGGAAAATCATCAACAGCGGCAACACGCAGTAGATCACCAGCAGCGACGGCAGTTTGAGCGCGCTGCGATCGGTCCACAGTACCCACCCGAGCACCACCGCCAGGATCGCGGGCACGCTGATGAACAGCGCCAGCGGCAGGTCGAAGCCGTCGCTCAGAATCAGGTACTGCCATACCATCGACGGCAGCGAGCCTAGGGTGACGGCGCCTATCCAGCCCACATCATTGCCGGCCTCAAGTTCGGGCAGGTGTTGTACCAGGCTCACCAGGCTCGGCACCCACGGCAGGTACATCACCACAATGGCCACGTTGGCCAGCCACCATGCCGGGCGTTGCACCAGGCGGTTGCCGCCGGTGCGCAGCAGTCCCAGGTAGGCCCAATGGGCCAGCACGCACAGGCTGGTGAAGTAGTGGGTGTAGAAGCTGGCGGTCATCAGCACGGCATAAATGGCCAGATAGCCCGTACGCCCGGGATTTTTTGCCCAATGCACCAGCGCCACGGTAGCGCCCATCAGCCACATCCCCATCAGCGGGTACATGCGGATTTCCTGGCTGTAGTGCACGGCAATCGGCAGCAGCGCCAGCATCACCCCACCCAAAAGCGCCGCCCGGCGCCCGGCGGCCAGGTGCACCAGCCAGGTGCCCAGCCCCACGCTGACGATGCCAGGCAGGGCGCTGATCACGCGGATAGAAAACATGCCGTCGCCGAACAGTGACATCCAGCCGTGCAGAATCAGGTAATACAGCGGCGGATGCACGTCATGGGCGGCGTGCACCCAGATCTGCGCGGGGTCGTACTGGCTGATCACCAGGCTGGAACCCTCATCGCACCAGATGGCCGAAGCGGTCAGTTGGTACAGCCGGGCCACCGTGGCCAGCAGCATGATCGGCCAGAACCAGAGGCCGGCCGGCGCATTGGCCCTTTTCCGCAGCCAGGGGTGGCGCGGCAGGCGCTGCAACTGGTCAAGCGGATGGTCTTTCTGGGCGTTCATCTTTCCTCCATCCGGGAGACTACAAAGATCGCGCCGGTTTGTTCTTTTGGTGAGCGATATCCTAGCAGTCGGCAGGGGCTGTGTGAGTGCCGGCAAGCGTTGAAAAAGACAGTCTTTTGGCTTGTGTCTGCCTTATCGGACAAAACGTGGCTCGATACGCTTCATGAACATGGAAAAGAATATCGAACTGCTTCGTGGCGGACGTATTAAGCGATGGGCGGGTGTATGGTCGATGATGTCTTGCTGAATAAAGCAGCGACTATTGAGCGCTGTGTCGCGAGCAGAAGGACGCAGCGCGCGACTGATCCTGAAGATCGCCACATGACGCGCTGTGGATTACGTGACACCTGTGTTCCCTGTGACGCAGCCCTCGGCCTCTGCTTCAGGATTCTGGCGAATTGCAATTTCCCCGCTGCCGCCAGGCTGCGCCGCCCTGTATCACCGCTGAATCTCCCCTTTATGCGGGGGGGGGGGCACCGCAGCCTGCGCCAACGGCTACACGGTCCGGTCTACTACCAAAGCACCGCCTTCCTCCCCCCCAAAGCACCATTCTGCCGCCGCCACCTCGCGCCTAGCATTGATCCGGCAACAAGCTCGCCTGATGAACCGCAACCTCGGCTCGCCCCTGGGCCATCCACAATAAAAGAGGATCAATCATGAGCAGCACTTTCTTTATTCCGTCCGTGAACATGATGGGTATCGGCAGCCTCGACGAAGCGGTGGTGGCCATTCGCAAGTATGGTTTTCGCAAAGCCCTAATCGTCACTGACGCCGGCCTGGCCAAGGCCGGGGTGGCTGACAAGGTTGCCAGCCTGCTGGCCGAGCAGGACATCAATGCCACGATCTTCGACGGCGCAAAGCCCAACCCCACCGTCAGCAACGTCGAAAAAGGCCTGGTTGCACTGAAACAGTCGGGCAGTGATTTCATCATTTCCCTGGGCGGCGGCTCGCCCCATGACTGCGCCAAGGGCATTGCCCTGTGTGCCACCAACGGTGGGCACATCAGCGAATACGAAGGGGTGGACCAGTCGGCCAAGCCGCAACTGCCGCTGATCGCCATCAACACCACGGCGGGCACTGCCAGTGAAATGACCCGTTTCTGCATCATCACCGACGAAGCGCGCCACGTGAAGATGGCCATCGTCGACCGTAATGTGACGCCACTGCTGTCGGTCAACGACCCGGCGCTGATGGCCAAGATGCCCAAGGGCCTGACCGCCGCCACCGGCATGGACGCGCTGACCCATGCGGTGGAAGCCTACGTGTCCACCGCCGCCACACCCATCACCGATGCCTGCGCGCTGAAGGCTGTGGAATTGATTTCGGCCAACCTGCGCAAGGCCGTCGCTCAGGGCGATGACATGACCGCCCGGGAAAACATGGCTTACGCCCAGTTCCTCGCCGGCATGGCCTTCAACAACGCGTCGCTGGGCTACGTGCACGCGATGGCCCACCAGTTGGGCGGCTTCTATGACCTGCCCCACGGCGTGTGCAACGCGGTGCTGTTGCCCCACGTGGAAAGTTTCAACGCCAGTGTCTGCCCGGCGCGCCTGAAGGACGTGGCCACCGCCATGGGCGTGGACACCCAGCACCTGGACAACGAAAACGGCGCCGCAGCCGCCATCGCCGCCATTCGCACCCTGTCCGCCGACATCGGCATTCCCGGCGGCCTCGCCGAACTGGGCGCCAAAGCCGATGACATCCCCACCCTGGCCGCCAACGCCATGAAAGACGCCTGCGGCTTCACCAACCCGCGCACAGCGAACCAAGGCGAGATCGAGGAGATTTTCCGCACGGCCATGTGAGGTCTGGCCCCGCGCGCGAGCATTGATCGCACGCGGGGATTCAACGCGCCGCCAGGGGCTGGTCAGGCGTCGAAGTCTTTCCCCGCCCCCTTGCTTCCCGGGTATTCCAACTGCTGCACGATCCGGTCCTTGGCCAGCAGGCGTTTTTCCTTGAGTTTCTTCACCTCCTCGTCTGCCGCGGCGGCGGATTCGGCCTTCAGCACGTCTGCATCGATGGCGTCGTAGTCGTTCAGCAGCTTGCTGAGCCTGTCATCGCTTTTCCTGCGTTTTTCGACCTCTTCGCGAGTAAGTTTCAAGTCCTCGAACAGATTGTGTTTGACCGGCATTCTCGTCACCTCTGCTGGATGTGTGGGCCTAGGTTGAGACTATTGAGGATAGCCCCGATTCCTCGGTTCGACCGTGCGGGTACTGTTTGTGTTTCAACGAAGCTACAACGCCATTGTTTTCACGAAATATTGATGACGATCTGCTTAAAGTGCACAGCCTGTGGCGTATCAGCCCTGCGTTTTGGCAGTGATGCGCGTTTCCTTACCTGGCGGGGCCCCATGGTTGATGCACGGCAGGTTTATTCCAAGGCAGCTCGCACGCTAGGGTTCGTTGCCTTGCTGTTGGCCGCCTGCCTGCCGCCGTTCGCTGCCGCGACTCAAAGCCCGCCAGCAGGCGCGGATGCGCACAAGGGTGCCGCCTGGAGCAGCCATTCGCGCACCTCGCTCACCGTGCTGGTGGTGGGGGAGAGTGCCAGGGCGCAAAGTCTCGGCATTCTGGGCTATGAGCGCGACACCACCCCGCAACTCAAGAAGCAGGACGGCCTGATTGCCTTCAGTGACGTACTCTCCTGCGGCACGCAAACGGCCGTATCGTTGCCGTGCATGTTTTCCAGCAAGGCGCGCAAGGACTTTGCCGACGGCCCCCAGCAAGGGCTGCTGGATATGATTCACCGCGCCGGCGTGCAAGTGCTGTGGTGGGACAACCAGGCGGGCTGCGCCGGTGCCTGCGACGCGGCGACGGTGCGCGACCTCAGCCACCTGAGCGAGCCGAACCTGTGCGCGGCCGGTCAGTGCCAGGATGAAATCCTGCTGCAAGGGCTGCAGCCATTCATCGACCACTTGCGTCAGGACACCGTGTTGGTGCTGCACCTGCGCGGCAGCGCCGGGCCGGATTATTACCGGCGTTACCCCAAGGCCTACGAGCATTTCACCCCGGTGTGCCACAACCAGGCGCTGGACCAGTGCAGCCACGTAAGCCTGGTCAACGCCTACGACAACAGCCTGGTGTACACCGACCATGTGCTGTCGACACTGATTGACCTGCTGCGCGCCAACCAGGCGCAGGTCGACACCGCCATGCTGTACATGTCCGACCACGGCGAGTCGCTGGGCGAGTACAACCAGTTCCTGCATGGCGCGCCCTGGCCGCTGGCGCCCGATCAGCAAAAACACGTGCCGCTGCTGGCGTGGTTTTCGGAGGGCTACAAACGTACGTTCTCGGTGGACACCCATTGCCTGCAGCAAGAGCGCAACCGGCCATTGAGCCAGGACTACCTGTTTCATTCCATGCTGGGCCTGCTGCAGCTGGATACCGGCGCGTATGACCCGCAGCTGGACCTGTTTGCCGGCTGCCGTGCGCCTGCCATGGAGGGCGCGTGGGTCAGTGGTTCATGACGTTTTTTTCACAATGGGTTGACCGGACTTTAACTGCACTACGGTTAACCTCACCCCCTAATTTGCCCCTTCGGGAAGCCGCGCCTCATGCCCCTGCCACCGTCATCATCTGCTGAGCGCGAGCTGTCGCAAGCCCCTGCCGGGCCGCTGTGCGACAGCCTGGGCGCGCGCCTGGCCTATTGGCGCGAGGCCCAACTGGTGCGTCACTCCCTGCACTCGGCCGGCGAGCCCGGCCTGGTGCTGGACCTGCCCTGCGGCGCGGGGCGTTTCTGGCCGGTGCTGGCCGAGCGCGCCAACCGGGTCATCCTGGCCGCCGACCGCGACGCCGAGCGGCTGGGCCAGGCCATGGGTGGCTTTGCCCCGGCATTGGCGGCACGGGTAACGCCGCTGGAAGCCTGGGTGGACGCCATTACCCTGGGCAGCAACGCCGTAGACTGCATTTTCTGCATGCGCCTGTTCCACCGGGTGGCCGACAGCGAGCAGCGCCTGGGCATTCTGCGTGAATTTCACCGGGTCAGCCGCGACACGGTGATTATTTCCCTGTGGGTTGACGGTAACTATCGCGCCTGGCGCCGACGCCGTACCGAGCAGCGGCGCCCGGGCAAGGACCGGCAAAACCGCTTCGTGGTGGCACGCACGCAGATCGAGGGCGAGTTTCGCCAGGCAGGTTTCGAGATCGTCGACCATCATGATCTGGTACCCGGCTACGCCATGTGGCGAACGTACGTGCTGCGCAAGGGTTGATAAGCCGCGCTCTTGTCGATGGAATGCCCAGTAAATGTCGGGGTCGATATATACTGCGCGCCATTCTTCAGGGGAGAGCCTTGTGGCCATCGAAATTCACTGGATTCGCGACGACGAAAGTCTGGCTCGGCATTGCGCCGAGTGGCAGCGTCTGCCGTACGTTGCACTCGACACCGAGTTCATGCGGGTCGACACCTTTTACCCGATAGCCGGCTTGATCCAGATCGGCGATGGCGCGTGCGCGTGGCTGATCGACCCCTTGAGCATCAAGCAGTGGCAACCACTGGCCCGGTTGCTGGAAGACCCGGGCGTGATCAAGGTGGTGCACGCGTGCAGCGAAGACCTGGAAGTGCTGGTGCGCCTGACCGGTAGCCTGCCTGCGCCGTTGTTCGACACGCAACTGGCGGCGGCGTACCTGAACCTGGGCTTCTCCATGGGCTATTCGCGCCTGGTGCAGGCGGTGCTCGACATCGAACTGCCCAAGGGCGAGACTCGCTCCGACTGGCTGCAACGGCCGCTTTCCGACACCCAGATCAGCTACGCCGCCGAAGACGCGGTGCACCTGGCCGAGGTCTATGAAAAGCTGCGCCCGCAACTGTCGGACGAGCGGTACACCTGGGTGCTGGAAGACGGTGCCGAACTGGTGGCCCAGCTGCGCCGTGAGGTAGACCCCTACGAGCTGTACCGTGACGCCAAGCTGGCCTGGAAGCTGTCGCGCCAGCAGTTGGGCGTACTGCGCGAGCTGTGTGCCTGGCGTGAGCGTGAAGCCCGGGCCCGCGACCTGCCGCGCAACCGCATTGTGCGTGAGCATTCGCTGTGGCCGCTGGCCCGCACCCAGCCGGACAATCTGGCGGCACTGGCCAAGATCGAAGACATGCACCCGCGCACCGTGCGCCAGGACGGCGAGTTGCTGCTCAACCTGATCAAGGACGCCGGCAGCATCGCCCCCGAGCAATGGCCACAGGCATTGCCCGAGCCGTTGCCGATCGAAGCCTCCGGCATCCTCAAGCAGCTGCGCGCCATTGGCCAGGCCGAAGGCGAGCGCCTGGGCATTGCGCCCGAGGTCATGCTGCGCAAGAAAACCCTGGAAGCGCTGCTCAAGAGCGGCTACCCCAACGGCCCCTATCAATTGCCCGACACACTGCGCGGCTGGCGTCGCGAGCTTATGGGCCCGGCCCTGCTCCAGGCCCTGGCCAGCGCAGGAGAGACACCATGAAACGCATTTGCTCCATCTACAAAAGCCCGCGCAAGAACGAGATGTACCTGTACGTGCTCAAGAGCGACGCCCTGGCGCGCGTTCCCGAAGGCCTGCTGACCGTGTTCGGCAAGCCTTTGCACGCCTTTGACCTGGTGCTGAGCCCCGAGCGCGCCCTGGCGCGCGAGGACATCACCCAGGTGCTGGCCAACCTGGAGAGCCAGGGTTACCACTTGCAGATGCCGCCGCCCGAAGAGGAATACATCGAGCACCTGCCCGAAGAGCTGTTGCGCCGCAACGATCCGATCTGACCGTCACACCCGGCAGTCGCGCAGTGTGTAGGCGCAGGCGGGGTTCTCAAGGGTTTTTCAAGCATGCGTGTTCTGATCGCAGAACAGGATTACGCCCTTTACGCACAGTTATTGCGTGAAGCGGCGCCGGAGGTGGATGTTCTCACCAGTGGCGACTCCGCCGAGCTGTCGAAATTGGCGGCGGACTGCCCTGTGTGGCTGGGCCAGCCCGACCTGCTGGCCACCCTGCTGCGCCAGGGGCACACGCCGCAGTGGTTGCAGTCAACCTGGGCGGGCATTACCCCGCTGCTGGCCAGCGGCCTGCCACGTGACTACCGCCTGACCCGTGCCGTGGGCATTTTTGGCCAGGTAATGGCTGAATACATACTGACCTACATGCTGGGGCACGAACGCGAAGTGCTGGCGCGGCTGGTCAGCCAGGTAGAGCGCAAGTGGGACAACCGTCCGGGGCGCAGCCTGGAAGGCCGGCGGGTGCTGATTGTGGGCACCGGCGACATTGGTCAGCGCGTGGCCGACTTCCTGCTGCCGTTTGGCGTGACGCTGTACGGCATTGCCAGCAGCCCGCGCCAGCAGGCGCCTTTTGTCGAGGTGCTGGGCATGGACGCATTGGCCGACAAGGTGGGCCAAGTGGATTATGTGATCAACCTGCTGCCGGACACCCCGGCCACCCAGGATATCTACCACGCTGCGTTGTTTGCCCGTTTCAACCCGGACGCGTTGTTCATCAACGCCGGACGAGGTGTGGCGGTGGTGGATGCGGACCTGGTGGAGGCCCTGAAACTGGGGCATCTGGCGGGGGCGGTGATTGACGTCTGCCGTCAGGAGCCGCTGCCACAGCGCCACCCGTTCTGGACTGCCTGGGGCCTGTTGCTGACCGGCCACAGCTCGGCACCTACGTCGCCGCAGGCAATGGTGCGTTTGTTCGTGGAAAATCTGGCGGCCTACATTGGCAAGCAGCCACTGCGCGGCGAAGTGGACTTCACCCGCGGCTACTGACGCAGCCGCAACCTGTAGCCGCAGCCTACGGCAGCGGCTACAGGCAAGGGTGTTACAGCGTGAAATCACCCTCGGCGGCCAGCTCGCTCAGCGGGCGGCGTGGGCTTGGCACTTCGCGTGCCTGCAGGTGCTCGGCCAGGCTGGCCTTGTCGCCCAGCTTGCCGATGGCAATGGCGGCGTGCAGCTCGTAGCCTTGCGGCACCTTCAGTTCCTTGCGGGTCAGTTCCTTGTCGAAACCGGCCATGCCGTGGGTGTGCCAGCCGCTCAGGCTCGCCTGCAATGCCAGGTGGCCCCAGGCGGAACCCGTGTCGAAGGTGTGCCACAGCGCCGGGGTTTCCTCGGTGGCGCCAGGGGCGGTGAAGGTGGTCTTGGAGATAATGATCACCAACGCCGAGGCGTGTTGCGCCCAGCTGCGGTTGAATTCGTTCAGCAGGCCCAGGTAGCGTTCCCAGTTCGGCGTGCCACGGCGCGCATACAGAAAACGCCAAGGCTGCGAGTTGTACGCAGACGGCGCCCAGCGTGCGGCTTCCAGGAAGCTGAGCAGGGTTTCTTCAGAGATGTTCTCGTCGCTGAAGGCGCGCGGCGACCAGCGGTTGATGAACTGTTCGTGGATGCCGAGCTCGGCAATACGGGGGTTGGCACTCATGGACGCTTCCTGTGAACTGTGCGGAAAACAGCAAAACTACTGCGCGCAGGCCCCGGCTGACAAGTGAAGTGTTGACCGGATGTCGCACGCACTTGGCCTCGCGCTCGCGCAGCACTAGACTGGCGGCCTTCGAAACAGGACACCCGCCCCATGCCCGCACCCCTCGATCGCTTCTGGCTCACCAAGCCTCTGGACCAGTTGAACCCTGTGGAATGGGAATCGCTGTGCGACGGCTGCGGGCTGTGCTGCCTGCAAAAGCTCGAGGACGAGGAAGACAACAGCGTCTATTACACGCGCATCGCCTGTCAGCTGCTGGACCTCAAGACCTGCCAGTGCACCGACTACCCCAACCGCAAGGCCAAGGTGCCGGACTGCATCCAACTGACGCCTGGCCAGGCTGACGAGTTCAAATGGCTGCCGCCCACCTGTGGCTACCGGCTGGTCAGCGAAGGCAAGGACTTGCCCAACTGGCACCATCTGGTCAGCGGCGACCGCAAGAAAGTGCACAAGAAGCACATTTCCCAGTCGGGGCGCATGATCAGCGAAAAGGATGTGGACGAGGACGATTGGGAAGACTACCTGATTTTTCGCGCAGGCTGATCAGTCACGCAGCCTGCGGGAGCGGGCCGTGTCTGCGAAAGCCATACCGCGGATTGCCATGAATACCGCATAGGGGCCTTCGCGGGCACGGCCCGCTCCTACAGGGTAATGAGGCGTCAGGCCTTTGGAGCGTTCAGGTCATCGTTGCCGGTGATGGTCACGGTCTTGGTCGCCTTCAGGGCATTTTCCTGCAACTTGCTCAACTCTTCCCCGGCGCGCTCGATCTTGGCGCGCATGCCGTCGAACTCCTGGCGGCTGTGCTCGATCAGCGCCTTGGTGGCGCTATGGCCCGTCAACCCACGGGCCAGGGCCACGCCGCCGATGGCGACCTGGATCAGCCCGAACAACCCGCCGCGGCGTACGCCTTTGCCCACCATCACGATGCCGGTGGCCACCGAGCCTGCGCGTTCCCAGCCGTGCACGTTGTGCTCGGTGGATGACGAGCGGCGGGCGATGGTGTCGAAGACTTCCAGGTGCTGGTTGTCACTCATGATGGTTCTCCTGATGGGCGCTGTTGAGTAGCAGACCGGCAATGTCCGCCACTGTTCCGTCGGTTTACTTGAATTTTGGCCCCGAGCGCGTATTCAGGCCCTTGGCCATGCGGTCATAAAGCACCACGTTCACCGTGGCCGCCAGGTTCATGCAGCCTTCGGTGGGGATGTAGATGGTGTCTTCGCACCAGTCGCGCACGCTCTGGTCGAGCGAGCCGTCTTCGGGCCCGAAGATGTAGATGGCGCGGTCGGGGTGAGTGTACTCGGGCAGTGAGCGGGCACCTTCCACCAGCTCCACGGCCACGGGCGTGCAGCCCAGCGGGATGATCTTTTGCAGGTCATCGATGCCAATCAGCGGGATGTCGTAGTGAATACGCTTGGTGTCAGTCACGAAGTCCCGCGCGCGCTCATAGCGCTTGCCGGTGTAGAACACCGAATTCACGCCGTAGCAGCCGGCGGCTCGCATGACCGAGCCAACGTTTTCCGGGGACTTGGGGTTGAACAGACCGATGCAGCTGTAACGCTTGTTGGCCACGCCGGATCAGTCCTTTTTCAACATGCCGGCCAACGCCGCGAAGGGGTTGTGGGTAGCCTTGGCAATGGTGGGGCTGCTCAGCGAACCCTCACCGAAGTACTGCTGGTCGGTGTAGCGGGCGTGTTCGTTGTCGTGGCAATACAGGCACAGCAGTTCCCAGTTGGAGCCGTCCTGGGGGTTGTTGTCGTGGTTGTGGTCACGGTGGTGCACGGTCAGCTCGCTCAGGCGCTTGCCAGCGAACTCGCGGGCGCAACGGCCGCACACGTGCGGGTACATTTTCAGAGCCTTGTCGCGGTAGCCGCTTTCGCGTTCGCGCTGGGCGTCGGCCAGGATGCGATCGAGCTTGGCGGTATGCGGAGTGGACGAACTCATGGGTTCACCTCGGGAATAATGACGGTCAGCCCTCATTCTACCGCGAAAAACACCACAACGTAGCAGCTGCCGCCCCACCTGTGGGCGCTGGCTTGCCAGCGAGCTGTCGAGGCCCGAAAAGCTCGCTGGCAAGCCAACTCCCACAAAAACAGTTGCCGCTACGGGCTCAAGCCTTTAGCTTCTCGCAGATCCAGATGGTGTGGCGGGTGCCCTTGTTGCCGTGGGCGAATACTTGCACTTCCTCGGCCTTGAAGCCGGCCTTGCGCAGGCGCTCGTTGAACTGGCGGTCGGCGCTTGCAGACCACACGGCCAGCACACCCTTGGGCCGCAGGGCACGGGCGCACGCGGCCAGGCCGCCGCTGGAGTAGAGCCAGGAGTTGGATTTCTGGGTCAGGCCTTCGGGGCCGTTGTCGACGTCGAGCATGATCGCGTCAAAGCCCTGGGGCTCGTTCTGCAGTACCTTGGCCACGTCTTCCTGCACGATCAGGGTGCGCGGGTCCAGCACCGGCATGCCGGCTTTCTCGCCCAGCGGGCCGTGGTTCCATTCCACCACCCCAGGCACCAGTTCGGCCACCACCACCTGGGCGGTCTTGCCCAGGTGCTTGAGCGCGGACGCCAGGGTGAAGCCCATGCCCAGGCCGCCAATCAGTACCCGCGAGTTCGGCCGGCCGGCCACCTTGCGGCAGGGGATTTCGGCCAGGGCGTCTTCGGAGCCGTGCATGCGCGTGTTCATCAGTTGGCCGCCGTCGCCGCCCTGGATCTTGATGACGAAATCCTCGCCGTACTCGAACAGGCATAAGGCACCGCCGTTGTCAGGGATCGGTGTGGTGTCCAGCAGTACAAAACGTTTCATTGGGATCTCGCAGGGGGAGGGGACAGCGGGCGCGGCAGGGAGTAGCCTTGGGAGACTGACCTGGCTGCGGAGCCGCCGATGAAGTCGCTTATTGTATCGGGCATTGCCCTGCTTGCGCTTGGCATTACCACGGCGCAGGCCGCAGACCTGCAAGGCAACGTGGTGCCGGCCAGTACCGGCGCGCCGGGCACGCCTACGCCCACCCCTTACCCGCAGGTGAGCACGGCCATTGTGCCCAAGGCGGGCGGGGTAGACGGCAGCTCGCCGTTGCTGCCGCCCATCAAGGTACCGGGGCCGCCCAAGGACGAGCCATTGCCGGCGCTGGAATCGCCCAACAAACCCCCCATGTAGCCGCTGCCGCCAGGCTGCTGCTACACGTCAGGGGTGTTGGGATAGCAGCTGGCCGTCGACCATGCGCAACCGCCGCGACATGGAAACCGCCAGCGAGCGAATGATCTTGGCGGCAATCTTCGGGGCATCGTTGAGCATCTTGTCCAGCGAGTCCTTGCCCAGGTTCAGCAGCACGCAATCGCCGGCCGCCACGCAGGTGGCCGAGCGCCGCTCGCCGTCGAGCACGGCCATTTCGCCGAAGGCGCGGCCCTTGCGCAGGCTGGCCACTTCCACCAGGCGGTCGTCGTTGCCGGTCTTCTGCACGCTCACCGAGCCGCGGTGGATGATGCACATGAACGTGCCGGCATCCCCCTCGTGGAATATCTCTTCACCCTGCTTGATGCTGGTGATGATGAAATAGCCCGCCGCAGCGATGAAGTCCGCCGCCAGCAATTGGTTGAACAACCCGCAGTCCATGAGCATGTCGCGGATTTCGTTATTCAGGTAGGTCGGATCTGGCATGGCATCACGGTCTTGTTATACGCACGGTTCCCGACCTTGAGTGTAGGCGTCGGTAACCGGCGAGTGTGTGAAATCAACAGTGCCACTAAGACATCATCAAAAAGCAAAGTTCCCGCTTACGCCAGCCCCAGCACCTTGAACACGAAGCCGTACTCCAGCGCCACGTCACGCAGGCCCTGGTAGCGGCCGCTCATGCCGCCGTGGCCGGCGCCCAGTTCGGTCTTGAGCAGCAGCAGGTGATCATCGGTCTTGCGTTCGCGCAGGCGCGCTACCCATTTGGCCGCTTCCCAGTACTGCACGCGGCTGTCGTTGTAGCCGGCCACCACCAGCAGCGCCGGGTAGGCCTGGGCGCTGACGTTCTCGTAGGGCGCGTAGCCCTTGATGCGCTCGTACACCTGCGGGTCATCCGGGTTGCCCCATTCATCGTATTCGGTGACGGTCAGCGGCAGGTCCGGGTCGAGCATGGTGTTGAGCACGTCGACGAACGGTACTTCGGCGATGGCTGCCTTGAACAGGTCCGGGCGCTGGTTGAGCACCGCGCCAATCAGTAGGCCGCCGGCGCTGCCGCCGCTGATGGCCAGTTGGTCGCTGGTGGTCAGGCCTTGGGCAATCAGGTGTTCGGCGCAGGCGATAAAGTCACTGAAGGTGTTGCCCTTGTGCTCCTGCTTGCCCGCGCGGTACCAGGCTTCGCCCAGCTCGCCGCCGCCGCGCACGTGGGCAATGGCAAAGGCCACGCCGCGCTCCAGAAGGCTGAGCCGCGCATGCGAGAACCAAGGGTCCAGGCTTTCGCCGTAGGCGCCGTAGCCATACAGGTACAGCGGCGTGGGCTGGCCCAGGGCATCGCGTTTCACCACCAGGCTGATGGGCACCTGGGTGCCGTCGGCCGCGGTGGCCCACAGGCGCTGGCTGACATAGTCATCGGCGTTGAACGGGCCCAGCACCGGCGTTTCCTTAAGCACCGCCTGGGTGCCGTCGGCCAGGTTCAACTGCCGCACCTGGGCGGGGCGGTTCAGGGCCTCGTAGCGCAGGCGCAGGCGGGCGCTGACGAACTCCAGGCTGTCGGACACATGAAGGCTGTAGGCCGCGTCCGGCAGTTGCACGCGGTACGCGGCCAGGCCCTGGGGGTGCACTTCGATGATCGGCAGGCCGCCTTCGCGCAGGCTCAGGGTGAAGGCGCAGGCGTTGAGGGTCACGCCTTCAAGCATCACATCGTCGCGATGGGCGATCAGTGGTTGCCAGCGTTCGCGGGTCGGCACCTGGCCGTCGTCGGCGGCCTGCAGCAACGCGAAGTTGATGCCGTGCTGGTTGGTGCGGATGAACCAGGTCCACTGTCCGTTCAGCTGGCCGTGGTCGGCGTAGTACTCGTGGTCTTCCACCCGGGGCGCCAGGCACTGGAAGTCCTGATCCGGGTGGTTGGCGTCCAGCACCCAGGCTTCGCTGGTGGTCTTGCTGTTCAGCAGCAGGATCAACTGGCGCTCGGAGCTGGACCGGTAGCAATGCAGGAAGAACCGCCCGTCGCCTTCCTCGAACACCAGCTCGGCGGCGTTGCTGCCCAGGCGGTGGCGGTACAGCCTGTGCGGGCGGTGAGTGTCGTCCAGTTCGCCGAAGAACAGGGTCTGGCTGTCGTTGGCCCAGGTCATGCTGCCGTCGCAGTCGTCGAACGGCAGCTCGCTGATGCTACCGCTGGTCAGGTCTTTCACGTACAGGCGATAAATTTCGTCGCCGCTGGTATCCAGGCTGTAGGCCAGCAGGCGATGGTCGGGGCTGATGTTGAACGCACCCAGGGACAGGAAGCCGCCCGCGGCCAGCTCGTTGGGGTCAAGCAACAGTTCTTCCCGGGCCTCATCCACCGTGGGGCTGTCATCGGCCGGCCGCGGGCAGCGATAGTGACGGGCGTACTCGTCGCCTGCGGTGGTGCGGGTGTAGTACAGGTACGGGCCCCAGGGCGAAGCCAGGGACAGGTCGGTTTCGCGGATGCGGCCCTTGATCTCTTCGAACAGCTGTTCACGCAGCTCGGCCTGGTCGGCCAGTTGCGCCTGCTGATAGGCGTTTTCGGCTTTCAGGTGGTCGAGCACCTCGTCGCTGTCGCGTTCCTGCAGCCAGGCGTAGGGGTCGGCACCGTCGGCCTTGCGGGCGATCGGGGCGCGTGGGGCAGTGGCTGATAGGGGCATGGGCGGCTCACTCGGCAAATGAAATTTGGCGGCGCCCGGCGGCCATTTGGCATGGGGGGCGCCTGCACGGCGAAAAGTCGTTATCATAAGCGCCTATTTGCCTGCCTTGCCACGGACACCATGACCGAGAACGACTATTTCCTCGCCTGGGGTATTTACGCCTTCGCCGCCTTCGGTTGCCTGATGGTGTGGATGCGCCTGACCACCTGGATCTGGCGCTGGTTGCGCCAGCCGCTGCGCCTGGTGATGGCGGTGGTGCTGTTCACCCCCACCATCGTGGACCCGGGCAAGAGCATGTTTGCCCCTGCGGTGGCCATGACCGCCCTGGACATTCTGTTCAAGGATGCCGGTCATGCCCTGCCGGCCATGTCGGACCTGGCCATGTACAGCCTGGTGGCCCTGGTGGTGTACCTGGTGTATGCCCTGGTCCGCTGGCCTATCGAGCGCAGTAGCCGCGCGCGGCGTGCCGAGCAGGCCGCTCGCGATGAAGCCCAGGCCAGGGCCGACGCCCAGCGTCGCGACGAGCCGGACGAGCCGTTCGGTGCCGGCGACCGCTACGGTCGCACGCCGCCAGCCCCGCCGGCCTCGCCCAGCCCTGCCGGGCGCATGCGGGTAGAACCACGCCTGTAATTGTTCAACCGCACTGTTCTAGAGAGCCGCCATGTGTGAATTGCTGGGCATGAGTGCCAACGTGCCGACCGACATTGTCTTCAGCTTCACCGGGCTGATGCAGCGCGGCGGCCGCACCGGCCCGCACCGTGACGGCTGGGGTATCGCCTTCTACGAAGGCCGCGGCCTGCGCCTGTTCCAGGACCCGGCGGCAAGCAGTGAGTCGCAGGTGGCCGAGCTGGTGCAGCGGTACCCGATCAAGAGCGAAGTGGTCATCGGCCACATCCGCCAGGCCAACGTCGGCAAGGTCTGCCTGTCCAATACCCACCCGTTCGTGCGCGAGCTGTGGGGGCGCAACTGGTGTTTCGCCCACAATGGCCAGCTAGCCGATTTCGGCCCGGCGGCCACCTTCTACCGCCCGGTGGGCGATACCGACAGCGAAGCGGCCTTCTGCGATTTGCTGAACCGGGTGCGCGAAGCCTTTCCCGAGCCGGTAGACATCGAGCACGTGCTGCCCACCCTGGTAGAGGCCTGTGCCCACTACCGCGCCAAAGGGGTGTTCAACTGCCTGCTCAGCGACGGCGACTGGCTGTTCTGCTTCTGCTCGACCAAACTGGCACATATCACCCGACGCGCGCCGTTCGGCCCGGCTCGGCTCAAGGACGTGGACGTGACCGTCGACTTCCAGGCCGAGACCACCCCCAACGACGTAGTGTCGGTGATTGCCACCGAGCCGCTGACCGAAAACGAAACCTGGAACCGCTACCTGCCCGGCCAGTGGGCCTTGTGGCGCCGTGGCGAATGCGTGCTCCAGGGCACCACAGACTAGGAACCCCCTTACATGCTGCGAAGTTACCTGCGACTGGTGTTGTTCGCTGTCGGATTGTTGCTGGGCGTCCAGGTGCCCGGGCTGATCAATGATTACGCTCATCGCGTGGAAGCCCACCTGATGGAAGCGCAGAACAGCCTGCGCGGCTTCCAGGACAGCGCCGACAAGTTCTTCAACGGCGACCTGCAGGCGTTGGTGGCGCATTACCGTGAAAGCAGCGACCCGGTGTTCCAGAATGATGGCCAGAGCGTCAGCGCCCTGATCACTCGCCACCAGGCATTGGACAACGAGTGGATGGCCCTGCAAGGCCCCTGGTGGGTCCGCGATTGGCATGTGCTGAGCGCCGCCGACCCGCAGATCAGCCAGGAAACCCTCAATGGCTATACCTACCAGGTGCTGCTGGTGCCTGAAGCCATCGGCTGGGGCGTCGCCGTGGCGTTCATTCTGGCGTTGGTGCTGGAATGCCTGATCATGCTGCCAGCGTGGACCCTGTATGGCGTGCGCAAGTACAAGGGTGAAGTGCCCGAGCACTGGCGCTAGTGTCATTGAGGCTAATGTTGCAACATCTGTGGGAGCGGGCTCTGCCCGCTCCCACAGAGGGTGGTGTGCGGTAGGATTTACTTGCTGAGCAAGCGCATCCCTTCTTCCAGTCCGCGCAGCGTCAGCGGGTACATCTTATCCTCGATCAACTCCCGCACAATATTGGTCGACGCGGTATACCCCCAGGTGTCCTTGGGATAAGGGTTTATCCAGATCAGCTTCTTGTACTTTTCCATGAAGCGCTGCATCCATACGTAGCCCGCTTCTTCGTTCCAGTGCTCGACGCTGCCACCCGGCTGGGTAATTTCATACGGCGCCATGGCTGCGTCGCCCACAAATATCACCTTCCAGTCCGCGCCATACTTGTGCAAAAGGTCCTGGGTGGAGGTGCGCTCGGAGGTGCGGCGCATGTTGTTCTTCCACACCGACTCGTACACGAAGTTGTGGAAGTAGAAGTACTCCAGGTGCTTGAACTCGCTCTTGCAGGCCGAGAACAGTTCCTCGCAGATCTTCACGTGGGCGTCCATGGAACCGCCGATGTCGAACAACAGCAGCAGCTTGACGGTGTTGCGCCGCTCGGGGCGCATCTGGATGTTCAGCAGCCCGGCGTCGCGGGCCGTGTGGTCGATGGTACCGTCGATGTCCAGTTCGTCGGCCGCGCCCTGGCGGGCAAACTTGCGCAGGCGGCGCAGGGCCACCTTGATGTTGCGCGTGCCCAGTTCCACTTGGTCATCCAGGTTCTTGTACTCGCGCTGGTCCCACACCTTCACGGCCTTGCCCTGGCGCTTGCCGGCATCGCCCACGCGAATGCCTTCGGGGTTGAAACCGCCCGAGCCAAACGGGCTGGTACCGCCGGTGCCGATCCACTTGTTGCCGCCGGCATGGCGTTCCTTCTGTTCTTCCAGGCGCTTCTTGAATGCCTCGATCAGCTTGTCCAGGCCGCCCAGGGACTGGATCTGCGCTCGCTCCTCGTCGCTCAGGCTGCGCTCGAATTCCTTGCGCAGCCAGTCCTCGGGGATCAGCGCCTGCAAGTGATCGTCGAGCTTTTCCAGGCCGTTGAAGTAGGCCGAGAAGGCCCGGTCGAATTTGTCGAAATGGCGCTCGTCCTTGACCAGGATGGCGCGCGACAAATAGTAGAATTCGTCCATGTCGGCGAACGTCACCCGGGCTTGCAGGGCGTTGATCAGGTCCAGCAGTTCGCGCACCGAGACGGGCACCTTGGCGGCGCGCATCTCGTTGAAGAGGTTGAGCAGCATGGCAGGCCCCTCAGCGGTTACCGCGACGGCTCATGAAGGCCAGGCGCTCAAGCAACTGCACGTCCTGTTCATTCTTCACCAGGGCACCGGCCAGGGGCGGGATGGCCTTGGTGGGGTCGCGCTCGCGCAGTACCGCTTCGCCGATGTTGTCGGCCATCAGCAGTTTGAGCCAGTCCACGAGTTCGGAGGTGGACGGTTTTTTCTTCAGGCCCGGAACCTTGCGCACGTCGAAGAACACGTCCAGCGCTTCGCTCACCAGGTCTTTCTTGATGGTGGGGTAGTGCACGTCCACGATCTTCTGCAGGGTGGTGCGGTCGGGGAAGGCGATGTAGTGGAAGAAGCAGCGGCGCAGGAAAGCGTCGGGCAGCTCTTTTTCGTTATTGGAGGTAATGATGATGATTGGCCGTTGCTTGGCCTTGATGGTCTCGTCGATTTCGTAGACGTAGAACTCCATCTTGTCGAGTTCCTGCAACAGGTCGTTGGGGAACTCTATGTCGGCCTTGTCGATTTCATCGATCAGCAGAATCACCCGCTCCTCGGACTCGAAGGCTTCCCACAACTTGCCTTTCTTCAGGTAGTTGCGCACGTCGTGCACCTTGTCCACGCCCAATTGCGAGTCACGCAGGCGGCTAACCGCATCGTACTCGTACAGCCCTTGATGGGCCTTGGTGGTGGACTTGATGTGCCAGGTAATCAGGCGTGCGCCGAAGGACTCGGCCAGTTGCTCGGCAAGCATGGTCTTGCCGGTACCCGGCTCGCCCTTCACCAACAGGGGGCGCTGCAGGGTGATGGCCGCGTTCACCGCCAGTTTCAGGTCGTCTGTGGCGACGTATGCCGCGGTGCCTTCGAACTTCATGTCTGCTTACCCTCGATCTGAGCGATTTGTTATGACTGCGACTATAACGCGGGCTCCGGTCGAATGTGAACGCAGCACCACCATTCAGTCGCTGAATGAACACGGCATTAGCCTTCCTTGGGAGCAGACTGCTCGTACTTGGCGTTGAACGCCTGCACGAAACCGTTGCGCAGGATTTCCCAGAAGGCCTCCAGCGCGCTGATGTCCTGCCGGTGCACGCTGCCGCTCAGGTCTACGCGGGTGGCGAACTGGTTTTTATTGTGGTTCTTGAGCACGGCCTGGGTGCCACCGACGATGGCTTCCCACACCGAACGGAAAAAGCCCTTGTCTTTGTTTTCCACGTCTTGCTGCCAGTTGAACACTTCCACGTTGTGCAGCAGTGGCTTGATGTACCCGGTGAGCTGGCCCTTCACCGCCTGGGCCTCGATGACCACGTCGCCGGTGCCGGCATTGAAGTCGAACTTGCCGTAGGCGCTGGAAAAATCGTTGACCTTGCGCAGCTCTATGCCGGTGGTGCGCAGGCGGAACTGGAAGTCTTCGAAGTTGCTGAATGGGTCGAAGGTGGCGCTGGCCTCCAGCGGCGCCTGGCCGAACAACTGGGCATGGCCTTCGAAGCGGGCGTCACGCTTGCCCTGCTTGTCCTCGACGTTGGTCAGGTTGAAGACGCTGGCGTTGATCTGGTTGGCGGAGAGTTTCACCGGTGGCTTGGAGCTGAAGTTGCGGAAGGTGATGGTGCCGTTGTCGATGCGCACCTCGTCGAGGGTGATAGGCAGCAGCTTGTTCATCTGCGCGCGCCAGTCGGTGCCGGCACCGGTCTGCGAGGCCTGCTTGTTGGTGCCGCCGTCGACGAAGTTGAGCTGCGGCGTGACGAATTCCACCTTGGCCACCACGGCATGGTCGTACCACAGCGAATGCCAGCTTACCGACAGGTCAATCAGCGGTGCGATCAGCAGCGGCACAGGTACCTTGCCGTCGACCTTGACGATCTCCAGGCCATTGATCTTGTAGGCGCCGCGCCACAGCGCCAGGTCCACATCGGCGATGTGCCCGCGGTAGGCGCCCATGTCCGCCAGCTTGTCGTTGAGGTAATTGCGCACCACATAGGGCAGGGCGATGTGCAGCGCAATCAGCAGCAGCACGATGACTGCCAGGGCGCCGATGGGCCAACTGTAGCGACGTTTCATGATGCGAATGTCCGAGACCGTATACAGGCATTGACCTGCGGCCACCGGATCCGTTCGCACTGGACTCGTCAGGCCACCGGGCTTACCCTTGAATTTTTACGCTGGTGCATAAGGACCCTCTGCCATGAGCCGTATCTTCGCTGACAACGCGCATTCCATCGGCAATACACCGCTGGTGCAGATCAACCGCATCGCCCCGCGCGGCGTGACCGTGCTGGCCAAGATCGAAGGGCGCAACCCCGGCTATTCGGTCAAGTGCCGCATCGGTGCCAACATGATCTGGGACGCTGAAAGCAGCGGCAAGCTCAAGCCCGGCATGACCATCATCGAGCCCACTTCGGGCAATACGGGCATTGGCCTGGCCTTCGTGGCGGCTGCCCGTGGCTACAAGTTGATGCTGACCATGCCGGCGTCCATGAGCATCGAACGGCGCAAGGTGCTCAAGGCCTTGGGCGCCGAATTGGTGCTGACCGAGCCGGCCAAGGGCATGAAGGGCGCCATCGAAAAAGCCGAAGAGCTGGCTGCGGCCAACCCCGACACCTACTTCATGCCCCAGCAGTTCAGCAACCCGGCCAACCCGGCGATTCACGAGAAAACCACCGGCCCGGAAATCTGGAACGACACCGACGGCGCGGTTGACGTGCTGGTGGCCGGCGTGGGCACCGGCGGCACCATTACCGGTATTTCGCGCTACATCAAGCATACCCAGGGCAAGTCGATCGTGTCGGTGGCCGTGGAGCCCATCGGCTCGCCGGTAATCACCCAGGCGTTGGCCGGTGAAGAAATCAAGCCCAGCCCACACAAGATCCAGGGCATTGGTGCCGGTTTCGTGCCGAAGAACCTCGACCTGTCGCTGGTGGACCGGGTGGAGCTGGTCAGCGATGACGAGGCCAAGGCCATGGCCCTGCGCCTGATGCAGGAAGAAGGGATCCTGTGCGGCATTTCCTGCGGTGCGGCGATGGCAGCTGCCGTGCGCCTGGCCGAGAAGCCGGAAATGCAGGGCAAGACCATCGTCGTCATCCTGCCGGACTCGGGCGAGCGCTACCTGTCGAGCATGCTGTTCGCCGACCTGTTCACCGAGGCCGAGAATCAGCAGTAACCTCTCTGCCGAGTCAGAATGGGGGAGCGGGCTCTGCCCGCGAACAGGCCATCGCAGTGTTCCTTTCGCGGGCAGAGCCCGCTCCCACAGTTGTTTCAGGTCTTTGACTTGGCGCAATGCCAGGCCTTGGCGTCCGCGCAATAATGAATGTCGTCCGGAATGGCTGTTTAGGCAGCGTTCCAGGGTTTATCATGGCGGACTGCCCATTCCAGGAGTTGTTGCATGACCCTTTCACTCGCCGTCAAGGTTGCTGTGCTGATGCTGTTTGTCTGCAGCATCCTCTACGTGCATCTGCGCGGTAAGGCGCGCCTGCCGGTGCTGCGTCAGTTCGTCAACCACTCCGCGTTCTTCGCGCCGTACAACGCGCTGATGTACCTGTTCTCCGCCGTGCCGTCCAAACCTTACCTGGACCGCAGCAAGTTTCCCGAGCTGGACCTGCTGAAAGACAACTGGGAAACCATCCGCGAAGAGGCCATGCACCTGTTCGACGAGGGCTACATTCGTGCTGCCGAGAAGAACAACGACGCCGGTTTCGGTTCGTTCTTCAAGAAGGGCTGGAAGCGTTTCTACCTCAAATGGTATGACCAGCCGCTGCCGTCGGCCGTGGCCCTGTGCCCCAAGACTGTGGAACTGGTAAGCCGCATTCCCAACGTCAAGGGCGCCATGTTCGCGCTGTTGCCCGGCGGCAGCCACCTGAACCCGCATCGCGATCCGTTTGCCGGTTCCCTGCGCTACCACCTGGGCCTGTCCACGCCCAACTCCGACGCCTGCCGCATCTTTGTCGATGGGCAGGAATATGCCTGGCGCGACGGTGAAGACGTAATGTTCGACGAGACCTACGTGCACTGGGTCAAGAACGAAACCGACTTCACCCGCGTCATCTTGTTCTGCGACGTCGAGCGTCCGCTCAGCAGCCGCTTGATGGGCCGCGTCAACCGCAGCGTCAGCGCTTTCCTGGGGCGTGCCACCGCGCCACAGAACGTCGACGACGAGCGCGTGGGCGGCATCAACCAGGCCTATGCCTGGAGCAAGCGCTTCAGCGACGGCATCGCCGGCAAGGTGAAGAAGTTCAAGCGCGCCAACCCCAAGGCCTACCGCGTGATGCGGCCAGTGCTGGCGGTGGTGGTCCTGACCGCCCTGGGCTACTGGCTGTTCGGCTAAGCCCTGCGCCCCGGCCGTTCGGCCGGGGCCTGTGCTGCATCAGCCCAGCACGGCAACGCCGGCACGGGCGATCTGAGCATCAAACTCCGACTTCACCCCCGACACACCCACCGCGCCAATCACCTGGCCGTCGTGGATGATCGGCACCGCGCCTTCCAGGCAGGTCATGATCTCCACCGACAGGAACGAGTTACGGCCGTTGTTGACCAGCTCCTCGTAATACTTCGATTCGCGGCCGCTGATGGCCGAGGTGCGCGCCTTGGCGGGCGCCAGGTGAGCCGTGCTGGCCGACGCGCCATCCAGGCGTTCCAGCGCCAGCAGGTGGCCGCCGTCGTCGACGATGGCGATGGTCACGGCCCAGTGGTTCTGCAGCGCCTCGGCGCGGGCAGCAGCCATGATGCGGGTGGTTTCGGTGTGGCCCAGTACGGCTTTGTGCGCATCGGTCAGTCCTTTTTGTATGAGAAGCGGTGCGCCTATCTTCACATGGGGCAGGATGCTTTGTCCCATGGGCGGTGACTGATCAGTTTGACGCCAATGGCCCAGGCTAGAGCCATTGCCTTTGAGGGGCACACCCATCCCCGCCTGTTTGAAGAGTTGCAGCAAGCCCCGACCTTCGAGCTCCGTGCTTGCGGCATGACACCGCCGAAGGTCCTGCGGACCTTTTCGCAGCCTGACGGGGGTTGCGTGCACAAGCGACCAATGGTTATAGTCGAGCCTCACGAAAATTCTCCGAGCTTCTCATGCCCGATGCCCGCTTCCTCGCCAGCAACACCCGCACAGCTCACGCTGTCGGCGTGCCGCGCGCGGACCAGCAGCCAGTCATGATCAGCCACTATTCCCCTCCTGTCGTTCAGACGCCGGTGTGCGCAACCGTTGCGCCCCCTCCTGGCGTGGTCTCTGCGGTCTGAAGCACCGCATCTACACACACTGAACCCGGCTTTTTGCCGCGCTGGCCTTGATTGGCCCGAATGACAGGTGCATCACATGTTTACCTTTTCCAAAGACTCCGTGGCCTCGGCGGCCTCTACCGTGCTGTTCGTATTGCTGTGGAGCAGTGGCGCCATCTTTTCCAAATGGGGCCTTGCCCACGCCTCGGCCTTTGCCTTCCTGCTGTGCCGATTTGCCATCGCCCTGGTAGCCCTGCTGGTATTGATCCCTTTGCTCAAGCTGCGCCTGCCCACCACCGGCAAGGGCCTGGGCTATGCCATAGCCACCGGGCTGGTGCTGTTGGGCGCCTACCAGATCTTCTACATCCTGGCGCTGAGCCTGAAAGTAACCCCGGGGGTGATGGCCACGGTGATGGGCGTGCAACCGATCCTCACGGCGGTGCTGGTGGAACGTCGTCACTCGTTGACGCGGTTGTTCGGCCTGTGCCTGGGGCTTGCGGGGCTGGTGCTGGTGGTGTTCCTAAATCGGCTTCCAGCCCCCACAAAAAATCAGTATTTGCGTTTCAGGGTTTCGCTGGGCAGTTCGTCAAACAGCGCCCGGTAGCTGCTGGAAAACCGCCCCAGGTGCCAGAACGACCAATGCATCGCCACCTCGGCCACTGTGGTGGTGTTGCCCCGTGCCTTGAGCAGTTCGCGATGGGCATTGTTCAGGCGCTTGAGCCGCAGCCACAGGGCGGGCGCCATGCCGGTGTAGGCCTTGAACGCCTGTTGCAGCTGGCGCAGGGACACTTCGGCAACGCTGGCCAGTTCCACCAGGTTCAGGGTTTCGTCCGGCACATCGGCGGCCCATTCGAACACCCGCTTCATGATTCGCCGCTCGCCGGCGCGCCGTTGCAGGGCGCAGCCGTCCAGGCCAGGGGAAGCGTTGTCGAGGATGAACAGGCAGTCGTCCAGCAACTGCGCGGTCAAGGCCTCGCGGTCGGGGGCAAGGTCTGCCTGGGCCAGGCGCGTCAGCGTGCTGCTCAACCAACGCGTGAACAGGGTATTCTGCCCGCCACTGAGCGGGGCCATGAACAGGCCTTCCAGCCGAGCGCTGTCCAGGCCGTGCTCGCGAACGAACTGCGGGCCGAACACCACGGCCACTTCGCGGTAGTTTTCCGGGGTGATCCAGATGTTGCGGCTCTCGCCATTGAGCAGGTACAGCGACTGCTCGCTCAGGTCGAAACAGAACGCCAGCGAGCCCTTGGGCGCGTTGAAATGCTGCTCGACGCGGGTGTTCATGCCTTCTTCGTAAATCTCCACGCCGTGCAGGTCCAGGTAGCGGATCTGCCCGCGAAAGTGCCCCGGGGACATTTGCTGATAGTCCTGCACCCACCCAGGGGTTACCTGGATTTGCTCGGCGAAACTGCCGGTGCTGAAGGCCTGGACGTTAAGCGGGTTGGGCTCTGTCATGCGGTAACCTGGCGCACCATGTTGGTGCATTTAGGCGTGCGTAAAGTGGATAGATGGTTATAAGCTGCATGCGCAAGATATAAGGGAACGCGCCCAAGGGGAAGAGATGCCCCATGCTTCAGTGAAGTGATGCAAAAAACATGCAATACCGGCGCTAACAAAAAATAACGACGAGGTCTTTATGAATGCCCCCTTCGACCAACTGTCCAGTTGGCTGAAAGATCACAAGATTACCGAGGTTGAATGTGTGGTCAGCGACTTGACCGGCATCGCCCGCGGCAAAATAGCACCCACCAACAAATTCCTGAATGAGCGAGGCATGCGCCTGCCGGAAAGTGTGCTGTTGCAAACGGTAACCGGGGACTTTGTCGACGACGACATTTACTACGACCTGCTGGACCCGGCCGACATCGACATGATCTGCCGCCCCGACCCTTCGTCGATCTACGTGATTCCATGGGCCATCGAGCCCACGGCCATCGTGATTCACGACACCTTCGACAAGCATGGCAACCCCATCGAACTGTCGCCGCGCAACGTGCTGAAGAAAGTGCTCAAGCTCTACGCCGACAAAGGCTGGCAGCCTATCGTGGCGCCGGAAATGGAGTTCTACCTCACCCAGCGCTGCGAAGACCCGGACTTGCCCCTGCGCGCGCCGTTGGGCCGCTCGGGCCGTGCCGAAAGTGGCCGGCAGTCGTTTTCCATCGATGCTGCCAACGAATTCGACCCGTTGTTCGAAGACGTCTACGACTGGTGCGAAGCCCAGGGCCTGGACCTGGATACGCTGATTCACGAAGACGGCCCGGCGCAGATGGAAATCAACTTCCGTCACGGCGATGCCCTGGACCTGGCCGACCAGATCACCATCTTCAAGCGCACCATGCGTGAGGCGGCGCTCAAGCACAACGTCACCGCCACCTTCATGGCCAAACCGGTCGGCGACGAGCCGGGCAGCGCCATGCACCTGCACCAGAGCGTGATCGACATCGCCACCGGCAAGCCGATCTTCGTCAATGACAAGGGTGAGAAGAGCCAGCTGTTCCTCAACCACATTGGCGGCCTGCAGAAGTACATTCCCAAGCTGTTGCCAATGTTCGCGCCCAACGTCAATTCGTTCCGCCGCTTCCTGCCCGACACCTCGGCACCGGTGAACGTGGAGTGGGGCGAGGAAAACCGCACCGTGGGCCTGCGCGTGCCAGACGCCAGCCCCGAAGCCATGCGCGTGGAAAACCGCCTGCCGGGCGCCGACGCCAACCCTTACCTGGCTATCGCCGCCAGCCTGCTGTGCGGCTACCTGGGCATGGTCGAGGGCATCGAGCCCAGCGCACCGGTGGAAGGCCGCGCCTACGAGCGCCGCAACCTGCGCCTGCCCATCACTATCGAGGACGCATTGGCCCACATGGAAGAATGCGACACGGTGATCCAGTACCTGGGCGAGAAATTCGTGCGTGGCTATGTCGCGGTGAAACGCGCCGAGCATGAAAATTTCAAGCGAGTCATCAGCTCTTGGGAACGCGAGTTCCTGCTGCTGAGCGTCTGAGATAGCTACAAAGCTACAAGCCGCAAGCCGCAAGCCAGAGCCGTACGCGTGAAGACGAGCTACGTGGATCGTCTTTGCTTGCAGCTTGCAGCTCCAAACTTCCCAAGGAGTGAGTCGAATGCGTTTACTGAAATCCATGCTTCCTGCAGCACTGGCGCTGTTGTGCGCCACCGGCGCGCATGCCGAAGGCAGTGTCAGTGTCTACAACTGGACCGACTACATTGGTGACACGACCCTGGCAGACTTTACCGCCAAGACCGGCATCAAAGTGGTGTACGACGTATTCGACTCCAACGAAACCCTGGAGGGCAAGTTGCTGGCCGGCCACACCGGCTACGATGTGGTGGTGCCCTCCAACCATTTTCTCGGGCGCCAGGTGAAGGCGGGGGCGTTCCTGAAACTGGACCGCTCGCAGTTGCCGAACTGGAAGAACCTGGACCCCAAACTCATGGCCCTGCTGGAAAAGAACGACCCGGGCAACGAGCACTCGGTGCCTTACCTGTGGGGCACCAACGGCATTGGCTATAACGTTGACAAGGTCAAGGAAGTGCTGGGCGTCGACCACATCGATTCCTGGGCCGTGCTGTTTGAACCGGAGAACATGAAAAAACTCTCCAAGTGCGGCGTATCGATGATGGACTCCGCCGACGAAGTGATGCCGGCCGTGCTCAACTACATGGGCATGGACCCGCGCAGCAGCAAGCCGGAGGACTACGCCAAGGTCAAGGCCAAGCTCAAGGCAGTGCGCCCGTACGTGACCTACTTCCACTCGTCCAAGTACGTGTCGGACCTGGCCAACGGCAACATCTGCGTGGCTTTCGGTTACTCGGGTGATGTGTTCCAGGCCGCCAACCGCGCCAAGGAAGCCAAGAACGGTATCCACATTGCCTACGCCATTCCCAAGGAAGGCGCCAACCTGTGGTTCGACCTGCTGGCCATTCCGGCCGACGCGGCTGACGTGAAAGAGGCCCATGCCTTCATCAATAACCTGCTCGACCCGCAGGTCATCGCCAAGGTCAGCGCCACCGTGGGCTACGCCAACCCCAACATCGCGGCCAAGCAGTACATGGACCCCGACCTGCTGAGCAACCCCGAGGTGTACCCGCCTCAGGAAGTGCTGGATAAATTGTACATTTCCACCGCGCCGACGCCGGCCATCATGCGTTTGATGACCCGCGACTGGACCGATATAAAGTCAAACCGCTAAAAGCGAGAAGTGTGATGGCGATGCAATCAGAACATGCCCGGTCCTATTACGCGGCCACTGCTGGCCAGATGCCTGAGTACCCCTGCCTGGGGGAGGATCTGGTGGCCGATGTGTGCGTGATTGGCGGTGGCTTCACCGGCGTCAACACGGCCCTTGAACTGGCCGGGCGCGGTTTGTCGGTGGTGCTGCTGGAAGGGCGGCGAATCGGTTGGGGCGCCAGTGGCCGCAACGGTGGGCAGTTGATTCGTGGCATTGGCCACGCGGTCGACGGTTTTGCCCGCTACGTAGGCCAGGAAGGCGTGCGCTACCTGGAACAGGCCGGCATCGAGTCAGTGGCGTTGGTGCGTCAGCGCATCGAAGCCAACGGCATCGATTGCGACCTGCGCTGGGGGTTCTGCGAGCTGGCCAACACGCCCGCGCAGTTCGCGGCATTTGCCGACGAACAGCGCTGGTTGGGCGACATTGGCTACACCCACGAAACCCGCATCGTCGGGCCGGCGCAAATGGATCAGGTGGTGGCGTCGGACCAATACGCGGGCGGCCTGATCGATATGGGCTCAGGCCACCTGCACCCGCTGCGCCTGGTACTGGGCGAAGCGCGGCTGGCCGCGGCGCAGGGCGTGCGCATCTTCGAGCACAGCCCGGCGCTGGAGATCATTCACGGCTCTACCGTGCAGGTGCGTTGCGCCGGTGGTACGGTGCGGGCCGGGCACTTGGTGCTGGGTTGCAACGCGCACCTGGATGACCTGGAGCCACGGCTCAGTGGCAAGGTGCTGCCCGCCGGCAGTTACATCGTCACCACTGAACCGTTGAGCCGCGAGGTGGCGCAAAGCCTGATTCCTCAGGATCTGGCCTTGTGCGACCAGAAGGTGGGCCTGGACTACTACCGTTTGACGGCCGACCGCCGCCTGCTGTTTGGCGGCGCCTGCCATTATTCGGGCAAAGACCCGGCGGACATCGGCGCCTACATGCGGCCGAAGATGCTCAAGGTGTTTGCGCAGTTGGCCAACGTCAAGCTGGACTACCAGTGGGGCGGCATGATCGGCATCACGGCCAACCGCTTCCCCCAGGTAGGGCGACTGAGCCAATACCCCAACGTCTACTATGCCCAGGGCTACAGCGGGCATGGGGTCAACGTCACCCACTGGACGGCGAAACTGCTGGCCGAGGCCATTCACGCTGGCCACAGCCACGGCTTCGACGTATTCAGCAAAGTGCCGCACATGACCTTCCCGGGCGGCAAGGCCCTGCGCTCGCCGCTGTTGGCGCTGGGCATGGCGTGGTACCGGCTGAAGGAGATCCTGGGCTGATCAAGACCGGGGTTCAAACGTTGGCAGCTTGCCCACTTTACGTGGGCGGCTACACGGGCTTTGTAGGCCGCAGCACCAGATACAGCGCCACCCCGATCAACACCCCGCCATACAGGTGCGCCCACGACAGCGGCTCGCCCAGCAGCAACGCCCCCCACAACACACCGAACGCCGGGATCATGAAGGTCACGGTGCTGGACTTCACCGGGCCGATGTCGGTCAGCAGGCGAAAGTACAGGATGTAGGCAAAGGCCGTGCACACCAGCCCCAGGCCCAGCAGCGACCCCCAGACTTCCCAGCCACCCCAGTTGGCCGGCGGTGCAATAACCACGCTGGCGGCGAACAGCGGCGTCAGCAACAGCGTGGCACCGAGCATGCTGCCCAGGGCCGACAAGCGCGGGTCCAGGCCGCCTTGCTGGTCTAGCCAGCGCCGGGCCAGGAAGCCGGCGAAGCCGTAGCAGGTGGTGGCCAGCAGGCAGGAAAGGGCGCCCATGGCCAGTTGCAGGTCAAAGGCCACGGGGCCCGCGCGGGTGAGGATGCCCACGCCGAACAGGCCGGCGAACACGCCCAGCAGCTTGATGGGCGTCAGCCGCTCATGGAAGAACAGCCCGCCGATGAGCACCCCCATCAGTGGCGTGGTGGCGTTGAAAATGGCCGAGTAACCCGCCGGCAGCACTTGCGCGGCTACCGAGTACAGGGTGGCGGGCATGCCGGAGTTGATCATGCCCAGTAGCAGGCAGGTCTTGAGCTTGCCCTGGAAGTCCCATTTCACGCGCATCAGGGCAAGGATAACCACCAGGCCGGTGGCGGCAATGCCGACGCGGAAAAACGCGGTGGGAAAGGCGCCCAGTACCGGGGCGATGACACGCATGAACAGAAAGCTGGCACCCCAGACGGCGGCCAGCAGCAACATGTTCATGAGGGAGGCAGGTTTCACGCAGGATCTCCTGATCCGGTTGGCAGGGGCGCAAGTCTCCTCGAGTACCCAACCCTTGGCAACCGTGAGAGTTGCGTTGAAACACAGGGCCAGCGCAGCCTGGCGGCAGCGGCTACGCTTTGGTTTTCAGACGCCCCCCGCAGAGGCTTGAGACCCATGGCGCATCAATGGCCGGCCACCGACATCGCCCGTACTATCCTCGATGGCTTCGATGATTACCGTGAACGCTTTCGCCTGATCACCGATGGCGCTCGCGCGCGGTTCGAGCAGGCGCATTGGCAGGACATCCAGGACGCCTCGGCTGCGCGTATCAATTTGTACGAAGAAAAAGTCGCCCAGACCGTGGCCGCCCTGCGCACAGGTTTCGAAGAAGCCGCCCTGAGGGACGTCAGCCTCTGGCCGCTGGTGAAGAGCGCCTACATCAGCCTGATCGACCTGCGCTTCGACGATGAGCTGGCCGAAACCTGGTACAACTCGATCTTTTGCGGCCTGTTCAGCCATGACCTGATCAGCGATGGCTGCATGTTCATTCACACCACGCGCCCTTCGCTGCGTGGCGAGCGGGCGGCGCAGACGCGCATCTACCAGCCCGAAGGCCAGTTGGCCGGCATGTTGGAGAAGGTGTTCGGCGATTATCGTTTCGACGTGGAATACGCCGACCTGCCGGGCGACATCAAGCGCCTGGAAACCCACCTGCGCAGCCACCTGCCCGATTGGGTGTGCAAGGACGGCGAGCTTCAACTGGAGCTGTTTTCTTCGGTGCTATACCGCAACAAAGGCGCGTACCTGGTGGGCCGCCTGTATACCCGGGATGAACAATGGCCGGTGGCAATCCCTTTTCTGCACCGTGAAGGGCAGGGCATCCGTATCGACGCGTTGATCACTGACGAGGCCGAGGTCTCGATCATCTTTTCCTTCACTCGGTCCTATTTCATGGTGGACGTGCCGGTGCCCGCCGAATTCGTCGGGTTCCTCAAGCGTATTTTGCCGGGCAAGCACATTGCCGAGCTGTACACCTCCATCGGTTTCTACAAGCATGGCAAGTCGGAGTTCTACCGTGCATTAATCCGCCACCTGGCCAACACCGATGACCGCTTCACCATGGCCCCTGGCGTGCGCGGCATGGTCATGTCGGTGTTCACCCTGCCGGGCTTCAATACTGTGTTCAAGATCATCAAGGACCGCTTTTCGCCGTCCAAGAATGTCGACCGCAACACCGTCATCGAGAAGTACCGGTTGGTAAAAAGCGTCGACCGCGTGGGGCGCATGGCCGATACCCAGGAGTTCGCTGACTTTCGCTTTCCGAAAAGCAAGTTCGACCCCGACTGCCTGGCCGAGCTGCTGGACGTGGCCGCGTCCACCGTACAGGTCACGGGCGACACGGTACTGATCCGCCACTGCTGGACCGAACGGCGCATGACACCGCTGAACCTGTACCTGGAAAGCGCCAACGAGCCGCAGGTGCGCGAAGCCCTGGAGGACTATGGCCTGGCCATCAAGCAGCTGGCGGCGGCGAATATCTTTCCCGGTGACATGCTGCTGAAGAACTTCGGCGTCACCCGCCACGGTCGCGTGGTGTTCTACGACTATGACGAGATCAGCTACCTCACCGAAGTGAACTTCCGCTACATCCCGCCAGCACGTTTTCCCGAGGACGAGATGTCATCGGAGCCCTGGTACTCCATTGGCCCGCACGATGTGTTTCCGGAAGAGTTCCCGCCGTTCCTGTTCGCTGACGCGGGCCAGCGCAAGCTGTTCAGCCAGTTGCATGGCGAGCTGTACGATGCCGATTACTGGAAGGGGCTGCAGGGGGCGATCATGGATGGCAAGGTGATCGACGTGTTTCCGTATCGCCGTCAGCAACGCGACAATGAATGACGCTGATTTCAGGATGTCTGTGGGAGCTGGCTTGCCCGCCAGCCCCCACAAAGTCACGGCCCATCAAGTGCTTAGAACAGTGAGCGCTGGGCTTGCAGCAACAGGGTGCCATCGCACGAGGTGTTCTGCCCCGAATAGGCCTCGCACGAGGCGCCGCCCAGGCTGGAGCCGCTGTAGATGAGATTCAGGTCCACGCCCATGAAGGCGCGGGACAGTTGCACCGACCAGTCGCTGAAACCACGCACTTCACTGCCGTCGCCAATGGTGTACGGCGTGTCGAGCTGGTGGTTGCCGACTTTCATGCGCACGCCGAAGTCCAGCAACGGCAGCTTGCCCAGGTCGGCGAACAGTGTGCTGTCGTGACGGCCGGGGTCATCGCTGAAGGCTGCGCCGAAGCGGGTATTGAGAATGGTCAGGCCGGCGTATACCTCGTGGCTGTCGCTGGTGGCCAGGTCGGGGAAGGTGTAGTGAATGACCCCTACCTCGTAACCCAAGTGCTGGGTGAATGAGTTCTTGAAGCCGGTGTAGGTGTCGATTTCCATGCTGGTGGCCGCGGTGAGGCCCATGCTGGGGGTCCATTGACCAAAGTACCAGCCGCTGTCGCTGCTCACGTCGAGGCCGCCGTGCACGGTGTCGGAGGTGGCCGGCTTGACCAGGCCTTGGGCCATGGTGCGGGCGGGGCTGGTGCCGAATTGCAGGTTGTAGTTGCCCAGGTCACGCTGCAATAACTGCGCGCTCACGTCCTGGGTGGCCAACAAGGTGGCAATGGCGAGAAGGCTGGGCTTGAGCATCATGCTCCTCCCGGGCTGGAAGGCCTGATCTAGAGGGGCAAAGCATACCGGCGAAAACATCCGTACTGATGCCGTTCGTCGGTTTATTATGCACCGATTGGCAGAAAAGCTAAGCGAGGGGGGTAGAGCGGAGGCGGTGGGCCGGGCAGCCCACAAGCCTCAGAGGAGCAACACAGGTTACTTCTTGCCCAGGCTGATGTGGCGCGACGGTGTGAAGGTCTGGCCGCTGACGCCTTTGGCGATTTGCTGGATTTCACCACCGGACTTGAGGAAGGCGGCGATCTGGTCGTTGATCGATTCGCTGGTTTCCACGGCCGGAGCGGGCTTGGCTTTGCTGTTGGAGGCTTTTACGCGCATGGCTGCCATTCACCTGTGTGCAATTTCAATACGGCCACTGATTATACCGGAAACCCTCTTTAATTGCTGGGCTAATATTGGCGTGAAAGCGGCTGAATGGTATTTTGTCAATCGCTTGCTTTAATGTCGGCAAACAGCGCTAAGCGTTTGTTTTATCAAGAAAGTAGTAGGGTTTTTGGCGAGTTCTGGCATGCCGGCCCGTACCAACGCGACCAGCGGTCTGACGAGCGGGGCCGGCAACGCCTTGAAAATCAAGGGGTGCATCGGCGAGGCAGCGGCAGGCGGGGATCTGGGGTAGAATGCGCCCACGTAACGAGGGTTTTTTGAAATGGCTTTAGTCGGGCGCTACAACAGTTTGCAAGTGGTAAAACATACGGACTTCGGTTTATATCTGGACGGCGGCGCCGATGGCGAAATACTGCTGCCCAACCGTTATATTCCCAAAGACATTCCCAGTGAAGATGAAGACTGGTTGAATGTGTTCGTTTACTTGGACAGCGAAGATAAATTGCTGGCCACCACGGAAAAGCCGAAAGTCCAGGTAGGCGAGTTTGCCAGCCTGAAAGTCGTCGAAATCAACAGCATCGGCGTGTTCCTTGACTGGGGCCTGCCCAAGGACCTGTTGCTGCCGTACTCCGAGGAAAAGCGCGAGCTCAAGCAGGGCGACTACTGCGTGGTGCACGTCTATCTGGACAAACGCACCAAGCGCATCACCGCCACCGCCCGCCTGGACCGCTACCTGGACACACTGCCTGCCAACTACAGTGTTGGTCAGGAAGTTGACCTGCTGGTGGCCGAGGAAACCGACATGGGTTTCAAGGCCATCATCAACAACAAGCACTGGGGCCTGATTCACAAGAACGAAGTGTTCAAGTTCCTGCGTTCGGGCAAGCAAGAAAAGGGTTACATCAAGGCGCTGCGCAGCGACGGCAAGATTGCCCTCAGCCTGCAACCGGTAGGTGAGCAACTGGTCAGCAGCCTGCACAACCAGATCCTCGACAAGTTGCGTGCGAACCAGGGCGTGCTGCCGGTCAGCGACAAGAGCGACCCGGCGGTCATCAGCGGCCTGTTCGGCGTGAGCAAGGGCAACTTCAAGAAGGCCATCGGCGCCCTCTACAAGGAAGGCAAGCTGGTGATTCATGCCGACCGCATTGAATTGACCTGAAGCCCTTGGGCTAGACACCCGGCGTGAACTTTTTGCGCCGGCGTTGGGCCTACACTGTAAGACCCCCTTCGAGGCAGTGTACCGATGAAAAAAGCCCTGATCGCCTACGTCAGCACCCTTCTGGTCATCCTTGTCCTTGACGCCCTCTGGCTGGGCGTACTGATGTCCCCCACCTACAAACAGATGCTCGGTTCGCTGATGCGCGACAAACCGCTGCTTGGGCCTGCGGCAGGGTTTTACCTGCTGTACGCGCTGGGGGTGGTGGTGTTTGCGGTGTGGCCAGGGGTGAACGCGGGCAGCGTCTGGCGCGGCCTGGGGTTAGGGGCGATGCTGGGGCTGATTGCCTATGGCACCTACGACCTGACCAACTGGGCAACGATCGTGGCTTGGCCGCCGTTGCTGGTGTTCATTGATATGGCGTGGGGGGTGGTGGTGTCGGCGTTGGCGGCGGCGGTGGGGGTGTGGGTGACGTCCAGATGGGCATGACGCCCTGGCGCAACCTTCAGCAGATGAACAGCCTCTGTGGGAGCGGGTAGAACCCGCTCCCACAGAGACGGCTGCTCCCACAGAAGGCAGTTGCAGCTACAAGGCAGATCAGGCCTGCAGGAACTGCGCAAAGCCCACACCGGCACCAGCCGGGCGTACGTCCTTGAGGAACGAATCCTTGTCCGCGCTCAACTCCAGGCTCACCGTGGACTTGCGCTTGCCTTCATTGCGCACCACCAACCCTTCGATTTTCTCGCGCAAATAGGCGGTCGGCACTTTCAGGTGCAGCAACTGGTCGGTGCTCGGCGTGTGCATGAGCATGTGAATCCATTCGTACTGCCCGATCGCCAGGCGGGCGACCGGAATGTCGAACCAGAAAATGTTGCGACGAGCGTCGTGCAGGGTGAAATGGCAGTTGTTGACACCAAGCACCGCGCCGCCGAGTTCTTTGTTGCGGCGCGCGATGGCCAGGGGTTTGTCGAGTTTCATAGAAGTCCTACGCAAAAGAAGCGTCAGCGCCGTGGCTGAATACGCGGTGCATTCTCGGGGTAAAACGCGCAAACATAAAGGCAAACCTTGCGCCCTGGCGCCAAAAGCGACCAGGGCGCCGGTCAGGCGTCAGCGGGGCAGGGCCTTGCTCAGCTCGGAAGTGGCGCCGTCCGGGCTGGTGGCGGTGACGGTGAAGGAGCGGTTGGCTTCCTTCACGTCCAGCGGGAAGCTGAAGTTGGCAACGCCGCGGCCGTTGGTGGACACGTACACCTCGCCGAGGAAATTTGCCGCTTCTGTTTCGGTGGGTTTGGCGTTGCCGAACACTTCCACGCGGTAACGGGCGTTGGGTTCGCCGGTCACTTCGCCGTGCAGGCGGCCGGCGGCTATGGCGCGCAGTTTGGGCGTGGGCTGGTTGTGGTTGGGCAGTTGCTGGCAGTCGGCGACCGCCGGCCCCTTGGCTGCGCACACCACTGCCTTGCCGGCTTCCACTCCCGTGCCGCGGTTGCCCACGAAGGTGGCGTTATCCGGGCCCGGCACGCCAATCACGATTGCGCCGGAACGCTGGGTGGGAATGCAGGCGCCGCCGCTCTGGCAGCGCTTCACGTCCTGGCTGTTGTCCCAGATGCGGTTGGCCGTGATGCGTGTGTTGTGGCTGACCGCCTCTGGGCGCAGGGCAATGCCGATGCGGTTGCTGTGGATCAGGTTGCCGTCCAGCAGGTTGTCGGCACCGGTGACGCTGATGCCGATGGAGTTGCCACTCAATACGTTGCCGCCCAGGTAGTTGCGGTCGCCACCGTTGATCTGCACGCCGTCGGAGTAACCTTCAAAGCGGTTGTGGGACAGCGTGTTGTCGCTGGCCTGCATGATCTCCACGCCCTGGGACGCTTCGGGGGTCAGCTTGTTGGCGCGGAACAGGTTGTCGGCCAGCAGGTTGAATGCCGCGCCGCGCGTCAGTTCCAGGCCATCGCCGTTGTCGATCAACTGGTTGCGCAGGATATGGTTGTTGTTGGTGGTGTTGGCCGTGGCGTTGCCCTGGCCGTCGTCGCCGCTCAGCATGATGCCGGCGCCGCCGCGATTGTTGAGGACGCGGTTGTCATGCACCACGCTGTTGCTGGCGCGGTTGAGCAGAATGCCGATGCAGAAGTTGCGCACTTCCAGGCCGCTGATGTCCACGCCCTGGGTATCGCGCACCGTCAGGCCGGGGTTGCTCAGGGTACGCACGTTGGCGCCGGACTGGCCGGCCACAGCGCCCGGGCAGGCTTTGGCCGTGTCGCCCTGAACGTAGGCCGAACCGTCGATGGCAATGAAATCACCCGTGTGTTTCCAGGCCGTGCCTTCGATCACCACCGGGCCCTTGATGTCAGGCAGGGCCGAGGCGGGCTTGATCACGAACGGCGCGCTGCCCACCGCCTGAATCTCGATGCGGTAATGGCCGGGGTTCTGGTTGTTCTGCTCGATGGCCCAGCGCAGGGTGCCATCCTTGCCGTCGTCGGCGTAGCTGGTGACCGCCAGGGTCTGCGGTGCATCCGGCGGCGGGGTTGCCTCGTCCGCGTGGGCAGTGACCACGGGCAGGGCCAGCAGCAAGGCTGCCAAAACGGGAGAAACACGCATGAGTATCGATTCCGGGAAAAACACTGTTGTTTTGTTCGCATGGCGAAAGGCGCCACGAGTCTAGTAGATGCAAAACGCGATTGGCGGCCGGTGCGGGTGAATCCGGTCGATGTTCGCCCAGTGCAGTTCATCGGGTAAAGCCATACCGACAAAAAAATTTGAAACTCTGGAGCAAAGCGGTCAGTCAACCTTATGTCGACTTTAGACACCTGTACTTTCCTCCGAGGAGAAATACCATGAGTGGCACTAAAGACAAAGTGAAAGGCGCGGTTAACGAAGCGAAGGGCAGCGTCAAGGATGCGGCCGGCAAGTTGACGGGCAATGACAAGCTGCGTGTAGAAGGCGCGGCCGACAAGGCCAAGGGCAAAGTCCAGCATGCCGTGGGTGAAGCGAAGGACAAGCTGGACAAGCACTAATCGGCTTGCTTGCGGTCTGAACCATTACAGCGGTCATCCTCGGATGGCCGCTGTGCTGTCCGGACATCGCCGGTAACCGTTGCGGTTTCCTGATCTAGGCTGTTTTAAGGTAAAACCTGCGCCCCAGGCCAGGTCTTCTGGCGTTTCACTTGTTGTACCCTCCCTGAATTGGCGGCGAAAGGAGACGCTATGATTTTTCCGGAATTGCGTGAACTGCCCCTGCACACGGTGCTGGTGCGCACGGTCAAGGAATTCGTCGACGACGAAATGTCCACCTATGCCTCGGCACTGGCCTACCAGATGCTGTTCTCGCTGTTTCCCTTCATCCTGTTCCTGATTGCCTTGATCGGCTTCCTGCACCTGCCGGATTTCTTTTCCTGGCTGCGCCTGCAGGCCGGCCTGGTGCTGCCTCCCCAGGCGCTGGATTCGGTGAACCCGGTGATCGACCAGTTGCAGCAGTCCAAGGGTGGATTGTTGTCGTTCGGTATCGTCATCGCCCTGTGGACGGCGTCGGCCGGCGTGCGGCTGATGATGAGTGCCATGAACGCGGCCTACGATGTGGTGGAGGCGCGGCCTGTGTGGAAACGCATTCCCCTGTCGATCTTCTACACCGTGGGCATCGCCGGCATGCTGCTGGCTGCGGCGGCCCTGATGGTGCTGGGCCCGCAGGTGATGGGTTGGCTGGCCGGGCAGATCGGCCTGGAAGACTTTATCGTGACCCTGTGGACCGTGGCGCGCTGGCCGGTGATCGTGATTCTGATGATGGTGGCCGTGGCGTTGATCTATTACGTGATGCCGGACGTGAAGCAGAAGTTTCGCTTCATTACCCCAGGTTCGGTTTTGGCCGTGGTGGTGTGGATCGTCGCCTCGCTGGGCTTTGCCTTTTACGTGAAAACCTTTGCCAACTACAACGCCATGTACGGCAGCATCGGTGCGATCATCGTGCTGTTGCTGTACTTCTATATTTCGGCGGCGGTGCTGCTGCTGGGCGCGGAAATGAATGCTGTGATCGAGCACATGTCCGAAGAGGGCAAGGAGCCAGGCCACAAGGAATTTCCCGAGGACGAAGCTGAAGATGATAAAAAGCACGTTTCGGGTCTTGGACGCGATCACTCGATCAAGCCGGACCCCGAACAGGCCTGAGCGGGGAATTGCCTCACCATGATTCGTGACATCTTGAAAATGGGCGACGAGCGTTTGCTGCGCGTGGCCCAGCCGGTGCCCGGCGAACTGTTCGGCAGCGCTGAGCTGGACGCCTTGATTGCCGACATGTTCCAGACCATGGAGCATGTGGGCGGCGTGGGCCTGGCGGCGCCGCAGATCGGCGTTGACCTGCAACTGGTCATTTTCGGCTTTGAGCGCAGCGAGCGTTACCCGGACGCCGAGCCCGTGCCGCAGACCATCCTGATCAACCCGCTGATCACACCCTTGAACCCGGCCACCGAAGATGGCTGGGAAGGGTGCTTGTCGGTGCCCGGGTTGCGTGGGGTAGTGGACCGTTACTCGCACATTCGCTACGAAGGCTTCGACCCCCAAGGCCAGCCGATTCAGCGCGTGGCCAGCGGTTTTCATGCGCGGGTGGTGCAGCACGAGTGCGATCACCTGATCGGGCGTTTGTACCCGTCGCGCATCAGCGACTTCGGCCGCTTCGGTTTCACCGAGGTGCTGTTCCCCGGCCTCGACCCCTCAGCCGACGACTAACCCCTGGCCATCTACCCAGTAGAAAGTGCCGCCAGGCTGCGAAGGCCCGAACAGCGGGCCCCTGATCCACATGATACCGCTGAGTCCTGCGGACCTTTTCGCAGCCATCCCCACAGACAGTCGACAGTACAGGCGGCAGCTATTCCCGCGCCACCGCGACCGGTTTGATGAAGCGCAAGGTCATGCGGTCCGATTCGCCAATGGCCTGGTACTTGGCGCGGTTCGTGTCACCCAGTTTGTAGGTGGGCGGCAGGGTCCACACCCCTTGTGGGTAGTCCTTGGTGTCCTTGTGATTGGCGTTCACTTCGCTTTGGCCCACCAGGGTAAACCCGGCATCTGTGGCCAACTTGATCACGTAGTCGGTGGGCAGGTAGCCGCTGGTCTTGATCTGGTCCACGGTTTCGCCGGGCTTGCCGCGGTGGTCTACAACACCCAGGGTGCCGCCGGGCTTGAGCACCTGGTAGAAGCCCTGGAACATCGCCTTGGCGTTGTCGGCCATGACCCAGTTGTGCACGTTACGGAAGGTCAGCACGGTGTCGACCGAGTCGTCGGGGCCGAATTTCGGAGACTTGGGGTCGAAGGTCAGCAATTGCGCCTTGCCGTAGTGGGGCGCATCGGTGGCAAATTTCTGCTTGAGGGTATCGGCACTGCCGGATGACTGCACGGCGGCGGTGTACTGGCCGTGGTCCTTGAGCAGCGGGGCGAGCACTTCGCTGTACCAGCCGTTGCCAGGGGTGATCTCAATGACCGACTGGTCCTGGCGCAGGCCGAAGAACTGCAGGGTCTGTCGAGGGTGGCGATAGCGGTCGCGGGCGCTGTTGGCCGGGTCGCGCCAACTGCCCTTGAGCGCGCTGTTGAACGTCTTGTCGCTCACGGTGGAAGGCGGCGCTACGGCGGCCAGGGTCAGGGCGAAGGCGGGGGCGGCGCAGGCAGCAGCCAGGCCGGCAAGCAGTAGGCGTTTCATGACAATCCTTGTGAGCTGAGAGACGATAATCTCAGGCTAGCACGTCATTGCCCGAGGCCGCCCATCGTGTTTACGGGGTTTTTGCCATGGCGATAAGCGCCTTGTTGCGCTGGTAGCGCACTAGCCGCTCGGCCAAGGACTGGGGTAGGTCGTAATGCTCGCGAAACCCCAGGCGCTGGTAGAACGCTGCCAGTTCCGGGTCGCAAAACAGCCACACAGTGCCTTCCACGCTGGCCGTTGCCTGCTCGATCAACGCCCGCGCGACGCCACGGCCACGCTGATCCTGGGCCACAAGCAAACCGGTCAGCCATTGGCCACCCACTACCGGGGCCAGGTTCAAGGCCGCAACAATGTCACCTTCGCGCGCCACCCAAGCCTGGGCTGTCTTATCGCCGCGCATGGATGAGCGTTGCTCGCGGTAGAACTTGTTCAGCAGCGGCCACCGATCCGGCGCCAGGGGGAGGTAATCAGTGCGCTGAGGTTCATTATTGCAGTTTCCGCAACAGAGCATGTCGTGCCTTTTGCTTTATTCCCGGTAGGGAAGTTGTATTCTATATATGTCCCCGCTGAAACATGAAACAGCCGGGATACGGTACTTCGTGTTACGCCAAACGTTTCACTCAGTGTGTAACAACTTCTTCCAGCCCCACCCGGCAAATGAAGTCAATCAGCGTGATTGCTTTAAAGGCCTCTACCATGAAAAGTCTTGTAATAGGTGCGCTGTTCGCGTTCTCGGCGGCTGCCGGTGCTGCGACATTGCCCGCTGCGCAGAACAACAGTGTTCAGGAATATACCTACGGTACTCACCTGGATATCGCCAAGGTTGTCAGTATGACCTCGATTCCCGATGTGTGTGAAGTGGTACCGGCGTCGATGACTTATCTCGACCATCAGGGCGAGCGCCACACCGTTGAATACCGGGTGATGGGCAACGGCTGCCAGAACAACTGAGGCAGCGGCCGCCGGCCCTTGCGTCGTGTGCGAGGGCGGCGGGCCGTGACGTGGCCATGCCGGCTGTAGTAAGGTCCACGCCACTTATTGCCCGCGGAGTGTTCGCTTGAAATCCCTGCCCTTGAAACCGCTGTATATGGCCGGCGTGGCCATCCCGTTCTGGTTGGCACTGGCACTGCTGATCCTGGGAAGCCTGTATCCCGATTACAGCCAGTTTGAACAGTCCATGAGTGTGTTGGGTGCGGTGGATGCACCGACGCACTTTATAGCGCCGATCATTAATAACTTTCCGCTTGGTCTGTTATTCATTTTGTTTGGGGTAAGTGTTTACAAGACATTTCCTCAGTCGGCCCTGGCGCGGTTCAGCGGCCTGTTGATTGTGTTGCACGGTTTGGCAAGTTTCGTGACCGGCGACTTTGCCTGCGATGCCGGCTGCTCGCTTGATGCACCTTCCACTACCCAGCAGATTCATCATTTGGCCGGCTTGGTCATGGCCTGGAGCCTGATCGGTGCCGGTGCCATCTGGGCGTGGCTGGGTTTGCGGCTGCAAGGCTTTCGCGGCTTGGCGTTCTTGTCCATGGCCCTCACCTTGGTCGCCCTGGTGACAGTGCCCATGGTTGCCATTTCGGCGAAGAACCTGGTGGGTCACGGCCTGTATGAGCGTGTGAACGCGTTTGTTTCGGCCATCTGGGTGGCGATCTTCGCTGTCGTACTGCTGCGTCGCAACGCCTGATACCCCGCTTTTAAGCGCCGGTTGGTGATCGCCGGTTGTAGCCGCTGCCGCCAGGCTGCGGGCCCTGAGCCTCACTGGAGCTCTGCAGTGATCGGAGGGCCAGCGCAGCCTGGCGGCAGCGCCTACGAACAGCCATTACAACGCATCCAGCGCCTGCTGTATGTCGCGCAGCAAGTCTTCCACATCCTCGATTCCCACGCTCAAGCGCACCAGTCCGTCCGTTACCCCGTACTGTCGGCGTATGTCCTCGGCCACCGCGCTGTGGGTGGTGGACGCCGGGTGGCAGGCCAGCGAGTCGGTATCGCCCAGGGACACGGCTTGGGTCACCAGGGCCAGGCTGTCAAGGAAGGTTCGCGCTGCGGCCTTGCCGCCCTTGAGTTCGAACGCCATCAGCGCGCCGAAACGGCTCATTTGTCGCCTTGCCACGGCGTGGCCGGGGTGGCTGGGCAGGCCGGGGTAGAACACGGTGGCTACCGCCGGATGCTCGTCCAGCAGCCAGGCAATACGTTCGGCGCTCAAGGACGCCGCCTCCACGCGCAGCGGCAGGGTTTTCAGGCCGCGAATCAGCAATGACGCCTCGAACGGGCTGAGGCAGCCACCAAACTGCTTCAGGCCCACGCCACGAATCTTGTCTACCAACGCTCGGCTGGCCACCACCACGCCGCCGGTGGCGTCGCCATGGCCGCCGATGAACTTGGTGGCCGAGTGCACCACCACATCAATGCCCAGGGTCAATGGCCGGGTGAGGCAAGGGGTGGCGAAGGTGTTGTCGGCAACGGTGAGTATCTGATGTGCCTGGGCGATGCGCGCGGTTTGCGCAAGGTCGACGATGCCGAGCATAGGGTTGTCCGGGGTTTCGGTGAAGATCAGCCGGGTCTTGTCGGTGATGGCCGCTTGCAGTTCGCTGGCGCTGGCGACATGAATGGCGTGCACGCCGAAACGTGGCAGCAGGGTGCGCATCACGCCTTCGGTGCCGCCGTACAGCGTGCCCACATGAATCAGCTCGTCGCCGCTGGACACCAGCGCCATCAGCGTCGAACAAATGGCTGCCATGCCGCTGGCAAAGGCTACGGCGCTTTCGCCGGCTTCCAGCGCCGCCATCTTGCCCTCCAGCGCGGCCACTGTGGGGTTGGCGAAACGGCTATACAAATAGCCTGGGCTCTCACCGCTGAAGCGCTGCTCGCCGGTGTCGAAATCACCATAGGAATAGGCCGATGCCGTGCTGATGGGCGTGGCAATAGCACCGGTGCTGGGGTCAGGTGTTTGCCCGGCGTGAACCGCCAGGGTACGGATGCCCAGGGCGGGCGCGGTGTCCTTGGCCATGACTGGCTCCTTCAAGACGTTGTCCTGTCACAGAGTAGACCGCGTTGGGGGGTGTTCGTCCTCGCCGCAATTTCTTCCAATACATTCGCCCCCACGTTCTGGCCTAATGCCCTCACGTTTTACCCCTCCTACGGATGCGTCACATGCAGTTCTCCAGCGGTTTCCTGTTGAGTCTTTCCCTGTGCCTGGACATTGGTGTGGCCAATATCGCCATGATTACCCTGGCCATGCAGCGCGGTTACCTGCAAGGGTTCTGGTTGGGGTTGGGCACCTGTTTCGGGGACCTGGCCTACGCGATTCTGGCGCTGGTGGGCATGACGGTGCTGTTGCAGTACACCTGGGTGCGGTGGGCGCTGTGGCTGGGCGGGTCGGTACTGCTGGTGTATTTCGCGGTGAAGATGCTGATCAGCGCCTGGCGCCATGACAGTGAAGTGGCCGCCGGCCAGGCTGCGGCGGGTGGTTCGGGCTT
Source organism: Pseudomonas sp. M47T1 (assembly GCF_000263855.1). Classification (GTDB taxonomy): domain Bacteria; phylum Pseudomonadota; class Gammaproteobacteria; order Pseudomonadales; family Pseudomonadaceae; genus Aquipseudomonas. The sequence continues at coordinate 305,933 of NZ_AJWX01000002.1, forward strand.
GAAGGCGTTCCTGCGCGGGATTTTCCTGGCCGTGTCGTCGCCCAGCGCCATTCTCTGGTTTGCGGCCGTGGGCGGTACGCTGATCTCCCGTTCCGGAGGCGGTGGGCTGATGGGCGCCGTGCAGTTCCTGGGCGGCTTTTTCTGTGCCGGGGTGCTGTGGTGCGCGGTGATCTGCACGGCGGCCAGCCAGGGGGGCAAGCTGTTGGGCGACCGCCTGCTGCGTTATTCCTACCTGGCATCGGCGGGCATCTTTGCCTGGTTTGCCCTATACGTCATCGGCTCCGGGTATCAGGAGTTCATTTTGGGCCACGCACCCGCCATGGCCGCGGTGTAAATAGTCCGGCGTGCTTTGGCGCAGGTGTTATACCTAATAGAACCATCCACCCAACAGGGGAGTGCTCGGCATGAAAGGCATGGATTCGAAAAAGGCTGCGAAGAAGAAACCTACCAAGACCGCTGACGAGAAACGCGCTGAGAAACGCGCGAAAAAGTCTAACGTATTCGGCCACTGACGCTGGCCAGCACCGACGAAAGCCCGCCTAGCCGCGGGCTTTTGTCTTGAAGGCCTGGGCGTAGGCGTGCGGGGTGACACCCATCACCTTGCGAAAGGCGTTGATGAAGTGGCTTTGGTCGTAGAACCCCAGTTCACTGACAATCTCCAGTGAGTGCTGTTGGCGGCGCAGGCGTTTGCGCGCCTCCAGCAGGCGCAGTTGCATCTGGTATTGCAGCGGGCCCAACCCGGTCTGTTTCTTGAAACAGCGCACGAAGTGGTATTTGCTCAGGCCCGCCACGGCGGCAAGCGCTTGCAGGTCTATTTTCTCGCCCAGGCAGTCGCGCAGGTACGCCATGCAGCGCTGCACGCTGGCGTGCTGCTCGCCCGACTTGCCGGGGCCAGGCTGCATCCATTGGCACAGTAACCCAATGAACGCCTCCTCGTGCTCGGCGCGTTGGCCCGTGGGCGTACGGGCGAAGTCGAGGATGGCCTGGTGCAGGGCGGCGTGATGGAACACGCCCTGCTCGAACGTGTTGCCGGCGAGGTTGTTATCGCGTACCACCCGGTCGATGGCGTGGGGCGCCAGGTGCAGGCTGATGTATTCCACGCCCTGTGGGCTGAATTGCGAGGCCTGCATGGCATTGGGGTTGTACAGGGTAATGCTGCCGGCTGGCGCCTCCAGCGAACGCCCGTCCAGCCAGATATGCTCCACCCCGGTCAGGTTGGTGCCCAGCACATATTCGTCGTGGGTATGGCGCGGGAAGCTGGCGGCTTCGGCCCGCACCCAGGACGCTTCCACCACGGCGCCGGCGTGCCAGTCTTCGGTTATCAGGTTCATGCCGACTTTTCCGGGGGTTGAGAGGTCAGAACGTTAACGCAAGGGGCAAATACCCCGCAAGGCAGATCACCCTGCGCCCGGTAACAGCAACTGTTTTTGTGCGCGAGCGGGTTACTGCTACGGTGATTGCAGATTAATCAGGGATGCGAGAGGTATTCATGACAGGTATTGAACCCACCGCCATTGAGCCGGTGCGCTACGAACAGGGCCGGCCGATGATCATCGCCGGGCTGTCCGACCGCTTCACCCAGGACACCACCAGTGGCATCGAGGCATTGTGGCGCGAGTTCGTGCCGTTCCTGGGCAAGGTGCCAGGGCAGTCGGGCCATGAAAGCTACGGGGTGTGCTGCAACCCGGACGGGGTAGGCGGCTTTGAGTACATTGCCGGCGTGGAAGTGGAAACCGAGCAAGGCCTGCCCCAGGATTTTCGCTGGATCAAGCTGGCGCCCCAGCGCTATGCGGTGTTCGAACACCAGGGCCATATTTCCGGGCTGGGCCAGACCTTCCAGGCAATCTGGCAGGTATGGTTGCCCAATTCGGGCCTGGAGGCGGCGGATGCGCCGGAGTTCGAGCGCTACAGCGACGATTACGAGCCGGCCACCGGAAATGGCCGGCTGGAAATCTGGCTGCCGATCAAGGACTGATCGGCAGCCTTTGCCACTTACTGGGCCGCAGTCATCGCGCGGCGACAGTCGTGGAACATGTCCAGGCCAGACTGGTACACGCCCGTCTGGATCTGGAACAGGCCCAACACCGAGTGGAAGATGTTGTCGTGGCTCAGGTCACCCTCGTCCTGCTTGGCTTTCAGGCAGGTGCGGTCGATGCCTTCCTGGGCCAGGGTGTCCTTGCCGAACCACATCACCATGGGCACGTGGGTCTGCGCTTCTGGGGCAATGGCGTACGGGGCGGCGTGCAGGTACATGCCGTTTTCACCCAGCGATTCACCGTGGTCCGACACGTAGATCATCGAGGTGTCGTACTTGTCCTGGTTCTGTTTCAGCAGGTCCACCACCTTGGACAGGAAGAAGTCGGTGTACAGGATGGTATTGTCGTACACGTTGATCAGTTCATCGTGGCTGCAGCTGCCCAGTTGGTTGGTACGGCATACCGGCTGGAACTGTTCCTTGTCCTTCGGATAGCGGTCGTAGTACTCAGGGCCGTGGCTGCCGTCGGCGTGCAGGACGATGATGGCATCATCCTTCAGGCCGTTGATGTAGTCCTGCAGGCCCACCAGCAGTGACTCGTCCAGGCAGGTGGTGCCGTCGCAGAACGGGCTCTTCTGGTCTTTGGGAATGTCGTGGTGGGGGATGCGCAGGCAGGTGCCCTTGCAGTCGCTGTTGTTGTCCAGCCACACGGTTTGCACGCCAGCACGTTGCAGGATATCCAGCAGGCCCTCGTAGGTCTTGCCCTTCTTGTCGCTGTAGTCGCTGCGCGGGAACTTGGAGAACATGCACGGTACCGACACGGCCGTGGACGTGCCGCAGGACGCTACGCGGGTGAAGTTGAGGATATCCAGCTTCTTGAGTTCGGGGTTGGTTTCGCGGCCATAGCCATTGAGCGAGAAGTGGTCGGCGCGGGCGGTTTCACCCACCACGAAAATCATCAGGCTCTTCTTCGGCCGCGCCTTGGCGTCGGCGCTCATCATCGCGTCCGCACCCACTGGCTGCACCACCACGTCCTCTTTCACCGAGTAGTGCGACTTGGCCAGCTTGGTCACGGCGTAGATGTAGTTGGTGGGGTTGATGAAGTGGGTGAGCTTGTCTTGCTGACGGAAGATAGGCGCGTAGGTGGAGTAGAACGCTGCCACCGAGGCCGCCACCACCAGCAGGCAGGCGATGATCACCAGCACCTTGTTCAGCAGGCCGGGGAAGAAGCGCCGGTACTGTACCGGCAGCCACCACACCAGCACCGAAGGCAACACGCCCAGCACCAGCAGGTAGCCGAACAGTTTCGGGCTGAGCAGCGCCTTGGCTTCGCCAGGGTTGGTTTCGATGACGTTCTGGATCATCACCGTGTCGATGGCGATGCCGTAGTTGTTCATGAAATAGGCGGCGGCCGCGGAGCTGATCGCCACAATGGTGATCACCGGCTTGAGCAGGGGCCGGAACGACGCCAAGGTCAGCAACAAGGTGAAGGTGGCCCACAGGAACAGGCCGAAGGACAGGTAGAAGCCGGCCCGCTTGACGCCCTCAAGCGTTATAAGGTTGCTCAACGCCTCCCAGGTCGCCAGGTTGTACAGCACCACCATGGCCAATGAAAACAGCAACACCAGGCGTGTTGAACTGATTTGAAACCGTCTGCCCTGACTCGCCACCATCTTCACTGCTCCTCGCCTTCAACTTGCTGTTACAAAACGTGTGCCCATGCGGGCTGGAAAATCTAGCGGGCGTACCGTCAAAAAAGCGTGAACTTGTAACATGGATCAGCGCTTTGCAAGTGCCAGGCTCAGGCAGCGCTCGAAGCCGACACGGCCGCGGTAGGCGGTGCCCCGGTCCACCCAGCCCTGGCGCGTGTATAACGCCAGCGCCGTGGTATTGCCTTCGTCCACCGACAACATCAGTTGGCGAATGCCGGGCCAGGCTCGCAGCGCCACGCCGGGTAGCGCCGTCAGGCACGCCGTGCCATGGCCACGGCCCTGTTGGCGATGGTCCACCTGCAAGGCGTGCAGGGTAGCTGCGTCGTCGTGGGCCCAGGGCGGTAAAAAGGGCGGGCGCTTGAGCAGCAGGAAGGCCACTGGCACGTCCTGGTCCAGCAGCGCGAAGCCGCGCACGCTGGGGCTGGGGCGGTGCAACAGGGTGTACAGGGCGCTTTCCATGTCGCCGCAAAACGGCTTTTGCTCGTCGAGCACGCGGATATCAAGCAGCCGTTCGCATTGGGCGGGGGTGAGTTCGCGGTAGCACACCAGTCGGGTGGTCACGGCAATGGTTCCGGTTGGGCAAGTGATGCGGCTATCGTCGCCGAAATGGCACGCCAGTGCAGCATCGGATCTTAGTAACTGCGACTTTATTCCTATTTGCGCTTTCGCGAACGTGCGGTTTTACCGCCATAGTTGCCTATTGCCCACGAAGGAGAACAATAAAATGAGCCTTCACCCCCTGCATACCCCGCCCGGGGAATTTGAACTGTCGATTACCCGCCTCATCGATGCCCCGCCCAGCGCGGTGTTTCGCGCCTGGATAGAACCGCAGTTGCTGTGCCAGTGGTGGGGGCCTCATGGCATGACCACGCCGGTGTGCGAAATGCAGCTGTGGGTGGGCGGCCTGTTCCGCACGGTCATGCGCGCCCCCGATGGCAGCGAGTACCCCAGCCAGGGCGTGTTCCTGGAGATACAGGCGCCCAGCCGCATCGTCTTCACCGATGCCTTCGGCCCCGGCTGGGTGCCGTCACCGCGTGCGTTCATGACGGCGGTCATCAGCCTGGAGGACGTGGACGGCAAGACGCGCTACACCGCCCGCGCCCTGCACTGGAGCGCCGCCGACCGCCAGGCCCACGATGAAATGGGCTTTCATGATGGCTGGGGGCAGAGCCTGGACCGGCTGGTGACGTTGGTGACGCGTCAGCTCACGGAGCCGGACGCAGCGTCCTGACCGGTTGCAGCGGCAGGTGGCAGGTGAACCGCGTGCCAGCCTCGTCAGTCGACACCACCTCCATGTGGCCGCCATGGGCCAGGGCGATCTGGTTGGCGATGTACAGCCCCAGGCCCAGGCCGCTTTGTGGCGATGAGCCGGCGCGGCGCGCGAAGGGCTGAAACAGTTGCGCCTGGATGGCCGCCTCGATGGGCTCGCCCAGGTTGTGCACCGACAGTACGAATGCCGTGTCGCGAATATCGGCGCTGACGGTTACCGGGCCTTGTTCGGCGCCGTGGTGAATGGCGTTGGCCACCAGGTTGGAAAGCAATTGCGCCACCCGGTCGCGGTCGCAGCGCAGCCCGTCCACGGCCCCCACGTGCACATCGATGTGCCGCTGCGGATGCACGCGCTGTACTTCGCTGACCACATGCCGCAGCGCGTCGCCCAGGTCATGGCGTTCGACGAGGTTGACGGTGATGCCGCTGCCCAGGCGCCCACGGGCAAAGTCCAGCACGTCTTCCACCAGTTTGGCGGCACGCTGACCGGCCACAAGAATGTGCTGGATGATACCGCGGCTCTTGTCGTCCACAGCCTTGCGCAGCAATAACTCGGCGCCGGCGCTGATGGCGAACAGCGGGTTGCGCAGGTCGTGGCCCAGCACGGCGATGAACTGCTCGCGCACCTCGGCGATCTGGCGCTCGCGAGTCAGGGCGTCTTCGGTGCGCTGGTGGCTTTCCTGATTCTCCAACTGGATGGCCAGCACCCGCGCGAACGATTCCATCATCGCTTGAATGGGGCTTTGCTTGAGGTTGGCCGGGCGCGGGTCCAACGCACAGATGGTGCCGAAAAAGCTGCCATCGGTGCGGAACACCGGCACCGAGATATAGCTTTCGAACTGGTAGAGGCGCGGGGTGTGGTGGTTGCAGTACTGAGCGTCTTCGCTGGCCTTGTCGATCACCACCGTCTGGTGGCTGGAGCGGATCTCATGGCACAGGGTGGTCACCAGGTCCAGCTCGCCGCCCACGCCCAGGCCAAAGTTCAGGTCGTCCAGCACCGCGCAGGCGGTCCAGTGGCTTTCGGTAACCCGCGCCACGGCGGCGAAACGCATGCCGGTGGTTTCGCAGATAACCTGAAGGATGGCCGGAACGGCGTCGATGCGGCCGATGGTGGCGATATCGGCTGCCATTGTATTGGCCATGGGAATTCCACTGCTGGGTGAGATGAAATGAATGAGGGTGAAATGTCCCAAAGTATGACAAGCAAATCGAGCGCTTGTTGAAATTAGTTCACCGCTCGACACCCCAGGTGTTTGGCCAACGGGGCGTCAGGGCAGTGCAGGGCTGGGCAGCGCGGTTTTTTGAGCGTTGTTGTTGCCCAGCAGCCGGGTCAGGGCCTGGCGGTCTAGGGGGCGGCTCATGAAGTACCCCTGCACTTCGTGGCAGTGGTTGTTGCTCAGGGTTTGCAGCTGCTGTTCGTTTTCCACGCCCTCGGCGGTCACCGTCAGGCCCATGGCCTTGCCCAGGTTGATAATGGCCTGTACCACCGCGCGGTCGCGGTCGGTGCTTTCCAGGGCGGCGATGAAGCGTTTGTCGATTTTCAGGCTGTCAAACGGATAGGTGCGCAGGTACCCCAGGGACGAATAGCCGGTGCCGAAGTCGTCCATGTTCAGCTTCACCCCCAATTCCTTGAGGGCGGTGAGGGTGCCCAGAGCGTTGTCGATGTCGTTCATCATCACGTTTTCGGTCACTTCCAGCTCCAGGCGCTGCGCTGGCAGGCGGGTTTGCACCAGCACATCACGCACGTCGCGTACCACATCGTTGCGGGAGAACTGCGCCGCAGACAGGTTGACCGACACTACCAAGGTTTCTGGCCATAGCCGCGCCGCGTCGCAGGCTTCGCGCAATACCCAGCGGCCCAGTTGCACGATCAGCCCGGTCTGCTCGGCCAGGGGGATGAAAGTGTCGGGCTGCAGCAGGCCGTGAATCGGGTGCTGCCAGCGCACCAGCGCCTCAACCGACACGATCTCCATGGTGGTCAGCCGGTAGCGCGGCTGGTAGTGCAGCACGAACTCCTGGTTTTTCACGGCCAGGCGCAGGTCGTGTTCCAGTTGGCGGCGGTACTGGATTTGCTCGTGCATGTGTGGGGAAAAATAGCGCCAGGTGTTCTTGCCGTCGGCCTTGGCCTGGTACAGCGCCAGCTCGGCGCAGCGCACCAGCTCGGTGGCGTCCAAGCCCTGTTTGAGCGACTGGGCAATGCCGAGGCTGGCGCCCACGTGCAGCGGTTGCAGTGGGTAGTCGATAGGCTGGTGCAGGCTGTCGATCAGGCGCGCGCAGAAACGGTCGATTTCCTCGCGGCTATCCAGCCCGCACAGCACCAGCACGAATTCGTCGCCGCCCAGCCGGGCCACCAGGTCCTTGGCGCGGGTGCACTCGCGCAGCCGCGCCGCCACTTCCAGCAGCACCGCATCGCCAGCGGGGTGTCCCAGGGAATCATTGATGGGCTTGAAACTGTCCAGGTCGAGCACGATCAGGGTCAGCGGCGGGGGCCTGGGTTGCAGGCGCAATTGCTCGAAGTAGTGGCACAACTGGTTGCGGTTGGCCAGCCCCGTGAGGGCATCGTGCATCGACAGGTGCTGTATTTGCGCGTGGGCCGCCACCTCGTCGGTGATGTCACTGGCGGTGCCGCGGTAGCCCACCACCTGGCCTTCAAACAGGATGGGCCGCGCTGACAACCGGCAATAGCGCAGTTGCCCGGCCTGGTCCCGGTAGGCGCAGCGCAGGCTGGAGGCGGAGGGCGTCCGGGGCAAACTGTGCAACCAGCCTTGCAGGGGCGTGGTTTCGCATTGCAGCAGTTGGTCGATGGTGTGGTTCACCCAGTCCTGGCTGGTGTAGCCGGTGACCACGGCGAAACGCCCGGAAAGGTAGTTGAGCCGGCAGTGCTCGTCGGTTTCCCAGATCCAGTCCGAGGCGGCTTCGGCCACGGCGCGGAAACGTTCCTCGCTGGCCTCCAGCGCACGGTTGGTCTGGTGCAGCCTGCCATAGCCCTCCTCGATCTGCCGTGCCGTGCGCAGGGCGTAGCGGAAAAACCAGGCCATCAACAGCGCCAGCACCACAAAGGCTGCCACCAGGGTTGGCAGCACTTGCCAGAGCAGTTGGTTGCCGGGCTGCGGCGCGGACCAGGTCAGGTCATAACCGCTGTGGCCCAGCGCCAGCCGTGGCTGGCCCGGCGCGCCGGTAGTGTGGCTTTGGATAGCCAGGTTCTGCAGGCCATAGCCGTTGCCCAGGGCCTGGAGTTTGGCCGGGGTCAGCAGGTCAACCAGTAGCAACACCGAGGTGTCGGCCGGCGCCGGTTGGGTGCTGTCGTCATCGGGCAGAATGGGCGAGGCGCTCACCAGTGCCGGCCAGCCGTTGAACAGGGCCACCTGGCTCACCGCCGTCGCCCCCGACGTGGCGGCCTGGGCCTGCTGCACCAACGGGCGCAGGGGCGTGGAAATGAAGTCGCCGATCTCGGCGTTGCTTAATTGGCCCAGGTACAGGCTGTATTTGGTGCTGTGGCTGTTTACCACGAACACCGCTTCGTAACCGTTCTGGGTGTAGAGCGGGGGGCCCAGGTTGCGTTGGCTGTAGGCCCATTGCACGTCGACGGCGCCGTCAAGGTGCTGGAAGGCGGTGTTCCAAACGGCATAGCTGGTAACCAGGCTGGCCGAGTTGGCTTGTCGGGTTTCAAGGGCTTTTTGCGCGTAGAACAGGGTTTGCTGCTGCTGATCGGCATTCAGGCCGTTGGCAATTTGCACCAGCATGGCCATGGCCGCCAGCAGGGTCAGGGCAAACAGGCACGCCAGAACGCTGAGCAGCTTGCGGGTAAACACTGGGTGACGCGACGCAGCGTGGGTGATGTCCATTGATCGGGCGCATCCTTGTGGCACATGCCGGAGCGGAGGGCGCACAGCACGGAGACGTCCTGATCAATAGAAGCAGATGGATCCCGAATGTTCCTGCCGGTCGTCCGATTGCTGCTCAATTGAGCAACAACAAGTCCGCCGCGCAGATATTGACCCGGTTGCGGCCGGTGTTCTTGGCCACGTACAGCGCCTTGTCGGCCTCATCCAGCCAAGCGGCCGGGTCGCACAGTTCCACGCGGCAGGCCGCCAGGCCAATGCTCAAGCTCACCCGCAAGCGCTCTACTTGATGGTGGCGGTAATCGCCGAACACCTGACGCAGGCGTTCCATGACCTCGGTGGCCTGGGCGATGGTGACGCCCGGCAGGATCACGCAGAACTCGTCGCCGCCGTAGCGCCCGGCCAGGTCGGTGTCGCGCAGGTTGCGCTGTAACTGAACACTGAGGTGGCGCAGCACTTCATCGCCGACAATGTGGCCAAAGGTGTCGTTGATGTCCTTGAAGTGGTCAATGTCGATCAGCGCCAGTACCGCTTGGCTGTGGTCGCGTTGGCAATGGCGAAACTTGCTGTTGAGCGCGTCTTTCCAGGCGCCGTGGTTGAGCAGCCCGGTCAGGCTGTCGGTGCGGCTGAGGGTGCTGAGGGTGCGTTTGTGTTCGGACAGTTGAATGGCCAGCCGGTAGCACACCCAGCCCACGGCCAGCGGGTAGAGGGTCAGCATGGGCAGGCAGGCCAGCACCTGTGCCGGGCTGGACTGCGGCGCCCAGCCCAGGCCGAATACCGTGATGGCCACCAGCATACCCAGCACCTGGGCGGCCAGGCCGTGAACAAACAGGCGCAAGCCGCCGCCGGCCACGTTGTTCATGGTGACCATGGACAGCAGGGTAATGGAGGGCAATGGGTTGAAATGCAGAGTTGCGACCCAAAATCCACAGAACAGGGCGTCGCACAGCAGGTTGCGCCGCTCCGCCTCAAAGGGCGCCGGGGACCTGCGCGCCAACTGGTAGGCAATGTGCGGCCACACCAGGCCGTTCACCGCCAGCAACCCCAGCAGCCAGCCCGGTGGCGACAGGGGGTAAACCCCTGCCAGCACACTGATCAGACAAAGGGCCGTACCCAGTACCCGTGGTGCATAAATGCGCTTGGCAAATGACAGCCCTTTGCCCGTTCGGTTTTCCATAATCTCAAGTTACCAGGCTGAAGGCAGCCGTGTGCGTGTACAGGGTTGGCTTATTTGTACAGTTTGTGCGGTTTATCGCATAAATAATGTGGAGATTGGCAGTGGCCTTGCAAGCCATTTCAGCGGTTATTCGTTCCGCCGATGGCGTAAGGACATGCCTTGCGACATGTAAGGGCTTTCCGTACGGGGCTGTAGGGGTATTCTCTATGGCTTGTGAGCACCTGAAAACAGGCGGCATTCATGCGGCCTGATCCTCGGAGTACCAGTGAACATGAGTCAATCTTCAGCGAGCGCCGGTGAAGCTGCGGCAATCGAAGAGTCCCAGGCTTCGCGACGCGTCGACGGTCAGTATCGCAACCTCAAGGTATTGCCCAAGGACGGTTTCCTGAAGAAATTGCGCATCGGCGTGAAGTACCTGCTGCTGCGCAAACCGCCGGGCACCCGGCCGCGTCAGGAGATTGCGGTGCAACCCCTGGACCGTGAACAACTGCTGGCTGCCCCGGACGACAGCCTGTGGCGCCTGGGCCATTCCACCTTGCTGATGAAGTTGCGCGGCCGGTTCTTCATTACCGACCCAGTGTTCGCCGAGCGCGCCTCGCCGGTGCAATGGGCCGGGCCAAAGCGCTTTCACCCGCCGCCGCTGAGCATCGAGCAGTTGCCGCCGATTACCGCGGTCATCCTGTCCCATGACCATTACGATCACTTGGACGAAGGCGCCATACGGCAACTGGCCGATAAGGCCGAGTATTTTCTCACCACCCTGGGCGTGGGCGACCGGTTGATCGAGTGGGGCATCCCGGCCGCCAAAGTGCGGCAGTTGGACTGGTGGCAGGAAACCGAAGTAGCCGGCACCCGTTTCGCTGCCACGCCCACCCAGCATTTTTCCGGGCGCAGCCTGTTCGACAGCAACAGTACCCTGTGGGCGTCATGGGTGATCATGGAGCCGAACCTGCGTATCTTCTTCAGCGGTGATTCGGGCTACTTCGACGGCTTCCGGCAAATTGGCGAGCGCTACGGGCCGTTTGACCTCACGTTGATGGAAACCGGGGCCTACAACGTCAACTGGCCCAGCGTGCACATGCAGCCTGAAGAAAGCCTGCAAGCGCACCTGGACGTGCGCGGGCGTTGCCTGTTGCCGATTCACAACGGCACCTTCGACCTCTCGTCGCACAATTGGGAAGAACCCTTCCAGCGCATCGTGGCCCTGGCCCACGCCCGCGGCGTGCCGGTCAGCACGCCGCAGATGGGCGAGCGGGTCAACCTGCGCGCGCCGCAAGAGGGCGGAGCCTGGTGGCAGGGCGAAGCCGCGTTGGGCGACCCGGTTTCCGTGTCTTGATGTAGCCGCTGCCGCCAGGCCACAAGGGCGACGATAGCCGGGGCCTCAGGGCCCGGATCGGGACGGCGGCGGCGTGCTGCTGTCGCTGCGAATCTGCGCGTGGCTGATCAGCGCGAAGATAAAGCTGCCACCAATGATGTTGCCTGCCAGGGTGGGCCCGGCAAAGGTCAGCAGGAAATCCTTCCAGCCCAATTCCCCGGCCCACACCAGGTAAGACACTTCCGCCGTACCCACCACAATGTGGGTAAAGTCGCCCAGGGCCATCAGGTAGGTGATGAGGATGATGATCCACATCTTCGCGCTTTCCTGGGAGGGGATCATCCATACCATGGTGGCGATCATCCAACCGGAGACGATGCCTTTGGCGAACATCTGCGCGGCATCGTTTTCCATCACCTTGCGGCCGATGTCCAGAAAGGCCACGTCGGTCTTGGCGTCGAAGATGGGCAGGTGCAGCATCACGTAGGACACCAGCAGGGTCCCGGCCAAGTTGCCAGCCAGCACCACACCCCACAACCGCAACAGGCGCCCGACGTTGGCAAGCGTTGGGTGGCTCATCAGCGGCAGCACGGCGGTGAGGGTATTTTCGGTAAACAACTGCTGGCGTGCCAGAATCACTGCCAGAAAACCTGCCGAGTAACCCAGGCTGGCGATGACCTTGCTGGCCTCGGTGTCGGGCAGGCGGGAGTTCAACAGCCCCATGGCCATCAGCGACAGGCCCATGGTCAGCCCTGCCGCCAGGGCCGACCACCACAGGGCCGCCACATTGCGCTCCAGTTCATGGTCGCCCTGGGCGCGAATGATTTCATGCAGCACCGCCGCGCGCGGTGGCTGGTTTTCCTGGACTTCCTGTTCTTCGTCGGCCGACAGGCCGGGGGTCTTACCGTGCTGGTTGTCCATGGGGCCACTTCACGTGAACGGCGGATATGCCTTTAGCAGTGACCGTTAGCGCAGCGGAAAAGTTGCCTCAGCCCGCGCCTTGCGTGGCCTTCACACCGAACAACTGGTGCAGCGCACGGGCGTAGTCGGCGCTGCCCAAGGTCATGCTGTTCAGGTGCGTGGCACCGGGCACCAGCAGCAGCTGTTTGGGGCCGTGGGCTGCGTCGTATAGGGCCTGGCTGAAGCGGGGCGGCACGTAGCGGTCATCGGTGCCGTGGACAATCAGCACCGGTACGCCCACGTTGCCGATCTTGTCGATGGAGTCGTATTTCTCGGACATGATCCAGCGCACCGGCAGCGAGGTGTGGGCCACGGCGGCCGCGGCATCGCCCAGGTCGGTGAAGGTGGACTCAATGATCAGCCCGGCAGCCTGGGGCCCCTGTTGCCCGGCCAGGCGCCGGGCCAGGTCCACGGCAATTGCGCCACCCAGTGAGTGGCCGTAGATAAAGCGCTTGCCGGCATCGGGTTGCAACTGCACCAGGCGTTGCCAGGCCACCTGGGCGTCTTCGTACACGCTGGCCTCGGAGGGCAGGCCGCCGGGGCTGTCGCCAAAACCCCGGTAATCGATGGCCAGCACCGAGAAGCCCAGGCTGCGCAATTCGGTAATGCGCCGTACCTGGGCGGTGAGGTTCCAGCGGGTGCCATGCAGGTACAGCGCCGCGGGCGCATTCTTCTGCGCCGCCGGCCACCACCAGGCGTGCAGGTGCTGGGTGTTGTCCAGTGGGATGTTCATCTGCTGCACGCCGGCGGGGAGGCCGCTGAACCAGCTGGCGGTGCCGGGCTGGATGCTGTAGAGCAGCTCGCGCTCCTTGTAGGCCAGGCGCGAACAGCCATAGGGCAGGGCGGCGAGTACCAGCACCAAGGCAGTCAGTGAGCGCCAGCGACGGCGGATCAGCGAAGACATTGGGCCTCCCGGGCAATGGTGGCTGCGCAACACCCAGTGTACTCAGCGGGTGCGTTTCCCGGTAATGTCGGTGTATTTCCAGTCATTGCGAGGCTGTCCCATGTTGTATGACGCGCGTGGCAATCGCTACGTAGTAAGTTCACCTGAACATTTGCGCAGCTTGGGTATCGCCGTGCCGGCCAGTGCCGCCCAGGCGGCCCGTGAGCGCAGCCAGTGGACGTCGGCAGCGGTGTCGGCGCTGTGCGACAGGCCTGCGGGTGCCCGGCCAGCCCACGCCAAGGCCCACCGCAGCGACGGTTTGCTGGTGGGGCCATTCGGCCAGGGGGACGCGTTCGACCTGTTGATCGTCAATACCGACGGTACCCTGGCCGAGCGCAGTGGCAATGGCCTGACCATTTTCGCCCAGGCCTTGAGCGATCAGGCCCTGGTGCCGGTCGGGCAGGGCTTTACCCTGAACGTGCACCATGACAAAAGTGACGCGCCCTCGCCAGTACCGGTCAGCGTTGAACCGGCTCGGGTAGAGGGTGTGCAGGGCTTCTGGCTGGCCCTGGGTGTGCCGGCGTTCGGCGGCCAGGCCGTGGCGGCCGTGGGTGTGCAGGCCAGCCGCTTCAATGATCGTCCGGCGTATACGGTGCCGCCGTTGGTAGCCATTGACGACCAATGGCAGCACAGTGTGTTCGTGCGCATCGGCAACCCTCACTGCGTGACCTGGCTCCACAGCCCGGCGGCCTTGCCGAGCATGGCGCAATTGCGCGCCCCCGTGCTTGATGCCCAGCTCACCACTATTGCCTTCGCACAGGACGGCGGGCAGGGGCACGGGTTGCCCTGCCCGGCGGGCATCAACCTGCAATGGGCGGCCTGGCTTGGGCCTCAGCAGTTGGCGGCGCGGGTGTTCGAGCGTGGTGAGGGTGCCACCGAGTCTTCGGGCACCAGCGCCACCGCCGTGGCCTGCGCTGCCTGGCAGGTGGGGCTGGTGCAGGCCGGCCAGGTCCGCGTGCAGATGCCCGGTGGCACCGCACCGTTGAAGCTGGTGGAGGAACGCGGCGAATTGATTGCGGTGCAGCTGTTCGGTACGGCCAGCCTTCAGCCATAATCGGCGTATCGCCTTGTAAGGATTTTCTCCATGACCAATGGATGGCTGCGCCCGTGTGTGTTGTCCCTGAGCTTGCTGGCCGGTGCGGTCCAGGCCGACGTGTATACCGGCACCCTGGGGGCCATGCCGATTGTGGTCGACCTGGACATGAGCAACCCTGAGCAGGTCAGCGGCCGCTATTTCTACGAGAAATACCACCGCGACCTGGCCTTGTCGGGCACGCTGGTCGATGACCAACTGACCCTAAATGAAGGCCTGGACGACAACAGCGACACCCCGCGCCCGCAACTGCACTTGCAGCACCGGGCCGACGATGGCTGGGACGGCCAGTGGCAAAAGGCGGACGGCAAGGCGCTGAAGGTCGTGCTCAAACCGGCGCAGGTCCCGGACACCCCGGCCGGTTCCGACCCTTTCTGGGTACAGATGCACGACAACGCGCCGTATGATTTCCTGCGCTTGTTGCAGTTGCCGCTGGTCAATGGCAAGCACCAGACCTTCATGGGCTACCCCCTGCAGTGGCGAGGCGAACCGATCGCCAAGATCCAGTTGTTCGAAGTGGCTTCCGGCTACCCGGAGCCGCAGCTGACCCAGGTGAACCAGATGCTGCGCGCGCGGCTGTGGAGCGAAGTGGTCAGCTATCACGAGTGCATGCTGGGCAGCACTCGCTTCGGTGAGGGCGAATACGACCAGACTGTCACGCCGACTTTTCTGTCACCGGCGGTGGTGAGCGTCAGTGTCTACACCAGCTATTACTGCGGCGGCGCACATCCGGACTTCGGCGATGCGCCCATCAATTTTGATGTGGCCCATGGCAAGCCGTTGTCGTTGGAGGACGTGTTGTGGGTAGGCGAGGGCCCGGCGTTTCACTACGACGACCGCGAAGGCGCGCAACAGTCGGAAGAAGCTGACGTGGATTTTGACAAGTTCTCGGCCTACCGCGAGAAGTTTCTGGCGCCGTGGTTGGTGGAGCAGCTCAAGCAGCTGTACCCCAACGAGATGAAAAAGCCGACTGACGAAAACGACTGCGACTATACCGACCCCGAGGTGTGGAACTTCCCCACCTGGCACTTCACCGACAAGGGCATCGCCTTTGGCCCAAGCTTCGCCCGGGCGGCGCGCATGTGTGAAGGCACGGAGTGGTCGGTGTTGCCTTACAGCGTGATTGCCCAGCACCCGGGTGGGGTGAAGCTGGCGTTGCCGGCCAACTGACCGTTGCCTTTGTAGGCGCAGCCGTCGGCAGCGGCTACGCGGGCAGTGGGGTCTATAAGGAAAAGCGCGCCAGCATGCCGTCCAGCTCGACAGCCAGACGGCCCAGCTCCTGGCTGGCGGTGCTGGTCTGAGCAGCGCCCGTGGCCGTTTGCATAGACAGGTCGCGGATGCGCACCAGGTTGCGATCCACTTCCCGCGCTACCTGGGCCTGCTGTTCGGCGGCGGTGGCGATCACCTGGTTACGCTCGTCGATACCGGCCACCGACTTCGAAATACTGCCCAACACGTCCTTGGCCACCTGCGCACGCTCGCGTGTACGCCCCGCCTGTGCAGCGCTTTCGGCCAAGGCCTGCACGGTTTGCCCGGTACCGTGGTGAATGCCGTCCATCATCTGCTCGATTTCCCGCGTTGACGCGCCGGTGCGGTGCGCCAGGCCGCGCACCTCGTCGGCCACCACGGCAAACCCGCGTCCGGCCTCACCGGCGCGCGCCGCTTCAATGGCGGCATTGAGCGCCAGCAGGTTGGTCTGGTCGGCCACGTTGCGAATCACTTCCAGCACCTTGCTGATGCCCAGCGTTTCGGTGGCCAGGGACTGGGCGCGCAGGCTGGCCTGCTCTACCTGGTCAGCCAGGGCGCCGATGTCGGCCATGGTTTCGTCCAGTTGCATCTGGCCCTGGCGTACGGCACTGCTGGAACTGCGTGATTCGGTAGAGGTTTCCACGGCGTTGCCCGCTACTTCCTCTACGGCCTGGCTCATCTGGGTGACGGCGGTAGCCGCCTGTTCAATCTCGCTGTACTGCTGCTGCAGGCCCAGGGCGCTGTCGTGCATGATCGCGCCCATTTCCTGAGTGGCCGAGTTCAACCGGCCCACGGCCCCGCCAATTTGCTGGATCACCGCGTGCAACTGATCGCGCATGTGCCCGAGCATTTGCAGCAACTGCGCCACTTCGTCCTGGCCGTGGGCAACCACGGGCTGGCTGAGGTCGCCGGCGGCCACGGTCTTGGCCACGTCCAGTGCCTGACGCAGCGGCCGGGTGATGCTCACGCTCAGGCGCCAGGCTTGCAGCAACATCAGCGCCAGGGCCACACCGATGGCAAGCGGCAGGGCAAGTTGTACCTTGGCCGAGGTACTGGCGGTGTTTTCCAAGGCCTGAGCGGTGGTTTGCTTGTTCAGTTCGCGCAGCAATTGCACCTGCATGTCCATCAGCGCGCCCTGGTTGGCCAAGGCATTGTTGGACAGGTTGGTGGCCTCGTTCAGTTGTTTCTGCTCCACCAGGTCGATGGCCTGCCTGAACAGGCCGACAAACTGCCCGGCTGCCTCCTGCAGCAATTTGATCGAGTCACGCTCGGTACCTTCCGGCACCTTGGCCAGGTACTGGGTGAAACCCTGGTCCACCTCGGCGCTCAGTTGCTGCAGGTTGATCTTGCGGTTCACCAACTCCGCCGGGTCGTTGGCATACACCAGCAGCAGCGCCGCTTCGGTGCGCATCTTGGCCAGGTCAATAGCAATGGCATCGGCCTGGGCAATACTCGACAGCGGCCCTTGCTCGATCAACTCGCCCTGATGGCGAATATGCTGAATCGCGGTAAAACACAGGCCGCCAACGGCTGCCAGCAACACGGCGCACAGGCCGAAACTGGCCAGCAGGCGCTTGCCAATGCTCAGGCGGCGCAGCAGCGCGGGGCGGTGGGAGGGCGTGCGGCGGAAAGCGAAACGAAGATTCACGGCGGCTGACTCTTATGAAAACTACGCCAGCGGTTGTAGCAGCCCTCTGTGATGGCTTTATGACACTTCGTTGATTCCGCAAAATAAATCCGTGAACCTGGGCAAGCCTGACACCTTGAGCCGTCATAATGGCGCGCTTCACCTAGCCCAACGGACTACGTTGGGCGGTAAATCGACTTACACTGTTACTCATCTCTCCACGGCCCAATTCAATGAATACTCCAAGCGATGCACCCCTGACCGACGCCCAATGGGAATTTCTCGAGTCGATGCTTGAGCTGCACAAAAGCGAAACTTCGGTGTGGAACACCTCGGAGCTGGACGGTTACCTGACGGCCCTGGTGTCGGGCCCCACCATGATCCCGTTCGAGGAATGGTTCGCGGCTTTGTGGGGTGGCGAAGAGTTCCTGCCCAAGTGGGAAAACGACCAGCAGGTGGAGCGCTTCATCGGGCTGGTCATCCAGCACATGAACGAAATTGCCGGCAAGCTGATCGAGAACCCCGAAGAGTTCTCGCCCATCTTCATGGAAGATGAACACGAAGACGGCCACTTCACCCTCAGCGTTGAAGACTGGTGCTTTGGCTACGAGCGTGGCGTGGTCATGGGCGACGGCTGGCCTGGCCTGCCGGAAGAAGAACAGGAACTGCTGGCCGGCATCCTCATCCACACCTACGACGATGAAGCCGACGAAGAAATTGACGTCGAAGAAGCGGCCGACATGGTTTGCATCGGCGCACTCACCCTGCACGCCTACTGGCTGGGCCACCGCACCCCTGGCGAACCCGTGCGCGTGGGCGAGAAGGTAGGCCGTAACGACCCCTGCCCGTGTGGCAGCGGGAAGAAGTTCAAGCAGTGCTGCTTGCATTGAGGTGATTTAGCCACCCGGAGTTGCGGGGCGGCCATCCGTTGTCAGGCTGCGAAAAGGTTTGCAGTAGCTTTGGCGGCGCACTGTCGATCGTGGGCCCGCTGCGCGGGCCTTCGCAGCCTGCGGCAGCTACGCCTCATTTACCGCTGGCGATTCTCTTCACCAGCGCCTCATGCCCTTTTTGGTCATCCGCCCGCGAGATCACCTGCACGATCGACATGCTGCTACCTGAGCCCGCCAGAAAGGTGGTGGACAGGGTGGGGCCACCGCCCTGGGTGGCGGTGCTGTCGATTTCGCGCACGGCCAGGCCTTTCACGGTGAATTCTTTCTCGCCGGTCTTCTTGAAGTCGGTGAGGCCGGCGCTCTGTTGCTTGACGAAGTCTTGCACGGCGGCGTCGAGGAATGCGGCGTCGTAGTCGCCCACCTTCGCCTGGTCCGGCGTTGGGCCTTCGCTGGCCATGACCACGCGTTTTTCCTTTTCGCTCTGGTACATCGTGCCCTTGGCGCCACTGGTGCCGCTCTGCTCGTCGCCGGCGTCCATGGCGCTGGCCACGTAGCCTGGCGGCAGGGTGAAGCTGAACCTGCCCTTGAGCATCGTCACCTTCGGCCCGCTGGCCGGTTTCTTGGCCGGTGCACTGTGCTTGCTGGCGTGGCTGTGGGTTTGCGCCATGGCCGGTGCGGCCAGCGCCAGGGCCGCAGCTATCAGCGCGGCGTGGGAAAACGTGCGAAACATCGAATACTCCTGGGCAGCCGCGCCGCTAGGGGCCGGGCGCGGCGCAACAAAGCGTGCGTGAAGCGTGGCCAAGGCGCAAGGGTTGCGTCAGTTCTCGGGGCAGAGGTTTTCCTTGGCGCAGTCGGCGGCCTTGCGCACGGCCGCGCACCAGTCGTTGTCGTTCTGTTGGCCGGCCGGCATGGCGGCGCATTTGGCACGCGCTTCCTGCACCTTGGGGGCGTCCAGTTGGCGGTCGGTGGTCAATAGCGTGCGGTAGTCCACTTTCGGGGCGTTGGGGTCGGGCGAGCAGGCGCAAAGCGCAAAAAAGGCAGAGCAAAGGGCAAGTGACGCTATGGTTTTTTTCACGAGACAGCTCCCTGAGTCAGCGTTCCAGGTAGTCAGTGTAGCCCCCTGTCTGGGGCCGTTGTCACAAATGCGCACGCCCGTGTTGACAGCTTCCCGTAAATCCGTAGAATGCCGCCCCACAGCAGGCACGTAGCTCAGTTGGTTAGAGCACCACCTTGACATGGTGGGGGTCGTTGGTTCGAGTCCAATCGCGCCTACCAAACAAAATCCGCTCTGCTGGGCGGTGAGAAAAGGGCGATCCGAAAGGGTCGCCCTTTTTTGTTGCCTGGTTTTTGTTGCCTGCCGTTTCACCCTGATAACCTTGAATGTGCCTCTTCGCCCCAAAGGACACCCGCCATGGCTTACACCATCAGCAACGACCCGTTGACCGCCGAACAATTTCACTTCATCCAGGACCAGCTGGACGCGTTCGCGATCGAGTCCAGCGTGCGCACGGTGTCGGAAATGGACGGCTTCTTCACGGCGGTGGTGTCCTACAAGGACGCGATTCGGTTCGACGCCTGGTACCTGTCGTTCTGGGGCGGCGGCGACCTGCCAAAATGGAAAAGCGAGCACACCTACCAGACCTTTTTCGACGCCCTGATTCAGCACATGAATCAGATTGCGCTGATGCTCATCGACCACCCCGAGCAGTACCACCCCCTCTTCAACCAAACCGAAGATGGCCAGGGCCTGGATTGCCTGGACTGGTGCGTGGGCTACCTGCGCGGCGCCACCACGCTGGTCAGCGGCTGGAGCCAGATGCCTGAAGCACCCACCGCCGCGCTGAACTTTATCTTCAGCCAGCTGGACGCTGACAAGAGCCCGGCCAACGCCCCTGGCGATCTCCCCCAGGCCCTGGCCGACGCGGCCCGCGAACTGCACACCTACTGGGCCGAACAGCGCACCGACGACGAGCCGGCCGATTCACTCACCGTGCGCATCGAGCAGAAGATTGGCCGTAACGACCCCTGCACCTGTGGTAGCGGCAAGAAATACAAGCAGTGCTGCGGCCGCTGAACCCGCGTGTTTACGCTGGCCATGGCGAAAGGCTTACACGCGCTGCCGGTGATCTCCTCTGTTGCCATGGCGGCCACAGGCTTAATCTAGCTACACAGGTGAAGCGCAGGAAGCGCCTCAGTCACGGATGACAGGTCAGCACGGATGCACTTCGACAGGACGTTGAAGGGCCACAAAAGAACCCGCTTCGGCGGGTTTTTTATTGGCCGCTGTCCAAGCGGTAGAACTCCTGCAGCTTGGCTTGCAGCAAGCGTGTGGCCCGTCACTGCGCCTGGTATTCGGCGATAGGCGCGGGCGGCAGCGAACGGTTCAGCGCCTATCCCACCACCTCATCATCACTGCTGGCGCACAGCAGCACGCCGATGGCCGGGTTCTCGTGAGGCGTGCGCACATCATGAAGCCCGCGCAGGTCTCTACTTCAAGGGTTCCAAGGCTTCGGCGGAATATAGCCACGTCCCTTACCAGACGGTTGCCGCCCATTTGTCAGCAGCAGACCACATGGAAATCACCCCCTTCCTCCATCCCATTCAGGCTCGTGTTACGAGATGTATAGCGAAAGGCTTACACGCGCGCACAGCAATCTCCTCTTCCGAGTCAGCCCTTGGATCGATATTCTGGATCCAACAACTGAAGCCAAGGAGGCGCTTCAGGGCCAGGGATGGTTGGCCATTGAAAGGATGCAGCCCGACACGGATGTTGGAATGGCCAGGACACTAAACCCGCTTCGGCGGGTTTTTTGTTGGCCGACATTCACCTCCCGCCCAAACGCCTGTAACCGCTGCCGCCTGCCGGCAGCGGTTACAGGTGAATCGATTGCACCCTACGCCGTCAGTTGATACGCCCAGGCGGTGTGGCCGGCACTTGCTGCCAAGGTACGTTGCAGCTACGTACATTGGGGTAGTACGCCTGGCTGGTGCGGCAGTAGTACCAGTCCGAAGCCGCCTGCTGTACCGGTGGGGGCGGTGCCGAGGCCTGCACCGGCACGGCCTGATAGACAGGGGCGGGCGCCGGGGCATAGTAGGTCGGGGCCGGGTAGTAATACGTCGTGGCCGGGTAGTAATAGCTGGGGGGGTAATAATAGGAACTGGACACCACCGCAGCGGTGTAACCCAGGCCTAGCCCCAGGCCCAGTCCCCAGCCCCAGCCGCCCCAGCCACCACCGTGCCACCCACCGCCGCCGCCATGCCAACCGCCCCCGCCGCCATGCCAGCCACCACCTCCGCCACCGCCATGGTCGGCAAAGGCCGGCGCCGACAGCCCGGTGGCGGCAGCGAGTACGCCGATAAGCACACTGCGTTTGATCCGATTGATGTTCATGATGCCTGCCCGATGAAAAGTCCTACGGCGGTTGTTCGCGTGGGCGGTTGAGCTTCGCTCCCGTGACGGGAATGGACGTTGCAAGTCAGCAGATCCGGTCGCCGTGGTGGCCGGAAAATACCCGTACATCCCTCTTCATGATAGCCCAAGTGCACTGCACAAGCCGCTCGAGCGCCCAATGGCAAGGCACTCGTGCCCCCAGCACGCCAGCGAGGACATGACTCAACAGTAATCCATTTCACCTGTCTGCAACATGAATGCGTGTACCGCTACGAATACGGTGGCAGGCGCGGTTTATGCATCCGAACGTCGGCGAACGGGTTATTGGGAAACGTCTTACAACAGTTCAGGAAAGAGCCGGTTTATTACACTCGATTGAATGGGTTTTCATGGTTTTGTCATCCATAAAAACAATCTGCCAAGGACCGTCCATGTCGACCGATACCTTTAGCCCCGCCCCGCCCATCCAGGCCCGGGTGGTGCTCTGCCTGCTGCTGGCCGTGGCCGGCCTGAGTTTCATTGCCGGCCTGTTCCTCTCCCATGCCCTGGTGCTGGACGCCAACTGGCCCACCTACGCCGACATGGTCGGCAACCTGAACCAACCGGGCGCATGGTTGCGCTGGGGCATGGGTGACATCAGCGAATTCGCCTTCTACAAACACGAATTCGCCGGCATCGGCCTGCTGGCCGGCGCCGGCCTTGCCTGGTGGGCCAACAGCACCGGCAAGCGCTGGCAGGGCTTTGCCATCAGCTACGGCAGCGGCCTGTGGCCGTGGCTGGTGACCAGTTCGCTGCTGAGCCTGTTGCTGAGCAACCTGCTGTGGGGCTGGACCCTGGACGCCGACACCTGGCAACCCACCTTCGTGGCCTTTGTGTCATTGCCCGCGGCCCTGGTGCTGCTGTACGGCCCCGGCTGGAAAGTGGCACTCAATGGCGCGGTATTCGGTGCGTTGCTGGTCACGCCTGCCAGCCTGTTGCTGGTCAATTACGTCTGCGTGCCGCTGAAAATACCTGCTGTGGTGGGCGCCGTATCGGGCATGGCCCTGGCTAGCGCAGTGGTGTTCCTGGCGTGCAAGTGGTTCCCGGCCCTGATGACTTCCTGCCACCCCCCAATAGCGCCGCAACCGCCCGTACCGCCCAGCCATTACGGCCTGATTTGGGGCATGCGCCGGGTGCTGGCCGACTTCTCCGAAGCGCCGTTCTTCGGCAATGAGCTGGCCAGCCTGGGGCTGCTCGCCGGCGTACTGCTGGCCTGGGCGCTCAACCCGGACAGCCCGGTGTACGGCACCGGCCTGTTGCTACCAATCATCGCCGGGCAATTGCTGACGTCGGCCATCGGCATTTACCTGTGGCGTGGGCACTGGATGACCAAAGGCTGGTACCCCACCTACATCCCCATGGTCTGCGTGGTGCCCGCCGCCATACTCACCCACGGCGGCAGCGCGTTGGTGGTGGCCTTGAGCGCGGTGCTGGGCGCGCTGTTGGCGCCACCCCTGGCCGATGGCCTGGCGCAGAAGCTGCCAGCATGGATGCACCCGTTCGTGGCCAACGTGGTGGCCATGGCCATCAGCACGGTGCTGATCGTGCCGTTCATTGGCCTGTTGATCGTGGCCAGTGCGTGCACCCAGGGCTTCCTGTAGGCGCGGCAATTGATCAATGCTTTCCCTCTGCCGTACGAGGAGGGTGACGCCTATGGTCCCGAAGGCATCCCACCCGTCATGACAAGGACCGTCATCATGAGAGAGTACATCGTGTTGCGCCGCGAGGCGCCCAGCTCCACCTACGGCTTCGCCAGCCTGGCCGGCGGCGAAGAGGCCGCCGAACCCAGCTTGTCCTTGGAACGCCTTCCGGCTCACGCGCTGGCCGAACTCAACGCCGAACCGGACGTGACCCTGGTGGCCCCGAAAATGCCCACCCACCTCATCAAGCCGAAAACGGCCAGGCCCAGCCAAACCGCCCCTTGCTGGGGCGCCGAAGCCGTGGGCGCTACCAACAGCCAGTACACCGGCGACGGCGTCAGCGTGGCCGTGCTCGACACCGGCATCGACGCCAGCCACCCGGCATTCGCCGGCATAGAGCTGATAGAAAAGGACTTCAGCGGCTCTGGCAACGGTGATGCCCAAGGCCACGGCACCCACTGCGCCGGCACGATATTCGGCAGCGGCCTGGGTGCACGCATCGGTGTGGCGCCCGGGGTCAGCCGCGCGCTGATCGGTAAAGTGCTGGCTGATGATGGCAAAGGCAGCTCGGAAATGGTCTTCGACGGCATGCTGTGGGCCCTGGACCAACGCGCCGACATCATCTCGCTGTCGTTGGGCTTCGACTTCACCGGCATGGTCAAGCTCATGGCTGCCGATGGCTGGCCCATTCAGCTGGCCACCTCCAACGCCCTGGAAACTTACCGCGCCAACCTGCGCATGTTCGACGCCATCATGGCCATGACCAAAGCCCGCGCCGCCTTCGGCACCAGCCCCCTGGTCATCGCCGCCGCCGGCAACGAAAGCCGCCGGCAAACCGACCCCGAATACCGCATCGCAGCCTCCCTGCCGGCCGCCGCCGACGACGTCCTGTCCGTGGCCGCCGTGGGCCGCGACGGCGCCTACTTCAAAGTGGCCGACTTCTCCAACTGCCACGCCACCCTCAGCGCCCCGGGCGTAGGCATCACCTCTGCCTGGCCGGGCGGCGGCCTTAAAACCCTGAGCGGTTCCAGCATGGCTTGCCCGCATGTGGCTGGGGTGGCGGCGCTTTGGTGGGAGGCGATTACGGCCAGCGGCAAGAAGGCCAACGCACGGAATGTCAGGGCGAAGTTGATTGCCCATGCGAAGGTGGATGGGTTTGTGGTGCTGGATGAGGTGGACGTGGGGCAGGGGGTGGTGGTGGCGCCTTAGGTGGGGGTTGAGGCTGCGCTGGGCGGTGGCCATGCGCAGCTGCACCAGAAGGTGGGGCGATTGACAGACCATTATCACCACCGGCATTACGCTCAATCGTAGGGTATGCAGCGATGCTTACTTTGGAGATGCAAAAGCGTCCAATAGCTTGATGAAGTTTCGCTTCGCCTTGTACTGACGGTGTAAATTCGCTCGAAGCTCCGCGAACGCCTCGGCCGACATCACGTGCGCCAGCCGGGCTACCATCTGCATGCCTGCTTCATAGCCCGAGTTGCAGGTCAGCGCCACCTGCGAGGCCAGTATGCGTTGGTAGATGGCCACGGCCTGGCCGGGCGTGGTTGCTTCCAGAAGATCTGCCAGGCGCAATGCCAACGAAATTCGGCAGGGGCCTGCGCAAAAGGCATCCCAGGCCCCCGCCAAGTCTTGCTCCCACAAGGCGATTTCAAGTCGTATGGATGGGTCGGGCAATGAACCTGAGGCATAACGATCCCCAGGCCTTTTTGTGAGCCAGTGCAGCGCGGCTAGTCGTCGCTCTGGCCAGCGTCCCAACGCACAGCCAATACCATGAAGACGTTGATAGTTGCGTAGCGAAGGGCTACGGCAAAACAGTGTCCACGCCATGTCTTGAGCTTCATCACATCGGTCACTTTCCACGTAGCGTTCAATCACAAACGCCTCCAGTTGTGTGGCGTGTAGCCCGGAAAATTGCGCTAACCCTTCTTCAGCCCACTGAGTCGCTACACCAGCAGCACCGTTTTCCAGGTGCAGTTCTGCCAGTTCCAGGTAGCGATTTGGAGTAGAAAGATCTTTACCCACGATGGCTATAAGCTGTTCGATGTCACCCGCTTGCCTAGCCGTCTTTTTCATTATTGCCGTTAGCCGTTCGCGGACCGCGTAGTTGTGGTCCTTATGGTCTTTTTCTTTTTTCGTAATGGCGGGCAATTGCGCCCAGCGCTGTTGAAGCAAAAGCTGAAAATGCTGTCTGCCGGGCTCGCCCAAAACGTCCGCATAGGTGCCGAAGGTATCCTGGAAAACGTACATGTCCGACGCTAGTGCCAGTTCAAGCAACTGCTCCGCCAGCGCCATAGGATCAGGCTTGACCAACGTGCAGGCCTCATGATGCAGGCTTTGCAGTTGGGTCAAATTGAATTCAATCTCATCATTGGATTCGGCAATTTCCTCTGTCAGCGACACCACGCAGCGAATCGCATGCTCACACAACGCTGGCAATGCTTGGAGGTTGTCGGTGCTCAGTTGATTTCGAAGAATCTCGACGAGATGAGTGACATCGGCAGCCAATTTGCTTTCGCTACCCCAGTCCAGGTAACCCTGTGGTTGGGCAATGTCATCAATGAGGCGGCGCAGGTCAGATGCGCTATGCGGCTGCAATACCTGTGAGGCAGAGCGTAAATTGCGCCACAAATGGATATCTTGATCGGCGAAGCCCATCAGCAGCTCAACCAATGCGGCGTGGGGTTGCTCTTCAAGCCAGCGGCGGATTAACGCCGGTTCGTCGCCACTCGCTTCCAGGTGCGGCGCCGCCAACCATGTCAAGCCTAAAGCAACCCCGTGCTTGCAGAAGAAACCGTCCTCGGCGTGTGGGCAGGTGCAGTCGACATCAAGTTCACCATGGTCAAAATACAGGGTTGTCTTGTAAAGGCTTGATCCCGCGATGTGAGCAACCGCCCGTTCAGTGGACATGGCAATCGGCTGAACTCGATTGGAAACGAAATACTGGTGGCCGCGAGCAAAGACTTTTGGGCCTGCCAAGGTTTCCAGGTCGCTGATTTCGAAAGATAAGGCTGGCAACGGGGGGAAATCCGGTGGGCGGGAGAGACGGGTATTATGCAGTTTGTTCGGGGAGTGTGTGCTGCTGGGTTACGTGATGCCGGGTGGCTGGCTACGGGACCGCCGACATGGATCGTTCAAGCTGTGGGCAACCAGCCCTGATGCTGGGAAAGCTGCGATGTATGCTTTGAGTGGCAGAAAATGTCGAAGTCGATTCTCGTGGCGCTTGGATTTATCACTCGTTACAAAACCGAAATTGTCCATTCGATGCGACAAGCAGGATCCCAGAGCTCTGATTAGTCGCCGTTGAAACATGCAGCCGAACTTCCTCTTTTGAAATTCTTTCCCTGCTCGGCATAAATGGCTCGGCACGTCCAACCCTCTGGGCGCTTGCCCCATTTAACGACAAGGAGTGTCGATCATGACCATTGGATCTTCCTACGATTACCCTGCCAAAACGCCAGCCCTTTTCAAACATTCCCCAGCGCCATGGGCTGGCCGATTTCCTGGGCCACCGGATTTGTGTTTTGATTACCGCCGTCTTGTCGAGCAACCAGGCGGAATCGCCAGTGCCACTCAGAAGGAGCATAAAATCTGCATCGTTGGTGCAGGGGTTACCGGTCTGACTGCCGCTCGTGAACTGCTGCGCTGCGGGTTCACGGACATCACCTTGATCGAGCAATCCAGACGGATCGGCGGTCGCCACCTTACACTTGATACCCAGCCATCCAGCTCGGTTCCGTCAACGCCGTTCGAGATGGGCGCCATGCGCATGCCCCTCTTCAACCGTGTTGGGGAACACCCGAGGGACGGTCGATCGCTCATGGCCTACTACGCCAGTCAGTTCGATCTGAAGCTCTCTGACTTCCCGAACCCAGGCACCCCGTGGGTTGCTTCCACTGGAATATACCTGCGAGAAGGCCAAGTGAGTGGTGAGGGAGAGCCGACCCTACTCATCTGGAAGAATCCAGAAGGAACTAGCCCGCCGCCGACGGCAACCCTTCAGAACGTCTATGAAAAGTGGCACGCATTCGCCAAACGTATGACAGACAAGGTGGCCGCTATCTATGGTACGTCGGGCTGGGAGGCCTTGTGGGCGGCAATCGTTGCCCGCTATGAACACATGTCTTTCCGCCAACTAGTCACTGAGCCAGCGATAGAGGCATGGGCTGAGACGGCCCCAGGTGACTTCGGTGGTCTGGGAATGTCGGCTGACGAATCGGCGATTTTCTACTCCATCGGTATAGGCGACGGAAGCTGGGGCGCCTTTTATGATGTGTGCTGCCTGTATCCATTGCGCACTGCAATTTTTGGCTTCAGCAGCCACCTTCAATTGGTTCATGGTCGAGTCAATGAGCAAGGTGTCCCGTTACCGGCGCCGTACTTGGGGACGCCTTCGATTTATGACACCGAAGGTCTAAAGTTTGAAAGGCCCACCTACATCGGGTTGGTTGCCATGGACGAATGCCTCATGTTCATGGGGGCAGAGCAGGGTGCGCTTTCGTTCTACGACCACTGCCTTGCGCGTGGCGCAGGGCTGTTGACCGATAGCCGAGTGACGGGGCTGACTAAGCTGGAAAACGGAAAAACCCGTGTGCATTTTGACTGGCACGTGACCAATCCGAACGCTTCGCAGGTCAGGACCGAGGATTTCGATTCCGTTATTGTCACGCTCCCATCATGGATCATCGAGACACGGATCCAGCTCTCGGGCTTCACACAGGAGATGTTGCCCCACAAGATTATCACTGCCTATAAAACGGCCCACTGGGAAACCAGTTGCAAGGTTTATGTGCCGCTGAAAAAGAGCTTTCTCAGCAAAAACACGACGATCCCGCAAATCCTCGTGACCGACAGCTTCGTTCACGATGTTTATGCCTATCGCTACAACGAAGCATACGCCTACGACTGTCTGCTGCTGAGTTACACCTGGGAGGACGACGCCACCAAGTTGGCAACGTTCAATGACGTGGAGCTGGTGCGCAAATGCGCGGCGGAGCTTGATCGAATGTTGATGCGCTGCAGCAACATTCAGACCGCCATATCGCCTTACCTGGACCTTGAACACGCTCGCGTTCAGCGATGGGTGACTGACCAGAACGCTCTCGGTTGCGCCAAGTTATATCGGGCGGGGGCATATGGGGATGCGGTCAGTTTAATGGCCTACAACCGTGAGTACGCGGGCGCATCCGGGGTCTATTTCTCTGGAGAGTCATTTTCAGTCGATGCCGGTTGGACAGAGCCTGCCTTGCGCGGAGCGATCGATGCAGTGATTCATATCTGCGACCGAACAGGCGCTACTTTTCACGGTGGGTTTAGCTTGGCGGACTACCCTCAGTATCGCTATTGACATCAGCTCCTGGCCCTCCGGTATTACGGTACCGGAGGGCGCACCTGAAGCCTCGGAAATTTCACACACTAATTAGGGAAAGCGCTGACTTGAACATTCAAATGGATGTCTTCTAATAATAGGACGTATCCATACGAATGACAAAAACAAGGAAAGCGCCCCCCATGTCCTCCGTGTCTCAAGCCGTAAGCCCCGTCCGAATCGCCGTTATCCAATGCGACCCCCAGGTCGGCCTCAACAACTGTGAAACCAACCTCTGCCACACCCTGGCCCTAGCCCAAAAAGCCGCCGAAGCCGGCGCCACCCTCATCGTCCTCCCCGAACTCGTCACCACCGGCTACACCTTCACCACCCGCGCCGAAGCCTTCGCCCACGGCGAAAACCTGGAAACCGGCCCTACCATCACCGCCCTGCGCGCCTTCGCCCGCGAACACGAGATCTACCTGGCGGCCGGCCTGGCCGAACTCGACGGCCCCCACCTCTACGACACCGCCGTACTGCTAGGCCCCACCGGCCTCATCGGCAAATACCGCAAGGCCCACCTCTGGCACCAGGAAAAACTCTGGTTCACCCCCGGCAACCTCGGTTTCCCGGTATTCGACACCCCCATCGGCCGCATCGGCCTGCTGATTTGCTGGGACATCTGGTTCCCGGAAGTGCCCCGCCTGCTCGCCCAGCAAGGCGCCGACATTATCTGCAGCCTCAACAACTGGGTATGGACGCCCCCACCGTTGTTCGACGCCAGCGGCAAATGCATGGCCAGCTACCTCACCATGACCGCCGCCCACGTCAACAACGTCTTCATCGCCGCCGCCAACCGCATCGGCGTCGACCGCGGCGAACGCTTCCTGGGCTGTTCACTGATCGCCGGCACCAACGGCTGGCCCATCGGCAACGTCGCCCCGCCCGACGAAGAAACCATCCTCTACGCCGACGTCGACCTGGTGTCCGCCCGCAGCGCCCCCATCTGGAACACCCTCAACGACCTGCACCGCGACCGCCGCTGCGACCTGTACGATGGCATGCTCGGCTACCGGCACCACCCCGCCGCCCCACGTTAAGGAAAACAGCGCCCATGACCCAAGCCCCCTCCCTGCCACGCCTGGCCATCGGCGCCCTGGGCGGCACGCTCAGCATGAAGGCCAGCCAACCCGATGCAGGCGTCACGCCCGCCGTCGACGCACAAGCCATGCTGCAGGCCGTGCCGCCCCTCGCCGACCTGGCCCAAGTGCATGCGCAAACCCTGCACCTCATCCCCAGCGCCTCGCTCACCTTTGCCCAACTGCTCGACGTACTGCACTGGGCCGACGCCCAGGTGCAGGCGGGCGCGCAGGGCGTGGTCATCACCCAGGGCACCGATACCCTTGAAGAAAGCGCGTGGTTCCTCGACCTGCTGTGGCCGCACGATGCACCGCTGATTGTCACCGGGGCGATGCGGCCGGCTTCCCACGTGAGCGCAGACGGGCCGGGGAACCTGCTCAATGCCGCCATCACCGCGCTGGACCCGGCCAGCCGCAGGCGTGGGGTGCTGGTGGTGATGAACGAGGATGTGCATGGGGCGCGGCATGTGCGTAAAACCCATGCGCTGGCGATTCATGCATTTACGTCGCCGGGGTATGGGGCGGTGGGCTCGGTGGTGGAAGGGCAGGTGCGGTATCGCCAGGCGCTGCAGGTGCGACAGGCGTTGCCGGTGCCTGTGCGCACGGATCATAAGGTGGCGTTGCTGGAGGCGACGTTGGATGGGGATACGTTGCTGCTCGATCAGATCGTGGGGTTGGGGTATGCGGGGTTGGTGGTGAATGGGTTTGGGGCAGGGCATGTGTCGCAGGATTGGGCGGTGCGGTTGGGGGAGATTGCCGAGGTGATGCCGGTAGTGGTGGCTACGCGGACGGGGGAGGGGGCTACGGCTCGGGGGAGTTATGGGTTTGTGGGTGGGGAGATTGACCTGCAGGCGCGGGGTGTTTTGATGGCGGGTGAGTTGGATGCGCGGAAGGTTCGGATTGTGATGTGGCTGTTGATCGGTAGCGGCATGCAGGCCAGCTTGCAGAACCATCTGTAACCGCAACCGGCTTGTCTGGGGGTGGTCTCTGCTGCAGTTAGTCAGTCACTGCGCGTTGGCCATTTCGCGGGCAGAGCCCGCTCCCACATTGCAGATTTCGAAAGTCTTGGAGCTGCGGCAAGAGTCCAAACCGGGTCGTGGATGGCACGCAGATCTTGTGGGACCGGGCGAAGCTCGGGAATAGGGCCGCAGCGAACAAATCTGCAAATCACCTATAACTGCAACGATCGTGTCGGCACCAACGACCTGTAGCCGCTGCCGATAGGCTGCGCTGGCCATTGAGTACACTGAAGATCTGCAGCGTGGATCAAGGCCAGCGCAGCCTGACGGCAGCGGCTACAGAGTCATCGTGACAGTGGCGCGAGCCAGCTCCCTCCAACCGAGTGGCACCGCATTCACGAATGCTGCCCCAGAAGCCTCTTCGCCTCATACTCCGGAATGCCATGCCTACGCACCGCACAAGCCACACAACCATTTCTAACGCTGATTTGCCGCTCAAGTCTCCTCGCGGCCTTGACCTTGGCAAGCAGGCGAATGGCGAACACAAGGCAGGCGAATATTTCTGCGGTCAATAAGGCCGAAATCTCTCGCTGGTCAGCAATTCTGCCTTCATGCCCATCGCTGAACGGCGGCAGAAGGATCTGGCACAACACATCCAGCCGATTGCTGGTGAAGTCCTTGGTGGTGAAGGGAGCAAGCTTCTCTGCGGAGCTGCAATCCGCTACCGTCAAGGGTGCTGCCCCTATTTCCAGATACACCTGGTTTTTTGCGACATAAAAGCTGGGGCCGTTCTGCTTGAAGTGCATCAGCACAAAAGGATTGGCAATAAGCAGCGTTGAGGCGATGGTCAGCAGAAAAAGCGTGATCACGCACACCCGCAGCAAGGTAAATATGTTCTGCGTCGTCAGGTAGGTCCTAAGCCGAATATCCGCGAAATCATCCCAATTAATGATGCTTCTCGACAGGGACACATCGTTGATAGGCAGTTGATGCTGGGTGATCCATTTTTCAGCCCGCTCAGCGTCCGAGAAGCTTTTTACTGGAATGTTGAATTCAAATCGGAAGAACTCAAGCTCTCTGGCGCGCTTGCGCATTTTCTCAAAACGCGGATCGTCGAACGTTTGTTTGCCGTCAAAAAACCTCCAAACTCGATCCCTCAAAAAGAAGAAAGACCCCGAGCGTCGGTACACATACAACGTTGCGATCACCACGATCACCACGCCTAGGATTGAGGTGACCACGGTCCAGTTTTGAAACGTGAAGGTCAGGAGCGTAGAGGTTTCTGCATTTTTCATCGAAGGCAAAAGTCCATTTCATATCGCGGGTGCGGTCCAGCCTCGGGGGCTGGACATTCGTAGCGGCGAGCAGTCTTTACCAATACTGGCGATTTGGCTACCGTGCTAGGAATTTTCCTACAAGGACGTTCCGCAATGGCCCCGCTCAATCAAATTTTCTTCGGCCCACCAGGCACCGGGAAAACCTACGCGACCATTGCGGGCACTCTCGAAATCCTAGACCCCGCTCACCTCAAGGCCAACGCCCAAAACCGCGCAGCCTTGAAAAGCCGCTTCGATCAGCTGGTAGCCCAAGGCGACGTCCGCTTCGTCACCTTCCACCAAAGCTTCAGCTACGAAGACTTCGTAGAAGGCCTACGCGCCGACACCGACGACAACGGCCAGCTCCGCTATACCGTCGTCCCAGGCGTGTTCAAAACCCTATGCCGACCGGACCAACCCAAGTACCGCGCTTTCCAGATTGGCGACACCTACGGCACTGGTTACAAGGTCATCTACGCATCCCCCGACGTCGTAGAGCTCGAAAAGCCCAAGGGCAATCACCTGGAAATCGGCATGGGCATGCTCAACGGCTTGGCCAAAGCCGTAGCCTCAAACGAACTGACCATCAACGACCTGCGTAACCAAACCTGGGACAGCAAACTCCCGAACTCAACGTTCGATCCGTTCTTGGTCAACGGCTACAAAAACTTCCTGCCGTCCATGGTTGAACACATGATCGGGGCACAGGAAGCCGGTCTTTTCGAGCAGGAGCAAGTGAAAGCAAGCGACACCCCCAAGGTCCTGATCATTGATGAGATCAACCGTGGCAACGTATCGCGCATATTCGGTGAACTCATCACCCTCATCGAACCATCCAAGCGCGCTGGAAATTCCGAAGCGTTGGAAATCACGCTGCCCTATTCCAAAGAGCGCTTCAGCGTCCCGAACAACTTGTATCTCATCGGCACCATGAACACCGCTGACCGCTCGCTGGCATCTATGGATATCGCGCTGCGCCGCCGCTTTAGCTTCATCGAGGTCCCGCCCAACCCAGAGTTGCTGGAAGAGATCGAAGTAGAAGGCATCGCGGTTGATGAATTGCTAAGCGTCATGAACGCACGTATTGCCGCTTTGCTTGATCGCGATCACTGCCTTGGCCATGCCTACTTCATCCCACTAAAAGATGAACCAACCTTGGCGCGCCTTGCGGAGATATTCAAACAGCAGATCTTGCCCCTGCTGCAGGAGTACTTCTTTGAAGATTGGCAGCGAATCCAGTGGGTGCTCAACGACCAGCGGAAACCAGTGGAGCACCGCTTCTTGCTGCAGCCGAGCCAGGACCTCAACGTGCTGTTCGGTGAAACCGTCATGGTCAACCAAAGTAACGAACGCTGGGATCTCAATGCGCAGGCTTTTGAGCGTGTTGAATCCTACCTAGGCATCATTGATCACACCGCTAAAGCGTCCGTACCTCCCAAGTACGAGGCTAAGGAGAAGCAGTGGGGGGATGTAGTACTACGGCAATCCACCTCAGGCGCTGTCGAGCTGCTGCGTAACGGTCAGGTGATTGATGCCAGACCGGTCCTGGAAGAAATCGCGACTGAGCGCGGTATCTCACTGCTGACATCCACGGGCACTCCGCAAACCACTCGCCGGTTAGGCAGGAAGATCATCAGCTACTTGATCGAGCAAGCGCCGTGAGCATGACTGTCACCGTGCGTGAATACGCCCGGTTGACCACCAGTCACGTCGAGCACCCGACCTTGGACTTCGCCCAAATCAGTGCCTCGGCGTTCGACTGGCTATGCGAGCTCAATGCCGGATTCAGCCAGGGCGGCGCAGCCCTGGTACAACTCCAAGACCGACGTTGCCTGAAACTCGACAACTACGTCGGCGCCTTGGAAAGCCCGTGCGGCACCCGCATCGAGATACTGCCCAAACACTTCGAACAGGGCGACTGCATACAGCAGAGCCGCGCGCTGCTGCGCCGCATGATCCAAGCCTCGTTGAAACTACCGACTCGGCAGGTTGGCGCTGCCTCACTGCAGCGTTTCGATGCGCCCCTGACGGAATGGGTGATGGCGCGGTTTCTTGATGCGCTGGATCACTTGATCAAGCGAGGCATTCGGTTCGATTACCAACGCATCGAAGAAGAACAGCCATTCCTGCGCGGGCAACTGAACACTGCCCGCCAGGTACGACAGTCACCGGCGCGCCAACACCACTTTCAGATTCGTCATGACGTGTTCTTGCCGGATCGACCCGAAAACCGACTGCTTAAGACGGCGCTGGAGATCGTCTGCAAGACAACCCAAGACCCCAGTAGCTGGCGCCTATCCCATGAACTGCGCACCGTGTTGCTGGAGATACCTAGCAGCCGCGACACGGCCCAGGACTTTAAACAGTGGCGTAATGATCGGCTGATGGCCCACTACCAACCGGTCAAGCCGTGGGTTGAGTTGATCATTCAACAACAGACGCCGTTGGCCGTTGCTGGCGAGTGGCGAGGGATGAGCCTGTTGTTCCCAATGGAGCGGTTGTTTGAGAACTACGTGGCGGCTTGCCTGCGGGACACGTTAGTGCCAGGCGCAACCTTGAGTACGCAGGTGACGGGTGAGCATCTTTGCTTGCATCGGGACAAGCACGTTTTTCAGTTGCGGCCTGACTTGATGGCCGAGTTGGATGGCAAGCGTTGGGTGATGGATACCAAGTGGAAGCGGCTGGATGGCGAGCTGGTAGGTAAACACTATGGGATCAGTCAGGCGGACATCTACCAGATGTTTGCGTATGGGCATAAGTACCTGAAGGGGGAAGGGGATCTGGTGCTGATCTATCCGCGGCGGGCTGGGTTTCAGGAGCCCTTGCCGGTTTTTGAATATGGCGCGGGGCTGAGGCTGTGGGTGGTGCCGTTTGATTTGGAGTTGGGGCAGTTGGTGGCTGGCGATGTGGTCAGCGTGCCGTTTCAAAGTAGGCATTGAGCATTGCGTGGTATCGGACTGCTCTGACATGGAGGCCTGAGGGCAGACCTCCATGTGGATCGGCTAGCGCCCGATCAGCTTGCCGACGAACTGTCGCCAGTGTGAGGGGAGTGGACGTGGGCCAGATTGTGCGAGGTGAGGGTGAGTCAGAATCTCGGGTACGTCCCTGAGGCGAATCCAGGGCTCGCTTTGCCAGTGCAGCATGCTGAGCGACAAGTTAGCCCAGCGTAGAAGGCTTAGGCTCGGGGCGTGGGTGTCGTGGTCAGCGCGTTCGTCGCGCATCACGGCGATGACTTCGTGGGTGAGCCAGCGTCGCAGGCTGCGGTTTTCTGGGATGAAGTGGTGGACCAGTGTCATGTAGACGGCTGATTCGCTGATCATGACAGTGGGCTGGATTTCACCGTTGTAGAGCAGGGAGAGGGTGCAGGTTTGGTCGGGGTCTAGCTTGCGGAGGGCGTGGGATTCTAGGTGTCGGCCGATGAGTCGGCCTAGGTCCCGGGCGGAGAACCAGATTTGGGATTCTAGCCAGAGGGCGTGGAGCGGGCGGTTGTGGCGGGTGAAGACGATTGGCGTGTGGGGAACGTCGTTGGATTGGTGTGCTCGTCCGTCGTCGGGCCTTCGGTGGCTGCCGGTTTCGTTGGTTGACATGTCCATTTATCTCTACTTGATAGCTTTCTTAGGGCTAGGTGTCGGGGGTTAAGAAACCTCAAGTAGAAGGCCGGACGTATTCCCCTTGCGGGTCTTGTATTAGTCCACTCCCGACGTATCAGAGCTTTTGAGACGTGCAGCCGGGGGCCGCAGGCACAAAATACCGCTTTTTCGGGAGCGGATTGGCCGCTACTTGAGGCGTTCCTTAGGCGCAGACGGAGAATAAGGGGAGAGTCAAGGCGCCGCAATTGTTAAAATGTAAAAAATGGATCTTGTGATTTCCGCGCTGGTGCATTGGAGCTGATTTTTTAGTAACTTTATTGA
This sequence comes from Pseudomonas sp. M47T1, assembly GCF_000263855.1. GTDB lineage: Bacteria > Pseudomonadota > Gammaproteobacteria > Pseudomonadales > Pseudomonadaceae > Aquipseudomonas. The sequence continues at coordinate 341,687 of NZ_AJWX01000002.1, forward strand.
TCATATTCAAGCCCACAAGGAAGATATCGGGAAGGCGAAATCTCTTCACAGTCGATGCAAGGTGTCAGGATCATGCTTTTGGCTAGTTGTCAACGTTAAGAATTTGCTTTATCACGGTTTTCGAGTTGTAAGTCTACTATGAGATCAGTAATCTAAGTCGAGGTCATAATGCCATTATTAACTTGGTCCACAGAGAGTCAAATGCCTAGCCAGATGGAAGAGTTGCGTAAAGAGTTGGCGTCAGCAAAATCTGATGATATTAAAGCTGTCGTCATGTCTAAAATGGAAAGCCTTCGGGTTCTAGCTGAGAATGCAATTCGGCATGCACAGAAAAACATTTCCTATAGCACACGGGAATTTCCTATAGAGACTATTTTGCAGAAGTACCAGGAAGGGCTTGATAGTGATACCAATGAGCTTTTCATTCCTGACTATCAGCGGGACTATAAGTGGGATGATAAAACCTTATCAAGATTTATTGAAAGTATTTTGTTAGATTTCCCGATTCCTTATATTTACATAGCAAACGTGTCTGCAGAAGATGCAGAGCTTGATGGGCGGGTTGAGATCATTGACGGGTCGCAGCGGATTCGAGCTCTTCATTATTTTGTGAATGGTGAAGTGCCATTGCAGGACTTAAAAGAGCTGAAGGCGTTAGAGGGGTTTTATTTTGAGGATCTTCCAGTTGGTAGGAAAAGAAGATTTCTTAGAGAAACACTAAGGTTTGTGGAACTAAAAGGTGATGTGAGTGAGTCGCATCGCCGTGATCTATTTGAGCGCATAAACTCTGGTATGAAGAAGCTGGTAGGTGCTGAGACACGGCATGGTTCGGAATATGCTTCCTCCGAATTTTATAAGAGGGTCATCGTTCCCTGTTCGGCGGATAAGCTTTTCTCTGATCTGGCTCCGCTGTCAGATAAAAAGAAATCTAATGGCGATCATCTAGAGTTAGTGACGAGGTTCTTTGGATATCTGAATGATCTCGAGTCCTACAACGGTAAGGTTCTTCAGTTTCTTGAAGCGTTTCTGGCTAAGAGCGTTGACAGGGGCGCAGATTTTATTGCCGGAGATCTCGCTGTGTTTAACAATACGATGAACTTTATTAATGCTCATTTCCCTACGGGTTTTCGTCGTACTCCGACCAGTAAAACAACCCCTCGCGCGCGTTTTGAGGCCATTGCGGTTGGTGTCGCTTTGGCACTAAGAGATAATCCAGGGTTGGTAGAGCCTGCCACCCCGGTGAATGAGTGGATGTATCAGGATGAATTTCAATCTGTGATTAGCGCAGATAGTGCCAACAATAAATCGCAGTTATTGGCGAGGATTGAGTTTGTCAGGGCCAAGGTTGCTGGGTGATTGACATGATTGAATCGGTCAAGGATGAATTTGCTCGCAGATCTGATGAGATAGACGTCTTATTTAGTCATATCGAATTTCTGGCTCAAGCTGAAGATGCTCATCTTTCAAGGGTTGGAAACGGAATTGTTCCGATACTTTCATCTTCGCTATGCCTGATGTTATACAATCAGATTGAGTCGACTGCGTTCTCATGCGTGGAGTCAATCTATGATGCAATTGATGAGCGAAATGTTAGTTTTAATAGTCTCGTTGAATGTTTTAAGAAGAAAATTCTAAACGACTGCAAGGAGTCTTATCATTCCGGAAGCTCTCTTTTGAAAAGCTTGCAGGGAGGAGATATTGCAGCTGCTTTAGCTCGTGCGTCGCTTAAGCTCGACCGAGTATTTAGCGGGAATGTCGATGCTAGAAAGCTTAGGGAGGTTCTAGGGTTCTATAATCTGCTGGTCACGAATCCTAGTTTGGATAATACTGGGGCGGAACTGTTAGGTATCAAGGACGCTCGAAATAGCCTTGCTCATGGAGCGTCCTCTTTTGAGAAATACGGGCGTGACTTAACTGTAAAGGATCTGAGGTCCGCTCGAGACAATGTGGGGGAATATATGGCTCATATTATAAATCTAACTGATAGTTACTTGGAGAGGCAGCTTTATTTGGATCCCTCAAGTGTAGCTTAATGCTTTCACCTACGACTTCACCTAGGCGGACGGGTACAGCATTTCCGATCATTGTGCATAATGCTCGTGTCGACATGTCTGTGCCCGGTTCGTAAAAGCTGTAATCGTCTGGAAATGATTGCAGGATAGCCGCCTCTCTAAGAGACAAAGCTCTGTTTTGCTCGGGGTGGCCAAATCTGCCATTCCCGTACCCGTAACTTTGCGTTGTGATTGTTGGGCTTGGTTTGTCCCACTCCATGCGCCCATATACACTAGCATATGTTGAGCCTGATTTCTTCGAGTGACATGGGGCACGTAAGTGCTCTGGCCAGTCTCTCCAAGTGCCGCCGGGTGATGAGCGAATTATACGCTGCAGATTTATTTGGCTAAGGGATGCGGAATAATGCAGCGGGTCGTCAGGATCCTGCTCGCCGGCTGAAAGCCTTGGGAGATGCTTGATTGCATCTCTAACTGACGTGAAGTTACCGCTTGAATGCGTCGGGGGAATAATTTCTATAGGGCCGAGCATTGAGGCTAAGAGTACCAATCTTTTACGCATCTGCGGAAGACCATACTGGGCGCATGAGACAACTTTGAAATCTACATGGTAGCCAGAGACTTTAAGGAAGCTAACAAACTTCAGATATATTTCATGCGTTCTTAGTTGTGGGACATTTTCCATTGTGACTAGCTCAGGTTTTGTCTCTGAGATTAGTCGTCGAAATTCATTTAGCAGCTTCCATTTGTCATCATCGTTAGACTTCCTGGTGCTAGAGTATTTGGAGAAAGGTTGGCATGGGGCGCACCCTGCCAAAAGCTTGATTTCTTGGCCGCCAAACCAGTTGTTCAGCTCATTTCCAGTCAAATCTGTTACTGATTTGTTAACAAATTTCGCGCCGCTGTTATTGTGTTCGAAAGCATAGGTACATGCCGGGTCAAAATCGACCCCGTGAGTTACGTTGATGCCCGAATTTAAAAGGCCTCGAGTTAGTCCTCCTGCTCCGCAGAACAGATCAACGGCTGCTACAGTCATTCGCATTACTCAATGCAGATTTCATATTGATGGTTTTGCGCTGAGGGTTTCTGGTTGAAATATAGTAAGGCTAAAATGAAAACAACCAGAAGTTTGCACTTTTGGTTGTTCTCCAATCCCTTTCTAAGATCAATCCCAGCTCAACGCCCCACCAGTCTGATACTCAATAACCCGCGTCTCAAAGAAGTTCTTCTCCTTCTTCAAGTCCATAATCTCGCTCATCCAAGGGAACGGGTTAGTAGTCCCTGGATACTCTTCCTTCAACCCAATCTGCGACAGACGACGGTTGGCAATAAACTTCAGGTAATCTTCCATCATCGCCGCATTCATGCCCAGCACGCCACGAGGCATGGTGTCACGCGCGTATTCGATCTCCAGCTGGGTACCCTGCAGAATCATCTGCGAAGCTTCTTCCTTCAGTTCGGCATCCCACAGGTGCGGGTTTTCGATCTTGATCTGGTTGATCACGTCGATACCGAAGTTCAGGTGCATCGACTCGTCGCGCAGGATGTACTGGAACTGCTCGGCCACGCCGGTCATTTTGTTGCGGCGGCCCATGGACAGGATCTGGGTGAAGCCGCAGTAGAAGAAAATGCCTTCCAGTACGCAGTAGTAGGCGATCAGGTTGCGCAGCAGTTCTTTGTCGGTTTCCGGGGTGCCGGTGTTGAATTCCGGGTCGGAGATGGCGCGGGTGTATTTCAGGCCCCAGGCTGCCTTTTTGGCGACCGATGGGATCTCGTGGTACATGTTGAAGATTTCGCCTTCGTCCATGCCCAGGGATTCGATGCAGTACTGGTAGGCGTGGGTGTGGATCGCTTCTTCGAAGGCCTGCCGCAGGATGTACTGGCGGCACTCCGGGTTGGTGATCAGGCGGTACACGGCCAGGGCCAGGTTGTTGGCGACCAGGGAGTCGGCGGTGCTGAAGAAGCCCAGGTTGCGCATGACGATGCGGCGCTCGTCGTCGGTCAGGCCTTCCGGGTTACGCCAGGTGGCGATGTCGGCGGTCATGTTGACTTCTTGCGGCATCCAGTGGTTGGCGCAGCCGTCCAGGTATTTCTGCCAGGCCCAGTCGTACTTGAAGGGTACGAGTTGGTTGAGGTCGGCGCGGCAGTTGATCATGCGCTTTTCGTCGACCGCGACGCGGGCGGCGGAGCCTTCCAGTTCAGCCAGGCCTTCGGCGACGTCGAGTTTGTCGAGGGCGGCTTTGGCGCGGGCTACGGCGGCGGAGTCAGTCGCGGTGACGGCGCGGGCTTCTTTCGCAGCACCGGCGCCGGCGCTGTCGAGTTTGTCCATGGCCGCTTCAGCGGCGTGGCCGGCGTTGGCGCCTTTGGCGGGTTGCGCGTCGTCTTCTTTGTCGAATTCGTCCCAGCTCAGCATGGTGATGAAGGCTCCTGCTTGGGTCTGCCCGCGGGCGACCGGATGGATTTTAAGATGAGGTTGCCATTGGCCGTTACAGTGCACGAAGGCTTAACGGACGGCATTTCTAATTGGTTCGGATTTGCCCGGTTGCTACGTGCTGTGGCAACCGCTGCGGATGATCGAAATCAGCAGTGACGCTTGCGGTGGACGGCAGGGTTGAGGCCGAAATCAGGTACGCAAGTCATCATGGTTTTTGCCCTGTGTGGGGGACGCGATTATACGGAATATTGCAGCGTCCGTGTTCATCGTAGCGCAATCAATTCGCTATTTTGGGTGGGCTTTTTGGAGCCCCTGGTTTGCAAACGGGTATTGACCGCTCACGCAGGTGAATCGCGTATGTGGTGTTGGATGTTGTTTGCAGGCACTAAATATAGTGTTTTGGAGGCGGGTTCGCAAGGTTGATTGCGAGAAGTTTCTGGGGGGTGTGGCGTTAGGGCGCGGGAGCGGTGGTGGGGTTTTCCCGAGCTTCGCCCGGTCCCACAGGGTTGGAGTCGTATGGAGCTACGGCATCAAGAAAAGTCGATGATGGATTTTTTTCAGATAGGGGAAATCGTAAGGCGGGAGGCAGAACTCAATTTGGCTTGCAGCGATATCGGAAAGCTCACGCTCGGCCTGATCCAATTCTATCTCGCAGCGGATATTCAGCTTATTGCGCAGGATGGTGGTGCCTGGATAGCAGTACGGGTCTTGCCCTACGCCGTACTTGTCGACCATCAGTCAGCTGTCTTGCGGTAGCGGTTTATTACGGATTCGCGGCTAGGCAGTGGGCGCTCGGCATCCTCACGGGTTACGTCAAACCCCTCCAGACGGAGGCTGGCGGTGTAGTTGGATCGACGGACTTTGGCGTAATAGGCTTTCTTGGCTTGAAAGGACAGGGGTTCCATGGCGCCTCCTGAATCGTAGGTTTGGATATTGTAGCGGAGACGGATTGGCAAGGTGTAACGGCGGCTTCATGGGGGGGGCGTTCGACGGTGACTTCGCGGGCAGAGCCCGCTCCCACAAAAAAGGCAGTAGCGGGTACAGAAGGTGGCGTTTGCCGGGCACAAAAAAGCCAACCCGAAGGTTGGCCTTTTTGTGCTGCTAGCTAAGCCTTATTGGCAAGCTTCGCAATCCGGCTCGTCAATCGCGCAAGCCTTTGGCACTGGTGCTGGGCCCGCTGCCTGGACAGGTGCGCTGTCACCACCGCTCGACACGGCGTTCAGTTTGCCAGTGTTGATGGTGGATTTCTCGGTGCTGGTGGCAGCCAGGGCACGGAGGTAGTAGGTGGTTTTCAGGCCACGGTACCAAGCCATGCGGTAGGTCACGTCCAGCTTCTTGCCCGAGGCGCCGGCGATGTACAGGTTCAGCGACTGAGCCTGGTCTATCCACTTCTGGCGACGGCTGGCGGCGTCGACGATCCACTTGGTGTCCACTTCGAAGGCGGTCGCGTAGAGGTCTTTGAGCTCTTGCGGGATGCGCTCGATCTGCTGTACCGAACCGTCGTAGTACTTCAGGTCGTTGATCATGACCGAGTCCCACAGGCCGCGGGCTTTGAGGTCGCGAACCAGATAGGGGTTGATCACGGTGAATTCGCCCGACAGGTTCGATTTCACGTACAGGTTCTGGTAGGTCGGTTCGATCGACTGCGACACGCCCGTGATGTTGGCGATGGTGGCGGTCGGTGCGATGGCCATGATGTTCGAGTTACGAATGCCTTTCTGTACGCGGGCACGGACCGGGGCCCAGTCCAGGGACTCGTTCAGGTCGACGTCGATGTACTTCTGGCCACGGGCTTCGATCAGGATCTGTTGCGAGTCCAGCGGCAGGATGCCTTTGGACCACAGCGAACCCTGGAAGGTCTCGTAGGCGCCGCGCTCGTCGGCCAGGTCACAGGAAGCCTGGATGGCGAAGTAGCTGACCGCTTCCATGGACTTGTCGGCGAACTCGACGGCAGCGTCGGAACCGTAGGCGATGTGCTGCAGGTACAGCGCGTCCTGGAAGCCCATGATGCCCAGGCCCACCGGGCGGTGCTTGAAGTTGGAGTTCTTGGCCTGTGGTACCGAGTAGTAGTTGATGTCGATAACGTTATCGAGCATGCGTACGGCGGTGTTGACCGTGCGCTCCAGCTTGGCGGTGTCCAGCTTGCCGTCCACGATGTGGTTCGGCAGGTTGATGGAACCCAGGTTGCAGACCGCGATCTCGTCCTTGTTGGTGTTCAAGGTGATCTCGGTGCACAGGTTGGAGCTGTGCACCACGCCTACGTGCTGCTGTGGCGAACGCAGGTTGCACGGGTCTTTGAAGGTCAACCATGGGTGGCCGGTTTCGAACAGCATCGACAGCATTTTACGCCACAGGTCTTTGGCCTGAATGGTTTTGAATACCTTGATCTTGTTGTACTCGGTCAGGGCTTCGTAGTACTCGTAGCGCTCTTCGAAGGCCTTGCCGGTCAGGTCGTGCAGGTCTGGTACTTCGTTTGGCGAGAACAGGGTCCACTTGCCGTCATCGAAGACGCGCTTCATGAACAGGTCAGGGATCCAGTTGGCGGTGTTCATGTCGTGGGTACGACGACGGTCATCACCGGTGTTCTTGCGCAGTTCGATGAACTCTTCGATGTCCAGGTGCCAGGTTTCCAGGTAGGCGCACACGGCGCCTTTGCGCTTGCCGCCCTGGTTGACTGCAACGGCGGTGTCGTTGACCACTTTCAGGAAGGGTACGACGCCTTGCGATTTGCCGTTGGTGCCCTTGATGTACGAACCCAGCGCACGGACCGGCGTCCAGTCGTTGCCCAGGCCGCCAGCGAATTTGGACAGCATGGCGTTGTCGTGGATGGCGTGGTAGATGCCCGACAGGTCATCCGGCACGGTGGTCAGGTAGCAGCTGGACAGTTGTGGACGCAGGGTGCCGGCGTTGAACAGGGTAGGGGTCGACGCCATGTAGTCGAAGGACGACAACAGGTTGTAGAACTCGATGGCACGGTCTTCGCGCTGTTTCTCTTCGATGGCCAGGCCCATGGCCACGCGCATGAAGAAGATCTGCGGCAGTTCGAAACGCACGCCATCCTTGTGGATGAAGTAGCGGTCGTACAGGGTTTGCAGGCCCAGGTAGGTGAACTGCTGGTCACGCTCGTGGTTGATGGCCTTGCCCAGTTTTTCCAGGTCGTATTCGGCCAGCACAGGGTTCAGCAGTTCGTACTGGATGCCTTTGGCCACGTAGGCCGGCAGGGCCTTGGCGTACAGGTCGGCCATTTCGTGGTGAGTGGCGCTGTCGGCCACTTCCAGGAAGCCCAGGCCTTCGGCGCGCAGGGTGTCCATCAGCAGGCGGGCGGTGACGAACGAGTAGTTCGGCTCACGCTCAACCAGGGTACGGGCGGTCATCACCAGGGCGGTGTTGACGTCTTTCAACGCTACGCCGTCGTACAGGTTTTTCAGGGTTTCGCGCTGGATCAGGTCGCCGTCCACTTCAGCCAGGCCTTCGCAGGCTTCGGTGATGATGGTGTTCAGGCGGCCCATGTCCAGCGGCGCGAAGCTGCCGTCGGCCAGGCTGATGCGGATGCTTGGGTGGGCATCTACCGGGGTGTCGGCGGTGGTGCGCACGGCGCGTTCCTTGGAACGGGCGTCACGGTAGATCACGTAGTCGCGGGCCACTTTCTGCTCGCCGGCACGCATCAGGGCCAGTTCTACCTGGTCCTGGATTTCTTCGATGTGGATGGTGCCGCCCGAAGGCATGCGACGCTTGAAGGTAGCGGTGACTTGTTCGGTGAGGCGCGCCACGGTGTCGTGGATGCGCGACGAAGCGGCAGCGGTGCCGCCTTCAACTGCGAGGAAAGCCTTGGTGATGGCGACGGTGATCTTGTCGTCGGTGTAAGGGACGACAGTCCCGTTGCGCTTGATCACGCGCAGCTGGCCCGGCGCGGTGGCGTTCAGATCCTGGCTGGATTCTGTAGCCAGTGGCGCCTTGCCTGCCGGGTTCTCGCGAGTTGTGTCGGTCTGCATCTGTATCTCCACGATCGAATGGGTTAGGCCCTGGGGGTACCTGTAGTTCTTTGAAAAGCGTTGCAACGATCGGGGACGGGTTTACTGACCGTCCCTGGGCGCTACGGCTCGAAAACGGAAAACACCAGCCTACGACGTGAAGTCGTGCTGGTTCCGTTCGCGAGCGTTAAAGAGCGAAAAAAAAAGTGTAAATCTGTGAAAAATAACCTCAAGACGGGCTTGAGATTAGCGTAAAAAATGTGGTTGGCAAATCCACCAAAACCCAACATGTAGTGGTTTGGCGCGCCGGAGATACAAGATAAGGCCCCTGTGGGAGGATTGCAACACGGTGTTCTGTGGATAACTTGTGGGTAATTTGTGTGCGAAACCGTGCAGCCCATGTAGGCCGGGTCCCACATGCCTGAGACCATTTGTCCGGCATTCCTCGGGGCAAAATTTGCCGGTCCGGTTTTTTGCGGGCGCGCACCCTAACATAAAAAAACACAGGCACCGAGGCGTTTTTGGCATGCTGTTGTTTCGTGCGTCCTTTAGTCACCCTGGACGCTGTCAGGAGCTTCAATGAACCACCCGTGGGCCAGTGGCCCTTATGCCGCATTCACGCAGGGCCTGTTGCCCGTGGATGACCCGCGCCTTGCGCAATCGGTGCACGATGCCCTGCAGCCGGCGCATCTGGACGCTGCCTTGGTGCGCATCTATGGGCAGCCGCTGTTCGATGAACAGAAACCGGTATTGGTTTCCCAATGGTCGAAGTATTTTTTCATGTATTGGTTGCCGGCCATTCTGGTCACCCAGTTGGCCCATGGCTGGTACCTGCCGTTGCAGTTGGACCAGGTAGGGCTGGTGCTCAACGAACGTGGCTTGCCGTTGGCGGTAAAGCTGCTGGAGGAGGGCGAGCCGGGTGATGCCGACGAATCCCTTGAGCCGGTGGTGCAGGCCAGCCTGCGGCCCTTCATTGAGCGCTTGAGCGCCTATGGCGAGGTGCCCACGGCCGTGTTGTGGGGCAATGCCGGTGATTACCTGGAACAGGCCGCGGTGCGCTTGCAGGCGTTGGGGCTGGCGGTGGGGCCGGCGTTGGCGTTGCTGCATTCGCGCAAGTCGGCGGATGGGCGCAGCAACCCTTTATATGAGCCCATTCGTTATTTGCCGGACGGCACGCGGCAGCGGCGCAGTTGTTGCCTGGCTTATAAAGTGGAATGGGTGGGGCATTGTGAGCATTGCCCGTTGCTGGTGTAACCCGCTTCTATACGGGGGCGTCGTGTCTGTGGGGGATGGCAATCAGGCTCAGCAGATGATCATCGTGCAGCCCGAACTGCCCCTCGATCTCGACGCCATGGCACCAACGCTGCGACAAGTCAGTCAGCAGCCGCATGCGCGCCCGGCCTGAGGTGTCCCATTCCATCACCTCGGCATGCTCGAAGTAGAAACGCTTGCCGACAATGGGGTACAGCGCCTTGAACAGGCTTTCCTTGATGGAGAAGGTCAGGGTCACGGTCAGTGACGCCTGGGCCGGGTCCATGCGCGCCAGTTCGGCTGGGGTGAGAATCTCGCCGGCCAGGCGCGTGGCGCGCTCTTCGCCCAGCAGGGTTTCCATGTCCAAGCCCAGGCCCTGCCAGTCGCTGTGACGGGCGACGACGGCGCCGGCCCAGCCGGTGCCGTGGCTGATGGAGCCGCTGATGCCGGGAGGCCAGAGTGGGGCGCGGTCTTCGCCGATGGCCGGGACGTGATCGATAGCGGCCAGTTGCTGCAATGCCGTGCGCGCGCACAGGCGGCCGGCCAGGAACTCGGCCTGGCGCTTGGCTACCGAGCGCTGGATGCTGGCGGGCGGGGTGATGCCGGCACGCACGAAGTCGTCCGGGACCAGGGCCTTGGGGTCGAAGCGGTTGCTGACCAGCACCACGCCAGGCAGGGTGAAGGGCAGGGGCCAGTGGGCGTGGGGGGCGGTGCAGCAGGCGAGGGGCGGGTTCATCGCCATAGTGTGCCATAACCCCGCTGCCGTCAGGCTGCGCCTACAAGGTTGGCGACGGGCGCAGGTCAGCTGAAGACTTTCTTCAGAAACGCCTGCATGTCCGCCCAGGATTTCTCGTCGGCTTCCTTGTTGTAGCCAATGTCCGGCCCGCCATGGTCGCCGTGGGCCAGGCGGTCGGCGTCCGGGTTGGTGAAGCCATGCTTGGCCCCCGGCTGCACCACGAACTGATAATTCACCCCGGCGGTGGACATTTCGGTCTTGAAGTCGGCCACATCCTTGGGCGTGCTCATGCTGTCCAACTCGCCATGTTCCACCAGAATCGGGGTCTTGACGCTGCCCTTGGTGGCCCGGGTCTTGGCGGCCAGGCCGCCGTGGAAGCTCACCACGCCGGCCAGTGTTTCGCCGTGACGGGCGGCGTTCAGCACCACCGTGCCGCCAAAGCAGTAGCCAATGGCGGCCACCTTGGCCGGGTTGGTCTGCGGCTGTTGCTTGAGCAGTTGCACCCCGGCGTCAAAACGGGCGCTGGACACCGCAGCGTTGGCCGAGGCTTCCTGCATGAACGCCATGGCGTCCTTGGGGTGCTCGGTGTTCTTGCCTTCGCCATACATGTCGATGGCCAGGGCACTGTAGCCCAGGGCGGCGAGGGCGCGGGCGCGGCCCTTGGCGTAGTCGTTCAGGCCCCACCATTCATGCACCACCACCACGCCGGGGCGCGGGCCCTGGATGGCGTCGTCGTAGGCAAAGTAACCCACCAGCGGCGTGCCGTTGAGGTCCTTGTAATGCAATTCCTGGGTCTTGATCTCGGCCTGGGCCGCAGCGCTGGCCGCCAGCAACAGGCACATCAGCAATACACGCATCTTCGGTGCTCCTTTATAGGCAGTGAAAACAGCCTAGCCCATCCGGTTCAGTTGGGGTTCAGCGCTCCCTGACTAAGCTTGTTACAGGTACACTCTTTGGCGCCGGGGCTTGGTCGAACAAGCGTCCGGTGCCGCCCATTGAAATGAGGAAATTCGGCGTCCCGCATGGCAGGGCACCGCTCGGGGAGCACTATGAAACTGCTGGTGGTAGAAGATGAGGCGCTGTTGCGGCACCACTTGTTTACCCGCTTGACCGAAAGTGGCCATGTGGTTGAGGCGGTGGCCAACGCCGAGGAAGCCTTGTATCAGGCCTCGCAGTACAATCACGACCTGGCGGTGGTAGACCTGGGCCTGCCGGGCATGGGCGGCCTGGACCTGATCCGGCGCCTGCGGGCCGAGGGCAAGTCGTTCCCTATCCTGATCCTGACCGCGCGCGGCAACTGGCAGGACAAAGTGGAAGGGCTGGCCACCGGTGCCGACGACTATGTGGTAAAACCTTTTCAGTTCGAAGAGCTGGAAGCGCGCCTCAATGCCTTGCTGCGCCGCTCCAGTGGTTTCATCCAGTCGACCATCGTGGCTGGCCCCCTGCTGCTGGACCTCAACCGCAAGCAGGCGAGCCTGGACGAGCAGCCGCTGGCCCTGACCGCCTACGAATACCGCATTCTTGAATACCTGATGCGTCATCACCAGCAGGTGGTGGCCAAGGACCGCCTGATGGAACAGCTGTACCCGGACGACGACGAGCGCGATCCGAACGTCATCGAAGTGCTGGTAGGCCGCCTGCGCCGCAAGCTTGAGGGCACCAATGGCTTCAAGCCGATCGAGACCGTGCGCGGCCTCGGCTACCTGTTCACTGAGCGGTGTAAATGATTCGATCGCTGCGCGTACGGTTGATGCTGGCCGCCTTTATCCTGGCGGTGCTGTTCATGCTCGGCCTGTTGCCAGCGTTGCAAAGTACCTTCAGCCTGGCGCTGCGCGAATCCATCGAGCAGCGCCTGGCGTCTGACGTGACCACGCTGATTTCCGCCGCTCGGGTGGAGAACGGCAAGCTGCAGATGCCCGACCTGCTGCCGGACGAGCGCTTCAACCTGCCCGACAGCCGCCTGCTGGGCTACATCTACAACCGCCAGGGCGACCTGGTGTGGCGCTCCCGGGCCACCACCGAGCAAAGCATCAACTACACCCCGCGCTACGATGGCTTGGGTGCGCAGTTCGCGCACATCCACGAGGCCAATGGCGAGGAGTATTTCGTCTACGACGTGGAGGTAAAGCTGCTGGGCGGCAAGAGCGCGGCCTATAGCATCGTGGCCCTGCAGCCGGTACGCGAGTACAAGGCCATCCTCTCCGGGCTGCGGGAGAAACTGTTCCTGGGCTTCGGTGCCGCGCTAATGGCCTTGCTGGTGTTGCTGTGGGCCGGCCTCACCTGGGGCCTGCGTGCCTTGCGCCAGTTGAGTTCGGAGTTGGACGAGATCGAGTCTGGCGAGCGTGAGAGCCTCAGCGAAACCCACCCCCGCGAACTGCTGCGCCTGACCGGCTCGCTGAACCGTCTGCTGAGCAGCGAGCGCGAACAGCGCGGCCGTTACCGCGACTCCCTGGGCGACCTGGCCCACAGCCTGAAAACCCCGCTGGCGGTGTTGCAGGGCGTCAGCGAGACCATCGCCCAGCGCCCGGAAAACCTTGAGCAGGCGCGCATCCTGCAAAGCCAGATCGAGCGCATGAGCCAGCAGATCGGCTACCAGTTGCAACGCGCCAGCCTGCGCAAGAGCGGCTTGGTGCGCCACCAGGTGTTGCTCAAGCCGCTGCTGGACAGCCTGTTCAGCACCCTGCAGAAGGTGTACCGCGACAAGCGCGTGCACATCGTGTGCAACCTCCCGGACCTGGCCCAGGTGCCGATGGAAGAGGCGGCCTTGCTGGAGATGCTCGGCAACCTGCTGGAGAACGCCTACCGCTTGTGCCTGGGCGAGGTGAAAGTAAGCCTGGCGTTTGACGAGTTCGGCACCCAGCTCAGCATCGAGGATGACGGCCCTGGCGTGCCGGAAAGCCAGAGGGCGCGCATCCTGCAACGCGGCGAGCGGCTGGACCGGCAGAACCCGGGGCAGGGCATTGGCCTGGCAGTGGTCAAGGACATCATCGAAAGCTATGACGCCCAGCTCATCCTGGATGACTCGCCCCTGGGCGGCGCGGCCTTCCGGGTGCGCTTCAAACCCTTCTGATTTGCGCTATACCTCAACTACGCGGTGGTTGTGCGAGCTGGCTTGCCCGCGAACTGTTCGCCCCCCCAAAAACTCGCTGGCAAGCCGGCTCCCACAGTGTTTGTGCGCGGCGGATATCCGCCACGTGGCGGAAGTTGATCGGCGTAAATGGCGGATATCCGCCATGCAAGTTTTCCCATGGTGGCTAACATGATGGCACCCAACCCCAAAATCATTGATCATTAGCCAAAGCAGGCGTTCTGGCACGCCCCTTGCGATACACGTGCAAGGTCTGCCACGCGCAGCTCGACAATAAATCCCTCCAGTACAGGAGGGTTCGTGCTTTAGGTGTCGTGTGCATCAGGGAAATGGATGCCAGGCGATGCACTTGAGGAACTTGTAATGACGACTCGTCAGCCACTGTACAAATCGCTCTACTTCCAGGTGATCGTCGCGATCATCATCGGTATCGCGTTGGGGCACTTCTACCCTGACACCGCGGTAACCCTCAAGCCTCTGGGCGACGGGTTCATCAAACTGATCAAAATGGTCATCGCCCCCATCATCTTCTGCACCGTGGTCAGCGGCATCGCCGGCATGGAAAGCATGAAGGCCGTGGGCAAGACCGGTGGCTATGCGCTGCTGTACTTTGAAGTGGTGTCCACCATTGCGCTGCTGATCGGCCTGGTTGTGGTCAACGTGGTTGGCCCGGGCAACGGCATGCACATCGACCCTGCCAGCCTGGACGCCTCCAAGGTCGCCAGCTACGTTGCCGCCGGTAAAGACCAGAGCATCATTGCGTTCTTCATGAACATTATCCCCAACACCATTGTGGGTGCCTTCGCCACTGGCGACATCCTGCAAGTGTTGATGTTTGCCGTACTGTTCGGTTTTGCCCTGCACCGCCTGGGCGCCTACGGCAAGCCGCTGCTGGACCTGATTGATCGCTTCGCGCACGTCATGTTCAACATCATCAACATGATCATGAAGCTGGCGCCACTGGGTGCCCTGGGTGCCATGGCCTTCACCATCGGTGCGTATGGCGTGAGCTCGCTGGTGCAACTGGGCCAGTTGATGATTTGCTTCTACATCACCTGCATCCTGTTCGTGCTGCTGGTGCTGGGCTCGATCGCCCGTGCCCACGGTTTCAGCATCCTCAAGCTGGTGCGCTACATTCGTGAAGAGCTGCTGATTGTTCTGGGTACTTCTTCCTCGGAATCGGCCCTGCCACGCATGCTGGTGAAAATGGAGCGTCTGGGCGCGCAGAAGTCGGTAGTAGGCCTGGTGATTCCAACCGGTTACTCGTTCAACCTGGACGGTACCGCGATCTACCTGACCATGGCGGCGGTATTCATCGCCCAAGCCACCGACACCCACATGGACCTGTTCCACCAGATCACCCTGCTGGCCGTACTGCTGATCTCTTCCAAGGGTGCAGCCGGCGTGACCGGTAGCGGCTTCATCGTGCTGGCCGCCACCCTGTCGGCCGTTGGCCACCTGCCGGTGGCGGGCCTGGCGCTGATCCTGGGTATCGACCGCTTCATGTCCGAAGCCCGCGCGCTGACCAACCTGGTCGGCAACGCCGTGGCTACCCTGGTGGTAGCCAAGTGGGTGGGTGAGCTGGACGAAGACACCATGAAGGCGCAACTGGCCGCCGGGCCTACCGCCATCGAAGTGGCGCAAGCCCATGAAACGGTGGTGGCAGACGCCCCGCGCTAAGCGCTGATGCAACACCAAAAACCCATCTTCGGATGGGTTTTTTTATGGGATAGCAGCCATCATGCTGGCTTACTCCACCCGGGTTTCTCCGGTATACACCAGCGTATGCCGGCACCGCCGGCACAGGTAGCGCCGCCCCTGGCGTACCAGGCTGTGGCGTTGGGCGCTGAAGGGGAAGTCGCTGTCGGCGCACGGGCAGCGGTAAATGTAGCGCATTACCCGGCGGCGCTTGACCTCGTAGGTGTGGCAGCGGTTGGGCGGCAGTTCGTACACGCCCCTCATGATCAACTGCCACTCCTCGCCATGGGGCGCGATGCGGTCGCCGAACAGTTGGTGGGCTACCAGGTGGGCCACCTCGTGAGGCACGGTCTGGCGGAGGAAATCTTCGCTGTTGTCGCGGTACAACTGCGGGTTGAAGCGCAGCAGGTTTTCATGCAGGTGCGCGACACCGGCCTTCTGCCCGCGCAGCTTGAAGCTGACCTGGGGGCGGACGAAGGTGCGTTTGAAGAAGGCTTCGGCTTGTTGGAAACAGGATTCGACGCGGGTATTGAGTAACTCGGGCATGCTAGACGACACTCCATATGTGCCGATTATGCCGCAACCACACGGGCATGCCGAGCCGCCTGTCGCCAGGCGGCGCGCCAGGGTCAGTTAGTGTAGACGGGGCCTACGCCCAGTCCCCAGATGATCACCGTGAACGCCATGATGGCCACCAGCACCACCAGGCCCACCGCCAGCACCGAGCTTGAGAACAGGAAGCCCTCATCCGGATCGATGTTCATGAAGGTGGGCAGGCCCACGTACAACAAGTACACGGTGTAGCAGATGGCCGCGGTGCCCAGCACCATCCCCAGCCACAAGTGCGGATACAGCGCCGCCAGGCCGCCAATGAACAATGGGGTGGCGGTGTAGGTGGCAAAGGCGATGCAGCGGGCCAGGCTGGGGCTGGCGTCGTAGGTGCGGGCCATCCAGTGAATGAAGGCGCCCATCACCGCCACCCCGCCCAGCATGGCGACGTACGACATGATGGTCATCCACACGGCGCTTTCCAGGGTGAGCATCACCGGTGCCCGGGTGCCGATCACCCAGCCTACCTGTGTTGTGCCAATAAACGCCGATATGGGCGGTATTGCCGCCAATATGAGGGTATGGGTGAAGTACATGTGGCCGATGGTTTCTTCTTCGCCACGTATCTGGTGCCATTCTTGATCGGGATGGGTGAACAACCCCACGACGTGATGGATCATGCCAGTCACTCCTGCGGTGATTACAGCTTCACACGGGAGTATAGGGGGCAGATTCCGGCAGTTTTAGAGCAAATCGCGCTCTAATGGCCCCTTGTAAGCACTTTGCAGTATTTACCCGCCGGTGGGTGCCAGTTGACCAGATACCGTACCCGTGCGCCGGCTTTACAGGTAAAATGCCCGGCTTTTCGTCTCACCACGCGGATTTCAAGCGCCATGGGCACCCTTTCGGTCAACCAGAACAAACTGCAGAAACGCCTTCGTCGGCTGGCCGGGGAGGCCGTCGCCGACTACAACATGATCGAGGACGGTGACAAGGTCATGGTCTGCCTGTCGGGCGGCAAGGACAGCTACACCATGCTCGACGTGCTGATGCACCTGCAGAAGGTGGCGCCGATCAAGTTCAGCATCGTGGCCGTGAACATGGACCAGAAGCAGCCAGGCTTCCCCGAGCACGTGCTGCCGGCCTACCTGAAAGCGTTGGGCGTGGAGTACCACATCGTCGAGAAAGACACCTATTCGGTGGTCAAGGAATTGATCCCGGAAGGCAAGACCACGTGCTCGCTGTGCTCGCGCCTGCGCCGTGGCACGCTGTACACCTTCGCCGACGAAATCGGCGCCACCAAGATGGCCCTGGGGCACCACCGCGACGACATCGTCGAGACGTTCTTCCTGAACATGTTCTTCAACGGCAGCATCAAGGCCATGCCGCCCAAGCTGCGCGCCGACGACGGCCGCAACGTGGTGATTCGCCCGCTGGCCTACTGCAACGAGAAGGACATCCAGGCCTATTCGGACCTCAAGCAGTTCCCGATCATCCCGTGCAACCTGTGTGGCTCGCAGGAAAACCTGCAACGCCAGGTGGTCAAGGACATGCTGGTGGACTGGGAGCGCAAGCACCCGGGGCGTACCGACAGTATCTTCCGCGGCTTGCAGAACGTGGTGCCGTCGCAACTGGCTGACCGCAACCTCTTTGACTTCGTCAACCTGGCGATTGATGAGTCGGCGCCTTCGCGCGTGCTCAACGTTCTCAACCTCTGATCCAGCGCCAGTTCCCCACCCCTAGTAGGCGCGGCCGCCAGGCTGCGCAAAGGTCCGCAGGACCTTCTGCGGGGGCATGCCGGTACCGGGCCTGCGGTGCGCCTTCGCAGCCTGATGGCGGCCCCTGCGAAGGTTGGTTGTTACTCGGCCTTTAGCTCGATCACCCGATCCCGGCCGCCCTCGGCCAGCAGGTAGGTGTTGTCGCCACTGGGCAGCAATTCCTGCGGCGCGCGCAGGTGCGACAGGATTACCTGCAACTTGCCATCCGGCGTGCGCAGCCACAGCCGTGCCAGGTGCGTCTGGTCTTCGACGATCCACAGCCCGCGCTTGTCGCACAGGATGAAGGTGGGGTTGGTGATGCCGTCCACGTACACCGGGTCTTTGCCTGACTCATCGAACTGACGAATCACGCCTTCCTTCTTCACCGTGTACAGCAGCTTGCCGCCCGGGCAGATTTCCACCGATTCGGTTTCCGACAGGTTGTCGCGCAGCACCGTCAGCGAGCCGTCGGTAGCGTCATAGCGCATCAACCGGCCGTGGTCGTGGCGGTCTTCGATGGCATACAGCTTATTGCCGTCAGGTTTGAGGCCCTGCACGTCGGTGCCCATGAACAGCGGGGTCAGCTTGCCGTCCTTGAGCAGTTGCACCGGCTTGTTTTCCCATTCCTGGCTGAAGGCATGGCCGCCCAGGTAGGGCGCCATGCCGTCGGGCTTGCTCAGGTTATCGAGCAGGGTGGTGCGGGTGCCGTCGGGGGCAATGCTGAGCAGGCGGCCCTTGTCATTGCGCAGCTCTTCGGTGACCAGCACGTTGGGGCCATCAAAGCCCAGGGCGGCCGCCTTCTTGACGTTGTCGTAGACCCGCCGCGTGCTCCAGCCATCCGCCGCCTGCACCGGCCAGAAGTGTTGCCAGGCCAGGAAGCCGAACCCGCACACAACGGGCACGCCCGCCCACAGCCACAGCGATTTGAGTTTCATGAGCATTCCATGCGGTTAGTGATTGACGGTGTAGGCCAGCATCGCCGACAGCTGGCACAGGGGCCGTCCGCTCTCGGCCTGCCACTGGTTGAACACTTCCTGCACCTTGGCCTGGTCGCGCTTGCTGCTGGGCACCTTGTCGACGATGCCCTGGGCATTGAGCGCGGCCACCACGTCCCAGGTAGGGATGAAGGTGTCCTTGCCCACCATGCGCAGGAACCGTGGCGCCGACAGGCCGCCCAGCTGGTTGCCATGCTTGGCCAGGTACTGCCACAGGCCGACGATGTCGGTCACTGGCCAGTCGGCGATGAAGGCGCCGAAGCTTTGGTGTTCGTGCTCGATGTCCAGCATCATCTGCGCATTGCGAGGTACGCTCTTGAGCTTGCCCAGGTGGCGAATGATGCGGGTGTCCTGCATCAGGCGTTCCAGGTGCTCGGCACCCATCAACACCACTTTTTCCGGGTCGAAGCCGAAGAACACCTGCTCGAAGGCCGGCCATTTGGCGTCTACCAGGCTGTGCTTGAGGCCGGCGCGAAACACGCGCAGGGCCAGGGTGGACAGGTAGCGATCAGCGGGGATATTGCGCAGTTGTGCCGGGGTTTTCGCATCGGGAAGGTGGTCTTCCAGCGCCTTGGCCCCGCCGAAGCGGTTAAGGCAGTATTCGTTCAGCCACTTGTAATCCTGCATTCACGCCAGGCCCTCTCCGGCCAGTTTCCGATTCAATTGAAAGCGCCAGCGCACGTACAGCAGGGCACTGGTGAACACTGCCAGGCTGGCGGCCATTTCCAGCAGGCCGAACAGATGACGGTTGGGGTCGTAGGCGGCCAAGGCGCCCTTGATGAAGTACAGGTTGACCGCAAAGCACGTCCAGGAGTGCCCGCGTGGGCTGCCCAGCAGCATGCCTGGGGTGAGCAGCAACAGCGGCACCAGTTCGATCAGTAAAATCACCCAGGGGCGCGCGCCGTGCAGGTCGGCGACCAACAGGTAATACACGCACAGCAGCGCCATGAAGGCGAAAAAGCACCCAAGGCTCAACCAGCGCGCCAGGCGCACCCGGGGTTGCAGCCATTCGGCGCTGGGCAGCACCTTGGGGCGTTTAGCCACGCGGTAGCTCCAGTTGCTGCGCGATGTTGCCCAAGCGTTGGCCCAAGGCGCGGCACAGGGTGATTTCGTGCTCGTCCAGGGCGCGCTTGCTGTCGGCCCCGGCGTGGTGGCTGGCGCCGTAGGGCGTGCCGCCGCCACGGGTGTCCAGCAGCGCCGATTCACTGTAGGGAATGCCACTGATCAGCATGCCGTGGTGCAGCAACGGCATCATCATCGACAGCAGGGTGGTTTCCTGGCCCCCGTGCAGGCTGGCAGTGGAGGTGAACACCGAGGCCGGCTTGCCCACCAGCGCGCCGCTCAGCCACAGGCTGCTGGTGCCGTCCAGGAAGTACTTGAGCGGCGCCGCCATGTTGCCGTAGCGCGTGGGGCTGCCCATGGCCAGGCCAGCGCAGTTTTTCAGGTCGTCGATGCTGGCGTACGGGGCGCCATGGTCGGGAATGCTAGGGCCGGTGGCCTCGTGGTCGGCAGACACCGGCGGCACGGTGCGCAGGCGCGCCTCGATGCCGCTCAGTTCCACGCCGCGGGCGATGTGCCTGGCCATCTGCGCGGTGGCGCCACTGCGGCTGTAATACAGCACCAGGATGTACGGTTGGGTCACGGCAGAATCTCCAGCACTTTCTCGGGCGGGCGGCCAATGGCGGCCTTGTTGCCGGCGATCAGGATCGGCCGTTCAATCAGTTTCGGGTGTTGCACCATGGCCGCGATCAACTGGTCTTCGCCCAGGGTGGCGTCGGCCAGGTTCAGGGCCTTGTATTCGTCTTCGCCGGTACGCAGCAGGGCGCGGGCGTGAATGCCCAGCTTGGCCAGCACAGCCTTGAGGGCGGCGGCGTCGGGCGGGGTGTCCAGGTAGCGCACCACGGTGGGCTCCAGGCCGCGGGCCTGCAGCAGTTCCAACGCGGCACGGGATTTGGAGCAGCGCGGGTTGTGATAAAGCGTCAGGTCGGTCATTTGCGGTCGCACCTTGGGTGAAGGGGGAGCTATTCTAACCCTGTGGCGGGCACATTTAGGAAGGTAACGATCATGGCATGGCGTGGGGTGGTGTGTCTGGTGCTGGTACTGCTGGCCGGCTGTGGCGCGGACTACGGGGTCGACCAGAACGGCAAGCTGGTCAAGGCGCGGCAATTGGATGACCAATGGCTGGTGGTCAACTACTGGGCGGACTGGTGCGGCCCGTGCCGCAGCGAAATACCGCAGCTCAATGCCTTGGCGGATCAGCTCAAGGGCAAGGGCGTGGCGGTGGTGGGTGTCAATTTTGACGGTTTGCACGGCGACGACCTGAAGAAGGCCGCCCAGGAGCTGGGCATCAGCTTCACGGTGCTGGCCGACGACCCCGGCCCGCGCTTCGACCTGCCGCAGAACGACGCGCTGCCCATCACCTACATCATCGATGCCAAGGGCAAGGTGCGCGAGCAGTTGATTGGCGAGCAGACGGCGGCGGGGATCAGCGAGAAGCTGGCGAAGCTGAAGAATTCCTGAGCCCGAAAGGCTTTTATGGGAGCAGGCTCTGCCCGCGAAGGCCATACGGCGCGCGGTCTGATTCACCGCCGCGCCCTTTTCGCGGGCAGAGCCCGCTCCCACAAACGATATCAGCCCTCGTCAGGCCACAGGCGCAGTGGCTTGCCTTCTTCGGGCCACAGGCGGATCTGGCCTTCCTTGGACACGCTCCAGCGCTGCACGCCGCCCAGGGCCTGCAGGAAGCGCTGTTCCTGTTCCATGGTGGCCGGATCGCAGGCACGGCGAGTGCTGCCTACCGGGCCGAAGGTCAGGTGGTGACGCTTGAGCGTATAGGGCGCGAACCAGTGGTTGCAGCCGGCGTTGCCATAGGCGCGGCCGTCCTCACCCAGGGTCAGGCTGATGTGGCTGTAGTCCATCAACGGACGGTCGCCAATCCACTCCAGCGTGTACGCCTGTTCCTGTTGCAGCTTGGGCCCGGATGCGCAGCCCGTGAGGGTGGCGGCCAGTGCCGCCAGCAGCAGGACGTGTTTCACGGGCGCGGCTCCTGGCATTTGCGGCACAGGTGCTTGTCGCCCACGGTGCTCCAGCCAAGCTCGGCGATGCGCGCCGTGGCCGCTGGCTTCTGCGCCTTGGTGCCCAGCTTGGCGTCAACGGCGAACTCGAACTCAAGGTCCGCGTTGCAGGCGTCGCACTGTACGTGCCACTGGTGAATGGCCAGCTCGCCGAACACCGGCCCGCTGGCCACGGCAACCCATTGGCCGGGCGGGTTGATCAGGTGGCGGACTTTCTCGATGGTCAGGCGCATGGACAAGGTCTTGCTGCCCTTGAGGGTCACCAGCAGAACGTCGTCGTTGTGAATCGAACCACCGTTGCCGGTGACCTGATAACGGCCTGGCGCCAGGGCGCGGCATTCAATCAGGGTGTGGTGCGGGTTGAGCAGGCTGTAGCGAAAATCGTGTTCGACCATGGGTCCTCCAAATCTGCGCGACATGCTAGCACGGCCTATCGACTAAGCCTCGACCAGATTCTGCGGCGAACCACGCCCCCAGTCGGAAATATTCTTCAGGGTGGTGCTGGCGATGGCGGCAAGCGCCTCGCGCGTCAGAAAGGCCTGGTGTGCGGTGATGATCACGTTGGGAAAGGTCAGCAGGCGCGCCAATACGTCATCCTGCAGGGGCAGGTCGGAGCGGTCTTCGAAAAACAGCTGCGCCTCTTCTTCGTACACGTCCAGGCCCAGGTAGCCCAGCTGCCCGGTTTTCAGGGCGTTGATCAGCGCCGGGGTGTCTACCAGCGCGCCACGGCCGGTGTTGATCAGCATGGCGCCGGGTTGCAGCTGCGCCAGGGTACGGGCGTTGATCAGGTGGTGGCTGTCGGCGGTCAGCGGGCAATGCAGGCTGATGACGTGGGCTTGGGCCAGTAGTTCGTCCAGCGGCAAGTAGCGGGCGCCCAGGGCTAGCACGGCATCGTTGGGGTAGGGGTCGTACGCCAGTAACCGGCAGCCGAAGCCGTGCATGATGCGCGCGAAGGCGGCGCCGATCTGCCCAGTGCCGACCACGCCCACGGTCTTGCCCACCAGGTCGAAGCCGGTCAGCCCGTGCAGGGTGAAGTCGCCGTCGCGGGTACGGTTGTAGGCGCGGTGCAGGTGGCGGTTCAGGGCCATGATCAAGGCCACGGCGTGCTCGGCCACCGCATTGGGTGAGTAGGCGGGTACGCGCACCACGTCCAGGCCCAGGCGCTTGGCGGTGGGCAGGTCGACATGGTTGTAGCCGGCCGAGCGCAGGGCAATCAGCCGCGTGCCACCGGCGGCCAGTTGCTTGAGCACTGCTTCACCCAGGTCGTCATTGATGAAGGCGCAGACCACCTCGTGGCCGACGGCCAGGGGCGCAGTGTCAGGCGTCAGGCGCGCAGGCTGGAAGTGCAGGTCGATGTCGAGGTCGCGGGGGATGGCCAGGAAACTGTCCTGATCGTAGTGCTGGCTGCTGAACAGGAGGGTGCGCATGGTCGGGCTTCCTTATAAGTGGCCATCATTGTAGCTGCTGCCAAAGGCTGCGCTGGCCGGTCGGTTCGCTGCAGGTTCGCAGCGAGGCATGGGGCCCGCGCAGCCGGGCGGCAGCGGCTACAAGGCGGTTACACGGCGATGCGGGCGTGCTCGGCCAGGCGCTGGATGGCGGCGTCGAGTTCGTCCAGTGCTTCCTGGGCTTCGCCGTCGTTCTGCTTGAGCAAGGTTTCGCTGCGCTGGCACGCGGCGCGCAGTTGCGGCACGCCGCAGTAGCGGGTGGCGCCGTGCAAGCGGTGCACCCGCTCGATGGTCAGGGTGTGGTCCTGGGCGTCGCGCGCGGCCTTGATGGCCCTGCGTTCGTCCTCCAGCGAGGCCAGCAGCATGGCCAGCATGTCGGCGGCCAGGTCTTCCTTGCCGGCGGCCAGGCGCAGGCCTTCTTCAAGGTCCAGCACGTGCAACACATCGTCCTCGGGCGCCCATTCGCTGCGCTCGGTGGTGCGCGTGCGCAGCACCAGCCCGGTCCATTTCAGCACCACCTGTGCCAACTGCCGGTCGCTGATGGGCTTGGTCAGGTAATCGTCCATGCCGCTTTGCAGCAGCGCGCGCTTTTCGTTGGCCATGGCGTGGGCGGTCAGGGCCACAATGGGCAGCGCCGGACCGGTTTGCGTGGCCTCCCACAAGCGGATCTTCTCGGTGGTTTCGCGGCCGTCCATGCCTGGCATCTGCACGTCCATCAGCACCAGGTCGAAGCGCTCGTCCTGCACCGCCTTGATGGCCGTGGTGCCGCTGTCCACCGCCAGCACTTCGGCGCCCAGGTCTTCCAGCAGGGTTTGCACCAGCAGCAGGTTGGCCGGGTTGTCGTCCACGCACAGCACGCGGGGCGCGCGGTTGCCCAATGGCTCGTGGGTGTCGTTGCGCAAGCGCTTGGGGTTGATCAGGTCGCTCAGGCCACGGCGCAGCTTGCGCGTGCACGCCGGCTTGGCTTGCAACTGGCTGTGCGGGTTGGGCACGGCGGGGTGGAACAGCGCCTGTTCAGTGGTGGGGCAAAGCACCAGCACCTTGCAGGCAAACTGTTCGATGTCGCGCACTTGCTCGGCCAGGCGGTCGGGGCCCACGTCGTAACTGGTAAGGCCCAGCACCGCCAGGTCGAAGGGCTGGCCGGCCAGTTGCGCGGCGCTGGCGCCCCCCGCCAGCTTTTCCACCGAGGCGAAGGTGCTGACGTCCAGGCCCAGGTCTTCCAGTTGATGCTGCAAGGCCTGGCGGGCCAATTCGTGGTGCTCGACGATGGCGATGCGGCGGCCATTGAGGGGCTCGCTGGGCAGGTCTTCGGCATCGTCGCGGGCCTTGGGCAGGCGCAGGCTGATCCAGAACTCCGAGCCTTCGCCAGGGGTGCTGTCCACGCCGATCTCGCCGCCCATCTGCTCGATCAGGCGCTTGGAAATCACCAGCCCCAGGCCGGTGCCGCCCGGCTGGCGCGACAGCGAGTTGTCAGCCTGGCTGAAGGCCTGGAACAGGGTGCGCACGTCGGCATTGGACAGGCCGATGCCGGTGTCCTGCACGCTGATGCGCAACTGCACGCCGTTGTCATTTTCGTCTTCGAGCATGGCGCGGGCGACGATGGTCCCTTCACGGGTGAACTTGATGGCGTTGCTCACCAGGTTGGTGAGGATCTGCTTGAGCCGCAACGGGTCGCCGATCAGCGACAGCGGCGTGTCGCGGTACACCAGGCTCACCAGCTCAAGCTGCTTGGCGTGGGCTGCGGGTGCCAGGATGTTGAGGGTGTCCTGCAATAAGTCGCGCAGGTTGAACGGGATGCTGTCGAGCACCAGCTTGCCGGCCTCGATCTTGGAGAAGTCGAGGATCTCGTTGATGATGCCCAGCAGGCTGTCGGCCGACTTCTCGATGGTGCCCAGGTAGTCCAGCTGACGCGGCGTGAGCTCGCTTTTCTGCAACAGATGGGTAAAGCCCAGGATGCCATTGAGCGGGGTGCGGATCTCGTGGCTCATGTTGGCCAGGAACTCGGACTTGATGCGGCTGGCCTCCAGGGCCTCCTTGCGCGCCAGGTCCAGTTCGATGTTCTGGATCTCGATGGTTTCCAGGTTTTGGCGCACGTCTTCGGTGGCCTGGTCCACGCTGTGCTGCAGTTCTTCCTGCGCGCCCTGCAGGGTCTCGGCCATGCGGTTGATGCCCGCCGCCAGTTCGTCCAGCTCATGGCTGCCCAGGGCCGGCAGCCGGCTTTCCAGGTTGCCGTCCTTGAGTTGCAGCACGGTTTGCTTGATCTGACTGATGGGGCCATTGATGCCGCGGCTCATGCGCATGGCCAGCAGGCCGGTGCCCAGCAAACCGCAGGCAATCAGCATGAGGCTGGCAAACAGGCCGCGGTACACGCGCAGCAACGTGCCGTCGTGGGACAGTTCAAGTTCCACCCAGCCCAGCAGGCGGTCGGCCTCGCTTGGCACCATGTCGCCGGACAGGTCGCGATGATGGCCGAATACTGGCAGCAGGTAGCGCGTAGCGTCGTTGCCGCTGCGTAGCAGCAAGTGGGTACTGTTGCCGATGGGCACCGGGTTGAGCATGCTCGGGCCGGCGTGGGCCAGGGGCTCGCGGTCGGCCGCCAGGAACGACACCGAGCGCACGTCGGCCTGCTCCAGCGCCTGGGCGGCAATGCGTTCGAGCAACGGCGCGTCATTGCGCGCCATGCCATGGGCCACCAGCGGCGCCAACTGCTCGGCGATCATTTGCCCGCGGCGCAGCAACTGGGCTTGCAGTTCGGCCTGCTGCATCCAGCTGAAATAGCCGCCTAGCAGCACGGCCATCAAGGTGGCCGGCAGCAGGGCCAGCAAGAGCACGCGGCCCCTGATCCCGAGTCGTTTCAGCACGCCTGTTTCTCCCGGCCATGGCTTTCGATAATGGGCGCGAACAGCCGCGCGCCACACGGCAAAATACCTTGCCGTGGCCGCGCGTGCATCCGTTAAGGGCGCTTTATGTCGATTTTAAAGCCAGTACTGCACGCCGAACATCAGTGACTGGGCGTTATAGCGGGTGCTGACATCCCCTGCGGGCAGGCCATTGATGTCGCCAAAGTGCGCCGCGCGGGTTTGCAGGTAGCGGTAGTCGACGGAGGCCGACCAGTGGCTGTGAAACGATGCACAAAGCCGGGTTGGGGTGAAATAGGTGCCATTGCTGCAAAACCTCCATCCTGGTTCAGGGGCGGTGCTTAGTCGAGCGTTGAAAGCGGGGCGCCGTTGTCGGCCAGATAGTCGTTGTCGCGGTACCACTTGAGCGTGTCGGCCAGGGTCTGTTCCACCGGCCGGAAGCTGCTGCCCAACTCCCGGGCGCTTTTGTCGTGGCTGAAGTGGGTTCGGCCGCGCTCCTGGGCCATCAACTTGACCGTCGAGGTGCTGATCAGTACCGGCTTGCCAGTGATCAGGTGGTACACCTCGTACACGGAGGCGATCAGTCGCAGCATCGCCAGCGGTACCTTGCGTTGCGGCGCAGCTACGCCGCTGACGCTGGCCAGTGCCTCGAAAATGCTGCCCATGTCCATGTGCCTGCCGGCGGCCAGGTAGCGTTCACCGCTACGGCCTTTCTCGGCGGCGGCGATCAGGTGCAGGGCAACGTCTCGGGCATCGACCACCGAGAAAGTACCTGGCAATACACCGGGCAACTTGCGCTGGACGAAATCGAGCAGGAATTGCCCCGAGGACGTAGGCCCGATGTCGCCGGGGCCGAACATCCAGCCAGGCAGCACCATGCTGATCGACATGTCGGGGTGCTTGCGCAGGAACTCATGCACCACCTGCTCGGAAAGGATCTTGCTGCGGTAGTAGTCATCGGCGCCGTGTTCGGGGCGCGACATGGTCTCGTCGATCAAATCCTCGGGGCCGCCTTGCAGTACGGCAATGGAGGAAACGTGCACGGCCTGGCGCACACCGGCCTTATACGCGGCGGCCAACAGTAGTTCGGTGGCCTTAACGTTAGTGTCGTAGAGAATTTGCCAGTGTTTACCACCCTTGTAACTGTCACGGAAGTACGCGGCGGTGTGCAGCAGGGTGTCACAGCCCTGCAAGTGCTGACTGAATTTTTCCACGTCCAACAAGTTGCCCTGTATCCATTCGACGGGCAGATCGCCGAATTGCTTTCTGGCTTTTTCCACGGATCGCACCAGCGCTTTGACTTTGATGTTGCGCTGCAGAAGTGTATGTACCGTGTTGTTTCCCAATAAGCCGGTTGCACCGGTTACAAATGCACATTCCATTGAAAGACCTGCTTGATAACACGCTTGGGTGGGGAGGACCCAGACCTGTGCCCTGTGCCCTGGGGGCGCCGCCAGGTCCGTGGCTGAAGCGATTAAAGACCAGCTTTTTTTGGCGATGCATGCCCAATGTTGGGATGATGGGTTATCATGAATCTGAAATAAATTGTTACCTGCCTGCTGTTGTGGTTTCGGGATGTCTTGCCAACTATTCATCCTTTCAGCGTTAAAGTCTGGAGTTTAAAGTGTTGATAAAAACTAGAATGGGTCGGGAAGAAAAACAGCAATATACCCGCGAGAAACTTTTTGAGGCTGCCACCGAGCTTATGGTCAGCAAGGGCTATCATGCGGCCAGCGTTAGCGATATTGCAGAAACCGCCGGCTTTTCCAAAGGCGCGTTCTTTTCCAACTTTGCCAGCAAGGCCGATTTGCTGGTGGCACTTACCCAGCGCTTCAAGGGCGTGGAGATCGATCGCCTGGCCAGTGCGCTGAGCTCAGGCGCCTCGGCTGCCGAGCTCAGCCAAGGGCTTGTGGTTTACATCGACAACCTGAAGAACAACAAGGCCTGCGTGATTCTGGACGTGGAGCTGCAACTGATCGCGGCCCGCGACGAGTCGTTCGCCCGCCACTACCACGACTTGCACCAGCAAAACAGTGAAGCGCTGGGCGAGCTGATCGAGCTGATCTTCAACCACCATGGCAAGCGCGCGCCCATGGAGCGTAGCGTCCTCGCCATGTTGTTCACCGCCTTGTCCGAAGGCTTGGTGCTGCAGGGGCACAGTGATCCGGCCCAGCAGATCAAACTGGTACTGGAAGCCCTGGTGGAGCATGCCGCGCCGCTCTGAATGTTAACCGGACGACGGGCGGTTGCTTGCTGGCAATGGGATCACTGATAATTGGTTATTGATAATTAGTGCCAGATGCCAATGAATCCTGTAAGCAATTGTGTCGGCAATATTCTCGCCATCGAAGACGATCCGGTGCTGGGTGCCTATGTGCATCAGCAACTGGGCCGCTGTGGCTTCCAGGTCACTTGGTGCCAGAACGGCAGCGATGGCCTGGCCTTGGCCCGTGGTGAGGAGTTCGACGTAGTGCTGATGGATATTCTGCTGCCCGGCATGAATGGCCTGGACGTGCTGCAGCACCTGCGTGAGCACTCGGCCACGCCCGTGATACTGATGTCGGCGCTGGGTGCTGAGGCCGACCGCATCACGGGTTTTCGCCGCGGCGCCGATGACTATTTGCCCAAGCCGTTCAGTGTCGACGAATTGCAGGTGCGGGTAGAGGCGATCATGCGCCGGGTGGCCCTGGAGCGTCGCCGTACCCAGCCACCTGCGCGGGGGGAGGCAGCAGCCGATGAGTTGTGCTTTTACGACCAGCATTCCGACATCAGTTTCAGCGGCCGTGCGGGCGGGTTGACCCGCAGCGAGTTCCGCCTGCTGGACACCCTCAACCGCCATGCCGACGAGGTGCTGAGCAAGGCTTTCCTTTATCAGCACGTGCTGCAGCGCGGCTACGTGCAGCATGACCGCAGCCTGGACATGCACATCAGCCAAATCCGTCGAAAGCTCAAGGCCGTGGGCTACTTGGCGCGCGAAGTGCGCACGGTATGGGGCAAGGGCTATGTGTTCAGCGCCAGCGAGGCGCTGTGATGCCCGGCCGTCAGTCGCTGTTCTGGAAACTGGTGGTGCTTTTGATCGGCTTCTGCCTGCTGATGATCTGGTTGAGCTGGTCCTGGGGCCGCTACATGGAAACGCAGAACGCCTTCCTGTCCAGCGAGGCCAAGGCGCTGCTCAGCCACTATGCCGAGGATGCCGAACGGGCCTGGGAGCGGGGCGGCACCGCTGGCGTCGACACTTGGCTGGCCGCCATGGCGCGCCAGGAGCAAGGCTGGATAGGCGTGATCGGTCGTGACCTGCAACCTTTGGGCAGCCGCGAACTGACCGACGCCCAGGCCCAGCGCATGACGTTCCTGCGCGGCCTGGACTGGCCGGTGAGCCGTCGCAGCCTGGGCCTGCCCTGGCTGCGCGTGCCGTTCGCGCACCACCCCCAGGCCGGCAGCCTGGTGATTGAGTTGCCCGAGCGCCTGATGCCTGGCCGCTACGCCTTGCTGTGGCACGTGAGCATCACCGGCATCATCCCCGGGCTGTTCACCTTTCTATTGTGCGTGGGCCTGTACCGCTTGCTGATCGCGCCGCTCAACCGCCTGCGCGAACAGGCCAACGCCTGGCGCGCCGACCCCTTGCAAGGCCGCCTGACCGCCCAGGCCACCAGCCGCGCCGACGAGTTGGGCGAACTGGGCCGCGCCTTCGACCACATGGCCGAGCACCTGCAAAGCACCGTGGCCCTGCAACGCCAGCTATTGCGCGATCTGTCCCATGAGTTGCGCACGCCGCTGAGCCGCCTGCGCGTGGCCAGCGACAGCGAGCAGGACTGCGCGCGCCTGCGTGACCGCGTACAGCGCGAGGTGCAGGGCATGCAGCGCCTGGTCGACGACACCCTGCAACTGGCCTGGCTGGACACCGAACGCAAGGCACCGGCGCTGGAGCCCATCCAGGTGCAGGCGCTGTGGGACATGCTGGTGGAAAATGCGTGTTACGAAAGCGGCTGGCCCGTCAGCCAACTGCACTGCACGGTCAGCGCCGACTGCTGGGTGCAGGGCAACCTCAACGCGTTGGCCCAGGCCCTGGAAAACATTTTGCGCAACGCCATTCGTCATTCGCCGCCCCAGGGCGTGATCAGCCTGCATGCCCGCCGCGAGGGCGACGAGTGGCTGCTGTTGCTGGAGGATCAGGGCGGCGGTGTGGCGGATGGCGATCTTGAACGCATCTTTCATCCTTTTATCCGCCTGGATGGCGCCCGGCCGGGTGACGGCGGTTTTGGCCTGGGCCTGAGCATCGCCCGCAACGCCCTGGCCCGGCAGGGCGGGGCTTTGTGGGCGCAGAACACCGGCGCGGGCCTGCGCCTGAACCTGCGCGTGCCGGCTACTTATAGCTGAATGGAATTAGTGCTGCACTTTGCGTGATATGGCCTCGGGACGTTTGCCGGTATGATAGGCGGCCCCGCAGTCCGGATTGCGAAGACGCCATGACCCTGCAGTACCCAACCATCGCCGATTGCGTCGGCAACACGCCGCTGGTGCGCTTGCAGCGCCTGGCCGGTGAAACCAGCAACATTCTTTTGCTCAAGCTGGAAGGCAATAACCCGGCAGGTTCCGTGAAGGACCGCCCGGCGCTGTCGATGATTACCCGCGCCCAAGCACGTGGGCAGATCCAGCCCGGCGACACCCTGATCGAAGCGACCTCCGGCAACACGGGTATTGCCCTGGCCATGGCGGCTGCAATCAAGGGCTACAAGATGGTCCTGATCATGCCCGACAACTCCACCGCCGAGCGCAAGGCCGCCATGACCGCCTATGGCGCCGAGCTGATCCTGGTGACCAAGGAACAGGGCATGGAAGGCGCCCGCGACCTGGCTGAACGCCTGCAGGCCGAAGGCCGCGGCAAGGTGCTGGACCAGTTTGCCAACGGTGACAACCCCGAGGCCCACTACGTCAGCACCGGCCCGGAAATCTGGCAGCAGACCAACGGCACCATCACCCATTTCGTCAGTTCCATGGGTACCACCGGTACCATCATGGGGACCTCGCGCTATCTCAAGGAGCAGAACCCTGACGTGCAGATCGTCGGCCTGCAGCCGATGGAAGGCTCGGCCATCCCCGGCATCCGCCGCTGGCCCACCCAATACCTGCCCAAAATTTACCAGGCTGACCGCGTTGACCGCATCGTCGACATGGCCCAGGCCGAAGCCGAAGATGTCACACGCCGCCTGGCGCGCGAGGAAGGCATCTTCTGCGGCGTATCCTCGGGCGGTGCCGTGGCGGCCATGCTGCGCTTGTCCCGGGAAGTGGAGAACGCCACCATCGTGGCGATCATCTGCGACCGCGGCGACCGCTACCTGTCCAGCGGCATTTTCGATGCGCCCAACTGATGGCTAAGAAGAATGTCGGCCTGCGCTTTCAGCCAACGGGCGGTCAGCGCGCCGTGCAGGTGCCCACGGGCAAGAAGCAGCGCCTGGATATCGAACGCCTGAGCAACGACGGCCGCGGCATTGCCTTCCTGGAAGGGCGCACCTGGTTCGTGCTGGGCGCCCTGGCCGGCGAGCAGGTAGAAGCACGTGTGCTCAACGCCCACGGCAAGGTGGTGGAGGCACGCACCGAAAAGGTGCTCAAGGCCAGCGCCATGCGCCGTCCCGCCCCCTGCGCCCACGCCGACCGCTGCGGCGGTTGCAGCGTGCAGCACGTGCCGCGCGAAGAACAGTTGGCACTCAAACAGCGCATGCTCGCCGAGCACCTGCAGCGTGCCGGTAACATTGCCCCGCCACAGTGGGATACGCCGCTGACCGGGCCCGAATTCGGCTACCGCCGCCGCGCCCGCGTGGCCGTGCGCTGGGACATCAAGGCGCGCAAACTGGACGTGGGTTTCCGTGCCGCCGCCAGCCAGGACATCGTGGCCATCGTCGATTGCCCGGTGCTGGTACAGCCCTTGCAGCCGATCATGAGCGGTTTGCCCGCCGTGCTTCAGGGCTTGAACAAACCCCAGGCCATCGGCCACGTGGAACTGTTCGCCGGCACCGCGTTGTGCGTGCTGGTGCGCCACACCGCGGCGTTGCCCGAAGCTGACCTGCAAGCCCTGCAAGGGTTCTGCGCCGAGCATGGTGCGCAGTTGTGGTTGCAGGGCGATGGCCAGCCGCAGCCGGTGGACAGCGACGCGGCGCTGGGCTTTGCCCTGGCACCCTGGAACCTGACGCTGGCGTACCGCCCCGGGGACTTCGTGCAGGTCAACGAGGCGGTCAATACCTTGATGGTGGAGCAGGCCCTGGCCTGGCTCGCACCGCAACCCCAGGAGCGGGTTCTGGATCTATTCTGTGGTTTGGGCAACTTTGCCTTGCCACTGGCCACCCGGGTGAAAGAGGTGGTGGCGGTTGAAGGCGTGCAGGCCATGGTGGACCGGGCGGCAGCCAATGCGCTCAGCAACAATCTGCATAACGTAAAGGTTTTTCAGGCCGATTTGTCCCAGCCGCTGGCGGGTTCGGATTGGGCCGCCGGGGGCTTTTCTGCGGTACTCTTGGACCCACCGCGCGACGGTGCTTTCGAGGTGGTCAGGAACATCCCGGCACTGGGTGCCAAGCGATTGGTGTATGTGTCCTGCAACCCGGCAACTTTGGCACGCGACGCGGTCGAATTGATCAAGCAGGGCTACCGGTTAAAACGTGCCGCAATCCTCGATATGTTCCCCCAGACAGCGCATGTCGAGGCGATGGCGTTATTTGAAGCGGACCAGGACGGTCCGTCTAATCCGACTGGTGCTTGAAAGCAGGACCTTCGCCGGCCCAGCGAAGGTCAAAGCCAGCGATCTGTTGATGCGTTAGCAACGCGTCATAGGGAAGGTAAAAGATGGTACAGGTGAGAGCACACCAGCCGATCAACACTGACGGCAGTATCAATCTCGATGCATGGCTCGATCATATTGTCAGCGTCGATCTGGCGCTGGACCGTGAAGCCCTGAAGACGGCCTGCGAGTTCGCCCTGCAGGCCGAACAGCAAGGCAACAAGGCCAAGCATTCGTGGGCCGACGGCACCTCGTGTTTCCAGGCGGGCCTGGAAATCGCTGAAATTCTCGCCGACCTCAAGCTGGACCAGGACACCCTGGTGGCCGCGGTAATCTACCGCGCCGTGCGTGAGGGTCGCGTTACCCTGGCCGACGTGGGCCAGCGCTTCGGTGCGCTGGTGGCCAAGCTGATCGACGGTGTGCTGCGCATGGCCGCCATCAGCGCCAGCCTCAGCCCGCGCCAGTCGCTGGTGCTGGGCAGCCAGGGGCAGGTGGAAAACCTGCGCAAGATGCTGGTGGCCATGGTCGACGACGTGCGCGTGGCGCTGATCAAGCTGGCCGAACGCACCTGCGCCATCCGCGCGGTGAAAAACGCCGACGAAGAGAAGCGCAACCGCGTGGCCCGCGAGGTGTTCGACATCTATGCGCCGCTGGCCCACCGCCTGGGCATCGGCCATATCAAGTGGGAGCTGGAGGACCTGTCCTTCCGTTACCTTGAGCCCGACCAGTACAAACAGATCGCCAAGCTGCTGCACGAGCGGCGGCTGGACCGCGAGCGCTTTATCAGCGACGTGATGACCCAGTTGCAGAACGAACTGCTGGCCACCGGCGTGAAGGCCGACATCAGCGGCCGCGCCAAGCATATCTATTCCATCTGGCGCAAAATGCAGCGCAAGGGCCTGGAGTTCAGCCAGATCTACGACGTGCGCGCCGTGCGCGTGCTGGTGCCGGAAATGCGCGACTGCTACACCGCGCTGGGCATCGTCCACACCCTGTGGCGGCACATTCCCAAGGAGTTCGACGACTACATCGCCAACCCCAAGGAAAACGGCTACCGCTCGCTGCACACCGCCGTGATCGGCCCCGAGGGCAAGGTGCTGGAGGTGCAGATCCGCACCCACGCCATGCACGAAGAGGCCGAGCTGGGCGTGTGCGCGCACTGGCGCTACAAGGGCACTGACGTCAAGTCGGGGTCCAACCACTACGAAGAGAAAATCTCGTGGTTGCGCCAGGTGCTGGAATGGCACGAAGAACTGGGCGACATTGGCGGCCTGGCCGAACAGCTGCGCGTGGACATCGAGCCTGACCGCGTTTACGTGTTCACCCCCGACGGCCACGCCATCGACCTGCCCAAGGGCGCCACCCCGCTGGACTTTGCCTACCGGGTGCACACCGAGATTGGCCACAACTGCCGTGGCGCCAAGATCAACGGCCGCATCGTGCCGCTCAACTACAGCCTGCAGACCGGCGAGCAGGTGGAAATCATCACCAGCAAGCACGGCACGCCGAGTCGCGACTGGCTGAACTCCAACCTGGGCTACGTGACCACCTCGCGGGCCCGGGCCAAGATCGTTCACTGGTTCAAACTGCAGGCGCGCGACCAGAACGTGGCTGCCGGCAAGACCTTGCTGGAGCGTGAGCTGAGTCGCCTGGGCCTGCCCCAGGTGGACTTCGAGCAGTTGGCCGAAAAAGCCAACCACAAGACCGCCGAGGACATGTTCGCAGCCCTTGGCGCGGGCGACCTGCGCCTGGCACACCTGGTCAACATGGCCCAGCAACTGGTGGAGCCGGAGCGCGGCAACGAGCAACTGGAACTGATACCGCGCAAGTCCAGCACCGGTTACAAACCGGGCAAGCGTGGCGATATCCAGATCCAGGGCGTGGGCAACCTGATGACGCAAATGGCCGGCTGCTGCCAGCCATTGCCGGGCGACGCCATTGTTGGCTACATCACCCAGGGCCGCGGCGTCAGCATTCACCGCCAGGACTGCGCCTCGGTGCTGCAACTGTCGGGTCGCGAGCCTGAGCGCATCATCCAGGTCAGCTGGGGCCCGGTGCCGGTGCTCACCTACCCGGTGGACATCATCATCCGTGCCTACGACCGTTCCGGCTTGTTGCGTGACGTGTCCCAGGTGCTGCTCAACGAGCGCATCAACGTGCTGGCGGTGAATACCCGGTCGAACAAGGAAGACAATACCGCGCTGATGTCGCTGACCATCGAGATCCCCGGCCTGGACGCCCTGGGGCGCTTGCTGGGGCGCATCTCGCAGTTACCTAACATCATCGAGACCCGCCGTAACCGTACGCCTTGAGGCGTAGCTGCAAGCTGCAAGCCGAGCGCGTACTGCTTGCAGCTTGAAGCTGCGACCCAAAGGAGCCCCATGTATCAACTCAAAGATTTGCTGAGCCTCATGGCCCGCCTGCGTGACCCGCAATACGGTTGCCCGTGGGACATCAAGCAGACCTACGCCACCATCGTCCCCTATACGCTGGAAGAGGCCTACGAAGTCGCCGACGCCATCGAACGCAGCGATTTCGAGCACTTGCAGGGCGAGCTGGGCGACCTGCTGTTCCAAGTGGTGTACTACAGCCAACTGGCCCGCGAGGAAGGGCGGTTCGAGTTCGATGGTGTGGTCGACAGCATCACCCGCAAACTGATCCGTCGCCACCCCCATGTGTTCCCCACGGGTGACCTCTACGCGCCCCTGGACACCCCGCGCTTGACCGAAGAACAGGTCAAGCATCGCTGGGAAGAGATCAAGGCCCAGGAGCGCGCCGAGAAGGCCAAGGCCCCGGAACAGTTGTCTCTGCTCGATGACGTTCCCCAGGCCTTGCCGGCCTTGGCCCGATCGGCCAAGCTGCAAAAGCGCGCCGCTGGCGTTGGCTTTGACTGGCCCGCCGCGCTACCGGTGCTGGACAAGGTGCGCGAAGAACTGGACGAAGTGCTGGAAGCCATGGCCGGCGATGACAAGGACGCGGTGGCCGAGGAGATCGGCGACCTGCTGTTCAGCGTGGTCAACCTGGCCCGTCACCTCAAGGTCGATCCGGAAAACGCCCTGCGTGGCGCCAACGGTAAATTCGACAGGCGCTTCCGTTTTATCGAACAGGCATTGCGCGACACCCACCGTCCCATTGAAGATTGCACCCTCGACGAATTGGACGCCCTGTGGGGTGAAGCCAAACGCCAGGAAAAGAACCTGCCCAGCTGTGGCTGAGCCCGTTGCATAAGTGAGCACGTACCATGAGCCTTTCCCTTCGTGACCAATTGCTGAAAGCCGGTCTGGTCAACCATAAGCAGGTCAAGCAAGTCAGCAAGACCCAGCAGAAACAGAAACGCCTGGAGCAAAAAGGCCAGGTGGAAGTCGATGACACCCAGCAGCGCCTGGCCCAGGAAGCGATGGCCGAGAAGGTCAAGCGCGACCAGGAGCTCAATCGCCAGCAGCAGGAAAAGGCCGAGCAGAAGGCCCGTGCCGCCCAGGTCAAGCAATTGATCGAAGTGTCGCGCCTGCCCAAGCTGACCACCGAGGACTACTACAACTTCGTCGACGACAAGAAGGTCAAGCGCCTGTCGGTCAACGCCTTGATGCGCGCCAAGCTCAGCTCCGGCTCGCTGTCCATCGTGCACCACAACGGTGGTTACGAGGTGATTCCTCGCGAAGCCGCCCTGAAGATTCAGGAGCGCGCACCGGAGCGTATCGTGCTGCTCAACGTGGTGACCGAAGAGCCGGACGCGGATGACCCGTACGCGGCGTACGTGATCCCTGATGACCTGATGTGGTAACGCCGCTGTAAAACAAAACCCCGCCTAGGCGGGGTTTTTTGTTGAAGGCAGAAAAGAGGTAACCATGAATTATTGCTGGAAGCGCTGCGCTTCGAGGTTTTCCAGCTCGGCCTTATAGCTGTGGGCGTCGTTCTCGTTGTGGAACATGCCGACCAGCAGGTCTTGTTGATACACGTCCCAGATACGGATGCCAGCGGCGAGGCCTTCGTGGGACATATGTGAATCGTCGCGTTCGGTTACTTTTACAGTCATTTGAAAGCTCCAATTTCTCAAGTTCTGCAGCAAGGCTCTGCAGGACTCTTTTATAGAATTTGGTAGCTTCCTAAGTAAATACCTAATTTTTGCAACGATTTCTTGCGAGAACTGCACGAATGGCCGAAAGGCCCGTGCTTGGCGGCCTGCGGCGGTTTGTCGCACCTTGTGCAAGCATCATGAAAGTATCTTCATCTTCCCATTCGGAACTCATTTTCCGTGTGGCCGATTAAACGCCAAGGCTGCGGGGCCGCCGGCCTGATGGTGGCAATTCGTGTTGTCCATGAAAAAGCCCCGCGGGTGTTTGCCGGCGGGGCTGTTGGGGCAGGGCAGGATTACTCGTCGTCGCCCATGCTCGACTGCAGGTAGTTCTCCAGGCTGACCTTGTCGATCAGGCCCAGCTGGGTCTCCAGCCAGTCGATGTGCTCTTCCTGGTCTTCCAGAATGTCTTCCAGCATGTCGCGGCTGCCGTAGTCACCGGTGGTTTCGCAGTGGGCGATGGCGGCCTTGATGTCGGTGTGCGCCTTGCGCTCGATCTTCAGGTCGCATTCCAGCATTTCGCGGGTGTGCTCGCCGATCAGGATCTTGCCCAGTTCTTGCAGGTTGGGAATGCCTTCGAGGAACAGGATACGCTTGATCAGTTTGTCAGCGTCCTTCATCGCCTGGATGGATTCCTTGTACTCGTGCTTGCCCAGCTTGTTCAGGCCCCAGTCTTCATACATGCGGGCATGAAGGAAGTATTGGTTGATGGCGATGAGCTCGTTACCGAGGATCTTGTTGAGATGCTGGATGACGCTGATATCGCCTTTCATGATGGGGTCCTGTCCTGGTTGAAGTATGCCAATGACAGAAGTTTGAGCCCGACAACTTCCGCTGTCAAACCTAAGTTATTGAATAATATATGAAAATTAATCGGAATAAGAATGTTTGAGTTCTGCATCCACGGCGTAACTGATTGAATTAAAGGCATAAAAAAACCGGACACGAGGTCCGGTTCTTCAAAATGCGTTATTTCAGGCGGCGGTAAATTCTACTGGATAGGGCAGAGCGGCCTGGGTGGCTTGCAGTTCGGTGAGGGTTTCGCGTACCACCTGCTTGGCCAGGCAGGCACATTTGCCGCATTGGCTGGCCACGCCCAGGGTCTGGCGGACGTCCTTGTAGCTGCAGCATCCTTCATAGATCGCGTCACGGATCTGACCGTCGGTCACACCTTGGCAGAGGCAAACATACATAGGGTACACACCGTCGCTGTGTCTTCTTGATCCGGTGAGACTAATCGTAATGAGAATGCTTGTCAAAACAACTTCGTTCTATAAATGATGAGGAGCGATGAGCGGTAGTGCACACATGAAAACGGCGCCCGAAGGCGCCGTTGGCGAAGCTCACGCATCGATCAATGATCGAAATCTTCCCAGCCGCCCATTTCCTTCCAGCGGTTGACGATGCCGCAGAATAGCTCGGCGGTCTTTTCGGTGTCGTAGCGCGCCGAGTGAGCCTCACGGCCATCGAAGTCGATGTCGGCGGCCTGGCAGGCCTTGGCCAGCACGGTCTGGCCGTAGGCCAGGCCCGCCAGCGTGGCGGTGTCGAAGCTGGAGAAGGGGTGGAACGGGTTGCGCTTGAGGTCATTGCGCGCCACGGCGGCGTTCAGGAACCCCAGGTCGAAACTGGCGTTGTGGCCCACCAGCACCGCACGCTTGCAACCGTTGGACTTCAACGATTTGCGAATGCTGCGGAAGATCTCGGTCAGCGCCGACTCTTCGCTTACCGCCATGCGCAGCGGGTGGTCCAGCTTGATGCCGGTAAACTCCAGGGCGGCCGGTTCGATGTTGGCGCCTTCGAACGGTTCCACGCGGAAGAACAGCGTGTGCTCGGGGTACAGGAAGCCCATCTCGTCCATGCCGATGATGGTGGCGGCAATTTCCAGCAGCGCGTCGGTGGCGCTGTTGAAGCCACCGGTCTCGACATCGACCACTACCGGCAGGTAACCGCGAAAACGCGCCGCCATGGGGTGGCGCGAAGCGCTGCTGCCGTTGTCCTGGTCTTCGTCGAACTGATCTTCACTCACGCGTTTTGCTCCAGCAGGCGCCAGCGCAGTTTTTCACCGGCGCGCAGCGGGATAACGGACAACTCGCCGAAGGGCAGGTTGGCCGGGGCGGTCCACTCTTCGCGGACCAGGGTGATGCGGTCGGTGTTCACCGGCAGGCCGTAGAACGCCGGGCCGTGCAGGCTGGCAAAGCCTTCGAGCTTGTCCAGGGCATTGCGCTGTTCGAACGCCTCGGCGTACAACTCGATCGCCGCATAGGCGGTGTAGCAGCCCGCGCAGCCGCAGGCGGCTTCCTTGGCGTGCTGGGCATGGGGCGCCGAGTCGGTGCCCAGGAAGAACTTGCTGCTGCCACTGGTGGCCGCGTCCAGCAACGCCACCTGGTGGGTGTTGCGCTTGAGGATTGGCAGGCAGTAGAAGTGCGGGCGAATGCCGCCCACCAGCATGTGGTTGCGGTTGTACAGCAGGTGGTGCGCGGTGATGGTGGCCGCCACGTTGGCCGAGGCCTCGTTGACGAACTGCACGGCATCACCGGTGGTGATGTGCTCGAACACGACTTTCAGGCTCGGGAAGCGTTCCACCACACGGCGCATGTGCTCGTCGATGAACTGCTTCTCGCGGTCGAACACGTCGACTTCGCCACGGGTCACTTCACCGTGCACCAGCAGCGGCATGCCGGCTTCGGCCATGGCTTCCAGTACCGGGAAGATCTTGTCGATGCTGGTCACGCCGGAATCGGAGTTGGTGGTGGCTCCGGCCGGGTACAGCTTGGCGGCGTGGACAAAACCGCTGGCCTTGGCCGCATGAATGTCGGCAGGGGTGGTCAGGTCGGTGAGGTACAGCACCATCAGGGGCTCGAAACGGCTGCCGGCCGGGCGCGCGGCCAGGATGCGCTGACGGTAGGCGTCGGCTTCCTGGGCGTTGCGAACGGGTGGTACCAGGTTAGGCATGATGATTGCGCGGCCAAAGGTGCGCGCGACGTCGCCGACGGTATGGGGCAGCACGGCGCCATCGCGAAGATGGATGTGCCAGTCATCGGGACGCAGGAGGGTCAGGCGGTCGGACATTGGGGGGATTCCAGGCGGTTCGAACTCGGGGGAATGCTACCGCAAATGGCCGATGCAGGCACTCGCTATCAAGTTTTCAGACAGCTGACCGATAGCCCGGAGGTATGCCGTACAAATCTGTGGAGCCTCCCGTGCGCCAGCGTTATCTTGCCTTGCTCAGTATGTTTGCCACCTTGCCTGCGATGGCCATCACTTTCCAGACCCGCCTGGAGAGCGTCGAGTGGAAGGTTGAAGGCGATCAGTTCGAGTGCCGCCTGGTCCAGCCGATCACCGATTTCGGTGCCGGCGAATTCGTCCAGCGCGCGGGCGAGGGCGCGGTGTTCAGCCTCAAATCCACCAGCCTGCTGCTGGGCCATGGCTCGGCGACTTTGCTGGCGGCGGCTGCGCCCTGGCAGCCGGGGCGTGGCGACATCAACCTGGGCTCGGTGCGCATGGGCGGTGGCGGCACGTTGTTCAGCACCTCCCAGGGCCAGGCCAGCCGTTTGATCGGCGGCCTGATCGAGGGTCGCAGTACGGTCATCCGCACTATTTCCGGAGAAACCGGACGGCCCACCGAAGTGCGCGTGCTGCCGGTGCGGTTCAACCAGGGCTACAGCGATTTCCAGGCGTGCACCACCAAGCTGCTGCCAATGAACTTTGATCAGGTCAGCCGTACCCAGGTGGGTTTCCCTGGGGGTGGGGCAGATCTGGATGCGGCCGACAAGCGCCGCCTGGATACGATACTGGCATATATGAAAGCCGACCCCTCGGTGAACCATGTCGAGCTCGACGGCCATTCCGACAACAGTGGCAACCGCCTGACCAACCGTGACATGTCCCGTCGCCGTGCGTTGGCGGTATTGGATTACCTCAAGGCTGCGGGCGTGCCGGAGACCGACATGGTCATGCGTTTCCATGGCGAGCAGTACCCGGTGGCGCCGAACACCAACGCGGCCAACCGTGCGCTGAACCGCCGGGTGAATATCCAGCTGTCGCGGGTGGCTGCGTCAGACAAGCCGGCAGTGCCTGCCGAAGCCGCGCAAAAGGCGGCGGTGCCAGCGTCCCAGCAGGCGCCTGCCCAGCCAGGACCGGCGCAGCCCAAGCCGCCAGCGCAGTTGTAGTGCCGGTTGCGACCACTCCCGTAGCAGCAACTGTCTTTGTGGGAGCGGGTAGCTGGCGAAGGCTGCGTTTTGCGGCGCGGTGTGTCAGGCACTGCGCGGTGCCTTTGCCGCGCCCTGCGGCCGCTGCTACAGGTGCTGGGGCGTAGAGAGTAGGGTCGCCGGGGTGAAACTTATTGTCGCTTCATCGTCATTTGCTGTCGCGCCTCTGTAATTTTGCGGGTTTGAACGGTAGACTAATCGGCTTTCCGTACAACCCCGTGGAGTGATGGCATGGCGGACGTAAACAAGGTCGTTCTGGCGTATTCCGGCGGCCTGGACACTTCGGTGATCCTCAAGTGGCTGCAGGACACTTATAACTGCGAAGTGGTGACCTTCACCGCAGACCTGGGTCAAGGCGAGGAAGTAGAGCCGGCCCGCGCCAAGGCGCAAGCCATGGGCGTCAAAGAGATCTACATCGACGACCTGCGCGAAGAATTCGTGCGTGACTTCGTGTTCCCGATGTTCCGCGCCAACACCGTCTACGAAGGCGAGTACCTGCTGGGTACTTCCATCGCTCGCCCGCTGATCGCCAAGCGCCTGATCGAAATCGCCAACGAAACCGGCGCCGACGCCATTTCCCATGGCGCCACCGGCAAGGGCAACGACCAGGTGCGTTTCGAGCTGGGTGCCTACGCCCTCAAGCCAGGCGTGAAAGTCATCGCCCCTTGGCGTGAATGGGACCTGCTGTCGCGCGAGAAGCTGATGGACTACGCCGAGAAGCACGCGATCCCGATCGAGCGCCACGGCAAGAAGAAGTCCCCGTACTCGATGGACGCCAACCTGCTGCACATCTCCTATGAAGGCGGTGTGCTGGAAGACACCTGGACCGAGCACGAAGAAGACATGTGGCGTTGGACCGTCTCGCCAGAGAACGCACCCGACACCGCCCAATACTTGGAACTGACCTACCGCAACGGTGACATCGTCGCCCTGGACGGCGTGGAAATGTCCCCGGCTACCGTGCTGGCTACCCTGAACAAGATCGGCGGCGCCCACGGCATCGGCCGCCTGGACATCGTCGAGAACCGTTACGTGGGCATGAAGTCCCGTGGCTGCTACGAGACCCCAGGCGGCACCATCATGCTGCGCGCTCACCGGGCCATCGAGTCCATTACCCTGGACCGTGAAGTGGCTCACCTCAAAGACGAGCTGATGCCCAAGTACGCCAGCCTCATCTACACCGGCTACTGGTGGAGCCCTGAGCGCCTGATGCTGCAACAGATGATCGACGCCTCCCAGGTCAACGTGAACGGCGTCGTGCGCCTGAAGCTGTACAAGGGCAACGTCATCGTCACCGGCCGCAAGTCCGACGACTCGCTGTTCGACGCCAACATCGCCACCTTCGAAGAAGACGGCGGCGCGTACAACCAGGCTGACGCAGCGGGCTTCATCAAGCTCAACGCACTGCGCATGCGCATCGCAGCCAACAAGGGTCGCAAGCTGTTCTGATTGCCCCCTGGTTAACCCACGAAGCCCCGGCCTGCCCGGGGCTTTGTGCGTTTAGGTGCCTGCCTTTCATGGCTCGCCGGCTATCGGCCGGCCAGGTGCGCTGGCCAGCCGCCGGGTCAGGGTGGTGAGCGCCGCTTCGTCCAGGTCATAGGCACTGATGACGCAATCGGTACCGCCCTCGAATGCCTGGCTCAACACCTGGGTCAGCAGTTGGCTGACAGGGCTGCGCAGTTGTGGCGTGCGATACAGGATGATCAGGTGCCGGTCCGGCCCCTGGTTAGGCTTCAGGATTTCGTTGACCGTGCTGCCCAGCTGTTCGTCGCAAGCGAAGTGCTGGCAATCAAGGATATACAGCGCCCTGGATTCAACCATGCGCTCCTGGCGCGGCGCAGCCCCGGGCGGCGCCTGGGCATGGCTTGCCGCCGAGGGCTCGGTGGCCGCCTCGGGGGGCGGTGCCAGGTCATCGGGTTTGGCTGCGGCCGTATTGCAGGGGGGCGCGGCACCGCCTTTGGCGATCTGGAGGAAATCACCTTCGTTGCTGAAATCGGAAGGCGAATA
Source organism: Pseudomonas sp. M47T1 (assembly GCF_000263855.1). GTDB lineage: Bacteria > Pseudomonadota > Gammaproteobacteria > Pseudomonadales > Pseudomonadaceae > Aquipseudomonas. Next base: position 384,605 of record NZ_AJWX01000002.1, read on the forward strand.
CAGCACTTTGTAATTGAAGTTGAGTGTTACAAAAAACAGCAGGGTCAGGAATGGCGGGAAGCCGATCAGGAACCAGGTGTACAAGTCCTGGCTATCGTCCTTGAGAAATGGCAACGACGCCAGTGCTGAGGCTTCGACGATGGCTGCGAATATGGCAATGATCGTCAGGGGGTTCTTGGTATGCGCGGGCGGGCTGGACATCGAAACTCCTTGGCGCGGCCTGTTCATAAGCCGGCATCTGTCATTGGAATATTAGAGTTTCTGTGGCGAGGGCTATCCGATGCATAGTTATTTTTGTTTGCGGATATGACAGCTGTCAGCGTTGTACGGTGCCTGCGGGGGAACCCCTTTCCTGTCCGAAGGGCCCGGGGCGCAGGCGTTGCGGGAGGCTTTGCAGGTTCTGACAGTTGTACGGTTATTTACAGCTGGATATAAAGAGTACAGAGGCCTTGGCGGGACTTTGCCAGCAGAATGTAATGACTGGCAGGCGAAAGAGTGTGCGTGAAGAGTTCGACACAGGTTGACTGGCTTGTAAGTAAATACTCAATTGCTGTGGATAATTCAATGTGCAATGCTCTTTGTCGTCATATATTTATCAATGTAGGGCTACCAATTGTCGGAAAAATCTGGAGGGAACTTCAAGGAGTGAGGTTTTCTGTAGGAAATGTCTCTCTTGGCTGTAGGTTTTGTCTTTGCTGCTAGGTGGCTGGCGGCGATGCAATGCAAAGAGCCAGACGACTAGGCTATTGTGCGGGCTCTAAAAATTCGAACAGCGAAAATTGGATTTGCCCATGAATAAAGTGCTGATCGTGGATGATCACCCTGTCGTTCGCCTGGCGGTGCGCATGCTGATGGAGCGCCATTGCTACGAGGTGATCGGCGAGACGGACAATGGCGTGGACGCCTTGCAACTGGCTCGTGAGCATGAACCTGACATCGTCATACTCGATATTGCCATTCCCAAGCTCGATGGCCTGGAGGTAATCGCGCGCCTTTCCAGTGAAAAGCGTTCGTGCAAGGTGCTGGTCCTGACCTCGCAGGCGCCCGGGCATTTTTCCCTGCGCTGCATGCAGACTGGCGCTGCCGGTTACGTGTGCAAGCAGCAGGAACTCACCGAACTGCTCAGTGCCATCAAGGCGGTATTGTCCGGCTACAGCTATTTTCCCAACCAGGCATTGCACTCGGTGCGTTCAAGCCTGGGCAATGCGTCGGAGGCGCAGATGATCGAACGCCTGTCGGGGCGCGAAATGATGGTGTTGCAGCAGTTGGCCCGGGGCAAGAGCAACAAGGAGATCGCCGACGGCATGTTCCTGAGCAACAAGACGGTCAGCACTTACAAGACCCGCTTGCTGCTCAAGCTCAATGCCCGTTCGCTGGTGGACCTGATCGAGCTGGCGCAGCGAAATGGTTTGGCTTAAGGGCCACCGCAGCCTTCGGCAGCGGCTACAAGGCCGGTGCTCGAAGGGGAAAGGGGCTACAGGTCGAAATCGTAGTCGGCCAGCTGCTTTTGCAGGCGGCGTTCTTCCAGCAGGTTATCAATGGTACGGCGCTTGTTGAGATTGGTTTTTGCCACCTCTACCGGGGCATCTGCTTCTTCGTTGTCGACAGGGGCAAACTCGTCTTCCACATCCAGTTCTTCTTTACCGGTGCTCATACAGTCAACTCCAGGCTTGGAATGCCATTGGCGCACCTTATATCGGTAATTTTGCAGCACGTAAAAAAGATTTTTTCAATCGGCTTATGGATTTTTTCAATAGCCGATCAATCGTCGGACGTTTTGTGCTTGTAATCACACAGGTCTTCGATACGGCAACTGCCGCATCGCGGCTTGCGCGCCTGGCACACGTAACGGCCGTGCAGGATCAGCCAGTGGTGGGAATCGAGCAGATATTGGCGTGGCACGAACTTGAGCAGGTTCTTTTCCACCTCGATCACATTTTTCCCCGGGGCGATGCCGGTGCGGTTGCTGACTCGGAAAATATGCGTGTCCACGGCCATGGTGAGCTGGCGGAACGCGGTGTTGAGCACCACGTTGGCCGTCTTGCGGCCAACGCCTGGCAAGGCCTCAAGTGATTCGCGGTCTTGTGGCACTTCGCCGCCATGCAGTTCCACCAGCATGCGGCAGGCTTCGATCACGTTGCGCGCCTTGCTGTTGTACAGGCCGATGGTCTTGATGTATTCGGACAACCCTTCCACGCCCAGTGCGTAGATCGCGGCTGGGGTATTGGCCACCGGGTACAGCCTGGCGGTGGCCTTGTTGACGCCCACGTCGGTGGACTGGGCCGACAGAATCACGGCAATCAGCAACTCGAACGGTGAGCTGTAGGCCAGTTCGGTCTTGGGTTCGGGATTGTCTTCATGCAGCCGGCGGAATATTTCCCGACGTTTGACGTTGTTCATCGATCACGGTGTCCAGGGTGGCAAGGGGTCATGGCTGGCCGCGTAGCAGGCTCGCCAAGTGCGCCTCGGCCTGCCTGGCTTCGGCGTCCAGGGCATGCAGGCGTTCGAACTGTTCCAGCGTAGGCGGCGTGGTGTAGGCCCGCAGGGTTTTGCTCCACTGTGCACGGCTCATGGCGGCGGCTATCTTGGCCTGTTTGAGCTGTGCGTCGGCATTGGCCGCCTTTTGCGCCTTGACCCGTGCCAGGGCCGCCTGCACGGGGTCGGACGGCGCCGCGGCCGGGGCAGGCGTGGCAACCACAGCGACCGGCCGCCGGCTTTCGCGCAGCGCTACCTGGCGCGCCAGCCGTGCGCTGCGGTTTTCGAAGCGCCGGCGCGCGCGGTCGCGCTTGAGCGAGCGGGCTTGGCGCTGAACCTCGCTGGTGGCCAGGCCGCCGACAATCGCCACGGTGACGCCGGCCGGCAGCGGTCGCAATTCGATGCAATCAACCGGGCACGGTGCCACGCACAGGTCGCAGCCGGTGCATTCGTCAACGATGACGCTGTGCATCTGTTTGGCTGCGCCGAGGATGGCGTCTACCGGGCAGGCCTGTATGCACTTGGTGCAACCGATGCACTCGGCTTCGCGGATAAAGGCCACTTGCGCCGGGGCGCTGCCGCGGCTGGTGTCCAGTGCAATCACCGGAACCTGCAGCAGGTTGGCCAGGGCGCCCAGGGTTTCCGTGCCGCCTGGCGGGCATTTGTTGATGTCTTCGCCTGTTGCAATGCCCTTGGCATACGGCAGGCAGCCGCCATGGCCGCATTTGCCACACTGGGTCTGGGGCAGCAGGGCGTCGATGCGTTGAATCAGGCTCATCTTTGGGTCCGCAGTGCAGGAACAATTGCGGGAGCTGGCAAGCCAGTTCCCGCAAAGGGTATTACTTGATGCGTTGGCCCGGCTTGGCGCCGCTGTCAGGGCTCAACAGGTAGATCTCTTCGCCACCGGGGCCGGCAGCCATGACCATGCCTTCGGACATACCGAAGCGCATTTTGCGTGGCTTGAGGTTGGCGATCATCATGGTCAGGCGACCTTCCAGTTCCGCCGGGTTCGGGTACGCGCTCTTGATGCCCGAGAACACGTTGCGTTGCTCGTCACCGATGTCCAGGGTCAGGCGCAGCAGCTTGTCGGCGCCTTCCACGTGCTCGGCCTTGACGATCAGGGCCACGCGCAGGTCAACGGCGGCAAAGGTGTCGAACTCGATTTGCGCCGCCAGCGGCTCCTTCACCAGCTCGCCGTTGCCGGCCGGGGCATTGCTGGCCTGGGCGGCTTCCAGGTCTTCCTTGGAGGCGTCGACCATGGCCTGCACTCTCACCGGGTCGATACGGCTCATCAGCGCCTGGAACGGGTTGAGCTGGTGGTTGGCCAGCAGGGTGGCGTGGTCGGCCCAGGTCAGTGGTGCGACGTTCAGGAACGCCTCGGCATCGGCAGCCAGTTGCGGCAGCACGGGCTTGAGGAAGATCACCAGCTGGCGGAACAGGTTCACGCCCAGTGCGCACACGGCCTGTACTTCGTCCTGCTTGCCTTCCTGCTTGGCCAGGGCCCAGGGGGCCTTGTCGGCGATGAAGGCGTTGGCGCGGTCGGCCAGTGCCATGATTTCACGCATGGCGCGGGCGAAGTCGCGGTTCTCGTAGGCTTCGCCGATGCTTGGCGCGGCCGCCAGGAACGCGTCGGTCAGCTCTGGCGCGGCGTTTTCGGCCACCAGCACGCCGGCGTTGCCCTTGTGGATGAAACCTGCGCAGCGGCTGGCGATGTTGACCACCTTGCCCACCAGGTCGGAGTTGACCTTCTGCACGAAGTCATCGAGGTTCAGGTCCATGTCGTCCACGCCACGGCCCAGCTTGGAAGCGTAGTAGTAGCGCAGGTACTCGGGCGACAGATGGTCCAGATAGGTGCGGGCCTTGACGAAGGTGCCGCGCGACTTGGACATTTTCTGGCCGTTGACGGTCAGGTAGCCGTGCACGTTGACGGCGGTCGGCTTGCGGTAGCCAGCGCCTTCGAGCATGGCGGGCCAGAACAGGGCGTGGAAGTTGATGATGTCCTTGCCGATGAAATGGTACAGCTCGGCAGTGGAGTCCTTGGCCCAGTAGGCGTCGAAGTCCAGGTCCGGACGGCGCGCGCACAGGTTCTTGAAACTGGCCATGTAGCCGATCGGCGCGTCCAGCCACACATAGAAATACTTGCCTGGCTCGCCCGGGATCTCGAAGCCGAAATAGGGTGCGTCGCGGGAGATGTCCCACTCCTGCAGGCCGCTGTCCAGCCACTCGGCCAGCTTGTTGGCCACGGCGTCCTGCAGGGTGCCGCTGCGGGTCCACTGCTGCAGCATGGCCTGGAAGTCGGGCAGCTTGAAGAAGAAGTGCTGTGAGTCACGCAGTACCGGCGTGGCACCGGAAATCGCCGACTTGGGGTTCTTCAGCTCGGTGGGGGCGTAGGTGGCGCCGCACTTTTCGCAGTTGTCGCCGTACTGGTCTTCGGCTGCGCACTTGGGGCAGGTGCCCTTGATGAAGCGGTCGGCCAGGAACATCTGCTTGTCTGGGTCGAAGTACTGGGTTACCGAGCGCTGGGAAATGTGCCCGGCGTCGCGCAGCTTCAGATAGATCTGCGACGACAGCTCGCGGTTCTCGTCCGAGTGCGTGGAGTGGAAGTTGTCGAACTCCACCAGGAAGTCGGCGAAGTCGGTGCTGTGCTCGACCTGCACGTTGGCGATCAGTTGCTCGGGGGTGATGCCTTCCTTTTCCGCGCGCAGCATGATGGCCGAACCGTGGGCGTCGTCGGCGCAGACGTAGGTGCACTGGTTGCCACGGTGCTTCTGGAAACGCACCCACATGTCGGTCTGGATGTACTCGACCATGTGGCCAAGGTGGATCGAACCATTGGCGTAGGGCAGGGCGCTGGTGACGAGAATCTTGCGGGGCTCGGACATGGGGCTCGGCTACTTAGAAGTCAAACGAAGATCGGCCACTATAAAGGCCTGGCGGATTTTTTTCACCCCGCCTCTTCGCCTTGCAGTGTGGGAGCTGGCTTGCCAGCGAGATTTTGGGAACCCTTGGAGCTCGCGGGCAAGCCAGCTCCCACAATTACAGATTTCGTCTGGTGGACGCGCTAGGATAGCCACCTGTCTTGCTCAGTCTTTATAACGGGAGAACCCATGGGTGCCGTCAATCGCGCCGCCGTCGAAGCCGTGCTTCGCCAGTACACCGACCCTTACCTGAATCAGGACCCGGTCAGCGCCGGGTGCGTGCGGGCCATCGATATCGATGGCGAGCAGGTTAGCGTGGTCCTGGAACTGGGGTACGCCGCCGGCCTGTTCAAGAATGGCTTTGCGCAGATGCTGCAACTGGCCATCGAGGGCCTGGAAGGCGTGACGCGCGCCACGGTGCGCATCGACTGCGTCATCGCCGCCCACAAGGCCCAGGCCCAGGTGCCGGGCATGGCCAACGTCAAGAACATCATTGCCGTGGCGTCGGGCAAGGGCGGTGTGGGCAAGTCCACCACCGCGGCCAACCTGGCCCTGGCCCTGGCACGCGAAGGCGCCCGCGTGGGCATGCTCGACGCCGACATCTACGGCCCCAGCCAGGGCGTGATGTTCGGCATTCCCGAAGGCACGCGGCCGCAGGTGAAGGATCAGAAGTGGTTCGTGCCGCTCAAGGCTCATGGCGTGGAAGTGATGTCCATGGCGTTCCTGACCGACGACAACACGCCCATGGTATGGCGTGGGCCGATGGTGTCCGGAGCGTTGATGCAACTGATAACCCAGACCGCCTGGGATGACCTGGACTACCTGGTCATCGACATGCCGCCGGGCACCGGCGACATCCAGCTGACCCTGGCGCAGAAAGTGCCGGTGGCCGGTTCTGTGATTGTCACCACGCCCCAGGACCTGGCGCTGCTGGACGCCAAGAAGGGCGTGGAAATGTTCCGCAAGGTGAACATCCCGGTGCTGGGCGTGGTGGAGAACATGGCCGTGCACATCTGCTCCAACTGCGGTCACGCCGAGCACCTGTTCGGCGAGGGCGGCGGTGAGAAGCTGGCCAGCCAGTACGGCGTTGAGTTGCTGGCGTCGCTGCCGTTGTCGATGCTGATCCGCGAGCAGGCCGACAGCGGCAAGCCCACGGCTATCGCCGAGCCGGAAAGCCAGATCGCCATGGTGTATCAAGACCTGGCCCGCCACGTGGGCGCGCGCATCGTGTTGCAGGAAGCGGCAGCGCCGGCGATGCCGAGTATTACCATTAGCGAAGATTGAACCAGTAGCCTCTCGCTTTAGGTGGGAGCGGGCTCTGCCCGCGAAAAGAATGCCGCGGTGTATCTGATAATCGGCGGTGTGCTTTTCGCGGGCAGGGCCCGCTCCACGAAATAGGCGTATTTCTGGTTGCAGCAGGCATAAAAAAACCCCGCTCGAGAGCGGGGTTCTTTTTAACTGTTCAGTACAAGTTAGATAACTTGAACTTCTTCAGCTTGCATGCCTTTCTGGCCGCGGGTAGCGACGAAAGAAACTTGCTGGCCTTCTTTCAGGCTTTTGAAACCGTCAGCCTGGATGGCTTTGAAGTGTACGAACAGGTCGTCACCGGATTGTGGAGTGATGAAGCCGAAGCCTTTTTCATCGTTGAACCACTTAACGGTACCGGTTTGGCGATTGGACATGGTAAATCTCCTTGGACAAAGTTAACTGCGGCTCAAGAAATGCCTTGGCCGAGACTGAGTGCAAAGAGCAGGAAAATTCATGAAGATGTAAAACATCGGGTAGAGATTCTCAGTGACACAAGCAACACAGTGACGCCACCTTAACCCTTTTTCCGAGGCCTGCCAATGCCCTGACACACGAATATCCCAAATCATGACTGACGGTGTGGGCAAGTGACGGAAAGTCGCAGTTTTCGGGGGCTGTGGGGCACCGAATGACCAGGCGGTCCGGGTAAATGTCGGCGGCGCTTTGAGCCATGGCCTGCGGTCCGGTAAGATGCGGGCATTATTTTCACCACCTCGCTATTCAGGACACCCCCGCCATGAGCATCAAATCGGACAAGTGGATTCGCCGCATGGCGCAAGAGCACGGCATGATCGAACCTTTCGTCGAGCGCCAGATGCGTGGCGAAGGCGCCGACCGCCTGATCTCCTTCGGGGTGTCCAGCTACGGCTACGACGTGCGCTGCGCCGATGAATTCAAGGTGTTCACCAACATCAACTCGGCTACCGTGGACCCGAAAAACTTCGACGAGAAGAGCTTCGTCGACGTCAAGAGCGACGTATGCATCATTCCGCCGAACTCCTTCGCCTTGGCCCGCACGGTTGAATACTTCCGCATTCCGCGCAACGTGCTGACCATCTGTCTGGGCAAGAGCACCTACGCGCGTTGCGGCATCATCGTCAACGTCACCCCGCTGGAACCGGAGTGGGAAGGCCACGTGACCTTGGAGTTCTCCAACACCACCACGCTGCCGGCCAAGATCTACGCCAACGAAGGCGTGGCGCAGATGCTGTTCCTGGAATCGGACGAAGAGTGCGAAGTGTCCTATAAGGACCGTGGCGGCAAGTACCAGGGCCAGCGTGGCGTGACCCTGCCGCGTACATAATCCGACCGGCGCAAGGAATTAGTCGGGCAAAAGGCACTCTATCGAGGTGAACTGTTCTGTTTCGCGTTACGTGAAACGGGCCATTGCCCAGGGAGTGCCCATGAAAATCGACCCGACCATCAGCGCCGAACTGGCCAGGCTTGAACCCAACCAGATTGGCGTGCTCGCCTGGACCTTGCTGGCCAACCCCATGGCCCAGCAGGCCGGGGGCGTTCCGGGCCAACCGGACCCCGACACCCCGAACTATCCACAACCGTCGGAGCCCGGGGAACCGACCATCCCCGATGAACCGCCACCTGCCCCCGTCGCCTGATTGCCCACTGGCCACACCTGGCCGTCGCCGATCACGAAAATGGCGTCGTCACGGCCAGGGTATACCCCATGACCGCCCGTGAAGGCGCCAAACGCCGGCAGCAGGCTGACAGCCCCACCCAACTTGAAACACGGCAGGCGCAAGCGCTGGCGGCCCTTGCCATGTAACCGATACACCGGATGCACATGGCCGGCCAGCACCGGCAGGTGGGGGTGCGCGTCGGGTTCGTGCTGCAGGGCGAAGGGCCCCAGCAGCAACGGTTCGGTTACCATTTGGAAGGCCAATGCGGCAGGTGGGTCGCCGGCGCGACGGTCATGGTTGCCTCGAATCAGGGTCACGGCCAGCTGTGAATGGCGCTCGCGCCATTGCTGCAAGGCCCCCAGGGTGCTGGCGCCCTGGGACCCCGGCGCATGCAGGAAGTCTCCGAGGAAAATCAGCTGCTGGCAGTCGTGGCTGCAGAGCAGGCGGTCCAGTACCGCCAGGTTGCTGGCCGTGGTGCCGTGCGGCACCGGTTGGCCCAGGCGTCGGTAGGCGGCGGCCTTGCCGAAGTGTGCATCGGCAATTAACAGGGCGCGCTGTTCAGGCCAATAGATGGCTTTCTCGGGCAGCAGCCACAAAGTGGCGCCATGAAAGCTGACCGCGTGGTGCCCACTCATGGTCCCGCCGCCGTTTCCAGGTCGCTGACCATGCGCGCGATGCGGTCGGCGAGTTTTTCGCTGCTCAGGCTTTCGCGGAAGCGCTCCACCATCAGTGGGAAGGCCAAGGGCGTTGCGCGTTTGAGGGCGTGCAGGTCCAGGCGTTGGCGCTGCATGCGCAACAGCGTCTGCTCCAGGCGCTGCACATCCAGCTCCTGGCGCAGCACTTCTTCCTGGGCCTGGGTCAGCAGCAAGTTGCCGGCGTCGTACTGCTTGAACACTTCGAAAAACAACCCGCTGGAAGCCTGCACCTGGCGTGTGCTTTTCTGCGCGCCGGGGTAGCCGCCAAACACCAACCCCGAGATGCGCGCGATTTCACGAAAGCGTCGCAGGGCCAGTTCACCGGCGTTAAGGCTGGCCAGCACGTCCGCCAGCAGTTGCTCAGGGCTCAGCAAGGCGCCGTTCAGCCACTGGGGCCAGTCCACGGCCGTGGCGCTCAACAGTTCGAAGCCGTAGTCGTTGACGGCAATGGAGAAGGTTAGCGGCTGGCGCTGGCTCATGCGTGACGCCAGCAGGCTGGCCAGGCCCAGATGCACCTGGCGACCGGCGAAGGGGTAGAGGAACAGGTGCCAGCCTTCGCGCGACTTCAGGGTTTCGGCCAGCAGCGTCTGCGGCGTGGGCAGCGCCGACCAGTGCTGCTGCACTTGCAGTAACGGGCGCACGGCACGCATGGGGGCGCTTTGGTACTCGCCGCGTGCAGCCAGCCCCAACTGCTGCACCAGGGCCGCGGCGAGTTCGCTGGACAACGGCATGCGCCCGCCATTCCAGCGTGGCACGGCGGCTTTTTTCGCCGTGCTGCGCTTGACGTAGGCGGTCATGTTTTCCACCCGTACCAGTTCCAGCTGGCGCCCGGCAAAGAGAAAGCCGTCGCCGGGCCGCAGGCGGGCGATAAAGCCTTCCTCGACGCTGCCCAGCGAACGGCCGCCACCGCCCTTGCTCCAGAATTTGAGCTGCAGGCTGGCGTCGCTGACGATGGTACCGATGCTCATGCGATGGCGGCGGGCCAGGCGCGCGTCCGGCACGCGCCATATGCCCAGGTCATCGGGTTCCACGCGGCGGTAGTCGGGGTAGGCAGTCAGGGAATGACCGCCATGGCGCACGAAGGCCAGTGCCCACTGCCATTCATCATCGCTCAGTTCACGGTAGGCCCAGGCGCTGCGTACCTCGTGCAACAGGGCGTCAGGCGTGAAGCCGCCGCCCAGGGCCATGCTTACCAGGTGCTGCACCAGCACATCCAGGGGCTTGTGGGGTGATTCGCGCGGTTCGATCTGCCGTTGGGCCACGGCGTGTTCGGCGGCGGCGGCCTCCACCAGTTCCAGGCTGTGGGTGGGTACCAGGGTGACCCGCGAAGACCGCCCCGGTGCATGCCCCGAGCGGCCGGCGCGTTGCATCAGCCGCGCCACGCCTTTGGCCGAGCCGATCTGCAACACACGCTCCACGGGCAGAAAATCCACGCCAAGGTCCAGGCTGGAGGTACAGATTACCGCCTTCAGCTGGCCGTTCTTGAGGGCTTGCTCCACCCAGTCGCGGGTCTCCCGGGCGAGTGAGCTGTGGTGCAGGGCAATGATGCCGGCCCAGTCGGGGCGGGCATCGAGAATGGATTGGAACCATATTTCCGCCTGGGAGCGGGTATTGGTGAACACCAGGCAACTGCTGCTGGCGTCGATTTCGCCCACCACCTGGCCGAGCATGCGCAGGCCCATGTGCCCGCCCCAGGGAAAGCGGTCAATGGCGGCGGGCAGCAAGGTGTCCACCTCGATACGCTTGGCCTCGGCGCCATGCACGGTGACGCCCTGGTCCAAACCCAGCAGTACGTCCTGGGCGTGACGTTGATTGCCCAGCGTTGCCGAAATGCCCCAAGTGATCAACGCCGGCTGCCATTGGCGCAGGCGGGCCAGCGCCAGTTGCAATTGCACGCCGCGCTTGTTGCCGATCAGTTCGTGCCATTCGTCCACCACCACCATGGCCAGGCTGGCGAACTCGGCCTGGGCATTGGCGCGCGCCAACAGCAGCGTCAGGCTTTCCGGGGTGGTGATCAGCGTGGTGGGCAGCCGCCGGCCTTGGCGGGCGCGTTCGGCGCTGCCGGTGTCGCCGGTGCGCAGGCCCACGGTCCATGGCAGTTGCAGCTCGTCCAGCGGTGCCAACAGGGCGCGATGGGTGTCGGCGGCCAGGGCGCGCATGGGGGTGATCCACAGCACCGTCAGCGCTGCTGTGCGGCTACCGGGTGTGGCAAACCGGTTGAGGGCAGCGAACCACAGGGCGTAGGTCTTGCCGGCGCCGGTGCTGGCGTGCAGCAAACCTGATTGCCCTGCCTTCACAGCGGCCCACACCTGCTTCTGGAACGCGAACGGCTTCCAGTGGCGGGCGGCGAACCAGTGTTTGGCGTGATCGGGCATGGGCGCTGTCCGTGGGGGTTAAACCAGTGACAGCGAACCCAGCGGATTAGTTTACCCGGGACCGGTCCGCTCCTGCGGCAGTTACTTGAGGTTACCGCTGAGGAACTGGCGCAGGCGTTCGCTCTTGGGGTTGCCCAGCACATCGGCCGGCGCGCCTTCTTCTTCCACCAGGCCCTTGTGCAGGAACATCACCTGGCTCGACACCTGGCGAGCAAAGCTCATTTCGTGGGTGACCATGATCATGGTACGGCCTTCCTCGGCCAGGCCCTGGATCACTTTCAATACTTCGCCCACCAGTTCGGGGTCCAGCGCCGAAGTGGGCTCGTCGAACAGCATCACCTCAGGTTCCATGGCCAACGCACGGGCAATGGCCACGCGCTGCTGCTGGCCGCCGGACAGGAACGCCGGGTACTGGTCGGCCACGCGGGCCGGCAGGCCCACCTTGTCCAGGTAGCGGCGCGCACGCTCTTCGGCATCGTGCTTGCTCACGCCCAGCACCCGGCGCGGGGCCATGGTGATGTTCTCAAGCACGGTCATGTGGCTCCATAGGTTGAAATGCTGGAACACCATGGCCAGGCGCGTGCGGATGCGCTGCAGTTCGTCCGGGTCGGCCACGCGCATTCCGTGGCTGTCCTGCACCATGCGGATCTGCTTGCCGTCCAGGCTCATGGCGCCGTCGTTGGGAGTTTCCAGAAAGTTGATGCAGCGCAGGAATGTGCTTTTGCCCGAGCCGCTGGCGCCGATCAGGCTGATGACGTCGCCGGTCTTGGCCTTGAGCGAAACGCCCTTGAGCACTTCGTTGTCGCCGTAGCTTTTATGCAGGCCATCGATGGTCAGTTTGTACATGCAATCAGGTCTCAAGGCGAAAGAAGGTAGCCGCTGCGAAAGGCCTCGCGGCCGGCGACGTGAGCCACCACCATGCCGGCGGTGGCCATGCGCCGCAGAGAACGGGCGTACAGCAGGCCAGGCTGGGTGCAGCGCACGGCCGTGATGCGGTCGGTGATGGGGTCGATGACGTCGGCAATCAGTTGGCCTGCACTCATCATTTCCCCCGGCAGCACGTGAAACACCAGCAGGCCGCCGGCCGTACTCACCACGGGCTCCACGGCGGCCAGCGGGGTGGCCGGGTAAAGCAGTTCGGGCAGTGGCGCGGCCGTGCCGGCAATGGCGCCGAAGTCGGTGAGGTAATCGAGAATCGCCTGGGCGTCGCCGCTGGCGGTGTGATGGTCGACATCGCCCTGGCCACGCAGCTCCAGGGTCACCGAGAAGCTGCCTTGGGGAATCTCGAAGCGGTGGTTGAAGCGTTGTTGCAGCTCCCACCACAGCAGGGTGAAGCATTCGTCGAACGACTGGCCCCCCGAGTCGGTGGCCAACAGGCTGGCCTGGGCACCCAGGTAGCGCGACAGCGGTTCAACCTTCGGCCAGGCCTCGGGCGTGGTGTACAGGTGGGCCACGGCTTCGAAGTCGCAGTGCAGGTCCAGCACCATGTCGGCGTCGCAGGCCAGGCGCTGAAGGGTCAGGCGCTGGGATTGCAGTTGGGTGGCCGGCACTTGCGCCTCCAGGGCGCGGCGCAGGCTGGCGCGGATAAGGCGGGCGTTGTGCTGTGGGTCGTCGCCCAACTGGGCTTCGACGTCGGTGCCCACTTCGTCACTGAGGTCGATGAACAGGCGGTTGAAGTTCTGCCCGCTCTCCAGCTCGTAGCGGCCCAGCGGCACGTCCATCAGTACCTGCTCCAGGCCAATGGGGTTGGCCACCGGCACCAGCACGATTTCACTGTTCAGGCGCCCGGCCTGTTCCAGCTCGCCCAGGCGCTGCTTGAGGTGCCAGGCCACCAGCATGCCGGGCAACTCGTCGGCGTGCAGCGAGGCCTGGATGTAGATCTTGCCCGCGCCGTCGGTGGGGCCGAAGTGGAAGCTGTGGATCTGCCGCCCGGTGCCGGGCACCGGGCTGATCAGGTCGTGGGTGCGATGATGCATGGTTGCGTCCTAGTGCGCGGGGCCAAGAAAGGCCAGCCAACGGCGTTCCGCCAGGCGGAACAGGCCCACCAGCGTGAAGGTGATGGTCAGGTAGATCAGCGCGGCGATGCCAAACGACTGGAAGGTCATGAAGGTGGCCGAGTTGGCGTCGCGGGCCACCTTGAGGATGTCCGGTACGGTGGCGGTGAAGGCCACGGTGGTGGAGTGCAGCATCAGGATCACTTCATTGCTGTAGAAGGGCAGCGAGCGGCGCAGCGCCGACGGCATGATCACGTAAGTGTAGAGCTTCCAACCGGTCAGCCCGTAGGCCTTGGCGGCTTCCACTTCGCCGTGGTTCATGCTGCGGATGGCGCCGGCGAAGATCTCGGTGGTGTAGGCGCAGGTGTTCAGGGCAAAGGCCAGGATGGTGCAGTTCATGGCGTCGCGGAAGAACGCGTTCAGCTCTGGCTGGTTGCGCACCGCCTCGATGCTGTAGATGCCTGTGTAGCAGATCAGCAACTGGATATACAGCGGCGTGCCGCGGAACAGGTAGGTGTAGAACTGCACCGGCCAGCGCACCCAGAAGTGTGTGGACACGCGGGCGATGGACAGCGGGATGGACACCACGAAGCCGATGGCAATGGAGGCGCTGAGCAGCCACAGGGTCATGGCCAGGCCGGTGATGTGCTGGCCGTCGGAGTACAGGAACGGGCGCCAGTATTGTTGCAAGAGTTCAATCATCGCACGGCCTCCCGGCTGCCTGCGCTGTAACGCCGTTCGGCCCAGCGCAACACCAGGTTGGAGGCGCTGGTGATCAGCAGGTAGATGATGGCGGCCAGCACCAGGAAGTAGAACAGCTGGTAGGTGCTTTTGCCGGCGTCCTGCGCGGCCTTGACCAGGTCGGCCAGGCCGATGATCGATACCAGCGCGGTGGCCTTGAGCATCACCATCCAGTTATTGCCAATGCCCGGCAGGGCAAAGCGCATCATTTGCGGGAACACCACGTAGCGAAAGCGCTGGCTGCGCTTGAGGCCGTAGGCGGTGGCCGCTTCCACCTGACCGCGCGGGACGGCCAGGATGGCGCCGCGGAAGGTTTCGGTGAAATAGGCGCCATAGATGAACCCGAGGGTGATCACACCGGAGGTGAATGGATCGATCTCGATGTAGTCCCAGTCCATGGCATCTGTGAGATTGGTCAGCCAGGTTTGCAGGCTGTAGAAGATCAGCAGCATCAGCACCAGGTCGGGTACGCCGCGGATCAGGGTGGTGTAGAGCTGGGCGGGCACGCGCAGCATCTTGAGGCTGGAGAGTTTGCAGCTGGCGCCCAGCAGGCCCAGGCAAACGCTCACCAGCAGTGACAGCACTGCCAGCTTGATGGTCATCCAGGTGCCTTCCAGCAGGATCGGGCCAAAGCCCTTCAAGCTGAATGCCGAAAGCCCCAGGCTTTGTAATAGGTCGTCGAACATGGATCAGGCCTGTGCAGGTAGAAAAAACGCCTTCCTCCGCGCGGGAGGAAGGCGTCGTTACCAAATGTTACTTACCGCTGTACAGGTTCAGATCACCGAAGTGTTTCTTCTGAATGGTGTCGTAGGTGCCATCCTTGTGTAACGCTTCGATACCTTTGTCCAGCAGAGCCTTGAGCTCTTTGTTACCCTTTTTGATACCCACGGCGGTCTTGGCCGGCAGCAGGGGATCGTCAACCGGTTTGCTGACTTCGTAGTCTGCGCCCTGCGGCGATTTCAAAAAGCCCAGCTCGGCCTGCAGCATGTCCTGGATGGAGGCATCCAGGCGGCCGGAGGTCAGGTCGGCATACACCTGGTCCTGGTTGGCATAGGCCTTGGTGGTCACGCCGGCCTTGTCCAGGACGGCCTTGGCGTAGGCTTCCTGGATGGTGCCTTGCTCATAGCCCACGGTCTTGCCTTTGAGCGATTCGGGGGTGCTGTAGCCTGCACCTTTTTTGAACACCAGTGCGGTAGGGCCGGAAAACAGTTCGGCGGAGAAGTCGATGACTTTGGCACGCGCGTCGGTCACGGTCATGGACGAAATGACGCCGTCGAACTTGCCGGCGTTGAGGCCGGGGATCATGCCGTCGAAGTCGTTCTCAACCCATTTGCACTCGACTTTGAGTTCTTTGCAGATGGCGTTGCCCAGGTCGATGTCAAAGCCCACCAGGCTGCCATCGGCGGCCTTGGATTCAAAAGGTGCGTAGGAAGGGTCCACGCCAAAGCGCAGTACCTTGTAATCCTTGGCCATCGCGGCGCCAGCAGACAAACATAAGGCCAGTGCAGAAAGGGTCAGCAATGCTTTTTTCATTGTGCAGTCCTTAGAACCTGAGAAGAGCGTACGGGTGTACGCGACATTCGTTACCGGCGGATGCCAGACATCATTCTGATAGCAATTTTCGCACCACAGTACCCGAACGAGCGTTTAAATGGGGCGGCCTCAAAGGCTCTGGCACGGCCGCGTGCCCGAAATCGGGCGAGCCTCGAAACGCGCACCAAAAACGCGCAATCAGCGCAGCAGGTCTTGCAGCGTAGCCAGACTATCGGCTTCTTCCACCGGCTTGTCATGCCGCCAACGCAACATGCGCGGAAAACGTACGGCAATGCCGCTTTTATGACGTTTTGACAGGGCAATGCCCTCGAATCCCAGCTCGAACACCAGGGTGGGGCGCACGCTGCGCACCGGCCCGAACTTTTCCACGGTGGTCTTGCGCACGATGGCGTCCACCTGGCGCATTTCCTCGTCGGTGAGGCCTGAGTAGGCCTTGGCGAACGGCACCAGCGTGCGCTCGCTGGCGTCGGCAGGCCCGTCCCACACGGCAAAGGTATAGTCGGTATAGAGGCTGGCGCGTCGACCATGGCCAGCCTGGGCATAGATCAGCACGGCATCGACACTGAACGGGTCGACTTTCCATTTCCACCACACGCCCATGTCCTTGGTGCGGCCCACTCCGTACAGCGCGTCGCGGGCCTTGAGCATCATGCCTTCCACCCCCAGGCGCCTGGAGTCTTCGCGCTGGCGTTGCAGGTCGAGCCAGTCGCTGCCGTGCAATACGGGGGACAGGCGCAACTCCGGATGGGCGACGGCCCTCACCACGTTCTCCAGTTGCTCGCGGCGCTGGTGCTGGTTGCGGTTGCGCCAGTCATGGCCCTGCCACTCCAGCAGGTCATAGGCCAGCACGGCCACGGGTATCTCATCGAGCAATTTGCGGCTCAGCGTTTTGCGGCCAATGCGCTGTTGCAGTAGGGCGAATGGTTGTACGCGATCATCGTTCCACACCACGATCTCACCATCGATCACGGTGCCGTCGGGCAAGGTTGCTTGCAGCACGTGCAGTTCGGGAAAGCGCTCGGACACCAGTTCCTCCCCGCGTGACCAGATCCACAGGCGGCCGTCGCGCTTGACCAGTTGCGCGCGAATGCCGTCCCACTTCCATTCCACCTGCCAGTCACTGACCGGGCCTAGCAAGGTGTCGAACTGATCTGCGGGCTGTTGCAGGGAATGGGCGAGGAAAAACGGGTAGGGCTGGCCACCGCGCTGGGCATGCTCGTCGTCCGATTCGGCGGCGATCAGTTGCTGATAGCTGGCCGCCGTGGGTCGGTGCGCCAGGTCGGTGTAGCCTACCAAGCGTTGGGCCACGCGCTTGCTGTCGATGTCCGCCAACTGCGCCAGGGCGCGGGTCACCAGCAGCTTCGAGACGCCCACGCGGAAACTGCCGGTGATCAGTTTCACGCACACCAGCAGGCTTTGCCGGTCCAGTTGGGCCCACAGCGCTGGCAGGCGTTCGGCCAAGAGCTCGGGTGGCTGGCCGCGCAGGGGTAACAGTGCTTGCTCTACCCACCAGGCCAGGCCCTGGTCGCTGCTGTGCGCCGACTCGGGCAGCAGCAGGGAAAAGGTTTCGGCCAGGTCGCCTACCGCCTGGTAGCTTTCCTCGAACAGCCAGCCGGGCAGGCCACTGGTGCCCACTGCTATCTCGCGCAATACGCGGCTGGGCACCAGTTGCCGGGGGCGGCCGCCGGACAGAAAATACACCGCCCATGCGGCGTCGGCCGCGTCGGCGTGGCTGAAGTAGTCCAGCAGGGCATCGCGCTTGGCGTTGGTGGAGGTGGTTTCGTCCAGGCGCGCGTAAAGCTCGGCAAAGGCTCTCATGCGCTGGCCTGCTCGTCGTCATCCCCGTATTCGGTGGTGAAGCCCTGGGCATCCAGGCCTGCCTCGCGCAGGTAACGCACCAGCACGGCCACCGAGCCGTGGGTGACCATCACGCGTTCGGCGCCGGTCTGTTCGATGGCCCACAACAGGCCCGGCCAGTCGGCGTGGTCGGACAGCACAAAACCACGGTCTACACCGCGCCGCCGGCGGGTGCCGCGCAGGCGCATCCAGCCGCTGGCGAAGGCGTCGCTGTAGTCGCCGAAGCGGCGCATCCAGGTACTGCCGCCGGCCGAAGGGGGCGCCAGAATCAGGGCCTGGCGCAACGCCGGGTCGGTCTTTTTGAAGTCGCCGGCGTAGAGGGTTTCGGGGATGCGCACGCCGCCTTCGCGGTACACCCGGTTCAGCGGTTCGACCGCGCCATGCACCAGGATCGGGCCGATGCTGGCGTCGATGCCGTGCAGGATGCGCTGGGCCTTGCCGAAAGCGTAGGCGAACAGCACGCTGGCCTTGCCGGCCTGGGCGTTGGCGCGCCACCAGGCGTCGATTTCACTGAATATTTCCTGCTGCGGTTGCCAGCGGTAGAGGGGCAGGCCGAAGGTCGACTCGGTAATGAACGTGTGGCAACGCACCGGCTCGAACGGCGCGCAGGTGCCGTCGGCCTCGACCTTGTAGTCGCCGGAAGCGACCCAGACTTCACCCTGATATTCCAGGCGCACCTGGGCCGAACCCAGCACGTGGCCGGCGGGGTGGAAGCTGAGGGTGACGCCGTGGTGCACCAGCCGTTCACCGTAGTCCAGGGTTTGCAGGTTGATGTCGGCGCCCAGCCTTGCGCGCAGTATGCCGGCCCCGGGGCTGGCGGCCAGGTAATGCTGGTTACCGGTGCGTGCGTGGTCGCCATGGCCGTGGGTAATCACCGAGCGTTCCACGGGCCGCCAGGGGTCGATGTAGAAATCCCCGGGCGGGCAATACAAGCCTTCGGGGCGAGCGATGACGAGGTCCATGGGTGGCGGCTTCTGGCTGGGGGCTTAAACTTCAGAGGCGTGCTGCGTGCAGGAAGTTCGTTCCGCCTGTGGCGGGTGCGAGGGTGTGGTAGCTTGGTGATTCCATCAGTCGAGGATTGTGGTCATGAACCTGCGCTGGATGACGGTACCCCTGTTGTTGCTTGCGGCCAGCGGTACGGTGTTGGCCGCTGACTGCCCCCAATTGCTGCAAGGCCAGATGACCAAGCTGCGCGGCAAAGACTCCATTGACCTGTGCCAGCGCTTCGCCGGCAAGCCGCTGGTAGTGGTCAACACGGCCAGTTACTGTGGCTTTGCACCGCAGTTCAACGGCCTCGAAGGTTTGTACGTGCGCTACAAAGGCCAAGGCCTGGAAATGATTGGCGTGCCGTCCAACGACTTCAAGCAGGAAGCCCAGGACACGGCGGAAACCGCCAAGGTGTGCTACGCCAACTATGGCGTGACCTTCACCATGACCCAGCCGGCTGCCGTGCGTGGTTCGAACGCCACCCACCTGTTCAAGGTGCTGGCCGAGCAGAGCAGTGCACCGAAGTGGAATTTCTATAAATACGTGGTGGACCGCCAGGGCAACGTCATTGCCAGTTTTTCCAGCATCACCAAGCCCGATGACCCAGACCTGATTGCGGCCGTGGAAAAGGCGATTGCCTCCAAACCGTAGCAGCAACTTTCTTGTGGGGCGGGATACGGCCCATGAAAAAACCCGCCGAAGCGGGTTTTTTTGCTGCAGGTACGTGGATCAGAAGCGGTAGGTAATCGAGGTACCGAAACCGCTGGCGCTGTTCTTGTACTTGGAGCTGTAGGCCAGGGCGGTGCCCGGGTCTTCGTTGATCTTCACGCTCTCTTCCCACAGGTAGGAGTAGGCGAAGTCCAGGGTGATGTTGTCCACCGGGGTGTAACCCACGCCGAAGCTGACGGCCTGGCGGTCGCCGGTAGGGATGCGTGGCGAACGGTTGACGTTGTTGGTGGGCGACTGGTCAACGGAGTAGCCGGCGCGCAGCACGACTTGTTTGTTCAACTGGTAGGCGGCACCGATGGCATGAGCCCAGGTGTCGTGCCAGTTTTGCTCTTCGGTGTTGGTCGCCAGCGTGGCCAGCTGGGCCGGTAGGCCGGTGGTCTCGACGGTAATGTCTTTCAGGCGGCTCCAGCGGGTCCAGGTGCTACCGGCGTAGACGGTCCAGTCATCACCCAGCTTCTGGGTAATGGAGAAGTCAACGGATTCCGGAGTGTCCAGATCCAGCGAAGCGTCGTAGCTTTTGCCACTTACCCCCAGCAGGCTGAACGTGCCGCCACTGACCTTTGTGTCGCCATCCAAGTGGTAGTCAACCTTGGAGTGGTAGGTCAGACCCAGGCTGGTAGTCGGCGTGGCCTGTACCAGGATACCGGCGTTGAAGCCGATAGCGGTGTCGTTACCGTTGATCTTGACCTTGCCGTCGTTGGTGCCAGGCGTGAAGGCGTTTGGCACCATCGAGCTCAACTCGCCGTCGATGCGGTTGATGGTTGGACCAAAACCGATCGATACCACGTCGTTGAAGGCGTAGCTGACGGTTGGCTGGAAGGTGATGACCTGCACCTTGCTCTTGTTGGCAAAGTAACGGCCGGCAAAGTCGCTGTGGTAGTCAGTGATCAGACCGAACGGCACATAGAAACCGACACCGAACGCCCAATGATCATCAATCGGCTTGACGTAGTAGCCCATGGGAACCGTGGTCATCGGCACCATGTCGCCGCCTTCTTTGCCACCGAAGTTGCTCTTGGTGTCGCTGATGTCGGTTTTCGCGTCGATGACGGCGGCACCTACGGTCACTTGCTCTTTCTTGAGACGCGACATACCGGCAGGGTTGCCGTAGATGGTGCTGGCGTCATCGGCAGAAGAAGAGCGGCCAGCAAAGCCGGTGCCCATGCCACTGATGCTGGTTTCGTTGATGGCAAAGCCACTGGCGAACAGCTGGGTGGACGCGACTGTAACGGCGATGCTGAGTGTGGTCTTGAGCATTACTTTTTTCATTATTAGAACTCCATGTGATCACCGAAGCGAAAACTACCAACATTTTCGTCGCGGCGCTATAGCCCGTATCGCTGGAGATAGAGCGGTTTTGTAGGACAATCCGACCAGATTTGCGGGTTATAAGCTGGCTTTATGCCATGATGTTCAGCTGGCTAATCTGTCAGTAACGGTGATGCAGGTTGTCCAGGCGGCGGTGAAATCCCTTAAACGCCCCTGAGGCTGGAAGGTTTGGCGCCATATTCTGGCCATGCCGATAACATCATCGGCCTGTGGCAAGGGCGCTTTTTGCTCTTCGATCAACAGCCACGCAATAGCGGTGGCGTATCGCAGGTTGACGGTCAATTCCTGGTGCGGGCCACTTAAAAAAGCATGTTGGCTGGCCAGCCCCCTCACGAGGCTCGCCAGATCGGGGTCAAGGGCCAGGTAGCTGTCCCATAACGCCTGATGGCGCAGGGCGCCAATGCGGTACAGGCCATGACCGCGGCGGCCGTGCAACTCGGTGCCCAGCGCCGACTGGCTGGCGGCCACGCCTAGCAGCAAGGCTTCGGCCGTGGCGCAGTGACGGCCCAGGTACATCAACGTCGGGCGTATCACGTACTGGCTCAATTCCCGCGCGGCGATACCCATAAGCTCCTTCGACCTCTCCTGTCTGGCCGACGAAGCCCGGTGCTTGGCAGCAGTGAATCGGCAGGCTCCATCGGAAGCGGCGCTAACCGCTTGAATTGAAGTGTAGTGTCAAATTTGTGCTGTAAAGGGCTGTTTTTAAATTATTTGCCGGTGACGAGAACCTGGGGATATGCCCTGAGGTGATAAGGCAAATTATAAGGAAGACCTATCGGAGCACTGCGGTTTCGTGGCGGGACAAACAAGGCGGACGGTGGAGATGTCACTGATTGTGCACGCTCCAAACACAGGTAGGAGAGCGCCGTGTCCGCGAAGCGCCGCGGGCATGGCCGCCCCGTCGCTCCTGCCGTTTGCTTCCAGCGTAGCGTCCCAGTGGCCTCTTTACCGTCCGCCTTGTGTGCACGGCGCAGCCTGTGCGTGGCGGCGGGGTGGGCGGCTGAAAATCGATGAAAAGGCCAAAAAAAGCCCCGCTCAGTAGCGGGGCCTCGGGTGTTGCCTGTTCGCTTTAGGCGACCAGTGCCTGGCGCGTACGATCGATAACGGCTTGCAGCGGTTCAGCGCTGGAGTATTGCTCCGGGTACAGGCGTTCGCTGTGGCGGGCAATACCGTGCTCGTTGACGATCGTGAAGCTGAAGCAGCCTTTGCGAGCGGCCATGATCAGGCAGTTCATTGGTGCAAACGCGTGGGTCAGGGTGCGAATGGCATCTTGAGTATGGATAGTGTTCATAGTTATTGGATGTTCCTGCAAAAGACACGGATAAGATCCGTGCGCACTAAAAACGTTCCAGTAACGCGGGCCACCATTGGCCGGACGAAGAACCTGACTGGAACAAAAGCAGCCAGTGTGAAGCGCATTTAAAATGTGGCGCTTGGGCTGACCGGTAGGTACTTAGGAGGACAGGCAGCACACCGGGGCAAAGGTTCGCTGCCCGTGGGTGAAGATCCTGATCAATCAGCAGGTTGGTTGGGTCAGAGTAAAGAGGCTTGGCATCGATGCCTGGCGTTGGCCACGGCTCGTGAAGTGTTTACCTGGAAACCATCGAGTTGGTCGGTCCGCTGTTTCAGCAGGGGGTTCGCTTTGCTGCGAACAACGTGCTGGAGGACTGTGTCGACCGTAAATTGACTTTCAGCTTGGTACTAACGGTTCCAAGACTAATCGATAGCCTGGGTAACTTGCAAGGATTTTTTTAATGTACTGGATGCATGGGCAGTACTCGATGCTCAGCAGACCAGTTTGCCTCGTGACGCACCCGTTGGGAAGCCCCCCAGGGCGGCGTTTTCACCGCTTTACTTGACAGCGAGTACGAAAATGGTGCGGTCGGACGCCTTCATTGAGGGCGGTTGTACACATACTGCCCCACAATTGTCATGGGGCAGCGGTGGCGCTGGCGATATGCCCCCTACGCCGGACTGAAAATTTAAGTCAATGAAAAAAAACGCTTTTTTTTACTGGTGAAAAAATCGTCAGTTTGACTGGAGGCCCTATTCCGCAAGGGTTTGCGGGGATTGCGAGGCGGTTGTCCACTGAGTTATCCACAGCTTCTGTGGATTGTCCCGAGCGCTTGCTCTAGCACGGGCGTACCCGGTTATTTCATGTTTCTTACAAAGTCTTCATGCGAACTGGCCAGTCGCATGATGAGAAGAATTTCCATCGGTGTCGGACTGATATTTTTTTCGTTCGGAGGTTCAAAATCGTGCGGCTATCGCCCGACCAGAGGCCAGGGGGGCGTCTGTTTGCCGCCAGTCGCCGCATCGCTCAAACTGTGGCCTTTGTTCGTACGCGGTGGAATTGAAATGGCATTGGACATCACCAGCCTTTTACTTGGCTTGCTGCTGGCAGGCGCGCCCAGCCTGGCGCTGGCCTGGCGGATACAGCGACGCCTGAGCGCCCTGAATGCCGATACGGCGCTGCTGCAGGAACGCCTGGCCACCGCGCAGTTGGCCCAGGATGGCTTAGGTGCGCAGTTGGATGCCTGTCGCGATGAAATCAGCGACCTGTCCCAGGCCAATACCGTCAAGCAGGCCGAACTGGCCGCCCAAGGGCGCGAACTGGACTTGTTGCAGATCGAACGCGACAACGCCCGCGACGCCTCCCACGCCTGGAATCTGGAGCGCAGTACCAAGGAAATGGAACTGCGCCGCCTGGACGCCCAGTGTGCAGGCCTGCAGGCCGAATTGCGCGAGCAGCAGGACAGCCACCAGCAGCGTCTGACCGACCTGCAAGGCTCGCGCGATGAACTGCGGGCGCAGTTTGCCGAACTGGCCGGGAAGATCTTCGATGAGCGCGAGCAGCGCTTCGCCGAGACCAGCCAGCAACGCCTGGGGCAATTGCTCGACCCGCTCAAGGAGCGCATTCAGTCGTTCGAAAAGCGTGTGGAAGAAAGCTACCAGCAGGAGGCGCGCGAACGCTTTTCCCTGGGCAAGGAACTGGAGCGTCTGCAACAGCTCAACCAGCGCCTGAGCGACGAAGCCACCAACTTGACCCAGGCGCTGAAGGGGCAGAAAACCCAGGGCAACTGGGGTGAATTGATTCTGGAACGGGTGCTGGAGCACGCAGGCCTTGAGAAGGGCCGCGAGTACCAGACCCAGGTCAGCTTGAAAGGCCCGGATGGCGAGCGCTTCCAGCCAGACGTGCTGATCATGTTACCGGGCGACAAGCAGGTGGTGGTCGATTCCAAGGTGAGCCTTACCGCCTACCAGCAATACATCAGCGCCGAAGACCCAGCGGTGTCCCAGGCCGCGCTCAAGCAGCACGTGCTGTCGCTGCGCAATCACGTGAAGGGGTTGTCCGGCAAGGACTACAACCGCCTGGAAGGCTTGCACAGCCTGGACTTTGTGTTGCTGTTCGTGCCCATCGAAGCGGCTTTTTCGGCCGCCTTGCAGGCAGAACCGAACCTGTTCCAGGAAGCCTTCGACCGGCAGATCGTCATTGTCAGCCCCACCACGTTGCTGGCCACCTTGCGGGTGATCGACAGCCTGTGGAAGCAGGAGCGCCAGAGCCAGAACGCCCGGGAGATCGCCGAGCGTGCCGGGTGGCTATATGACAAATTCGTGCTGTTCATCCAGGACCTGGATGAGGTGGGTAACCGCCTACAACAACTGGACAAGGCCTACAGCGCAGCGCGCAACAAGCTCACCGATGGCCGCGGCAACCTGGTCAGCCGCACCGAGCAGCTCAAGCTGCTGGGCGCCCGTGCCAGCAAGAGCCTGCCGGCTGACCTGCTGGAACGCGCCATGACCGACGCCGAAGGCGCCTCACTGCCGGCTGAGGTGCCGGTTCAGTAGGGCGCGCAGGGCCGCCGGCTTGACCGGCTTGGCCAGGTAATCGAGGCCAGCGGCGTGCACCTGGGCCAGCACTTCGGGGCGGCCGTCGGCGCTGATCACCATGCCCGGTATCGGCGAACTCAGGTGCGCGCGCAGCCAGGCCATCAATTGCGGGCCGGTATCGCCCTCGTCCAGGTGGAAGTCCACCAGCGCCAGGTTGGGGCGCATGCCCTGTTCCAGCAGGCGGCTGCAATCGCCACGGTCGCGCGCGGTGAACACCTCGCAGCCCCAGCGGCTGAGCAGGCTGCGCATGCCCATCAAAATGCTGTCTTCGTTATCGACACACAGCACTTTCAGGCCGCTGAGGTCCTGGCCCTTGCTGGCGATAGCGGTGACCGGGGCGGCGCTATCGGCGCCGGCCAGCGGCACGCGCACGCTGAATAAGCTGCCCCTGCCAGGCCATGAGCGCACTTGCAGGCTATGGCCGAGCACCCGGCACAGGCCGTCGGCAATCGCCAGGCCCAGGCCCAGGCCTTTTTCGGCGCGGGTCTGGTGGCTGTCCAGGCGCTTGAACTCTTCGAAGATCACCTGCAACTTGTCTTCGGGGATGCCCGGGCCACGGTCCCACACTTCCAGGCTCAGGGCCCCGGCCTTGCGACGCACACCCAGCACGATCGGCCCCTTGCCATAACGGAAGGCGTTGGTCAGGAAGTTTTGCAGAATGCGCCGTAGCAGCTTGATGTCGCTGTTCACGCGCAGTGCCGAAGAGTGCAGGTGGAAGGTCAGGCCCTGCTCTTGGGCCAGGGCCTTGAACTCGGCGCCCAGTGCCTCGTACAGGTCACCGAGGGCAAAGGCCTTGTGGTCGGGGGTGATCTTGCCGTTTTCCAGGCGCGAGATGTCCAGCAGGTCGCTGATCAGGTCTTCGGCCGAACGCAGCGAACTGTCCATGTGCTGCACCAGTTGCTGGGCCTCTGCCGACAGCCCTTCGCCCTGATGCGACAGCGCTGCGGAGAACAGCCGTGCGGCGTTCAACGGCTGCATCAGGTCATGGCCCACGGCGGCCAGGAAGCGTGTCTTGGACTGGTTGGCGGCCTCGGCGGTGCTCTTGGCCACGGTGAGTGCCTGGTTGAGCTGCGACAGCTCGTGGGTACGTTCGGCTACCCGTTGTTCCAGGCTTTCATTGGCCGCGGTCAAGGCCTGCTCGGCCTCGCGGAACGCGGTGATGTCGGTGAAGCTCATGACGAAGCCGCCGCCGGGCATGGGGTTGCCGATCAGCTCGATGACCCGGCCGCTGGGGAATAGCCGTTCGGAGGTGTGGGCGCGGCCCTGGCGCATCCAGTGCAGGCGCCGGGCCACATGCACCTCGGCTTCGCCAGGGCCGCACAGGCCGCGCTCGGCGTTGTAGCGAATGATGTCGGCGATGGGCCGGCCCACGCTGATCAGCCCGTCGGGGTAATTGAACAGTTCCAGGTAGCGACGGTTCCAGGCCACCAGGTGCAGCGACTGGTCGACCACGCTGACGCCCTGGCTGATGTTCTCGATGGCGCCTTGCAGCAGGGCGCGGTTGAACTGAAGTACTTCGCTGGCTTCGTCGGCAATCTTGACCACATCTTCCAGCTGCATGTCGCGGCCTTCAATGGCCGCGCGTACGACGGCCCGGGTCGAGGAACTGCCCAGTACCCCGGCCAATAGACGCTCGGTGTGGGCGATCCACTCGTTGTCGGCGCTCTGATTGGGGTTGAAGCCGATGCCCTGGCGGTAGGCGTAGCGAATGAAGCTCTGGCGCGCCCGTTCTTCACCGACAAAGCGCGACGCCAGGGTCAGCAGGTCTTCGATCTGCACCGACAGGGGAAGGCGGCCGCCGGGGCGCGCGCTGGTCTCCTGGCCGATAAAGCGCCCGGCCTGCCAATGTTCGGACACCCGCGTGCGCGACAGCGCCGACACCCAGGCAAACAGAGTGAAGTTGCCTGCCAGCGACAGCACCACCCCCAGCGTCAGCGGTGTAATGGGCAGGCCGAGCGGATCGCCGCGCAGCCAGGCCAGGCCTGGGAACAGGTGCAGCGACAGGCCCAGGCTGTGGGCCATGATGGGCAGCACCAGGGTATAGAACCACAGGAAGGTACCGGCAGCGAGCCCGGCGAACACGCCACGGCGGTTGGCTTTTTTCCAATACAGGGCGCCGAGCATGGCCGGCGCCAGTTGAGCCACGGCGGCAAAGGCGATTTGGCCGATGGTGGCCAGGCTGGCCGTGCTGCCCAGCAGGCGGTAGCTGACGTAGGCCAGCAGCAGAATGACCACGATGCTGATGCGGCGCACCGACAGCATCCAATGACGGAATACCTCGAATGGCCGCTCGGCGCTCTGCCGGCGCAGCAGCCAGGGCAGCAACATGTCATTGGAAACCATGGTGGACAGCGCCACGCTGGCGACGATGACCATGCCGGTGGCGGCGCTGGCGCCGCCGATGAAGGCCAGCAGGGCCAGCGCCGGGTGCGACTCGGCCAGAGGCAGGCTGATCACGAACGAATCGGGAATCACCGAGCTTGGCAGGTGCATCTGCCCGGCCAGGGCGATGGGGACCACGAACAGTGCAGCCAACACCAGGTAGGCAGGGAACACCCAGCGCGCCAGGCGCAGGTCCTGAGGCTCTATGTTTTCCACCACCGTGACATGGAACTGCCGCGGCAGGCAGATCATCGCCATCATCGCCACCCCGGTTTGCACCACCATCGACGGCCAGTTCACGGTTTCCTGCCAGTAGGTTTCCAGCCCAGGTGCCAGCCTGGCCTGGCTGAGCAGGTCGCCGAAACCGTCGTACAGGCCGTAGGTGATGAACGCCCCCACACCCAGAAAGGCAAACAGCTTGACCAGGGCTTCGAAGGCAATGGCCAGGACCATGCCGCGGTGGTGCTCGGTAACGTCCAGGCTGCGGGTGCCGAACACGATGGTGAACAGGGCCAGTACCAGGGACACCACCAATGCGGTGTCCTGCACGCGGGTGCCGGCGGCGTCGGCTCCGGCACCGATCAGCAGGTTGACGCCCAGCACGATGCCTTTGAGTTGCAGGGCGATATAGGGCAACACACCCACCAGGCAGATCAGCGCCACCACCACGGCCAAAGACTGGGATTTGCCATAGCGGGCGGCAATGAAGTCGGCGATGGAGGTGATGTTTTCCTGCTTGCTGATCAGGACCATCTTCTGTTGCACCCAGGGCGCAAACACCATCAGCAGCACCGGCCCCAGGTAGATCGGCAGGAACGCCCACAGTTGCTCGGCGGCTTGGCCCACTGCACCGAAGAAGGTCCAACTGGTGCAATACACGGCCAGCGACAGGCTGTACACCCAGGCGCGCAGGCGTGGCGACAGCGGCGTGCCACGGCGGTCACCGTAAAAGGCTATAGCGAACATGATGGCCATATAGGCCAGGGCGACGGCGGCGATCAGCCCGCTGGACAGCGACATCAAAGGCTCCGATGCAGATGGAATGACAGTCTCGCATGGCGCAGGCCGTGGCGTCAGTGTCGACCAAGGTTGTAGCCGGTGGTTACGTCAGGCTCAGGTCTACCAGCTGGTGCATCTGCGCGACACTGGGTGCGGACTCGGCGAACAGCACGCGGTACACCACCGGTGCTACCAACAGGTTGAGCAGGTGATCGGCATCCGGCGGGGTCTCGCCGCGGCGGCGGGCGCGGTCCAGAATGGTCTGCAATTGGCCGCGCAGCACCGTGGCGCACTGGAACGAGCAACCGCTGGCGATAAAGTCGCGCATCATGTTGCGGCCCGGTTCCGAGTTGATCTCGTCCAGGTACTGTTCGGCCCAGGCCACCAAATCACCGCGCAGGCTGGTGGTGTCCAAGGGTTCGCTGTCGGGCCGCAGACGTGCCAGGCTCACATCCGCCAGCAACGCGGCCAGTTCGCCCCAGCGCCGATAGATGGTCGACGGGGTAACGCCGGCGCGGCTGGCAATCAGCGGCACGGTGAGTGATTCACGCTCCTGCTCTTGCAGCAGGGCGCGGACGGCCGCGTGCACAGACTCTTGCACGCGGGCACTGCGGCCGCCCGTGCGAATACCTTCTTTGATAGCCATTCAACGACCTTAACACAAAGCGTTTGCTTTAAGCATGACGCGGGTGCAGACTCTGCTAATGCAATTAATTAGCTTTTGTGGAGAGTGTCACATGCCCAGCATCCTGTCTGCAAGAAACAGCCTGACCTACCTGTCGGTGGTGCTGCTGACTTTCCTGGCGGCCTCCAGCGCGCCGACGCCGCTGTATCACCTGTATCAGGAAGCCTGGCAATTCTCGCCGGGCATGCTGACGATGATCTTCGGCGTGTACGCCCTCAGCCTGCTGGCGGCGCTGCTGACCGTCGGTTCGCTGTCGGATTATATCGGTCGGCGCCCGGTGCTGCGCGCAGCCTTGCTGATGAACATGGTGTCGATGCTGGCGTTCATCTATGCCCGTGACGTCAATTGGCTGCTGGCGGCGCGCATCCTGCAAGGCTTTGCCACGGGCATGGCTACCAGTTCCCTGGGTGCCGCGCTGCTGGACAACGACCGGCACAAAGGCCCGCTGCTCAATAGCCTGGCGCCGTTGCTGGGCATGGCCCTGGGCGGCCTGGGCAGTGGCTTGCTGGTGCAGTACGCGCCCATGCCCTTGAGCCTGGTGTACTGGGTGTTGTTGGCGCTGTTGGTGATGCAGGCGGTGATGCTGGTGTGGCTGCCGGAAAGCGTCAGCGCCCAGCCCGGCGCGCTGGCGTCGCTGCGGCCACGGCTGAGTGTGCCCAGCCAGGCGCGCGCCGCCGTATGGCGCATGTTGCCGGTGAACACGGCGGTGTGGATGACCGGCGGCTTTTTCCTGTCGCTGGCGCCGTCGCTGGTGAGAGCCGCCACCGGTTCCACGTCCAACCTGATCGGCGGAGCGCTGGTGGCCACCTTGACCCTCAGTGGTGCCGCGGCCATTTACGCCCTGCGTGCCAGCGCTTGCGACAAGGTACTGCGCCTGGGCACGGTGCTGTTGGCCATCGGTATTGCGCTAGTGCTGCTGGCGGCGAATCACCAGGCGCTGTTGCTGTTCTTCGTGGGCGCGGTAATGGCCGGCGCCGGCTTTGGCAGCGGCTTCCTGGGTTCGGCGCGCAGCGTGTTGCCCCTGGCCCATGCCCATGAGCGCGCAGGGTTGATGTCGACGTTCTACGTGCTCAGCTACCTGGCCTTCAGCGTGCCGGCGATATTGGCCGGTTTCCTGGTGCGCACCGTCGGCCTGGTGGTGACCAGCGAAGGCTATGGTGTGTTGCAGATTGCCTTGTGCGCGGTGGCCTTGCTGGGCATGTGGCTGCGTCGAGGTGCCGCGGCCATATCGGCATAATCGATGACCCATAGCGAAACTACCCGTTTAGTAGATAAATTAAAGGCGGCTAGCATAGCCTTACCTCATACGAGGACAGGAGAACACCATGCACCGCCCGATCCCTCTGGCCACCCGGCCGTTCAGCGCTTTGCAGCACCCTCGTGAAGTGATTCGCCAATTCACCCCCAACTGGTTTGCCGCCGTGATGGGCACTGGCGTGCTGGCCCTGGCCTTGGCGCAACTGCCGCCGGGGTGGTCGGTGATGCACGGCTTGGCCAAGGGCATGTGGGTGCTGGCGGTGCTGTTGTTCGGCCTGTTCACGCTGTTGTACGCCGCGCGTTGGGTGCTGTTTTTCGACGAGGCGCGGCGTATTTTCGGGCACTCCACGGTGTCGATGTTCATCGGCACTATCCCCATGGCGCTGGCCACGCTGATCAACGGTTTCGTGGTGTTCGCCCTGGCGGATGCGGGGGCAGGGGCGTTGCCGTGGTTGCAGGGCCTGTGGTGGCTGGACGTGGCCTTGTCGCTGGCGTGCGGGGTGGGTATTCCATTCCTGATGTTCACCCGTCAACAGCACAGCATCGACCAGATGACCGCCGTGTGGTTGCTGCCGGTGGTGGCTGCCGAAGTGGCGGCGGCCAGTGGCGGCCTGCTGGCCCCGCACCTGCTGGCCCCGGCGGCGCAGTTCGGCATGCTGATCACCAGCTATGTGCTGTGGGCCTTCTCGGTGCCGGTGGCCTTTGCCATCCTCACCATCCTGATGCTGCGCATGGCGTTGCACAAACTGCCCCATGAAAGCATGGCAGCGTCGAGCTGGCTGGCACTGGGCCCCATCGGTACCGGGGCGTTGGGGATGCTGGTGCTGGGTGGCGACGCCCCGGGCATTTTTGCCGCCGCCGGGGTGCTGCCGGGCGTGGGCACCATGATCGACGGGCTGGGGTTGGTCAGTGCGGTGATTCTGTGGGGCATGGGCCTGTGGTGGATGCTGCTGGCCATGCTGATCACCGTGCGCTACCTGCGCAGTGGCATGCCATTCAACCTGGGCTGGTGGGGCTTCATTTTCCCGTTGGGGGTCTACACTCTGGCGACTTTGCGCCTGGGCAGCGTGCTGCACCTGTCGTTCTTCACTTGGTGCGGTCAGGGCCTGGTGGCGTGCCTGGCGATGCTGTGGGCGCTGGTGATGACCCGTACCGTGCGTGGCGCCTGGCGTGGCGAACTATTTGTGTCGCCATGTATCGCCGCCGCGCGCGGGCAGTGAAAACCTGGGTGGTTTAGGTAAGCTATGGCAGCGGATGTGGCTTGCAGGGTCGCCGGTTGCATCCAATGCCAAAAGCCTACGCCGATAACGGCGCCACTAAGGTGCAAGGACGATGAGTCACCCTTCGCAATTCAGTCTGTTGAGCAAGCGACGTTTCCTGCCGTTCTTCGTTACCCAGTCCCTGGGGGCCTTCAATGACAACGTGTTCAAGCAGTCGCTGATCCTGGCCATTCTGTACAAGCTGAGCATTGGCGGTGACCGCACGATCTGGGTCAACCTGTGTGCGCTGCTGTTTATCCTGCCGTTCTTCCTGTTCTCGGCACTGGCCGGGCAATTGGGCGAGAAGTTCAACAAGGACACGCTGATCCGGGTGATCAAGATGGGCGAGATCGTGATCATGGCCGTGGGTGCCACCGGGTTCATGTTCGACCACCTGTGGATGATGCTGGCCGCGCTGTTCGCCATGGGCACCCATTCGGCGCTGTTTGGCCCGGTGAAGTATTCGATCATGCCCCAGGCCCTGCGCGAAGAAGAGCTGGTGGGCGGCAACGGCCTGGTGGAAATGGGCACCTTCCTGGCGATTCTGGCAGGCACGATCAGCGCCGGGGTCATGATGTCCCAGGCCCGCTACGCACCTATAGTCAGCACGGCCATTGTACTGGTGGCGGTGTTGGGCTACCTGGCCAGTCGCGCCATTCCCCGCGCCGCCGCCGACACCCCTGGCATCCGCCTGGACTGGAACATCGTTCGCCAATCCTGGGCCACGCTGAAATTGGGCCTGGGGCAAACCCCGGCGGTATCGCGTTCGGTGGTCGGCAACTCGTGGTTCTGGTTCGTCGGCGCCATCTACCTTACGCAGATCCCGGCGTATGCCAAGGACTGGCTCAACGGCGACGAGACGGTCGTCACGCTGATCCTGACCGTGTTTTCGGTGGGTATCGCCTTGGGCTCGGTGCTGTGCGAGAAGCTGTCGGGGCGCAAGGTGGAGATCGGCCTGGTGCCGTTCGGCTCCTTTGGCCTGACCCTGTTCGGCCTGTTGCTGTGGTGGCATTCGGGCGACTTTGCCCAAGGCCCCGTGGCCAATGACTGGCTGACCCTGTTGGGTATCGGTCATGCCTGGTGGGTGTTGGTCGATATCCTGGGCCTGGGCATGTTCGGCGGTTTTTATATCGTGCCCCTGTATGCGCTGATCCAGTCTCGCACCGCCGAGAAGGAGCGGGCGCGGGTGATTGCCGCCAACAACATCCTCAACGCCTTGTTCATGGTGGTGTCGGCCATTGTTTCCATCGTGCTGCTCAGCGTGGCGAAACTGTCGATCCCGCAGCTGTTCCTGGTGGTGTCGGTGATGAACATCGCGGTCAACACCTACATCTTCAAGATTGTCCCGGAGTTCACTATGCGCTTCATGATCTGGCTGCTCAGCCATTCCATGTACCGGGTGGAGCACCGCGATCTCGACCAGATACCGGACGAGGGCGCGGCGTTGCTGGTGTGCAACCATGTGTCGTTCGTGGATGCGCTGTTGATCAGCGGCGCTGTGCGGCGGCCGATTCGTTTCGTGATGTACTACAAAATCTTCCGCCTGCCGGTGCTCAATTTCATCTTCCGCACGGCGGGTGCCATCCCCATTGCCGGGCGTGGCGAAGACCTGCTGATTTACGATCAGGCCTTCAAGCGCATCGCCGCCTGCCTGGCCGAGGGCGAACTGGTGTGCATCTTCCCGGAGGGCAAGCTGACCACCGACGGCGAGATCGATGAGTTCAAGAGCGGCGTCACGCGGGTGCTGGAACAGACCCCGGTGCCGGTGATTCCCCTGGCGCTGCAAGGCCTGTGGGGCAGTTTCTTCAGCCGTGACCCGCAGAAAGGTTTTTTCCGTCGGTTGTGGTCGCGGGTGAAGGTCATTGCCGGGGCGCCGATTGCAGCGGACCAGGCAGTGCCATCGCAGTTGCGGGTGCGAGTCGCCGAGCTGCGCGGCGACGGCCGCTGATACCTCCGGCGTTACGCGGCGCTGACTTTCAAGCCCACCAGGCCGGTGAT
Source organism: Pseudomonas sp. M47T1 (assembly GCF_000263855.1). Lineage (GTDB taxonomy): Bacteria > Pseudomonadota > Gammaproteobacteria > Pseudomonadales > Pseudomonadaceae > Aquipseudomonas. The sequence goes on from NZ_AJWX01000002.1 coordinate 417,675, forward strand.
GATCAGCGCCACGCTGGCGATGCGAATGGGCGCCACGGCCTCGCCAAACAGCACCGCCCCGGCAATCACCGTCCCCACGGCGCCCACCCCCGTCCAGATGGCATAGGCTGTGCCCAGAGGCAATTCACGCATAGCCAGGCCCAGCAGGCCAAGGCTGGCCGCCATGGCGGCAACGGTGAGCGCGGTGGGCAGGGGGCGGGAAAAGCCGTCGGTGTATTTCAGGCCAATGGCCCAGCCCACTTCGAACAGGCCGGCCAGGAAAAGAATCAGCCAGGACATGGCAACCTCCATCATCAATCACGTGATGGGGCCGTCCCCGAACGAAAAAGTGCGCACCGGCAGGTCGTCCTGCGGGTGCGCACTATAGTGCACATTTCTCAACCTGCAAACAAGCATGCCGCTACGGGCGGTCGTCCATCTTGCGGAAGAAGGTGGCCAGCAATGCCCCGGAAATGTTGTGCCACACACTGAACAGCGCGCTGGGCACCGCCGCCAGGGGCGAAAAGTGTGCACTGGCCAGGGCGGCCCCCAGCCCGGAGTTCTGCATGCCCACCTCCAGCGCCAGTGACTTGCGCTGGGCCAGCGGCAGTTTGAACACGCGACCGGTGACATAGCCCAGCACAAAGCCGAAGCTGTTGTGCAGGATCACCACGGCCATGATCAACAGGCCCGACTCGGCGATTTTCGCCTGGCTTACGGCAACCACGGCGCAGACGATCATGACGATGCTCACCACCGACACCAGCGGCAGTACGTCCACCGCATAGCGCACCCGTGCCCCGAGCAGGCGCTGGGCAACCACGCCCAACACGATCGGCAGCATCACCAGTTGCAGGATCGACCAGAACATTTCCATGAACGAAACCGGCAGCCACGCCGACGCCAGCAACCAGATCAGCGCAGGTGTCATGAGCGGGGCGAGCAGGGTGGTGACCGCGGCAATGGCCACCGAAAGTGCAAGGTCGCCCTTGGCCAGCCAAGTCATGACGTTCGAGGCCGTGCCGCTTGGGCAGCAGCCTACCAGGATCACGCCTACGGCAATTTCCGCTGGCAGGTGGAACAGCTGGCACAGCAACCAGGCCATGCCGGGCATGATCGCAAAGTGCGCCACCACGCCCAGCAGTACGCGCCAGGGGTGCCGGCTGAGTTCGGCGAAGTCGTCGAGCTTGAGGGTCAGGCCCATGCCGAACATCACCAGGCCCAGCAGAGGCACGATCAGTACTTTAAGCGCGATGAACCACTGGGGCGCCAGGAACGCCAGCACGGCGAACAGTAAGACCCAGTAAGCGAACGTGTTGCCGACAAAACGGCTGAGGGCGGCCAGGGCGCGCATGACAGGTGTTTCCTTCTTATAGGTTGTGACGCCGACCGAGTGCTTTTCGTGGGAGCGGGCTCTGCCCGCGAAAAGGTCGTTGCGGCGTATCTGATGCTACGCGGTGTTGTCTTCGCAGGTAGAACCCGCTCCCACGGGAGCGGGGTAGCAGCGGCCGATAGGCCGCGTCACGGGCGCATCAGATGCCTTGTGGCAACTCTTCGCCGCCCAGGGCTTCGAACAGTGCCGGCAGGAAATCGCCGAAGGTCAGCATCATCAGGGTGAAGCTGGCGTCCAGTTGGCCCAGGGCCTCGTCGCCGCCGTCTTCTTCGGCCTGGTCCTGCAGCAGCTCTTCGAACTTCAGGCGCTTGACCACCATCTTGTCGTCCAGCACGAACGACAGTTTGTCCTGCCAGGCCAGGGCCAGTTGAGTGACCAGCTTGCCGGTGCTCAGGTGCAGCTGGATCTCGTCGGAAGTCAGGTCCTGGCGCTTGCAGCGCACGATGCCACCGTCTTCTTCCACGTCACGCAGTTCGCACTCGTCCAGTACATAGAAGTCGGGCGCGGCTTGCTGGGTCTTGACCCACTCGGTCATCACGGCGGTAGGCGAGGTTTTCACGGTCAGCGGGCGAACCGGCAGCGAACCCATCACTTCACGCAGGGTGGACAGCAGGTCTTCGGCACGCTTGGGGCTGGCCGAGTTCACCAGGATCAGGCCCTGCTTGGGGGCGATGGCGGCAAAGGTGGCCGAACGGCGAATGAAGGCGCGGGGCAGGAAGGCCTGGATGATCTCGTCCTTGATCTGATCGCGCTCCTTCTTGTAGACCTTGCGCATCTGTTCGGCTTCGATCTCTTCAACCTTCTCTTTCACGGCGTCGCGCACCACGCTGCCCGGCAGGATGCGTTCTTCCTTGCGCGCGCTGATCAGCAGGAAATCACCGCTGACGTGAACCAGAGGGGCGTCTTCACCTTTACCAAAAGGGGCGACGAAACCATAGGTGGTCAGTTCCTGGCTGGCGCAGGGGCGAGCCGGCTTGGTGGCCAATGCGGTTTCCAGTGCTTCGGCGTCGAAAGGAATATCTTGGGTCAGGCGGTAGACAAGCAGGTTTTTGAACCACATGGGGTGAATCACTCCTCAGCACATAAGGGACGCATTATTGTCTCGTGTGAGGGTACAGGCCAACCCTGCGCTAAGTGTTTGGAAGGCTTGGAAAAATAATTTAAAAAAGCGCTTGCAAGGTGGTAGGTCCATCCGTAGAATGCGCGCCACACCGAGAGACAAGCGGGTGATTAGCTCAGCTGGGAGAGCATCTGCCTTACAAGCAGAGGGTCGGCGGTTCGATCCCGTCATCACCCACCACTTTCTCTACGTGTATCGCGCAGCGGTAGTTCAGTCGGTTAGAATACCGGCCTGTCACGCCGGGGGTCGCGGGTTCGAGTCCCGTCCGCTGCGCCATATT
>NZ_AJWX01000003.1 GCF_000263855.1 Pseudomonas sp. M47T1
TGAGATTGCGCTGCTCGAGCCAACCCTACCTGCAGTCGCTGACACCGCGATGGCAGGCAACGTCATTGAGTCGGTTACGCCTATGCATGCCCATTACGACGAACAACTCAGATTGCTAAGCCACAGTGGCGCACCCATTCGCTCAACAACAGTCGCAGTGTACATGCCCAATTCAACGAGCCCGCAGCTCATGACCACTGACGAAGAGGGTCGATTACCACGGGTTACAACCGATGGCGCTGAAACAGCGCAAATCCACCTGGTCTGGGACAAAGTTACAGTCGCTGCTGGCGCTGATGACTACGAGAGAGGCCGTAAGAAATGAACAAGATCGGCCCCCCACCCGCTGCGCAGTGTTGGCAAGCTTGACCGCGTGGGGAATGACCACAGCCGGAGCTCATTTTTCGGCTGGCGTCGGGACCACGCGCTGCTTCGCCGAACGTTCCGGGTCAATTCATCCGGCAAACAGAGAAGAACACACCGGCTTCTGTATTGATGAGCAGCCCTTGTTTACCGGCGTGACCATCAATCAGTGGAAAGCCGGCTTGCTCGGTTCTGAGCCTGAAAGTAAACGTTACGGGCTCACCATTAAACTCACCGCACACGGCAAATCCCCGTTACGGGATACTAAGGTGGCGGCGTTTATCGGAAGCACATCACTGCCGACTGCCATGACCACAAACAGCGAGGGCATTCTCCCTGCCATCGAAACCAATCACCCTGAGAGAGTAGAAAGCGATCTTCTCTGGGAAACATACAAGTGCCGCCAGGATCGGATGATTATGAAAGGAGTCGCAAAAAGTGAGTACTGAACCTATTGGAACATTTACAACCAATACTCAAAAGAATTCATTGGCGGAGCAAACAATTACCTGTGAAGCCCTGTGGGCAATAGGGCAACAGCGTGCGATCAAGCTGCTGAGCGACGAGAAGGAGTGCCCGATAAAAGGAAAGAGCACAGAGTTAATATCTGACTTCGGCACTCGTGCAGGAAGAATCGCAGCAGCTTATGCGCGTTTCTATCTAGAGCTTGAGCCGGGATGCGACCCTAAGTCAAAGGGTCGCTTTTACTGGATGGGTCTTGCTGCATTTGCCAGCAAGCAGGTTAAGTGCGGATTAGACTTCATAAAGGTGGCCTCGCAAATTTTTGTAGACTACAACAACCCTTCAGCAACAGCCATGGTTGAAACGGCGAAGACACCGCTAAAAATTGGAAAAAATTCACTCGGAAAAGGGAATTTCTGGCTATTTCAGGATATCTATGTGTGGCACTGGTTTTATGCCAACCACAAAGACCTGTTTAAATCGTGCATTGCAGACCGAAATACTGAAAGTTATCCTAACGAAATAAAGGCAACCCTAAACTCTTTGCCTTGGGCCGCAGAGGCCCTGCCGGCAATTAAAAACTTACAAAAAACAGAATTCATTCAACAAGGCTTTTCCCAAATTTACACTCTAGAAACTACTAGCAACCATAATACAATTCGAAAGCTCCAGCTTTCATCCCTAATGAACATTGCAGATCACGAGCAACGCAAAATACTCCAGCCGCTAATATACAACGACCTATCATTCGAGCTTCTGCTGGACACGCAAAAAGTAATGGAGGCCATTCCAGGGACACCAAAGCGACTTGCATCTTTTAGCGATGCCTGCGATATCGACGATTCGAAGTTTAAAATTGAGATGCATGAAGGCGCATTGTACCGCGAATCCGATCGCATGAAATTTATTACTGAAATTGCACAACAATACCACACGCTCATGGATGACGAGCTCGAATACATGGAAAACAAAATCAGCATAATTTCAAGCTGGGCTTAACGTTGAAAAAATCATTATTATTGATCATGGCCCTGCTTGCCGCGTGCAATAATTCGGAAAATCCCACTATGCACTCCCCTACTACTACCATCAAACTTAATACCTCAGTTTCCCAGCTACTTGATGCAACCCCCATCAATTTCAAGAATGATTGCCTACAAGAAATCGGCACGTGCTGGTACAAATTCTCAAAATCTGCCAACAGCGAATCCTTGCCTACCGCACGTATAATATCGGAAAGTTCCGATTTTTCTTCACCCTACGTTTCCGGCATCAGTATTTACTCTCCCCCAACCTTCAACGGGCTAATTCAAAATCTCACAGTAACACTCCGCGGTCTACCCGATAACAGTTTGCACTCCGAACAGAAGGACTTCCTATATAGTATAATTAGTGAACTACTAAAAGGCGGCTGGCGCCGTTACCTTTATCCATCGGACCCTAGAATTTCTGGCCAAGAGGGGCGAAGACTTCCAAGCGGCGAGGATGTACTGGGGAGTACCGTGATGAGTCACCCATGGTTTGATCCCAGTGAAAACATGACCTTGGAGCAATGGCTAAGCATAACTAACACATACGAGTGGTATTTCGTCGACAACAATGATAACCATCTACTTTTAAAGGTGTGGAAGTCAAACGATGAACGCTCGCCAAAGACGAGAGGTACATACCTAATAACACTCGAGTTTGATTCTGAGGAGAGCTTCTGGAGAAAGTCCTTCAAGCAAAAAGACAAAGAAAACTGGATTAACTTACTACCCAAAACGATCCAGCGTTTTGAGGAGGATAGATCGCTGCTCGAAAATAAAGCGGAGGCTATTGGAATAGCGATCGATCAAGGGTATCGCCCCCCAGCAATCAGAGCGCTTCAGAAGTAGCTTAAAGTGAAGTCCCACTGGTCAAAGCGGATTGCGTTGCCGGCGCCGGGGCTTCCCGGCGCGGCGGACGCGGACAAGGCAAGAACGCCAAAAAAACCAAGACATGCACCTCCAGCCCCCACCGCAATCCCCATCGTCACACCCCAGTGACATTTCATTCCCCACCCTCCCACTCCCCATTGTTTAGACTCCCCCCACGAACAATAAAAACTCAAGGCCCCCCATGGACAGGCTCCCCCTCGACTTCAACAGTTGGCTCAACACCCCCGCCCATCACCACTGGCTGGCCGCCGAGGGCCGGCGCTTGCTGGACTTTGCCCGTGCTTCGAAGCTGGCCGAGGGCTTCGGTTATCTGGATGAGCGCGGCTGGCTGCCCGACGCGCCGGCGCAGACGCTGATCACTGCGCGCATGACCCACAGCTTTGCCCTGGCCACGATTCAGGGGCTGCCTGGCCATGCTGCGTTGGTGGACCATGGCCTGGCCGCGCTGGCGGGCTGCCTGCGCGATGGCGAGCAAGGCGGCTGGTACGCCGTGGCCCATGCGGCCTGTGGCGACACCGGCAAGGCCGCTTACCTGCACGCCTTCGTGGCCCTGGCGGCCAGTAGCGCAGTCGTCGCCGGCCGGCCCGGCGCGCAGGCGTTGCTGGAGCAGGTGGTCGAGGTGATCGAGACGCGCTTCTGGAGCGAGGAGGAGGGCGCCATGCGCGAGTCCTTCGACCGTATCTGGAGCCGCGAGGAAGCCTACCGCGGGGCCAACAGCAACATGCACAGCGTAGAGGCGTTTCTTGCCCTGGCCAATGTCACCCATGACCCGCGCTGGCTTGCGCGCGCCCTGCGCATCGCCGAGCGGGTCATTCATCGGCACGCGGTGCCCAATCACCATCGGGTGATCGAGCATTTTCATGCCGACTGGGCTGTGGACCTGGAATACAACCACGGCCGCCCGGCCGACCCGTTCCGCCCCTACGGCAGCACACCTGGCCACGCCTTCGAATGGGCGCGACTGCTGTTGCACCTCGAAGCCGCACTGATCGACGCCGTGCATCCGGCGCCGACCTGGCTGGTGGCGGCCGCTCGCGGGTTGTTTGACCAGGCTTGCCGCACGGCCTGGAACGTCGATGGCGCACCGGGGTTGGTCTATACGCTGGACTGGAACGATACGCCAGTGGTGCGCCAGCGCATGCATTGGGTGGTGACCGAGGCCATCGCGGCGTCGGCCGCGTTGTTGCGCCGTACTGGTGAACACGCCTTCGAACACTGGTACCGCTGTTTCTGGGAGTTTGCCGCCGGGCACTTGCTGGACCACGAGCACGGCAGCTGGCACCACGAACTCGATGAGCAAAACCGCCCCAGTGCGGCCGTGTGGGGCGGCAAGCCCGATCTGTATCACGCTTGGCAGGCGGTATTGTTGCCACGCTTGCCGCTGGCGCCTAGCCTGGCCAGCGGCTTGGCGCGTTTGGGAGGTGAAAGTATTGTCACCGGCTGGTGACAATTGTGCATCGCTTCGTTACCTGGCGCGCTAAATACCCTGTTTACACTCCACGCAGCGCAAGCATCAGACTTGCAATGCATAACAACAAAAAAAGGTACTTTGATGAACTCGATCAATCGCCTCGCCGCTGTCATTTCGCTCGCTACCCTGTTCCCGCTCACCGCGCACGCCGCCGATTCCAAAGGCACTGTCGAGGTCGTGCACTGGTGGACATCCGGTGGCGAAAACGCCGCAGTCAAGGTGCTGCAACAGCAGGTCGAGAAGGACGGTTACACCTGGAAGGATGGTGCCGTGGCCGGTGGCGGTGGCGCCACTGCCATGACCGTGCTCAAGTCGCGTTCCGTGGCCGGCAACCCGCCGGGCGTGGCCCAGATCAAGGGCCCGGATATCCAGGAGTGGGCCTCTACCGGCCTGTTGGACTCCGACACCCTCAAAAGCGTCGCCAAGGCCGAGGGTTGGGACAAGCTGCTGAGCAAGACCGTTGCCGACACCATGAAGTACAAGGGTGACTACGTGGCCGTGCCGGTGGACATTCACCGGGTGAACTGGCTGTGGATCAACCCGGAAGCCTTCAAGAAGGCCGGTATCGCCAAGGCACCTGCCTCGCTGGAAGAACTCTACGCCGCCGCCGACAAGCTGAAGGCCGCCGGCATCATCCCGATCGCCCATGGTGGTCAGCCATGGCAGGACGCTACCGTGTTCGAAGACGTGGTGCTCAGCGTCATGGGCGCCGATGGCTTCAAGAAAGCCTTCGTCGACCTGGACGAGGCCACGCTGACCGGCGCCAAGATGGCTCAGGTCTTCACCGACCTGAAGAAAATCAAGGGCTACATGGACCCGGACGGCGCTGGCCAGGACTGGAACTTGGAAGCCGGCAAGGTGATTCAGGGCAAGGCCGGCATGCAGTTCATGGGTGACTGGGCCAAGAGCGAGTGGACCCAGGCGGGCAAGAAAGCCGGCACCGACTACGAGTGCGTGCCGTTCCCGGGTACCGCGGGCAGCTTCACCTATAACATCGACTCCCTGGCCGTGTTCAAGGTCAAGGACGCCGGTAGTGTCGCTGCCGCCCAGGACCTGGCGAAAATCGCCATGGGCAAGGACTTCCAGCAAATCTTCAACATGGCCAAGGGCTCCATTCCAGTTCGCAACGACATGGACATGAGCAAGTTCGACAGCTGTGCCCAAGCCTCGGCCAAAGACTTCGCCGAAGCCGACAAGGCCGGCAAGCTTGAACCAAGCATGGCGCACAACATGGCCACCAGCCTGGCTGTGCAGGGCGCGATCTTCGACGTTGTCACCAACTTCATGAGTGACAAGAACGCCGACGCTGCCGATACCGCGAAAAAACTTGGCAGCGCTATCTCCGCCGCCAAATAACGCTGCGTTCGTAGTGCGTCCGATACCTGCGCCGGGGTTTCTCCCCATCCCCCGGCGCAGGGATTCGGTACCGATTGGTCTTTACACTGGATTTCTCCGATGAGCTCTGTGGCTGTATTCAGCAAGGCCTCGCCGTTCGATGCGCTGCAACGCTGGCTCCCTAAACTGGTGCTGGCGCCAAGCATGCTGATCGTGCTGGTCGGTTTCTATGGTTATATTTTCTGGACGTTCATTCTTTCGTTCACGACTTCCACGTTCATGCCGACGTATACCTTCGCCGGCCTGGCGCAATACACGCGTTTGCTCAATAACGATCGCTGGTGGGTAGCGAGCAAGAATCTCGCCGTGTTCGGCGGCATGTTCATTGCCATCAGCCTGCTGCTGGGTGTGTTCCTGGCGGTGCTGCTGGACCAGCGCATTCGTCGCGAAGGCTTCCTGCGCACCATCTACCTGTACCCCATGGCACTGTCCATGATCGTCACCGGCACCGCCTGGAAATGGCTCCTCAACCCGGGCCTGGGCCTGGACAAGATGCTGCGTGACTGGGGCTGGGAAGGCTTCCGCCTGGATTGGCTGATCGATCAGGACCGTGTGGTGTACTGCCTGGTGATTGCCGCCGTGTGGCAGGCCTCGGGCTTCGTCATGGCGCTGTTCCTGGCCGGCCTGCGTGGTGTTGATCAATCGATCATCCGCGCCGCCCAGGTTGACGGCGCGAGCCTGCCCACCATCTACCTGAAGATTGTGCTGCCGAGCCTGCGCCCGGTGTTCTTCAGTGCGTTCATGATCCTTGCGCACATTGCCATCAAGAGTTTCGACCTGGTGGCGGCAATGACGGCCGGCGGCCCTGGTTACTCCTCGGACCTGCCTGCGATGTTCATGTACTCGTTCACCTTCAGCCGCGGGCAGATGGGCGTGGGTTCGGCCAGTGCCATGCTGATGCTCGGCGCGATCCTTGCCATTCTGGTGCCGTACCTGTATTCGGAATTGAGGGCCAAGCGCCATGACTAATGCCTATGGCAAACCTGCGCTGACCTTCAGCCGGGTGGCAATCTACGCCACCCTGATCCTGGCGGCCGCCATTTACCTGGTGCCCCTGGTGGTGATGCTGCTGACCAGCTTCAAGACCCCGGACGACATCCGCACCGGAAACCTGCTGAGCCTGCCGGACGCTTTCACCGTCATCGGCTGGGCCAAGGCCTGGGCCACCGTGGGCGGTTATTTCTGGAACTCGGTGAAGATCACCGTGCCGGCCGTGCTGATCTCCACCTTCATCGGTGCGATGAACGGTTACGTGCTATCGATGTGGCGCTTTCGCGGCTCGCAACTGTTCTTCGGGCTCCTGCTGTTCGGGTGTTTCCTGCCGTTTCAGACCGTTTTGCTGCCGGCCTCGTTCACCCTCGGCAAGATCGGCCTGGCCAACACCACTACCGGTCTTGTGCTGGTTCACATTGTGTATGGCCTAGCCTTTACTACGCTGTTCTTCCGTAACTACTACGTGAGTGTGCCGGACGCACTGGTGAAGGCAGCGCGGCTGGACGGGGCGGGGTTCTTCACCATCTTCAACAAGATCTTGCTGCCCATGTCGATCCCGATCGTCATGGTGTGCCTGATCTGGCAGTTCACCCAGATCTGGAACGATTTCCTGTTCGGCGTGGTGTTCGCCAGTGGCGACGCGCAGCCGATCACCGTGGCACTGAACAACCTGGTCAATACCAGCACCGGTGCCAAGGAATATAACGTAGACATGGCCGCGGCAATGATCGCCGGCCTTCCGACGCTGCTGGTGTACATCATGGCCGGCAAGTATTTCCTGCGTGGGCTTACAGCCGGCGCGGTCAAGGGGTAGAAACATGGCAACGCTCGAACTGCGCAATGTAATCAAGACTTATGGCAGCGGCCTGCCGGACACCTTGAAAGATATCCAGCTGAAAATCGACTCCGGCGAGTTCCTGATTCTGGTCGGGCCGTCGGGTTGCGGTAAGTCCACCCTGATGAACTGCATCGCGGGCCTGGAGAACATCACCGGCGGCGCGATCCTGGTAGACAATGCCGACATCAGCGGCATGAGCCCCAAGGACCGTGACATCGCCATGGTGTTCCAGTCCTACGCGCTGTACCCGACCATGACCGTGCGCGAGAACATCGCTTTTGGCCTTAAGATCCGCAAGATGTCGGCGGCCGCCATCGAGGAAGAAGTGGCGCGGGTGTCCAAGCTGTTGCAGATTGAACACTTGCTCAACCGCAAGCCCGGCCAACTGTCAGGCGGCCAGCAGCAACGCGTGGCCATGGGCCGGGCACTGGCGCGCAGGCCCAAGATCTACCTGTTCGACGAACCGCTGTCCAACCTCGACGCCAAGTTGCGCGTGGAGATGCGCACCGAAATCAAACTGATGCACCAGCGCCTGAAAACCACCACGGTGTACGTGACCCACGACCAGATCGAGGCTATGACCCTGGGTGACAAGGTGGCGGTGATGAAGGACGGCATCATCCAGCAGTTCGGTACGCCGAAAGAGATCTACAACGACCCGGCCAACCTGTTCGTGGCCAGCTTCATCGGTTCGCCGCCGATGAACTTCATTCCCCTGCGCCTGCAGCGCAAGGATGGCCGCCTGGTGGCGCTGCTGGACAGCGGCCAGGCCCGCTGCGAACTGCCACTGGCCATGAGCGACGCCGGCCTTGAGGACCGCGAAGTGATCCTGGGCATGCGCCCGGAGCAGATCGTGTTGGCGGGCCCCGAGGCCAACGGGCTGCCAATGATTCGTGCCGAAGTGCACGTCACCGAGCCGACCGGCCCGGACACCCTGGTTTTTGTCACCCTCAACGGTACCAAGGTTTGCGCGCGTCTGGCGCCGGACGTGGCGCCGCAGGTGGGTGAAACCCTGAACCTGCAATTCGACCCGGCCAAAGTGTTGCTGTTCGACGCCGCGACCGGCGAACGCCTGGGGGCGGTGGGGCGAGCACAGGCAGCCGTGACGGGCGACAACGTCGCCCAGTTCAAGGGCCGCTGAATTCGTGCCGGGCGGCCTGTCGCCCGGTGCCACAGGAGTACACCGCGTTTAATCAACAGCCAATAACAATAAGACGAGGAAGCAAGGGATGAAAAAGCGCATGAACAAGTCAGCACGCAATCGTTTGTTGCAAGTCTCGGTGCTCAGTGCACTGGGCCTTGCGAGCAGCGCTCACGCGTACGACGCCTTCGACCCCGAATCGCCATGGATGCTCGGCGACTGGGGTGGCGAACGTACCGAGCTGTTGAAGAAGGGCTACGACTTCACCCTGGAGTACGTAGGGGAGGCCGGCAGCAACCTGGGTGGCGGCTATGACCAGCACGTCACTGCTCGCTACAGCGACCAGTTTGCGCTGGGCGTGGACATGGACCTGAACAAGATTCTGGGCTGGAAGGATGCCGAGTTCAAACTGACGGTCACCGAGCGTAGCGGCCGCAACATCTCCAATGACCGCATTGGCGACCCGCGCGCAGGCACCCTGAGTTCTTCGCAGGAAGTGTGGGGCCGTGGCCAGACCTGGCGTCTGACCCAGATGTGGTACAAGCAGAAATTCTTCGACGGCGCGCTGGACGTCAAACTCGGCCGCTTCGGGCCGGGCGAAGACTTCAACAGCTTCCCGTGCGACTTTCAGAACTTGACGTTCTGCGGCTCGCAAGTGGGTAACTGGGTGGGCGGCATCTGGTACAACTGGCCAGTGAGCCAGTGGGCTACCCGCGTGAAGTGGAACATCACGCCTGAGTTCTACGCTCAGGTCGGTGCGTTCAACCAGAACCCGTCCAACCTGGACCGCAACAACGGCTTCAAGCTGAACGGCAGTGGCACCAAGGGCACCCTGTTGCCTGTTGAAGTGGTGTGGTCGCCTCAGGTCAATGGCCTGCCGGGCGAATACCGTCTGGGTTACTACTACAGCAGCGCCAACGCCGACGACGTGTACGAAGGTGCCGATGGCCAGCCTGAACCAGTGTCGGGCACCTACAAGGAGCACAACGGCAAGCATGGCTGGTGGGTTGTGGCACAGCAACAACTGACCACCCACAACGGCGACGCCAGCCGTGGCCTGAGCGTGTTCGGCAACTTCACCGTGCATGACAAGGCTACCAACTACATCGACAACTTCCAGCAGGTCGGTCTGGTCTACAAAGGCCCGTTCGACGCGCGTCCCAAGGATGACATTGGTGTAGGTATCGGCCGTATCCACGTCAACAATGACGCTCAGGACCGCGCCAAGCTGGTCAACGACCTCAGTGGTATCGACGACTACGACAACCCGGGTTACCTGCCTGTGCAAGACACCGAGTACGACGCCGAGATCTACTATGGCTTCCACGTGACCAACTGGCTGACCGTGCGCCCCAACCTGCAATACATCAAACACCCTGGTGGTGTGGATGAGGTGCCGAACGCAGTGGTTGCAGGCCTGAAGCTGCAAACCAAGTTCTAATGTGTAACGCGGGCAGCCCTGCTGCCCGCCTTTATCCCTGTAGGCGCTGCGGGGCGGCCATCCGCGGGGCGGCCATCCGCCGCCTGGCTGCGAAGGCTCGCGTAGCGGCCCCGCGATCGGCATGACACCGCCGAAGGTTCTGCGACCTTTTTCGCAGCGTTTCGGCAGCTCCCGCGATTACGTGCATGCTGCTCCAAGGAACCATGCGGCAAAAAGCTCGGCGAAAAATTGGCTTATATCGGTAAGATAGCGCTACCTCTAACAATATCAGCCGTATTCGGTGAGTTTTTCCTACCGTGTCCAGGATTTCTACTGCCATGCACGACCACCCGCTTCAGCGCTTCTTCAAATCGCAGCGGCCCCGGCCTACCTTCGAGTGGGAACGTTTTCAGCAACGTGACGTGCTGGTCATTGACCATCCCAAGTGCCAGGCGGTATTCAGCCGCCAGGGCGCGCAATTGCTACACTTCCGCCCCCAAGGCCAGAAACCGTGGCTGTGGTGTTCCGCGCATTGGCCCCAGGCCGGTGCCATTCGTGGCGGCGTGCCGGTGTGCTGGCCGTGGTATGGCCGTCACCCCAGTGAAGGCATGTGGCCAGCCCATGGCTGGGGACGCCTGGTGGACTGGAAGCTGCACGACAGCAGCGAGGACGAAGAGGGCGTGACCCTGCACTGGCGCCTGCTGCTGTGCGACTGGCAGGTAGACCTGCACGCGCGTCTGGGGGACCAGATGGAGTTGCGCCTGAGCACTGAGCACCAGGACAGCGAGCCTTGCCAACTGAGCCATGCGCTGCTCGCGTACTGGCGCATCGGCGATGTGAACGAGGTGACCCTGGCGGGCCTGGAAGGCGTGCAGAGCTATGACAAGCTCAGCCGCAAGACCACCACCCACAAGGGCGAACTGGAAGTGACCGGCGCCTGCCAGCGGGTGTTCAGTGGCGCCAACCAAGTACGCCTGCAAGACAACGCTTGGGCGCGCAAGCTGGCCATTGACACCGCGGACAGCGATGACACCGTGGTGTGGCACCCCGGTTCACGGCCGTTGATGGGCGTGATGGGTAACGAGAGCCAAGGCTTTCTATGCGTGGAAGCCACCAGCGGCAGCCAGGAGAACCTCAGCCTGGCGCCGGGTGAAAAAGCCCACCTGAGCCTTCAGGCGCGCCTCCTGAACTAGCGTTTAGCCGCTGCCGCCAGGCTACAACGGAGGCAGCAACCACTTCAGTTCAACTCATCATCGATGGGGTACCGGCTGGCGTTCAGGCTTTCCTTGATCTTGCGCAAGTGCGGCTGGAAATCGGCGCCTCGACGAAGGGTCATGCCGGTTGCCAAAACATCGAGTACGGTTAACTGAATGATGCGCGACGTCATGGGCATATAGATGTCGGTGTCTTCGGGCAGCGGGATGTTCAGGCTCATGCTGCTGGCCTTGGCCAGCGGTGAGTCCTTGGCAGTCAGGCCCAGCACCGAGGCACCGTTTTCCCGCGCCACGCGGGCGACCTCCACCAGTTCGCGGGTGCGGCCGGTGTAGGAAATGATCACGAACAGTTCGCCGGTGTGCGCCACCGACGCCAGCATGCGCTGCATCAATACATCGGCGTGGGCCGACACCGCCAGGTTGAAGCGGAAAAACTTGTGCTGGGCGTCCAGGGCCACGGGCGCCGAAGCCCCCAGGCCGAAGAAGTGGATTTGCCGGGCCTGGATCAACATGTCCACGGCGCGGCTCACCAGTTGCGGATCCAGTTGCTGACAGGCGCTGTCCAATGATGCAATGGCACTGCCAAAGATCTTCTGGGTGTAGGCGGCCGGATCGTCGTCGGCTTCCACCGCGCGGCTCACGTAGGCGGCGCCACTGGCCAGGCTCTGGGCCAATTGCAGTTTCAGCTCGGGGTAGCCACTGACGCCGAACGAGCGGCAGAAGCGGTTGACCGTCGGCTCGCTGACCGAGGCGGCCTGGGCCAGCGCGGCAATGCTGAAGCGAGTGGCTTGTTGGGGGTTGAGCAAAATGACTTCGGCGACTTTTCGTTCGGCCTTGTTCAGCTCTTCCAGGCGGCCCTGGATCTGTTCCAGGAGATTGCGCACGCGGTCCATGTTATGTCCTTGGGTCGAGGATGCAGCCAGTACAGCTGTCTGGCGCGGCTGTATTCACGGGTGGCCTATCGTACTGAGGGCTTAGTGCGATCACCACTCGAATCTGTTTTTCCGGGAAAATGTTGTGTTTATTACTACATTTTCCCTTGAATGGTGCCTTGAAAAAAGGTATTTCTAGTCTAACTTGATAAAAGAACAAACATCATGCCTTCGACATCCGTAGAACCCTGCACCTTTGCCTTGTTCGGCGCCCTGGGCGACCTGGCATTGCGCAAGCTGTTCCCGGCGCTCTACCAGCTTGATCGAGCCACGTTGCTGCACGACGATACCCGTATCATGGCGCTGGCCCGCGAGGCCGGCACGCCACAGCAGCACTTGGCCAACATCGAGGAGCACCTGCGGCTCTTCGTGGCCAAGGCTCAGATTGACGAAGAGACGCTGCGCCGCTTCCTGGCGCGGGTGACCTACGTGCATGTCGATTTCATGAACGAGGCGGACTACCTCAACCTGGCCGAACAGATCGGCCCGAACGAGCAACTGATCGCCTACTTCGCCACCCCTGCCGCCGTGTATGGCGCCATTTGCGAGAACCTGCACAAGGTGGGCCTGGCCGACCGGGCCCGGGTGGTGCTGGAAAAGCCGATCGGTCACGACCTGGCATCGTCGCGCCGCGTAAACGACGCCGTGGCGCAATACTTCCCGGAAAACCGCACCTATCGCATCGACCACTACTTGGGCAAGGAAACGGTGCAGAACCTGATTGCCCTGCGTTTCGCCAACAGCCTGTTCGAAACCCAGTGGAACCAGAACTACATTTCCCACGTGGAAATCACCGTGGCCGAGGAAGTCGGCATCGAGGGGCGCTGGGGCTATTTTGACCAGGCCGGCCAGCTGCGCGACATGATCCAGAACCATCTGTTGCAGTTGCTGTGCCTGATTGCCATGGACCCGCCCGCCGACCTGTCGGCCGACAGCATCCGTGACGAGAAGGTCAAGGTGCTCAAGGCCCTGGCGCCGATCAGCGCCGAAGGCCTGACCACACAGGTCGTGCGCGGCCAGTACATTGCAGGCTACAGCCAGGGCAAGCCGGTACCCGGTTACCTGGAAGAAGAGAATTCCAACACCCAGAGCGACACCGAGACCTTCGTTGCCCTGCGTGCCGATATCCGCAACTGGCGTTGGGCCGGCGTGCCGTTCTACCTGCGTACCGGCAAGCGCATGCCCCAGAAGCTGTCGCAGATCGTCATCCACTTCAAGGAACCGCAGCATTACATCTTCGCCCCCGAGCAGCGCCTGCAAATCAGCAACAAGCTGATTATCCGCCTGCAACCGGACGAAGGCATTTCCTTGCGCGTGATGACCAAGGAGCAGGGCCTGGACAAGGGCATGCAACTGCGCAGTGGTCCGTTGCAACTCAACTTCTCCGACACCTACCGCAGCGCGCGCATCCCTGATGCCTACGAGCGGTTGTTGCTGGAGGTTATGCAGGGCAATCAGAACCTGTTTGTCCGTGAAGATGAAATCGAATACGCGTGGAAATGGTGCGACCAGTTGATCGCCGGCTGGAAAAAGTCCGGTGATGCACCCAAGCCGTACGCGGCCGGGTCGTGGGGGCCAATGAGCTCCATCGCACTGATTACCCGCGATGGGAGGTCCTGGTATGGCGATATCTGAACTTAAACTGCCAAGCGAAGTTGTGCCTCGTGACTTCGTCAGCCCACCGCTGCTGGCCGAAGGGCTGGCGGTGGCGGTGGCCGATAAACTGCGCGCAGCCATCGACGCCAAGGGTGTTGCCACTCTGGTAGTGTCCGGTGGTCGCAGCCCGGTGATGTTTTTCCAGTGCCTGGCGCGCCAGGCATTGGACTGGTCGAGTGTGGTCATCAGCCTGGCTGACGAACGCTGGGTGCCGGTTGAGCATGCCGACAGCAACGCCGGCCTGCTCAAGCGCTACCTGCTGGTGGGTGCCGTGGCCAAGGCGCGTTTTGTCAGCCTGTACAGCCCGGCGCAGAACCTGGAGCTGGCCGCCGAGGACGCAGACGCGGTGCTGGCCGAGTTGCCAGCCATCGACGTGCTGATCCTGGGCATGGGCGATGACGGGCACACGGCCTCGCTGTTCCCCAACAGCCCCAACCTGGCCCAGGCCCTGGAGCCTGCGGGCAGCCGCCGCTGCCTGCCAATGCTGGCACCGACCGTGCCGCACCAGCGCCTGACCATGACCCGGGCCTTGTTGGCCAGCGCCGGCTACACCGCGCTGTCGCTACAGGGCGCGGGCAAATTGAACACGTTGCGCGATGCGCTGGCGGGCGACGACGTTGCCCAGATGCCGGTGCGCGCGTTTCTACATTCCCCACTGGATATCTACTGGTGCCCCTGAGCCAAGGATCAGCCGCTATGACGACACTCGAAAAACAACAGCTGGTGCAAAACCGCATGGCGGACAAAGTCGCCCTGATCGACAAGCTGGCCGCCAAGGCGAAAATTCTCCCGGTCATCACCATTGCCCGTGAAGAGGACATCCTGCCGCTGGCCGATGCACTGGCCGCTGGCGGCCTGACTGCACTGGAAGTGACCCTGCGTTCGGAATTGGGCCTGAAGGCCATCCAGATCCTGCGCCAGGAACGCCCCGAGTTGATCGTTGGCGCCGGCACGGTGCTGGACCGCCACATGCTGGCGGCCACCGAAGCGGCTGGCTCGCAGTTCACCGTGACCCCGGGTGTTACCCAAGACATGCTGGAAGCGGGCATTGAAAGCCCGTTGCCCCTGCTGCCAGGTATCAGCAGCCCATCCGAGCTGATGATGGGTTACGCCCTGGGCTACCGCCGCTTCAAGCTGTTCCCTGCTGAAGTCAGCGGCGGCGTGGCGGCAATCAAGGCCTTTGGCGGCCCATTCCCGTCGGTGCGTTTCTGCCCCACGGGTGGTGTAGGCCCGGCCAACCTTAAAAACTACATGGCCCAGCCTAACGTGATGTGCGTGGGGGGGTCGTGGATGCTGGAAAGCGCCTGGATCAAGAACCGCGACTGGGCGCGCATCCAGGAGTGCACCGCCGAGGCGCTGGCCTTGTTCGACTGAATTTGTTGCTTGCTGTTGATTGTTTTACGGCTTTTGGGGGCGCTTGGTCGGCGCCCCCTTTTTTTGCCAGCGATAAACCTCTGCGGACCTTTTCGCGGCCTTTCGGCAGCGCCTACGACAGTTACATCAGTACTTGGGGGCAGGCTTGTTGTGTTTCTTGCGCAGCGGTTCGAGCAGGTCGGCCAGGCCGTTGTGGTCGATCTCCTGCATCAACGCGAGTAGCCCGCCCAATTCACCCTTGGGAAACCCTTCGCGGGCGAACCAATTCAAATACGGCCCTGGCAGGTCGGCGATGATACGCCCCTTGTATTTGCCATATGGCATTTCGCGGGTAATGAGTAATTCAAGTTTTTCCGGATTCATGGGTATCAAATACTGGCGTGCAAAAGGACTTTGAACCGGCGTGCATTCTGCATGAGGGTAAAGGGCTATTCATGCATAACGCCGGAGGCGCTAATTTTTACATATCTATAAGTGTATGATTTGTAACGTAAAATTCAATATTAGAAGTTGGCACGAAGACTGCGATATATCGGTGTAACCTTTCAACCCAGAGGGAATCGAAAATGTCCAATCCAACCAAAGAAGTTATCTCGGTACTTAATGACCTGATCGAAACCAGCATGGACGGCCAGAAAGGTTTCAAAACCTGCGCCGAAGATATCAAAAATCCGGAATTGAAGGCACTGTTCTTCAAGCATTCCCAGGAATGTGGCCAGGCCGCTGCCGAACTGCAACAGGAAGTTCGCGCCTTGGGTGGTGACCCCGAAGATTCCACCAGCGTTGCCGGTGACCTGCACCGCCGTTGGGTTGACGTGAAATCGCTGTTCACCGGCAAAGGTGAAGAGGCGGTTCTCAACGAGGCAGAGCGCGGCGAAGACCATGCCCTGAAGGCCTACAGGGAAGCCTTGGCCAAACCATTGCCTGCCAACGTGCACGCTATCGTGGAGCGCCAGTATCACGGCGTGCAACGCAATCATGACCAGGTAAAAGCGTTGCGCAACATCGCACGCGCCAGCTAAGCCTGAAGCATTGCGTACAAACGCCGGCTTTTGCCGGCGTTTTTTATTGGGCCGCCGATACCGCTGGCTTATCGTGGAAGCCAACCTGGTTGCGACCGCTGTCCTTGGCCTGATACAAGGCCACGTCCGCAGCCGCCAGCAGGTCGTCGAGCTTGAGGCCTGAGCGTGTCGTGGATGTTCCTACACCAATGCTGACGGTGACGGGGTGGCGGTCGTCGCCGAAGGGTGGCAGGCCTTCGATGGCGTTGCGGATGGTCTCGGCAATAATCAACGCGCCGTTGAGGTCGGTCTCCGCCAGCACCACCATGAATTCTTCACCCCCATAACGTGCCGCCAGGTCGGCGGGGCGATGAATGCAGGCATTGATCACTTTGGCCACACAGCGCAGTGCCTCGTCGCCCCCGGGATGGCCGTGGCGTTCGTTGAATGCCTTGAAGTGGTCGACGTCGATCATCAGCAATGACAGCGGCTTGCCGTTACGCTGCGAACGCGCCCATTCGGTGCGCAGTGTGCGGTCCAGGCTGCGCCGGTTGGCAAGCCCGGTGAGGCTGTCGGTGGAGGCCAGGGTAGTCAGTTCCCGTTCGGTGCTCACGCGTCGGTGCAACTCGCGACTCATCATCAGGCACAGCCATAGCAGTGCCATGCACAGCAGCGCCGTGGCGGTGCCGACAAACACCGCCGTTCGACGCCACGAGGCATAAACCTCATCGGTGGACAGCGCAATGATCACGATCATCGGCAGCGGGCCGACCTTGGCGAACGTGTAGAGACGCTGTTTGCGATCAACGCTGGAAATCGACACGAAACTGCCGTTGGTTTCGTGCACCACGCGTTTGAAATTGGGGTGTTGGCTGAAGTCCTGACCCGTGAGGTCCTGGCCCGGCAGTTCCGGTTCGCGCGCCAGGAAGATGCCTTGCTCGCTGATGAGGTTGACGCTGCTATCCTTGCCAATGGTCAGGCTTTTGAAGAGCTCGGAGAAATAGCCCAGTTGCAGCGCTCCGGAGGCCACGCCCAGGAACTCGCCGGAGGGCGACGAGATGCGGCGGCTGAAGCTGATGCACCAGCCCAGGTCGCCGATGCGGTCACGGAACGGTTCACTGATTTCCAGCCCTGCCTGGGGGTGGCTGCGCAAATACTGAAAGTTGGGACGGTCACTGAAATTGGCCTTGCGCGGTGGTAACGCCCGCGAATCGGCGAGGATGTCGCCGCCAGGGCCCAGCCACAGGATGTCGCCGCGAAACGGCCCGGTCACGGCGCCATCAAACAGCATGCGTTGGCGCAGGCTGGGTGGCATGCTCAGAAAGTCCGGATGCTGGGATGCTTCTATCAGCCCCACCAGCGAGCGGTCGTACAGGTCCACGTTGCGCTGCACGTCGATACTGATCAATTGCACGATATTGTTGGCAGCGCGTGCGGCGTCGCGCTCGGCGCTGGTGCGTTCACGGGCCAGCAGAAAGGTGACGATCGCGATAATGGCCAGAATAGTCAGCCCGCAGCCGGTTACCAGGTACCGTTGCGGTGCGCGGGGTGGCGGCCGTAAATGCAAGTGTAAAAGGCGCAAGTTGGCGAACTCTGGTCATTATGGTCGCCACGGGTTCGCGGTGCTCATGGGCAGGGCTGGCGGGGCGAGACGTGGGGCGCGCGAGGCGGCGGTATTCTAGGGGGAGTGTATCAACGTGGACAACCCACTTTCCGCGATAATGGCCATTTGCCAGATAAACGGAATCTGCCCCCAACCTGCTGAATTTCCTTATTTCTCAAGTAATTCCGAAAGTTACGGCGCAAATGAAAAGCCGGCATCAAGTGCCGGCTTTTTTGCAAACAAACGTTTGATTAGAAGATGTTGATCGGGTAATCGACGATTACACGGTATTCATCCGAGTTGTCGTCCACGGTCTTGTAGCCATCGTTGCTGCGGTTGGTGGACCAGCGCAAGCGCAAACCCAGGTTTTTCGCAGGGCCCTGTTGCACCACGTACTTGATGTCCACGTCGCGTTCCCAGTGCATGGCGTCTTTGCCATCGGGGTTGTAGTAGTCGTAGCCCGAATCTGCGGCCTGGGTGGCCTTGGTCAGGTCTGCGGTACCGCGGGTGTACGAGATGCCCGAGGTCAGGCCAGGCAGGCCCCAGCCAACAAAGTCATACAAGTACGCAAGCTTCCAGGACTTCTCGCCAGGGGAGTTGAAGTCCGACCACTGCTGGGAGTTGTCGAGGAAGATGCTGTCGCCGTCTTCGATGTAGTCGAACGGCGTATTGCCGTTGACCTTCTGCAGCGAGGCGGTGATGGTCTGGTGGCCGATGGTGGTGCCCAGGTGCACGCTGAAGGTGTTGTTGTCGATCTTGCCCAGCAACGCCTGCCCACTGCTCTGGGTGCGGTAATAGTGGAAGCCCGGGTTCACGCTGATCAGGTCGTTGATCGCGTAGGTATAGTCCAGGTCGTAGTAGTACTGGTCCCAGATGTCCTTGAGCTGCGAGGCAAACAGGTTGGTGGTCACCCCTGGCAGGCCGGTGTAGGTCGCGCCGGCCCAATCCATGTGCTTGCTTTCCTTGCCGTCGGGCAAGGTGCCATAGTAGGTGCCGATGCGGCCGTTGCCGCTCTGGTTGAACAGCTTGTCGAAGCTGACCTGGCCTGCGTCCAGGGTCAGGTGATCGAAGCTGGTGTTCGTGGCTTCGACGCCGCGGAAGGTCATCGGCAGCATCCGCGAGGCGCCACCGGCGATTACCGGGTTGTTCAGGAACAGGTCACCGGCTTTGATCACGGTGCCAAAGGCGCGCATTTTCACCGCACCACCGGCCGAGGAGAACGAGTCTGGTGCATCGCCATACAGGTTGCCCGCCTTGGTGGCGCGGGTGGTCGGCAGAATGCTGGAGCCGCCGGTGCCGCCACCGCCGTCCAGTTTCAGGCCCAACATGGCGTTTACGTCGATACCAAAGCCTACCGTGCCCTGGGTGAAACCCGACTCGAAGATACCGGTGAAACCCTGGCCCCATTCGACACTGTTGTTCTCGCCATTGTGACGGCGATGGCTGAGGTAGTAGTTCTTCAGGTCCAGGGTCAGGGTGGAACCGTCGATGAAGCCATCCTTGCTGGCGGCTGCGGTGGTGCTGTCATCGGCGTAGGCGCCGGCGGACATCGTTGCAGCCAATGCAACGAAAAGCGGGCTGAATCGGAAAGTCGATTTCACAGTTTATAAACTCCTTGGTAAATGTTTTTTAACTTTGGCAGTTATTATTTTCATCAGCTCAGTTTTTTATAATGGGTACAATCGTGTGTAGCTCTGCGTTTCCGACAGACAAAAAAAAGCCGCTGATAGCAGCGGCTTTAAGATCAATCGCTCGGACAACCATCATCTAAGCAACGTCGAGGGAAAGGGGTTCATTTCCACTCTCAGCTATCCTTGGCTTCGTTGGTCTGCGCCTTGGCAGCCTGCGCCTGCTGAGTGTTCTGGTGCTGCTGGGCCTTGAGCGCCACGGCCTCCTGATGCTGTTCGAAGTTAGCCTGAATGGCTTCGTTCCGCGCCACAAATGCAGGCGATTCTTCCGCCATGGCCAGTGGGGACAACATAAAGGAAGACAGAATAATAGCGCCGGCAATACCCAATGATTTGGACATTTTGGAAAACCTTCTTGCGTCTGCAAGTTCGTTGGTGTGACGCAAATATATAAAGCGAACGGCCACTGAACAAGTGAAAATAAAGATAAGAGCCTTTACAAAACTCGTAACAGTGGCGCGCGATCAGGCGGGAAGGCTGATGCCAAAGGTGTTTGCGCCGCCCTGGCTGCGCACGAAAACGCTGCCACCGTGCATCAGCGCGATGGCTTTGACGATGGCCAGGCCCAGGCCATGGTTGGCGCCGCTGTTGCTGCGCGAGGCGTCCACGCGGTAGAACCGTTCGAACAGCATGGGCAGGTGTTCATCGGCAATGCGTGGGCCGGGGTTGCTGACTTCGATGTCTACCTGTTGCCCGTGGGGAGTGATGTTCACCTCGATCTGCTGGCCGGCGGCGGTGTGCTGCACGGCGTTGCTGAGCAGGTTGATCAGGGCGCGGCGCAAATGGGCCCGTTCGATATGCACCTGGGCGTCCCCGTTCACCCGCACGCTGATATGCGCGTCTTCAAGAATGAAGTCCAGGTACTCCACGGTGGTGGCTACTTCCTCGGCCATGGAACTGACGGTGAGTTGCGTGGCCTTGCTGCCCTGGTCGGCGCTGGCCAGGAACAGCATATCGTTGATGATGCTGCGCAGGCGTTCCAGCTCCTCCAGGTTTGACTGCAATACTTCGAAGTAATGCTCGGCCGATCGGCCGCGGGTCAGCGCCACCTGGGTCTGACCAATCAGGTTGGTCAAGGGCGAACGCAGCTCATGGGCCACGTCGGCGTTGAAGGCTTCCAGGCGCCCGTAGGCCTGGTCCACGCGCTCCAGTGACGAGTTGAAGGCCATCACGAATTCGCTTAGTTCCGGCGGCAGTGGTGACAGTTGCAGGCGGCCGGACAGCCGTGGCGGCGCCAGTTTCTGCGCCTCGCGGGACAGGCTGACCAATGGCCGCAGGCCCACGCGGGCTACCCAATAGCCCAGCGCCGAGGCCAGCAGAACGCCCAGGGCGGCGAAGCTGATCAAGGCAATGAGCAGGGTGTGCTGGGTTTGCGAAAAGGTGTCGGTCTCGATGGCGGCCAGAAAACGCAGCGGCGGGCGCTGGTCGATGGCCGGCAGCGCGTTGACCAGCACCTTGAGCGGGTAGGTATGTTCGGCCCGTTGCAGGTCGCGCTTGCCTGGCTTGCCCTGGGCGAACTGGCGCACCTGTTCATCGGGGGCGCCGTATTCAAAGGCTGGGTTGTCGCTGACCACCCAGAAGTGCAGGCGGCGATCTTCTTCTTCCAACAGCTTGAGCTTGGCGACGATCTTGGCCCAGCGTTCGGGTGAACCATCGCGCGTCAGCACCGATTCCAGCACGCTGTAGCGGGCGTCCAGCTCTGCTTCAGGCAACAGCCCCAGGCTCTTGTCCACCTGCCGGTAGAGCGCCCAGCCCATGATCAGGAAAATCAGCATGGCCACCAGGGTGAACAGCGCGCTCAGGCGCACCGCGATGGAGTTAGTACTCACGCCGGCTCTCCAGCACATAGCCCATGCCGCGGATGGTGTGCAGTAGTTTTTCCTCGAACGGCCCGTCCAGCTTGGCGCGCAGGCGCTTGATAGCCACTTCGACGACATTGGCGTCGCTGTCGAAATTGATGTCCCACACCAGTTCGGCGATGGCGGTCTTCGACAGGATCTCGCCCTGGCGGCGTGCCAGTACGCTGAGCAGCGAGAACTCCTTGGCGGTCAGGTCCAAGCGCTGGCCGGCGCGGCTGGCCTTGCGGCTGATGAGGTCGATCCACAGGTCGGCGACGCTGATCTGCACCGGCTCGTGGCCACCGCTGCGGCGGGTCAGGGCCTGCAACCGCGCCACCAGTTCCAGGAACGAGAAGGGCTTGCCCAGGTAGTCGTCGGCGCCTTCGCGCAGGCCGCGGATACGGTCTTCCACGCGCTCGCGGGCGGTGAGCATGATCACCGGTGTCTGCTTGCGCGCGCGCAGCGCCCGTAATACGCCATAACCATCCAGGCCGGGCAACATCACGTCCAGTACGATCACCGCGTAGTCGCTTTCCAGTGCCAAGTGCAGCCCCTCGATGCCATCAGGGGCCAGGTCGACGGTAAAGCCCTGTTCGGTAAGCCCCCGGTACAGGTAGTCGGCGGTCTTTTCTTCGTCTTCGATAATCAGGATACGCATGGTCCGCTCTCAATGGCCGGCCGGCAGCGCCGGGGCGGGTGCCGCCTGGCGCCGGTGGAACAGCCGCTCCAGTTGCAAGTATATGACTGGGGTGGTGAACAGTGTCAGTGCCTGGCTTACCAGCAGGCCGCCTACCACGGCCATGCCCAGCGGCTGGCGCAACTCGGCGCCGGCGCCAAAGCCGAACATCAGCGGCAGGGCGCCCAGCAATGCCGCCAGGGTGGTCATGATGATGGGGCGGAAGCGCGTGAGGCAGGCCTTGAAGATGGCATCGCGTGGCGACAGCCCGTCGTGGCGCTGGGCTTCCAGGGCAAAGTCGACCATCAGGATGCCGTTCTTCTTGACGATGCCGATCAGCAACACCAGGCCGATCAACGCCATGATCGAGAAGTCCTGGCCACACATCCACAACATGATCAGCGCTCCCAGGCCAGCCGATGGCAAGGTGGAGATGATGGTCAGCGGGTGCACGAAGCTTTCGTACAGCACGCCCAGAATGATATACACCGCCACCAGCGCCGCCAGGATCAGCCAGGGCTGGCTGGCCAGCGAGCTCTGAAAGGCCTGGGCCGCGCCCTGGAAGTTGCCGCTGATGGAGGCGGGCATGCCGATTTCACTCTGCGCGCGGTTGAGCACCTGCACCGCATCGCCCAGGGCCACGCCGGGTGCCAGGTTGAACGACAGGTTGGCGGCCGGGAACATGCCGTCGTGGGCAATGGACAACGGGCCAATGGTGGGTGCATCCACTCGCGCCAGGGCCGACAGCGGCACCATTTCCTGGGTGAGCGGCGAGCGCAGGTAGAAATAGTTCAGGCTCTCGGCCTTGCCGCGCTGGGCCGCGTCGAGTTCCAGCACCACTTTGTATTGGTTGGTTTCTGTCTGGAACTCATTGATCTGCCGTTGCCCGAAGGCGTCGTACAGGGCCTGGTCGACATCGGCGGCGCTGAGCCCGAAGCGCGCGGCGTCGCTGCGGTCGATGCTGATGTGGGTGATGCTGCCGCCCAGTTGCAGGTCGTTGGACAGGTCGCGGAAGGCCGGCAGGGTGCGCAGCTTCTCGGTCAGGCGCTGGGCCCAGAGGTTCAGCGTGGGCCCGTCGTTGCTCTTGAGCACATACTGGTACTGGGCGCGGCTGGGGCCGGAGCTGAGGTTGATGTCCTGGCCGGCGCGCAGGTACAGGACGATGCCCGGTACCTTGGCCAGTTTTGGCCGCAGGCGGTCGATGAACTCGCTGGCCGATACGTCGCGATCGCCGCGGTCCTTGAGGGATATCCAGAAGCGGCCGTTGGCGATGGTCTGGTTGCTGCCGGTCACGCCCACGGAATGCGAGAAGGCCTGCACCGCCGGGTCGGCACCCACGATTTTGGCCAGTTCCAGGTGTTTCTTGATCATGTCCGGGTATGACACGTCGGCCGCTGCTTCCGTGGTGCCGAGCACGAAGCCAGTGTCCTGGATGGGAAAGAAGCCCTTGGGGATGAAGACGTAGCCACAGATAGCCAGGCCTACCGACAGGGTGAAGATGCCCAGCATCAGCCGTTGGTGCTCCAGCGCCTTGCGCAGGTATTTCTCGTAGCCGGCCAGCAGGCGTTCGCCGAAACCGGGTTTGGCCTGTGGGTCATGCACCGGCGCGCGCATGAACATGGCCGCCAGGGTAGGGGCCAGGGTCAGCGACACCACCACCGAAATCAGGATGGTGGACGTGGCGGTCAGCGCAAACTCCTTGAACAGCCGCCCCACCACACCGCCCATGAACAGCAGGGGAATGAACGCCGCCACCAGCGAAAAGCTGATGGATACCACGGTGAAGCCGATTTCACCCGCGCCCTTGATGGCCGCCTCGCGCATGCTCTGCCCGGCCTCCAGGTGGCGGTGAATGTTTTCCACCACCACAATGGCGTCGTCCACCACGAACCCTACCGCCACCACGATGGCCACCAGGGTGAGGTTGTTCAGGCTGAAACCCAGCGCGTACATCAACGCGAAGCTGGCCACCAGCGACACCCCCAGCACGCTGGAGACGATCAGCGTGGCCGACCACTGGCGCAGGAACAGCGCCATTACCGCCACCACCAGCAGCACGGCAATCAGCAGGGTGGTTTCCACTTCATGCAGCGAGGCGCGAATGGTGCGGGTACGGTCGATCAGGGTGGTGACCTGCACCGAGGCCGGCATCATGGCTTGCAGCCCAGGCATGGCCGCCTGCACGCGCTCCACCGTGTCGACGATGTTCGCGCCGGGCTGGCGGGTAATCACCAGGTTGAGGCCCGGCTGGTCTCCAGACCAGGCCTGCACGTAGGCGTTTTCCGAACCGTTGATGACCTTCGCCACGTCGGTCAGGTGCACCGGCGCGCCGTCCTTGTAGGAAATGATCACCTGGGAGTAGTCGGCCGGTTCGAACAACTGGTCATTGGATGAAAAGGTCGAGATGCTCGAATCGCTGTACAGTGCGCCCTTGGCCAGGTTCAGGCTGGTGTTCTGCAAGGCCACGCGCACGTCGGCCAGGGTCAGGCCGATGGCGGCCAGCTTGTCGGCCGAGGCCTGCACGCGGATGGCCGGGCGCTGCTGGCCGGTGATGTTGACCAGGCCCACGCCTTCGATCTGGCTGATTTGCCGCGCCAGCAGCGACTCGGCGTAGTCGCTCAGTTCAGTGCCGGGCATTTGCGAAGAGCTGATGCTGTAGATCAGCACCGGGCTGTCAGCCGGGTTGACCTTTTTCCAGGTGGGCAGTGTCGGCATGTCCTTGGGCAGCAGGCCTGCGGCGGTGTTGATGGCCGCCTGCACTTCCTGGGCGGCGGTGTCGATGCTCTTGTCCAGGGTGAACTGCAGAATCAGGTTGCTGGTACCCAGGGCGCTGGTGGAGGTCATCTGGGTCATGCCGGGAATGGCACTGAACTGCACTTCCAGGGGCGTGGCCACCGAGGAGGCCATGGTTTGCGGACTGGCGCCCGGCAGCGCGGCACTGACCTGGATGGTGGGGAACTCCGCCTCCGGCAGCGGCGCCACGGGCAGTCGCGGGAAGGCGATGCAGCCAAGCAGCACCAGCGCGAAAGTCAACAGAAGGGTGGCCACCGGGTGATTGATGCACCAGCCTGAAACACCGCCGCGCACGCTCATGGCTGTGGCTCCACGGCAGAATCGGCAACGGCGGGCTGCTCTTGCTTGACCACGTCGACCTCGCTGCCCGGCTTGAGTCGCGACTGGCCGTCACTGACCAGCGTATCGCCGGCCGTCACGCCGCTGATCACGGTGAGGGTGCTGTCCTGATACACCACCTTCACGGGCACCGACTCCACGCTGTTGCCCTTGACGCGATACACGTAATGGTTATCGACCCCACGCTGCACCACTTGCGGTGGCACCACCAGGGCGCCGCGCAGCAGTTCGCTCTGCACGCTGATGTTCACCAACTGGCCGGGCCACAGTTTCTGCTGGCCGTTGGCAAACTGCGCCTTGGCGCGGATGGTGCCGGTGGTGGCCGACACCTGGTTGTCGATCAGGCTCAGGCGGCCCTCGCCCAGCAGGGTGCCGTTGTCGCTGTCGCCATCGACAAAGGCCTTCACCTGCGCCGGTTGATTGCCATGCACCAGTGCCAGCAGGGTAGGCAGGCTTTGCTGGGGCAGGGCGAACTCCACCGCGATGGGGTCGATCTGAGTCACCGTGAACAGGCCTTGGGCGTCGGTTACCCGCAGGAAGTTGCCTTCATCCACCGTGCGAATGCCCACGCGGCCAGTCACCGGGGAGCGAATCTGCGTGTAGGAAAGCTGTACCTGGGCGGCCGCAATCGCTGCCTGGTCACCCTGCATCGTGGCCTTCAATTGATCCACCAGGGCCTGTTGCTGGTCCAGGGTCTGGCGCGACACGCCGTTGTCAGTGCTCAGGTCCTTGTAGCGCTTGAGGTTTACCCCGGCCACTTGTAGTTGCGCCTGGCTCTGGCCCAGTTGCGCGCGTGCCTGGTCGAGGCTGGCGCGTATGGCGCGGTCGTCGATACTGGCCAGCAGGTCGCCCTGCTTGACCCACTGCCCCTCGCTGACCGCCAGCTTGGCGAGTACGCCATCGATCTGTGGCCGAACGGTCACGCTTTGCAGCGATTGCACCGTGCCGATGCCGGTGAGGTATTTGGGCACGTCTTCGCGTGCAACCTGCACCACCCGTACGGGTATGGCCGCCGTTGCCAGCACCTTGTGCGTCGGCTTTTTCCAGTACCACAGTGCAGCGCCCAGCAGGGCAATGATGACCAGTACCAACAGCAGTTTTCTTGTTATCGGAGTGCGCATTCGGGTGAGACGCCAGAGTCGTGAGCAGGGAAGGGGTAGTACTGCTCTTTATATAGCGGCAATCCGGTCATGAGCATGACGGGTTGCTGTCAGTTTTGTCAGGAAAGGCGGGGCGCCGCCGTTGCGTAGCCACATGAGGAAGGTGGCCTGCGTCAAGGGCCGCCCTGTATTTACAGCCGTTTCCTACAGAGAAAACAGAAACAACCAATGGCGGCTGATTTTCGATCCCGAGACACTTGGTTACGTATTCATTCCCTGCGAGAGGTGGCCCCTTTGATTCAATGGAATGTGGGCGGATGGCTGAAACCGGTGACGCTGGTGTTGCTGATGCCCG
Source organism: Pseudomonas sp. M47T1 (assembly GCF_000263855.1). Lineage (GTDB taxonomy): Bacteria > Pseudomonadota > Gammaproteobacteria > Pseudomonadales > Pseudomonadaceae > Aquipseudomonas. The sequence continues at coordinate 26,572 of NZ_AJWX01000003.1, forward strand.
TGCTGCTCGTGACCTTGCACTACCTGCCGGTTCCACCGGGTGCCCGGGCGTGGCTGGCAACCCTGGGCGGCCTGGGTTGCTGTGCGGCCGCGCTGGTGCATGACAGCCGCTGGTTCAAGGCATCGATGTTCAGTGCGCTGTTGCTCAACGTATTGCTGCTGGCATTGATCAATGATCGGGACGTGGTGCTGCCGTTTTTGGCGTTGCTGTACCGGTTCGTGTGGTTGTGAGCGTCAGGGCTTGCGCACGTTCATGATCGAGTCCCACTCGCTGACGTGGGCGCTTTGCCGTTGCTTGTCGAACAGGCACAGCTCACGGCCCAGGGCGTTCTTCATGTGCGGCTGTGGGTAATGCCCCTGCAGCAGGATGGCGCTATAGCCCACGCTGTCGTCGAATTCCGCCGGGCGCCCCACGGCCTGGGCGGCCTTGAGTTGGCTGGCGGCGATGCAGGCATTGATCACGGTGTCGTCGTGCTCGTTCCAGGCCTGGTCGCTGGAGGCCTGGGCCGTGCCGATGGAGGCGGCCAGCGCCAGCCAGGATAGGGCAGTCTTGATCATGGGAGGCCTGCGCGGTAAAAGTCCGATTATGCCCGAGCGCTGTTGGCACCTGGCAGCCCGGTGTTGTTACGGAGTATATCGGCGAACCTCGATCATGCCGGCCTTTGCATACAGCCGCAGGGCGTCGGTGTTGTCGGCCAGCAGGGTGAGGTCCACGAAACCTTCGTCGCGGTAGCGGTAGACATTGAGCAAGTCATGGAGCAGCGCGGTGCCCAACCCTTGCTGGCGCGCGTCGGTGCGCACTACCAGGTGACGAATGAAACTGCTGGTCCAGCCCATGGCAAATCCCACCAGGCCATGCTGGTCGTAGGCCAGGCGGCACAGGCGGGGGTCGAACTCGGCATCGTGGGCCAGCTGTTGCAGCCAGGAAACCACCTGGGTGCCGGCCTCCAGTTGTTGCACGCTGAGCAGCAGCGCCAGCACCGCCTGGGCGCGACCCGCGTTCCAGGGGCGCAACTCGATACCTGGCGGCCAGTGCACGGGGGCGTAGGCGAGAGGCAGGGCCTTGCGCATCAGAATGCACTCGGCCATCGCGGTTCTCTCAGTAAGCCTGGCCGGCCACCGCACGGGCGGCGCGGATCAGGCACTGAGTGAGTTCAGGCGAGGAAAACTTGGTGAGCACGGCGTTGGCGCCGGCGGCCTTGGCTTTTTCGCTGTTCATCTTGCTGTCCAGCGACGTGTGCAACAGCACGTACAGGTCCTTGAAGTCCGGAGTCTCGCGCAGGGTGCGGGTCAGGGCATAGCCATCCATCTCGGACATTTCGATGTCGGACACCAGCACGTTGATCTGCTCGGCGGTGCCTTGCAGCTCCAGCAGACGGTCGATGGCTTCGCGGGCGCTGCGTGCGGTATGGCAATGAATACCCAGGTTGCGCAGGGTCAGCATGGATTGTTGCAGCGCCACCTGGCTGTCATCGACCACCAGGATGTTGGCCTGGGCCAGCAGTTGCGCGTCATCCTCGTCCAGGGTCTCATGACTGGCTTCGATGGGCGCGGGCGCAATGCCGTGGATGACTTTCTCGATGTCCAGCACCTGCACCAGCGAACCGTCGACCTGTGTCACCCCGGTAATGAACGACTTGATGCCTGCACCGTAAGGCGGCGGACGGATATCGGTGGTCAGGCAGTGCACGATCTTGCTCACGCCCTGCACGTGCAAGCCCTGCTTGGAGCGGCTGATGTCGGTCACAATCAGGCAGCCACCGCTGGGGTCCAGCAAAGGCATTTCGCCGATGGCGCGGCTGAGGTCTATCACCGACAGGGAATTGCCGCGTAACGTGGCCACGCCTTTGACGTGGGGGTGCGACTCAGGCAGGCGCGTGAGGGGCGGGCAGGGAATGATTTCGCTGACCTTGAGCAGGTTGATGGCCATCAGCTTGCCGCTGCGCAAGGTAAACAGCAAAAGTGACAGTGAGTCTGCGCGGGCATTCTTGGACGACATGGGGACCTTCTCTGTCAGACCGGATTCAATTCGTTGCCACGTTTATCGACCTTTAGTGGGCAGGCTTTAGCGCCGCAGGACAAACGTAGCCGCTGCCGCCAGGGCTACAGCCCCAAACGCCGGGCCAGGCGGCTCAGGTTAGCGCGGTCCAGGCCCAGTTCGCGGGCGGCGGCGGCGCGGTTGTGCGGGTTGCGTTCCAGGCTACCTTGCACCAGGCGCCGCTGGAACGCATCCGTGGCCTGGCGCAGGTCGAGCTCCAAGGGCAGGTCGCTCTCATGGGCGATGGCGGCTGGGTTGCCACCCAGCGGGGCGCGTAAATCAAGGTCTGCCGCTGTCAGGGTCAGGATAGCCGCTCGCCGGCCCTGTTGCCCCAGCGCCCTGAGCGATGCGCGGCCGATCAGGTGTTCCAGTTCGCGTACATTTCCCGGCCATGGGTAAGCCAGCAGCGCTTCCTGGGCGTCGCTGCTCAGGCGCAGGCTGTCGAGGCCCATGCGCGAGCGGTTTTGCTCCAGGAAGAAACCGCTGAGCAACAGCATGTCCGCGCCGCGCTCACGCAGGGGCGGGACCAGCAACGGGTACACACTGAGGCGGTGATAGAAGTCGGCGCGGTAACGGCCCTCGCGTACCTCTTCGGCCAGGTCACGGTTAGTGGCGGCGATCAGGCGTACGTCCACGTGGTGCTCGCGGTCCGAGCCCAGGCGCTGCAACTGGCCACTTTGCAACACCCGCAGCAGCTTGGCCTGCACACTCAGGGACAATTCCCCCACCTCATCCAGAAATAGCGTACCGCCATTGGCCAGTTCGAACTTGCCGCGGCGGTCGGCGGTGGCGCCGGTGAAGGCGCCCCGCACGTGGCCGAACAGCTCGCTCTCCACCAGGGTGTCCGGCAGCGCGGCGCAGTTCAGGCTGATCAGCGGTTGCCTCGCGCGGGGCGATGCCTGGTGAATGGCCTGGGCCACCAATTCCTTGCCCACGCCGGTCTCGCCGGTAATCAGCACGGTCAGGTCGCTGCTGCCCACCAGCCGAGTTTCGTCACGCAGGTGTTGCAGTGCCGGGCTTTGGCCAATCATTTCGCGGGGCTGTTGGCCGCTGGCCTGGCGATACAGTTCGGCGCGCTGGTGCTCATCCTCGGCGCGCATGGCCAAGTGAGCCATGCGCTCGGCCACGGTGACGGTGGCCGCGGCCATGCTGGCGAAGGCCTCAAGGGCGTCCAGGTCCAGGCTGTCAAAGCGTTGCGGGTCGAGCGCGTCCAGGGTCAGCAAGCCCCAGGGGCGTTCATCCACAAACAGCGGGCAGCCCAGGCAATCATGTACGTGCAAGTCTTCATGCAGGCCCTCCACCAGGCCGTCATAGGGGTCGGGCAGGGCAGTGTCGCTGTCGAAGCGCGTGGGGCCGGGGGTGGCCAGCAGGATGGCGAAGCGTGGGTGTTCGCTGACCTTGAAGCGTCGCCCCAGGGTGTCGGTGCTCAAACCATCCACGGCCAGCGGCACCAGCCACTCGCCTTCCAGGCGCAACAGCGCAGTGGCGTCGCAGGGCAGCAGGGTTCGCAAGGCCTGCAACAGGCGGCGATAACGCTCCTGTTCGGGCAATTCGCGGGAAAGGTCCGAGACCAGGGGGAGCAGGGCGGACAGCAGGGGTTTTGCAGTCATAATGACCTCGTGTAGTCATTATGACTTTAATCGCAAGGTGTCATACTGACTACAATATTTTCAAGCTATTGATTTATAGGTAAAAAATACTTGGCACGAAGCGTGATATCCCTTGAGCAATCTTATCCCCATTGTACCAAGGAGTCAGTCATGCTCAGTGCCCAGGATCGCGCCATCGTCAAATCCACGGTCCCGCTGCTGGAGAGCGGCGGCGAAGCGCTTATCACCCACTTCTATCGGACCCTGCTGGACGAAAACCCTTCGGTGCGCCCGCTGTTCAATCAGGCCAACCAGGCCAGTGGCGACCAGCCTCGCGCCTTGGCCAACGGTGTGCTGATGTACGCTCGCCACATCGATGAACTGGACCAGCTTGGCGGCCTGCTGGCGCGCATCATCAACAAGCACGTGGCCCTGCAGATTCAGGCCGAGCACTACCCTATCGTCGGTGCCTGCCTGTTGCGCGCCATTGAAGAAGTGCTGGGCAGCGACATCGCCACCCCGGCGGTACTGGCCGCCTGGGGCAACGCCTACCAGCAATTGGCCGACATCCTTATTGCCGCCGAGGCCGAGGTCTACCAGCAAAAAGCCGACGCGCCTGGCGGCTGGCGTGGCGGACGGGATTTCAGGCTGGCGGCCCGGGTGCAGGAAAGCGCGGAAATCGTTTCCTTTTACTTCGAACCCGTCGACGGCCAGGCGATTCTCGACTTCAGCGCCGGCCAGTACATTGGCATCAAACTGCTGATCGACGGCGAGGAGCACCGCCGCAACTATTCGCTGTCGGCGCTGGCCAAGGCCGGGCAATACCGCATCAGCGTCAAGCGCGAGGCGGGTGGCAAGGTCTCCAACTACCTGCATGACCATGTGCAGGTGGGGGGCCAGGTGCAGCTGTTTCCGCCAGCGGGCGAGTTCGTGCTGCACGCGGGCAGCAAGCCACTGGTGCTGATCAGCGGTGGTGTAGGTATTACGCCGACCTTGGCGATGCTGGAAGCCGCGCTGCTAAGCCCGCGCCCGATCTACTTCATCCATAGCGCGCGCAATGCCGCGGTTCACGGCTTCCGCGACTGGGTGGACAACCTGGCGGCGCGTCATCCGCAGCTCAAGCGCTTCTATTGCCATGCCGAGGCAGGCGGTGATGCAGACGCCGTGGGCTTGCTGGACCAGAGGTTGCTGGAGCAATGGTTGCCCGCCAACCGCGACGTGGACGCCTACTTCCTGGGGCCCGTGGGCTTCATGAAGGCCATCAAGGGCCAACTGGAGGCATTGGGCGTGCCCGAACGGCAGAGCCACTACGAGTTCTTCGGCCCCGCTGCCGCGCTGTAGTCGTGACCTCTAGCCGCTGCCGCCAGCCTGCGCTTGCCAGTGGGTACGCTGGAAATCTTCAGGAGGCCGCAGGGCCAGCGCAGCCTGACGGTAACGGCTACAAACTATGTGGGGTGCGAACAAGGGTCGTTAACGCTGGGTTAATTTCGCTGGGGTTTACTCCAGCGTCCTGCCCCGTTTTCGGAACCTTCCTGTTTTTTCAAGGTCTTGGTGAGCGTGTAGACTGGCAGGCGAAATGATTCGGTAGCCGATCCACACCTATGAAGGGACGAGCAATGAGCGATGTGAAAATGCAGCTGAGCCGCGAGAAGCGTTTCCTGGTGTTATTGGGCATCATCTGCCTGACGCTGATCGGCGGTGCGCTGTACATGCAGGTGGTGCTGGAAGAGGCACCTTGCCCGCTGTGCATCCTCCAGCGTTATGCATTGCTGTTCATCGCCCTGTTCGCCTTCATCGGCGCCGCCATGCCCGGCAAGCGCAGCATCACCGTATTGGAAGTGCTGGTGGTGGTCAGCGCCCTCGGCGGCATGGTCGCGGCCGGCAACCACGTGTATGTGCTGGCCCACCCTTCGGTCAGCTGCGGCGTCGACGTGCTGCAACCGATTGTCGATGGCCTGCCGCTGGCCAACGTCCTGCCCATGGTGTTTCAGGTCAGCGGTTTCTGTACAACACCTTACCCTCCGGTGCTGGGGCTGTCGCTGGCCCAGTGGGCACTGGTAGCATTCGTGCTCACCACGGTTCTGGTGCCGCTGGGCATCTATCGAAACCGTCGCCAGGGCTGAAATGGCCCGCCGTTACAAATCATTATTCGTGCCTGGTTTGCATGCGACACAGGGCGTGACCGATGAGCGCAGACCTTTTGTGAGGGCTTTATCCCTAGTAAAAATAGGCTTTTAGCGCTGCGGCACGGGGTGCGACATCGTGTCGCAAGGCCTTGAAAGTGGGGGTCATTGTTGCATAATCAGAAACTTATTGTTGCTAAATAAGCCATAGTCAATGATTCCTGAGGTATCTACAATCCCCGCAAAATCCGCTCGGCCAGGCTTTTCCAGGCGTTGGACAGAAGGTGCAACCTGCCCTCTGACCAGCATCAAGGCCACGTCGAGCGCGGGGTTGAGAGCCCACCTTGTGTTGGTGCAGCCAAAGGGATCTGGTCTGCAAGCAGGCTATTGCCGACTAAACGACTTAGCCTGCAAAGGCACAATAAGAAATTACCGTTCTACACAGGTCTGCCAAACAGCAGCAGCTGATCTCTAGGCATGCCCGTATCCAACTCGATAAATGCTGACGCTTGGCAGGACGAAGTGTTGGCGATCAAAACACAATTGCACTGATGCAAGCTGCTTAGAGGTCGTGAGATGAGCAAAAAGCGTTACCCCAGACTGTTTGGCATATTGCCCTTTTTCGGCATGCTTTTTCTCGGTGGATGCAAGTGGACCCTGCTTGACCCGAAAGGGCCGATCGGTCTCGACGAGAGAAACCTGATCATTACCGCTACCCTGCTGATGCTGCTGGTGGTGGTACCTGTGATTATCATGACCATCGTGTTCGCGTGGAAATATCGCGCTACCAACACCTCGGCCAAGTACACGCCGGACTGGAGCCACTCCACCAAGATCGAAGCCGCCATCTGGGGTATTCCCCTGTGCCTGCTGATCGTGCTGGGCGTGATCACCTACAAGTCCACTCACGCGCTTGATCCGTATCGCCCGATCGAGTCGGAGGTGAAGCCGATCACCATCCAGGTTGTCTCGCTGGACTGGAAGTGGCTGTTCATCTACCCGGACCTGGGTATCGCTACCGTCAACAAGATCGAGTTCCCGGCCAACACGCCGATCAACTTCCGCATTACCTCTGACTCGGTGATGAATTCGTTCTTCATTCCGGGCCTGGGCGGCCAGATCTACTCGATGGCCGGCATGACTACCCAGCTGCACCTGCTGGCCAGTCAGCCACACGAATTCGATGGTATCTCCGCCAACTACAGTGGCGAAGGTTTCACCGGCATGAAGTTCAAGGCAGTCGCCACCACCCAGGCGGACTTCGATGCATGGGTCGCGGAAGTGAAGAATTCACCTAAACAGCTTGATTCGGCTGAATACGCTGCTCTGGCCAAACCAAGCGAGAAAGCACCTGTCGCGCTCTACTCCTCGTTCACGCCAAACCTGTTCCAGACCATCATCAACAAGTATGAAGGTATGAATCCAGGCCACATGGCGCACGAAGGTAAAGAAGTCGCCGGTATGGAAGGTATGGACATGGGTTCGCATTCAGCTGCTGGGGCAGAGGAGTAAACGATGTTTGGTAAATTAACTTTGGAAGCGATCCCCTTCCATGTCCCGATAGTGATGATCACAATCAGTATGATCATTCTGGGCGGGCTGGCGCTGGTCGGGGCGATCACTTACTTCAAGAAATGGTCCTACCTGTGGACCGAATGGCTGACTTCGGTCGACCACAAGAAAATTGGCGTGATGTACATCGTTGTCGCCATGGTGATGTTGGTGCGTGGTTTTGCCGACGCCCTGATGATGCGTTCGCAGCTTGCCTTGTCCGCCAACGGCGGCGAGGGCTACCTGCCGCCTGAGCACTATGACCAGATCTTCACCGCTCACGGTGTGATCATGATCATCTTCATGGCGATGCCATTCTTCACCGGCCTGATGAACCTTGCAGTTCCACTGCAGATCGGCGCTCGTGACGTTGCGTTCCCGTTCCTCAACTCCCTGAGCTTCTGGCTGCTGGTATCCGGTGTGGTACTGATCAACCTGTCGCTGGGCGTCGGCGAATTCGCACGTACCGGTTGGGTTGCCTATCCGCCGCTGTCGGAACTGGGCTATAGCCCGGGCGTGGGTGTGGACTACTACATCTGGGCACTGCAGCTGTCAGGTATCGGTACGACGCTGACCGGCGTGAACTTCCTGGTCACCGTGCTGAAAATGCGTACCCCAGGCATGAAACTGATGGACATGCCTATCTTCACCTGGACCTGCACCTGGGCAAACGTCCTGATCGCGGCTTCGTTCCCGATCCTGACCGCCACCCTGGCCCTGCTGACCCTCGATCGTTATATGGACTTCCATATCTTCACGAACGAGCTGGGCGGCAACCCGATGATGTACGTCAACCTGTTCTGGGCATGGGGTCACCCTGAGGTGTACATCCTGATCCTGCCAGCGTTCGGCGTGTTCTCCGAAGTGGTGTCTACCTTCACCGGCAAGCGTCTGTTCGGCCACGTGTCGATGATTCTGGCGTCGGGTTGCATCGCGGTACTGGGCTTCATGGTTTGGCTGCACCACTTCTTCACCATGGGTTCGGGCGCCAGCGTCAACTCCTTCTTCGGTTTGGCAACGATGTTGATTGCGATCCCGACGGGTGTGAAGCTGTTCAACTGGCTGTTCACTATCTACCAAGGTCGCCTGCGCTTCACCGCGCCGGTCATGTGGACCCTGGGCTTCCTGATCACCTTCGCAATCGGCGGCATGACTGGCGTACTGCTGGCCATTCCAGGTGCTGACTTCGTTCTGCACAACAGCCTGTTCGTTGTGGCTCACTTCCACAACGTGATCATCGGTGGTGCTGTATTCGGTTACATCGCAGGCTTCGGCTACTGGTTCCCTAAAGCGTTCGGCTTCACCTTGAACGAGAAGTGGGGCAAGGCAGCGTTCTGGTTCTGGATCTCGGGCTTCTACGTGGCATTCATGCCGCTGTACGCACTGGGCTTCATGGGCATGACCCGTCGTCTGAACCACACCGACAACCCTGACTGGACCCCGTACCTGTACGTGGCCATGGGTGGTGCGCTGCTGATCCTGGCCGGTATCGCTTGCCAGTTCATCCAGCTGTACGTGTCGATTCGTGACCGTGAGCAGAACCGCGACGTGACCGGTGACCCGTACAACGGCCACACCCTGGAGTGGATGACTTCCTCGCCACCGCCGTTCTACAACTTTGCCGTGCTGCCAACCGCAAACGACATCGATGCTTTCACCGAAGCCAAGCGCAACGGTACCGCGTACACGTTCCCGACGAAGTACACGGATATCCACATGCCTAACAACACTGCCACAGGCCTTGTGATGAGCGCCTTCCTGACGGTGTTCGGTTTCGCGATGATCTGGCACATCTTCTGGCTGGCCGCTGTTGGCCTGATCGGCTGCGTAGGCTACTTCATCATCCACGCCGCGCGTGATGATCAAGGCTACATGGTCCCTGCAGCAGAAGTGGCTCGCATCGAAGGCGAACGTCAACAAATCTTGGCGAAAGCAAACGTGGCTGGTGTCTCCAAGACCCCCGTCAACGCGCTTGAACAGGCTTAAACAATGTCGAACATAGTATTGAACGCTGGAACTGCCCATGGTCATGACCATGGGCACGACGACCACGAACACCATGATGCGGGTCCCATGACCGTATTTGGTTTCTGGATCTACCTGATGACGGACTGCATCCTGTTCGCATCGCTCTTCGCTGCCTACGCCGTACTGTCGGGCAACGTTGCAGGTGGTCCGTCGGGTCATGACATCTTCGAACTGCCGTACGTACTGGGCGAAACCGCCTGCCTGCTGTTGAGCTCGATCACCTACGGCTTCGCCATGCTGGCGCTGCACAAAGGTAACAAGGGCGGCGTACTGGGTTGGCTGTTCATCACCTTCCTGTTCGGCCTGGGCTTCATCGGCATGGAGATCAACGAGTTCCATCACCTGATCTCCGAAGGCTTCGGTCCGCAGCGCAGTGGCTTCCTGTCCGGCTTCTTCACCCTGGTCGGTACTCACGGTGCCCACGTGACCAGCGGTCTGATCTGGATGGCGGTCATGATGTACCAGGTTTCCAAACACGGCCTGACCCCGACCAACAACACCCGTCTGAGCTGCCTGAGCCTGTTCTGGCACTTCCTGGACGTGGTCTGGATCTGTGTGTTCACCGTTGTCTACCTGATGGGGACCCTGTAATGGCTAATGCTCACGCTCACGCTCACGACTCGGGCAGCCACGGCAGCTTCAAGTCGTACATGATCGGTTTCGTACTGTCGATCATCCTGACCGCGATCCCGTTCGCGCTGGTCATGAACCCAGTGTTCTCCAAATCGGCGACACTGGTCCTGATCCTGGCGTTCGCCGTGATTCAGGTACTGGTTCACCTGGTGTACTTCCTGCACCTGGATCGTAGCGAAGCGCAGCGCAACAACGTGATTGCCTTTGTGTTCGCAGGCATCGTCATTGTGCTGCTGGTTGGCCTGGCGCTGTGGATCATGGTCAGCATCCATACCGTCATGATGGCGCACTGAGGAAAACTGCATGTCCGTTAAGCACTTTATCCAAATCACCAAACCGGGGATCATTTTCGGTAACGTGCTTTCTGTGGCAGGCGGCTTTTTCCTGGCCTCGCAAGGGCATGTAGATTTCGCCCTTTTCCTGGCCACGGTGATTGGTACTTCGCTGGTGGTGGCGTCCGGTTGTGCATTCAACAACTGCATCGACCGCGACATCGACGTGAAGATGGAGCGCACCAAGAACCGCGCACTGGTCCAGGGCCTGATCTCGTTGAAGACAGCCCTGGCCTACGCCACCCTGTTGGGTGTGGCGGGCCTGGCCATGCTGTACAAGATGGCCAACCCGCTGGCGGCCTTGGGCGGCCTGATCGGCTTCATCATCTACGTGGGTTTCTACAGCCTGTATCTGAAGCGCAAATCGGTACACGGTACTCTGGTCGGCAGCCTCTCCGGAGCCATGCCGCCCGTCATCGGGTACGTGGCCGTAAGCGGTCACTTCGATATGGCTGCGTTGACCCTGCTGGTGATGTTCAGCCTCTGGCAGATGCCGCATTCCTATGCCATCGCGATCTTCCGCTTCAACGACTATCTGGCTGCATCGATTCCGGTGCTGCCAGTCAAGCGTGGCATCGTTGTAGCCAAGAAACACATCCTGCTCTACATCCTGGCGTTCCTGCTGGCGACCCTCATGCTGACCCTGGGTGGTTACGCAGGCATGAGCTACCTGGCAGTGGCGGCGGCGATGGGCATGTACTGGTTGTACATGGCCTGGACCGGTTACAAGGCAGTTGATGACAAGGTGTGGGCACGCAAGCTGTTCGTGTTCTCCATCTTTACCATCACGGCCCTGAGCGTGATGATGTCCCTGGACTTCAAGGCGCCGACGGAGCTGTTGCTGACCTACGCTCACTGAGTGTAGGAAGGCTGACTCGATCGCTGTCCTGCTACACCGAAAACGCCCCGTACCGAAAGGTACGGGGCGTTTTTGTATTTCCAGTCCCACCCCCTGTAGTAGCGGCCGCAGGTCGCGTCACAGGCGCCTCACCGTTACCTGCCCCACCGCGTTACCCTGCCGCAGCCTTCTGCAGCTTGCAGCCCTACCGTTGGAGCTGCTGCACCACGCCCTTGGGTCCTACCCGCGAAAAGAACCCCTTGGTGTATCTGCCACTGCGCGGCGCTCATTTCGCGGGTAGGGCCGGCTCCCACAAAGGCAGTTGCTGCTGCGGTAATAGGGGAATTAGCGAGATTATTAACTGAATATAATCGTGTTTTAAGGTGATATTTCTGGTTTTTAGGTAAATAATTCAGATATCCCTGAAAGGGGGCTGGACAGCCGTTCTCCTCCACGCTTATTGTTGCCCTCTGGCCAGCGCACTGGCCGCGTCGCTCGGACGGTTCCGGGCGCTTACGTTTCGAGGTTTCAACATGGCTGACAACGGTTCTTCGCCGCGCCGCTTTTCGCGTATCGATCGTCTCCCCCCTTACGTCTTCAATATCACCGCCGAACTCAAGATGGCCGCCCGCCGCCGTGGCGAGGACATCATCGACCTGAGCATGGGCAACCCCGACGGCGCCACTCCGCCGCACATCGTGGAAAAGCTGGTTAGCGTGGCCCAGCGGGAAGACACCCACGGCTACTCGACTTCGCGTGGCATCCCCCGTTTACGTCGCGCCATCTCGCGCTGGTACGCCGACCGCTATCAGGTAGAGATTGACCCGGAGGACGAAGCCATCGTCACCATCGGCTCCAAGGAAGGCCTGGCGCACCTGATGCTGGCCACCCTGGACCAGGGCGACACCGTGCTGGTGCCCAACCCCAGCTACCCGATTCACATCTACGGTGCCGTGATTGCCGGCGCCCAGGTGCGTTCGGTGCCGCTGGTGCCGGGCGTGGATTTCTTCGACGAGCTGGAGCGCGCCATTCGCGGTTCCATCCCCAAACCGAAGATGATGATCCTGGGCTTCCCGTCCAACCCCACTGCCCAATGCGTGGAGCTGGACTTCTTCGAACGCGTAGTCGCCCTGGCCAAGCAGTACGATGTGCTGGTGGTGCATGACCTGGCCTACGCCGACATCGTCTACGACGGCTGGAAAGCCCCGTCGATCATGCAGGTGCCGGGCGCCAAGGACATCGCGGTAGAGTTCTTCACCCTGTCCAAGAGCTACAACATGGCTGGCTGGCGCATTGGTTTCATGGTCGGCAACCCTGAGCTGGTCAACGCCCTGGCGCGCATCAAGAGCTACCACGACTACGGTACCTTCACGCCCCTGCAAGTGGCGGCCATCGCCGCCCTGGAAGGCGACCAGCAGTGCGTGCTGGACATCGCCGAGCAGTACCGCCAACGCCGCAATGTGCTGGTCAAGGGCCTGCATGAACTGGGCTGGATGGTCGAGAACCCCAAGGCCTCGATGTATGTGTGGGCCAAGATCCCCGACGCCTACGCCCACCTGGGCTCCCTGGAGTTTGCCAAGAAGCTGCTGGCCGAGGCCAAGGTGTGTGTGTCGCCCGGCATCGGCTTTGGCGAGTACGGTGATGATCACGTGCGCTTCGCCCTGATCGAGAACCAGGACCGGATTCGCCAGGCTGTACGGGGCATTCGCCAGATGTTCCGTGCCGACGGTTTTGAAGGGCAGGGCAAGGGGCGCAAGGTTTAATATACCTGCACAACGACCACGGCCAGCCCATCCTCGGGCTGGCCTGCCGTTTCTACCGTGACGACAGCGACCTTGCCAGTGCCCTCGCAGCCGGGGCCTGTCTGCTGCAAACCGGTCAAAGCCGCCAAGCCGTTGCCCGCTGCTACAGGCGCGATAGGGCAGGTTGGCATGGTTATCACGCCATTGAGCCGGATAACACCTTCGCTTGCTGAAACGAGCAGTGCGGGGTTCAACAACAGAGCCAGGGTGATGGGTCGCAGCATCGTGGGTAAGCCTTTCCATGGATAACGGAGCGGCATTATCCGGTTACGTCCAGCCAGGAGTAACCGGATGCTTCCGAGAGCATCTCGGACCAGTCTGGTTGGTATGTAGGGCGCTACCTACGCACGATCCGTCCACTCATACTGCATCTGGCGCGCGGTTCGCTTGGCCACTGCGCCGTCCAGAATCCGCGCCACCACATGCAGGCTCATGTCGATGCCGGCGGAGATTCCCGCCGACGTAACCAACGCGCCCAGGTCCACGTAAGGCACGTCGGCGACGACCTTCAGCGCGGGAAAGTCCTGTTGCAGTTGCGCAATGTCATCCCAATGGGTGGTCACGGTATGGTCGGTCAGCACCCCGGCCTTGGCCAGGATGAAAGCGCCGGTGCACACCGATGTCACCAACGGCGTACGCGCGGCAGTGCTGGCCACCCATGCCAGGGTAGGCGGGTGGCCCAGGGGCTGGTCGACCACGCCGCCTGGCACAATCAACACATCACACGGCGCGGCCGCTTGCAGGCTGGCGTCGGCTGCAACGTGCAGGTTGTAGCGTGCGCACACTTGGCCGGGCTCGGCTGCCACTGTTTGTACGCGAAAGGCCGCATGGGGCAGCACGCCGTCGCGCAGGGCCACACGGCTGGCAACGCTGAACACCTCGTAGGGACCGGCGAAATCGAGAATTTCAACCTGCGGGTAGATCAGCAGGCTGATGTTCAGGGTGCGCTGGCGCACCAGGTCGGCAAGGGCGTGCGGCATATGCGGCTCCGGGCAGTGAGGGGAGCGTCATCATCGCCCGGCGAACCTTGGCGTGAATGACAATAACCCCACAAATCCTGCCAACTTGCCGCCAATGCCTACATCACGATGGCACCGACCACGTTCTTGCCCTTGAGCATGGACGGCTCACGCAGCGTGGTGTCGGCGCGGCAGGCAGACAGCGTGCGCGCCGTGGCCGTGGTGATGGCATTGACGGTGTGGGTCTGCTCGTCCAGTTCACCGGACACGCACGCGCAGCCATAGCCATAGTCCCCGTTGGTGCGTATCCATTGGCTGGAACGAAAGACCGGTTTCTGTCCCGGCGCGTTATAGCCGTCGGCGGTGGCGATTTTCCAGCTGCCTTCGTGATCAATCAGGTTGATCACCCGCGGCGCAGAATTTTCGTACCAGCCACACAGGCGTTCTTCGGCCGGCTGCGCGGCATTGGCCAGGGAAGTGAGGGAAACAGTGAGCAGCGCAACGCTGCCTGAAATGCGAAATAGGCGCATAAGACCTCCGTGTCTTGTCGGCTGGCTGGCTGACAGCATCGCGCTGGCGCCACCGCCGCATGAAAGTGAGAATGGGATTGCCTTCGCAAAGCCCTTATTATTAGTAACATTAAATTGACGCTTTTTGGTGTCAAAAATGTAGCGTCAAGATTACTTTTGATGGCTTAGTGCTAAAAATGACGAGGTGGTCACATATTTCATGATGTGCCTTTAGAGGCCTTATGCGCCCGGCCGTGACCAAGCGCAGGCTCTGGCGGTGGATGACTATCTGAAGGATTGCGCTGATCGTGACGCCACCATGCCGCTGCCACGATCGCCGAACAGGCAGCAGGTAGGCGCTTGAACCAATGGGCCGATGCAGTATTTGGGCGTGCTGCCCACGCCTGAGCGTTTGCCAGGCCGTTAACCACCCGGTCACAAAATCTCCCTAAGATTTCGGAAACGTCCGACATCAAAGTGAGCACCGTCATGCATGCCAGTACCGATACGCTGATGCGCCGCATACACCGTGAGCTGGCCGATCACGGTGACGAAGAGCTTGAGCTGGAGTTGATGGATGACGACCACGACTTCGACGCGCTGTTTGACAACAATGTGCCGGAAAGCCCTGAAAAACAGGCACGGCGGCAATATTTCGCCGAATTGTTTCGGTTGCAGGGCGAGTTGGTGAAGTTACAGAGCTGGGTGGTGAAGACCGGCCACAAGGTGGTGATCCTGTTCGAAGGGCGAGACGCGGCGGGCAAGGGCGGGGTGATCAAGCGCATCACCCAACGGCTCAACCCGCGTGTGTGCCGGGTAGCGGCTTTGCCGGCGCCCAGTGATCGCGAGCGTACCCAGTGGTATTTCCAGCGCTACGTGTCGCACCTGCCGGCGGCCGGCGAGATCGTGCTGTTTGATCGCAGCTGGTACAACCGCGCCGGCGTGGAAAAAGTCATGGGCTTCTGCAACGACGAACAGTACGAAGAGTTCTTCCGTACTGTGCCTGAGTTCGAGCGCATGCTGGCGCGGTCGGGCATTCAGTTGATCAAGTACTGGTTCTCGATCTCCGATCAGGAACAGCACCTGCGTTTTCTCAGCCGTATTCACGACCCGCTCAAGCAATGGAAGCTCAGCCCCATGGACCTGGAGTCGCGGCGGCGCTGGGAGGCCTACACCAAAGCCAAGGAAGTCATGCTCAAGCGCACTCATATTGCCGAGGCACCCTGGTGGATCGTGCAGGCCGATGACAAGAAGAAAGCGCGCCTGAACTGCATCAACCACCTGCTGGCGCAAATGCCCTACGAGGAAGTGGCGCACCCGGTCATCGAGTTGCCGCAACGCGAGCGTCAGCAGGACTACACCCGCACACCGGTGGCGGCCGAACTGTTCGTGCCGCAGCTTTACTGAACCGCTGGCTCAGGGCGAAGGAGCGCTCTGCCAGGTTGGGTTTGCGTGCCAGCGTGCGATCCACGCCGGCAGTGCCTCAGGTGGCATGGGCTGGGCAATGCCGAAGCCTTGGGCCAGCTCGCAGCCCAGTTGCAGCAGGCGGTTGGCCTGAACGGCGTTATCAACGCCCTCGGCGATGATCTCCCGGCGGAAGGCGCTGGCCAGCCCCAGAATGGCCTGCAAGATGGATATGTCCTCGGGCGCGTCGAGCATGCCCTGAATAAAGGTCTGGTCGATCTTCAGCTGGGCCACGGGCAGGCGCTTGAGGTAACTGAGCGATGAATAGCCGGTGCCGAAGTCATCCAGGGCAAAGCGCACACCCATGGCCGCGCAACTGCGCAGGGTATGCGACACCCCCTCGATGTCTTCCAGGGCGCTGGTTTCCAGAATCTCGATCATCAGCATGCGTGGGTCCACGTCCGGATGCGCCGCCAGGCGTTCCAGCAGGTTGGCGACAAAGTCCGGGTGTTGCAGTTGCCGGGCGCCGACGTTGACGCTGACCGGTATCCGCACCCCTGCATGCTGCCAGGCCTGCACCTGGCTCAGGGCACTTTCCAGCACCCAGTCGCCGATCACCTCGGACAACGAATTGCTTTCAATCAAAGGCAGGAAGCTGTCGGGCATCAACAGGCCCTTTTCCGGGTGCTGCCAGCGCAACAATGCTTCGGCGCCCACCACTTCGCCAGTGCGCAAGTTCACCTTGGGTTGGTAATACAGGCGCAATTCCTGCTCGCGAATGGCACGGTCGATGCGGTCCAGGCGGGCGTTGTGGCCACGCAGGTCGAGGTCGTGCTGGGCATCGAATACGTGAAAGCGGTTCTTGCCGGCCAGCTTGGCCTGGTACATCGCCTGGTCGGCCTGGCGCAGCAACTGATCGGCGCTGATCTCGCCTTCCTGGGGGTAATAACTGACGCCGATGCTGGCTGATAGGTTGATGGCCAATTCGCCGATCTGCACCTCATCGCTGGCGGCGGCCAGCAGGCGCTCCAGCATGGGGGCGCTGTCGTATACCTGATCAAGGTCGACGATCAAGGCGACGAATTCATCGCCGCCCAGGCGCGCCAGGGTGCAGGCGTCGCGCAAGGTGTGCTTCATGCGTCGGGCCACGGTGGTCAGCACGCGGTCACCGGCGTCATGGCCGTGCAGGTCGTTGATGGCCTTGAAACCGTCCAGGTCCAGGTACGCCAAGGCCAGTTTGCTGCCCAGGCCGAGCGCGCGGGTCATGGCCTGCTGCATGCGCGAGGCCAGCAGCACGCGGTTGGGCAGGTGAGTCAGGGGATCGTAATGGGCGATGTATTCCAGTTGGCGCTGGTGTTCGTGCAGCTCGGTGACGTCGGTAAACAACGAGACGTAGTTCTGCACGCGCCCGTGGGGGTCGAGGATGGCGGTGATGGTTTGGCGCGTGGCAAAGGTTTCACCGTCGTGGCGACGGTTCCACAGGTCGCCCTGCCAGTGATGATCCAGCAGCAGGCAGCGCCATAGCTCTGCATAGTAGGCCGGTTCTGTCATGCCCGAGGCCAGGAACCGCGGGTTCAGGCCCACCGCCTCGTGCCGGGAGTAGCCGGTGATGGTGCTGAAGGCATCATTTACCTCGACGATGATGCCGCTGGCATCGGTGATCATGATGCCTTCCCGGGCGTGGGTGAATACGCTGGCGGCCAAGTTCAGGCGGCTTTCCAGGTTGCGTCGCGCCGTCAGGTCGGTCAGGCTCACGCGCACCATGGGCGGGTTGTTGTCGTGGCGCACGCAGTTCAGGCGCGCCTGCCAGAGGCTGCCGTCGGCACGCCGCAGGGTCAGTTCGCATTCTTCGGGTGTACTGGCACGGCATACCCGCACGAACACTTGTTGCCAGTGATCGCGCTCCTGGCTGGCCACCCGGCTGGCAAATCGCCGGTTGAGCAGGTGGTCGCGCGAACAGCCCAGCAAGGTCTCGCCAGTCTGGTTCACGGCCTCGATCAGGCCCTGGGTGTTGAGTGTGAGGTAACCCACGGGGGCGTTTTCATACAGGTCCATGTACCGGTCGCGCGACATTTCCAGAGCGATGTGGGCGTTGCGCAGCTCCTCGTTCTGCATTTGCAGTTCGGCTTGGTGGGTTTGTAGTTCATAGAGCAGTTGCGCGCTGGCAAGCGGACTTCCGACGGGCTGCACCTCGTGGCAAATGGCGGGGGCAGGCGTCGGCATTTTCATGTAGGGGCCTCTAGGTTGTCGACGGATGGTGCTGCATGGCCAGTAATATGAGGTGCGGTCGCGCACCGTTGCCCGTGACTCGCCTGGCGTTCAGGGTAATGGTCTGCGGGCCTGTGCCGGGCAAGTTTTGCTCCACCACGAAGCCGTCAAAACTGGAGTTATTGCCCAGAATACTCCCCAATTGTTCACGTAGCGCTTCAATGTCCCACTGCCCGTCGCCCAGTTCATAGAGCGGCCGACCGGTGGTTTGCCCCGCCGACGTGCGGAAATCCCGATAGTACGAGCGGCTGGCCGACACCACGCACAGTTGGTGGTCGAGCACCAGCAGCGGCTCGATGACCGTATCGACAATGGCCTCGGCCAGTTCTCGTGCGGCCTGTACCGCCTGGTCGTTGGCAATACGGGTGTTGATGTCGTGAAATGTCATCACCACACCATCAATCACGTTGTCCAGCGTGCGGTACGGCAGCAGCCTGGCCAGAAACCAGTTATCCGCCGTGGTGCGCAGTTCGATTTCACGGGGTATCAGTGTTTCCAGTACTTCCTGTGCCACCGCCAGCAGGTCCTGCGAGTCCAGGTATGAGGTGATATCAGCCAACGGCCGCCCGACGTCCTTGGGAATCAAGCGGTAGATGTTCGCCGCATCCCGGGTGAAGCGCCGGATAGTCAAATGGGTATCGAGAAATATAGTTCCGATATTGATGCTGTCGAGCAGGTTCTTCATGTCGTTCTGCATGTCGCCCAGCTGTTCGATCTTGGCCTGTAGCTCGGCGTTGACGGTTACCAGCTCTTCATTGACCGATTGCAGCTCTTCGCGCGACGTTTCCAGCTCTTCGTTGGAGGATTGCAGTTCTTCGTTGGTCGACTGCATCTCCTCGTTGGCCGAGCTGAGTTCCTCGTTGGCGTCCTGCAACTCGTCGATAGTGGCCTGCAGGTTCTCGCGGGTGTAGGCCAAATCGCGCTCCAGGCGCGTGACGTGCTCGGAGGTTGGGGGGGCGGTGCCGCGCTTGCCCGCCTTGGCAGGCGCAGCAGCTACCGGCGCCAGCAGGTCCTGAAAGGTGATCAGCAGTAGCCGTTCGCCTTGGGCCGAATCGGCCATGCGCCTGACGCTCAGGTTGACTTGGCGGGTGGCATCTGCCCCTGCGACGCTCAGCGGGCCGGCCTGCATGGCTTCGGTGCTGACCGCCGCGCGATGAACGGCGTTGCGCAGCTCCAACTGTAAGCCGTCGCGGGCCATGTCGATGACATTCAGGCTGGCCTGGCCGGGCGCCGGGCGCAGGTAGTTGCCGGTGTCACCATGGATATAAAGGATATTGCCCGTCAGGTCGGTGACCACTGACGCCGGGCCGAAGTCTTGCAGCAGTGCGCGGCGGGTCAGTTCGGCAATGTTGGTTTCCCTGGTCATTTTGGCTGGGTGGTCCGGTAGTTTGCTGATCCGTTCGGGCACCCATGACAGGCTGCTGTCCAACGGTATGGATTGGGGCATGGGCGACTTGATGGCCCGGTAGAATTTCCACTTGCGGTGGATGGGCGAAAACAGCGTGGCATGCCCGCCGATGCTTTCCGATGGCGACAGAAACAGCACACCACCAGGCTTGAGCGCGTAGTGAAAGGTCGGCACCAGGCGATTCTGCAGGGCCTGGCCCAGGTAAATCATCAGGTTGCGGCAGCACAGCAGGTCTAGACGGGTGAAGGGTGGGTCCTTGATGACGTTCTGCACCGCGAACACGATCATCTCGCGTATTTCCTTGCGCACTCGGTAACCGCCTTCTTCAGCGATGAAATAACGCTGCAAGCGTTGGCCGGTCATGTCATTGGCAATGCTCAACGGGTACAGGCCGGCCCGGGCGGTGCCAATGGCGTCGGCGTCCAGGTCGGTGGCGAAAAATTGGACCGTCAACGCCAGGGCATGGGCCTGCAACAGCTCATGCAGCACAATGGCTACCGAATAGGCTTCTTCGCCGCTGGCACAACCCGCCACCCACACGCGTAATACATCGTCGCGCGCCTTGGCCGCCAGCAGGGGTTGGAGGATCTGTTCCTCCATCACCTCAAAGGCCTCGGGGTCGCGGAAGAACTGGGTCACGTTGATCAGCAGTTCATTGAACAGCAACAGGCTTTCGGCGGGGCTGCCTTGCAGCAAGCTTACGTATTGCGCCTCGCTGGCTATCTGTTGAACCTGCATGCGCCGCTCGATGCGCCGCGCAATGGTGCTGGTCTTGTACTGGGTGAAGTCGTGCCCGGTGGCTTCGCGCAAGTGCAGCAGAATCTGTTGCAGCGTATAGCTGGCGCTGGCGGGCTCGGTGCCCAGCAGCGCTTCGGGCATGTGCTGCACCGTCAGTACCTGGGTGGCGTTGCCCGCCTTTATCACGCTGTCAGGCATACCGGAGTAAGCCGCTTCCTCGGGGAATTGCACCAGCGTGCGGCCGCCGTGGTCGAGAATGGCACGGCAACCGCGGGTACCATCACTGCCGGTGCCCGACAGCACGATGCCCACGGCGTATCGCCCATGCTGTTCGGCAAGGGAAATGAAACAGGCGTCGATGGGCAGATGCTGGCTGGCCGAGTGTTGGCGAGGGCTGAGTACCAGTGTGTGGCCCGACAGGCGCAGGTCGTGGTTCGGAGGGATCACGTACACCCGGTCGGCTGCCATGCGTGCACCGTTGCTGGCTTCGATCACCGGCATGCTGGTGGCGCGGCCGAGAATTTCGCTCAGCAGGCTAGGGTGGGCCGGGTCCAGATGCTGAACCACCACGAAGCTGGCGCCGCTGTCGGCGGGCATTGAGCGCAGGAACCGCTCCAGCGGTTCCAGGCCGCCAGCGGAAGCGCCAAGGCCGACGATAAGCGCAGCGCCTGGCGGTGGGGGGGTCAATGGCACGGGGCAGCCTGCGGCAAGGAAAATAGAGCGTCCATCTTAACGGGTTTGCCCCGCGCGTGGCGTCATGGGCCCAGGTAGGCCTGCAACTCCTTGGTGCGCTGCTCGGCATGGGCGCGCTTGCACCCCAGTGCCGCCAGCCCGCGCAGGCTGCCCGAGGCGTTCACTTGGTACACCGTCGCGCAGTCGGCGTCCCGGAAGGTGATCCAGGCGCGCTGGGCGACCTGCAGTTTCTGGCGCATCACGCTGTACTTGTCGGTGGCGGTGTCTGGCTGGGTGAGTTGTTTCACCAGCGCCTGGTAGGCCGAGTTAAGCTTGGCCTCGGCTGCATCGGCGTCCAGGGCGGCGCATTGGGTCATTTGCACGGTGGTGGAGGCGTTGGCGCAGTCGGGTTTGGCGTGGGCTGCGGCGAGGGCCCCGGTGGCAATGAACAGAGTGGTCAGCAACAACAGGCGAGCAGCCATAAGGCCTCCATGAAAAGTGGGGCGGCACATTAACCCGTCAGGGCCTGGCTCGTCCTGAAAAAGGGTGAGCAAATGTTAATGCCGAAATTACCGATGCGCCGCCACCAATAACAGCATCGGCCGTTCCACCTCATCGGCCACACCTTGCGGCCATCCGGGGCGGTCAGCCAGTCAGCTTGTTTCGATGCCATGAAAATCGGATGCTCGATGGAAAACACCAGGTGCCCGCCGGGGACCAGTGCCTTGTAGGCCGCGGTCAGCAAGCCAGGCAGGTTCTTGAGGTAGTGCAAGGTCAGCGAACTGTAGACAAGGTCGGTGCTGCACTCGGGCAGCGCCAGGTGTTCCAGGTCGGCCTGAGTGTCGGTGATGCGCGGGTCGCGGGTGGTGGTGCGGGCGCGCTCCAGCATGCGCTGCGACACCTCCAGCCCCAGCACGCTGCGGGCATCCTGCTCGGCGGTCCTTGGCATTTTGTTGCAGCGTACTATAGCCAATGTCTTACACGCACTGCTCCCGATCTCCTCTATGGGAAACCCGTCCACCGTCGTAATCTACCCCCAACAGCTGAGGCAAAGGATTTGCCCAGCGTCAGGGATGACAGGCCACGAAAGGATTCACTTCGACAGGGAGTTGAATGGGCCACACAAAAAACCCGCTTCGGCGGGTTTTTTGTTGTGTGGGATTTGCTGACCCTCTCAGCGTCTTGCCATTGTTCCAGCACGTACAGCGTGTCCGGGGCGGCAGCGCTGAGTCCAGTTGCCAGGGCCTCTATAGCGCTAACGCCTGTCACCGCTGCCTTGGGTAGCGGCTACAGGACACCGTGTAGTTGCGCAAGGCTACGTAGATCCGCACCCGTTACCAGGTGTATTTCACGCTGGTCAGCAAGGTGCGGCGCAGGCCCGGATAGCACTCGTAGCTGTCATCACAGGTTGCCACATACTGGGTGTCCAAAAGGTTCTGGGCATTCACCGAAACGGTCACGTGCTGGTTGATCGGGTAGCTGGCGCCGGCGTCGAACAGGGTGTAGTTATCGATGTGGTAGGTATTGGCATTGTCGCCGTACAACACGCCGGTGTAGCGGGCGCCAGCGCCCAGGCTGAGGCCGTCGAGCACGGTGTCGTGGAAGGTGTAGTTCAGCCACGCAGAGGCCATGTGCTTCGGTACGTTGGCAGGGCGGTTGCCCTGGTCGCCGTTGTTGCTCTTGGTGATTTCGGCGTGGGTGTAGGTGTACGACGCCAGCAGGTCCCAGTTCTGGTTAAGCCGCGCCTTGATTTCCGCTTCGATACCACGTGACTGCTGCTCGCCTGAAGACACCGAATAACCGGTTGTCACACCACCTGCAACCTCGTTGGTCAACACGTTGGTCTTGGTCAGGTCGTAGGCGGCCAGGGTCATCAACAGCGCGTCGGTAGGCTGGTATTTCACGCCCACTTCCCATTGATGCGCCATGCTCGGGTCGAACGCGTTGCCATTGCGGTCTGTGCCGGTGTTGGGGTTGAACGACTCGGCGTAGCTGACGTAAGGCGCGAGGCCGAAGTCGGTGACATAGGTCAGCCCCGCCCGGCCAGTAAAGGCGTTGTCCTTCTGGTAGGTGGAGGCGCCCACGTGATTGTCCAGGTCATTGCGCACGTAGTCGTAGCGACCGCCCATCGTCAGAATCCAGTGGTCGTCGAACTTTATCTGGTCCTGCAGGTAGCCGCCGACCTGCTGGATGGTCTGGTCGTAGTCGATTGAGCTCAGGCTGTTGGCCGCGGTGGGGCGGGCGATGCTCATGCCGTACTGCGGGTTATAGATGTTCAGCGTCGGCGCCAGGGTGCGCCAGCGGGTGATGTCGGCGTCCTGCCAGGCGTAGTCCACGCCCATCAGCAGCTTGTGGGTGAGCGGCCCGGTGGTGAAGTCGGCCTGCAACTGGTTGTCCAGGTTGAAGGTGTCCATGTGCTGGTCGAAACGGTCGGCAATGCGCGTGGTGGTTCCGCTGCTGAGGTTGACGGCGGTAGGCAGCAGGTTCTGGAAAATCAGGTCAACCTGGCCGTAGCGCGCGTTCTGACGAAACTCCCAGGTGTCATTCAGGCGGTGGCGGAACTCGTAGCCGAGGGTGTACTGGTCCTGGTCGAAGTGGTTGAAGCTGTGGTCACCCATCAGCACGTTGGTGGTATGACCACTGGGCGTGCTGTAGGCGAACAGGGAGCCGCCGTTATGGTCGCGGGTGAAGTCGGTGAGCACCGTCAGGCTAGTATCGGCGTCCGGCGCCCAAGTGAAGGAGGGCGCGATATACAGGCGGTTGTCCTGCACTGGGTGGCCATCGGCGTAGTCCACCTGGGTATCCGCGTCGCGAGCCAGGCCAACCACGCGATACAACAGGCTTTGATCGTCGTTCAGCGCGCCACCGATGTCGAACTGACCCTGGGCGCGATCATGGTTGCCGCCGGTCAATTGCACTTCGTTCACGTGGTCGGCTTCCGGTTTCTTGCTGACCCGGTTGACGATGCCTCCCGCATCCCCTTGCCCGAACAGGCTGGACGCTGGCCCCCGAACCACTTCCACGCGGTCAAAGGCGTACGGCTCGCTGCGGAAGAACGCATAGCTGTTGTTCTGCTGGCGCAAGCCGTTGAGGTAGTCGCTGGTGGCCTGGCCATTGAAGCCGCGAATGTACAGCCAGTCGAAACCCTTTGGGTCCAGGCCGTAGGCTTCCACTTTCACCCCGGGTACATAGCGCAACGCATCGGTCACCGTCTGTGCGCCCTGGGCCCGCATCTGCTGGCGCGTGATGACCGAAATCGACTGCGGTATCTCTATGATGGGGGTGTCGGTCTTGGTGCCCGCGCTGCTGCGGGTGGCCACATAGCCTTGCCCCGGGTCTACGCCATCATCGCTACTTTTGCCCGAGATGCTGGTGGGCGCCAGTTGCACGGTGGCATCAACCATCGGGATCAGCGAGTAGCTGCCGTTGGCCAGCAACACCGCTTGCAGCCTGCTCTCGGCCAGCAGCTGGCGCAGGCCGGCATCCACCGCGTAGGCGCCATGCAGGCCAGGCGAGCGTTGCCCTTGGGCGGCCTGGGGGTCGTAGGAAATGTTGACGCCGGTGGTGGCTGAAAATTGCTCCAGCGCCGCGCTCACCGAGCCTGCGGGAATGTCGAAGCGGGTTTCAGCCGCAGCCTGCGCCCATGCCGAAGGGGCAATGATCAACGCCGCCAGTGGCGCGCTCAAGGTAATGCCCATGACCCCCTGGCGCACCGCGCGCTTGAACAGGTCCGGCCCATTGGTGGTTGACTTGCGTGCAGACATGCGTATTCCCTTCGTCCCGTGGCAGTAGTGATGGCGTTATGTGCGCCTCTACATCCAAGTCGAACGAGAATTCGAATCGACAACACCCCACGGCAATATATTTTTGCGAGCACGCCTCAAGCGGGTTCCACCCGTGCCCAGTACGGGGTGAAATGCCTGATGCGCACGGGCAGCGTGGACGACAGGTTTTCCAGCACCGCGTTGATATCGCCCAGGTGAAAGGCGCCGGAAATCCGCAGCTTGGCCACGGCCGCCGCACAGCCCAGATACCCAGGGCGGTAACGCTGCAATTCAGTGACAACCTGTTCCAGGCGCCAGTCGTCGACGACCAGCATGCCGTGGGTCCAGGCGTCGGCCTGGGGCGTAGCCGGTTGCACGGCGTCGGTCGCGTTTTGCCGAAACAGCAGTTGCTGACCGGCGTCCACCCGCACGGCCGGCAGCATTGTCGCTGTGCGCACTTGCACCGCATGTTGCAGCACGCCTACCCGGGTTTGATCGTCCTCGCTGCGCACCACAAAACGCGTGCCCAGGGCGCGGATGCTACCTTCTGGGGTGTGTACCACGAAGGGCCGGCCCTGGGTATCTCGTGCGGTCTGCACCAGGATCTCCCCGCGTAGCAGGTGCAGTTCCCGCAGTTGAGGGCTATAGCGAATATTTACCGCAGTGTCCGTATTCAGCTGCAGCAGGCTGCCGTCTGCCAGTTTCACGCTTCGGTAGCCACCGGTGGTGGTTCGCTCGTCAGCCATCAACGACGGCAGCGGCGTCACGCGCCAGGACAGGGCCGCGGTGCCACTGGCCGCCAGTAACAGCGAAAGCACCTTCAAGAATTCCCGCCGTTTCGCACGGGCACCGCTCAACGTTGGCCGGGCAATGCCAGGCGCCACTCGCTCAAAGCGTTCCTGCAGCCGGGCAAGCCGGTCCCACGCCATTCGATGACCAGGGTCGGCATTCAGCCAGCGCCCATGGGCCTCGCGGGTCACTTCGTTGGCGTCCTCGCAGCGCAGTTCAACGTACCAGCGGGCGGCCGCCTCAAGAATGGTGTGATCCTGTGCCATGGCCTACTCCTCGGTGGCCAGCAGGCAATGCATCAACGCCCGCGCCGCGTGCTTCTTCACGGTGTTAACCGACAGGTTCAGCTGGCGACCGATCTGCACATAGCTCAACCCATCGAGCTGGGCCAGCAGGAAAATTTCCCGCGTACGGCCCCCCAGTCCATCGAGCAACTGGTCGATTTCCAGCAGCGTTTCAATGACCTGCAAACGCGTTTCAGGGGAAATATCCAGCGCCTCGGGCAGCGCCGCCAACGTCTCCAGGTAAGCCTGTTCAAGCGCACGGCGCCGAAACATATCGATCATCAGGCTACGAGCGATACTGCTCAAATACGCACGCGGCTCGCGCAGCTCCGGCGCCTTGCGCAGCAGCAACACGCGGATGAAGGTGTCCTGGGCCAGGTCCGCCGCATGCTCGAAACATCCCAGGCGCGCCCGCAACCAGCCGCACAGCCAGCCGTGGTGATCGGTGTAAAGGGTGTGGATGGCCTGATGCTGCGTGCGGTCAACGGAGGACATTGCCTGTACCTGAGACGGGGATTCATATGGAAATGAATCTCATTTTCGTCAGTGTCAGAGGAATTAGCAATATGTGGCGACGTGTATCGCGATCTATTTGGGGGCTTGGAGCCGGTGTCGCAGGACTGCACTCGAAGGCGAGTGTTGGGTAGTCGAAGCCTAACCGGAGCGCACAATCTTTTAACGTCGAGGACTTCCCTGGCGGCGCTGGTAGTGGCTGCCCGGGTCATGGAAAAGTACCATTGCTCCGTACACTGATGCTGTACCCCAGTCTCGAGTTTTTGTATTTTCACGCTTTGTGCAACGGTACGTGAGCATTTCCTGGCGATGCAGTAACCGATTTTGATCGTTTGCCAACCCTTGTCGGGCAGGCGCCAGTTCGAGAAGCAGGCACCGCAAATCTTCTCTTACAGGCTTTCCAGTCCCAGTGGAGCTAACCTGAAAGGACTGCCCAGCGCCATCCCATCAGACACAACAGCCAAGGACACAGGCTCATGCAAACCCCTGCACCCACCGGCAAACACATCAAAACCTTCAAACACGGCAAAGCGCTGCCCCTGTTCACCGGGCTCTTCGGCGCGGTACTACTGGCCTTCGCTATCTTCGTCCTGTACTTGCCAACCGCCCACATCATCACCAACACCGGGCCCGTCAGCCTCCAGACCAGCGGTGGCATGACCATCACCTTCGCCAGCCAGACCACCTTGCTCTACGCCACCGCCGCGCTGCTCGCGGCCTTGGCCGCAGTCATGCTCGGCCTGACCCTGTGGCAGTACACGTTGCGCCGCGCCAGCTACGACGTGCACGAACACGGCATCACCCAGGTCATCGGCAGCCAGCGTGACTACACGCCCTTCACCGAGATCCAGGACCTGTACCTGTTCAGTTCCGGGCAAACCGCCCTCACGGGCCTGATCACCAACCTGGCCTACCGCCGCGACGCCAGCGAACCGTTCAAGCGCGTCACCTTGCAGCTGAAGGGCTTCCTGGCGTTCGTCCAATGGGTGCGCGAACTCTACCTGCGCGAACGGCTGCCCGTGGTCCTGCGCACGCTGGAGGCGGGCGGGGCGGTGACTTTCAACTACATCAGCACCGGTCAGGTATGGGGCAAGCGCATGGGTGGCAACTTCCTGGACATTGCCACCCAGCCCATTTCGGTTACGCGTGACCAGTTGGAAGTGGAAGGGCACACCGTGTCGATGGTCAGCCTGCGTGGTGTTGACCTGAATGCATGGTCCGAGAAAGTAGTGATCAAGGGGGCGGTGGGCAAAACGGTGTTTGCAGCGTTGGCCACGGGGATCATGAGCCATGACCTGATGCTCGCGACCCTGTCGACGCTGTTGCAGGACGGCGCGGCGCAGGGGCAGGTGGGTGCGGACAACGTGGCGGAGTTGCTGCGGTATGGCGATGAGACTTGGTTCAAAGCGATCAAGTAATCGTTGCGCTCTGAAGCAGCAACTGCCTTGTGGAGGGTGGATGTGCAGCTGCGCGGCGGCCATCCGCCGCCAGGCTGGGCTGGCCAGTGGATACGCACAGACCTTCAGTGCATACCGATGCAGGATAAAAACCGAGCTCCGGCTTGTACGTTGCTCGACAGCCAGATTCAGGCGTTCGAATACTTAACGGTTACCAAGCGCTCCAGCCATCAGTCCAGCACCCTCAGTCGAAGATGCCGCAACGTCTGATCCGCCCGAACCCCAAACTGCCGCCGCATACTGCGCGACAAATGCGCCGAATCCGCAAAACCAGCCGCCATGGCCGCTGCTGTAAGGTTACTGCCCAACAACGCCAGCTTTGTCGCCTGCCGCAATCGCTGCCACAGCACCAGGCGCCTTACCGAAATCCCCAGCGTGCCGGTAAACAACCTCTCCAACTGGCTGACCGACAGCGACGCGGCATACGCCAACCGTTCAGCCGGCAACGCGTCATCCCCCACAGCGCGAATCCGTTCCAGTGCTTTTGCCAGGCGAGGGTCCAAGGCACGGCGGGGCAGATTTTGCATGCCTTCAGCCAGGCGGTTCAGGTCCGCACCCGCACTCGCGCAGCAATCACGCAAAGCCTGCAGGTCGAACGCCAGCGGCTCGGCGAACAGCGTGATTGCCGATGGTTTGACGTTTGCAATGGCGTGTTCCTGGCCTGATTCGATGACGAGCACCTGACCGCAGTGCAGCTGGCCGTCGATCAATGCCTGGACGTCACCTTCAAGGGCGATGAGCACTTGATGGGCGTAGTGGGCGTGCGTGTGGGTAGTGCCCGCAGTGCCGGCGATCAGGCAGTAGTCGGGCCCAAGCCATAGGTCGCCTTGCCATTGTGTGTGGGCGTTGCTGGGTGGCGCTTCGTTGGCATCATGGTTCATCGAGTGTTGATACCGGGAAAGGAAGCATTGTTCGGCGAGTGGTCTCCAGTCAGCGGCATGGCGGCGTTGTGGTAGGTGCATGCCATACGCTCAAAACGCCGAACCAGCCGCTAATCCAGCCCAGCGTCACAACGCGATCAAGCTACGTTGTTGTGTGCCAACGGTATCGTCAAATCATGCACGATCGCCTGTGCCATCTCCCCCAGGTAAGCCGCTGCCCACGCCAGATGAGGACCGTCGTCGCCCATGGCGGCGTCTGTCATCAGTTGGTTGGCGACGAGTTGCAGGTTGGAGCTGTGGGCCAGGGCATCCACGAGCGGGATGTCGGGGTTGACGGTGAACAGTGGGGTGGCGGTGGGGCCGCAAGGGGCAAAAGTGGTTTGGCCTTGGGTTTGGTGCGGGGTTGGATTGGTCATTGAGTAGTATCCGTTCTGTAGGTTTAGACCGGCACCGCCTGCCGCCAAGCAGGTTTGGGTGACGGATTGCACAAGGTTGGCGGACCGGACAGAACGAACCGGCACTTGCGAACAAGTCCCTGCGCAACCCGCCATAGATCTGCATCCGGGCAGGGATAAGCCGCCTGGGTGAGGATTGGGGGTATTGCGCGTTCTGAACGGACCGCCAAGTCCGTGTCGCTGGTTGGCGACGGCGGAAGGGTAGCGTGTAGGGGGCGGATGGACAATCATTTTTGACTGCGGATCAGACCCTATGATCCTTCCAAAAGAAGGTAGCGCTGTTGGCAATTTCCGGGAATATCAATCTTCTTTGAAACCGGGTAATCCATTCGCCGCGCGCCATTGTTTGACGATGCGTACTACACCCAAAGGAGAGCTGTCAGCGCCTGGCTCTGGATAATAGATAAGGTCCGAACCTGAAGGATGTTGGCTGACTTTCTCAAAGTGCAGCAGCAACCGGTCTGCTTTGTCATCAGTGGTTCCGTTGAGATCTTCGGCGGCAAGTGCTTCCAGGAGTCGGGTGAATTCAGCTTCGGTGTAATCAGACAAGCTGTCTTTCAGAAGTGGGTCAGTCATGACGGGCCTACTGGTTCCGGTGAAGGTCAATATGGTTTTTAGGAGTGTTCACTCGTAGGTTATCGATGTCATACACACCGCCGTCTTCGGATACCTTACGGACATGATGAAGTTCGTACGATAGCCTTCCGCCCACCCGGTCTGCTTTGCGTGCCCGAGGCGCCCTGCCTGTTTGCATGCGCCCGGTGTTCTGTGGGGCAAATTGGTCCGCAAACCTGGAAGTCGATACGGCTTTCCAGAACGCCGATCTGAATGTATCGAACCCATTAAAGCTTTGCCCTCTTAGTGCGTCTGCTAACTCTGCGGGGATCGGCGCGCCGATACCCGAATCCGCATCGGCCAGCCACACTCCGTCGATATAAAGCCATCAAACTGCGCCGTTGCGTGCCACTGGTATCGTCAAATCATGCACGATCGCCTGTGCCATCTTCCCCAGATCGCCCGCCGCCCACGCCAGTGCAGCACCCACCGAGCAGCGCTGCATCTCAACGGCTGCTTGGCAATGAACAGGCCGCGCGTGGCCCGGTTTATCAATGACTGCACTCACTGTAAAATGCTGCGCCAGCGTCCAAGGTAGGACGATCTTCGAAAAGGAGCTTCCCCATGTCCGCAAAACCAGCGGCTCGCATTTCTGATACGCACTCTTGCCCCATTTCCAGTCATGCGCCAAACCCCATCTCAAGCGGTTCACCCAATGTGATTTTCGAGGGCATGCCTGTGGCCACTGTTGGCGACACCTGCAGTTGCGGAGCATCCATTACCGAGGGGATGTCCACCGTATTCGTCAACGGAAAGCCAATCGCATTTCTGGGCAGCGCAACGGACCATGGCGGGCAAATCATCACGGGGGCAGGCACCATCATTGTCGGTGACACGTTCGTGCCTGCGCCATTCAGCGGGTTGGCACCGATGCCTGGTCATTTCAATGAGCACTTCGTGCTCAAGAATGAGTCAGGCGAGCCGCTTGCAGGGCGCCGTTACCAGCTGACGACCGCTTCCGGAAAAGTTCTCAAAGGTATCACTGATAGTCAGGGGAAGACCCAATCAATCGCCGCTGCGCAGGCAGAAAGCGTGCATCTGGAATATGAACCCCAAACTGAAGTAGTGATTGCTTGAGGAAAGGCTATGGCAAATGAGACAGCTAAATCGACGTTGAGCCCTAGCAGTAATACTCAAGGTACGGAGGTGCAATCGCGGCAATTCAAGATCACTGATATTCCCGCCGCGATGGACAAAATTGGCTGGCCGGTCTCGGCTGCGCTAATGAGGCATTGGTTTGCAGGCAAGCCTTGGAATACGCCCAACGGTGGCATGACGCGGGAAGTGAAAACGCATCAACTGCCACCTCCTGCTCAGTATGTTGAGGAAACGATCGTAAAAATGAACTGGGTGGTCACTTACCCCCGCGGCCAGGAAGTCATCAAGGTGCTCGAGGCGAATTGGAACAACTCCAGCGCTCAGGTTGAGATTAAACGGCATGTTGCAGCATTCTCTGCAGGCAAGGCGCCAGGCTGCTACCCACTTCGGTTCAGTGGAGTTGCCTCCAAGGCAGAGGCGTTTGGTTATTCCAATAGCCGAGTCGTGGAATTCAATCAGGAGGGCGATGACGACTTGAATGACTTGCGTGGTGCCTTGGCCAACTTCAATATGCGCGTCGTCGCCGAAGGGGACGTGGTGATTGACGCTCAGGGCGTAAGCTTGGTAGCTGACACCATCGGGTTTTATGCCGAAGACAGCTACGATTTCGAGGACAATACACTGATCAGCCAGCCGCTGGGCTTCTGGAATTTTGACGGTATTGCCCTCAGTGCCGGCGAAGCGCTTTCAAAGAATGACATGATTACGCAGCAAGAGAGGCTAGTCGGCTATCAATCCCTGTTTCAGGATGACGCAACGTCAAGCCAGACGTTCAGGCAATTTGAAGAGGGCAGGTATTATCTTATACAAAATAGTAGCTTTCAGAAATATAGAGATCGGCATAAAGCTGGCGGGGACTTTACGGTTTACTCTGACATCTTATATAATAAACTAACTGCACCTATGGTCATTGCGATCAAATGACTATCTTCAAAAGGGTTAAGGTTTTTTCTCTTGCCATCGTGGTGGTTGTTGTCGCGGCAGGGGGTGAGTTTTTCAGGCAATTGAATAAAGAGGCGGATTTTACACTGCGCAGCCCCAAAGGCGACTACCTGATCGAAAGTGTCACCCTTGGCGGGATATTGTTCCCTTTTCATGACAAGGTCTTCCTGAGGGTGGTGGATGCCACGCGCCCGGGTGAAGCTTACCGCACTCCCCTTTTTGCGGCCTCGCTCTTGGATATGCGTTCGCCGTTTGAAACGGAGGGTGAATTGTCCATTACCTGGGTCACGTTTCATAAGGCGCGCAAATCGTTTTCTCTGGGAGTTCCGGAGTGGCAGGGCACTTGGCTTAATCTTTTTGTTGCCAATGCACCTTATGACATTACTCCAAACGACTGATCGAGGCTGTGGCGCCTGGGCTTGCACCGGTGAATGGAATGCGGTTTGCGGTTGTGGTCGGCGCACTGATTACTGTGGGCACGTGCGAAATATCCCGTTCAGGATTGAAGCTGGTGGAAGGCAATCGGGGTCGGTTTTGCAGGACCAGGTGACGCAGGGGCGCAGTTGTCCAAGCGCCGGTGGTGAGGTCGCTCCGCCTGTTCAGAACGCCGAACCAGCCGCTAATCCAGCCCAGCGTCACAACGCGATCAAGCTACGTTGTTGTGTGCCACCGGTATCGTCAAATCATGCACGATCGCCTGTGCCATCTCCCCCAGGTAAGCCGCTGCCCACGCCAGATGAGGACCGTCGTCGCCCATGGCGGCGTCTGTCATCTGTTGGTTGGCGACGAGTTGCAGGTTGGAGCTGTGGGCCAGGGCATCCACGAGCGGGATGTCGGGGTTGACGGTGAACAGTGGGGTGGCGGTGGGGGCCGCAAGGGGCAAAAGTGGTTTGGCCTTGGGTTTGGTGCGGGGTTGGATTGGTCATCGGTGAATCTCCTATCGCAAGATGGATCATCACCCAACCTGCCGCCAAGCAGGAGAAGGGTGACGGGTTACACAAGGTTGGCGGACCGGGCAATAGGCAAACCGGCACTTCCGAGGAAGTCCCTGCGCAACCCGCCATAACACAGCATCGCGGGCACGGAGGGGTGCTTGCGATGGTGAGGTGCGGCGTTGTTGCGCCTTATTGCTGGTCGAGCCGCCAAGCTCGGTCGCCATTGGGCAACCGTTCAAGGCTACCGGGAGTGGTGAGAAAGATCAATTCAGGGAACGAGCCGGTCCAAGCGACACGGGACATGTTTCAGTGGCAGGCGTGATAGCTTGGTTCTGGCGGCAGTTGGCCCCTCGGTTTGTCGGCGGCTGGCTCGGACAATTGCGGTCATTCGCTCCTTGGCAGTGGGCAGTTCATCCAGTTTCCCCACAACACCGGGAATCTGCAAACGGTCCGTAGCCAAGCCTTTAATTGCGGATCAAGCCATCCGATCACCTCAAGGCAAACCTGATAGCCATGCTGCATATCCGGCTGCAACCAGAGCAGAGCATCATGGTGAGCGACGCGGTTTCGGAGGTCTCTCGCCATGTTGAGAGCCTTGCTGATTTCAGTCCGCTTTCGTTTGTTCTTGGGGCAGCGAGGAAAGGCCAGTCGCAGTTCCTTCCACAGCTCTGACTCGTGGCGAAGGTTGAAAAGAGCCACCCAAAACCCAAAGCTCAGCTCGGACACGATCCGGTCAGGCGTGGCCGCATGGCGCTTCATCTGAATGTTCCGCTGGGCGCTGGAAATTACTTCGATTTCTTTCGGGGTAAGGGTTGGTGCAATGCTCCACCAGTCTGTCCTGCCGTATCTGGCTTTCAGCTGCCTGTCGATCGCATTGCGCAGGGCTACCTCTAAAATGTGCAGGCAGGGCATGATCGACTCTGCCAACTGCAGGTTGTACAGGTAAGCAACCGAAGCAGCAGCCCCACGAGGATTCACTGCATAGCGGGCGATCCTGGGCTTGGAGAAAAGGCTTTCAAGGACTGATTCTGCTATCGCGTTGCTCAAATTTGCGCATCCTGGCGTGACCGATTATATTAGTGCTGCAGCCCTAGCCCGTCCTCTCCCAGAAGTCCTTATGGCTCATGCTGGTGATGACACTAGGTAAGTATTTATGGCCCCGCTCTGCGGGGCCATTTTCGTATCTGAGCGGGGGAAATCTTACCGGCTTCGGTCGCGCTGCTTCTCTCTGGTCTTGTTTCTCTGTGTTTCGCGGACTGTTTCGAGTCTCGTTTCCAGCTTCAAATATCGCGCTGCAGCTTTCTGATGAGCGCTACGGCGAAACAAAAAGGGACTCTCAAGGGTCCTTTTTTTGTTTCTCAAATCATGGTCGATTGCCGCTTTCCTGCGGCACCTGCGATTCACGGGTAAAGGGCACGCAGACACGCGCATTTTCTGCCGGTATCACTATGGCTGACTGGCATCTGTAGCCGCTGCCGCCAGGCTGCGCTGGCCCTACAGCCGAACCCGGCCAATCCCCAATCAATCCAAAACGCCAAACCAGCCGCTAATCCAGCCCAGCGTCACAACGCGATCAAACTGCGCTGTTGTGTGCCACCGGTATCGTCAGATCATGCACGATCGCCTGTGCCATCTCCCCCAGGTAAGCCGCTGCCCACGCCAGATGAGGACCGTCGTCGCCCATGGCGGCGTCTGTCATCAGTTGGTTGGCGATGAGTTGCAGGTTGGAGCTGTGGGCCAGCGCGTCCACGAGCGGGATGTCGGGGTTGACGGTGAACAGTGGGGAAGCGGTGGGGCCGCAAGGGGCAAAGGTGGTTTGGCCTTGGGTTTGGAGCGGGGTTGGATCGGTCATAGCTATTTCCCTATATCGGTGAAGCCACGCCGCCTGCCGCCAAGCAGGTTTAGGGTGGCAAATTGCACAAGGTTGGCGGACCGGCGATATAGGAACCGGCACCCCGTGAGGGGTCCCTGCGCAATTCGCCATAGCGTTGCTCCTGAGCTGGGCCAGGGAGCTAGGTTTCGGCTCGTTGCGCCTATATCGTTTGGGGCCGCCAAGCCCGCTTGGGAGATTGTCCCAGCGTGGATGGTACAGATTTTTGGGGCCGTGGGTCTACTTCAATGGCTAGATATTAGGTTGCGGTGGGTAGGCGGCGGTTGGAGTGACGGTCATGAGGGTTCCGTGCAAGCGTGGCTCCGGCTACATATCGTCGTGCCTGCTACGTTGGTCAGGCGGTTACGTTAATTCAGATTTTCATCAGGTGTTGATATGGATATTAAAGAGCTTTGTGATAGTCATGAAATAGATGTTCGAAAGTTTGGAGTCGCCTTGGGGGGTGGCGGATTCACAATGACGAAGCTTGGAACGTCTCCGATAGAATTCTTGATGCTGGCAGAGGAAGACTTCGAAAGAGGTGGTCTGTCGGCGCTTGTCAACGCAACTACCAATGCGAAGCGGGCAATAGTCTGTCAGGTTGACCAATTGCTGATTTCGTTTGGGTATCGGTCGCTTAGGTGGGCCGTTCCCAAAAAGCTTGATCAATTGAAGGCGCTTGGTCTGTTGACGCCTAGTCTTCTGCGCAAAGTTGTGGGTGTGCGGAATATTATCGAGCATGAATACTCAACTCCGAAATTGGATTTTGTAAAAGAAGCGCTGGATATTTCCAGTTTGTTTGTTATGCCGGCATCGGCTATGTTTGTTCCATTTGATGACGTCCTGGAATTTTCGCTGCCTGACATCGCTGCTCCTGGTCAAGAGGTGACTCACTTCACAGTTGGTTTGAATCGTGAGGATCGAGGCGTTTTCTATAGGCTCTACGCATACGGGGCCGGCAGTTTTTGCGGACGATGTGTCTCGCAATGTGAAATTCCTTCAGGACATATTGTCTTTGAAGCAATGGTTCGGCTTTCCGCAGCCCTGATGCTTCAATATAAGATCGATGAGGCGTTGCGGAATCTTGAGGAGGCTTTCGCTCAAATGTAGTAGCAACTGTCTGTCGCAGTAACTGTCTTGAAACCGTGTTGCCTGCATCGCGACTAAAGTCGGCTCCTACGCCGTCCGTGGTGGGAGCCGGCCTTGGCGGCGATGCAGACGGCGCCGTCTTGTAGCTGTCGAAGGCTGCGTTGCGTCGCGCGGGCGGCGCTCGATCTCAAGAGCGCAGAAAATCCCAAGACATCCACCTGAAGGCTCACCGCCCCATACTGTGTGGGACCGGGTGCATGCCTTGGGCTTTTATGGCGTTCTTGAGATCGAGCGCCGCCCGCGCGGCGCATCGCGACCAAGGTCGGCTCCTACAGTTGGTTGCAACGTGCCATGGCCTGATGGATAGGCGTTGCCAGCCTTGTGGGTTCGGCATGAGGTGGCGGGGAATGGCGGCTCCAACCAAAGCCCAGACACAAAAAAACCGACTCAAGGTCGGTTTTTTTGCTGCAATCCCCGGTAGAAGGGATTTGAATCTTGGTGCCCCGAGGGAGACTCGAACTCCCACTCCTTTCGAAAACGGATTTTGAATCCGCCGCGTCTACCAATTCCGCCATCAGGGCTCAATGGCCGCGGAGTATAGAGAGGCCTCGACCGTTGGTCAACTCTCTTGCGTGGTCAATTTGTGTGTTTTGAGCTAAACTTCGCGGCCCTGTCAAACCGAACACCATCATGCGCGTCGCCGATTTTTCCTTCGAGCTTCCCGATTCCCTGATTGCACGCCACCCGTTGGCCGAGCGTCATGGCAGTCGTTTGTTGACCCTGGACGGGCCCAGCGGTGCGCTGGCCCATCGTCAGTTCACTGATTTGCTGGAGCACCTGCGCCCCGGCGACCTGATGGTGTTCAATAACACCCGGGTCATTCCTGCCCGCGTGTTTGGCCAGAAGGCCAGCGGCGGCAAGCTGGAGATTCTGGTGGAGCGCGTGCTGGACACCCATTCGGTGTTGGCCCACGTGCGTTCCAGCAAGTCGCCCAAGCCGGGGTCGATGATTCTCATCGACGGCGGGGGTGAGGCCCAGATGGTGGCCCGCCACGATGCGCTGTTCGAGTTGCGCTTCAATGAAGAAGTGCTGCCGTTGCTGGACCGCGTTGGCCACATGCCGTTGCCGCCTTATATAGACCGCCCCGATGAAGGCGCCGACCGCGAGCGCTATCAGACGGTGTACGCCGAGCGTGCTGGCGCGGTGGCGGCGCCTACGGCCGGCCTGCACTTTGATGAAGGCCTGCTGGCGCAGATCAAGGCCAAGGGCGTGGAGTCCGCGTTCGTGACCCTGCACGTGGGCGCCGGTACCTTCCAGCCGGTGCGCGTGGAGAAGCTTGAAGACCACCACATGCATAAAGAGTGGCTGGAAGTGAGCCAGGACGTGGTGGACGCGGTAAATGCCTGCAAGGCCCGTGGTGGCCGTGTGGTGGCCGTGGGCACCACCAGCGTGCGCTCGCTGGAAAGCGCCGCGCGCGATGGTGTGTTGAAGCCGTTCAGTGGCGACACCGATATCTTTATTTTCCCGGGCCGGCCGTTCCATGTGGTCGATTGCCTGGTCACCAATTTCCATTTGCCGGAATCCACGCTGTTGATGCTGGTGTCGGCCTTCGCCGGTTATCCCGAGACCATGGCTGCCTATCAGGCGGCGGTGGACAACGGTTACCGCTTCTTCAGTTACGGTGATGCCATGTTCATCACCCGCAATTTGGCGCCGCGCGGTCCTAGCGATGCAGCGCCAGGGGATCACGCATGAGTCGCACCTGTCGTATGTCGTTCGAACTGTTGGCTACCGACGGCAAGGCCCGTCGCGGCCGCCTGACCTTTCCGCGTGGCGTGGTGGAAACCCCGGCGTTCATGCCGGTGGGCACCTATGGCACGGTCAAGGGCATGCTGCCACGCGACATCGAGGCCATCGGCGCGCAGATGATCCTGGGCAACACCTTCCACCTGTGGCTGCGCCCGGGCACGGAAGTGATCAAGGCCCACGGCGACCTGCACGACTTCATGAAGTGGCAAGGCCCGATCCTCACCGACTCAGGCGGTTTCCAGGTGTTCAGCCTGGGCGCCATGCGCAAGATCAAGGAGGAGGGCGTGACCTTCGCCTCCCCGGTGGACGGCGCCAAGGTGTTCATGGGCCCCGAAGAGTCCATGCAGGTCCAGCGCGACCTGGGCTCCGACGTGGTGATGATTTTCGATGAATGCACCCCGTACCCGGCTGACGAAGACGTGGCGCGTGTGTCCATGGAGCTGTCCCTGCGTTGGGCCCAGCGCTCCAAGAACGCCCACGGCGACAACACCGCGGCGCTGTTCGGCATCGTCCAGGGCGGCATGCATGAAAACCTGCGCATGCGTTCGCTGGAAGGGCTGGACAAGATCGGCTTCGACGGCCTGGCCATTGGTGGCCTGTCGGTAGGCGAGCCCAAGCATGAAATGATCAAGGTGCTGGATTACCTGCCAGGCCAGATGCCTGCTGACAAACCTCGTTACCTTATGGGTGTTGGCAAGCCGGAAGATCTGGTTGAGGGTGTGCGCCGCGGTGTGGACATGTTCGATTGCGTGATGCCAACCCGCAATGCCCGCAATGGGCATCTGTTCATCGACACCGGCGTGCTGAAGATCCGCAACGCGTTCCATCGCCATGATGATTCGCCGCTGGACCCGACCTGCGACTGCTATACCTGCCAGAACTTCTCCCGCGCCTACCTCCATCATTTGGACAAGTGCGGTGAAATGCTGGGGAGCATGTTGAATACGATCCACAATTTGCGTCATTACCAGGTGCTGATGGCTGGTTTGCGCGAGGCTATTCAACAAGGTACATTGGCCGCCTTTGTCGATGCCTTCTACGCCAAACGCGGGCTTGTCACGCCGCCTTTGGACTGATTTCGTGACCCTTTGAGTCAACAATTTTGCAACTGGAGTGCTAAATGAGCTTTTTTATCTCTGATGCTTTGGCCGATGCTGGTGCACCGGCAGCGGCAGGCCCAATGGGCGGCGGCTTCGAGTGGATTTTCCTGGTCGGCTTCCTGGTCATCTTCTACCTGATGATCTGGCGTCCACAGGCCAAACGCGCCAAAGAGCAGAAAAACCTGCTGGGCAACCTGCAAAAAGGTGACGAAGTTGTGACCACTGGCGGTATCGCCGGCAAGATCAACAAGGTTACCGACGACTTCGTGGTGATTGAAGTGTCGGACACCGTAGAGCTGAAAATCCAGAAGGGCGCCATTGCCGCGACCCTGCCGAAAGGCACGCTCAAAGCGATCTAAGTTTCAGACTTTTACCAATCGACGGGGCGCGCAAGGCGCCCCGCGTCTTGAACGGGCGGCGTGATGCTGAACAAATACCCTCTGTGGAAATACCTACTGATCCTGGCGGTGCTGGCGGTCGGTTTTATTTATTCCGCACCCAATCTCTACCCTGACGACGCGGCCATCCAGGTGTCGGGCGCAAGCTCTGCGCTGGCGGTCACTCAGGCTGATCTGGACCGCAGCGCCAAGGCGCTGACCGATGCCGGTATCGAGGTCAAGGCGGCAACGCTGGCCGAGAATGGCAAGGGCGGTTTGCTGCGTCTGGCCAAGCGTGACGACCAACTGCCTGCCAAGGACGTTGTGCGCAAAACCCTGGGTGACGACTACGTCGTGGCGCTGAACCTGGCGGCCACCACGCCCCAGTGGCTGCGCAACATTGGCGCGCACCCGATGAAGCTGGGCCTGGACTTGTCCGGTGGTGTGCACTTCCTGCTTGCCGTGGACATGGACAAGGCCATTGATGCGCGCCTGAAAATCTACGAAGGCGACGTCAAGACCGAGCTGCGCAAGGAAAAGATCCGCTACCGCAGCATGCCTCAGCAGGCTGGCGCCATTCAGTTGGGCTTCGCCGATGCCGACACCCTGGCCCAGGCTCAGGCTGTGATCCGCAAGACTTATACCGATTTCGACCTGACCACCTCCACCCGGGGTGAGCTGCAGGTGCTGTCGCTGGCGCTGACGCCGGCCAAGCTGGCCGAGATCCGTGAATACTCGATCAAGCAGAACTTGACCACGGTACGCAACCGCGTCAACGAATTGGGCGTGGCCGAGCCGCTGGTGCAGCGTCAGGGCGCCAACCGCATCGTGGTTGAACTGCCAGGCGTGCAGGACACTGCCGAAGCCAAGCGCATCCTGGGCAAGACCGCCAGCCTGGAGTTCCGCCTGGGCGCAGGCCCGGATGATTCCCGCGCTACCACCGAAACCTTCGAGTTTCGCGATGGCAGCCGTCCGCCAGCCGCCGTTGAGCGCGGCCTGATCATCACCGGTGACCAGGTAACCGACGCTTCGGCCAGCTTCGACGAGCACGGCCAGCCACAGGTGAACATCAAGCTTGATGGCCACGGCGGAGACCTGATGAGTCGCGCCACGCGCAGCAACGTCGGTCGCAGCATGGCGGTGATCTTCATCGAGCAGAAGCCGTTCACTCGTTACGAGAAGCAGACGGTCGACGGCGTCGAGAAAGACGTGGCCGTACAGGACTTTGCCGAAGAGAAGAAAATCATCAGCCTGGCAACTATCCAGTCGCCGCTGGGCAGCCAATTCCGCATCACCGGCCTGAATGGCCAGGGTGAGTCGTCGGAACTGGCCCTGCTGTTGCGCGCCGGTGGTCTGGCTGCGCCGATGTACTTTGCCGAAGAGCGCACAATCGGCCCAAGCCTGGGTGCTGACAACATCACCAAGGGTATCCATGCATCCCTGTGGGGCATGCTGTTCGTGTCGCTGTTCATCATGGCCATCTACCGCTTCTTCGGCCTGATCGCCACCGTGGCGCTGGCCTTGAACATGGTGGTGCTGCTGGCCCTGATGTCGGTGCTGGGTGCAACCCTGACCCTGCCGGGCATTGCCGGTATCGTCTTGACCATGGGTATGGCGGTGGACGCCAACGTGCTGATCTTCTCGCGTATTCGCGAGGAAATAGCCGCCGGCATGACCGTGCAGCGTGCGATCAACGAAGGTTTCGGCCGCGCGTTCACTGCGATCGTCGACGCCAACCTGACCACGTTGCTGGTAGGCGGCATTCTTTTCGCCATGGGCACCGGCCCGGTGAAGGGCTTCGCCGTGACCATGTCCCTGGGTATCTTTACCTCGATGTTCACAGCCATCATGGTGACCCGCGCAATGGTCAACCTGATCTACGGCGGTCGTGACTTCAAGAAGTTGTGGATTTAAGGGGCTGCCATGAAACGTACCATCAACTTCATGGGCGTTCGCAACATTGCGTTCGCCTTCACACTGTTCCTCACGGCGCTGGCGTTGTTCAGCTGGTTCCACAAGGGCCTCAACCTGGGCCTGGACTTCACCGGCGGTACGCTGATCGAGCTCAACTACGAGAAGCCGGCCGACCTCACCCAGGTGCGTAGCGAGCTGTTCGCAGCCGGCTACCATGAAGCCATCGTGCAGAGCTTCGGTGACACCACCGACCTGCTGGTGCGCATGCCTGGCGATGACCCCAAGCTGGGCGCGCAAGTTGCTGACGCCCTGCACAAGGTGGGTGGCGACAACCCGGCCAAGGTCACCCGTACCGAGTTCGTCGGCCCGCAGGTGGGTGAAGAGCTGCGTGACCAGGGCGGCCTGGGCATGCTCATGGCCCTGGGCGGCGTATTGATCTACCTGGCGTTCCGCTTCCAGTGGAAATTCGCGGTAGGTGCCATTGCCTCCCTGGTGCACGACGTGGTCGTGACCATGGGTATCCTGTCGTTCTTCCAGATCACCTTCGACCTGACGGTGCTGGCGGCGGTGCTGGCGATCATTGGCTACTCGCTCAACGACACCATCGTGGTATTCGACCGGGTTCGCGAGAACTTCCGGGTACTGCGCAAGGCGTCGCTGATCGAGAACATCAACGTCTCCACCACCCAGACCCTGCTGCGAACCATGGCCACGTCCATCTCGACGCTGCTGGCCATTGCCGCGCTGCTGTTCTTTGGCGGTGACAACCTGTTCGGTTTCTCCATCTCGCTGTTCATCGGCGTGCTGGCAGGTACCTATTCCTCGATCTACATCGCCAACGTGGTGCTGATCTGGCTGAACCTGAACAGCGAAGACCTGATGGCTCCGGTCACCAAGGATAAGGTTGACGATCGCCCATAATGTGATCTGCTTACCGTTAATCCCCTGAAAAGGCGCGAGTTTTGAACTCGCGCCTTTTTTTGTGCTCCAAGGCTGGGAGAAGCGCGGACTTTGTTCCGTATAAGAAGGTCAGGAGGTTCAAGTGAACAAATCGTTGCTGGTTGGTGCAGTGTTGGGTGCTGTCGGTGTGACTGCCGGTGGTGCTGTCGCGACCTACAGCCTCGTGAAAAGTGGCCCAGAGTATGCTGAAGTACTGGCTGTAGACCCCATTAATCAAGAGATCAAGACGCCGCGCAAAGAGTGCCATGACGTGGCGGTCACGCACCGCAAGCCGGTGCAGGACCAGCACCAGGTGGCCGGTACGGTGATCGGTGCGGTCGGTGGTGGCTTGCTGGGCCATCTGGTGGGCGGCGGCAAGGGCAAGACCCTGGCGACCGTTGCAGGCGCCGTAGGTGGTGGTTACGCGGGCAACAAGGTGCAAGAGCACATGCAGAACGGTGACACCTACACCACCACGGAAAGCCGTTGCAACACGGTCAATGACATCAGTAACCAGGTCATGGGCTACAACGTGAAGTACCAGCTGAACGGCCAGGTTGGGCAGGTGAAGATGGATCGTGATCCTGGGTCCAAGATCCCGGTGAACAAGGATGGCCAACTGGTGCTGACCCAGCAGTAACCTTGGTCCGATCCTGCGTGGGAACGGGCTCTGCCCGCGAAGAACCTAGCGCGGTGTTTCAGGTGTTCTGCGGTGGGGTTTTCGCGGGCAGAGCCCGCTCCCACAAGGGCCTGTTTCCACAATGGTCAGAAAAAAGGCATAAAAAAAGCATCCCGAAGGATGCTTTTTTTGTGCCCGATGAACGCTTAGCGCTTCAACGAGGCCGGCAGGTGCGGCTGGATGGCCGTCAGTACTGCCTTGAAGCACTTGATGTTGCCGGCAACGATGTGGCCCTTCTCCAGGAAGTCGTGACCACCGGTGAAGTCGCTCACCAGGCCGCCTGCTTCTTGAATCAGCAGGGCGCCAGCGGCCATGTCCCAGTCGCTCAGGCCCGACTCCCAGAAAGCGTCGAAGCGGCCGGCGGCCACGTAGGCCAGGTCCAGGCTGGCAGCGCCAGCGCGGCGGATGCCGGCGGTCTGGCCTACCAGGCTGCGGAACATGCCCAGGTAGTTGTCCAGGTCGGCCATCTGATTGTCACGGAACGGGAAGCCGGTACCCAGCAGGGCGCCTTCCAGGCTGCTGCGGCTGCTGACGCGCAGGCGACGGCCGTTCAGTTGGGCGCCACGGCCACGGCTGGCGGTGAATTCTTCCTGGCGCACTGGGTCCAGGACCACGGCGTGTTCCAGGCGGCCGCGGTATTTGCAGGCGATGCTGACGGCAAAGTGCGGAACACCGCGCAGGAAGTTGGTGGTGCCATCCAGTGGGTCGATGATCCACTCGTACTCGGCGCCTTCGCCGCTGCCAGCGTGCAGGCCGGTTTCTTCACCGCGGATGGTGTGGGTAGGGTACGCCTTGCGCAGGGCGTCGATGATTTTCTGCTCGGCCGCACGATCGACTTC
The DNA here is from genome assembly GCF_000263855.1 of Pseudomonas sp. M47T1. Lineage (GTDB taxonomy): Bacteria > Pseudomonadota > Gammaproteobacteria > Pseudomonadales > Pseudomonadaceae > Aquipseudomonas. The sequence continues at coordinate 69,812 of NZ_AJWX01000003.1, forward strand.
AGAGACGTAATCCTTCGCGTCTTTTTCATCAACCTTGATGGTATCCAGGCGCTCGATGGAGCGGAAAATCAATTCACTGGCGCTGCGGGCGGCGCGCAGCGCGATATTCAGCATGGGCTGCATGGACGTTTCACCTAGGTCGTTAAAGAAAGCCGAACATTCTAGCAGAAAAGTAGGTTTGCAGAAGAGGGTAGTCAGCATTCGTAGCGTAAGCGGTAGCGGTTCGGTAAGATTTCATTTCTTTCCCCGTGTCTGTGAGCGCTCGCCTTGCTGCAAAATATTCGTGTCGTCCTGGTCAACACCAGCCACCCCGGCAACATCGGCGGGGCTGCGCGCGCCATGAAGAACATGGGCTTGTCGCGCCTGGTGCTGGTCGATCCGCTGGATTTCCCCTCTCACGAGGCCAGTGCCCGTGCCTCGGGCGCCGATGACGTGCTGGCCAACGCCCAGGTAGTCGCCACCCTGGAAGAGGCTCTTGTGGGTACCACCATGGTGCTGGGCACCAGTGCCCGCGACCGGCGCATTCCCTGGCCGCTGCTGGATCCGCGCGAATGCGGCGCCAAAAGCACTGAAGAAGCCGCCCAGGGTGGCGAGATAGCCCTGGTGTTTGGTCGCGAGCATGCAGGGCTGACCAACGAAGAGCTGCAGCGATGTCATTTCCACGTGCATATCCCGTCGAACCCCGATTTCAGTTCGCTGAACCTGGGCGCGGCAGTGCAGGTGCTGGCTTACGAAGTGCGTATGGCCTGGCTGGCAGCCGAAGGGCAGGCGTCCAAGACCGAAAAGGTCGAAGTGGCGTCGGTCAAGAGCGCAGAGCTCTCGACCAGCGACGAGATGGAGCGGTTTTATGAACACTTGGAGCACACCCTGGTGGACATCGGCTTCCTCGACCCGCAAAGCCCCCGGCACCTGATGGCGCGCTTGCGTCGCCTGTACGGTCGCAGCTCGGTCAACCGGGCGGAAATGAACATATTGCGCGGCATCCTCACGGAAACCCAAAAGTCGGCCCGTGGTGAGCTGCATAAGCGGAAGGACTGACCATGTTCGAACGTCTGCGTGAAGATATTCAAAGCGTATTCCATCGCGACCCTGCGGCGCGCAATGCCTTCGAGGTGCTGACCAGCTACCCGGGCATGCACGCCATCTGGCTGCACCGCGGTGCGCACAAGCTGTGGAAGGCTGATTTCAAGTGGCTGGCACGCATGGTGTCGAACTTCGGCCGCTGGATGACCGGCATCGAGATTCACCCAGGCGCCAAGATCGGTCGACGTTTCTTCATCGATCACGGCATGGGCATCGTCATTGGCGAAACCGCCGAGATCGGCAACGACGTCACCCTCTACCAGGGCGTGACGCTGGGCGGCACCAGTTGGAACAAGGGTAAGCGCCACCCCACGCTGGAAGACGGCGTGGTGGTGGGGGCGGGCGCCAAGGTGCTGGGGCCGTTCACCGTGGGCGCCGGTGCCAAGATCGGCTCCAATGCCGTGGTCACCAAGGCGGTGCCGGCCGGCGCCACGGCGGTGGGCATTCCAGGGCGCATCATCGTCAAGAGCGATGACGCCGTGGACGCCAAGCGCAAGGCCATGGCCGAGAAGATCGGTTTTGATGCCTACGGCGTCACCGAAGACATGCCCGACCCGGTAGCTCGCGCCATCGGGCAGTTGCTCGACCATTTGCACGCCGTTGATGGGCGGTTGGAGGATATGTGTGGGGCGATGACGCGGATGGGCAGTGACTACTGCGCCAAGGACTTGCCGCAGCTCAATGACGAAGACTTCAAGTGCGTGAAGGGTGACGTCGAACGGCCTGCCGTGGAAGCTCGCTAACGCAATCCTGCAGGAGCGGGCCGTGCCCGCGAACCAGGCGCTGCGCAGCCTTGGGCATTGCGCGTCGCTCCGTTCGCGGACACGGTCCGCTCCTGCAGGGTGCGCCGTGGTATCAAAGCCGTGCTATAGTGCGCCGCCCGATTTACCTCTATTCCCGACTAAAGTGGTAGGTCTTATAGTTGACTTAAATACTCGGGAATTGCATACTTGCAAGCAATCCGCTACTCCCTTTTTTCGTGGTACTCGCCATGCGACTGACAACTAAAGGCCGATACGCCGTGACCGCCATGCTTGACCTGGCGTTGCATGCGCAGCATGGGCCGGTCTCATTGGCCGATATCTCCGAGCGCCAAGGCATCTCCCTGTCGTACCTGGAGCAACTGTTCGCCAAGCTGCGTCGCAGCAACCTGGTGTCCAGCGTGCGCGGGCCAGGCGGTGGCTATCAGCTGTCTCGCGAGATGGAAGGCATTCAGGTGGCCCAGGTCATTGATGCGGTCAACGAATCGGTCGACGCAACACGTTGCCAGGGACTGGGCGATTGCCATGCTGGCGACACTTGTCTCACCCACCACCTGTGGTGCGACCTGAGCCAGCAAATCCATGAGTTTTTGAGCGGTATCAGTCTGGCTGACCTTGTCACTCGCCGTGAAGTGCAAGAGGTCGCCCAGCGCCAGGACCTGCGCCGTTGCAACACCACCAAGAGCCAGCGCCTGGACAAGATCGAAACGTCCTTCGTCGAATGACGTCGGGACTATGGCTAGCCCGCCTGATAGGAGAATTTCAATGAAGTTGCCGATTTACCTCGATTACTCCGCCACCACGCCGGTCGACCCGCGTGTAGCGCAAAAGATGAGCGACTGCCTGCTGGTTGACGGAAACTTCGGCAACCCGGCGTCCCGCTCCCACGTCTTTGGCTGGAAGGCCGAAGAAGCGGTTGAGAATGCTCGTCGCCAGGTGGCTGACCTGGTCAGCGCCGACCCGCGTGAAATCGTCTGGACCAGCGGTGCCACCGAGTCCGACAACCTGGCCATCAAGGGTGTCGCGCACTTCTACCACACCAAGGGCAAGCACCTGATCACCTCCAAGATCGAGCACAAGGCGGTCCTGGACACCATGCGCCAACTGGAGCGTGAAGGCTTCGAGGTGACCTACCTCGACCCTCAGGAAGACGGCCTGATCACTCCGGCCATGATCGAAGCGGCACTGCGCGACGACACCATTCTGGTGTCGGTGATGCACGTGAACAACGAAATCGGCACCGTCAACGACATCGCCGCCATTGGCGAGCTGACCCGCTCGCGCGGTGTGATGTTCCACGTCGACGCGGCCCAGTCCACCGGCAAGGTCGAGATCGACGTGACCAAGCTTAAGGTCGACCTGATGTCGTTCTCGGCGCACAAGACCTACGGCCCCAAAGGTATCGGCGCGCTGTACGTCAGCCGCAAGCCTCGCGTGCGCCTGGAAGCCACCATGCACGGCGGCGGTCATGAGCGCGGCATGCGTTCGGGTACCCTGGCTACCCACCAGATCGTCGGCATGGGCGAAGCCTTCGCCATTGCCAAGCAGGAAATGGCCAGCGAGAACGTGCGCATCAAGGCCCTGAGCGACCGCTTCTTCAAGCAGGTCGAGCACCTGGAAGAGTTGTACGTGAACGGCAGCATGACCGCCCGCGTTCCGCACAACCTGAACCTGAGCTTCAACTACGTCGAAGGCGAGTCGCTGATCATGGCGCTCAAGGACCTGGCCGTTTCGTCCGGTTCGGCCTGCACCTCGGCCTCACTGGAGCCGTCCTACGTGCTGCGCGCCCTGGGCCGCAACGACGAGCTGGCTCACAGCTCGATTCGTTTCACCTTTGGCCGCTTCAGCACCGAAGAAGAAATCGACTACGCCGCGCAGAAAGTCTGCGAGGCCGTCACCAAGCTGCGCGCACTGTCGCCGCTGTGGGACATGTACAAAGACGGCGTCGACATCTCGAAGATCGAGTGGGCGGCACACTAAACAAAGAAGCCGCCACCATCCAGATCCTGTAGAGACGTGGCGATGAAACGCTGGCGTATCTGCAGGGCCTTCAGAGCGGCCCTGATGAGTGAGGATTGAGAATCATGGCTTACAGCGAAAAGGTCATCGACCACTACGAAAACCCGCGCAACGTCGGCAAGATGGATGCCGAAGACCCGGATGTCGGCACTGGCATGGTCGGCGCCCCGGCGTGCGGCGACGTCATGCGCCTGCAAATCAAGGTCAACGAGCAGGGCATCATCGAAGACGCCAAGTTCAAGACCTACGGCTGTGGCTCTGCCATCGCTTCCAGCTCCCTGGCCACCGAGTGGATGAAGGGCAAGTCGCTGGACGAAGCCGTCACCATCAGCAACACCCAGCTGGCTGAAGAGCTGGCGTTGCCGCCGGTGAAAATTCACTGCTCCGTACTCGCTGAAGACGCCATCAAGGCTGCCGTTCAGGACTACAAGCAGAAGAAAGGTCTGCTCTAACAGTACACATCGCACGATGTAAGGAGTCTCGATGGCTATCAGCATGACAGAAGCCGCCGCCAAGCATATCCGCCGTTCGCTGGACGGTCGTGGCAAGGGCGAGGGTATCCGCCTGGGTGTTCGTACCACTGGCTGTTCGGGCCTGGCCTATGTGCTGGAGTTCGTGGACGCCACGGGCGAAGACGACCAGGTGTTCGAGAGTCACGGCGAGAAAGTGATCATCGACCCCAAGAGCCTGGCGTACCTTGACGGCACCGAGCTGGATTTCGTCAAGGAAGGGTTGAACGAAGGCTTCAAGTTCAACAACCCCAACGTACGCGGTGAATGTGGCTGCGGCGAAAGCTTCAACGTTTGAGGCTATCCGTGGGTACTCCTTGTCATTTTGCCTTGTTCGACCTGCAGCCAAGCTTTCGGCTGGACCTCGATCAGTTGGCGGCGCGCTACCGTGAATTGGCGCGCGCCGTGCACCCGGACCGCTTTGCCGATGCTTCCGAGCGTCAGCAGCGCCTGGCACTGGAGCAGTCCGCTGGCCTCAACGAGGCCTACCAGACGCTCAAGAGCGCGCCCAAGCGGGCTCGTTACCTGTTGGCCATTGGTGGCCATGAAGTGCCCCAGGAAGTCACGGTCCATGACCCAGAGTTCCTGATGCAGCAGATGCAGCTGCGCGAAGACCTCGAAGACCTGCACGACAGTGCCGATCTTGACGGTGTAGCGCGCTTCAAGCGGCAGGTAAAGGTAGCGCAGGAGCAACTGAACGAAAGCTTCGCCAGCTGTTGGGATGATGCAGCGCAACGCGAACAGGCCGAACGCCTGATGCGGCGCATGCAGTTCCTCGACAAGCTCTCCTACGAAGTGCGCCAGCTAGAAGAGCGCCTCGACGATTAACCCAGTGTTGCTACGGCTGCACGCCTGATATTCAGATAAGCATGGCCCTACTGCAGATCGCCGAACCCGGCCAGAGTCCTCAACCGCACCAGCGTCGCCTGGCTGTGGGTATCGACCTTGGCACTACCAATTCGCTGGTCGCTGCCTTGCGCAGTGGTCTGTCCGAACCGCTGGCCGACGAGCAGGGGCAGGTCATTCTGCCGTCTGCCGTTCGCTACCATGCCGATCGCGTCGAAGTGGGTGCTGCTGCCAAGGCAGCCGCTGCCACTGATCCGTTCAACACTATCGTGTCGGTCAAGCGCCTGATGGGGCGTGGTCTTGCTGACGTCAAGCAGTTGGGCGAGCAATTGCCCTACCGCTTTGTCGGTGGCGAGTCGCACATGCCGTTCATCGACACCGTGCAGGGCGCCAAGAGCCCGGTGGAAGTGTCCGCCGACATCCTCAGGGTGTTGCGCTTGCGCGCCGAGGCCACTTTGGGTGGCGAGTTGGTAGGGGCGGTGATTACCGTGCCGGCCTACTTCGACGACGCCCAGCGCCAGGCCACCAAGGATGCCGCCAAGTTGGCCGGCCTGAACGTGCTGCGTCTGCTCAACGAGCCTACTGCGGCAGCCGTGGCCTATGGCCTGGATCAACATGCCGAAGGCCTGGTGGCCATCTATGACCTGGGTGGCGGTACCTTCGATATTTCCATCCTGCGCCTGACTGGCGGTGTATTCGAAGTGCTGGCCACCGGTGGCGACAGCGCCCTGGGCGGCGATGACTTCGACCACGCCATTGCCAACTGGATCGTGCGGCAGGCTGGTATTTCCGCCGACCTGGCGCCGGGTGCCCAACGTCAACTGTTGCAAACCGCCTGTGCCGCCAAGGAAGCCCTGACCGACGCCGAGTCGGTGGAAGTGGCGTACGGCGACTGGACGGCGCCGTTGAGCCGCGACGCCTTCAATGCCCTGGTCGAGCCCATGGTCGCCCGCAGCCTGAAGGCTTGCCGGCGTGCCGTGCGTGACTCGGGTGTGGAAATGGACGAAGTGGCCGCAGTGGTCATGGTCGGCGGGTCCACTCGGGTGCCGCGTGTGCGCGAGGCTGTTGGCGAGCTGTTCGGCCGCCAGCCGCTGACCGAAATCGACCCGGATCAGGTGGTGGCCATTGGTGCCGCCATCCAGGCCGACACCCTGGCCGGCAACAAGCGTGACGGCGGCGAATTGTTGCTGCTGGACGTGATCCCGTTGTCCCTGGGCCTGGAAACCATGGGCGGGCTTATGGAGAAGGTGATTGCGCGCAACACCACCATCCCCGTTGCTCGTGCCCAGGATTTCACCACTTATAAAGACGGTCAGTCGGCCATGATGATTCACGTCCTGCAAGGCGAGCGTGAATTGATTAGTGATTGCCGTTCCCTGGCGCGTTTCGAGTTGCGTGGCATTCCGGCCATGGTCGCCGGTGCCGCGAAGATTCGCGTCACCTTCCAAGTCGATGCCGACGGCCTGCTCAGCGTTTCGGCGCGCGAGCAGGGTTCGGGCGTTGAAGCCAGCATCCAGGTCAAGCCGTCCTACGGCCTGACCGACGGCGAGATCGCCCGCATGCTCAAGGACTCGTTCCAGTACGCCGGCGACGACAAGGTGGCGCGCCAGTTGCGCGAGCACCAGGTTGACGCCGAGCGCCTGATCGAAGCCGTGCAGGCTGCAATCGAGGCCGATGGGGATCGCCTGCTGGACGCCGAAGAGCGCAGGGTGATCGAGCTGCAGGTGACTGAACTGCGTGAACTGATGAGCGGTACCGACGGCGCGGCCATCGAGCAACAGACCAAGCGTCTGTCGCAGGTCACCGACGCTTTCGCGGCCCGCCGCCTCGACTCGACGGTGAAAGCCGCGTTGGCCGGGCGCAACCTGAATGAGATTGAGGAATAACGATGCCGCAGGTCATTTTTCTGCCCCACGAGAAGTTTTGCCCCGAGGGCCTGGTAGTCGAAGCCGCGACCGGCACGTCGATTCTTGAGCTGGCTCACGATCATCACATCGAGATCGAAAGCGCCTGCGGCGGTGTGTGCGCCTGCACCACCTGTCACTGCATCATCCGTGAAGGCTTCAATTCACTGGAAGAAGCCGACGAACTGGAAGAGGATTACCTGGACAAGGCCTGGGGCCTGGAGCCGCAGTCGCGTCTGGCATGCCAGGCGCTGGTGGGCACCGAGGACCTGACGGTCGAGATTCCGAAATATTCGCTCAACCATGCCGCCGAAGCGCCGCACTGATCGAGAGACTGTCATGACTTACGGCTGGAATGATGTACAGCGTATTGCAGAAGAGTTGGCCGAGGCCAAGCCGGGGGTTAACCCTTATTCGGTCAACTTCGTCGATCTGCAGCAATGGATCAAGGAACTGCCTGGTTTCGACCCCGCTTCTGGCCGAGTAGGCGAGAAGGTGCTGGAAGCGGTACAGACCCTTTGGGCCGACGAAATAGACTGATCATCTTTGCAGGTTAGGCAATACCCCAGAACCCGCGTATAATTCGCGGGTTTAATTTTTCGCAACAATCACCGTTTCTGGAGTTTCACCATGGCTGTTCAACGTACTTTCTCCATCATCAAGCCTGACGCCGTTGCTAAAAACGTAATCGGCGAGATCACCACTCGTTTCGAAAAAGCCGGTCTGCGCGTCGTTGCCTCGAAGCTGAAGCAACTGTCCAAGGCCGAAGCTGAAGGTTTCTACGCTGAGCACAGCGCCCGTGGTTTCTTCGGTGAACTGGTTGCCTTCATGATCTCCGGTCCAGTGGTTGTCCAGGTTCTGGAAGGCGAAAACGCCATCGCCCTGAACCGCGAGCTGATGGGTGCCACCAACCCTAAAGAAGCTGCTGCCGGCACCATCCGCGCTGACTTCGCTGACTCCATCGACGCCAACGCCGTACACGGTTCGGATTCCGAAGCCGCTGCTGCCCGTGAAATCTCGTACTTCTTCGCTGCTACCGAAGTAACCACTCGCTAAGCCACGGCCAACGAGTGAAGGTGAAACCATGACCGTAATGACTGGCAAGACAAACCTCCTGGGCTTGACCCAACCGGAGATGGAACAGTTCTTCGACTCGATCGGGGAGAAGCGCTTTCGTGCCGGTCAGGTCATGAAGTGGATTCACCATTTTGGCGTCGATGATTTCGACGCCATGACGAACGTCGGCAAGGCCTTGCGCGAAAAGCTCAAGGCCTGTGCCGAAATTCGTGGTCCGGAAGTGGTCAGCGAGGACATCTCCACCGACGGCACCCGTAAATGGGTGGTGCGCGTGGCGTCCGGCAGCTGCGTCGAGACCGTTTACATTCCCCAGGGCAAACGTGGCACCTTGTGCGTTTCGTCCCAGGCGGGCTGTGCCCTGGACTGCAGTTTCTGCTCCACCGGCAAGCAAGGCTTCAACAGCAACCTCACCGCCGCCGAAGTCATCGGCCAGGTGTGGATTGCCAACAAATCCTTCGGCAGTGTCCCGGCTACCATCGACCGCGCCATCACCAACGTGGTGATGATGGGCATGGGCGAGCCACTGCTGAACTTCGACAACGTCATCGCCGCCATGCGGCTGATGATGGATGACCTGGGCTATGGCATCTCCAAACGCCGGGTCACCCTGTCTACCTCGGGCGTGGTACCGATGATCGACGTGCTCGCCGATCACATCGACGTGTCCCTGGCCCTGTCGCTGCACGCGCCCAACGATGCGCTGCGCAACCAGCTGGTACCGATCAACAAGAAGTACCCGCTCAAGATGCTTCTCGAGTCGTGCCAGCGCTATATGTCCCAGCTGGGCGAAAAGCGCGTGCTGACCATCGAGTACACCCTGCTCAAGGACGTCAACGACAAGCTCGAGCACGCGGTGGAAATGGTTGAACTGCTCAAGAACGTACCGTGCAAGGTCAACCTGATCCCGTTCAACCCGTTTCCTCACTCCGGTTACGAGCGGCCGAGCAACAATGCCATCCGTCGTTTCCAGGATCATTTGCACCAGGCCGGTTTCAATGTCACGGTGCGCACCACCCGTGGCGAAGACATCGACGCCGCCTGTGGTCAATTGGTTGGGCAGGTGATGGACCGCACCCGCCGTAGCGAACGCTATATCGCCGTACGCCAGCTGGCTACCGACGCCGATATGCCGCTCAACGCCGACACCCGGCCCTGAGAGAGGATCTCCATGACCGTGCGCGCCGCGCTCCTGCTTTTGTGTTTCAACCTGTTGGTTGGCTGCGTCTCCACGGGTAAAGTCAACCCGATGGACACCAGCAAGGGGCGCGACGACGCGCGCAAGGCGCTTGTTCAGCTGGGTATCGGCTACCTGCAGACCGGCCAGGCCGAGCAGGCCAAGATCCCGCTCAAGCAAGCCCTGGACCTGGACAGCTCCGACCCCGATGCCAACGGTGCCCTTGGCCTGGTGTTCCAGGCTGAGCTTGAGCCCAAGCTTGCCGAACAGTATTTCAAGAAAGCCTTGTCCAGCAGCCCGAAAGACGCGCGTACCCTCAACAATTACGGCGGTTTCCTGTACGAGCAAAAGCGGTATCCGGAAGCTTACGAAACGTTTCAGAAAGCTGCCGACGATCCCCTGTATCCTGAGCGCTCGCGGGTGTTCGAAAACATGGGCCTGACCGCGCGCGCCATGGGCAACAAGCCCCTGGCGGTGCAATTGTTCGACAGGGCGCTGCGTCTTCGCGCCGATCAGCCGCAGGCATTGCTGGAAATGGCTGAGTTGTCTTACGAAGACAGGCATTATGTGCCGTCGCGCGACTATTACGACCGCTTCAGCAAGCTGAGCGAGCAGAATGCGCGCAGCCTGTTGCTGGGAACGCGCCTGGCACGGATTTTCCAGGACAAGAACAGGGCCGCCAGTTACGGCCTGCAACTTAGAAGACTCTATCCCGGTACGCCGGAATATCAGCAATACCTGTCGGAGCAATGATGAAAGCGGCGCATCCCGAAGTTGTAGCAGCGACTCGCGTGAACCCTGGTGAGACCCTGCGCCAGGCCCGCGAGAGCAAAGGCTGGTCGCTGTCCGATGTAGCGGTCAAGCTCAACCTGACCACCACTTCTCTGGGCAACCTGGAAGCCGGCGCCTTCGACAAGTTGCCGGGGCATACTTTTGCCCGCGGTTATATCCGTGCCTACGCCAAGCTGCTGGGCATGGACCAGGCCCCGCTGGTGCAGGCCTTCGACCAGGCTACCGGCAGCCACGCCCAGGGCAGCGAAGTGCATGCGCTGGGTCGCATCGAAGAACCGGTACGCCTGTCCCACAACATCCTGCGTGGCGTGAGCCTGCTGTTGTTGGTGGCGGTGATCGGTGGTGGCTTCTTCTGGTGGCAGGACCAGACCGGTCAGCGTGGCAAGGACCAGTCGGGCCTGGCCATGGAGCACGTCGAAGTCGAAAGCGCCGACGGCACCACCCAGATCCACCCCATCGACGAGCCTGAAGACCAGGCCGTGACCGAAGCGCAGAAACCGGCCGAGGCTCAAGTGGCTCCTGCCGACCCTGCCACCGTTGCCCCAGCCGCACCGGCGACAGCCGGCGTTCAGGCCGCCGCGCCTACCGTTGCCCCAACGCCTGCAGTCACTGCGCCAGCCCCGGTTGCGCCGAGCGTGCCGGTTGTCGCTCATCAGTCTGCTGCGCCAGTCGCCCCTGCGGCCCCCGTTGCCCCGGCAGCGCCAGTGGCCCAGGAAGCCGTGGCCGGCGCCGGCCAGTTGCACGTGCAGTTCACTGCCGACTGCTGGACCCAGGTGACCGACGGCAACGGCAAGGTGCTGCTCAGCGGCCTCAAGCGCAAGGGTGACACCATTGACCTGAACGGCAAGCCGCCGTTCGCGGTGCGCCTGGGCTATGCCCGTGGTGCGCAAGTGGCCTACAACGGCCAGCCCGTGGACGTGGCGCCTTTCACCTCCGGCGAGACTGCTCGCATGAAAGTGGGACAATAACGATGCACGGCGAATCCCCGATCAAACGTCGCGAATCCCGTAAAATCTGGGTCGGCAATGTACCGGTGGGCGGCGATGCCCCCATCGCGGTGCAGAGCATGACCAACACCGACACCAACGACGTGGCCGCCACCGTGGCGCAGATCCGTCGCCTGGAAGACGCCGGCGCCGACATCGTGCGGGTCTCGGTACCCGACATGGACGCCGCCGAAGCCTTCGGCAAGATCAAGCAGCAGGTCCGCGTGCCGCTGGTGGCCGACATTCACTTCGACTACAAGATCGCCCTGCGCGTGGCCGAACTGGGTGTGGACTGCCTGCGCATCAACCCGGGCAACATCGGTCGCGAAGACCGTGTGCGCGCCGTGGTCGATGCCGCCCGTGACCGTGGTATCCCGATCCGTATCGGCGTGAACGCCGGTTCCCTGGAAAAGGACCTGCAAAAAAAGTACGGCGAACCCACCCCGGCTGCGCTGGTAGAGTCGGCGCTGCGCCACGTGGAGCACCTGGAACGCTTGAATTTCAAGGACTTCAAGGTCAGTGTGAAGGCCTCCGACGTGTTCATGGCCGTCGAAGCCTACCGCCTGCTGGCCACCCAGATCGTGCAGCCGCTGCACCTGGGCATCACCGAAGCCGGCGGTTTGCGCTCGGGCACGGTGAAATCCGCCGTGGGCCTAGGTATGCTGCTGGCCGATGGCATCGGCGACACCATCCGCATTTCGCTGGCGGCCGACCCGGTCGAAGAGGTCAAGGTCGGTTACGACATCCTCAAGTCCCTGCGCCTGCGCTCGCGTGGCATCAACTTCATCGCCTGCCCGAGCTGCTCGCGGCAGAACTTCGATGTGGTCAAGACCATGAACGAGCTGGAAGGGCGTCTGGAAGACCTGCTGGTGCCGCTGGACGTTGCGGTGATCGGTTGTGTGGTGAACGGTCCTGGCGAAGCCAAGGAAGCCCATGTGGGCCTCACCGGTGGCACGCCGAACCTGATCTACATCGACGGCAAGCCGGCGCAGAAGCTCACCAACGACAACCTGGTGGAAGAGCTCGAGAAGCTGATTCGCCAAAAGGCGGCCGAAAAAGTCGAAGCCGACGCGGCGCTGATCGCCCGCGGCTGATAAAAAGAACACTAAGGATTTCTCGTGAGTAAGACGCTGCAAGCCATCCGTGGCATGAACGACATCCTGCCCGACCAGACGCCCCTGTGGCGCTACTTCGAAGGCACCGTGGCAGGCCTGCTGGATGGCTACGGCTATCGGCAGATACGCATGCCGATCGTCGAGTTCACCGACCTGTTCAAGCGCTCGATCGGTGAAGTGACCGACATCGTCGAGAAAGAGATGTACACCTTCGAGGACCGTAACGGCGACTCGCTGACCCTGCGCCCCGAAGGCACGGCGGCCTGCGTGCGTGCGGTGCTGGAGCACGGCATCATCGGTGGTGGCCAGGTGCAGAAGCTCTGGTACATGGGCCCGATGTTCCGTCACGAACGTCCGCAGAAAGGCCGTTATCGCCAGTTCCACCAGATAGGCCTGGAAGTGTTCAACCTGGACGGCCCGGACATCGACGCCGAACTGATCGTGCTGACCTGGCGCCTGTGGAAGGCCCTGGGCATCCGCGACGCAGTGACCCTGGAACTGAACAGCCTGGGCACCAGCGAAGCTCGTGCTCGCTACCGCGAAGCGCTGGTGGCGTTCCTTACCCAGCACCTGGACCAGATCGACGAAGACAGCCAGCGTCGCCTGAAAACCAACCCGCTGCGCGTGCTGGACACCAAGCACCCGGAAACCCAGGCGGTATTGGTCAACGCGCCGAAGCTGGCCGATTACCTGGACGAAGAGTCGCGCGTGCATTTCGAAGGCCTCAAGGCCCGCCTGGACGCCGTGGGCATTCCCTACGTGATCAACCCCAAGCTGGTGCGTGGCCTGGACTACTACAGCAAGACCGTGTTCGAGTGGGTCACCGACAAGCTCGGCGCCCAGGGCACCGTGTGCGCTGGCGGCCGCTACGACGGCCTGGTCGAGCAGATGGGCGGCAAGCCGACCCCCGGCGTTGGTTTTGCCATGGGCATCGAGCGCCTGATTTTGCTGCTCGAAACCCTTGGCCAGGTGCCTGAATCCATTGCTCGTACCGTAGACGTTTACCTGTGCGCCTTTGGCGAGCAAGCCGAACTGGCTGGCCTGGCCCTGACCGAGCGCCTGCGCGACCAGGTGCCTGGGCTGCGCGTGCTGGTCAATGCCGGTGCCGGCAGCTTCAAGAGCCAGTTCAAGAAGGCGGACAAGAGCGGTGCGCTCTACGCCTTGATCCTGGGGGACGACGAACTGGCGCAACAAGTGGTAGGTTTCAAACCCCTGCGTGGCCAGGGCGAGCAACAAAACATTGCCTGGGATGCTCTGGGTGAGCATCTGGCGACTTGCGTCGTGCAGGGTTGAGGCAGGCTTCAAGGCCGAATTTGCGAAATAGGAGTATTGGGGTGTCGAGTACCGAAGATGAACAACTCGCCGAGTTGAAGGACTTTTGGCAGCGTAACGGCAAGCCTCTGGTCACCGGCGTGCTGCTGGCCCTGGTGGTAGTGTTCGGCTGGCAAGCCTGGCATCGCTATCAGGCCAACCAGTCGCAAGGCGCGTCCAGCCTGTACCAGCAACTGCTGGAAACCGCGCTGAACCCAACCGGCAAGCCGGACACCGCGCAGGTCGCCGACCTGGCCAACAAGCTCAAGACCGAGTACGGCAACAGCGAGTACGCGCAGTACGGCAGCCTGTTTGTGGCCAAGGTGGCCGTAGACAGCGGCAAGCTGGACGACGCCGCCGCCGAGCTCAAGCCGGTGGTCGACAAGCCCAAGGACGCCATGCTGGGTGAAATCGCCCGTCAGCGCCTGGCGCAGGTCCTGGCCGCACAGAACAAGGCCGAAGACGCGCTGAAACTGCTGGAAGGCGATGCCGACAAGGCATTCCTGGCCAGCCGTGAAGAACTCAAGGGCGACCTGCTGGTGCAGCTGGGTCGTACCGATGATGCGTACGCGGCTTACCAGAAGGCCAAGGCATCGCTGTCCGACGAGGCAGCGGTAGGCGGCTTGCAAATCAAACTCGACGACCTGGCGAAAAAAGATGCGTGATGTGATCCGTTGGAAACATGCAGCATTGCTGGCTCTGGCCATTTTGGCCGCGGGTTGCAGCAGCAACAGCAAGAAGGAATTGCCTCCGGCCGAGCTGACCGACTTCAAAGAAGAAGTCGTGTTGCACAAGGAATGGAGTCGCTCGATCGGTGACGGTCAGGGCGAGACCTACAACATGCTTGTTCCAGCGATCGAGAACGACAGCATCTACGCCGCTGACGTAACCGGCGTGGTCATGGATCTCAATCGCCTGAACGGCGACGTGATCTGGAAGAAAGACCTCAACGCATCGGTTTCCGGCGCGGTGGGTGTGGGTTACGGCCTGGTGATGCTGGGTACCATCAGCGGCGAAGTCATTGCCCTGGACTCCACCAACGGTGAAGTGAAATGGCGCGCCAAGGTCAACAGCGAAGTGCTGGCACCGCCGGCCAACAACGGTGACGTTGTGGTCGTGCAAACCCAGGACGACCGTCTGGTAGGCCTGGACGCCGCTACCGGCAACCAGCGCTGGGTGTATGACAGCACCCCGGCGGTGCTCACCCTGCGTGGCACCGGCGCCCCGCTGGTCACCAACCACCTGGCCGTGGCCGGCCTGTCGACCGGCAAGGTTGTGGCCGTGGACATCAGCAATGGTGTACCGGTGTGGGAACAGCGCGTTGCCGTGCCGCAAGGTCGCTCCGAGCTTGAGCGTGTGGTCGACATCGACGGCGGCCTGCTGCTGTCCGGTGGTACCCTGTACGTCTCCAGCTATCAGGGCCGCATGGCGGGCCTGGACCTGGAAAGCGGTCGCGTGCTGTGGCAGCGTGATGCTTCCAGCTACGCAGGTGTGGCCCAGGGCTTTGGCAGCGTTTATGTAGCGCTGGCCAACGGTACCGTGGAAGGCGTGGACGAGCGCACCACTACCGCACTGTGGAGCAACGACAAACTGGCACGTCGCCAGCTGTCGGCACCGGAAGTGTTCTCCAGCTACGTGGCCGTGGGTGACTACGCCGGTTACCTGCACCTGCTGAGCCAGGTCGACGGTCGTTTCGTTGGCCGCGAGAAAATCGACGGCGACGGCCTGCGCGCCCGTCCGCTGGTGGCCGGGAACATGATTTACGTGTTCGGCAACAGCGGCAAGCTCGAAGCCCTCACCATCAAGTAAGGCTTTGACTATGCTGGAGGGCAGCGATGCCCTCCGGCGGCCCGGCACTGCTTGGGCCTGCGGCATGTGTACAATGCCGCCACGAACTCCGGCCGCTGCCTGCAGCGGCCTTTGTATTTTCTGAAATAACGCAGTGGAGAGCCTAATGGTTCCCGTAATCGCCCTGGTGGGCCGACCGAACGTCGGCAAGTCCACCATGTTCAACCGCCTGACCAAAAGCCGCGACGCCATCGTTGGCGACCTGTCTGGTCTTACCCGTGATCGCCAATACGGAGAGGCGCGCTGGCAAGGGCGTTCCTACATTTTGGTCGACACCGGTGGTATTTCCGGTGACGAACACGGCATGGACGAAAAAATGGCCGAGCAGTCGCTGCTGGCCATTGAAGAAGCCGATGTCGTGCTGTTCCTGGTCGATGCCCGTGCCGGTTTTACCGCCGCCGACCAGATGATTGCCGAGCACCTGCGCAAGCGCAACAAGCGCTCTATCCTGGTGGCCAACAAGATCGACAACATCGATCCGGAAATGGCCCGCGCCGAATTCGCCCCATTGGGCATGGGCCACGCCATTGGCGTTGCCGGTGCACAAGGCCGTGGCGTGAACACCTTGCTGGAAGCCGCCCTGGGCGAATTCCCGCGTGATGTGGAAGAGGAAGACCTGGCCGCAGGCGTTGCCGAAGGCGAAGAGCAGGTACGTATCCCGGGCCCGAGCGAGAAGGATGGCATCAAGATCGCCATCATCGGCCGCCCGAACGTGGGCAAGTCGACCCTGGTCAACCGCATGCTCGGTGAAGACCGCGTCATCGTCTATGATGAGCCGGGCACCACCCGCGACAGTATCTACATCCCGTTCGAGCGCAATGACGAGAAGTACACCTTCATCGACACCGCCGGCGTGCGCAAGCGCGGCAAGATCCACGAGGAAGTGGAGAAGTTCTCGGTGGTCAAGACGCTGCAGGCCATCAAGGACGCCAACGTCGTGATCTTCGTCATGGACGCCCGTGAAGGCGTGGTGGACCATGACCTGAACCTGCTGGGCTTCGCCCTGGAATCCGGTCGTGCCATCGTCATTGCCCTGAACAAGTGGGACGGCATGCAGCCGAGCGAGCGCGACTACGTGAAGACCGAGCTGGAACGCCGGCTGTTCTTCGTCGACTTCGCCGACATCCACTTCATCTCGGCGCTGCACGGCACCGGCGTGGGCAACCTGTACGGTTCGGTGCAGGCTTCGTTCAAGTCGGCGATCACGCGCTGGCCAACCAGCCGCCTCACCCAGATCCTCGAAGACGCGGTGCAAGAGCACCAGCCGCCGATGGTCAACAGCCGCCGCATCAAGCTGCGCTATGCCCACCTGGGTGGTGCCAACCCGCCGCTGATCGTGATCCACGGCAACCAGGTGGAAAAGGTGCCGAACTCCTACGTTCGCTACCTGGAAAACACCTACCGCCGTGTGCTCAAGCTGGTCGGTACGCCGATCCGCATCGAGTTCAAGGGTGGCGAGAACCCGTATGAAGGCAACAAGAACACGCTGACCGACCGCCAGGTCAACAAGAAGCGTCGATTGATGTCGCACCACAAGAAGGCCGACAAGAAGCGCCGCGACAAGCGCTGATCCCCGGCTGCTGCAATACCCTGTGGGTGCAGTTGCCTTCTGTAGGAGCGGGCTCTGCCTGCGAAGAGTTCACCGCGTAATCGCTGGATTTACGCGGTGCGCCCTTCGCGGGCGGAGCCCGCCCCCACAGGTTTGATGTGCACTGGTTTTCCCTCGGTTCCTTGGGCTATTCTGCTGAGCTCCCCAGCTGTCAGGGATAGGCCCGATGATCACCAGCAAGCTGCCGAATGTCGGCACGACCATCTTCACCACCATGTCCCAGCTCGCTGCCGAGACAGGTGCGCTCAACCTCTCCCAAGGCTTCCCCGACTTCGACGGCCCCCAAGGCTTGCGCGACGCCGTGGTGCGCCATATCAACAGCGGCCACAACCAGTACGCCCCCATGACCGGCTTGCCGGCGTTGCGCGAACAGGTGGCGGCCAAGGTGGCACGGCAATACGGCGCCCGCGTGGATGCCAACAGTGAAGTGACCATCACGCCAGGCGCCACTGAAGCCATTTTCTGCGCCGTGCAGGCCGTGGTGCGCACCGGTGACGAGGTCATCGTGTTCGACCCCAGCTACGACAGCTATGAGCCGTCTGTAGAGCTGGCCGGCGGTCGTTGTGTGCATGTGCAGCTTGATGCCCGCAACTTTTCCATCGATTGGCAAAAGCTGGCCGACGCCCTGACCCCGCGCACGCGCATGATCATTCTCAACAGCCCGCACAACCCCAGCGGCGCTCTGATCAGCTCGGCAGACCTTGAGCAACTGGCACAACTGATCGAAGGTCGCGATATCTACCTGATCAGTGATGAAGTGTATGAACACCTGGTCTACGATGGGGTCAGACATGCCAGTGTGCTGGCCAACGAAGCACTCTACTCCAAGGCTTTCGTGGTCAGCTCGTTTGGCAAGACCTACCATGTCACCGGCTGGAAAACCGGTTACGTGATTGCTCCACCGGCCTTGAGCGCGGAACTGCGCAAGGTTCACCAGTACGTCAATTTCTGCGGTGTCACGCCGCTGCAGTGGGCGCTGGCGGACTACATGGCGGCCTGTCCCGAACACGTTGAGCAACTGCCGGGCTTTTACCAGGCCAAGCGTGACCTGTTCTGCGATTTGCTGACGCCGTCGCGGTTCAGTTTCAGCCGGGTAGCAGGCACTTATTTCCAGCTGGTGGATTACTCGCAGATCCGCCCCGACCTCAACGACGTCGACATGGCTCTGTGGATGACCCGCGAGCACGGCGTGGCGACCATTCCGGTGTCGGTGTTCTACCAGACACCCATTCCGGAACAGCGCCTGATACGCCTGTGCTTCGCCAAACGCGAGGAGACGCTGCGGGAAGCGGCGAAGAAACTATGCGTGATTTGAGTACGCTGGCGAACCTGAACCTGGCCCTGGTGCAAACCACCCTGGCCTGGCATGACCGCACGGCCAATTTTGAACACTTCGAGGCCCTGCTGGAGCAGGCCCGGGGTGCGGACCTGATTATCCTGCCGGAGATGTTCACCACCGGCTTCTCCATGGACTCGGCCACCCTGTGCGAGCCTGAGAACGGCCCTGCCAGCAAGTGGCTGCGTGCCCAGGCCGCGCGCTTGAACGCGGTGGTTACCGGTAGCGTGATTATCCAGGCCGCCGATGGCAGCCACCGCAACCGCCTGCTGTGGGCGCGCCCGGATGGTGAACTGCTGCACTATGACAAGCGCCACCTGTTCCGCATGGCCGGCGAGCACGAGCACTACACCCCGGGCGAGCGTCAGGTGCAGTTCGAGGTCAATGGCTGGCGAGTGCGCCCGCTGATCTGCTACGACCTGCGTTTCCCGGTGTGGAGCCGTGACGCGAGTGACACCGACCTGCTGCTGTACACCGCCAACTGGCCCGGTGCGCGCCGGTTGCACTGGAACCGCCTGCTGCCGGCGCGGGCCATCGAAAACCTCTGCTATGTCGCGGCGGTGAACCGTGTGGGCACCGATGGCAAAGGCTTTGCCTACACCGGCGACAGCCAGGTGCTGGATTTTCAGGGCGAGAGCCTGTTGAGCGCAGGGGAGGCGGATGGCGTATTCCACGTTTCCCTCAGCGCCGCCGAACTGGCCGCGTACCGCACGCGCTTCCCGGCGCATTTGGATGCCGACACCTTCGAGCTCCACTGACCCGCTGTAGCCGCTGCCGCCAGGTTACGAGGCTGTGCGGGGTGCTTGCATAAAAAACCGGCCACGTGGGCCGGTTTTTTTGTGGGTTGCGAAGGCTTACGCCGCCTTGGCTTCCTGCTGGCTCAGCGAGCGGTTCAGGGCGCTGAACAGGGCTTTGAAGCTGGCGGTGGTGATGTTCTCGTCCACACCCACGCCGTGTACGGCACGGCCGCCAGCTACGCGCAGTTCAATGTAGGCGGCTGCCTTGGCATGGGTGCCCGCGCCAATGGCGTGTTCGTTGTAGTCCATGATTTCCACCGGTACCGGCATGGCCGAGGCCAGGGCTTCCAAGGCGCCGTTGCCCTTGCCGCGCCAGTGCACGGTTTCGCCGTCGCTGTGCACTTCCACATCGACCTTGCTGTTGCCGTTCTCTTCCTGCAGGCGGTGGCTGACCAGCGCGTACGGAGTGTTGGCTTGCAGGTATTCCTTGTGCAGCAGCGCGTAAATCTGCTGGGCGGTCATTTCCAGGCCCAGGCGGTCGGTTTCACCCTGTACCACCTGGCTGAACTCGATCTGCATGCGGCGCGGCAGGCTGATGCCGTATTCCTGTTCCAGCAGGTAGGTGATGCCACCCTTGCCCGACTGGCTGTTGACGCGGATGACCGCTTCGTAGCTACGGCCGATGTCGGCCGGGTCGATCGGCAGGTAAGGCACTTCCCACAGGGTGTCGTCTTTCTGCTGGGTGAAGCCCTTGCGGATAGCGTCCTGGTGCGAGCCGGAGAACGCGGTGTGAACCAGGTCGCCCACATACGGGTGGCGTGGGTGAACCGGGATCTGGTTGCACTCTTCGACGACTTTGCGCACGCCGTCGATGTCGGAGAAGTCCAGCTCGGGGTTCACGCCCTGGGTGTACAGGTTCAGGGCCAGGGTCACCAGGTCTACGTTGCCGGTGCGCTCGCCGTTGCCGAACAGGCAGCCTTCCACGCGATCGGCGCCGGCCATCAGGCCCAGCTCGGTGGCGGCAACGCCAGTGCCACGGTCGTTGTGGGTGTGCAGGCTGATGATCACGCTGTCACGGCGCGATACGTTGCGGCCGAACCACTCGATCTGGTCGGCATAGATGTTCGGGGTGCTGACTTCCACCGTGGCCGGCAGGTTGAGGATGATCTTGTGCTCAGGCGTCGGGTTCCATACCTCGATCACCGCGTCGCAGACTTCCTTGGCGAACTCAAGTTCGGTGGCGCTGAAGGTTTCCGGCGAGTACTGGAAGGTCCACTGGGTTTCCGGCTGCTGGGCGGCGTATTTGACGAACAGCTTGGCAGCGTTGACCGCGATGTCTTTCACGCCTTGCTTGTCCTGGTTGAAGACAATCTTGCGGAAGGATGGCGAGGTGGCGTTGTACAGGTGCACGATGGCCTTCTTGGCGCCTTTCAGCGATTCGAAAGTACGCGCGATCAGGTCTTCACGGGCCTGGGTCAGCACCTGGATGGTGGTGTCTTCCGGGATGTGATTGTCTTCGATCAGGGTGCGAACGAAGTCGAAGTCGGTTTGCGAAGCCGACGGGAACGAGGCCTCGATCTCTTTCACGCCCACGCTGACCAGGGTCTTCCAGAAACGCAGCTTCTTCACCGCATCCATGGGCTCGATCAGCGACTGGTTGCCGTCCCGCAGGTCGGAGCTGCACCAGATAGGCGCAGTGGTGATGGTCTGGTTCGGCCAGGTGCGGTCAGGCAGGTTCACCTGGGCGAAGGCGCGGTATTTGGACGACGGGTCTTTGAGCATGGTCATGATGGGCAATCCTTGATGTGCGGCCTTGAAAAGGGCCTGCCGGCTAAAACAGAAAGAGAAGGGCGAGGCGACGCGATTCAGCTTGGCAGTCGTGCACTGACCAGGCTTAGGCAGCGGTGTTGACGAAGGAGGATGAGGGTGTGAAGAGTTTTCATGCCTCAACCCTAACCATTGCGGCAGGGGATGGCAAGCATCTGTAAAACTTTGAGATAAGTTCTTTGTCTTGATTGTTTTTTGAGGTTTTATTTCTCATGTTGGTAGTTTTTCAAGTTTTTATTGTTTGGTGCTGTGCTGTAGCGCAATTCGCTGGTGCCGTCTTTGTGGGGGCGGGTTCTACCCGCGAAAAGGACACCACAGAGAATCTGAAACACCGCGTAGCTCTCTTCGCGGGTACCACCCGCTCCCGCCTATACTGCGCCGTCAGGGTTGGAATGCGCCGATGAAGATGGCGGGGTCCACGCGGGCATCGTTGAGGCTGACGTTCCAGTGCATGTGCGGCCCCGTCGCTCGGCCCGTCATTCCTACGCGTCCTACAACCGCGCCGCGCGCAAGGTCCTGGCCTACTTTCACGTCGATCTTCGACAGGTGGCAGAACATGCTGATAAAGCCCTGGCCATGGTCGACGAACACGGTGTTGCCGTTGAAGAAGTAGTTGCCGATCAGGATGACCTTGCCGGCTGCCGGGGTCTTGATGGGCGTACCCGCCGGCACGGCGAAGTCCAGGCCAGCGTGCGGGTTGCGCTCTTCGCCATTGAAGAACCGGCGCACGCCGAAGCGGCTCGACAGCGGGCCGTTGACCGGTTTGTCCAGCAGCAGGTTGCTGGGCGTGCCCGGGCTGAAGCTTCGGTAGGCCTTCAACTGTTCGGCCAGTTCCACTTCAAAGCGTTTCAGGTCTGCGGGGTCAGGATTGACCTGGCGGTTGTTCTTCAGGGTGATGTGCTGTTGCGGGTAATGCTTGCTGCCCACCACAAAACCCAGGCTGCGTTTGTCGGCCGTGGTGATCTGCGCCGCGCCCGGCTTCTGCGTCAGGGGCAGGCCGACGATGGCGCGCCAGGTGTCCTGTTCGCGCACCACCAGCACCGGCTTGCCGTCGAAGAACACCTTGGGCGGCTGGGCGCCGGTGCCCAGGTCGATCACGGCCACGCCGCCGGGTACCGGTTTGTTCAGCAGGCGGGTGATGTAGCTGTCGGCCTGGGCGTTGAAGGCCAGGCACAACACAAGCAGGGCGGGCAGCAGGCGCGGCATGGGGTCAGTCCAGTAGCGAGAGGGTGACCGGAGTCAGGTGGTTGTCTTCCACCCGCACTTGCAGCTCGCCTTCGCCCAGTTTGGCGGTCAGGCGCTGGCCGGTGCGGGTCTGCTCGGCGCTGCGGATGGCCTGGCCACGTTCGTCCAGCAGGATGCTGTAGCCGCGGCTCAGGGTCGCCAGGGGGCTGACGATGTGCAGGGTCTGCATCTGGTTGGTCAACTGCACCCGGCGCGCTTTCAGCCCTTCGCGCATGGCGCGGGGCAGGCGTTCGGCCAGGCCCTCGACCCGCTGGCGCAGCATGGCCAGGGTGCGCCCCGGGTGCTGGCCGGCCAGGCGCGTTTCCAGCTGTGCCAGGCGGTGCTTGCGCAGGTTCAGGCGCTGCTCGAAGGCGCGGCGCAGGCGCATGTCCAGGTCGTCCAGGCGCTGGGCCTGCTGGCGCAAGCGCTCGCCGGGGTGGCGCAGGCGTTTGGTCAGGCCTTCCAGGCGCAGGCGGTCGTGGGCCAGGCGGTTCTGCATGCGCATCAGCAGGCGCCGTTGCAGGGTTTCCAGGCGCCGTTGCAGTTCGCTGGCGTCGGGCGCCAGCAGTTCGGCGGCAGCGGACGGCGTGGGCGCGCGCACGTCGGCGACGAAATCGCTGATCGATACGTCGGTTTCATGGCCCACGGCGCTGACGATCGGCGTTACGCAGGCGGCCACGGCGCGGGCCACGGCCTCCTCGTTGAAGCACCACAGGTCTTCCAGCGAGCCGCCGCCACGGGCCAGGATGATGGCGTCGAAACCACCGGCGTCGGCCAGCTTGATGCCGCGCACGATCTGGTTGATGGCCTCGCGACCCTGCACGGCGGTGGGGATCAGGGTCAGTTCAACCTGCGGCGCGCGGCGGCGGAACACGCTGATGATGTCGCGGATCACCGCGCCCGTGGGTGAGCTGACAATGCCGATGCGCTGCGGGTGGGCGGGCAGGGCTACTTTGCGTTCGGTGCTGAACAGGCCTTCGGCGCTGAGCTTTTCCTTCAGCGCGTCGAACGCCAGGCGCAGGGCCCCGTCACCGGCCGGTTCCACGGTGTCGAGGATCAACTGGTAGTCGCCGCGGCCTTCGAACAGTGAGACCTTGCCGCGTACTTTTACCGCCAAGCCATCGCGTAGCGCCTGGCGCACGCGCTGGGCGTTCTGCCGAAACAGCGCGCACCGCACTTGGGCGCCGCTGTCCTTGAGGGTGAAGTACACGTGGCCGGACGCCGGGCGGGCGAGGTTGGAGATTTCGCCTTCCACCCAGATATTGCTGAAGACGTCTTCGAGCAGCACGCGGGCGCGGCCGTTGAGCTGGCTGACGGTGAGGACTTCGCGGTCCAGGCCGAGTACGGCAAAGGGGTCTTTGTTCATGGGGCGCATCATAAGGGGAATACGCCCATGCGGCCACCCATCCTCAGCCAATCACTGCTGCACCGTGTAACCGCTGCCGCCCAGGCTGCGATGGTTATGCGAGGCGGGGAAATGCGTTGCAGAACTCGCTGATAAGGGGGGAGTCATCCTTGCGGTACGCCAATGCCACGGTGCTTTGGCAGTTCTCCTCCAGCTCAATCAGCCGGACGCCCTCCGGGGCCAGCGCCGCCATGCTCACCGGCAACAACGCCACGCCGAACCCTGCCTGAATCAACTGCAACTGCGTGGTTTTGCGCGACACCACCTGGGCCGCTTTCGGGAAGAAACCCGCCGTCATGCAAAGCTCGGCAGACAGATAGCTCAAGCCGCCGCGCTGGCGATGGGGAATGGAGATGAACGGTTCGTCGCGCAATTGCGTAAGGCTGACCCGTTCGCGCCCGGCCAGCCGGTGTTCGGCTGCCACTGCCAGTTTCAATGCTTCGGTTAACAATGGCCGCAGCACAATGCCGTCGCGTTGGCGCAGCACCGGCAGGCGTAACAGGCCGACGTCCAGGCGCTGTTCATGAATGTCCTGCAACTGGGCTTCGGACGATTGCTGGGCAATGTCCAGGCTGACCCCGGGATGCTCGCCCAGGTAAGCCTTGATGGTGGCCAGCAGCGAACCGCTCAGCGGCACGGTGCTGGAGTGGCTCAAGCGCATGAGTCCACGCTGGCCCCGGCCAATCTCGCGGGCTGCGGTGCTGGCTTTGTCCAGTTCGGCCAGCATGGCCCTGGCGCGCGGTAGGAACGCGGTACCGGCAGCCGTCAAGCGTGGCTGGCGCGCCGTGCGCTCGAACAACAGGGTGCCCAGTGCGCCCTCCAATTCCTTTACCTGGCGGCTCAGCGCCGATTGGGCAATGAACAGGCGCTCGGACGCGGCGCTGAAACTGCCGCTGTCGGCGATTTCCACGAAATAATGCAATTGTCGGGTGGAGATCATGGTATGCCGTTTCGAGATGGCTGGTGGGCTAATTGCATATTAGTCGGCATGGGCGCGGCGTGGCTATAGTGGCTGCACTTGCCCTGGAGGATGCGCTGATGGACCTGCTCAATGCCTTGCACTTCACTGCCCTGGGCTGGACCTGCATGGTGCTGTGCGTCGCCGCCGCCTACGTGGTGTTCGGCATCGCCGGTTTCGGCACGGCGCTGGTCGCAGGGCCTGCGCTGATCTGTTTCATGCCCTTGGCGCGCATCATCCCCTTGCTGGTGGTGCTCGACTTCATCGCCGCGTTTGGCAACCTGCTGCCCTCGCGCAAGGCGGTGTCGGGGCCTGAACTCAAGCGGCTGCTGCCGTGCATGGCGGTGGGCTGCACCCTGGGGGTGATGTTCCTGCTCAACGTGCATTCGCAATTGTTGCTGTTGCTGATGGGGCTGTTCATCAGCGCCTATGCGCTCTACAGCTTGCTGGTGAAAATCAGGCCCGGTAGCTTGCGGGCCTTGTGGGCGTTGCCTATGGGGGTGACCGGCGGATTGTTTGGCGCGCTGTTTGGCAGCGGCGGCTTTCTATATGCCATCTACCTGAATGCGCGGCTGGACAAGGAGCCGGCCCGCGCCACCCAGAGCGCGTTGATCAGTTGCAGCACCGTGGTGCGCCTGAGCCTGTTCATCATTGCCGGCGTCTATGCCGACGGCCACCTGCTGTTACTGGCGGCGACACTGTTGCCGGCCATGGCCGTGGGCCTGTTGGCGGGCCGGCGCCTGACCCTGAACATGTCCCGCGAGCAGTTCGTGCGCTTGGTGAACTGGCTGGTACTGGCCAGCGGTGTCGCGCTGATTGGTCGCTACCTGGGTGCTTGACCTGTGCGCTCACGCGATTATGCTGCGCGCATTTACACGCCCACGCAGGTCCCTTGCCATGAGTTCGCAAAGCATCATTGTCCCGTTGATCTCCAGTTTCCCCGGGCGCGAAGGCAAGGCCCGGCGCGTGCTGCGCTGGCTTTGGCAGAAGAACATCATCGAGGAAGAACTGACCACCTGCGGTCGTACCGGCAATGGCATGGGCTACGCCATTGGCCCTGGCGCGCGTGCGGTGGTGGAGCACCCCGAGCGTCTTCCCTATGGCCAGCCGATAAACGGTCTGGAGTTGGTGACCAAGCGCTGCATCTTCACCCCCACCCAGGGTTTCAAGGAAGAAGCCGGCTGCCCCGAGTGCCGCCAGGAAATCGGCGAGGCGCTGTTCGACAGCCTGGAAGACTGGATGCCAGGCCACACCGACAACTTCATGTGCCCGGAATGCCGGCATGAAGACGATATAAACGGCTTCCTGTTTCTGCAGCCGTGCGCGTTCTCCAACCTGGGTTTCATCTTCAACGGTTGGGCCGACGCGCAGTTCAAGCGCGAATTCCTGTTCGAGTTTGGCGAGCGTCTGGAACGCAAGGTGCGCCTGGTGCGAGTCGACCTGTAGGGTGCGATGCAATTGCCCAGATGTTTACATTGAGCATCGGGGCATGTATGGGTATAATGGCGCGCTTCCAATTTTCCCGCTCGGGAGCCCCCGCGATGCTGCGTATCAGCCAAGAAGCACTGACCTTCGACGACATTCTCCTCGTACCCGGTTATTCCGAAGTACTGCCCAACGAAGTCAGCCTCAAGACTCGTTTGACCCGTGGCATCGAGCTGAATATTCCCCTGGTTTCCGCCGCCATGGATACCGTGACCGAAGCCCGTCTGGCCATTGCCATGGCCCAGGAAGGCGGCATCGGCATCATCCACAAGAACATGACCATCGAGCAGCAGGCTGCCGAAGTGCGCAAGGTCAAGAAGTTCGAGGCCGGCGTAGTCAAGGACCCGATCACCATCGAGGCCGGCGCTACCGTTCGCGACCTGTTCGAGCTGACCCGCCTGCACAACATCTCCGGCGTGCCGGTGCTGCATGATGGCGACCTGGTCGGTATCGTCACTTCCCGTGACGTGCGTTTCGAAACACGCCTGGAAGCCACCGTTCGCGAAGTGATGACGCCCAAAGAGCGCCTGGTCACCGTGCGCGAAGGCGCCGACAAGAACGAAGTGCGCGAACTGCTGCACAAGCATCGCCTGGAAAAAGTCCTGATCGTGGACGACAAGTTCCAGCTCAAGGGCATGATGACCGTCAAGGACATCGAGAAGGCCAAGGCCTACCCACTGGCCAGCAAGGACGACCAGGCCCGCCTGCGCGTCGGTGCTGCGGTCGGTACCGGCAAGGACACCGGCGAGCGCGTTGCCGCCCTGGTAGCCGCCGGTGTCGACGTTGTCGTGGTGGACACTGCCCACGGCCACTCCAAGGGCGTGATCGATCGCGTTCGCTGGGTCAAGGACAACTACCCGCACGTCCAGGTCATTGGTGGCAACATCGCCACTGGCGCTGCGGCCAAGGCCCTGGTTGAAGCGGGCGCCGACGCCGTCAAGGTCGGTATCGGCCCTGGCTCCATCTGCACCACCCGTATCGTCGCCGGTGTGGGCGTGCCGCAAATCAGCGCCATCGCCAACGTTGCCGCAGCCCTCGAAGGCTCGGGCGTGCCATTGATCGCCGACGGTGGCATCCGCTTCTCCGGTGACCTGTCCAAGGCCATCGTCGCCGGTGCTTCCTGCGTGATGATGGGTTCGATGTTCGCCGGTACCGAAGAGGCACCGGGCGAGATCGAACTGTTCCAGGGCCGTTCGTACAAGGCTTACCGCGGCATGGGGTCGCTGGGCGCCATGTCCCAGGCCCAGGGCTCGTCCGACCGTTACTTCCAGGATTCGGCCGCTGGCGCCGAGAAGCTGGTACCCGAAGGCATCGAAGGCCGCGTGCCGTACAAGGGCAGCCTGACCGCCATCATCCACCAACTGATGGGTGGCCTGCGTTCCTCCATGGGTTACACCGGCAGCGCCAACATCGAAGAAATGCGCACCAAGCCTGAATTCGTGCGTATCACCGGTGCCGGCATGGCCGAATCTCACGTCCACGACGTGCAGATCACCAAGGAAGCGCCGAACTATCGCGTAGGTTGACCCCAGGCGCCCGTGGCCGCTGGCCCGGGCGCTTGCTGAATTTAAAGGCGGGGCTGTTCATTGCAGCCCCGTGTTGTTTCCGATTACCACTGACGAGAACTAGTCATGGCCCTCGACATTCACGCCCACCGAATCCTGATTCTGGACTTCGGTTCCCAGTACACCCAGCTGATCGCCCGTCGCGTTCGCGAAATTGGCGTGTACTGCGAGCTGCACCCCTTCGACATGGACGACGAAGCGATCCGCGAATTCGCCCCGCGCGGCATCATCCTGGCCGGCGGCCCGGAATCCGTGCACGAAGCCAACAGCCCGCGTGCACCGCAAGCGGTGTGGGACCTGGGCGTGCCAGTGTTCGGCATCTGCTACGGCATGCAGACCATGGCCGAGCAACTGGGCGGCAAGGTTGAAGGTTCCCAACTGCGTGAATTCGGCTATGCCCGCGTTGACGTGGTTGGCAAGAGCCGCATCCTCGACGGCATCGAAGACCACGTCGACGCCGACGGCGTGTTCGGCCTGGACGTGTGGATGAGCCACGGTGACAAGGTCACCAAGATCCCTGAAGGCTTCCACGTATTGGCCAGCACCCCGAGCTGCCCGATCGCCGGCATGGTCGACGACGCCCGTGGCTACTACGGCGTGCAGTTCCACCCGGAAGTGACCCACACCAAGCAGGGTGGCCGCATCCTGTCGCGCTTCATCCTCGACATCTGCGGCTGCGAAGCTTTGTGGACGCCGTCGAAGATCGCTGAAGACGCCATCGCCACCATTCGCGCCCAGGTGGGTACCGACAACGTGCTGCTGGGCCTGTCCGGCGGCGTCGACTCGTCCGTGGTTGCGGCCCTGCTGCACAAGGCTATCGGCGACCAACTGACTTGCGTGTTCGTCGACAACGGCCTGCTGCGCCTGCACGAAGGCGAGCAAGTGATGGCCATGTTCGCCGAGAACATGGGCGTCAAGGTGATCCGCGCCAACGCCGAAGACCAGTTCCTGAACAACCTGGCCGGCGAATCCGACCCGGAGAAGAAGCGCAAGATCATCGGCCGTACCTTCATCGACGTGTTCGATGCCGAGTCCTGCAAGCTGGACAACATCAAGTACCTGGCCCAGGGCACCATCTACCCTGACGTGATCGAGTCGGCTGGCGCCAAAAGCGGCAAAGCCCACGTGATCAAGTCCCACCACAACGTGGGTGGCCTGCCTGAGGAAATGAACCTCAAGCTGGTCGAGCCGCTGCGTGAGCTGTTCAAGGACGAAGTACGTCGTCTTGGCCTGGAACTGGGCCTGCCGTACGACATGGTCTACCGCCACCCGTTCCCAGGCCCAGGCCTGGGCGTGCGCATCCTGGGTGAAGTGAAGAAGGAATACGCCGACCTGCTGCGTCGTGCCGACCACATCTTCATCGAAGAACTGCGCAAGGCCGACTGGTACCACAAGGTCAGCCAGGCGTTCGTGGTGTTCCAGCCGGTGAAATCGGTAGGCGTCGTAGGTGATGGCCGTCGCTACGCCTGGGTCGTTGCCCTGCGTGCGGTGGAGACTGTCGACTTCATGACAGCGCGTTGGGCTCACCTGCCTTACGAACTGCTGGAAACCGTCAGCGGCCGCATCATCAACGAGATCGAAGGCATTTCGCGCGTCACTTATGACGTGTCGAGCAAGCCGCCTGCGACTATCGAGTGGGAATGATGGGACGTCCGGCATTGTCCGGCACCAACTAGCAAGAAATGCCCTGGAGCCCGCGTAACTGCGGGCTTTTGGCTTTTTGGGTCTGGCAAATTCTGGCAGCTTTGTGCATCGCCAAGCACCGTGTTTGTATGGCATGGTACAGGGCATTGACTGAGCCAAATGCCATGTTCGGTGCTCGATATCATGTCGCCCTAGTAGGGAAGGGCATGGTATCAAATCTCATCATCAGCCCGGTTTCATTGGGTTTTATCCTGGTGCATGAGTGTTTTTCTGAGCATGGTATTTTTTCCATGGGATCCGTAACTGCCATGCTGACCGATACCAAGCTGCGTAACCTCAAACCGCAAGAAAAACTCTACAAGGTGAACGACCGCGACGGGCTGTACGTGGCCGTCACTGCTGCCGGTTCCATCTCATTTCGTTACAACTACTCAATCAATGGCCGTCAGGAGACCATCACGTTCGGTCGTTATGGCGTGGGTGGCATCACACTTGCGGAAGCCAGAGAGCGCCTGGGCGAGGCTAAAAAGATGGTTTCGGCGGGTAAGTCACCTGCCAAAGAGAAAGCCCGTGCCAAGGCACGCACCAAAGGGGCAGAGACATTTGATGCGTGGGCTGAGAAATGGCTGCGTGGGTATCAGATGGCTGACTCGACGCGTGACATGCGCCGGTCGGTTTACGAGCGCGAGCTAAAGCCGCACTTCGGTAATCAGAAACTGGTGGAAATCAATCATGAGGATCTGCGAACGCTAACTGATGCAATTGTGGAGCGTGGAGCTCCAGCCACGGCTGTGCACTCCCGCGAGATTGTGATGCAGGTGTTCCGATGGGCGATAGAGCGTGGCCAGAAGGTCGAGAACCCGGCGGATCTGGTACGTCCTGCAAGCATCGCTAAATTCGAGCCACGTGACCGCGCTTTAGGACCTGACGAAATCGCGTTGATGTATCAATACCTGGACCGCATCGGCACCGCCTCATCCGTGAGAGTCGCCGCTAAGCTGTTGTTGCTGACCATGGTTCGTAAAAGTGAATTGACCAACGCTACCTGGAACGAAATCAATTTCAGCGAATCCCTATGCAGTAACTATTCACTGATGCCCCTGCGCCCGTGACGATGGACGAGCACTGATCCATCGTTTGCATACTCGTGGATTGGGCATGGGTTATTGGGGAAAAGAATAGCAATGAAAAACCTATCATCGTCCCTCGTATGCGATCCCCCATCATGGTCGATTATCTACTGTTGATGTCACTACCGCGCCTTGTCCGGTAACGATTGGAGAAGCCGATCCTCTGGTGGACATTCCAGACATGAGAGGGGGTTCCGAGTGAGTTGGTTTCGCTGGCCCCTTCACACTGGTTGAGACACGCGCGTCGGGCGCGATCACAATGGGTGAGGACTCGCTGTAGGTGGAGAGAGGTGGCGTAGACTGCTTAGTCGGTTCAAGTGTGACACTGATGTGGTTTGATTCTGCCTCAACATGCATGCCACGATTTTGTAAGCCCGCTATGGCTACCACGCCACGATGACGGTAAAGACGAGGACTGCAGCCCAGGAAATTCGCTTTTTATACCTTCCCCACGCTGGCGTTTTCTGGGAGTTTCTATTCAATTCCATACCCTGATCAATGGAGGAGCAACAGGCTCAAAATCACGAACCGTCCAGCATGCGCATAGCCATTACAAAATCATAACTATTTTGGTTGTTGAAGAGATTACATTAGCGTTCCACTCCTGCCCATTCGAAGCACCCCTCTTCGGCCATTCCCTGCTGACCCGAAAGGATGATGACAGATGAAAGATCGTTCCCACGACGAGGCCACGGCCGAGCAGTTTCAGCTCGATCCGGACTATGCGGCCGAGCTACTGGCTGAGGTACGGCTTAGTAATGACCCAGCCGAGCTGGCCATCCTACTGAGGCAGTTGGCTAAGAATTCCCGTCAGGTCGGGGTTAAAAGCCTCACCAACGCAAAGGGTAATCCATCATCTAAATAATTTAGAATGGTATATTTCATGGTATTGGTCAGGGGCATGGCATTTTCGCCGTTATTCTATTGGGTTGATACGGTTGATTGATAATAGAGTGGAGTAGGGATTATTGTCATCTATTTGATTTTTTGTGAAAAATAAAACTAGATAGTGATGCTTACTAGGTCATCAATGTCGTTTTTCATGGTGCGCATGGTTGGTATCAGCAGAGAAGTGCCTCGATACCATGTTCGGAATTAGTAATGCCGGCATGGTATGGAGTGTTAATTTTGCAGATGTGGTCAGGAGCTGAATTGCCGGTATGGAACACTTTCTCAACCCTCCCTTGTAAATTTTGATAAAAAGTTTTGTACGCGGACTTCGTATTCTTTATCAAGCAAACTTACAACATTCGTTAAAAATACATGCAGATCTCCATCAAAATAATCTTCAACGAAAGATGTTTCTTGCCCGAACGGGGGGTCTACATATTCCAAACCTTCCGAGGTCATGTGATTTTTGATATATCTTTTGATTTGTCTCTTTAGGAAGAAGACATTAAGCAGGTTGCGTTCATCAATGTAGCTCTTAACTATTTGGTCCAGGCTCAAAGGCGTAAACTGCGCCTTCTCATCATCTGGTAGGAACTCCCCGACACCCTCACCCACATCATAAATGAAGTCAATTATTAACCCGTATGCCATAACTCTAGTCTCATATTGATGGAAAGGCAGTTACTATGAAGTATGGCATATGGTTGTACTCAACAAATTTAATCACTACTGTTACTTTTGACATGTTTATTGTAGTGTTGGGCGCTTCTCTTTTTATACCCCAGCCAATTGGTTTTTCCAAAGTTGTCGAAAGCTCAATTCGCTTTTCTTTAAGGATAAGCCTGGCTTTAGATTGCATTAATATTTTAAGTCTGTTTCTTTGTAGGACTTGGCTTACCGCCCATTCTGCCGTTTCTAGATCATAAAATGTAGATGAGACTTGAACTTTTTTTGATGCAAATCGTGTTTTCAAATTTTCTATATTTTTATCGACGTGCTTTAAAATTGTATGCCCGCCGCCCAGTTTTTTAGGCGCTTGAAGTGGTTTTTCACTGGTAATAACGGATATGCGTCCTGCTCTTACTGATGAAGCTCGAAAAGCGTTATAAAGCGAAGCAGTGGTAAGAGGAACCGCAAATTCGGTGGCCAAGCCAATTACCTGACCAGTTGTTCTTGAAGCCCCCAATACCTCTGCAACAGTTGCCCCGGCTTTGAATGCATATGAATCGGTTTGCCTGCCCGTAACGATTTGCGTGGTAGCTGCCGAAAGCTGGTCAGATGCATGAACGCCCATGGCCACGCACCCGACTTTTGAAATCATCGTTGGCTCAGGTAATGCACATAATACGCCAGAACCAGCAAGCTCAATGATTCCGCCGACCAGCCGAAGGCTTCCAAATATACGATTTGACCTTATCTCCGCAGGCGTAAGCGACTCTTGCGTTAAGATAGCAGCTAGTTGTGCGAAGCTGAGGGCAACGCGAAAATCTCCATCCTCAAAGTCAGACATGACGCGTTTCCTTACGCAAAAGGCTTTTTAGCGGTCCGGTCCCAACCGCCCGAGACGATACCGGCACTGCCGCCATCTGAACGTCTTTGCTGCGTGTATTCGAATTTAATGCGCCCGTAATTCAGCGTTACAACTTCGACAGGGAAGCCGGATTGTTCTGCACCCTGTCCGCTGACCAATGCGATCAGCACCTCTTCAAGCACGATGTCCAAATACTTGAATTTTTCAGTTCCCGCACGATGGACTCGAATCGTCACGGTTTTGATATGCGAGCCTCTGCAGCAAAGCTCAAATAGCTTAGGGGTGGCGCGATCAATGTACTTGCTGATCTGAAAATCCCCGAGGGAAACACCTCCAGCGGAAGCGCCACCACTGGAACTGGCTGTCTGATTGATGGACTGCATGGCGTCGTAGTGATAGGAAAGCAGCTCAATCCAACCTTTGTGATCATCGTCCAGCGACTCACCCTCAACCTCATCAACCTTCATAAATGCATCAAATGACATGCTTAGCTCCCTGCTTTTCAAAAATTCAGGTCAGAACACTAACTGAATTTCAGCTCGAATTGCCAGCCCGACATGTGCTTGGGCTATCGGACGTTGAAGGGTGATCATGAGCCTTGCCAATCGACCGGCGTTTGTGATTTGCAGACATGCGAGCATCATTCATACACTGAATGGTATATTTCCTGGTGTCTGAATTGATTTATTTATAAGTAGTTAATCTAATTGTGATTTAATATTCTATCGATAATAGAGTGGGAATGATGCTTCGCCGTCACGGTCGATTGGCTGAATAAAAAGACCGCCTGGCACTTCGGTTCCAGGCGGTTTTTTATGGGCACCACCCATTGCCAATATCAGGCCGCCCTCCGGCGTGCCTCCACTCGGCGCTGGCGCTTAACGGGGCCACGATCAAACGCTGACAGCAACAGCCGCTGGACAGTTTCTTCTATCGGGACAAAGGGTGGGTCATCGAACAGCCTCATCTCGGGGTGCCGGGCCTGCCGGAGGTCGCGCGTAAATCGCTGGTTTCGAGATTCTGAGCGGTCGCGGCCGCAACCTTACCAAAGACCGCATCGAGGCTTTGAACAAGCGCTTCGGGTGCTCACCCGACGTTCTTCATGCCCATCAGGCTCAGCGCGGTAATCAACTCACGGGTATTGTCGAAGCGCCGGTTGTGTACGGTGGTCCATTTCGGGCGCTCGATGTAGATGAAATTGCCGTCCTTCCTGATCGGCGTGTACACCAGCTCACCATTCCCTGCGCGGTGCACCAGCACTTTCTTGGTACTGACATGGTCAAGGGTGAACATGCCGGGGCGCGGTAGCTCCTGTTCCAGGTCGTTGGCCTTGTAAAGCGTGGACAGCGCGTAGTGCAGGTCGCTTTTGACAAAACCGTCGGGCTGACCCGGTGCGCCGGGCAGGTGCGCGCCCGGGTCCACCTCAAGGCCGTGTTGGCTAGGCATGCGCACGTCATCGATACGCAGGCCTATCGCGCCCTCCAGCTCGGCCATGCCTGCTACCCCGTTGTATGTATTGGCGTGCGTGTTGCCTACCAGTGCTACCCACCTGGCCTTGCCACGGATGTTGAGGTCGGACGCAATCACTGTGTGGGCGAAGTAGTTCATCATTTTTTGTCGCAGGTTATGGTTGGCGTCATGCAGGCCTGCTTGTCGGTAGCTGACCATGCAGTCCAGCGCTTGCACGCGGATGTGGTTGTTGTGGGCGGTCTTCACCAGTTCCATGAAGGTGTAGCGCCCTTGGAAGTCGGTGTGGAACCCCTTGTCCAGGCTGTCCAGATACAGCTCCAGCTCAGCGGGCATCTTGCCGGTGCGGGCGAACGCGTCCAGGTGAACCTGATGAAAATCGGTGAGCAAGTGTTCCAGGAACAGCGTGCGCACCTTTTGCCTGGCCAGCAGCTCCATGTTGTCGATGAGGAATTTCTTGCTGGCGACGCTGGAGTGGGCTTCACCGATCACCATGCCATCGGTCTGGGCGTAGATACCTGTGATTATCGCCGGTTGTCGAGCGTGCGGCGCAAGTTGCGGGAGCTGCGGGCGTGCGGGTAGGGCGGGGTTGGCAATGAAATCCTCTGCATCGGCGCGAAGGCGCTCACGCAGTGCGCGAAACTCCATGTATTTGTCGCTGGTTTGCCCCGGTTTGAAAATGTTGTCACGTTCGCCACTGAGCAGCTTGTCTTCGTGGCCCATGGCCGCATCCTGCAAGCCCTCCCTGAGCGCCGGCGGCAGGTCGTAGCGGAACGTGGGAGTCAGGGCGGTGCTGGGGCCTGCCACCGGGTTACCCCAGGGCTTACTACCGAAGAATTTGCCACCGCCCTTGAGGCCAATGCTGCCAACCGGCTCCCACAGTTCATCGGCATTGAGGCGCACCGGCACGCTGCCATAGAAGGAATACGGGTTGGCCGGGTCGACAATGGCCCAGTGGTTTTGATCCTTGACCCAACCGACCTGATAGGCGATTCCCTCCAAGTCGATGTGCGGCTGGCCTGCTTCATTCAGATGGACTCCGCGCATCTTGCCCACCTTGCCGGCGGCGAAACCGTCCAACACTTCATTGGTTTCCAGTCGTGCCAGCCACTGGGCGGTTTCCCTCGGTGCCAAGGGAGCGGGCAAGTGTGGCTGAATGTCGTCCACCGTGAAGCGTGTCTGGGCCACGTGAAACTCGCTACCCAGGCCTTCGTCCAGGCTTGGCCAAAAAAATGTGGCGTTGAACAGCACGTCGACCGCGCTACCGATCGCGGCAATCACCGCTTCCTTGCGCTTGGCGGTGGTGTGGCCGTTGATGGCTTCGTCGATGTGCAAGCCCAGTTCTGCGATGCCGGCGCCGATCACGGCCAAGGCTATGGGCCAATCCAGCGCCGCCATGCCGCCAAAGGTCTGGCCGAAGGCGCGCAGGTAGCCCACCCACATCTGCTTGCGCAGTTCGTCATTGGTGTGCCCCAGCAAGGCCAGGTCCGCGTGCATGCGCCGTTCGGCAGAATCGGCCAGGAAGGCGAAGGGGTCTTGCTGCAGGGGCTGCTGGTGGGGGTCTATCAGCGTCGAGGTGTCGCGCCCCCAGTTGTGGAACAGTTGGTCGAACTTGTCATGCAGGGCATTGTTGTCGTTGTCGATCACGGGCCAATGGCTCATGAAACGAGCACGATTTGCGGCCATGTTGGTTTCCTGCATTACCCACCAGTACAGGTCCTCCCGGGTTTCAAAGGCGTGGAAGGTATTGACCGCACCGGGCATGTACAGGTATTGCCAGCCATCCAGGTCGACGATGCGCAGGATGTCGGTGGCCACGCAGCCGCCCACTGCGAAGGGGTACACCTTCAGGTGTGGGGAGGGACGGATTTGATTGCGCAAGGACCTCAGGCTAATGGGCCAGGGCACGTCGCCGGCCACCGCCTTGAGCAGTATCTTGAACTGGCGGTCGGAAATGCGCCTGGCTTCGCGGTCCTCCAGGGCTTTTGAAATGAAATTGGCCTTGGCCATGATGCGGAAATCATCACGGTGGGTGGTCCAGAACCGGACCATCTCATCGGAAAACTCAGAGGCAAAGTTCAGCCCCCAGAAGTCATTGAGCACGTCCTGAGGCTCAAGCCGCACTTCGTTTTTTTCGTTGTACACCCGCTCATTGGGGCCCCGGGTATAGAACCCGCCCATTTGGTGCAGCAGGTCGGCATTGTCTTGGTCGGTAGCCTTGAAGCGGGCCATCACCAGTTGCGGAAACGTCATGGACTCGATGGGCTTGCCCCAGTGCTCCCAGCCGGTGAAGGAACGTGGCGTGCTATTGGCCGAATCCCAGCGATGCCACCAGATGTGGTCGGGCTCGCCGTAGGCGCCGGTGTGGCGTTTGAGGATCAGGTTGGCGGTGTCCCTGGCCTTCTGGCGCATATCGGGCAGGTTGTTGGCCAGGCGTGCAGCGATGTCAATCAGGTGCTGGCGGTCGGCGGCGGTGGGTTGTGGTGTGTCTTGGGTCATGGCTGACGTCCTTGTCTGAGCGTGGGCAGCCAGTGTGGGTCGGATCCTGTTCGGCGTGCGGTGCATAGTTAGCGCGACGGGGCTGGACCATTTTTTTATGGCTTCATGGAAATATTCCTGGTGTGGACGTAAATGTATGCGGTGGTGAACGCTTGAGGCGCTTGCGCTGGCGAGGGCGTGTGATCAGTTCGCGGGCGATGTGGATTAGCGTCTGATGGTCTGTGGGGGGGCATGGTGGGCTTCCTTGCCGTGCAAGAACGTGAGGTGTGGGCCAGTGCTGGTGCGACGAGTCATGGAAATGCACCACCCCAAGGGCACCAGGCTTGAGAAGGCATTGCAACTGTTTGGCAAAATGTTTCGCAGGGCAAATTCCCCCGGTTGCGGGTGTATGGTGGCGGGCCTTTTACTCAAGACCCCCTAAGGTGCCCGCGACCATGTCCTTCACCCGTCGGCAAATTTTTGTTGGCCTGGCCGGCCTGGCAATGGTGGGAGCCGGTGGCGCAGGCGCTGCTCGCTATTGGCTGGGGCGCAGCCAGGCCGGCAAAGGGCACGATTACCAATTGATCGCCGCGCCGCTGGACGTGGAGCTGGTCAGCGATCGAACCACGCCTGCCTGGGCCTTCGGTGGCTCAGTGCCAGGCATGGAGCTGCGCGCGCGGCAGGGTGATTGGCTGCGCGTGCGTTTCATCAACCATTTGCCCGTGCCCACCACCCTTCACTGGCACGGCATTCGCCTGCCGCTGGAAATGGACGGCGTGCCCTATGTCTCGCAACTGCCGGTGTTGCCGGGCGAGTATTTCGATTATCGCTTTCGCGTGCCCGACGCCGGCAGCTTCTGGTACCACCCCCATGTCGCCAGTGCCGAGCAGTTGGGCAGGGGCCTGGTGGGGCCGCTGATCGTCGAGGAGCGCGAGCCTACCGGTTTCGCCCATGAGCGGACGCTGAGCCTGAAGACCTGGCATGTGGACGAGCAGGGGGGCTTCCTGCCGTTCAGCGTGGCGCGAGAAGCGGCGCGGGTGGGCACGGCGGGGCGTTTATCCACCGTCAATGGCGTGCCCCAGGCGGTGATCGAGGCGCCGGCCGGGCAGGTGGTGCGGGTGCGCCTGCTCAATGTCGACAATACCGTGACCTACCGCCTCAACCTTCGGGGCGCCGATGATTCGCGAATTTATGCGCTGGACGGTAACCCCATTCAGCCGCGCCCGCTGGGCAAGGAGTACTGGCTGGGGCCGGGCATGCGCATGTGCCTGGCGGTACGCATGCCGGCGGCCGGCGAGGAAGTGGCGTTGCGCGATGGTTCGGTGCGCCTGGGTACCTTGCGTGCGGTAGCCGGAGAAGGCATGGCCGGCGACTGGCCGCCTGGTTTACCTGCCAACCCGGTGGCCGAACCGAACCTGGGCAACGCAGAAAAACTCACCTTCAATGTCGAATGGGTAGGCTCCACGTCGGTTGGCGGCGATAATGGCCAGCCACCCAGCCTGTGGCAGATCAACGGCAAGGCCTGGGACATCAACGACAAGACTTGCGCCGACCGACCCATCGCCCGGCTGGCCCGGGGCAAAAGCTATATTTTCGAATTGAAGAACATGACCCAGTACCAGCATCCGATTCACCTGCACGGCATGACCTTCAAGGTGATTGCTTCGAGCCGTCATACCCTTGAGCCGTATTTCACCGACACCTACCTGCTGGGCAAGCACGAGCGTGCCCGGGTGGCGCTGGTGGCCGACAATCCGGGGGTGTGGATGTTTCATTGCCATGTGGTGGACCACATGGAAACCGGCCTGATGGCCGCGATCGAGGTGGTGTGAATGCGTCAGCCACAGATTATTGATCGCAGCCGCGACCAGTACTTCATGCGCGAGGCCCTGGCCTTGGCGGCCCAAGGTGCGGCATTGGGCGAGGTGCCGGTGGGCGCGGTGCTGGTGCAGGGCGGCGAGATCGTCGGCCGTGGTTTCAACTGCCCTATCAGCGGCAGCGACCCCAGCGCCCATGCGGAAATGGTCGCTATCCGTCATGCGGCCCAGGCGGTCAGCAATTACCGGCTGCCGGGCAGCACGCTCTATGTGACGCTTGAGCCGTGCAGTATGTGCGCAGGGCTTATCGTGCATTCGCGTATCAATCGCGTGGTGTTCGGGGCGCTGGAGCCCAAGGCGGGCGTGGCGCAAAGCCAGGGGCAGTTCTTTGCCCAAGGCTTTCTCAACCATCGGGTGTTGATCGAGGGCGGAGTGCTGGCCGAGGAGTGCGGGGCGATATTGAGCGAGTTCTTCAAGGGCCGCCGCGCCAAGGGCTGATGGCAGATTGCGTTGGCCGCCTGACGCGTCCTGACGGCCGCTGCTACACAAGTGCGTGACGTTGCAGCAGCGGCGCCAACTGCGTCACGGGCAAATCAGAGGGAAGGATTGTCCTGCGCCGGCTTGTCCTTGTTGACCCCTGGCACATGCAGGTTGCTCTCGGCCACCTGGCCGCCTTCCATCTGCGGCTGCGTCACCCATGTGAGGATGTCGTAGTAACGGCGGATGTTGGCCACGAAATGCACCGGCTCACCACCGCGCGCATAGCCGTAGCGAGTCTTGCTGTACCACTGCTTCTGCGCCAGGCGCGGCAGCATTTTCTTCACGTCCAGCCATTTGTTGGGGTCCAGCCCCTCGTTCCTGGCCAGTGTGCGGGCGTCTTCCAGATGGCCGCTGCCCACGTTGTAGGCCGCCAGGGCGAACCAGGTGCGGTCCGGCTCGGTGATCTTGTCGTCGAGTTGGTCGCGCACGTAGGCGAAGTACTTGGCGCCGCCCTCGATGCTCTGCTTGGGGTCCAGGCGGTTGGACACACCCATGGCCTGGGCCGTGTTCTGGGTCAGCATCATCAGGCCGCGCACGCCGGTCTTGCTGGTCACGTCGGCCTGCCACATGGACTCCTGATAACCGATGGCCGCCAGCAGGCGCCAGTCCACCTGTTCGTCCTTGGACGCTGCGTGGAAGTGTTTCTCGAAATGCGGCAGGCGTTGCTGCAGGTGCTGGGCAAAGGTATAGGCGCCCACATAGCCGAGCACGTCCACATGGCCGTAGTAACGGTCTTTCAGGCGCTGCAGAGTGCCGTTCTTCTGCACCTTGTCGAGGAAGCTGTTGATCTCGTTGAGCAGGCTGTTGTCTTCGCCGGCCGCTACGGCCCAACGTTGCTGCTGGGCATCGCCAAGGTCGAAGGCCACCCTTACATTTGGAAAATAAACCTGGTTCATGGCGACTTCGTTGGAGTCCACCAGTGTCAGATCGATCTGACCTTCGTCCACCATACGCAGTAGGTCAACAACCTCCACGGCGTCGGATTCTTCGTATTGAATGCCGGGATACTGCTTTTTAAGCTCGGCCAGTTGCGCCGCATGGCTGCTGCCCTTGAGCACCATGATCTTTTTGCCCACCAGATCGGCGGCGTCGGTGGGGCGCGATTGGCCGTTGCGGTAGATGACCTGCGGGGTCACCTCCAGGTACTGATGGGAAAAACGCACCTGGTTCTTGCGCTGATCGTTGCTGACCAGGCCGGCGGCGGCCAGTACCGGGCCGTTGGGTTTGCCCACCTGGTTGAACAGATCGTCGAGGTTGTCGGCAGTCTCGATCTTGAGCTCTACGCCGAGATCGTCGGCGAAACGCTTGACCAATTCGTACTCGAAACCGGTTTCGCCGTTGCGATCTTGGAAGTAGGTGGCCGGGCTGTTGCGGGTAATCACGCGCAACACGCCATCCTCCTTGATTTTCTCAAGCGTGCTGGGTTTGTCGACGCAGCCGCTGAGCATCAGGAGGAGACCGGTAGCGATCAACCATTTGGCGAATCGCGGGCGTGAAGCAATCTTTGAATGCATCCGCGCAGTATACGCAAAGCCGGGTGGGCGCCATATCTCGACAGCATCGCGCGAGTCTGCTAGGCGATGGGGGCGATGTGCGAGCTGGCTTGCCAGCGCGCTTTTGGAGGCGCGAAAAAGCTCGCGGGCAAGCCAGTGCCCACATGGAAATATTTGACTCAAAAGACAGGATATGCCTTTTGGTGGCCGCCCAGCGCCATCAGTTCCGTTTTGGGTGCCTGCGGCGGCGGTTTAGGCTAGAATGCACGGCCTCTAAGCACACCCCTTTCTGAGGCTGTCCCGAAGATGTTGATCCTGCGCGGCGCTCCTGCCCTTTCTGCCTTTCGCCACGGTAAATTACTCGAGCAACTGAGCCAGAAAGTCCCC
This sequence comes from Pseudomonas sp. M47T1, assembly GCF_000263855.1. Classification (GTDB taxonomy): domain Bacteria; phylum Pseudomonadota; class Gammaproteobacteria; order Pseudomonadales; family Pseudomonadaceae; genus Aquipseudomonas. The sequence goes on from NZ_AJWX01000003.1 coordinate 110,761, forward strand.
GCTGTAAGTGGCTTGTACGCTGAATTTGCCCACTTCGCCGAAGTCGCTGGCGAACTGACCGCCGATGAGCAGCAAGTCCTTGCTCGTCTTCTCAAGTACGGCCCGAGCGTGCCAGTGCAGGAGCCTGCGGGCCGCCTGTTCCTGGTCATGCCGCGCTTCGGCACCATTTCGCCATGGTCGAGCAAGGCCAGCGATATTGCCCATAACTGTGGCCTGGGCAACGTCCAGCGCCTGGAACGCGGCATTGCCTTCTATGTTACCGGCGAGTTGAGCGAAGCCCAGGCGCAGGTCGTTGCCGGCCTGCTGCACGACCGCATGACCCAGGTGGTGCTGAGCAAGCTGGAAGAGGCCGCCGGCCTGTTCAGCCATGCCGAGCCCAAACCGCTGACCGCCATCGACGTGCTGGGCGGCGGCCGTGGCGCGCTGGAAAAAGCCAACGTCGAGCTGGGCCTGGCCCTGGCCGAAGACGAAATCGACTACCTGGTGACCAGTTTCGAAGGCCTGGGGCGCAACCCCCACGACATCGAACTGATGATGTTTGCCCAGGCCAACTCCGAGCACTGCCGCCACAAGATCTTCAACGCCAGTTGGGACATTGACGGCCAGAGCCAGGAAAAAAGCCTGTTCGGCATGATCAAGAACACCTACCAGATGCACAGCGAAGGCGTGTTGTCCGCTTACAAGGACAACGCCTCGGTGATCGTCGGCAGCGTGGCCGGGCGTTTCTTCCCGAACCCTGAAACCCGCCAATACGGCGCGGTGCAGGAGCCGGTGCACATCTTGATGAAGGTGGAAACCCACAACCACCCGACCGCCATCGCACCATTCCCGGGCGCCTCCACCGGCTCCGGTGGCGAGATCCGCGACGAAGGCGCTACCGGCCGTGGCGCCAAGCCGAAAGCGGGCCTGACCGGTTTCACCGTGTCGAACCTGAACATCCCGGGCTTCGGACAGCCTTGGGAAAAGCCCTACGGCAAGCCCGAGCGCATCGTCACTGCGCTGGACATCATGATCGACGGCCCGCTGGGCGGCGCCGCGTTCAACAACGAATTCGGTCGCCCGGCACTGACCGGCTACTTCCGCACCTTTGAGCAGGCCATCGATACCCTGCACGGTGAAGAAGTACGTGGTTACCACAAGCCGATCATGCTGGCGGGCGGCATGGGCAACATCCGTGCCGAACACGTGCAGAAAGGCGAGATCACCGTTGGCTCCAAGCTGATCGTGCTCGGCGGCCCGGCCATGCTCATCGGCCTGGGCGGCGGCGCGGCTTCCTCCATGGCCACCGGCACCAGCTCGGCTGACTTGGACTTTGCCTCGGTACAGCGCGAAAACCCGGAAATGGAACGCCGCTGCCAGGAAGTCATCGACCGCTGCTGGCAGTTGGGGGACAAGAACCCGATCAGCTTCATCCACGACGTGGGTGCGGGCGGCTTGTCCAACGCCTTCCCGGAACTGGTGAACGACGGTGGCCGCGGCGGCCGTTTCGAGCTGCGCAACGTGCCCAACGACGAGCCGGGCATGGCCCCGCTGGAAATCTGGAGCAACGAATCCCAGGAACGCTACGTGCTGGCAGTGGACGCTGCCGACTTCGAGCGTTTCCAGGCCATCTGCGAGCGCGAGCGCTGCCCGTTCGCGGTCGTAGGCGAGGCGACTGCCGAGCCACAACTGACCGTGACCGACAGCCACTTCGGCAACAACGCCGTCGACATGCCGCTGGAAGTACTGCTGGGCAAGGCCCCGCGCATGCACCGCTCGGCTGTGCGCGAAAGCGAACTGGGTGATGATTTCGACCCGGCCCAGCTGGACCTGGCCGACTCCATCGAGCGCGTGCTGCACCACCCAGCGGTGGCCAGCAAGAGTTTCCTGATCACCATCGGCGACCGCACCATCACTGGCCTAGTCAACCGTGACCAGATGGTAGGCCCGTGGCAGGTACCGGTGGCCGACGTAGCCGTCACCGCCACCAGCTTCGATGTGTACACCGGTGAAGCCATGGCCATGGGCGAACGCACACCGCTGGCCCTGCTCGATGCCCCGGCATCGGCGCGCATGGCAGTGGGCGAGACCCTGACCAACATCGCCGCTTCGTCCATCGGCAAAATGTCCGACATCAAGCTGTCGGCCAACTGGATGTCCGCTGCCGGCCACCCAGGCGAAGACGCACGTCTGTACGACGCGGTGAAAGCCGTGGGCATGGAACTGTGCCCTGAGCTGGGCATCACCATTCCGGTGGGCAAGGACTCCATGTCCATGAAAACCCGCTGGAGCGACGAGGGCGCCGAGAAGAGCGTGACCTCGCCGATGTCGCTGATCATCACCGGCTTCGCCCCGGTGCTGGACATCCGCAAGACCCTGACCCCGCAACTGCGCATGGACAAGGGCCTTACCGACCTGGTGCTGATCGACCTGGGCCGTGGCCAGAATCGCATGGGCGCCTCCATCCTGGCCCAGGCGCACGCCAAGCTGGCCAAGGCCGCGCCGGACGTGGACGATGCCGAAGACCTGAAAGCTTTCTTCGCCGTGATCCAGGGGCTGAACGCCGACGGCCACCTGCTGGCCTACCATGACCGTTCCGACGGCGGCCTGCTGGCCAGCGTAGTGGAAATGGCCTTTGCCGGCCACTGCGGTCTGGACCTGCAATTGGATACCCTGGCCCACAGCCAGGACGAGATCAACGCCATTCTCTTCAACGAAGAGCTGGGCGCCGTGATCCAGATTCGCCAGGACGCCACCGCCGACATCCTCGCCCAATTCAGCGCCGCCGGCCTGGGTGACTGTGTGGCCGTGATCGGCCAGCCGGTCAACAATGGCCACGTGAACATCAGCTTCAACGGCGAGCTGCTGTTCGAAGGCGATCGCCGCTTGATGCAACGCCAGTGGGCTGAAACCAGCTACCAGATCCAGCGCCTGCGCGACAACGCCGAATGCGCCGATCAGGAGTTCGATACCCTGCTGGAAGAAGACAACCCGGGCCTTAGCGTCAAGCTGGGCTTCGACGTCAACGACAACATCAGCGCCCCGTACATCAAGACCGGTGTTCGCCCTCAAGTGGCTGTGCTGCGTGAGCAGGGCGTCAACGGCCAGGTGGAAATGGCGGCAGCCTTCGACCGCGCCGGCTTCAACGCCATCGACGTGCACATGAGCGATATCCTCGCCGGCCGCGTCGACCTGAACGAGTTCAAGGGCCTGGTGGCTTGCGGTGGCTTCAGCTACGGCGACGTGCTGGGTGCCGGTGAAGGCTGGGCCAAGTCGGCCCTGTTCAACGCCCGTGCCCGCGATGCGTTCCAGCAGTACTTCGAACGCAACGACACGTTCACCTTGGGCGTGTGCAACGGTTGCCAGATGATGTCCAACCTGCACGAGCTGATCCCGGGTACCGAGTTCTGGCCGCACTTCGTGCGCAACCGCTCCGAGCAGTTCGAAGCGCGCGTGGCGATGGTCGAGGTACAGAAGTCCAACTCGGTGTTCCTGCAGGGCATGGCCGGTTCGCGCATGCCGATCGCCATCGCCCACGGCGAAGGCCATGCGGAGTTCGCCAACGAGCAGGCGCTGATCGAAGCCGACGTGTCGGGTTGCGTGGCACTGCGTTTCGTCGACAACCACGGCAAGGTCACCGAAGCCTACCCGGCCAACCCGAACGGTTCGCCGCGCGGGATCACTGGCCTGACCAGCCGCGACGGGCGCGTCACCATCATGATGCCGCACCCTGAACGGGTGTTCCGTGCCGTGCAGAACTCGTGGCGCCCTGATGACTGGAACGAAGACGCGGCGTGGATGCGCATGTTCCGCAACGCCCGCGTCTGGGTGAACTGAGGCCGGTGTACAAGCTCGCCTTCTTCGTCCCGCCCAGCCATGTGGAGGCTGTCAAAAGCGCTGTGTTTGCCGCCGGTGGCGGTCGCATTGGCGACTATGACAGCTGCGCCTGGCAGGTCCTGGGCCAGGGCCAGTTTCGACCCATGGATGGTGCAACGCCGTTCCTGGGGCAAACCGGGCAACTGGAGCGGGTAGAGGAATGGAAGGTAGAGCTTGTAGTGGCCGATGAGCGGATCGAACAGGTGGTGGCTGCGCTCAAGCACAGCCACCCCTATGAAACGCCCGCCTACGAAGTCTGGCGCCTGTCGGATTTCTAAATGCTTGCCAAACGCTTCGGAGCTGCGGGGCGGCATCTCCTACGGGCGGGTTAGCCTTCCCTTTGTTTTATCTCGCCTTGCAACGTCTGCTCGCGGTCATGCCCCTTGGTGCGTATCAGCCCCAGGTCCGAGGTCTGGTCGGTGCGGTCCGGCGTGCCGGTGAACGCGTTGATCAGGTTCTGGGTCATCTCTTCGGGCACCAGTGACAGCTTGCCCTCCAACCCGAACGAATGATCGCTGCCACTCAAGGTGCCGGTGCTCACCGCGTTGCCGCCAAGCTCAACCGTGCCCTTGGCGCTCTTGAGCAATGCCGCGTCCAGCCGGGTGTCGCCTTCTACCGCCAGGGCAATACCTTCGCGGCCACTGAGCACCGACTGGGCGCCTACGGTGTTGCGCGACACCTTGTTGACGTCCAGGTGCAGCGTAGGGGCAAAACCGGGGTCGACTTTTTGCAGGCCGCTGCCGATCGCGTCCTTGACCTTGCCCGCCGCCGGGCCCGCCAGTGCGCCAGCACCATTGAGCAAGCCCTGGGGGTTTTTCTCGGCATTGAGCCGCGCGTCCAGGCCCACGGTGTAGCCATTAACCTGGTCCTGCCGGCTGGCCACCAGCAGGTCGCCGGCAACGGTACCGCCGATGCGCTCGGCGTCCACCTGCACGCCGGTTAACTGCGCGTCGCGGCGGCTATCAATCTGCAATTGCGTGACGTTCACCTGGCTGTTGGCGTAGGTCGTGCTGTCGAGCTTGTCCAGGTTCAGGGTGGCGCGACCGTGCACGGCGTTGTAGCCCTTGGCGGCTTCAGTGGCAGTGGCGCCGTTCACTCCCAGGCCGACGCCTACGGCTTTGTTATTGCGTTGCTGGGTCGATTGCGCAGGCGTCATGACGATGCCGCCCTGAGGGGCGCTCAATGCCAGGGTGTCGGCAGCAACGTTCAAGCCGTTGATCACCACCGCCTCGTCGGCGCGTGCCTTGCTGGCGACCCGTGCGGTGCCTGAAGTGTGCCATTCGCTGCGTTTGGCGACACGGCCGGTTTCGTCCACCTGGCCCAGTTCCAGGCTGGCGCCCAGGCCGCCGGTGTTGCGTGCGCTGGCGCCGTTGCCGGACACACTGGCCTGCAACCCGCCACCGTAGGTGCGGCCGTTGGCGGTGTGGGTGTCGTTGGCCGTGTCGATCAGCGTGCTGGCGCCTGCCTCGATGTCGATGCTGGCCACCGGCTGCTCGGCGCTGCCGATGCGCGGTGCCTCCAAGTCAACCTGTTTGCCAGCGTGGATGCGCACGGCGCCCGGGGTGTCGAAGCGGGCGACCTGCGCCTGGGTGTCGTGGCTATCCCCCCGCTGGTACTTGCCAATGGCGCTGCCACCTATGCTCTTGCCCGGCACCGGGCTGTTGCCGCCCTTGACCCAGGCCGAACCGTCGAGGGTGCGCTGTTCGGTGGTCTGCTGGTCGGTGGCGGCGGGCAGGCTGATGGTGCCCGGTGCCTTGAGCGCTATGTCCCCCGATTTGCTACTGAAGTGGCCACCCTCGTAGCGGCCATCGGTGCCCAGCTGTACCTGGATGCCAGCCGCGCCGTCGATCAGGCTGGGCACGGCGCTAACGCTGTGGTCGCGCGTGTCGATGGAGCCGCCACTGCCGACGATCTTGGCGTTGAGGTCGGCACCGGTGTTGGTGTCCACCCGCAGGCGGGTGTCGGCGTCCAGTCGCCGCAACGAGGTGGTCTTGCTGTTGTAGGTGGCCTGCTGGTCATGGCTGCCGGCGTGGATCTCGACCTGGCCGTGCGATGCGGTGTACTGGGTGCCGACGTCCACCAGCGCATCTGCGACCTCGACCTTCACCTGTGCGCCGCCGACCTGGGCCGGCACGGCGGTTTCACTGGCCTGCCGCGCTTCGCGCTGCTGGTGTTCGACGATCAGGTCGGCGCCCAGGCTGGGGGCAAACAGGTTGTCTTCCACGGCCTGCTGCTGAAAGCGGATCTGCTCCTCGCCCTTGACCACCTTCTCGATGGGGCGGGTGATGTCGGTGTACTCCACGGTAGCGCCCAGTACACCACGGCTGTTGCTGCTGGCCTGGGTCTGTTCGCGCCGGTCATGCACGGCACGCTGTTCGATGTTGTCGAACGCCAAATAGGTAGTGCCGTCGCTGTTGACCTTCGAGCCTTCGTTGACCAGGGAAACGCCATTCAGCGACTGGTCGCCGTGGCTGCTCAATTGCGTGGGTACCTGAGTGACGGTCATGTCGCTGTTACTGCCTGTCTCACGGCCGCCGGTGAAGGCCGAGCCTGCGCGATCCATGCCGCCGGTGACGCGCAGATTGACGTCGGTGCGAGTGGTTTCCCCGCTGTTGCGCTCTTCGTCCCGGCTGGGCAACAAGTCGATACGTGGTGCGCTGACCTGGGTGCCCGACTCACTCTCCAGCCGCGCGCCTTTTACCAGCACGTGGGTCTCGCTGTTGATAGTGATCTGGCCCGCACTGATTTCGCTGGCCGTGTTCAACTGCCGGGTGTGTTCCTGATGTTCGGTCTGTAGCTCGTAGCCGACATCGGCGAAATACTGCCGGCTGCCATCCTTGCCATCGGCGGCGACCTTGGTTTCACCGACCTTGGCGCTAAAGCCCTGGGTTTGCACGTTGGTCATGCGGTGCTGGGTGTTTAGCGCCGGCAACAACTGCACGGCTTTTTCCGCGTCGACCTGAAGCTTGCCGGCAGCGCTGAGCCGAGAGCCGATGAGTGTGGCGGTGTCGGTGACCTCCAGGCGCAGGTTGCTTTCCGAGCGCAGTTCGCTGCCACGCTGGGCGGTGTGGGTGTGCTTGTTATCGGTGGTGGTGCTGAAGAAGTGCCCGCCGATCAGGTCGCCGCGAAAGTCCTGGGCGTCTTTCGAGAAATTCACCGCAACGCTGTCGATCGTGGCCTTGCCGGCGGTGCGCAGAATGCCGTCGCCCCGGGCGTGCAGTTTGCTGCCGCGAATGGCCACGTCGCCCAGGCTGTTGATGTGCAGGGTATCGGCGCTCAAGTCACTGCCGCGAGCGGTGTCCGCGCGGGTGGTGGTGTTGCTGTCGCCGCGCCACAGGTGCTTGCGATGGCGAACGGTTTCGAACGTCTCTTTGCTGTCCGTCACGGCGTCTATGGTCAGGCGTGCGCCAGTGTCGATGCTCATCTTTTCGCCCGCCTTCACGGTGGCGGCAGTCAACTGCATGTCGGTGCCTGATTCCAGGTGCACGGTGCCGCTTGCCTCAAGGTGCGTGGCCAGGTGTTGGACGGTGGTTTGCGTAGTGCGCCTGGAGTATTCCTCGGTGGGGATGAACCAGGCCTTGCGGTTGCGCTGTTCGTGGTCGCGGGCCACGCGTTCGCGCGTCAGGGTGTCCAGGCGCAGGGCCTTGCCGGCCTTCGCGGTGATATGCCGGGCTTCGACGTCCACGGCGCTCAGGCGCAGGTCGCCGCTGCTGTGCAGCCATACGTCGCCATCCTTGGCCTGCACCGCGCCGTTGCGGCTGGCGCTGCCGCTCAGGTGCACATCGCCACGGGCCTGGATGTGCACGCCGTCGCGGCCGAGCAGCTGCGCCTGGGGCATTTTCACTCCCGCGCCTTCGGTGGTGCTGACAATGCGGATGCGCCCGGCGCGCATGGCGCCCAGCAGGTGGGCATCAATGGCGGTGGCGGTTGCGGCTGCGGTGTGCAGCAGGCTGCGGTCGCGGGCATCGAGCGTGTTGTGGCCCAGCACCACGTTCAGCTCATCGCGGGCGGTGAGGGCGCCCTGGGCGTCGAGGGTGGGCGTCACCAGTTCCAGCGCCCCGTCAAGGTTGCTGGCGCCGTCCTGGCCAACCTGCAGCAGTGCCTGTTCATGGCTGGCGCTCAGGCGCACGATGCGGCCGTCTTCCAGTTCGGCGATACCCACCAGGAAGCTGGCGCGGTTGGCGTTGATGAAGCTGGCGCCGTTGAGCAGGATGCCGTTGGGGTTGGCCAGCAGGTAGTCGGCGCGCTGACCGAAAATTTCCTGAGGGCCCTGGATGTGCGAGGGGCTGGCGCCGGAGACGTTCATCAGGATGGTGCTGGCAGCGCGCCCCTGAAAGTGCGGGTTGGCTTCCATGGCCGGGCCCAATTGCGCCTGGCCGGGTGCCAGCGAATTGTTGATCACCAGGCCAGGGGCATCGACGTTGTAATGGCTGAAGTGGTTTTCGGAGACGCCCTGGTCATTGGGCATCACCACGTTCAGGGCCGGTACACCCTGGCGCCGATCCAGTGCTGCCTGGCCGCCAGGGCCGGGCAACGCCACGATGCCTTCGGCCAGGCTGGGCAGCGAGTGGGTCAGCAGCGCCGTGGCAACGGCCCAGCGCAACGGGTTGAGGATAAAACGGGTAGGTCGCTGATTCATGTTGTTATCGCTTTTATTGATGAGTCAGAAGTCCAGTTTCAGCTCCATGTTCCAGAAGCCTGGTTCTGCGGGAGGGCCATCCTTGATCACCACGGCGTGGCGATAATCGAGTGTCACTTCGCCGCCAGCCCATCCCAGGCTGGCACCGGTACTGATGCCTGCAACGACAGGGTGCTGGCGGTCGTGGGTCCACGTGCCCCAGCCACGGCCATAGTCCACGGCCACGTGTGGGGTGAGCCGCAGGGCCGGGCTAATCGGCAACGCCAGAGCCACGCTGTTGCGCCACACCGCAGCGCTGCTGGCGGCGATGTTGCTGTCGCGAAAGCCGTGCACGCTGGCCGAATTGCTCAACAGCACCTGTTCGCCGGCCGGCAACGGCTTGGGGCTGTACTGGGCTTCCAGGCTGCTGTCCCAGCGCCACTGGTGGCCGTTGCCGGGCCATACCTGTGTACGTATTACCCCCAGGCGCCAGTGATCGAAAGCACGGCTGTCGCTGCCCAGCCAGGGCAGGCTGCGGCCGTAGCCCAGTTGCGTGCTCCAGGTTGCGCGGCCCAGCCACAGCAGGCTCAGGTCGATACCGGCGCTGGTCTGGCGGGCATCGGGCAGTGCCATGCGCTGCCCGTCGAAGCTGCGTTGCTGCTGTTTGCGGTTCAGGCGCAACTGGCCGTGCAGCAAGGCGCGCTGGTTGCGCCACAGGGTTCGCCCCAGGCTCAGGCCCTGGCTGTCGGAGGTGTAGGCATAGCGTTTGCGCCCCACCGGGGTAAACGCCACCTGCTGACTGCGCCCCAGGCTGGCGCCCAGGGTCCAGGGGCCATAAGGCACGCTGTAGTAGGCACTGAGTGCGCGGCTGTAGTGGGGGGCGTTGCCGGCGCTGCTGAACAGGCTGACCTGCAACCGGTCATTGAGGTGCAGCGGGTTGTCGCGGCTGATCACCAGGCTGGCACCATGGCGGCCACTGCTCAGGTCGCCGCCATTGCCGTAGCGCACCCGCGCGCCCCACGGGGACGCGTGGCTACGCGCGCTGAGCAGAATACGCGAGCCGCCTTCCAGGTCGCCGGGGACGATCTGCGCCTCAACGTCCACGCTGCGCAGGCGATTGAGCTGGTCCAGGCCCTGTTCCAAGGCAGGCAGGTGCAGGGGGTTTCCGAGCAGGTCGGGGAATGCGCCTTGTAGCCACACTGGCAGTTGCTCGTCGTCCAGCTCGATGGCTTCCACGAAGCCTTCGTCGATCACGATCGCCAGCGGTTGGCCGTCCACTGGCGGCTGCGCGGGGTAAGCCCGGGCGGCAATATAGCCGCGCTCCACGTAGACGCGGGTGATGCGGGTCAGCACTTGGCGCAGGGCGTTCACGCCCATGCAGGGGCGCACGTGCGGGCTGATGGCGGCTTGCAAATTGTTGTCGCTAACCAGTCGGTTGCCGCGCAGGTGCAGGCCTGGCAGTTGCCAGCAACGGGTGTCCGTGGCCAGGGCGCCAGGCGCGCTGGGCGCAGGGGGCAGGGCCCGTTGCAACTGGCGCAGGCGTTGCTCGCGGTCAAGGGTTTCGCGCTCGCGCTGCTGCTGGTCCAGCCAGCGCAGGGTGTCATCGGCCTGCGCCAGCGGGGCAAGGAGGGTGGAACAGGCCAGCAGCGAGGTACGAATCAGTCTATTCATTTGGGCGGCTATTCATCCGTTTGGGATGAATCTACCCATTTGCACGCCTGAACGAACTCAGATGCGTCCAGTCTTTCTGTAGGACCGTTCCGTAATTCAGCGGTCAGTTGCCGATTTAGGCAAAGGCCGTGCTGGGTTTGAGCAGGCTGCGCAGGCTGCTACTCAGGCCTGCGGCCTGTTCGCCCACCAGCAGGTGCCACACGCCATTGTCCAACTCGCTGATGCCTTCGCAGCCCAGGGCGGCCAGCGCCTGGGTGTCCAGGCGCGCGCCATTGAGTTGCACCCGCAGCCGGGTCAGCGCCACGCATTGCAACGCGCCGACATTTTCACGCCCGCCCAGCGCTTGCAGCCAGGCGTGCAACTGCGTGGCGGGCACGCTTGCCGCAGGGGCGGCAGGCTCCGGCGCCAAGGCTTCGGGCGTGTGGCCTTCGGGCAGTGCCAGGCGAATTTCGTCGGCAATGCTGTCGGCCATTGGCCCCACCACCACTTGCAGGCTGGCGCCATGGCCGGGGCGCACCACGCCCATGGCACCCAGCGCCTTGAGGCGTGCGTCGTCGGCCTTGTTGCGGTTGGCCAGTTGCAGGCGCAGGCGAGTGGTGCACGCCCCCACGCTGATCACGTTGGCGACACCGCCCAGGGCCTGGATGAAGTGGGTGGCGCGGTTTGCCTCGCGGGGGCTGCCGACCGGGGTGCTGGCCAGGTCTTCACGGCCCGGTGTTTTCAGGCCGAAGCGGCGAATGCAGTAGTCGAACACAAAGTAGTAGATCAGCGCATAGACGATGCCCACCGGAAAAATCAGCCAGCCATGGGTGGACTTGCCCCAGCCCAGCGCCATGTCGATGGCGCCACCCGAAAAGGTGAAGCCCAGGTGGATATCCAACAGGTTGGTGATGGCCATCGACAACCCGGTCAGCACGGCGTGCACAGCGTAAAGCAGCGGGGCGAGGAACATGAAGGCGAACTCTATGGGCTCGGTCACCCCAGTCAAGAACGAGGTCAGGGCCATGGACAGCAAGATCCCGCCCATCAGCTTGCGCCGCTCGGGCAGCGCGTTGCGGTACATGGCCAGGCAGGCAGCGGGCAGGCCAAACATCATCACCGGGAACATGCCGGTCATGAACTGGCCGCCATTGGGGTCGCCGGCAAAGTAGCGCGCCAGGTCACCGGTGACGACGTGGCCAGTGCTCGGGTCGGTAAAGCTGCCGAACACGAACCAGACCATGTTGTTGAGGATGTGGTGCAGGCCGGTGACGATGAGGATGCGGTTCAGCACGCCGAAGATGAACGCACCGAAGCTGCCGCTGGCCAACAGCAGTTGCCCCAGGTGGTTGATGACATCCTGGATGGGCGGCCATATCAGCCCGAAGAGTACCCCCAGCGCCACAGCGGCGAAGCCGGTGGCAATGGGCACGAAGCGCCGCCCGCCGAAGAAGGCCAGGTAGGCGGGCAACTGGATGTCCTTGAAGCGGTTGTACAGCCCACCGGCCACCAGGCCGCTGATGATGCCTGCGAGCATGCCCATGTTGATGCTGGGGTCCAGCACCTTGAGGGTGGAGACCATCACCAGGTAGCCGATGGCACCGGCCACGCCGGCGGTGCCATTGCTGTCGCGGGCGAAACCCACGGCGATGCCGATGGCGAAGATCAGTGCCAAGTTGCCGAAGATGGTGTTGCCGGCGTCATGGATGATGGCGATGTTCAGCAGGTCGGTGTCGCCCAGGCGCAGCAACAGGCCGGCAATCGGCAGGATGGCGATGGGCAGCATCAGCGCGCGCCCCAGGCGTTGCAGGCCTTCGATGAAGTGTTGATACATGACGTCTCTCCCTGGCAATTCCAACTGGGTGTAGCCGCTGCCTGGAAGCAGCGGTCAGGCGGGCGTTTTCAATGGGCTGAAGGCCAATACTGCTCACAGGCCCGGCGCACGGCGCCGGCGCCGGGCAGCGTCAACAGTTCCCGGGCCAGGCGCTGGCACTGGGCAAGGTCCAGGCTGCGCACCCGTGCCTTGATTTCGCCCACCTGTGGCGGGCTGACCGACAGTTCGCGAACCCCCAGCCCTATCAGCACAGGCGTGGCCAGCGGGTCACTGGCCAGGGCGCCACACACGCCTACCCAACGGCCGTGCTGGCGGGCGCCGTCGCAGGCCTGGGCAATCAGCGCCAACACCGCCGGGTGCAGGGCATCCACGCGTGCGGCCAGGCCGGCATGGTCGCGGTCCATGGCCAGGGTGTACTGGGACAGGTCGTTGGTGCCGATGGACAGGAAGTCCGCGTGCTCGGCCAATTGCGCGGACAGCAAGGCGGCGGCAGGCACTTCGATCATCACGCCTACCTGGGGCGGCGAGTCGATGCCCAGTTCGCCGGCCAGTTCAGTGAGGCGCTGGCGAATCTGCAACAGTTCATCCACCTCGGTCACCATGGGCAGCAGGAGGCGACAGCGGTGCGGCTGGCGGGTGCGCAACAGGGCGCGCAATTGCTGATCGAACAGCGCCGGGTTGGCTCTGGCCATGCGAATGCCGCGCAGCCCCAGCGCCGGGTTGGCTTCGGGCGGCAGCGGCAGGTAGTCCAACTGTTTGTCGCCGCCCACGTCCAGCGTCCGGATGATGACCGGGTTGTCGCCCATGGCGTCGAGCACGGCCTGGTAGGCGGCCAGCTGTTGCTCTTCGTCAGGGGCTACGTGGCGGTCGGCGAACAGAAACTCGGTGCGCAGCAAACCCACGCCATCGGCACCGGCCTGATGCGCCAGGGCCGCATCCTGGGCGCCGGCGACGTTGGCGGCTACCTCGATGGTAGTGCCATCCAGGGTATGCGCCGGCGCATGGGCCTGGGCTTGCTGCGCCTGGTGTCGGGCGTGGTGGGCAGCAAGCTGGTCGCTGACCTGTTGCAGGCGGTGGCTGTCCGGTGTCAGTTCCAGCCGGCCATTGTCAGCGTCCAGTACCACGGCGCCATCCAGCGTCTGTTCCAGCAGTGCCTCGCCCATGGCCACCAGGCAGGGCAGCGCCTTGGCCCGCGCGAGAATGGCCACGTGGGACGTGGCGCCGCCGGCAGCCATGCACAGCCCCGCCGCGCCCTGACTGTTCAGGTAGAGCAAGTCCGAAGGGGTGATTTCCCGGGCAACCACGATGGCGCCCCTGGGCAGGGGCATGCGCCCGCAATCGCCCAGCAGTTCGCGCACCACCTGTTGGCCCAGGTCGCGCAAGTCGTTGGTACGTTCGGCCAGCAGTGGCTTGCCGGTGTCCAGAAGCAGTTGGCACTGGGCATCAATGGCGTTGCTCCAGGCATGGCTGGCGGCGCTGCCTTTGGTGATGGCGGCCTCGGCGGCCTGGTTCAGGGCTGGGTCGTGCAGCAGCGCCAGGTGAGCGGCGAAAATGGCTTCTTCGGTGCTGTCGTGGCGCTGGCGGGCCTTGGCCCGGGTGTGTTCCAGGCTGCGGGTTACCGCAGCCAGTGCCGTGGCCAGCGCCTGTTGTTGCTCGCCTGGGGCATGGCCACCCGGGTCTGCGGGCAGGGTGATGCTGCCCAGTCGCACCAGGGGGCCGCTGGCCAGGCCTGGCGCCGCGCAAATGCCAGCCAGCAGGCCGGCGGCAAGGGCGGGCAGGGGGCTGAGCGTGGAAGCTACAGCCACTGGTATCGGCTGCTCACCGGCGATCGGCGTGCTCAGGCCTTGCAACAAGGCGGCCAGCGCCGCTTCGCGTTGCGGGCCACGGCAGATCACCTGTACCTGGGCGTGTTCATCCACGCCCAGGGCCATGACCGACATCAGGCTGTCGATGTCCGCCAGGTGTCCGTGGTAGCTCAGTTGTGCCGTGCAGTCGAAGCCCTTGGCAATTTCCCGCAGGCGCGCCGCCGGACGCGCATGCAGGCCGCCCGCGTGGGCGACGAAGGCGACGCCTTGAACTGCTTCGCCCACCTGCACGCTGCGCGGTGCATGGCCGTGCCGGGCGGCGATGCGCAGCAGCGGCTCACCCGCGTTCACGTGCGAGGCCGCCAGGCGCTCGGCGCAGAAATGCTCGCCGTTGGTGACCACAATCAAACTGATCAGGCTGGTGCAGCGGTGCGCCACCTGGTCCATGTCGAAGGTCAGCAGCGGCTGCCCGGGGCTGACGCGCATGCCGGGCTGCACCTGGGCGGTGAAACCCTGGCCCTGCAACTGAACGGTATCCAGGCCCAGGTGCATCAGCAGTTCGGCGCCGTTGTCGGCGCGCAGGGTCACCGCGTGCAGGGTGTGGGCCAGGTGGATGATCTCGCCGGCGCAGGGTGCCACCAGGCAATTGTCGATGGGGTCGATGGCGATGCCTTCGCCCAAGGTGCCGCTGGCGAACACCGGGTCGGGGACCTGGGCCAGGGCGAGTACCGGGCCGCTCAAGGGGGCGCCAAGGGTGACTTCATTATTGTTGTTCATGGACGCAGTACTCGTCGGGCAACTCAGTGGGTGCGGGTCACTTTGCTCAGGTAACGCGGTTGGTCCGGGTTCATGCCGCGCGCCAGGGACAGGCCGGCCGCCATGATGTAGAAACTCTGGATGGTCAGAATCGGGTCCAGGGCCGGGTGGGCGGCGCGGCACAGGTCCAGGTCGCGCCCGACAACGTCATCGGGGGCCGCGAGCAGCACCTTGGCGCCGCGCTCGCGCATGTCGGCAGCCAGTTTGAGCAGGCTTTCCTGTTCGGCGCCGCGTGGGGCCAACACCAGCAGCGGGTAGCCGGCGCCGATCAGGGCCATGGGGCCATGGCGCACCTCGGCACTGCTGAAGGCTTCAGCCTGGATGGCTGAGGTCTCCTTGAGCTTGAGGGCTGCTTCCTGAGCAATGGCGAAACCTGCGCCGCGGCCGATGACCATGAGCTTTTCACAGCCCTTGAAACAGTCGATGGCCGGCTGCCAGTCCACTGCGGCCGCCCGGTGCAGGCCATCGGGCAAGGCCAGGCAGGCGTCCAGCAGTTCATTGTCCTGGCGCCAAAGGCCGATCAGCCGGGCGCTGGCGCTGAGCGAGGCAATGAAGCTCTTGGTGGCGGCCACGCTCAGCTCGGGGCCTGCACACAAGGGCAGGGTGAACTCGCTGGCGTCTTCCAGCGGTGAGCCGTGCGCGTTGACCAGCGCTACGCTCAAGGCCCCGCGCTCGCGCAGCAGGCGCTGGCTGTCGACCAGGTCTGGGCTTTGCCCCGACTGCGAGATGGCCAGCACCATTTGCCCGGCCACCTTGAGCGGCGAATGCTGCAAGGTCACCAGGGACATGGGCACCGAGGCTACCGGTACACCCACCTGTTGCATGGCCAGGTAGGCGAAGTAGCTGGCGGCGTGGTCGGAACTGCCGCGCGCCAGGGTCATGGCCACGTAGGGTGGTTGCTGGCGCAGGCGTTCGGCCAGGGCCATGAGCGCCGGGTCCAGGGCCTGCAACTGGCGGCTGACCGCCTCGTGGGAGGCGCGGGCCTCTTCAAGCATCATGCAAGTCAACGGCTTCTCCTTCTACCATCACATCGGTGAGCATCAGGTGGCGGTCCAGGCGCACGCAGTCGGCCCAGCTGCCAGCTTGCAGGCGGCCGCGGTCGGTCATGCCCAGGTAGTCGGCGGCAAATTGCGACAGGCGCCGCGACGCCTCGTCAAGCGGCACGCCGATCTTCACCAGGTTGCGCAGTGCCAGGTCCATGGTCAGGGTGCTGCCGGCCAGTGTGCCGTCGGCCAGGCGCACGCCGCCCAGGCACTTGGTCACGTGGTTGCTGCCCAGCATGTAGTTGCCGTCGGGCATGCCGGTGGCGGCCGTGGAGTCGGTGACGCAGTACACACACGGAATCGCCCGTAGCGCCGCGCGAATGGCGCCGGGGTGCACATGCAACAGGTCGGGAATCAGCTCAGCAAAGTGCGCATGGGCCAGCGCCGCGCCGACCATGCCCGGTTCGCGGTGATGCAGCGGGCTCATGGCGTTGTACAGGTGGGTGAAACTGCTGGCGCCGGCTTCCAGGGCGGCGACGCCGTCTTCGTAGCTGCCCAGGGTGTGGCCGATCTGCAGGCGTACGCCGCGCTGACTGAGGGTGCGGATCAACTCGTTGTGCCCGGCGATTTCCGGGGCAATGGTGATCACCTTGATGGGCGCCAGGCTCAGGTAGTGGTCCACTTCCTCCAGCAGCGCGGTGTGGGCGAAGTTGGGTTGTGCACCGAGCTTGCCCGGGTTGATGTAGGGGCCCTCCAGGTGCACGCCCAGCACGCGTGCGCTGTTCGGCTGACGCCCCTGGCAGTCATGGGCCAGGCCTGCCAGCACGGCGCTGATCTCGCTGGCCGGTGCGGTCATGGTGGTTGCCAGCAGCGCCGTGGTGCCGAAGCGCACGTGGGTACGGGCGATGGTGGCCATGGCGTCGCCGCCCTGCATGATGTCCTTGCCGCCCCCACCGTGCACATGCAGGTCAATGAAGCCGGGCAGCAGGTAGGGCAGGTCATTGTCGGCCGGGTGGCAGGGCGCGCCCTCGATGGCGATGACCTTGCCGCCTTCGTGCCGCAGGTGGCCACGAATCCAGCCGTGGGGGGTAAGGATGTTGTTTTCGGGCATGGCAGGGGCTCTTGGTTCCGTTAACGCGGTTCAGCGCCGCAGTTCGGCGACAAAGTCGTAGTAATCGTCACGGCAATAGGTGTCGGTCAATTCGATGACCGTGTTGTCTTCCAGGTAGCCGATACGGGTCATCAGCAGCATGGCGGTGCCTGGCTCTATGCCCACGAGGGTGGCGAACTCGGGCGAGGCATTGATGGCGCGAATGTGTTGCAGGGCACGCACCACCGGCCGGCCGATGCTTTCCAGGTACTGGTACAGCGAGTCGCCCAGCGCTTCGGGGTGGGGGAGCAGGGCTGCTGGCAAGGCGCTCATCTCGATGGCCATGACGGTGTCGTCGGCCTTTCGCAGGCGCTTGAGGCGCGCCACCTTGTCGGTGGGCGACAGGCCCAGGCGTATCACTTCCTCGTGGGTAGGCACGACAATACCGCGCTCCAGCCACTGGGAGCTGGGGGCAAAGCCCTTCATGCGCAGCATTTCACTGAAGCTGGAAAGGCGCGACAGCGGTTGTTCCAGGCGCGGCGTGATGAACGTGCCGGAGCCCTGGTTACGGCGGATCAGGCCTTGCTCCAAAAGGATTTCCAGGGCCTTGCGGGCGGTTACCCGCGACAGGCTCAACTGTTCGCTGAGGGTGCGCTCCGACGGCAACGCCTGCTCGGCTTTCCACACACCGGCGTGAATGGCGGCTTCCAGGTTGCGAGCCAGTTGCAGGTACAGCGGCGTGGCCTGGGTGTCGTCGGGGCGCAGCGAGAGCAGGTCGTTCATTGGTGGTGTCCGAAGGCGGTTTATGAGTGTTATGGCGCTTGGGAGTGGTATTCAAAGTAATACCACTTGGATACCACGTCAATACCATTTTATGGGGCTTTTGGAGACTGTCTGTCTGGCCAAAAAGGCGGACAAGGTGAGCTTCGTGACGATGCACGGGCGAAACACATGTAGGCGCGGGTGCTACCCGTGAAAACACAGTCTTGTAGCCGCCTGGCAGCGGTGGCTACGGGCCGTGGGGGGGCTTAAAGGGGCTTGCTTGAGGTCTTTTGGTGTTGTTGAGACCGCGCGCCACCGGTGCGGCGCTTCGCGGGGAGAACCCCGCCCCCACATCTGTTTCTGGCTTGCACTGTCTGCAAGATCACCGCGTCCGCCTGGGAGGCCAGGCAATAGATCGTTGGGCTACGGCCGAATCTCGATCATCGTGCCGTCCTTGACCATGCTCCACAGTTCGCGCATGTCCTGGTTTTTCATGGCGATGCAGCCGTCGGTCCAGTCCAGGGTGTTGAAATACCACTCCGGGTAGTCCTCGCTGTCGGGGGTGCCGTGGATCATGATCATGCCGCCGGGCGGCAGCCCTGCGTTGCGGGCCTTGGCGGCGTCGGTAACGTTGGGGTAGGAAACGTGGATGGCCAGGTTGAAGCGGTCGCTCACCTTGCGCCAGTCCAGCCAGTAGAAGCCTTCGGGGGTGCGCAGGTCGCCTTCGTATTCCTTGGGCCCGTGGGGGCTCTTGCCCAGCGATACGCGGTAGGTCTTCAGCGGCTGGCCGTGGCTGAGCAATTGCAACTGGTGCGCCGACTTGAGCACCAGCACCTTGTCGATCACCGCGTTGGCCAGGGCCGGGGGCACGCTGGGGGTAACGCTGTGCACGGGGTCGATGACGTTGGGCGCCAATTCCGACAGCGGTTTTTTTTCGATGGTGACGGTGAACGCAGCCGAAGACAGGGAGGCGAACGACAGACAGAAGAGGGCAAGCAACCAGCGCATTTAACGATCAATCCTGCAGGTAGAGTCGCACCCCGCTTGCGCCGGTGCCGCGTGACACGGTCAGGTCAAGGTCTGCGCCAACCCGTGCAGCGGCGGCAGAAATTCGTTGCGCACCGGGTAGTGTTGCCCCAGGCGGTCAGCAAAGAAGCATTCTAAGGTACGGTTGATCGTGGGGAAAGCCAGCTCCGACCAAGGTATCTCGGCTTGTTCGAACAAGCGCACTTCCAGGCTTTCCTCGCCCACGGCGAACGCCAGGTCGGCGAGTTCGGCGCGGAAAAACACATGCACCTGGCTAATGTGCGGCAAGTCGAACAGCGTGTACAGCGCCAACTGGCGGACGCGTGCGCAGGCTTCTTCCTCGGTCTCGCGGCTGGCGGCCTGTTCCAGGGTCTCGCCGTTTTCCATGAACCCGGCAGGCAGGGTCCAGTAACCGCGGCGCGGCTCAATGGCGCGTCGGCACAACAATACGCGGTCGCCCCACACAGGCAGGCATCCGGCGACTATATTGGGGTTCTGGTAGTGAATGAATTCACAGGCCCCGCACACATAGCGCAGGCGATTGTCACCTTGCGGAATGAGCTGGGTTACCGGGTTGCCGCACTGGCTGCAGAATTTCATGTCGGGCTTCCTGATCGCTGCGCCTATCTTGGCGCCAAGTGGCGGCGGGTAGCAAGCGCCCGGCACGTACGCTCATGCACCGACAAGGGGGTTGGGCAGGGCGCGGCTTTGGTGCATGATTGCCCCTAGGCATCGAATTGAGAGAGACCATGCTGGACGAGCTACTGCGTCGAATGAGCAGCCACAGGCCACGGACCCTGGAGACCGACCATCGCTTTCCCGAGGCGGCCGTACTGCTGCCCATCACCCGTAGCGACGAACCCGAGCTGGTGCTGACCCTGCGCGCCAAGGGGCTCTCCACCCACGGCGGCGAAGTGGCGTTTCCCGGCGGCCGCCGCGACCCCGAGGACCCGGACCTGGTGTTCACCGCCCTGCGCGAGGCCGAGGAAGAAATCGGCCTGCCGCCCGGCCTGGTCGAGGTGTTGGGGCCACTGAGCCCATTGATTTCCAAGCATGGCCTGAAGGTCACGCCTTTTGTCGGGGTGATCCCCGATTTCGTCGAATACCGCCCCAATGATGCGGAAATTGCCGCCGTGTTCAGCGTGCCCCTGGCGTTCTTTCGCGAAGACCCGCGCGAGCACACCCACCGCATCGACTACCAGGGCCGCAGTTGGTACGTACCCAGCTACCGTTTCGGCGAGTACAAGATCTGGGGCCTGTCGGCCATCATGATTGTCGAGCTGGTGAACCTGGTCTACGACGCCGACATCAGCCTGCATCGCCCCCCTGAGCATTTCACGTCAATTTGAGCGGACACCCGAGCCGCCTTTGCCTGCCTGAGGACTACCCGATGAAATACCGCCTGGGCGACGCCCGTGTCGACACCCATCCTTCCAGTTGGGCCGCGCCCAATGCCACGTTGATCGGCAATGTGCGCTTGCAGGAAAACGCCAGCGTCTGGTTCGGCGCAGTGCTGCGCGGTGACAATGAGCTGATCGACATTGGCCCGGACAGCAATGTCCAGGACGGCACCGTGATGCACACCGACATGGGGTCGCCCTTGACCCTGGGGCGCGGTGTTACAATTGGCCATAACGCCATGCTGCATGGTTGCACGGTGGGCGATTACAGCTTGATCGGCATTAATGCAGTGATCCTCAATGGCGCGAAAATCGGCAAGCACTGCATCATCGGCGCCAACGCGTTGATCGCCGAGGGCAAGGAAATTCCCGACGGTTCGCTGGTGATGGGCTCGCCCGGCAAGGTGGTCCGCGAGCTGACCGAGGCGCAAATGAAAATGCTCGAGGGCAGCGCTGCCCATTACGTACACAATGCCCGGCGCTATGCGCGGGATCTGGCCCCCCAGGAAGACTGATGACCAACGAACGCCCCGTCGCCTCGCCCTGCGTGCAGGTGTGCGCCCTGGATGACGACGACATGTGCACCGGCTGCCAGCGCACGGCCGCCGAAATCACCCGCTGGGGCCGCATGGACAACGATGAGCGCCGCCAGGTGCTGGTCAAGTGCCACGAACGCGCCGTGGCCGCCGGCATGATGTTCGTCGCCGGCGCCTGACCTTGTTGGAGCTGGCTTGCCAGCGAACGCTTGGGGGCGCCTGAAAAACTCGCTGGCAAGCCAGCCCCTCCAAGTGCTCGGCGGTCGAGTCACAGCGCCGCCACTGTGCGATTGATGTAAAATGCCCGCCTTGGTGGGCCGCACCCGGGCGGCCCGCGATAACCTGTTCCCCTTAAGGACCTGAAATGACCCGTATCGGAACTCCACTGTCGCCGACCGCGACGCGCGTACTGCTGTGTGGCTGCGGCGAGCTGGGCAAGGAAGTGGTGATCGAGCTGCAACGCCTGGGCGTTGAAGTGATTGCCGTCGACCGTTATGCCAATGCCCCCGCCATGCAGGTCGCCCACCGCAGCCATGTGATCAACATGCTCGATGGCGCCGCGCTGCGTGCGGTGATCGAGGCCGAGAAACCGCACTACATCGTGCCGGAAATCGAAGCCATCGCCACCGCTACCCTGGTGGAGCTGGAGTCCGAGGGCTTCACCGTGGTGCCCACTGCCCGCGCCGCTCAGCTGACCATGAACCGCGAAGGTATCCGTCGCCTGGCCGCTGAAGAGCTGGACTTGCCGACCTCGCCTTACCACTTCGCCGACACCTTCGAAGAGTACCGCAAGGCCGTCGAAGACCTGGGCTTCCCGTGCGTGGTCAAGCCGGTCATGAGCTCGTCGGGCAAGGGCCAGAGCCTGCTCAAGCGCAATGATGACATTCAGAAAGCGTGGGACTACGCCCAGGAAGGCGGCCGTGCCGGCAAGGGCCGGGTGATCATCGAAGGCTTCATCGATTTTGACTACGAAATCACCCTGCTGACCGTGCGTCACGTGGGCGGTACAACCTTCCTGGCCCCGGTTGGTCACCGTCAGGAGAAGGGTGACTACCAGGAGTCCTGGCAGCCCCAGGCCATGAGCCCGGTGGCGCTGGCAGAATCGGAGCGTGTGGCCAAGGCTGTCACTGAAGCATTGGGCGGTCGTGGTCTGTTTGGCGTGGAGTTGTTCGTCAAAGGTGATCAGGTGTGGTTCAGCGAAGTGTCGCCGCGCCCTCATGACACCGGCCTGGTTACCCTGATTTCCCAGGACCTGTCGCAGTTTGCCCTGCATGCCCGCGCGATCCTCGGCTTGCCGATTCCGCTGGTACGCCAGTTCGGCCCGTCGGCCTCGGCGGTGATTCTGGTGGAAGGCAACTCCACCCAGACCGCCTTCGCCAACCTGGGCGCTGCCCTGAGCGAGCCGGACACTGCGCTGCGCCTGTTCGGCAAGCCCGAAGTGGCTGGCCAGCGCCGCATGGGCGTGGCCCTGGCGCGTGACGAGTCTATCGACGCCGCCCGCTCCAAGGCCACCCGCGCCGCCCAGGCCGTTACTGTAGAGTTGTAATCGTGCCTGTGGGAGCTGGCTTGCCAGCGAGTTTTTTGTCAGGCCCTGAAAAGCTCGCTGGCAAGCCAGCTCCCACCTCTGATGGCCGCGTTATGCTACCTGACTCAGGTCCTCATCCCGCGTTTCCTTCAGGCACAGCACTGCCAGCACACTGAGCACCGCTGCTGCCGACACATACCCGCCTACCCAGCTCAACCCGCCCATGGTTACCAGCTTTTGCGCGGCGAACGGGGCTGCCGATGCGCCGACGATGCCGCCCAGGTTGTACGCCGCCGATGCGCCGGTATAACGCACGCGGGTGGGGAACAGTTCGGGCAGCAAGGCGCCCATGGGCGCGAAGGTGAAGCCCATCAGAAACAGTTCGATGCTCAGGAACAGCGTCACGCTGAGGGTCGACCCTTGGGTGAGCAGCGGCTCCATTGCAAAGCCCGAAACAATCGCCAACACACCGCCGAACACCAGCACCGGTTTGCGCCCGAAGCGGTCGCTCAAGGCTGCCGAAATCGGTGTGGCCAAGGCCATGAACAACACCGCAAAGCACAGCATGCCCAGAAAGCTTTCACGGCTATAACCCAAGCTGGCCACGCCGTAGCTCAGGGAAAACACCGTGGAGATATAGAACAGCGCGTAGCACACCACCATGGACGCCGCGCCGAGCAGCATCGGGCGCCAATACTGGGCAAACAGTTCCGCCAGCGGCAGCTTGAGTTTTTCATGGTTAGCCATGGCCTTGGCGAATACTGGGGTTTCCTCCAGTTTCAACCGCACGTACAGCCCTACCATTACCAACAGTGCGCTGAGCAGAAACGGCAGGCGCCAGCCCCAGGCGCGGAACTGCTCGTCGCTGAGCAGCACGGCCAGGCTCAGGAACAGGCCGTTGGCGGCGAGAAAGCCAATGGAGGGCCCCAACTGCGGGAACATGCCGAACCAGGCACGCTTGCCCTTGGGCGCGTTCTCGGTGGCCAGCAGCGCCGCGCCGCCCCATTCGCCGCCCAACCCCAGGCCTTGGCCAAAGCGCAACACGCACAGCAATACGGGCGCCCAGGCGCCGATTTGATCGTAACCGGGCAGTACGCCAATCAAGGTGGTACACACGCCCATCAGCAGCAGCGACGCCACCAGGGTGGACTTGCGCCCGATGCGATCACCGAAATGGCCGAACAGCGCCGAGCCCAGCGGGCGGGCGAGAAAGGCGATGCCAAAGGTGAGGAAGGCCGAGAGCATCTGCGCGGTGGCCGAGCCCTGGGGAAAGAACACCGGGCCGATCACCAGCGCGGCGGCGGTGGCGTACACGTAGAAGTCGTAGAACTCGATGGCAGTGCCGATGAAACTGGCGGTGGCCACGCGGGCAGTGGAATTGAGCGGCTTGTCGACGCCGCTGGCAGCATAGGTGCTGGTGCTCATGGCAGGTTCCCTGGCAATCATGATTATTATAAGTGCGGGGCAGGGTGGGCCGCAGGAGTGCGCCGGTGCACCTCCGTGCGGGTAGCAGGGGTGTCGGCAGTTGGCCGTGTAAGCTTGCTCGATTATATGAATTGCGCAAGGTGGCGCAACCCCCGCAGGAGCTGCCGCCAGGCTGCGAAGGCGCGCACCGCGCGCCCGTGATCTACGTCACACCGTCGAAGGTCCTGCGCACCTCTTCGCAGCCTGGCGGCAGCGCCTACGAGTTGCTGGTATGCCAGATCAGCACGCGGGTTACGCGGTTCTCTTCGGCTTGCAGGATTTCCAGGCGGTAGCGGCCTATTTTCAGGCACACCGAGCAGTCGGGGATGCTTTCCAGCGCCTCGGTCACCAGCCCATTGAGGGTCTTGGGGCCGTCGCTGGGCAAATGCCAGCCCAGGGTCTTGTTCAGTTCGCGAATGGACGCCGCGCCGTCCACCACAAAGCGACCATCCGCCTGCGGGTGCACATGGGGGTTGTCCATGGTGTGCTCGTCTTCGAACTCGCCGACAATCTCTTCGAGGATGTCTTCCAGAGTGACGATGCCCTGCACTTCGCCGTATTCATCCACCACGATGCCCAGGCGTCGCTGCTGCTTGTGGAAATTGAGCAGTTGCAGGTGCAGCGGGGTGCTTTCGGGCACGAAGTAGGCGTCGTAACAGGCTGCCAGCAACGCCTCAATGGTCAGCTCGCCCTTGGGCAGCAGGTGGCTGACCTGGCGGGTGTTGAGTACCTTTTCCACCTGGTTGATGTCATTGTGGTACACCGGCAGGCGGGTGTGGCGGCTGATGATCAGCTGTTCGGCGATCTTCTCGATCGGCTCGTCCAGGTTCAGGCCGTCGACTTCGCTGCGCGGCACCAAGATGTCGTTGACGGTGATGCGGTTCAGCGAATGCAGGCCGCCCAGCAGGTTCGAGGCGTCGGACTCCTCGTCCTGTTCCGCGTCATCTTCAGGCTCGTCGCTGCGCGGTTCGTCGTGTTGGCGCGCAATGGGCGTGGCGATGGGCGCGAACGGCTTGAGCAATAGACGGGCAATGCCACTGAACGGCCATACCAACGGGTACAGCAACTTGAGCGGCAGGCGCAGCAGGGAGTTGCCCAGGCCGATGAAGGGCTCGGGGTAACGGCGTGCCAGCAGGCGCGGCAGGTATTCGCTGAAGGTCAGCAGCGCTGCGGCCATGATCAGGCCGCCCATCCACAGGCCTTTCACATGCCAGTGGTACACCGCTACGAACACGCCCAGCACCACGGCCAATACGCGGCACAGGGTGTTGCACAGCACCAGGCTTTCCAGCGGGAAGGCCAGGCTGGGGCGCTCGCCCACCTTGCGCCGGGTGCGCAGGGCCGCCAGGTGATTGCGGGCGGTTTCAACGCCTGTGAACAGTGCCGACCAGAGGATCGACAGAAGCACGACACCCAGCATCGAGCCCAACGGCAGATTGTCCATTTACGCGCCCGTCAGATGTGCAGAATGTATTCGCGAACCAGTTTACTGCCGAAATACGCCAGCATCAGCAGGCAGAAACCGGCCAGGGTCCAGCGAATGGCCTTGTGACCCCGCCAGCCCAGGCGGTTGCGGCCCCACAGCAGCACACTGAAGACGATCCAGGCCAGGCAGGCCAGCAGGGTCTTGTGCACCAGGTGCTGGGCGAACAGGTTTTCCACGAACAGCCAGCCGGAAATCAGTGACATCGACAGCAATGCCCAGCCGGCCCACAGGAAACCGAACAGCAGGCTTTCCATGGTTTGCAGAGGCGGGAAGTTCTTGATCAGCCCGGCCGGGTGCTTGTGCTTGAGCTGGTGGTTCTGCACCAGCAGCAACAGCGCCTGGAATACTGCGATGGTGAACATGCCGTAGGCCAGGATCGACAACAGGATATGCGCGAGCATGCCCGGTTCTTCATTGATCAGGGGCACCGTGCCCTTGGGAATGAACTGCGCGATCAGCGTGGTCACCGCGCCCAGGGGGAACAGCAGCAACAGCAGGTTCTCCACCGGAATGCGCGTGCAGGCAATCAGCGTCAGGGTGATGACGGCGGCGGAGATCAGACTGGCGGCGCCAAAAAAGTCCAGGCTCAGGCCCAGGGGCGTGATCAGCTGGAATTTGAGCGCGACGGCCTGGGCCACCACGGCGAGGGCGCCGATGACATACAACAGGCGTTTGTCGACCGCGGCGCGCTGGCTGACTCGGGTGCCCTGATAGGCGGTCGCAGCGGCATAAAGGAAGGCGGCGGCGAGGCTGGGTAGCAAACTGGGTGACAAGGGGAGCATAAGTCCTGTGGAGCAAGCCCTAAAGGCGCTGAGTGTGGCATAGAAGGGCGGTCTGACGAAAGACTGGTGCGGCACTGGTGTGCGTGGCGCGGACTTCTCGCTATAATCGCCGACCTGCCCTCGCCGCGCCTCTACTTATCACGGGCCAGGCTGCTTAACCTCGGTTCAATTGAGCCTGAAAGGATCGCGCATGTTTGAAAACCTTACCGAACGTCTTTCGCAGACGCTGCGCCACGTAACTGGCAAGGCCAAGCTGACGGAAGACAACATCAAAGACACCCTGCGTGAAGTGCGCATGGCGTTGCTGGAAGCCGACGTCGCCCTGCCGGTGGTGAAGGACTTCGTCAACAAGGTCAAGGAACGCGCGGTCGGCACGGAAGTGTCGCGCAGCCTGACGCCTGGCCAGGCATTCGTGAAGATCGTCCAGATCGAACTCGAAGGCCTGATGGGCGCGGCCAACGAAGACCTGGCGTTGAACGCCACGCCACCGGCCGTGGTGCTAATGGCTGGTCTGCAGGGCGCGGGTAAAACCACCACCGCCGGCAAGCTGGCGCGCTTCCTCAAAGAGCGCAAGAAGAAGAGCGTGATGGTGGTGTCGGCCGACGTGTACCGTCCGGCGGCCATCAAACAGCTCGAAACCCTGGCCAACGACATCGGCGTGACGTTCTTCCCGTCCGACATCAGCCAGAAGCCGGTAGCCATCGCCGAAGCGGCGATTCGCGAAGCCAAGCTGAAATTCATCGACGTGGTCATCGTCGACACCGCCGGCCGTCTGCACATCGACGCCGAGATGATGGGCGAGATCCAGGCCCTGCATGCGGCCATCAAGCCGGTGGAGACGCTGTTCGTGGTCGACGCCATGACCGGCCAGGACGCCGCCAACACCGCCAAGGCCTTTGGCGACGCGCTGCCGCTCACCGGTGTGATCCTGACCAAGGTCGACGGCGACGCCCGTGGTGGTGCCGCGCTGTCGGTGCGCGCCATTACCGGCAAGCCGATCAAGTTCATCGGCATGGGCGAGAAGACCGAAGCGCTTGAGCCTTTCCACCCGGATCGTATCGCCTCGCGGATCCTGGGCATGGGCGACGTGCTCAGCCTGATCGAGCAGGCCGAGCAGACCCTGGATAAAGAGAAGGCCGACAAACTGGCCAAGAAGCTGAAGAAGGGCAAGGGCTTCGACCTCGAAGACTTCCGCGACCAGCTGCAGCAAATGAAGAACATGGGTGGCCTGGGTGGCCTGATGGACAAACTGCCGAGCATCGGCGGCATGAACCTGTCGCAGATGGGCAACGCCCAGAACGCCGCCGAGAAGCAATTCAAACAGATGGAAGCCATCATCAACTCCATGACCCCGGCCGAACGCCGTGACCCTGACCTGATCAGCGGTTCGCGCAAACGTCGGATCGCCATCGGTTCCGGCACCCAGGTGCAGGACATTGGCCGCTTGATCAAGCAGCACAAGCAGATGCAGAAGATGATGAAAAAGTTTTCCACCAAGGGTGGCATGGCCAAGATGATGCGCGGCATGGGCGGCATGCTGCCCGGCGGTGGTGGCATGCCCAAGATGTGATTACCCGCGCAAGCCCCCGGGCTTGCGCCGTTCGCAACCTTGCGAACACTGCGGTAAGCCTGCTTCGGCAGGTCCATCGGCCACCCCTGGGGTGGCCATATACGGCAAATCAGTCGGGCGCGTGTTTGGCGCCGGAAAAAGGCATTTGCAAAAGTCCGGATATTCCTTGAGAATATGCGGCCTTTCGGGCACCCGTGTGCCCGCTGTGCATTATGATTTGCAGCACCGACTACAGGAACGATGTTCAATGCTAACCATCCGTCTTGCCCGTGGCGGCTCTAAAAAGCGCCCATTCTACCAACTGACCGTGACCGACTCGCGTAACCCGCGTGACGGCTCGCACAAAGAGCACGTTGGCTTCTTCAACCCAGTGGCTCGTGGTCAGGAAATCCGCCTGTCCGTGAACCAAGAGCGCGTCAACCACTGGTTGAGCGTTGGTGCACAGCCTTCTGAGCGCGTTGCTCAGTTGCTGAAGGAAGCTGCCAAGGCTGCGGCCTGAGCAATATGAACGCGACGCCTACTACTACTGCTGATGATTTGATCGTTATCGGCAAGATTTTTTCGGTTCACGGCGTTCGCGGCGAAGTGAAGGTTTACTCCTTTACTGATCCGATAGACAACCTGTTGGACTACAACACCTGGACGCTCAAGCGCGAAGGTAGCGTTGACAAGCAGGTAGAGCTGGTCAGTGGACGCTTGCAAAGCAAGTTCCTGGTCACAAAGCTCAAGGGCCTCGAAGACCGTGATGAAGCCATGCTTCTGGCCGGTTACGAGATCTGCGTGCCGCGTAACCTTTTTCCTGACCTGACCGAAGGCGAGTACTACTGGTACCAGCTGGAAGGCCTGAAAGTCATCGACCACCTCGGGCAATTGCTCGGGAAGATCGATCACTTGCTGGAGACTGGCTCGAACGATGTGATGGTCGTCAAGCCTTGCGCTGACAGCCTGGATGATCGCGAACGCCTGCTGCCCTATACAGAGCAGTGCGTGTTGGCCATCGACCTGGTTGCAGGCGAAATGAAGGTTGATTGGGATGCGGACTTCTAGGCAATGGCGAGCCTGCGCGTAGAAGTGATCAGTCTGTTCCCCGAGATGTTTTCGGCTATCAGCGAGTACGGCATTACCAGCCGCGCGGTGAAACAGGGGTTGTTGCAACTTACCTGTTGGAACCCGCGGGACTACACCACTGATCGTCACCATACGGTGGATGATCGTCCGTTTGGTGGTGGCCCGGGCATGGTAATGAAGATCAAGCCCCTGGAAGACGCGCTGGCCGAGGCCAGGAACGCAGCGGGGGAGTCGGCGAAGGTCATTTACCTGTCGCCGCAAGGCCGCCAGCTGACTCAGCAGGGGGTTCGCGAACTGGCTGAATCGGAGTCTTTGATTCTGATTGCAGGTCGCTATGAAGGCATTGACGAGCGGTTCATTCAGGCTCATGTCGATGAAGAGTGGTCGATTGGTGACTATGTACTGTCTGGCGGTGAGCTGCCGGCGATGGTCCTGATCGATGCGGTTACACGACTGCTGCCCGGAGCTTTAGGGCATGCGGACTCCGCGGAGGAAGATTCCTTCACGGATGGGCTGCTGGATTGCCCGCACTACACCCGACCGGAGGTGTATGCGGATCAGCGTGTTCCCGACGTATTGCTAAGTGGCAATCATGCACATATCCGGCGCTGGCGTTTGCAGCAGTCCCTTGGGCGGACCTACGAACGACGTGCCGATCTTCTGGAAAGACGCTCGCTTTCTGGAGAAGAGAAGAAGCTGCTCACGGAGTACCTCAGTGAGCGGGACGATAGTTAACGTATCGATGGTAGATCACAAGGATTTACCTTAGGAGCACAGCATGACCAACAAAATCATTCTGCAACTCGAAGCTGAGCAGATGACCAAAGAAATCCCGGCCTTTGCCCCGGGCGACACCATTGTCGTTCAGGTGAAAGTGAAGGAAGGCGATCGCGCTCGTCTGCAGGCGTTCGAAGGCGTTGTTATCGCCAAGCGTAACCGTGGTGTGAACAGTGCTTTCACTGTTCGTAAAATCTCCAACGGCGTTGGCGTAGAGCGTACTTTCCAGACCTACAGCCCGCAGATCGACAGCATGGCCGTGAAACGTCGTGGTGACGTGCGTAAAGCCAAGCTGTACTACCTGCGTGATCTGTCGGGTAAAGCAGCTCGCATCAAGGAAAAACTGGTTTAACACCGGTCTACCGATGCAAGAAGAAAGCAGCCTGCGGGCTGCTTTTTTGTACCCGAAATTCAGCTTTGCCATTACCTGTAGAGGCGGGCCGCGTCCGCGAACGCCGCGCCGCAATTTGCCTGGCGTACCGAGGTGCCGGGTTCGCGGGCACGGCCCGCTCCTGCAGGCGGTGCAAACCAGCAGGTTTTCCATGGCCCCACGCGACTTCGAAATTCAGCGCCGCACCGACCTGTCGGTCAGCCGCGTCACCAAGGCGGTGTTCCCGCCCACCACCAACCATCACAACACCCTGTTCGGCGGCACCGCCCTGGCCTGGATGGACGAAGTGTCGTTCATCACGGCCACGCGCTTCTGCCGCTTGCCGCTGGTGACCGTGTCCACCGACCGCATCGACTTCAACCACCCCATCCCGGCCGGCAGCATCGTCGAACTGGTGGGCACCGTGGTGAAGGTCGGCAACACCAGCCTGAAGGTTTTGGTCGAGGTGTTTGTCGAGAGCATGAGCTGCGATGGCCGCGAAAAGGCCATCGAAGGCGTGTTCAGCTTTGTCGCCATCGACGATGACAAGCGCCCGGTGCCAGTGCTGCCGGGCTTTGCCAGGGCCGATTAAGCGTCGGGTTCTTTCTGGATCAGCGCCACCAGCGTCCAGCCGGGGCCGGGCTTGAGGGTGCTGTGGGGCGTCATCACGTGTACCCACTGGCTGTCGTCACGGGCGAACAGTAAGGTGGCGCGTTCGCCGTGCAGGGCCTGGTAGGCCTCCCAGCCAAAGCCCTCGGTCAAGGTAGTGCTGTACAGCTCGGCACCACGATTGAGTTGCTGGGACAGTTGCTGAAAGGTCAGCGCTGGCAGGCCCAGGGTTTCGCCACGGTGTTCGTGGCTGGCGCGGTGCTTGTCGCTGCGCTTGCTCTCCAGGCCGCTGGCCAGGGAGAACAGCCGGCGGTGGCCGAAGTCATGGCGGAAGCGCGCGCAGGCCAGGGCATTGAGCTCGCCGGCCGGGGACAAACCGAGCAAGTGGCCCAGGCCCACCAGGTCCAGGTGGG
This sequence comes from Pseudomonas sp. M47T1, assembly GCF_000263855.1. Lineage (GTDB taxonomy): Bacteria > Pseudomonadota > Gammaproteobacteria > Pseudomonadales > Pseudomonadaceae > Aquipseudomonas. The sequence goes on from NZ_AJWX01000003.1 coordinate 141,200, forward strand.
CATCAGCGTGCTGCGAGGCCGGGTTGCCGAAATACACGGGCAGGCCGTCCATGCGCGCGGCGCTGATGTTTTCCCAGCTGGAGTCGGTCAGTAGCACGCGGCTGCCCAGTTGCTGCAAGGCCTTGGCGATATTGCGCGCCGGTGCGCTGGCGCCCACGATCAAAAAGCCGCTGGGGGCGGGCTCGGCCACTTTCAGCAGGCGCGCCAAGGGGCGGGCGGTGGCGCTCTGCAGCAGCACGGTGCCAATGATCACCGCGAACGTCAGGGGCACCAACAGCAATGCGCCTTGCTGACCTGCCTCGTTTAGGCGAATGGCGAACACCGCCGACACGGCGGCGGCGACAATGCCGCGCGGCGCAATCCAGGCCAGCAGGGCGCGTTCGCGCCAGGCCAGGTTGGAGCCTGCGGTGCTCAGCAGCACATTCAATGGGCGCGCGATAACCTGGATCACCACCAGTAGCGCCAATACTACCGGGCCCAGGGCAATCATGGCGCGCAGGTCCAGGCGCGCCGCCAGCAGAATGAACAGCCCGGAAATCAGCAGCACGCTGAGGTTTTCCTTGAAGTGCAGGATCTGCCGTACATCCACGCCCTTCATGTTGGCCAGCCACATGCCCATCAACGTCACCGCCAGCAGGCCGGACTCATGCATCACCTCGTTGGAAACGATGAAAATCGCCAGCACTGCCGCCAGCGAGGCCAGGTTGTGCAGGTATTCCGGCAACCACTGGTGGCGCATCACCAGCCCCAGCAGCCAGCCCCCCGCCACGCCAAAAAGCGCGCCGCAACCAATCACCCCGGCAAACACCAGCAGGCTGTGGCTCAAGCCGCCGTCGGTAGTGCTGGAAATGATGAAGCTATACACCACTACCGCCAGCAGCGCGCCAATGGGGTCGATGACAATGCCTTCCCAGCGCAGAATATTGGCGATTGTCGACTTGGGCCGCACCACGCGCAGCATGGGCACGATCACCGTCGGGCCCGTCACCAGGGTCAGCGCGCCGAACAGCAGGGCCAGCATCCAGTCGAAACCCAGCAGCCAGTGGGTGGCCAGGGTGATGACTGCCCAGGTGGACAGGGCGCCAATGGTCACCAGGCGGTGCACCACGCTACCGATTTCCTTCCATTCCGACAGGTGCAGGGTGAGGCTGCCTTCGAACAGAATCAGCGCCACCGCCAGTGACACCAGCGGCATCAACAAGGAGCCGAACAGCGCCTGGGGATCCAACCAGCCCAGTATCGGGCCTACCAGGATGCCCGTTAGCAGCAGGAACAGGATGGCCGGCAGTTTCAGGCGCCACGCCAGCCACTGGCAGGCCAGCGCGGCAACGCCGATGCCGCCCACTGCCACTAATATCTGTTGTTCATTCATCCGTGCTTCCTAGAAAATGGTCGGATCAGGCAAGACTAGCCGCAGGGCGGCCGAGTCACTTAATTTATCCGGCGCGCCTGCGTCGGTCTTTTTACGAGTTTCCATGGCCGCCATTGACCACCCTCTGATTGACCAGTTCCTCGACGCCCTCTGGCTGGAGAAAGGGCTGTCGGAAAACAGCCGCGGCGCCTATCGCAGCGACCTGACTTTGTTCAATGGCTGGCTACAGGAAAAAAGTGTTGAACTGCCCCATGCCGGCCGCGAGCTGATCCTCGATCATTTGGCCTGGCGGGTGGATCAGGCCTATAAGCCGCGCTCCACCGCGCGTTTCCTGTCGGGGGTGCGCGGTTTCTATCGTTACCTGCTGCGCGAGAAACTGATCGCCGTGGACCCGACCCTGCAGGTGGATATGCCGCAGCTGGGTCGGCCGCTGCCCAAGTCGCTGTCGGAAGCCGACGTGGAGGCCTTGCTCAAGGCGCCGGACCTGAGCGAGCCGATCGGCCAGCGTGACCGTGCCATGCTCGAGGTGCTGTACGCCTGCGGGCTGCGGGTGACTGAACTGGTGAGCCTGACCCTGGACCAGGTCAACCTGCGCCAGGGCGTGCTGCGGGTGATGGGCAAGGGCAGCAAGGAGCGCCTGGTGCCCATGGGCGAGGAGGCGGTGGTGTGGGTCGAGCGCTTCCTGCGCGAGGGCCGCGGCGACCTGCTGGGCGGGCGCCCCAGCGATGTATTGTTCCCCAGCCAGCGCGGCGAACAGATGACCCGCCAGACCTTCTGGCATCGCATCAAGCACCAGGCCAGCGTGGCCGGCATCAGCAAGTCGCTGTCGCCGCACACCCTGCGCCACGCCTTCGCCACGCACCTGCTCAACCACGGCGCCGACCTGCGGGTGGTGCAGATGCTGCTGGGCCACAGCGACCTGTCCACCACACAGATCTACACCCACGTGGCCCGCGCCCGCCTGCAAGAACTGCACGCCCGCCATCACCCGCGTGGCTGACAGGCGAATACCGAACATCTCTTGTTGCCTTGCCAGTCGGACACGCCCGGCGAATGTGGTAGGCTTGGACGGTTATCAAAGCGGGCATCGAAGGCAGGCTGTTTCCGGACCGCCCGACCAGCACGATTGGCCCCTTAGTCCGCTGCCTCAGGAGTTCCCATGCGCGTGACCCGAATTCTCGCTGCCGCCGCCCTTGCGCTGCTCAGCACCGTGGCCCTGGCCGACGACAAGGCCGAACAGGCCATCCGCAAGACCCTCGCCGCCTTGCAACTGGACACGCCGGTGGAAAGCATCGCCGCCAGCCCGCTCAACGGCCTGTACGAAGTCAAGCTGCAAGGCAGTCGCGTACTCTACGCCAGCGCCGACGGCAAGTTCGTGATGCAGGGCTACCTGTTCCAGGTGCAGGACGGCAAGCCGGTCAACCTCACCGAAATCACCGAGCGCCAGGGCGTGGCCAAGACCATCAACGGCATTCCGGCCGCCGAAATGGTTGTGTTCCCGGCCGTGGGTGAGACCAAGTCGCACATCACCGTGTTCACCGACACCACCTGCCCGTACTGCCACAAGCTGCATGAAGAAGTGCCTGCGCTGAACAAGATGGGCATCGAAGTGCGCTACCTGGCGTTCCCGCGCCAGGGCCTCGGTTCGCCAGGTGACGAGCAGTTGCAGGCCGTGTGGTGCTCCAAGGACCGCCAGGACTCGCTGACCAAACTGATCAACGGCAAGAACGTCGACACTCCAGCCAAATGCGCCAACCCGGTGAGCAAGCAGTTCGCCCTGGGCCAATCCATCGGTGTCAACGGCACGCCCGCCATCGTCCTGGAAAACGGCGAGATGATTCCTGGCTACCAGCCGGCCCCGCAAGTCGCCAAGCTGGCCCTGGGCGCCAAGGGCTGATGCGCGCCGCCTTGCTGTCATCAAAGATCAAGGCCTGACGGGGATGCCCGCCAGGCCGTAATTTACCAAGCCGCACCGGTGTGCGGCGGTTTGTCACGGCCGACCCTGCGTCGGCCGTTTTATGGGGAGTTCAGAGTGAAACCGGTCAAAGTAGGCATCTGTGGGTTAGGTACCGTCGGTGGCGGCACCTTCAACGTACTTCAGCGCAACGCCGAGGAGATTGCCCGCCGTGCCGGGCGTGGAATCGAAGTGGCTCAAATTGCCATGCGTTCGCAAAACCCGAATTGCCAGATTACCGGTACCCCCATTACCAACGATGTCTTCGCAGTGGCCACCAACCCTGAGATCGATATCGTCATCGAATTGATCGGCGGCTACACCATCGCTCGCGAACTGGTGCTCAAGGCCATCGAGAATGGCAAGCACGTGGTCACCGCCAACAAGGCGCTGATTGCCGTGCACGGTAACGAGATCTTCGCCAAGGCCCGCGAAAAGGGCGTGATCGTGGCGTTCGAAGCGGCCGTGGCCGGCGGTATCCCGGTGATCAAGGCCATTCGCGAAGGCCTGTCGGCCAACCGCATCAACTGGGTGGCCGGCATCATCAACGGCACGGGCAACTTCATCCTCACCGAAATGCGCGAGAAGGGCCGTACCTTCGAAGACGTGCTGGCCGAGGCCCAGGCCCTGGGCTACGCCGAAGCCGACCCGACGTTCGACGTCGAAGGCATCGACGCTGCGCACAAGCTGACCATCCTGGCGTCCATCGCCTTTGGCATCCCGCTGCAGTTCGACAAGGCCTACACCGAAGGCATCACCCAACTGACCACTGCCGACGTGAACTACGCCGAAGCCCTGGGCTACCGCATCAAGCACCTGGGCGTGGCCCGCAGCACCGCCGCCGGCATCGAACTGCGCGTGCACCCCACGCTGATCCCGGCCGACCGCCTGATCGCCAACGTCAATGGCGTGATGAACGCCGTGATGGTCAACGGTGACGCCGCCGGTTCCACGCTGTTCTACGGCGCTGGCGCCGGCATGGAGCCTACCGCTTCCTCCGTGGTCGCCGACCTTGTGGACGTGGTGCGCGCCATGACCAGCGACCCGGAAAACCGTGTGCCGCACCTGGCCTTCCAGCCCGACTCGCTGTCGGCGCACCCGATCCTGCCGATCGAGCAGTGCGAGACCGCTTACTACCTGCGCATCCACGCCAAGGACCACCCGGGCGTGCTGGCCCAGGTTGCCAGCATCCTGTCGGAGCGTGGCATCAACATCGAGTCCATCATGCAGAAGGAAGTCGAGGAACAGGACGGTCGCGTGCCGATGATCCTCTTGACCCATCGCGTGCAGGAACAGCGCATGAACGATGCCATCAAGGCCCTGGAAGCGCTGGAAGGCGTGGTCTGCCCCGTTGTCCGCATCCGCGTCGAGCATCTCAATTAATTGAGAGCTGCTAGCTGTAAGCTGCAAGCGGCAAGCAAGTCGGCGCAAGTTCTGAAACTTGCGTGCACTTGCTTGCAGCTTGTAGCTTGAGGCTTGAAGCTCAAACCAAAGGTTTGGAACCATGCGTTATATCAGTACTCGCGGCAAAGCCCCTGCCCTGAACTTTGAAGATGTGCTGCTGGCTGGCCTGGCCAGTGATGGCGGTTTGTACGTGCCGGAAAACCTGCCGCGCTTCACTGTGGAAGAAATTGCCTCGTGGGCCGGCCTGCCGTATCACGAACTGGCGTTCCGCATCATGCGCCCGTTCGTCACCGGCAGCATCCCGGACGCCGACTTCAAGAAAATCCTCGAAGAAACCTACGGCGCGTTCGCCCACAACGCCGTGGCACCGCTGCGTCAGCTCAACGGCAACGAGTGGGTACTGGAGCTGTTCCACGGCCCCACTCTCGCGTTCAAGGACTTTGCCCTGCAACTGCTGGGCCGCTTGCTGGACTACACCCTGGCCAAGCGCGGCGAGCGCGTGGTGATCATCGGTGCCACCAGCGGTGACACCGGCTCGGCGGCCATCGAAGGGTGCAAGCACTGCGAAAACGTCGACATTTTCATCCTGCACCCGTATCAGCGCGTGTCGGAAGTACAGCGCCGGCAGATGACCACGCTGTTCGGCGACAACATCCACAACATCGCCATCGAAGGCAACTTCGATGATTGCCAGGAAATGGTCAAGAACAGCTTCGCTGACCAGAGCTTCCTGAAGGGCACTCGCCTGGTAGCGGTAAACTCGATCAACTGGGCGCGCATCATGGCCCAGATCGTCTACTACTTCCATGCGGCCCTGCAGCTGGGCGGCCCAGCGCGCTCGGTGTCTTTCTCGGTGCCTACCGGCAACTTCGGCGACATCTTCGCCGGTTACCTGGCGCGCAACATGGGCCTGCCGATCAACCAACTGATCGTCGCCACCAACCGCAACGACATCCTGCACCGCTTCATGAGCGGCAACCAGTATGCCAAGCAAACCCTGCACGCCACCCTGTCGCCGTCCATGGACATCATGGTCTCGTCGAACTTCGAGCGCCTGCTGTTCGACCTGCACGGTCGCAATGGCGCAGCGGTTGCCGGGCTGATGGACACCTTCAAGCAAGGTGGCGGCTTCAGTGTCGAGCAAGAGCGCTGGACTGAAGCGCGCAAGCTGTTCGATTCCCTGGCGGTCAGCGACGAAGCCACCTGCGAGACCATCGCCGAGGTCTTCGCCCAGACCGGCGAAGTCCTCGACCCGCACACCGCCATTGGCGTCAAGGCAGCGCGCGAATGCCGCCGCAGCCTGGACATCCCAATGGTAGTGCTGGGCACCGCGCACCCGGTCAAGTTCCCGGATGCCGTGGTCAAGGCCGGCGTTGGCAAGGCCCTGGAATTGCCAGCGCACCTCACGGATCTGTTCAGCCGTGAAGAGAAGTGCACGGTGCTGCCGAACGACCTGAAAGCCGTGCAGGCCTTCGTCAGCCAGCATGGCAATCGCGGCAAACCGCTGTGATTGACTAGATCTGCAACACATAAAGCCCGTCACTCGACGGGCTTTATCATTTCTACGTGTCAAACTTGAGCCTGGACCATTCCCTCCGGGTACAAGGACACGGGCATGAAGCACTCGCATCACGCATGGACACGCTGGCTGCTGGGCTGGCTGGCGCTGTTTTGCCTGGCGTTTTGCAGCTCCGTGCAGGCCGCGCAAAGCCTGCCCTTCACCTTGATGCCCGCTTTTACCCAACTCGAACCCCTGGCGCTGCCCGCCAGCGACCGCGCGTGGCTGGACCAGCACCGCATGCTGCGGGTGGGGGTGTCGATCACTGATCACGAGCCGGTCGACATTACCGTGGACCGCAACCGCTACCGCGGCATCAGCGCCGACTACCTCAACCTGATCGCCAGCCGGCTTGGTGAGCCGCTGCAGATTCACGGGTTCACTCGCCGTGAAGAGGCCGTGGAGGCCCTTGAAAACGGCGATATCGATATCCTTACCAGTGCCAACGGCTTCGAGCGTCAACGTCAGGGGTTGGCGTTTAGCCGCCCTTATATGCCCGACGACGCCGTGGTGGTGCAACGTCAGGCGCTCTCCGGGCCGATGCCGCTTAGTGGCGCCAAGATTGCCGTGCTGGACGGTTACGTAGACCTGGACGTGCTGCACGCGGCTTATCCACACAGTGAAATCGTGGTGGCGCCCAGCTTGGCCAGCGGATTGGAGGCGGTGGCCCAAGGCGACGTGCAGGCGTTCATCGGCAACGAAGTGGTGGTGCGCGCCTACAGCGCGCTGCGGCCGTTCATGGGCCTGCGCGTGGCCGACAGTGCGCGCCTGCCGGCCGTGGGCTTCGCGTTTGCCGTGCGTGCCGGTGACAGGCAGTTGCTGTCGATGCTCGACCGCGCGCTGACCAGCATCGACCCCTCCCTGCGCCGGGAAATCCTGGGGCGCTGGACGGCGGGCCTGGGCTCGGACATAGCTCAGCCCCGCGTGGCCCTGAGCGAGGAAGAACAGGCCTGGCGCCGGGCGCACCCTGTGGTTCGGGTGGTTGCCAGCGATTACCCGCCGTACTTGTACCGCGACCGGCAGGGTAACTGGGTAGGCCTGAATCGCGACGTACTGGCCACCATCTCCTCCATGAGCGGCCTGCAATTCGAGTTTGTCCCTTCGGCGTCCATTGCCCAGAGCCTGGAAGCGTTGCGCACGGGCACCGCCGACATGAACACCACTTTGTCGGAGAATCCCGAGCGCAAGGCGTTACTGGGTTTTTCCCATTCCTATGGCGGGCAGGGCTGGGTGCTGGTGGTGCGGGGCAATGGCCCGGCGGTGACCTCGCTGGACGAGATGGCCGGACGGATCCTTGTGTTGCCCCGGCAACATGCACTGGAAAGTACCGTGCGCGACGAATATCCGAACATTCATCTGCGCCTGGTGGACACCTATGACCAGGCCCGCGACCTGGTGCGCAAAGGCGAGGCCGACGCCACCCTGGACAGCGAAGTCAGTGCGTGGCGATCCATCGGCCGCTACCCGCCTGGGGAGCTGAAAGTAGGCCGCAGCATCGATGGCCGCTGGGCCTCCGACCGGTTTGCGGTGCGCCTGGATGAGCCGCTGTTGTTGAGCATTCTCAACAAATCACTGGAAGCCTATCCGGTTGCCGAGCTGCGTGCGGTGCGCCTCAAATGGCTGGGCGCCGTGGACGGCGCGCCACCGGTGTGGCAACGCATAGCGCCGTGGGTGTGGTGGTTGCTGGCAGCTGCGCTCTTGTTCGGCCTGGTGTCGCTGATGTGGAGCAGCCGCCTGAAAGCGCAGATACTGCAACGCCAGCAGGCCGAAGAAGCCCTGAACGACCAGTTGGCGTTTCAGCGGGCGTTGCTCGATGGCATTCCCAACCCTATCTACGTGCGCGACCTGCAGGGGCGCATGGTGATGTGCAACAAGAGCTACGAGACGGTCTTTTCCACTCGGTTGGAGCTGGTGCGCGGCAAGTTGTTGCCCGAGGTGTCGTTGATTGCCCCGGACAAGGCCGCGCAGTTGCACGCCGACTACCTGAAACTGCTGGAGGACCAGCAGCCGCTGTTCATCGACCGCCAGATAGAACTCGATGGGCAGGCCGTGCAAGCCTGGCAGTGGATGGTGCCGTTCTACCGCGCTGATGGCCAATTGCAGGGCATGCTGGGTGGCTGGATAGACATCAGCGAGCGCAAGCGCCTGGAAGACGAACTGGTAGAGGCTCGACAGGTGGCCGAGCGGGCCAGCCAGGCCAAGAGCGCATTCCTGGCCACCATGAGCCACGAGATCCGTACGCCCATGGCTGCCATCATTGGCTTGCTGGAACTGGAGCGTGAAATGGCCCGGGCCCGTGGCAGCCAGCCTTCCCAGGCGCTGGACGTGGCCTATCAGTCGGCCCGGGACCTGATTGCGCTGATCGGCGACAGCCTGGACCTGGCCAAGATCGAATCCGGCAGCCTGCAATTGGCCCAGGAGGCCACGCCGTTGCGGCCGTTCTTCGAGGCCATTGTGCAGCTGTTCAGTGCGCAGGCGCAGCACAGGCATTTGTCGTTGAACCTGAACATGAATGCCAACGCCGACGGTGTCTACTGGTTCGATGCGCTTCGGCTGCGCCAAGTGATTCACAACCTGCTCAGCAATGCCTTGAAGTTCACCCATGAGGGCAGCGTGAACCTGGAGGTGCAGACAGTCGACGAGGGCCACCTGCGCATTGATGTGCGCGATACTGGCGTGGGTATCGATGCTCAACAGCAGGCGCGGCTATTCAAGCCGTTTGTCCAGGTAGGCGCCCCGGACGAGCAGGAAACCCGCGGTACAGGCCTGGGGCTGAGTATCTGCAAGCAACTGGTCAGCCTGATGGGCGGCAGCATCGTGCTGCACAGCTGCCCGGGCCAGGGCACCCAGGTTACCTTGGACCTGGACTTGCCACGGGTGGCGGCAGTGCCCCAGGCGCCGCCGCCGGTGGCCCAAGGCAGACCCGCCAGGGTTTTGCAGGTGTTGGTGGTCGACGACTTGTCAGCCAATCGCCTGGTGCTGAGCCAGCAGGTGGGTTTCTTCGGTCACCAAGTGCATGCGGTGGGCAGCGGCCAGGAGGCGCTGGCGTACTGGCAGGCGCAGCCGGTGGACCTTGTCATTACCGACTGCAACATGCCCGGCATGAGCGGCTATGGGCTGGCACAGGCCATACGCGAAGCCGAAGCGGCAAGCGCTCAGGCGCCGCTGCCCATCATCGGTTGCAGCGCCAATGCCTTCAGCGACGAAACCGAGCGCTGCCGGCAGGCAGGCATGAACCAGTTGCTGGTCAAACCGATTGCCCTGGAGCGTCTTGGGCAGTTGCTGGCCTCCCTGGCCGTGTTGCCCAGCTTCGATATCCAGACCTTGCGACGCATCACCCAGGCCAATCCCGAGGCCATGCAGCGCATGCTGGTGGAGCTGCGCAAAAACCTCGCCGATGAGAGCTCCACGCTGGAATTTGCCGTGGCCGGGGTGGACTGGGCGTCGATGCGTACGTCACTGCACCGGCTCAAGGGCGTGGCGTGCCTGATTGATGCCGCGCCCATGGCCAAGGCTGCCGCTGCGCTGGACGCCAGTGCGCGGGCGCGCCGCAGCGATTCGGGCGGTGAGCAGTGGGCAACGCTCAAGGAATGCATGAAAACATTGATCCAGGACATAGAAACGCAACTTTGGGAAATGCCCTACAAAGATTAGGACTTGTCCTATGTGTCGACCCTGACCAGATCCCTAGAGTGTGCATCAAGCGCCACTGCCTACTGTGGCGTGATTGGGAGGTATGCACATGCACGCACTTAAAGTTCTGGTTCTTGAAGACAGCCCGTTCCAGCTCATGGCCTTGCATCAGATGCTCAACGCCAGTGGGGTCTTTGACGTACTGACGGCCGAAAGTGTTGATGCTGCGCTGCAGTCATTGGAACGGCGCGGCCCGGTCGACATTGCCATCTGCGATCTGCAGATGGAGGAAGGCGACAGCCTGCAACTGATCCGGCACCTGGCGCGCCATCGCCAGGCTCGGGCGCTGATCATTCTGTCGAGCCTGGAACGCAGCGTGCTCGACAGCGCCAGCCTGCTGGCTCGCCAGTTGGGAATGCACGTGCTGGGGGTGCTGGAAAAACCGGCCAACCCGGTAGTCCTGCACGAGTTGCTGCAAGGTTTCGATCGCCAGAAGGCTCTGGCCGAGGCATCCATTCCACTGGTGGAGGTGAATGAGCTGGTGTGCATGGATGAGCTGACGGTCGAACACCTGCCGCAGCTCAAGGCGCAGTGGCAAACCCACTTCCAGCCCAAGGTGGCGTTTGATGGCCGGTTGCTGGGCGTTGAAGCCCTGGTGCGCTGGAATCACCCGGTACTGGGGCTTCTGTCACCTGCCAGTTTCCTGCCGCTGGTCAGTTACGCGGGGCTGATGCCGCACCTTACCTGGCACGTGCTGGAGGCTGCATTGAACCTGAGCGCCGCTGTGCGCGAGGAGGGTGGCGAGCCCTTGTCAGTGGCGGTGAACGTGCCGCCGGGTATCATCGAGGCCGAGCACTTTGCACCGCAGGTCGAGGCGTTGCTCAAGCAAAAGGACCTGCCTGCGTCGATATTGACCCTGGAAATGCTCGAAAGCCGACAAGCGCCGGCCAGCAGCCTGGAGCTGGAAGCATTGCTGCGACTGCGCATGCTGGGCTGCCACCTGGCCATTGACGACTTTGGCATGGGTGACTCAAACATCCAGCGCCTGCTGGACCTGCCGTTCTCGGAACTGAAGATACCCAGCCTGTTCGTGCGGGGCATGGCCGAAGACGGACGCAAGGCGGCGGTGGTGGCTGGTGCGCTGATCATGGCGCTGCGCATGGGCCTGGACGTAGTGGTCGAGGGCGTCGAGACCGCCAGCGACTTCCAGGCCCTGAAAGCGTTGGGCCAGCCGGCATTGCAAGGGTATTACGTGGCCAGACCGATGTCGGCCCTGGCGCTGCGCGACTGGATGGCCAGCCGCGACCTCGCCCAATGGCAGGATGAGAACCTGCTGCCTAACTGAGGCCGTGCTCCTGCAGGTAGATGAACAACGCGGCATCGTTGGCCACGCCCAGTTTGCGCATGGCGCTGATTTTCTGGGCGCTGACGGTCTGCTTGCTGCGGCTGAGCTGAGCGGCAATTTCACCTACCGACAGGCCGCCGGCCAGCAGGCGGGTCACTTCTATCTCGCGGGGTGACAGGGCTTCGCGTTCAAACATGCGGTCCGGGCGCACCTCGCCGTCCTGCAGCAGTGCCTGGCTGACCGACTCGGCGATGAACACTTTGTTGCGTCGCACCTGGGCAATGGCCAGCGGCAACTCACTGACCAGGCTGGCCTTGCCCAGCACCCCTTTCACGCCCAGGCCGAGCATGGAGCGGAACAGTCCGGCGTTATTGAGCATGGTCACCACCAGGATCGGCAGCTGCGGCCAGTGGCGGCGCACGTTTTCCAGCAGGCGCAGGCCATCGTTCTGGTTCTCTGCCGGCATCATGAAGTCGGTGATCAGCAGGTCGCATTCGCCTTCCTCCAGCCACTGGGTCAGTTCCGACGGGCTGCTGGCTTCACCCACCACCTGCATGTCCGGGTCCTGTTCCAGCACCGCGCGCAAGCCTATGCGGAAAATCGGGTGGTCATCGGCCACGAGGATACGCAGCGGCGAGGTGTGGGACGTATTCACGGCAGGCTCCGAGCAAAAATCCATGGTCCAGGCGCTGAGTCTGGCACATTCGCAGGCATTTCCCCCGCAAACGTTACCGTCTGGATCGGCACCGGTGCACGCGCTGGATTTTTGTGCATTGCAACTGTCATATTCGACGGGCAATCTGGAATGCCCCGCTGCGGGTTTTAGAACTTTTTGGCTTGGCGGCGGGTCTTTGATAGACACCTTGATTTCGAACAACTGAGTGGTGATCGAATGGAAAATATCAACGAGCTGCTGACTGAAGCACTGACGCCCTACCACGTGGACGTGGTTGACGTGGGCGGCCCGCTTGAATGCCGGGTGATATTGCGCGATTCGACTGGCGCTCTGGTGCTGGATCGTTGCTTCAACCGCCGGCAGTTTGCTGACAAACACGGCCTGACCGACGTGGTCGACGGCCTGCATCGCGACTTGATGGTTGCCGAAGGGCGCCTGCAACCCTGCATGCTCGCGGCCCTGGCCAACGGCCCGGCAACCCCGGCCGTTGGCGCATCGATGCGTTAGGGGAACCTTCCCAAACCCTTGTGTTCACATCCTGTAAGGGCAGGGGGGCTTGCATTGTGCTCCGGTGCTTGCCACCTGTCGTATTGGCCCAAATGGGCCATGTTTAACCCCGGGTAGCCTCCCCACTGCCCGGGGTTTCTTTTTGGGCAAAAAGAAAAGAAACGCTCGATCAGTGCTGCGCCATCTCCTCGAAGAACCGCCGTGAATCACGCAGGTAATCATCGCGTGACGCCGCATCCAGCCATTGCGCGTAAAAAACCGGCAACGTAGTGCTGCGCAGTCCCGCCAGCACCGGGTTGAGCCTGTCCACCACAGCGCGGCCTGCGGGCGTGTTTGAGCAGGCTATGTACACCGGTTGATAGCGCGGCACACCGCGCACGGGTACAAACATCAGGTCGGCGCTATCAATTTGCTCCTGAGGGGCCAGGTACAGTACTTCGGGCCAGTAGCCCAACACCCCGTCCAGGCGCCCGCGCTGTTGCATCTGCAACAGGCTGGCCACCGCATCGTTGCCGTGATGGGCACTGACGGCGCCTTCAGGCGCCTGGGCGAGGATGTTGTCGATGGTTGAACCGTAACTGCGCTCGGCCACCCGGCCAATTTTGATATTGGGGCTGGCCAGCACGGCTGGCAGGTCCAGCTCGTCGTGGTGAATGAAAGTGTTGAAGCCATGGCGGTCCTGTCGCCGGATGATCAGGCCGTTGGTCAGCGTGGCGAACACCGGGATGCTGTACACCACGGTCTGGCTACGCTCTGCGGTCCACAGCAGTGTCGGGTCGCAACTGAGCGCAGGCTCCGTCAGCATTTGCGTGGCCCGAGCGCGGTTGACCCGCACCACACTGTGGTCATAGTGCGGCAGGGCCTGCATCAGCAGGGGCAGCAGGCGGTCCACGGCGCCCTGGCCTTCACGCGGGCCACTTTCGATGGTCAGCGGTGGCAGGTCGCGCACCAGCCAGGTCAACGGCTCCCCGGCGCGGGCGATGAGCGGTAAGGCGAGGCACAGCAACAGCAACGTCAATCGGCGGCAACCTTCCATGATGCGAGCTCCGAAACAGCTGGGTGTATAGGTAGCACAGGTCTGCGCCTGCTGGTAAACGTTGTCGGCCATCGGTCTTAGTTGATTAGGCCACGATCGGTTAGACTGTGCGACTTTTCCTCGTAGCAAGAAGCCCCTTTCATGGCCCAGCCGTCCACGACCTACAAATTCGAACTCAATCTGACCGATCTCGACCGTGGGGTCTACGAAAGCGTCAAGCAGACCATCGCCCGTCACCCATCGGAAACCGAAGAGCGCATGACCGTGCGTCTGCTGGCCTACGCCTTCTGGTACAACGAGCAACTGGCGTTTGGTCGCGGCCTGTCGGATGTGGATGAGCCAGCGCTATGGGAAAAGAGCCTCGACGATCGTGTATTGCACTGGATCGAAGTGGGCCAGCCAGACGCCGACCGTCTGACCTGGTGCTCGCGCCGCACCGAGCGCACCAGCCTGCTGGCCTACGGCAGCCTGCGCGTATGGCAGACCAAGGTGGTGGACGCGGTGAAAAACCTGAAGAACGTCAACATCGCCGCCGTACCCCAGGAAGTGCTGGAAATACTGGCCAAGGACATGCCGCGGTCCATCAAGTGGGACGTGATGATCAGCGAAGGCACAATCTTTGTCACCGATGACCGTGGCCAGCACGAAGTTCAGCTTGAATGGCTGCTGGGCGAGCGCGGCTAAGCCACGCCGTCTTTCCTGATTCTGCCCTTTGAAAAAGAAGCCCCATGCGTATCGAACCGCGTCAACTGCCTGCCATCCTGCCATTTCTCGGTGATCTGCCGCCCCTGCTGACGCGCCTGTACGCGGCGCGGGGGGTGCAGTGCGAGGCCGAACTGGACAAGAGCCTGGCGCGGTTGATCCCGTTCCAGCAACTCAAGGGCATGGATGCGGCGGTTGATTTGCTGGTGCAGGCCCTGGCCAGTCGCCAGCGCATCCTCATCGTGGGGGACTTCGACGCTGACGGCGCCACGGCCAGCAGCGTCGGCGTGCTGGGCCTGCGCCTGCTGGGTGCGGCCCATGTCGATTACCTGGTGCCCAACCGCTTCGAGTACGGCTACGGCCTGACACCGGAGATCGTTGCCGTGGCCCTGCAGCGCCAACCGGACCTGCTGGTGACCGTGGACAACGGCATTTCCAGCGTCGAAGGCGTGGCGGCGGCCAAGGCGGCCGGGCTCAAGGTACTGGTTACCGACCACCACTTGCCGGGCCATGAACTGCCGGCGGCCGACGCTATCGTCAACCCCAACCAGCCGGGCTGCGAATTCCCCAGCAAAGCGCTGGCGGGTGTGGGCGTGATCTTCTATGTGCTGATGGCCTTGCGTGCACGTCTGCGCAGCCTGGGGCATTACGATTCGGCACCGCAGCCGAACATCGGCGAACTGCTCGACCTGGTGGCCTTGGGTAGCGTGGCCGACGTGGTACCGCTGGACGCCAACAACCGCATCCTGGTGCACCAGGGCCTGGAGCGGATCCGTGCAGGGCGCGCGCGTCCGGGCCTCAAGGCAATTCTGGAAGTGGCCAAGCGCGATCATCGACGCATCACCTCCACCGACCTGGGTTTCATTCTGGGCCCGCGCTTGAACGCTGCCGGCCGCCTGGATGACATGAGCCTGGGCATCGAGTGCCTGCTCAGCGACGACGCCAGCCTGGCGCAAGCCATGGCCGTGCAACTGGATGAATTGAACCAGGACCGCAAGTCCATCGAGCAGGGCATGCAGCGCGAGGCGCTGGCCCAGCTCAAGGACCTGCCGCTGGAGTCTATGCCGTTCGGGCTGTGCCTGTTCGACGCCGACTGGCACCAGGGTGTCATCGGTATCCTCGCCTCGCGCCTGAAAGAGCGCTACCACCGGCCCACCATTGCCTTTGCCGACGCCGGCGACGGCATGCTCAAGGGTTCGGCGCGCTCGGTCCCCGGGTTTCATATTCGTGACGCGCTGGATGCGGTGGCCGCTCGCCAGCCGCAATTGATCAGCAAGTTCGGCGGCCATGCCATGGCGGCGGGGCTGTCGTTGCCCGAGGGTAATTTCCAGGCGTTCGCCCAGGCGTTCGATGAGGAAGTGCGCCGCCAGTTGCAGGAGGAAGACCTGACGGGTCGCCTGCTCACTGATGGCACCCTGGCGGTTGAAGAGTTTCACCTGGAGCTGGCCCGCGCCCTGCGCCATGCCGGGCCATGGGGGCAGCACTTCCCCGAGCCGCTGTTTCACGGCGTGTTCCAGCTGGCTGAGCAGCGCGTTGTGGGTGAACGGCATCTCAAGGTGGTGCTCAAGAGCGAGTGCGGCTCGGTCAAGCTCGATGGTATCGCCTTTGGCGTGGACCGCGAGGTGTGGCCCAACCCGACCGTGCGCTGGGTGGAGCTGGCCTACAAGCTCGATGTCAATGAGTTCCGTGGCCAGGAAACCGTGCAATTGATGATCGCGCACATCGAGCCGCGCTGAGAAAACCGGCTGAACCCTGTTCAAGGTCATGTTGTCGACTAGGCTCTAAGCATTATTTGCGCCCGACCCCATGCCTTGAGAGGTGCCCCATGAGCCTGCTGCTGGAACCCTACACCCTTCGCCAACTGACCCTGCCCAACCGCATTGCCGTGTCGCCCATGTGCCAGTATTCCAGTGTCGACGGCCTGGCCAACGACTGGCACCTGGTGCACCTGGGCAGCCGCGCCGTGGGTGGCGCCGGCCTGGTGTTTACCGAAGCCACCGCCGTTACCGCCGATGGCCGCATCACCCCTGAAGACCTGGGCCTGTGGAACGACGACCAGATCGAGCCGCTGCAACGCATCACCCGTTTCATCACCTCCCAGGGCGCCGTGCCGGGTATTCAGTTGGCCCACGCCGGGCGCAAGGCCAGCACCTGGCGGCCCTGGCTGGGCAAGGCCGGCAGTATTCCGGTGAACGAAGGCGGCTGGGTGCCGGTGGGGCCGTCGAAGATTGCCTTCGACCCGCGCCATACCGCGCCCACGGCATTGGACGAGGCGCAGATCCAGGAAGTGATACTGGCGTTTGTCGAGGCGGCCAGACGGGCGCTGACAGCCAACTTCAAAGTGGTGGAAGTGCACGCGGCCCACGGCTACTTGCTGCATCAGTTTCTGTCGCCCATCAGCAATCAGCGCCAGGACAGTTACGGCGGCTCTTTTGAAAACCGTATCCGCCTGACCCTGCAAGTTACCGAAGCGATTCGCACTGTGTGGCCGCAGGAGTTGCCGGTGTTCGTGCGCGTGTCGGCCACTGACTGGGTGGAGGATGGCTGGAATCCAGACGAAACCGTGGAGTTGGCCAAGCGCCTGAAGGCCTTGGGCGCGGACCTGATTGATGTGTCATCGGGGGGCACGGCGGCGAATGCCGAGATTCCCACCGGGCCCGGCTACCAGACCCGTTTTGCCGAGCGCGTGCGCAAGGAATCGGGCATTGCCACCGGTACCGTGGGCATGATCACCGAGCCGGCCCAGGCCGAGCATATCCTGCGCACTTGCCAGGCCGACATCATCCTGCTGGCCCGCGAACTGCTGCGCGACCCTTACTGGCCGCTGCATGCCGACGACGACCTGGGCGGCCGCCTGGCCACCTGGCCGGCGCAATACCAACGCGCCACCCACCGCGACCAGCCCATCCACGAATCCGACCTGCGCGATTGAACACCGCGTTGTGGGAGCACTGTCTTAATGTGGGGGCGGGTTCTACCCGCGAAACTGGCACCGGGGCGTTCTGAAACACCGCAGCCTCTTTTTCGCGGGTAGAACCCGCCCCCACATCAGACAGCGTCACGGGTGCCCCGGCAGGATCAGGTGTACTTGCGCTTGTCCGGCGCCGGCGGGAAGTACTGGTACAACCAAGTCTCGCTCAGCGTGCGCTCATGGGTGCGGATGAACAGGCGCATTTCCACCGGCTCGACGCTGTCGCTGGTGGGGTGCCAGTCAAAGGTAATTCGATAACCCTTGTCCGGCAGCGCCAGCACGTTGAAGTCTTGCACCTTGCCACTGGACACCGTGACCACCGGTTCGATACCGGTACCTTCGGGCAGGTGCTCCAGGCCACCACCCTTGAAGTCCACGGCAAAGCGCCGCGCCCACACTTGCGGGTAGTGCTCCCCTGGTGCCCAACCCTCGGTAAAGCCGCCCATGCCCGAGCGCGTGGCAAACACCCGCGCCAGCGGCGTGCCCACCGGTGGCAGGGCGCTCCAGTACAGCTTGTAGCCGAAGTTCAGCGCATCACCGGCTTTCACCGGCTGCTTGGGGGTCCAGAAGGCAACGATGTTGTCCAGGGTTTCGCCGGTGGTGGGGATCTCCATCAGGCTCACCGCGCCTTCGCCCCAATTGGTGGTGGGTTCCACCCACAGGCTTGGGCGCTTGTCGTAGCCGTCGACGGTGTCCTGGTAGCTGTCGAAGTCGTGGTCGGTCTGCACCAGGCCAAAGCCCTTGGGGTTGTTGTCGGCGAACGCGTTGAACTGCAGCGTGGCCGGGTTGTTCAGTGGCCGGCAGATCCACTCGCCATTGCCGCGCCACATGGCCAGGCGGTCGGAGTCATGGATTTGCGGGTGGATGGTGTCGCACATGCGCCGTTCCTGAGTACCGCAACTGAACATGCTGGTCATCGCCGAAATGCCCAGTTGCTCGATGTCGGTACGGGCGAACACGTGCGCGTCGATGGCCATTACCACCTGCTGGGCCTGGCAGTCGATGTCGAACTTGTAGGCGCCCGCGGCGCTGGGGGATTCCAGCAGGGCATAGACGGTGAAACGGGTGCTTTCCTTGTCCGGGGTTTCAAACCAGAACTTGGTGAAATCGGGGAATTCCTCGCGCTTTTTCGCGTAGGTATCAATGGCCAGGCCGCGCGCCGACAGGCCGTATTGGCCGGTGGTATCCACCGCGCGGAAATAGCTGGCACCCAGGAAGGACAGGATGTCGTGTTTGTCCAGTTCCGGTGCCTTGAACAGGCGGAACCCGGCAAAGCCCAGGTCGCCCTTGAGCTGCTTGGTGTCCACGCCCGTGTTGTCATAGTGGAACAGCGGGGGGTGGAAGTGCACCTCGCGCGCCTGCTGCTTGCCGGCGTCGACGCTGTACATGCGCACGGGCAGCTTGAAGCCCATGCCCACGTGGAAAAATTGTACGTCCAACTGGCCCTTGTTGTCATACCACAGCGAATGTTCGGGGTCGTACTGAATGGCATTGAACTGCAGCGGCGTCATGTTCGCCAGGGTCGGCGGCAATACTTGCTTGCGGTCGGTATAACCCTGGGTGGCCAACTGTCGTGCCTGGGCCTGCAGCAAATCGAAACTGAACGGCTCGGCATCGCCATCGGCGGTGGCGGCCATGGCCTGCGCGGCCAGCAGGCCGGTGCCGGATAGGCCGGTATAGGCGGCGAGCGCCATCGAGGCCTTGAGAAGGTGCCTACGGTGCATAAATAAACCTGTCTGCAAAGAATCCGGGCTGCCTCCTGGCGGCCTGGCTGGATCGAGATAAAGGTCTGGACATGCCCTCGGCCAAACGCAACCAACTCATAACAGATAACAAAGTGGGCGATGGGTTCGCAAGGTGTGGGAAAAAAAGTCAGTGTGCACGCGTGGGGTACCGCGTCCTGAACCCGGTTTTCCACGTGTAACCCCGGAACAAGGATGAATTCCATTACTTTATTGGTGACCAACACCCAGCCGTGCCTTGCTTGAGCGGTAGGTCGAACATGCGTCTTGGGAAACATCCTACAAAAACTCCAGATCCTTCCTCCTCAATGCCCTCGGCAACCCCTCAATAATCGCCTCTCCCGTGATCAACACCCCAGAGAGGACGCCCCTCATGCCCAGAGCCAGACCCACGCGTATCATCATCACCGGCCATGTGGTCTTCGATCCGAATTTCGGTGGCAGCGGCGATATCCACCTGTACTGGCGGGATGTGAGCGGCGCGGCGGGTGAGGACGGTGGGGGAGTCAGACCGGCGCAGCCGGGCTATTTTTCCGCGAGCATTTTCGATGGCAGTGATTGGCGCAAGCTGCAATTGAGCCGCTTGCTGCCGTACGCGGAGCGCGCGTACCAGCGTGCGGTGCAGCGCCCGCGAGTGGCGGAGGCGCTGAGGCTGGTGATTCTGCAGTGGCGGGGCGAGTCGGCCCAATACCACGATGAATCACGCACCTTTCGCCTGGCCGCCCGCGAGTTGTACTGAGCCCTGCCGCAGGCAACCGGGCCTGCGACGGGAAAGCGGTTATGTCAGCGGCCGATTTTCCAGGCATCGCCCGCCGGCGCGTTGCCGCGGTCGTAGGGCTTGGCCAGCCACATGTACAGCAGGCCCAGGCCGATCACCACCGCAGTGGTCACCACCATGGCGTAGTTCACGTACCAGGCGGCGTCCGGGGTACGCGGCCACGCCATGTTGATGATGGCGCCCACGCCGTACACCAGTGCGCCAACGTTCACCGGCAGGCCCCAGCGGCCCAGGTTGAACTTGCCACTGGGCTTCCAGCCACGCAGGCGGGCGTACAGGGAAGCCAGCACGATCATCTGGAACGCCAGGTAGATGCCGATGGCGGCGAAGCTGACAATAGTGGCCACCGCGTCCTGCAGGAAGAAACCGAGGATGATGATCAGCGCCGGCAGGATACCGGCCACGAACAGGGCATTGACCGGCACCTGGGTGGTGGCCGACAGGCGCTTGAGCAGACCGCTGCCGATCACCATTTCATCCCGGGCGTAGGAATACAGCAGGCGGCTGGCGGCGGCCTGCAGGCTGATCACGCAGGAGATGAACGAGACCATCACTACGGCCATGACCACACGCGAACCGACGCTGCCAAAGGCATTGTTGAGCACCGTGGTGACCGGGTCCTTGTCGGTGCCGTTGATCACCGCTTGCATGTCCGGCACGGCAAGTATCAGCGCCAGGCAGGCGAACATCGCCGAGATGCCGCCGATGTAGATGGTCATGCGCATGGCCACCGGGATGCGCTTGCTGGGGTTGGGGGTTTCCTCGGCCACGTCACCGCAGGCTTCGAAGCCGTAGTAGAGGAACATACCCGCCAGCGAGGCGGTGAGGAAGGCCGGCAAGTAAGAGCCGTCGACGCTGATGTCGAAGGTGTTCCAGAGCACGCTGATGGGCTGGTGGCGCTCGAAGATCAACAGGTAGATACCCACGATCAGGGCGCCCACGAGCTCGCAGAGGAAGCCGAACATGGCGATGCGCGCAAGCATCTTGGTGCCGCTGAGGTTCACCAGGGTGGCGAACAGGGTCAGTATCAACGCGATGACAATGTTGGTGTTGTTGCTTGGCTCAAAGCCCAGCATCACGGCGAGGTAAGGCCCGGCGCCCACGGCTACCGCGGCGATGGTCACGCACAGCGCGATGGAGTAGATCCAGCCCACCATCCACGCCCAGCGCTTGCCCACCAAGCGGCGCGCCCAGGGGTAGACGCCACCGGAAATGGGGAACTGCGACACCACTTCACCGAATATCAGGCACACCAGCATCTGCCCCAGGCCCACCAGCAGGTAGGCCCAGAACATCGGCGGGCCGCCGGCGGCCAGGCAAAGGCCGAACAGGGTGTAGACGCCCACTACCGGTGACAGGTAGGTGAAACCCAGGGCGAAGTTTTCCCACAGGCTCATGCTGCGGTTGAAGTTGGAGGTGTAGCCCAGTTGTCTGAGCTGCTCGGCATCGTGGTCCACGGCTGCCATGTCAGGGGTGACGCTCATGTGTGTGCTCCGAAAGAATCGGCAGATTCAGGTTGCAGGGTGCCCGGGGGTGGTGCCCAAAGGCACGTCCCAGGTCGTTGTTGTATGAAGGGTGAACACTTGGCCCGTGCAGGAGCGGACTGCGTCCGCGAACCAGGCACTGCGGTGCATCTGGCGTATTGCTGTGCGGCCCTCGCGGGCACGGCCCGCTCCTGCAGGTTGCTGGTGTTTCAGTGCTTGATCATCACGTGACGTACGGTGGTGTAGTCCTCCAGGCCGTACATGGACATGTCCTTGCCATAGCCAGACAGCTTCTGCCCGCCGTGGGGCATTTCGCTCACCAGCATGAAGTGCGTGTTCACCCAGGTGCAGCCGTATTGCAGGCGTGCGCTCAGGCGGTGGGCGCGGCCCACGTCCTGGGTCCACACCGACGACGCCAGGCCGTAGTCCGAGTCATTGGCCCAGCCCAGCACCTGGGCTTCGTCCTCGAACCGGGTCACCGACACCACTGGGCCGAACACTTCGCGGCGCACGATCTCGTCGTCCTGTTGGGCGTCTGCCAGCACGGTGGGCTGGAAGAAGAAACCATTGCCTTCGCCGGCCTTGCCGCCCGTCACCAGGCGAATGTGCGGCTGCGCCAGGGCGCGTTCCACGAAGCCGGCCACGCGGTCGCGGTGCTGGGCGGTGATCAGTGGCCCCAGTTCGGTGTGCGGATCATCCTGCAGGCCGTACTTGATGGTGCTGACGGCGGCGCCGAGCTTTTCGACAAACTGCTCGTAAATGCCCTTTTGCGCGTAGATGCGGCACGCCGCGGTGCAGTCCTGGCCGGCGTTGTAGAAACCGAAGGTGCGAATGCCCTCCACGGCGGCATCGATGTCGGCGTCGTCGAAAATGATCACCGGCGCCTTGCCACCCAGCTCCATGTGCATGCGCTTGACGCTGTCGCTGGTGCTGGAAATGATAGTGGCGCCCGTGGCGATGGAGCCGGTCAGCGACACCATGCGCACCTTGGGGTGCGTGACCAGCGGGTTACCCACGGTTGGGCCGCGGCCGAACACCAGGTTGAGCACGCCGGCCGGGAAAATATCGTTGGCCAGTTGCGCCAGGCGCAGGGCCGTCAGCGGGGTTTGCTCGGAGGGCTTGAGCACCACGGTGTTGCCGGCGGCCAGCGCCGGGGCGATCTTCCAGGCCACCATCATCAGCGGGTAGTTCCACGGTGCGATGGACGCGATGACGCCCACCGGGTCGCGCCGGATCATCGAGGTGTGGCCCGGCAGGTACTCGCCTGCCGCCGAACCGCTCATGCAGCGCGTGGCCCCGGCGAAGAAGCGGAACACGTCGGCAATGGCCGGAATCTCGTCGTTCAGCGCCGCGCTGTAGGGTTTGCCGCAGTTGTCCGATTCCAGCTTGGCCAGCTCTTCGCCGTGGGCTTCAATGGCGTCGGCCAACTTCAGCAACAGCAGGGCGCGGTCCTTGGGCGCGGTCTGCGACCAGCTGTCGAAGGCGGCGTCGGCGGCACGCACGGCGGCGTCCACCTGGGCCTCGGTGGCTTCGTGGATTTCCACCAGCACGCGGCCCTGGGCCGGGTTGAACACCGATTGCAGCGGGCCTTCGCCCTGGACGAATTGGCCGTTGATCAGCAGTTGGGTTTGCATGTTGTTTTCCCCTTTGAAGGTCTTATTTGCCGCCACTGCCGGCCACGCTTTCGCCGCCGCGTGTCAGGTAGTAGGCGCCCAGGATCGGTACCATGGTCACCAGCATCACCAGCATGGCGACCACGTTGGTCACCGGTACGTCGCGCGGGCGGCTGAGTTGGTTGAGCAACCAGATCGGCAGCGTGCGCTCGTGGCCGGCAGTGAAAGTAGTGACGATGATTTCGTCGAACGACAGGGCGAACGCCAGCATGCCGCCTGCCAGCAACGCCGAGCCCAGGCTGGGCAGGATGATGTAGCGAAAGGTCTGCCAGCCGTCGGCGCCCAAGTCCATGGACGCCTCTATCAGGCTGTGCGAGGTACGCCGCAGCCGGGCAATGACGTTGTTGTAGACAATCACCACGCAGAAGGTGGCGTGGCCGATGATGATGGTCATCAGGCCGGGCTCGATACCCAGGCTCTTGAACGCCGACAGCAGCGCGATGCCGGTGATGATGCCGGGCAGGGCGATGGGCAGGATCAGCATCAGCGAAATGCCCTCCTTGCCGAAGAAGTTGCGCCGGTACAGCGCCGCCGACGCCGGGGTGCCCAGCACAATGGCGATCAGCGTGGCCACGCAGGCCACTTGCAGTGACAGCTTGATCGACTCCAGCACGTCAGTGCGGGCGAAGGCTACGCTGAACCACTTGAGGGTGAAGCCCTGGGGCGGAAAGCTGAAGGCTGCGTCTTCGGTGTTGAAGGCGTACAGGAAGATAATCAGGATGGGAAAGTGCAGGAACACCAGCCCGCCCCAGGCAGCCAGGCGCAGGCCCCACGGCGCTTTATCAGAGTGCATCGAAGGCCCCCAGGCGTTTGACGATGGACAGGTACACCGCGATCAGCACAATCGGCACCAGGGTGAAAGCTGCGGCCATGGGCATGTTGCCAATGGCGCCTTGCTGGGCATAGACCATGCTGCCGATGAAGTAACCGGGCGGGCCCACCAGTTGCGGCACGATGAAGTCGCCCAGGGTCAGCGAGAACGTGAAGATGGAGCCGGCGGCAATGCCCGGCACCGACAGCGGCAAAACCACTTGCAGGAACGTCTGGCGCGGCTTGGCCCCCAAGTCGGCGGAGGCTTGCAGCAATGACGGCGGCAAGCGTTCCAGCGAGGCCTGTATCGGCAGAATCATGAACGGTAGCCAGATGTACACGAACACCAGGAAGCGCCCCAGGTGCGAGGTGGACAGGGTGCTGCCACCAATCCCCGGAATGCCCAGCACCGCTTGCAGCAGCGGCGCCAGGCCCAGGTGCTGGACAAACCACTGGGCCACGCCGCCTTTGGCCAGCAGCAGCGTCCAGGCATAGGCCTTGACGATGTAGCTGGCCCACATGGGCATCATCACCGCGATATAGAAAAACGCCTTGGTCTTGCCGCTGGTGTAGCGTGCCATGTAGTAGGCGATGGGGAAGGCCACCAGGGCGCTGGCCATCGACACCACTACCGCCATGGTCAGGGTGCGCTGAATGATGTCGAAGTTGGCCGGGTTGAACAGCGCGGCGAAGTTGGCCAGCGTCAGGTCTGGCGTCACCGTCATGCTGAAGTCGTCGAAGGTATAGAACCCTTGCCATAAAAGGTTCAGCAGTGAACCCAGGTAGATGGCACCGAACCACAGCAACGGCGGCACCAGCAACAGCGACAGGTACAGGTTGGGCGTGCGGTACAGCAGCGTCCAAAGCCGCCGCAGGGGCGAGCGCGGGCGGTGCGGCAGCAGCGCCGGTTTATCCAGGGCCATGCTCATGTCACAGGCCCTCGGTTTCGCGCAGGGCGGTCATCGCTTCGCGGGCCCAGCGGGCGTTCAGGCGCTGGCCGGGTTGCAGGACGATGCTGGGTTCCTGCCACTGATTGTTGGCCTGGCTGATGGCGATCACCTGGCCGCTGTCCAGCTTGAGCTCGTAGCGGGTGGAACTGCCCTGGTATTGAATATCATGCAGCAGGCCGCTGATTTGTACTTCGTGGGCGGTGGACGCCTCGCCGAAGCGGATATGTTCCGGGCGAATGGAGAACGGCAGGTCGGTGCCGCTCAATTGCCGCGCGGCCTCGCCCCGCAGCACGTTGGAGGTGCCGACGAATTCGGCGACGAAGGTGGTGGCCGGTTTCATGTACAGGTTGCGCGGGGTGTCGACCTGTTCGATGCGGCCCTTGTTGAACACCGCCACGCGGTCGGACATTGATAGCGCTTCGGTCTGGTCGTGAGTGACGAAAATGAAGGTGATGCCCAACTGGCGTTGCAGCTTCTTCAATTCGCTCTGCATCTGCTCGCGCAGCTTCAGGTCCAGGGCCCCCAGCGGTTCATCGAGCAGCAGCACCCGTGGGCGGTTCACCAGGGCGCGAGCCAGGGCCACGCGCTGGCGCTGGCCACCGGAGAGCTGCACCGGCTTGCGCTGGCCGTAGCCGCCCAGGGCCACCATGGCCAAGGCCTCTTCAGCGCGCTGCAGGCGTTCCTGCTTGCCCACGCCTTTCACTTTCAAACCGTAGGCCACGTTATCCAGCACGTTCATGTGCGGGAACAGGGCGTAGTCCTGGAACACCGTGTTGACGTCGCGCTGATACGGTGGCAACCCCGCCGCCTCGGCGCCATGAATGCGGATGGAGCCTTCGCTGGGCTGTTCGAACCCGGCGATCAGGCGCAGGCAGGTGGTCTTGCCCGAACCCGACGGGCCCAGCATGGAAAAGAACTCGCCGTCCTGGATATCGATGGAAACCCGGTCAACGGCCTTCACCTCGCCGAACACGCGGGAAACCTGGGTGAACTGGACTGCAAGCGTCATGATGCGCGACTCCGATGGGCAAAAAAGGGCGGTGCGATCCCGGTGTAGGAGCGGGCCGTGCCCGCGAACCAGGCGCCGCGGTATGTGAGCATTAGCGCGGTGAGGCCTTCGCGGACACGGTCCGCTCCTGCACGGGGAGGGCGTGGCTAGCGCTCAGCGGCCGCCCATGATCGCGATGTAGTCCTGGGTCCAGCGGCTGTAGGGCACGAACTTGCCGCCCTCGGCCTGCGGGGTTTTCCAGAAGGCGATCTTGTCAAACTGGTCGATGCCGTTGGTCTTGCAGCCCTCGGCGCCCAGCAGTTCGCTGCTGGTGCACGCCGCCGGTACCGCTGGCAGGGAGCCGAACCAGGCGGCCACGTCACCCTGCACCTTGGGTTGCAGCGACCAGTCCATCCACTTGTAGGCGCAGTTGGGGTGCGCGGCGTCGGTGTGCAGCATGGTGGTGTCGGCCCAGCCGGTGGCGCCTTCCTTCGGAATGGTCGAGGCCACAGGCTGGTTATCGGCTTTCAGGCCGTTGACCATGTACCCCCAGGAGCTGGAGGCCACCACACCTTCGTTCTTCACGTCACTCATCTGCACGGTCGCGTCATGCCAGTAGCGGTGTACCAGCGCATGCTGGGCGCGCAGCAGGTCGAGCACGGCCTTGTACTGGGTTTCGTTCAACTCGTAAGGGTTCTGAATGCCCAGTTCCGGCTTGGTGCTCTTGAGGTACAGCGCCGCGTCGGCGATGTAGATCGGACCGTCGTACGCCTGTACGCGGCCCTTGTTGGGCTTGCCGTCGGGCAGGTCCTGGGCATTGAACACCACGCCCCAGCTGGTGGGTGGGGTCTTGAACACGTTGGTGTTGTACAGCAGCACGTTCGGGCCCCACTGGTAGGGCGTGCCATAGGTCTGCGTGTTGACCACGTACCAGGGGCCGTCCTTGAGGCGCGGGTCGATGTTCTTCCAGTTGGGGATCAGCGCGGTATTGATCGGTTGCACGCGCTTGCCGGCAATCAGTCGCAGCGAGGCGTCGCCCGAGGCGGTCACCAGGTCGTAGCCACCCTTGGCCATCAGGCTGACCATTTCGTCCGAGGTGGCGGCCGTCTTGACGTTGACCTTGCAGCCGGTTTCCTTCTCGAAACCCGTCACCCAGTCATAATTCTTGTCGCTCTCGCCCCGTTCGATGTAGCCCGGCCAGGCCACGATATCCAGTTGCCCTTCGCCGGCGCCTACCGCCTTCAGCGGTTCGGCGGCCTGCAGGCTGGCGCTGGCCAGCAGTGCGGTGGTCAAGGCGCTGAGCAGCGCAATCTTGTGCTGGTGCATGGGTATCCCTCTTCTTCATATTATGGTCGGGGCAGTTTTTCGAACGGGTGCGGCGGGCCTTCGTCGAGGCTGGTTCTTAGAGTAGTGGTGATACCGGGTCGCGGGTCAGAGATGCTCCCCATGGCGGGCCATGATGTGGCGTACCACGCTGTAGTCCTGCAATGAATCGCTGGACAGGTCCTTGCCGTAGCCGGAGCGCTTGAGGCCGCCGTGGGGCATTTCGCTGGCCAGCATGAAATGGCTGTTGATCCAGGTGCAGCCGTACTGCAATCGCGCGGCTACCTGCATGGCCTTGTCCAGGTTCTGCGTCCAGACCGACGAGGCCAGGCCGTATTCGGATTCGTTAGCCCAGTCCACGGCCTGGTTCAGTTGGTCGAAGCGGGTCACCGTGACCACGGGGCCGAACACTTCGCGCTGGACGATCTCGTCGTTCTGCCGGCAGCCGGCCAGCAGCGTGGGTTGGTAAAAAAAGCCCGGCCCCGAATGCACGGCGGCGCCGGTGATGCGTTCGATGTGCGGCTGGCTTAGGGCGCGTTCCACAAAACTGGCCACGCGGTCGCGCTGGCGGGAGCTGATCAGCGGCCCCAGTTCGTTGTCTGCGTCGCGCTTGCCGGCAAAGCGCAGCTTGCTCACCGCATCGCCCAGCTCGCTCACCAACTGGTCGTGAATGCCCGCCTGGGCGTACACCCGGCACGCCGCCGTGCAGTCCTGCCCGGCGTTGTAGTAGCCATAGTTGCGCACGCCGTCGACCACGGCCTGCAGGTCGGCGTCGTTGCAGACGATCACCGGCGCCTTGCCGCCCAACTCCAGGTGCGTGCGCTTGACGGTCTTGGAGGCGGCCTGGAGAATTTTCTGGCCGGTGACGATGTCGCCGGTCAGTGACACCATGCGCACCTTGGCATGGCTCACCAAATGGCTGCCGACGCCTTCGCCGCCGCCGCAGACAATGTTCAGCACGCCACGCGGCAGTATCTGCGCCAGCGCCGGCGCCAGTGCCAGGATCGACAGCGGCGTGTGCTCCGAGGGCTTGAACACCAGCGTGTTGCCGGCCGCCAGCGCCGGGGCGATCTTCCACGCCGCCATCATGATGGGGTAGTTCCAGGGCGCGATGGAGGCCACTACGCCAATCGGGTCGCGGCGCACCATGCTGGTGTAGCCGGGCACGTATTCGCCGGCCAACTGGCCGGTCTGGCAGCGCACGGCACCGGCGAAGAAACGAAACACGTCGACGGTGGCGTTGAGGTCGTCCTGGCGTGCAAGGTGCAGTGGCTTGCCGCAGTTCAGCGCTTCCAGGCGGGCCAGGTGATCGGCCTGGCGGGCCACTGTATCGGCGATGTCCAGCAGCAGGTTGGAGCGTTGCTGCGGCGTGGTGCGCGACCAGCCGGCAAAGGCCCGGTGCGCGGCCAGGATGGCCTGCTCGACCTGGTCGATGCTGGCTTCGGCAATGTGGGTGAGTACTTCAGCGGTGGCGGGGTTGATGATGGCTTCCACCTGGCCCTGGCCGGCGACAAGCTCGCCGTCGATCAGCAGTGCGGTGCACAGGGGCGTGGGGGAAGTGCCGGCCATGTTGCGAGGTCTCTTTTCTTTTGGGCTCACGGGCAGGCTCCTGAAGGGCAGCCCGGGCACGGATTGTCTCGATGGGTAGAGACTAGTGCGCGGGCGAGCGGGCTACAAATTCTAAATACTGAATGCAGCGTTCGATTAAATAGATAGCCTGCGGCCGTTGTGCGGTTGTTCGCGGGCGACGGTCAGAAACGGGTCCACCAGTGCCGGGCGCGCGGTGCCTCGGCGCCAAGCCAGGCCCACGTCCAGGGTCTGGGTGAGGTCGGCCAGCGGCCGCGCCTCGATGATGTCGCCTTCCAGCGACCAGGGCCGATAGGTCATGTCCGGTTGAATCGACACGCCAAGGCCGGCGGCCACCAGGCTTCGCACCGCTTCGGTGGAGGCGGTGCGCAGGCTGATACGCGGCGTGAGGGCGGCGCCGGTCCAGATGCGCTGGGCGTTGCGGTCCATTTCGTCGACGTTGAGCTGAATCAGCGGCTCGCGGGCCACGTCGGCCAGGTTGATGCTGTCGTGTTCCAGCAACGGGTGTTGGGCCGGCAGCCACAAGCGGTGCGGCGAGTGCGTGAGCACCTCGGTCTGCAAGGCGTGGCGGTCTTCCAGGTTGGACAGGATCAACACCCCCACATCGATCTCGCCGCTCACCAGTAGGTGCTCGATGTAGGGGCGCTCATCTTCCATCACCCGCAGCTCGACATTGGGGTAGGCGCGCTGGAAGCGGGTCAGCAGGTCGGCCAGGTAATACCCGGCCACCAGGCTGGTCACGCCGATGATCAACTGCCCGGCCACCTGATCGGTGCTCTGCTGCAGGCTGCGCTTGGCGTTGTCGACAGTGGCCAGGATCAAATGCGCCTGGCGCAGAAACTGGTGGCCCTGGTGGGTCAGGGTCATGCCCTTGGCGTGGCGGTTGAACAGGCTGACGCCGATTTCCTGCTCCAACTGCTGGATGGCCAGGGTCAGGGTGGACTGGGAAATGAACACCGCCTGGGCAGCGGCCGAGATCGAACCGGTCTCGGCCACGGCAATGAAATGGCGGATCTGGCGCAGGGTCATCATGAACAGGTCACTCGTTCCAGGGCACGACCCGTGTAGCCGCAGCCAGGCGGCAACTGCTACAGGCAGATCATGCAGAAGGGTAGGAGTGTATATCTTTTTTTTCGATGGCTACCTCCCGCCCTCTGCGAAAGGGGCGCATGTGCTCGTCCTCATCGAACTAGACGTGCTCCGTTCATTGAGGGAAGGTTTTCATGGGGTAACGGCGGATCGCTCTGTCGCAGTCGCCCAGCAAGCCCAGGCGGCCACGGCCAGGGGCACGCTCAAGCACCACAGGCCGATCACCAGGTACAACAATGCCGAGCCGATACACCCCACGGTGAAGCCCAGCAGGTTTTTGCCAATTGGCCCCAGGCGCGCCATCACTGCTGCACGCTCCTCGGCATCACGCAGCCCGATCAGCGTGAACACGTCGATCGCCACCTGCGTCACGTTCCCCGTCATCAACGTGGTCGGCGGCGCCGCCTTCAAGTGCTGGCGCGACAGTGCGTTCTGGATGGCCATGGCCGATACCCCGACCATGCCGGTCAGCAGCGCGGCGATGCTGTCGCCGTCCTTGAACGGCCCCAGCCACACGGCCAGGGCCAGGAACAGCCCGAGCAAAACGGTGTGGGCGATCATCAACAGGTGCAGCGAGGCCAGGTTGCGCCGGTGCAGCGCGCTGGCCGCCAGGTGAGTGAGGCCCACCACCAACACGAACACCGGCAGGGCCAGCAATTTGGCCAGCGCGCCGGAGGTGCCATGCACAATGCTTACGCCCAGGGTGACAAAGTTGCCGGTGACGTGGGCAGTGAACAGCCCCTGCAAGGCCAGGAAGCCAACGGTGTCGACGAAGCCGCCGTTGAAGCTCAACGCTGGGGCAATGGATGGGTGGAGAGGGCGCATGGTCATTCCTTGAGGGCTGGGGGGCAGCGCCATTCTGGCGCTGGTGCCTTTCAGGAACAATTATCCGGAAGGTGAAATGATTGTTTCTATTTTCGGGACGGTTCGCAGTCCAGGCGAAAACACGTCGGCCCGCCTTCGGGGGAGGTGACGCTGATGGCCCAGCCCTGGTTCAGGCAGATGCGCTTGACCAGCGACAGCCCCAGCCCCAGGTTGTCGATGCTGGGTTGGGCGCCGCGGGTGAAGGGCAGAAAGATGGCCTGGTGCTGGTCGGCGGGCACGCCGGGCCCATTGTCCTGCACCTCCACCCAAGTGTCCCCGGCCCGCAGCCTTATTTCGCTGCCTGTGCCGGCGTATTGCAGGGCGTTGCGCAGCAGGTTGCCCAATACCGTGCGCAGCAACGGCACGGGGTAGCTCGGTGCAGCGGCGGTCCCACCTTGATGTAGCAGCAGTGTCAATTGCAGGCGTTGTGCCTGGGGCCGCGATTGCTGCAGTTGTTCATCAACCGCCTGGGCCATGCTGGCCCGGGCAAAGCCCAGGCAATCGGACTCGCCACGGGCCAGCATCAGGTAGGTGTCCAGACGCTGGCGCATGTCCTTGATGGAGCCTTCGATCCGCTGCATCTGCTCATCGGCGCTCACGCTCAGGTGCTCTTCGTCGCGCAGTACTTCACAGGCGCTTAGCGCCGCCATCATCGGCGTGCGCAGTTCGTGACCGACGTCGGCGGTGAACAGCCGTTCGCGTTGCAAGGCCAACTCCAGGTGGTTGTAGGTGTCGTCGAAGGCCTGCGCCACCGTACCGATTTCATTGCGGGGGAAGTCCGTGGCCAGCCGGCTGCAAGGCGGCAGGCTAGCGCGGGTGGTCATGCTGGCTGACAGGCGTTCGATGGGGCGAACCAGCCGGCGGGTGGTGATCAGCCCCAACAGCACGGCCAGCAGCACCAGGCCACCGACGCTGATCACACCGACCATCACCAGCGTGGTCTGGCTGTGTTCATAGTCGGTGTAGTCGCGCATCAACAGGAAGCGCTGGTTGCCGTCATCGAGCACGCGCACGTGCCACAGGCGCTGGCCGCGCATCAGTTTGTAGAAACCCGGTGACAGACTGCGCAGGTCGGCAGGGAACTGCGCCGAACCTGGCGCGCCGGCAAAAAAGCGCCCAGGGCGCCCCTCGCCACCGCTGGCCACTTCTTCGCGCACCCGCTGGATGGCGATGCCCATGTCGATTTCCTGCAAGCGCATTTCCAGGCGGTTCAGGCCAATGTTCGACAGGCCCAGCACCAGTGCGCCGGTGAGCAGGCTAACCAATCCATAGATCAGGATCAGGCGCCGCCCCATGCTATGACGGCGGCCGTCAGTCATCGGCGCTCAGCCGGTAGCCGATGCCGTGTACCGTGCGCAGCAGCGGCAGGGCAAAGGGCTTGTCCACCACGTGGCGCAACTGATGGATATGGGTGCGCAGGCTGTCGCTGTCGGGCGGTGAATCGCTCCACAGCAACTCTTCCAGCTTGCGCCGTGCCAGCACTGCAGGGCTGGCTTGCATCAGCGCTGTCAACAGCCGCAGCGGCGCGGGCGGCAGTTTCAGCGCCTGGCCGGCGCGGCTCAGGGCCAGGGTGGCGGTGTCCAGGCACAGGTCGGCCACCTGCAGCACGGTCGGGTGCGGCGGGCTGGCGCGCAGCAGCACGGCGTTCACCCGCGCCGCCAGTTCGGCCAGGGCGAAGGGCTTTACCAGGTAATCGTCGGCGCCGGCCTCGAAGCCTTCCAGGCGGTTTTCCAGGGTGTCACGGGCAGTCACCATGATCACCGGAATGCGCCGGCCGCCTTCTTCACGCAATTGTCGGCACAGGGAATAGCCGTCCAGGCGCGGCAGCATGAGGTCGAGGACGATGAGGTCGAAGTCACCGCCACGGGCCATGTCCAGGCCCTGGGCGCCGTTTTCCGCGCAATCGACAATGTAGCCGCGGCGGCTCAGGTAGCGGGTGATGTTGTCGAGGATGACCAGGTCGTCCTCGATGACCAGAATGCGCATGGGCGGACCGTATGGAGTGAATGTGTCGAAGGTGAAATCTTCTTAACAAGATCTTGAGAAGCATTCGCGCACAATGCGCGAAAGAGAATCGTTGTTGTTTACTTTAACCTGCTGGCCCCTCCTACGAGAACCCCATGAGCCGTCAATCCACTCTCCCACCTCGCCTGGACGTTTCCCTGGGCATGGCTGTCGCCACGCTCAGCAGCTTCACCTACGCTGCCGACCCGGTGCCCAACACGTTGCAGTTGGACTCCACCGTCATCGATGCGCCCCAGGAAAGCGGCACCCCGTACCAGACCGAAAAGCTCTCGGGCAGCAAATTCACCGAAGCGCTGCGCGACACGCCGCAGAGCATCAGCGTGGTGCCCAAGCGTGTACTGGAAGAGCAGAACGCCCAAGACCTGAAGGATGTGTTGCGCAACGTGCCGGGCATTACCTTCAACTCCGGTGAAGGCGGCGGCGGGGTGGGTGACAGCATCAACATTCGTGGTTTCAGTGCCGACGGCAACATCTACCGCGACGGCGTACGTGACCCGGCCAAGTACACCCACTCCGAGCTGTTCAACACCGAACAGGTGGAAGTGCTCAAGGGTTCCAGTGGTTCGGGCTGGGGTGTGGGCGCCATTGGCGGCGCCATCAACCTGGTGACCAAAAGCCCTGAGTTGAAAGACTTCGACACCCTGGACGTGGGCGTTGGCACGGCCAACTACAAGCGCTCCACCCTGGACATCAACCATACCATTGACGGTTTGGGCGAGGGCGCGGCGTTCCGCCTCAACGTGGTGGGCTACAAGGGCGGCGAGAACGGCCGTGACTGGATTCAGCGCGAGCGCAACGGCTTCGCGCCGTCCTTGTCCCTGGGCCTGGGCACCGACACCCGCTTCACCATCGCCTACGAGTACCTGCACGACAACGGCAATACCGACTACGGCATTCCTACCGTGGACGGCAGCAACGGCAGCAGCCCGCGCCGCCTGGGCAGTTGGAGCCGTTACTGGGGCTGGCGCAACCTGGACAAGGAAAACAACGAGTCCCACCGCCTGAACCTGAAGTTCGCCCATGACTTCAACGACAATGTCACCTTCGACAATCAGCTCACCTATTTCCACCTGGACCACGACTACTTCGTCACCACGCCGGGCGGTACCTACTACAGCGCGTCCAACCCAGCCCCGGGTGTGATGGCCAACAAGGGCGTGTACCGTCGTTACCTGAACACGCCGGAACGCGATCAGACCAACGCAACCTGGAGCGACCAGAGCAACCTGACGTTGCGCTTCGATACCTTCGGCATCGGCCACACCCTGGTCACCGGTATCGAATACAGCAAGCAGACCCTGCAATCGGACATCGGCAAGCTCACCGCCGCCGACGCTGCGCAGATGACCAACCTGACGTCCGACAGCAACAGCTGGTCCAAGTACCCGTATTCGGCAGACACCTACACCAGCTCCGAAATCGGCGCCGAGCAGACCGATAAAGCCTTCTACGCCCTCGATACCCTCAAGTTCAACGAGCACTGGGAACTGAACCTGGCCGCTCGCCAGGATCACTACGATTCGCGCATCACCAGCAACTACTCGCGCACCAGCCAGACTGCGGCGTGGGTGGATAACGGCAACTCGTCCGATTCGGAAAAACTCACCAGCGTGCATACCGCCCTGGTGTACAAACCGGTGGAAGAGGGCAGTATCTACCTCAGCTACGCCAATGCCCGCCAGCCCAGCAGCCTGACCGCCGTGGCGCAGACCGGCAGCAGCACCGGCGACAGCACCCAGCGCGGCAAGACCATCGAACTGGGCACCAAGTGGGATGTGCTCAACGAAAACCTGAGCCTCACCGCCGCCCTGTATGAAACCAAGCGCAGCCTGACCTACACCGATGACGACACCGGTGCCACCCTGAACGTGGGCGGCGAGCAGCGCGTGCGCGGGCTGGAGCTGGGCGTGGTGGGCAACATCACCGACAAGTGGTCGGTGTACGCCGGTTACGCGTACCAGAATGCCGTGACCCTGAAAGCCGCCAACGCCACTTCCGAAGACGGCAGCGTGGGCATCGCCAACACGCCCAAGCACACCATCAGCCTGTGGAACACCTGGAAACTGCCGGGCAACAACAGCTTCAGCTATGGCGTGCGCTATGTTGATACCGTGGACATCTACCAGGGCACCGGCACCGGCGCCGACTCGGTCACCACCTCCGCCAGCAAGACCACCTTGCCCGACTATGTAGTCCACGACATGGCCTTTACCCACGCCATCAACAAGAATGTCGACCTGCGCCTGAACGTCACCAATATCTTCGACAAGCGTTATTTCACCGAATACAACGGCCGCGGTTACGGTATTCCGGGCGATGGACGCGGTGCCACGCTGACCGCCGAGTACCGCTTTTGATGCTGGCCGATCCCGTCCTGCGCCTGGGGGTGCAGGACTGCACCGCGGTGGCGCGCCTGCTGCTCGACCAGGCCGCTGCCGGCAGCCTGGAGGCCCAGGCGCGCCTGGGCCAGGTGCTGCTCGACGGCCATGGCATCGAACGGGACGCAGAACTGGCCTTGCGCTGGTTTCGCATCGCGGCGGCGCGCGGCCACCTGTCAGCCCTGAACATGGTGGGCCGTTGTCTGGAACTGGGCTGGGGCTGCAAGCCCGATCTGCCAGGTGCCACCCACCACTACCGCGCCGCCGCCGAGCGCGGGCTGGACTGGGGCCAGTACAACTACGCCAATCTGCTCAGCCGTGGGCTTGGCGTGGCCAGGGACATGGTTCAGGCCTTGACCTGGTACCAGCGCGCCGCCGATGCCGGGCATGCCAAGGCCATGAACCTGGTGGGACGCTTCCACGAGGAAGGCTGGGTGTCGCCGGTGAACCAGGCGCTGGCTTTCGAATGGTTCCAGCGCTCGGCCCTGGCCGGGGATTTCCGTGGCCAGTGCAGCTACGCGGCGATGCTGGTGCGTCGTGGCGAGCTGGACGAAGCCGCGACATGGGTCATGCGTGCAACGCGCACGGCCACGCCGGCGTTCTTGCGCACCATTCGTGAAGCCGTAGTGCCTTTACCCCCTGCGGTGTTTGCCCCGGTAATCGAGGCCATCGACCAACGCCTGGGCTAACCCCCCACTCGCAGGCTGCGAAAAGCTCCGCAGGACCTTCGGCGTTGTCATGTCGATCGCGTGCCCGCTGCGCGCGCCTTCGCAGCCTGGCGGCAGCCTAAAGAGGCTGCGTCTTGCGACGCGCCAGGCAATGCGCGGTGCTCATCCCTTTTCGACACACCTATAGCCGCTGTCGCGAGGGTGACGATACCCAGCGTACTCAAGCGCCACAGGGCGCGGGTGCCACCGTATTGGCCATCATGTCGGAAACATGTAGGGAAGTAGCCAAAAACGACACAGTCAGCAGGGTTATCCCTAGGCTATACTCGGCCAATTTGCCGGTAGATGTAGCACTCTCGAGGGATGACTGTGAAGAACTGGACATTGCGCCAACGGATTCTGGCGAGCTTCGCCGTGATTATCGCCATCATGCTGTTGATGGTGGTCGCCTCCTATACGCGCCTCAAGGCCATCGACGATGCCCAGGAAAACGTCCGCACCGACAGTGTGCCGGGGGTCTACTACAGCTCCATGATCCGCAGCGCCTGGGTTGAAAGTTACGTCTACACCCAGCAGCTGGTGGGGCTCAGCTACCAGCGCGAATACGTGACGTCTGATGAAGACCAGTTCAAGGGCTTTTCCGACCGTCTCACCGAGCAGATGGCCAACTACCAGAAGACCGTGTTCGATCCGGACGACAAAGCCAGCTTTGACGAGTTTTCGCGCCTGCGCGCCAACTACGAACAGGCCCTGGCCAAAGTGCTGGACGCCTACCACCAGAAGCACTTCTCCCTGGCCCAGGACCTGCTCAACGACCAGCTCAGCCCCGCCTGGGCGGCGGGCCGCAAGCAGTTGAACAGTATGATTGAGCGTAACCGGGATGCGGCCGAACATGCTTCCAAGGCCAGTTCCCAGGCTGTGAGCGACGCCAAGCTCACCATGGGTATTGCCCTGCTGCTGGCCATCATTGCCGCCGGCGTGTGCGGCTTGCTGTTGTTGCGCGCAATCATGCAGCCGATGCAGAAGATCACCAGCATCCTGGAAACCATGCGCACTGGTGACCTGAGTTCGCGCCTGAATCTGTCCCGTCGCGACGAATTCAACATGGTCGAGACCGGCTTCAACGACATGATGACCGAGCTCACCGCGCTGGTGTCCCAAGCACAGCGTTCCTCGGTGCAGGTCACCACGTCGGTCACGGAAATTGCGGCCACCTCCAAGCAGCAACAGGCCACGGCCACCGAAACTGCGGCCACTACCACCGAGATCGGTGCCACCTCGCGGGAAATCGCCGCCACCTCCCGTGACCTGGTGCGCACTATGACCGAGGTCACCTCGGCAGCCGATGCCGCCTCGATGCTGGCCGGCTCCGGCCAGCAGGGCCTGTCGCGCATGGAAGAGACCATGCACCAGGTGATGGGCGCCGCTGACCTGGTGAACGCCAAGCTGGCGATCCTCAACGAGAAGGCCGGCAACATCAATCAGGTGGTAGTGACCATCGTCAAGGTAGCCGACCAGACCAACCTGCTGTCGCTCAACGCCGCCATCGAAGCGGAAAAGGCCGGCGAATATGGCCGCGGCTTTGCCGTGGTGGCCACCGAGGTCCGACGCCTGGCCGACCAGACCGCCGTGGC
Source organism: Pseudomonas sp. M47T1 (assembly GCF_000263855.1). Lineage (GTDB taxonomy): Bacteria > Pseudomonadota > Gammaproteobacteria > Pseudomonadales > Pseudomonadaceae > Aquipseudomonas. Next base: position 178,351 of record NZ_AJWX01000003.1, read on the forward strand.
CACCTATGACATCGAGCAAATGGTGCGCGAGATCCAGTCGGCCGTGTCGGCGGGCGTGATGGGGATGGACAAGTTTTCCGAAGAAGTGCGCCGCGGCATGTTCGAGGTGCAGCAGGTGGGCGACCAGCTGTCGCAGATCATCGCGCAGGTGCAGGCGCTGGCGCCGCGGGTGCTGATGGTCAACGAAGGCATGCAGGCCCAGGCCACCGGTGCCGAACAGATCAACCATGCCCTGTCGCAGTTGAGCGACGCTAGCAGCCAGACCGTGGAGTCCTTGCGCCAGGCCAGTTTCGCCATCGACGAACTCAGCCAGGTAGCCACCGGGCTGCGTGGCGGCGTATCGCGCTTCAAAGTCTGATGAGCGAGCCGCTGCGGTCGACCCGGGCCGCCCAGGGCAAGCTGTTCCTGATTTTTCAGGTAGGCGCCGAACGGTTTGCCCTGGCGGCCACCGATATCGGTGAAGTACTGCCCTGCGTGCCGCTCAAGCCGGTGGCCCAGGCGCCGGCCTGGGTGGTGGGTATTTTTGCCCACCGTGGCCGCGTAGTGCCGGTCATTGACGTGGGCCAGTTAATGTTCGGCACCCCGGCGCCCCAGCGCACCAGTACGCGCCTGGTGCTAGTGCATTACCGCAGTGACCCGGCGCGCCCGGACCTGCGCCTGGGCCTTATTCTGGAGCACGCCACCCACACCCTGCGCTGCAACCCGGATGACTTTCGCCCCAGCGAAGTGTCCAACCGCACTACGCCCTACCTGGGGCCGGTGCGCGAGGATGAACAGGGGTTGCTGCAATGGGTGGGCGTGCAGGACTTGCTGGATGAGCGGGTGCGCGAGCTGCTGTTTGCCCCGCAACTGGCCGACCGCCTCAAGGATGGGGAAGACTGATGGAAGGCGATCCGCGTTTCTTCAAGTTCCTGCGTGAGCGCATCGGCCTGGACGTGGCGTCGGTGGGCCCGGCGCTGATCGAACGGGCGGTCACCCAACGGTGCGCCGCCAGCGGCGCCGGGAACGCGGACGCCTACTGGGGCCTGCTGCTGGGCAGTGGGGCCGAGCAGCAGGCCTTGATTGAAGCGGTGATCGTCCCCGAAACCTGGTTTCTGCGTTACCCCGAGACCTTTGTAGCGCTGGCCAAGCTGGCCCAGGCGCGGCTGGCGGAGCTCAAGGGCAAGCGGGAACTGCGCATCCTCAGCCTGCCGTGCTCCACCGGTGAAGAACCTTACTCCATTGCCATGGCGTTGCTGGACGTGGGCATTTGCCCGGCCATGTTCAAGGTCGATGGCGTCGATATCAGCCCCCTTTCCGTGGCCAAGGCCCAGCGTGGTGTGTACGGGCGCAATTCGTTCCGAGGTGCTGACCTGACCTTTCGCGAGCGTCATTTCGACGCCATGGATGACGGCTATCGATTGAGCGACCGGGTGCGCCAGCAAGTGCGCCTGCACGTGGGCAACGTGCTGGACCCGGCGCTGCTCAAGGGCGAGCCGCCCTATGATTTCGTGTTCTGCCGCAACCTGCTGATCTATTTCGACGTGGAAACCCAGCAGCGTGTGTTCGAGGTGCTCAAGGGCCTGAACGACAAAAGCGGTGCGCTGTTCATCGGCCCCGCCGAGGGCAGCCTGCTGGCACGCCTGGGCATGCGCCCGCTGGGCATCGCGCAGTCTTTCGCGTTTGTGCGTGACGACACGCCGCCGCCTGAGCCGGCGGCGCCTTATGTGCGGCCTGCGCCGACGACCCGGCCGCCGCCACCGTCCGCACCGGTAGCGCGTTCACGGGCGATGCCAGCCGTCCCTCAAGTCGCGACGCCTGCGGCCGAAAAACCGGTACAGGTAACACTCGAGCAGATCGCCAGCCTGGCCAACGAAGGCAAGAGCCAGGAGGCCATGCAGGCTTGCGAACAGTACCTCAAGCACCATGGGCCGCATGCGCAAGCGTTCTACTGGCTCGGTTTGCTCAACGATGTCGGTGGCGATGCCCGCAAGGCCCAGGATTTTTACCGCAAGGCGCTGTACCTGCAACCGCAGCACTCCGAGGCATTGGCCCACCTGGCCATGCTGCTGGCCGCCCAGGGCGACAGCGTCGGTGCGCGGCGCCTGCAGGAGCGCGCCGCGCGCAGTGACCGAACCGCTGACAGTGAGCGTAAACGATGATTGGCCTGGCTTCGCTGAACGTCATCCAGGGGGATGGCGAAGCGATTGACGATTGCTGGAACCGGATCGGAATTCATGGCGACAAGTCATGCCCGTTGCTGGCCGACCATATTCATTGCCGAAACTGCCAGGTGTATGCGGCGGCGGCCGTGCGCCTGCTGGACCGCTACTCCCTGGTGCGCGAAACGGTGCGGGGTGAAACCATCGAGGCCCTGGGCCAGGTGGCCTCGCGTTCTCTGGTGGTGTTCCGCCTGGCCGAGGAGTGGCTGGCCCTGGCCACCCGCTGCCTGGTGGAGATTGCCCCGGTGCAGTCCGTGCATTCGCTACCGCATCAGCGCTCGCGGGCGCTGCAAGGCGTGGCCAACGTGCGCGGGGCCCTGGTGCCCTGCCTGTCGCTGGCTGAATTGCTGGGGGTGGACGTGAGCGTCAACCCGGTCACGTCGGCGCGCATCATGCCGCGCATGCTGATCCTGGCTGCTGCCGGTGGCTCGGTGGTAGTGCCGGTGGATGAAGTGGACGGTATCCATCGCATCGAACTTGCGCAGCTTGAAAACGCCTCGCCCGCCGTGGGCCAGGCCGGCAACCGCTTCACCCATGCCGTGCTGCCCTTCAAGGGCCGCAGCGTGCGGGTGCTGGATGAAACTCAGCTGCTGGACGCCGTTGCCAGGAGCCTGACATGACCCCGGAGCAAATGCGCGACGCCTCGTTGCTGGAACTGTTTGCCCTGGAAGCCGAAGCCCAGACCCAGGTACTCAGCGCCGGCCTGCTGGAACTGGAACGCAACCCCAAACAGGCCGAACAGCTGGAAGCCTGCATGCGCGCGGCGCACTCGCTCAAGGGTGCAGCGCGCATCGTAGGCGTGGACGCCGGGGTCAGCGTCGCCCACGTGATGGAGGACTGCCTGGTCAGTGCCCAGGAAGGGCGCCTGCTGCTGACCCCTGAACACATTGATGCCCTGCTGCACGGCACCGACCTGCTGATGCGCATCGCCACGCCTGAAACCGCGCCCACCACCGAGGACATCGCCACCTACTCGGTGCGCATGACGGCCCTGCTAGACCCCTCGTTCATTCCCCCGGTACGGCCTGCTGTCTCGCCTGCACAACCCGAGCCCGCGCAGGCGCAGGAGCCGGAGCCGGAGCCGGAGCTTGAGCCTGAACCTGCACTGGCGGCCGAGCTTCCCGCTGCCACGCAGCCGCGCCAGGCCAAGGGCCCCGTCGAAGGCGGCGAGCGGGTGCTGCGGGTGACTGCCGAACGCCTGAACAGCCTGCTCGACCTGTCCAGCAAGTCCCTGGTCGAAACCCAGCGCCTCAAGCCTTACCTGGCCACCATGCAGCGCCTCAAGCGCATGCAGGGCCAGAGCCAACGGGCGCTGGACGGCCTCAAAGAACATCTGCAAGCCAGCGCCCAGACGGAAGAAGTGCACGAAGCGCTGGCGCTGGTCCAGGGCCTGCTGGCCGAGACCCAGCACATGCTGGTGCACCAGACCAGTGAGCTGGACGAGTTCGGCTGGCAGGCCAGCCAGCGTGCCCAGTTGCTCTACGACACTGCCCTGGCCTGCCGCATGCGGCCCTTTGCCGACGTGCTCGGCGGTCAAGTGCGCATGGTCCGTGACCTGGGGCGTTCGCTGGGCAAGCAGGTGCGCCTGGACATAGAAGGCGAGAAAACCCAGGTCGACCGCGACGTGCTGGAAAAGCTCGAGGCGCCGCTGACGCACCTGCTGCGCAATGCCGTCGACCACGGCATCGAAATGCCCGAGCAGCGCCTGCTGGCCGGCAAGCCGCTCGAGGGTCGCTTACTGCTGCGGGCTTCGCACCAGGCCGGCCTGCTGGTGCTGGAATTGAGCGACGATGGCGGCGGTGTCGACCTGGACCGGCTGCGCCGCAGCATCGTCGAGCGCCAGTTGTCGCCAGCCGAGACGGCCGTGCAACTGAGCGAAGAAGAACTGCTCAGCTTCCTGTTTCTGCCCGGTTTCAGCCTGCGCGACAAAGTGACGCAGGTGTCAGGGCGCGGCGTGGGCCTGGACGCGGTGCAGCACATGATGCGCCAGCTGCGCGGCTCGGTTGAACTGACCCAGGTACGTGGCCAGGGCAGTAGTTTCCATATCGAAGTGCCGCTGACCCTGTCGGTGGTGCGCAGCCTGGTGGTGGAAGTGGGCGAAGAGGCGTATGCCTTCCCGCTGGCGCACATCGAACACACGCTTGACCTGCCGGCCGAGGACGTTGTCCAGCTGGAGGGGCGCCAACACTTCTGGTACGAGGGCCGCCACGTCGGCCTGGTCGCCGCCAGCCAGTTGCTGCAACGCCCGGCCGGGCAAAGCAGCGATGCGTCGTTGCGCGTGGTGGTGATACGCGAGCGCGACGCCATCTACGGCGTGGCGGTGGAGCGCTTCATTGGCGAGCGTACCCTGGTGGTGTTGCCGCTGGATGCGCGGCTGGGCAAGGTTCAGGACATCTCGGCCGGTGCATTGCTGGACGATGGTTCGGTGGTGCTGATCGTGGATGTCGAAGACATGCTGCGCTCCGTGGAGAAACTGCTGACCACTGGGCGCCTGGAACGCATTGATCGTCGCGCGCGGGTCGGCGCCGAACAGGCGCGCAAGCGCGTGCTGGTGGTCGACGACTCTCTCACCGTGCGCGAACTGCAACGCAAGTTGCTCAGCCACCGCGGCTATGACGTGGCGGTGGCGGTGGATGGCATGGACGGCTGGAACGCCCTGCGCAGCGAGGATTTCGACCTGCTGATCACCGACATCGACATGCCGCGCATGGACGGCATCGAACTGGTGACCCTGGTGCGCCGCGATGAGCGCCTGCAATCGCTGCCGGTCATGGTGGTGTCCTACAAGGATCGTGAGGAAGATAGACGGCGTGGACTGGATGCCGGAGCCGACTACTATCTGGCTAAAGCCAGTTTCCACGACGATGCCTTGCTCGACGCTGTGGTCGAGTTGATCGGGAGTGCGCAGGGATGAAAATAGCCATCGTCAACGACATGCCCATGGCCGTCGAGGCCCTGCGCCGGGCACTGGCCTTTGAGCCTGAGCACCAGGTGATCTGGGTGGCGGGCAATGGCGCCGAAGCAGTGGCCAAATGCGCCGAACAGGTGCCCGACCTGATCCTGATGGACCTGATCATGCCGGTTATGGACGGCGTGGAAGCCACTCGCCAGATCATGGCTGCCACGCCTTGTGCCATCGTCATCGTCACCGTGGACCGCCAGCAGAACGTGCACCGGGTGTTCGAGGCCATGGGCCATGGCGCCCTGGATGTGGTCGATACTCCGGCCCTGGGCGCAGGCAACCCGCGTGATGCGGCCGCACCGCTGCTGCGCAAGATCCTCAACATCGGCTGGTTGATCGGCCAGCGCGGCACACCGGTCAAGAGCGTGCCTACGCCCCTGCGCAGTAACGTCCAGCGCCACGGTCTGGTGGCTATAGGCTCTTCGGCCGGTGGCCCGGCGGCGCTGGAAGTGTTGCTCAAGGGCTTGCCGAAAAGCTTTCCGGCCGCCATTGTGCTGGTGCAGCACGTGGACCAGGTGTTCGCAGCGGGCATGGCCGATTGGCTGGCCGGTACCTCGGGCCTGGACGTGCGCCTGGCCAGGGAAGGCGAGCCGCCGCAACCTGGCGTAGTATTGTTGGCAGGCACTAATCATCACATCCGTCTGCTCAACGACGGCACACTGGCCTACACGGAGGAGCCGGTGAACGAAATCTACCGACCCTCCATTGATGTTTTTTTCGAAAGCGTCGCGCGTTTCTGGCGCGGCGATGCGGTTGGCGTGCTGCTGACCGGAATGGGGCGCGACGGTGCCCAGGGCTTGAAACTGCTGCGCCAGCAGAATTTCCTGACCATTGCACAGGATCAGCAAAGCAGTGCGGTGTATGGCATGCCCAAGGCGGCAGCCGCCATTGATGCAGCGGTGGAAATCCGCCCACTGGAGCGGATTGCTCCCAGACTGATGGAAATTTTTCAGCCATGACCCCGAGAACCACGCCGTGCCGGCTCCAAGGCAGTGACCAGGTGACAACGCATGATTGACCTGCAGATCGAAGAATTCAAGGCCACCGACGAGAACAAGGCCATGGTGCTGCTCGTCGACGACCAGGCCATGATCGGCGAAGCGGTGCGTCGTGGCCTGGCGGCTGAAGCGAACATCGACTTTCACTTCTGTGCCGACCCGCACCAGGCCATCGAACAGGCCGTGCGGCTCAAGCCCACGGTCATTCTCCAGGACCTGGTGATGCCCGGCCTCGACGGCCTGACCCTGGTACGCGACTATCGCAACCACCCGGCCACCAAGGACATCCCGATCATCGTGCTGTCCACCAAGGAAGACCCGTTGGTGAAGAGCGCAGCCTTTGCCGCCGGCGCCAACGACTACCTGGTGAAGCTGCCCGACAACATCGAACTGGTGGCGCGCATTCGCTACCACTCGCGTTCCTACCAAACCTTGCTGCAGCGCGACGAGGCCTACCGGGCACTGCGCGTCAGCCAGCAGCAGTTGCTGGACACCAACCTGGTGCTGCAACGGTTGATGAACTCCGATGGCCTGACCGGCTTGTCCAACCGCCGTCACTTCGACGAATACCTGGAGCTGGAATGGCGCCGAGGGCTGCGTGACCAGACCCAGTTGTCGCTGCTGATGATCGACGTCGACTACTTCAAGTCCTTCAACGACAGCTTCGGCCACCTGGACGGCGACGAAGCACTGCGCCGGGTGGCTGACTCCATCCGCGACGTTTGCAGCCGCTCCACCGACCTGCCGGCGCGCTACGGCGGTGAAGAGTTCGCCCTGGTGCTGCCCAATACTTCGCCAGGCGGCGCCCGGCTGGTGGCGGAAAAACTGCGCCAGACCATCGCCGCCATGAAAATTCCCCATGTGTCGCCCAGTGAAGGCTCGCACCTGACCGTCAGCATCGGCCTGTCCACCCATATCCCCCAGGCCGGCTCCCATTGCCGCCAACTGATCTCGGCCGCGGACAAGGGCCTGTACCAGGCCAAGCACAATGGTCGTAACCAGGTGGGCATCAGCGACTGAGCGTGCTCGGGCTTTTGCGCGGGAGATCCAGTGGGGCGACACAGACCTACTGCTGGGCGGCAAATCGGTGTTGTGTTTGCGGGCAGCGCCTCAGCAAACTGCCAACTTGCAGGCAAACCCGCCCAGCGGGCTGCCCATGGCGTGCGAGTACGCTATACTCTCCGGCTTTTGACCAGATACGTACGAGTGCTGCCCGCCATGGAAATCAACCCGATCCTGAACACCATCAAGGACCTGTCCGAGCGCTCCGAAACCATTCGGGGGTATCTTTGACTACGATCAAAAGCATGAGCGTCTGACCGAGGTCAACCGCGAGCTTGAAGATCCGGCAGTCTGGAACAACCCTGAGTACGCTCAGAACCTGGGCCGCGAGCGCGCGCTGCTGGCCCAGATCGTCGACACCCTGGACGAAATGAACGCGGGCCTGGGCGATGCCAAGGACCTGCTGTTGATGGCGGCCGAGGAAGAAGACGAAGGCGCCGTCGCCGACGTGACCGAGGAAGTCGATCGCCTGCGCGAGTCGCTGGAAAAGCTGGAATTTCGCCGCATGTTCAGCGGTGAAATGGATGCCAACAATGCCTACCTGGACATCCAGGCCGGCTCCGGCGGTACCGAAGCCCAGGACTGGGCCAACATCCTGCTGCGCATGTACCTGCGCTGGGCCGACAAACGCGGCTTCGACACCACCATCATGGAGCTGTCGGCCGGTGAAGTGGCCGGTATCAAGGGCGCTACCCTGCACATCAAGGGCGAGTACGCCTTTGGCTGGCTGCGCACCGAGATCGGTGTTCACCGCCTGGTGCGCAAGAGCCCGTTCGACTCAGGCAACCGCCGCCACACCTCGTTCTCGGCCGTGTTCGTGTCGCCGGAAATCGATGACAACATCGAAATCGACATCAACCCCGCGGACCTGCGCATCGACACCTACCGCTCCTCGGGCGCCGGTGGCCAGCACGTAAACACCACCGACTCGGCGGTACGTATCACCCACGTGCCCACCAACACCGTGGTCAGCTGCCAGAACGAACGTTCCCAGCACGCGAACAAGGACACCGCCATGAAAATGCTGCGGGCGCGCCTTTACGAGCAGGAAGTGCAGAAGCGCAACGCGGCGTCCCAGGCCATGGAAGACAGCAAGTCGGACATCGGCTGGGGGCACCAGATTCGCTCCTACGTGCTGGATGCCTCGCGCATCAAGGACCTGCGCACCAACATCGAACGCAGTGACTGCGACAAGGTGCTGGACGGCGATATCGACGAATACCTGGTGGCCAGCCTCAAGCAAGGCCTGTAAGGCGAGCGCCCCTGGGGGTGCATTCGCCCGCGATCCCCGCCGCAAGGCGGGGGCAACAACCCCGTGATGGAATTTTTCAAGACATGAGCGACCAACAACTCGACCCGCAAGCCCTGCAACAGGAAGAAAACTCCCTGATCGCCCTGCGCAAGGAAAAGCTTGCTGCCGAGCGTGCCAAGGGCCAGGCCTTCCCCAACGACTTCCGCCGTGACAGCTACGCAGGTAACCTGCAGAAGCAGTACGTCGACAAGACCAAGGAAGAACTCGAAGCCCTGGCCATTCCGGTCAAGGTTGCTGGTCGCATCATGCTCAACCGTGGCTCGTTCATGGTGATCCAGGACATGACCGGTCGCATCCAGGTCTATGTCAACCGCAAGACCCTGCCGGAAGAAACCCTGGCCTCGGTGAAAACCTGGGACATGGGCGACATCATCGCAGCCGAAGGCACCCTGGCCCGTTCGGGCAAGGGCGACCTGTACGTGGAAATGACCAGCGTGCGCCTGCTGACCAAGTCGCTGCGCCCTTTGCCGGACAAGCACCACGGCCTGACCGACACCGAGCAGCGCTACCGCCAGCGCTACGTTGACCTGATCGTCAACGAAGAAGTGCGCGACACTTTCCGCGTACGCTCGCAAGTCATCGCCCATATCCGCAACTTCCTGATGAAGCGTGATTTCCTGGAAGTGGAAACGCCGATGCTGCAGACCATTCCTGGCGGCGCGGCGGCCAAGCCGTTCGAAACCCACCACAACGCGCTGGACCTGCCGATGTTCCTGCGCATCGCGCCGGAGCTGTACCTCAAGCGTCTGGTGGTTGGCGGCTTCGAGAAAGTCTTCGAAATCAACCGCAACTTCCGTAACGAAGGCGTTTCCACCCGGCACAACCCCGAGTTCACCATGCTCGAGTTCTACCAGGCCCACGCTGACTACGAAGACAACATGGACCTCACCGAGGAGCTGTTCCGCGAACTGGCACAGCTGGTCCTGGGCAGCACCGACGTGCCGTACGGCGACAAGGTGTTCCACTTCGGCGAGCCGTTCGTGCGCCTGTCGGTGTTCGATTCGATCCTCAAGTACAACCCGGAACTGACCGCAGCCGACCTGACCGACATCGACAAGGCCCGCGCCATTGCCAAGAAAGCCGGCGCCAAGGTGCTGGGCTTCGAAGGCCTGGGCAAGCTGCAGGTGATGATTTTCGAAGAGCTGGTGGAGCACAAGCTGGAGCAGCCGCACTTCATTACCCAATACCCGTTCGAAGTGTCGCCGCTGGCCCGTCGCAACGACGACAACCCGAACGTCACCGACCGGTTCGAGCTGTTCATCGGCGGCCGTGAAATCGCCAACGCCTACTCCGAGTTGAACGACGCGCAAGACCAGGCCGAGCGCTTCATGGCCCAGGTGGCCGACAAGGACGCCGGCGACGACGAAGCCATGCACTACGATGCCGACTTCGTGCGCGCGCTGGAGTACGGCATGCCGCCAACGGCGGGTGAGGGCATCGGCATCGACCGCCTGGTGATGCTGCTGACCAACTCCCCGTCGATTCGCGACGTGATCCTGTTCCCGCACATGCGTCCGCAGGCGTAAAGGCAACATGAAGAAGCCGCCCCCAGGGGCGGCTTTTTTGTGCACGTTGCACACGCAAGGCAATACAATGGTTTCGTGGCATACCGTAGCCGCTGCCGCCAGGCTGCGCTGGGCCTATGCCCCGCTTCCGATCTTCAGTGTACCGAAGGGCCAGCGCAGCCTGCGGCAGCGGCTACATGGCCACCCAAGCACAAAACTACAGAGGACAGTAGAAGTGACTCCTGCAATGGCTCAACAAGGTGCTGCCGGTGTAGCGACAGCAGTGGCGGAAAGCGTTCAGTATCAGGGCCGCAAGGCCAGCCGCCAGGGAAGTGAACAGCGTCGCCAGGAGATTCTCGACGCGGCCATGCGCATTGTCGTACGCGATGGCGTACGCGGGGTTCGGCATCGTGCGGTGGCGGCGCAAGCCGGTGTACCGCTGTCGGCCACCACCTATTATTTCAAGGACATCGAAGACCTGCTCACCGACACCTTCGCCCAGTACGTGGAGCGCAGCGCCGCCTACATGGCCAAGCTGTGGGCCAGTACCGAAGAGTTGTTGCGCGGCATCATGGCGCGCAACGACGGCAGCCCGGCCTCCCGTGCCCAACTGGCCGACGAGATCGCGCGCATGACTGCTGAATACGTGCATCGTCAGTTGCTGACCCGCCGCGACTACCTGATGGCCGAACAGGCGTTTCGCCAGGAAGCACTGCTCAGCCCGCGGCTGGCAGAACTGGTGACCTCGCATCAGCAAATCCTCTTGCAGGGCGCCTGCCAGCTGCTGGAAGTGCTGGGTTCGCGCGAGCCCAAACAGGATGCCAAGGTGTTGACGGCCATCATCGGCCGCATGGAATATCAGGGCCTGCTCGACAACGAGCAACCGATGGCCGATGAAGACATGCTGGCGATTCTGACGCGCTACATGCACCTGGTGCTGGCCTCGGCCTGAATAACGGGCGCCCCTGGCGCCCTGCAAGGAGTGCTTGATGAACGCCTGGCGCCTGCTGCTCATCGCCCTGTCGTCGTTGCTGCTGGGTGGCTGCCTGGTCAGCTTCAATGCCCCGTTACCGGCCAGCCAGGCCGCGCCTGCGGGGCTGGTGGGGCGCTGGGTGAGCAAGGATGCCTGGGGGCAGCACCTGGCCCTGAGCATCAAGCGCAACGGCGCCGACCACTACCTTGCCATCAGCACGCCTGCTGGCCAGCCACGCGATGAGGTAGGCTTTACCGTGGCCGGCCACGGCAGCCGCTGGTACGCCTCGGCGCGAATGCCGGCCGACTATGGTGGTCAATATGCCCTGGTTGGCTTCGAGCTGACCGACGACGGCGCGCTGGTGGTCTATAACCTCGATGTCGACCGTGTTCGCCAGGCCCTGCAACAGCAGGCCCTGCGCGGTGAAGGGGTGGACGGCAAAGAGGGTGAAGGCGTGCGGGTGGACAGTGACCTGGACCAGGTGTTTGCCTACCTGGACGACCCGGCCAACTCCGACGTATTCGTTGAAATTGCCCGGTACACTCGGGCCAAGCCTATTCGCAAGTCTTGATAAGGAGTCGCCCTTTGGACGAATACCAACAGACGATACGTGGCCTGTCCGACCGCATCGTGTTGGCCCAGACCCCCATCCGCGTGCTGGATGCGGTGAAATGGGATGACAGCATCCGTCAGGAATTCCTCAAGGCCAAGGGCAAGGCGTTGCCGGCCGTGGACCGTGCCTATTACCAGAACCGGCCCCTGTCGTTCGACTCCAGCGCGGTCAAGCTGGAGTTTCAGAACATCGAGCGCGACATCACCCGCCAGCTCGGCCAGTTCAACCCGGTGGGCCAGATCATGCGGCGCATGTGCAAGGAGTACCGCATGGTGGTGCGCATGCTGGAAGCGCGCGGCACCGAAGATTTCGGGCTGATTTCCCAGGAACTGTACGGCGCGGCGTCCGACGCTTTTCACGCCGGCGACCCCACCCTGGCCGACCTGGGCTTGATGCTGTCCGACTACCTGAACAACATTGACGGCCGCGGCGACCTCAAGGACGAGCCCAAGACCCTCACCGCCAAGGACGCCGTGGGCATGCTGCAGAGCCGCCTGAACCGCACCTTTGGCGAGGCCGAGGAAACCATCCGGGTGTTCGAGTCCGATGGCATCGTCGCTGACGCGGCGGCAGGCGCCGACTACATCAAGATCCGCAGCGACGCCATGTTCAACGAGCGCGACGTGCGCGCCTTGGAAGTGCACGAAGGGCTGGTGCACGTGGGTACCACGCTCAACGGCCAGAACCAGCCAATTTGCACCTTCCTGTCCAAGGGCCCGCCCTCGTCCACGGTTACCCAGGAAGGGCTGGCAATTTTGATGGAAGTGATTGCCTTCGCCTCCTACCCCAGCCGCCTGCGCAAGCTGACCAACCGCACGCGTGCCATTCACATGGTGGAGCAGGGCGCCGACTTCCTGCAGGTGTTCGACTTCTTCCGCGAGCAGGGCTTCGGCATGCCGGAAAGCTACGGTAATGCCAGTCGCGTGTTCCGGGGTTCCACGCCCACGGGGTTGCCGTTTACCAAGGACCTTTCCTACCTGAAGGGCTTCATCATGGTCTACAACTATATCCAGTTGGCCGTGCGCAAAGGCAAGCTGGAGCAGATTCCGCTGCTGTTCTGCGGCAAGACCACCTTGGAAGACATGCGCACCCTGCGACAGCTGGTGGATGAGGGCCTGGTGACGCCGCCCAAGTACCTGCCCGAGCAGTTCCGCGACCTCAACGCGCTGTCGGCGTGGATGTGCTTCTCCAACTTCCTCAACCACCTGAGTCTGGATCGCATTGAAGCGGACTATTCGAACATTCTGTAGCGGCCTGGTGCTGCTGGCCTTGCTGAGCGGTTGCAGCGGCCTGCTGTTCTACCCGGAAAAGGGCCAGCCCTTCGCCCCCGACAAGGCCGGGCTTGCGTACCGCGACGTGACCCTGACCGCCGCCGACGGCACCCGCTTGCATGGCTGGTGGCTGCCGGCCAAGCCCGGGGTGCCGGTCAAGGGCACGGTGCTGCACCTGCACGGCAACGGCGGCAACATGGCCTGGCACCTGGGTGGCAGCTGGTGGCTGCCGGAGCAGGGCTATCAGGTGCTGTTGATTGATTACCGCGGTTACGGCTTGTCCGAAGGCAGCCCGAGCTTGCCCGCGATCTATCAGGACATCGACGCCGCCTTCACCTGGCTAGGCCAGCAACCCGAGGTGCAGGGCAAGCCCCTGGTGCTGCTGGGCCAGAGCCTGGGCGGCGCCATGGGTATCCATTACCTGGCCGACCACCCGCAGCAACTCAAGCGCCTGCAGGCGCTGGTGTTCGACGGCGTGCCGTCCAGCTATCGAGGCGTAGGGCGCTTTGCCCTCAGTACCTCGTGGCTGACCTGGCCTTTGCAGGTGCCGTTGTCCTGGCTGGTGCCGGACAGTGACAGCGCCCTTTACTCCATCGAAGCCCTGAAAGGCACGCCCATGCTGTTCTACCAGAGCATGGACGACGCGGTAGTGCCGCTGGCCAACGGCCTGGAACTGTACAAAAAGGCCCCGCCGCCCCGGGTGTTGCAACTGACCCGTGGTGGCCACGTGCAGACCTTCGCCGACCCTACCTGGCGCACGGTGATGATCCGCTTCCTGGAAGACCCGCAGCATTTCAACGGCCTGCGCCGGCTGGGCGAGATCCCCAATTACCCTGAGAAACCCCATGAGTGAAGAACGCAACGCCATCCCGATGATCATCACCGGGGTGTGCAGCATTATCGGTACGGTGGCGTGCCTGTGGTATTACGGCTACCTGCATTTCGCCAAGCCCGAAGATGCGTTGCTGCTGACCGACTTCACCATGCTCAAGACCATCCCGGGCGAGGACTACAAAGTCTCCGCTACCCCGGCCAATGAAGTGGCGCAGTGCATCGATGGCATCGTGGTGCTGTTCGATACCACGCAGAAGGGGTTGAGTGGGGTATTGGTGGATAACCAGAAGCAGGCGGTGCATTGCGCTCCAGGGCAATGACTGTGACCACCGGGCAACGCCTTCGAGCGCTGTCGCCAGGCAGGTAAAGTTCATCAATCCTGTGTGTAGATTACGTTACCACCGCCCTCCATTTCTAAATGATGGCAAATAGCCCACTGGGCTGGCGAGTTTCAGCAGGCACTCGACACCCAGGATGTGCGCCATATCAGCCAGGTGCGCGAGGCGTTGGAGCAGCGTTTGGCCGTGATCGACCACGGGAGCTGGCGATGAGCGACTGCTGGACAGTGCTGGGGCTTGAGGCCAGCGCGGATGAGCGCAGCATCAAGCGCCAGTATGCGCGGCTGCTCAAGATTCATCGCCCCCGACACAGACCCCGAGGGCTTTCAGCGCCTGCGCGATGCCTATGAGGCAGCGCTGCGGGGGACGCAGCATGCCGCGCCCCCGGCGCCGCCTTTGGCTGAGCCCGCGCCGCCCCCCAGCCCGGCTACAACGTTCGAGCCTGCCCCGAAGCCGGTGTGTTTGACGAGCGTTGCCTTGATGAGCTGAGCGAGTTCATGGCAGACGGTGATTCTCTCGGTTTCATTGATTGCCTGGAAGGTTTGCTGGCGCAGCCGTGGCTGATGGGCATCGATCAGCGCCGCAACTTTCAGTCCCGCCTGATGAACCTGTTCAACGAGCAGACGCGCTGGACGGTGGGCATGTGGGACTACTGCTGTCAGCGATTTGGCTGGCGGGAAACCTGGGTGTCGGAACCTGCGCTATGGCCGCGATTAATCGCCCGTAGCAATCGTCTGCGCTGGGATGAGAGCGTGCACGTGCCGCCCGAATCCGAAAGGCTTCGCTCAAGCATAAGTAGAGTGCTGCTGTTTGCCGGGGTAGTGTGTGCCGGTTGGTGGGCCAGCGGTGCGCCAATGCCTGCTGTGAGTCAGCAGACGCTGGACGAGCTCCGTCAAGCGGCGAAGTGGGTGGGCCTGATTGTGCTGGTAGCGCGCCAACTGCAACGTTGAGCTGACAGAGGATTGCCCGCGTGAGCGGGCGACCCTCGATGCTTCGATCAGTTGGTGGAGCTGACGGCCGAACGCGGTGCCACCGGCTGGTTGTCATTGGAAATGGTCACTTCCACACGACGGTTCATCGCCCGGCCGGACACGCTGGTGTTATCGGCCACCGGGTATTCCTTGCCATACCCCTGGGACACGATACGGCTGGGGTCCACGCCCATCTTCGCCAGCGCTGTGCTCACCGAACCTGCACGGCGGTCAGACAAGGTCTGGTTGTAGGACGCAGAACCGGTGCTGTCGGTGTAACCCTCGACAATCACCTTGCGGTCCGGGTTTTCCTGAAGGAATTGCGCCAGCTTGTTCACGTTCATCAGGCCGCTGGACTTGAGGCCGGCCTTGTTCACGTCAAACAGCACATCGCCAAACGTCACCACGGTGCCGCGGTCGGTCTGCTTGGCGTTGAGGCTGTCCTGCAGTTGCTTGATCTGCGCGTCACGGGCATCCAGGCGTGCCTGGGTACGCTGGGCAGACGCATTTTTCAGGTTAGCCTCTGCGGTGCGCAGGGCAATGGTCTGCTTGGCCACTTCCACGCGCTGGTTGGTCAGGTAGGCCAACTGGTCCACGTCGCGGCTGTCGTCATGGTTCAGGTAGGCCTTGTCGGCCTTGTCCATGTAGTCGGACGCGTCCTTGGTTTCCAGCGCCGCCACCTGGCTGGCCTGTGGGTTGGCTTGCAGCGCCTGGAAGTTGGTGCGCGCCTGGTCAAGGTTGGGGTTGGGTTTGGTGGCGCAGGCAGCCAGGGCAACGCTGGCGGCCAGCAGGGCAGGGATCATCAAGTGTTTACGCATGGTGTTCATCCTTTAATCGAATACGGGTGGCGATAGCTGAGCAGGGCTCACTGCTGCTGCGTATTGCGCATGCCTTCTTCGCGCACGTCCTGAACGCCTGCACGGGCGTCCTGCACGGCTTTTTCGGCCTTGGCCGCCTGCGCCTTGCGCTCGGCGACACGGGCATCCCACTCGGCCTGTTCGGCGAGCATGCGGGCCTGGTCATAGTGCTTGTCGTGCATGGCCATTTCGGCCTGCTTGAACTTATCCTGGGCGGCCTTCATTTCGACGGCGGCGTATTCGGTACCGCCGGCGCTGACCGCGCTGTTGACCGCCGATTGGGTCACCGCGTACTGCTCGGTGGGGGGCTTGCCGGCGCAACCGGCGAGGATGAGGCTGGTGCCGATTGCCACGGCCGCCAGTTTCAGCCCGCGCAGTGGGGTGGTGGTGTTGGCTGTGCTGGTATTCATGGTTGCAACTCCATTGTCTGACTCCTGAAAACTCACCCATGACAGATCTTCCATGCGGGCCCGGATAGCGGGACGCCTGAGCCACATTTCGAAGGGTCTTCTGTGATGGCTTATTGGTTCGGACCGGAGCGTTTTTTGATTGGTTCACTCGAATTTAGTGAAGATCATCAAATTCCTGACAGGAGTGACAGGTCCCCACACCGCACACGGTTGCTGCCTTTGTGGGAGCGGGTTCTACCCGCGAAACAGGCCGCGCGGTGCTTCTGACACCGCGTGGGCGTGCTTTTCGCGGGTAGAGCCCGCCCCCACAAAAAGCCGGATGCGGTCAATGTGGGGGCGGGCGAGGGGGTCAGTGCTTGGGTTCGTCGGCCTTGGCCGACATGTCATGCAGGTAGCGACGCGAAAGCGCCAGGAAACGCGGGGTAGGGCCTACATCTTCGTACAACGGGTCGCCTTCCTCGTCGGTGGCGATGACTTTCTGGCCCTTGATGTAGGGGAAACTGGTTTCCAATTCTTCCAGCGCCGCGCCAATCAACTCGCCCAGCAGTTCCTCGGGGTGGTGCTTGGGGTACATTTCGGTGATAGCCGCCAGCCGGGCCGCCGACTCCATGTCCAGGTGGATGTTGTAGCCGGTAGGGCTCAAGCGGCCCTTGGCGTTCTGTTCCCAGTGTTGCGCAAGCTCGCGGATTTTCATGTCGACCTCATTGATCAGTCAGTGCCGGGCCTCTTTCTGAGCGTAGCCCCGATTGGCCGTTTGAACACAGGTAGCCAATACCCTTGTAAGAATCGAGCGCGCTGGGCACTCTTGGAGATAGAGCGGTTTTTCCTGTGCTTGTTCAGTTGCAAGGGCCACACACCTGCAAGGGACGGCACGCCGAATAACAATCAAGGAGACTGTGCCAATGACCGAGATCGATGCGCGCCTGCGCGAAGACGTTCACCTGTTGGGCGAGTTGCTGGGCAACACCATTCGCGAGCAGTATGGCGAAGGGTTTCTGGACACCATCGAGCGCATCCGGGCCGACGCCAAGGCTGACCGGCGCAGCGGCCCCGACAATGGCAAGACCGCCACCGAACAACTGAGCACCCGCCTCAACGACCTCGCCGAGCAGGACCTGCTGCCGGTGGCGCGGGCCTTCAACCAGTTTCTCAACCTCGCCAACATCGCCGAGCAATATCAATTGATCCGCCGGCGCGACGAAGACCAGCCTCCACCCTTCGAAAACACCGTGCTGGCGCAGTTGCTCGAACGCCTCAAGCAGGCCGGGCACAGCGCCGAGTCCCTGGCCCGGCAAGTGGGCCGGCTGGACATCGAACTGGTACTGACCGCCCACCCCACCGAGGTGGCCCGCCGTACCCTGATCCAGAAATACGACGCCATTGCCGCGCAACTGGCCGCCCAGGACCACCGCGACCTCACGCCAGCCGAGCGCGAACAGATCCGCCAGCGCCTGCAACGCCTGATCGCCGAGGCCTGGCACACCGAGGAAATCCGCCGTACCCGGCCCACTCCCGTGGATGAGGCCAAGTGGGGCTTTGCGGTCATCGAACACTCGCTGTGGCATGCCATTCCCCACCACCTGCGCCGGGTGGACGAGGCGCTGCACGCTGCCACCGGCCTGCATCTACCCCTGGAAGCGGCGCCCATCCGCTTCGCCTCGTGGATGGGTGGCGACCGCGACGGCAACCCCAATGTGACGGCGCCGGTGACCCGCGAAGTGCTGCTGCTGGCGCGCTGGATGGCTGCCGACCTGTTCCTGCGTGATGTCGACCACCTGGCCGCCGAGTTGTCCATGCAGCAGGCGAGCGTGGCGCTGCGCGAAGCCGTTGGCGACACCGCCGAGCCCTATCGCACGCTGCTCAAGCAACTGCGCGAACGCCTGCGGGCCACGCGCAATTGGGCCCACGCTTCGCTGACCCAGCCGCAACCGGCTGGCGCCGAGGTCTTGAGCAACAACCGCGACCTGCTCGAACCCTTGCAACTGTGCTTCCAGTCCTTGCATGAATGCGGCATGGGTGTTATCGCCGACGGCCCGCTGCTCGACTGCCTGCGTCGCGCCGTCACCTTCGGCCTGTTCCTGGTGCGCCTGGACGTGCGCCAGGACTCGTCACGCCACACCGCGGCCCTTACCGAGATCACCGACTACCTGGGCCTGGGGCGCTACGCTGACTGGGACGAGGAAGCGCGCATCACCTTCCTGATGCAGGAACTCAACAACCGCAGGCCCCTGCTGCCAGCGCATTTCAAGCCAGCGGCGGAAACGGCCGAGGTGCTCGCCACCTGCCGGGAAATTGCCGCGGCGCCGGCAGCCTCGCTGGGGTCGTACGTGATTTCCATGGCGGGCGCCGCGTCCGACGTGCTGGCGGTGCAATTGCTGTTCAAGGAAGCCGGGGTGTTGCGCCCCATGCGCGTGGTGCCGCTGTTCGAAACCCTGGCCGACCTGGACAACGCCGGCCCGGTGATCGAACGCCTGCTGCACCTGCCGGGCTACCGCAGCCGCCTGCACGGGCCACAGGAAGTGATGATTGGCTACTCCGACTCGGCCAAGGACGCCGGCACCACGGCGGCCGCCTGGGCCCAGTACCGTGCCCAGGAGAACCTGGTGCGCATTTGCCATGCGCAGAGCGTCGAACTGCTGTTGTTCCATGGCCGTGGTGGCACCGTAGGCCGTGGCGGCGGCCCGGCCCATGCGGCCATCCTGTCGCAGCCGCCGGGCTCGGTAGCCGGGCGTTTCCGCACCACCGAACAAGGCGAGATGATCCGCTTCAAGTTCGGCCTGCCGGACATTGCCGAACAGAACCTCAACCTGTACCTGGCCGCAGTGCTGGAAGCCACCTTGCTGCCGCCGCCCCCACCGGAACCGGCCTGGCGCGCACTGATGGACAAGCTGGCTGCCGACGGGGTCAAGGCCTACCGCGACGTAGTGCGCGAGAACCCGCAATTTGTCGAGTATTTCCGCCAGTCCACGCCCGAACAGGAACTGGGGCGCCTGCCACTGGGCAGCCGGCCTGCCAAGCGTCGCCAAGGCGGTATCGAAAGCCTGCGAGCCATCCCATGGATTTTCGGCTGGACGCAGACGCGGCTGATGCTGCCGGCCTGGCTGGGCTGGGAAGCCGCCTTGAGCAAGGCGCTGGAGCGCGGCGAAGGCAACCTCTTGGCCAGCATGCGCGAGCAATGGCCGTTCTTCCGCACGCGCATCGACATGCTGGAAATGGTGCTGGCCAAGGCTGATGCTGACATTGCCCGTTTTTACGACGAACGCCTGGTGCAGGATTCGCTGAAACCATTGGGTGCGCAGCTGCGCGACCTATTGTCGCAGGCGTGCGCTGTGGTCAAGGGCCTCACCGGCCAATCCCAGCTGTTGGCGCACAGCCCGGAAACCTTGAAATTCATCAGCTTGCGTAACACCTATCTCGACCCGCTGCACTTGCTGCAGGCCGAGCTGCTGGCCCGCTCCCGTGGCCGCGAGGCGGCGCAGGACAGCCCTCTGGAACAGGCGCTGCTGGTCACCGTGGCGGGTATTGCCGCCGGTCTGCGCAACACCGGTTGAGGCTGGCGAAGCACGCCCGGCGCGTCCACTATCTGAGAGGGGACCGTGCCGGGAAGCGGCTGCGTGGCGCAACCCAGCCAGGGTTGCGCTCAGTGGCACCGGCACGGGGCGTGCGCATGGGACGCAGGTTGTTCCTGCTTTGGACGGCTTGTGTGGCTTTGAGCCGCTGTGTATCTTGGTCAGCCTTTTGGCCATTTTTGTGGCCACCAACCGATTTTGGGATTGGCTTCAGGCAGTTAGCTGCGCTGGGGCGGGTCTGACGATTTCCATATAAAAAGTTGAGGAGCACATCGATGCGCGTGATTCTGCTGGGAGCTCCCGGGGCCGGCAAAGGTACTCAGGCAAAGTTCATCACTGAAAAGTTCGGTATTCCGCAAATCTCCACCGGCGACATGCTGCGTGCCGCCGTCAAGGCCGGTACCGAATTGGGCATCAAGGCCAAGAGCGTGATGGACGCCGGCGGCCTGGTCTCCGACGACCTGATCATTGCCCTGGTCAAGGAACGCATTGCCCAGGCTGACTGCGCCAACGGCTTCCTCTTCGACGGCTTCCCGCGCACCATTCCCCAGGCTGAAGCCTTGGTGACTGCCGGCGTCGAGCTGGATCACGTGGTGGAAATCGCGGTCAAGGACGAAGAAATCGTCCAGCGTATCGCCGGCCGTCGTGTTCACGAAGGTTCGGGCCGCGTTTACCACGTTGTCTACAACCCGCCGAAAGTGGCTGGCAAGGACGACGAAACCGGTGAGGAACTGGTTCAGCGCAAGGACGACACTGAAGAAACCGTGCGTCATCGCCTGTCGGTGTACCACGCCCAGACCGAGCCACTGGTAGCCTTCTACCAGAAGCTGTCGGCTGCCCAGGGCAAGCCGGTCTACAGCCATATCGAAGGCGTGGGGTCGGTTGACTCCATTACCGCCAAGGTACTGGCTGCACTGAGCTGATCGTGTTCTGATCGAATGCTCGATCAATTGACGGCCCGCTTGCGGGCCGTTGACGTTTATAATACTGCACTTTTTTCTGATGGATTCGCGCAATGACCACCTTGCTGGCCCTGGATACCGCTACCGAAGCTTGCTCCGTTGCCCTGCTGCATGACGGCAAGGTGCTGAGCCACTACGAAGTGATCCCGCGGCTGCACGCGCAAAAGCTGCTGCCCATGATCCAGACCCTGCTGGGCGAGGCGGGCATTGCCTTGTCGGCGGTCGACGCCATTGCCTTCGGCCGTGGCCCGGGCGCCTTCACCGGCGTACGCATCGCCATTGGTGTGGTCCAGGGCCTGGCCTTCGGCCTTGATCGCCCGGTGCTTGCGGTGTCCAACCTGGCCCTGCTGGCCCAGCGCGCGCTGCGCGAACAGGGCGCGCGCCAGGTGGCCGCCGCCATCGATGCGCGCATGGACGAGGTGTACTGGGGGTGCTACCAGGCCGACGGCAATGAAATGAAGCGGGTGGGGGCCGAAGCCGTACTGGCCCCCGAGGCCGTCAGCCTGCCCGCAGGCGCCACGGGCGACTGGTACGGCGCCGGCACCGGCTGGGGCTATGGCGAGCGGCTGGCGGTGAAACCGATTGCCTGCGACGCCACCTTGCTGCCTCATGCCCTGGACCTGCTGACCCTGGCTCAGGGCGCCTGGGCCCGTGGCGAAGCGGTGGCCGCCGACCTGGCCCAGCCAGTGTACCTGCGCGATAAAGTGGCCACGCCAAAAGCCCGTTGAGCGATGAATGGCGCCGCTAACTGCTCGTTTTTTGAGCAGTTCATCGGTTAAGTGGCCTGTGGGGTAAACCTTTTCCGGGAACTGTGGTCTAGTTATCACTCGGGCATTTGCTTACCTGCATAGGTGCCGCTAAATTGCCATCATCGGTCAAGAGTAAGCAGTTATGCGTGTAGACGGCTTTTCGTCGAGTTCCTACCCAATCAAACGCAAGCCCCGCAAGGCGCAGGCGCAGGTAGACGACGCCGACGATCTGGAAGGCGACTTCGAAGTCCAGCCTTCCGCGCAACGCAGCGCGCCGCGCGGTGGTAGTGTTGCCAACCTGCCCGCACGCCCTCAGGACATGATCTTCCACCGGTCCATGAGCCGTCGCGTTGCCACCGCCCTCAGCAGCTACCTGACCACCTCCACGTTCGTTGAATGGGACGGTGAAGTGTTGGGCCTGGACGTTCATATCTGACAGTGTCGCTGCTGCCGTACTACCTCGGTTGTCCTTCCTGGAGCGAGCTGGCCTGGCGCGATCACCTGTACCCGGCTGACGCTCGCCAGGCCGATTTTCTGCCGCTCTACGGCCAGGTGTTCAACGCTGTGGAAGGCAACACCACCTTTTACGCCCAGCCCAGCCCCGCCACCGTGGCGCGGTGGGTGCAGAGCATGCCCGAACATTTCCGCTTCACGGCCAAATTCCCTCGTGAAATAAGCCACGGCGCCGACCTGCGCGCCTTGCTGCCGGCTGCCGAGGCCTTCGTGCAGCTGCTCAAGCCCCTGGGCGCGCGGGTGGCGCCGTTCTGGCTGCAATTGCCGGCCACCTTCGGGCCCCATCGCCTGGCCGAGTTGGTGGCGTTCATCGACGCACTGCAACAGCCGGTGGCGGTAGAGGTTCGTCACCAGGCTTTCTTTGCCAAGGGTAACGAAGAGCGCATGCTCAACCGCCTGTTGATGGCCCGCGAAGTGGAGCGCATCTGCCTGGACCCGCGCGCCCTGTTCAGTTGCACCGAGCAGTCGCCTGCCGTGCTGCACGCCCAGGCCAAGAAACCCAGGGTGCCACCACGGCCCACCGCGTTCAGTCAGCACCCGCAGGTGCGCTTCATTGGCCATCCGGATGTTGAGGCCAATGACACCTTCCTGGTGCCCTGGGTGGAAAAGATTGCCGGGTGGATCGAGGAGGGGCGCACGCCTTACATCTTCTTGCACACCTCGGACAACCACCGGGCACCGATCCTGGCCCGGCGCTTTCATGGGCAGTTGATGCAGCGGTTGCCGGGGTTGCCTGCGTTGCCCGAGCACCCCCGCGAGCCGGTTGCCGAGCAGTTGGGCCTGCTCTGAATCGGGCACCCCAGGACGCAGCCTTCGGCAGCTACACCATCCCCTGTGGGAGCGCGTTCTACCCGCGAAAAGAACACCGCGTAATACCTGGCGGAACGTGGCGTCCTTTTCGCGGGCAGAGCCCGCTCCCACAACGACCGTTGCTGCTACAGGGTTTTGTAGCTTCGCTTTGCACGCGACTAGGCGCCTTGCAAAGGTGTTTGAGGTTGTTGGGGCTCCTTGATTTCAGACTCTCACATCCGGTCACTGATATGCAGTGACCTGGGTAACCTATCCCCCTGGCGGGGTGGGGACAACCTTGGGGTTGTTTCAAAAGCTGTCGGCGGTAGATGGGGTAGGGGCTGGGATGGGCTTGTCTTGAGGGGTGTGTCGCGCTCGATCTCAAGGGCACCAGAAAACCATCGACAAGCACCTGGCAGTCACCCCCAATTCCAGGGAAACCCTTAAGCCGCCAACCGCAAATTATTAACCACCAAAGGCCGCGCCCACTTCGTATCAAAAGCAAACGCCTTATCCTGCTCCGCCAACGTATCAGCGTCATACGGCACATGCTTGTCCGCCAAATCCCACTCGAACTCGGCAATCGGCAGGAACAACGACTTGGGCGCAGGTGCGGGGCCAGGCTCAGGCTGCGGCTGGTTGGCATTCATCACGACGGGGCGTACCCAGCCATTGTCGAACTCCAGCTGTTTCTGCTGGTCGACGATTTCTTCGGCAGGGTAGGGTGGGGCGGCCTTTTGCAGCAGGTCGGCCTCAAGTTCGGCCTTGGGCAGGAACAGCGGCTCAGGCGGTTTGACTTCGGTGTCCTGTACGTCGCACAGGCGCTGGGAGAGAATCTGTGCCAGTACATCGCCGCCGCCAGTGGGTTCGGCAGCCGGGTCTTGCGAGGCGTCGGGCAGGGCCAGCGAGCTATCGGCCTGATCACTCACCTGGTCAGCCATCGCCTGTGCGAAGAAGTCCGACCACAGGTGGCTGATGCCACCCAATGCCTGGGTGTTCTGGCGGCTGAAGTCGCCGTGGGGCGAAATGTAGCCGATCGATGTGGTCTGAAGGCTGCTCATGGCACTAAAGGTCGCTGGCTCTGGCAAAATACCGGACATATTCCTTATCGGCCGAAATGGC
Source organism: Pseudomonas sp. M47T1 (assembly GCF_000263855.1). Taxonomy (GTDB): domain Bacteria; phylum Pseudomonadota; class Gammaproteobacteria; order Pseudomonadales; family Pseudomonadaceae; genus Aquipseudomonas. The sequence goes on from NZ_AJWX01000003.1 coordinate 202,362, forward strand.
CGATCTTTAAATTTTTTGAGTAGTGGATTTCATGGCAGACCAGCAAGCGGCAGTTCGCATCCGCGTCGAGGCGCAGAACAGCGCCCTTGAACCCCAGGCGCAGGCATGGGCGCAGCGCCTTGGCCTGCCCTTGGCCATCGACGATGCCGAGTTTGCCTTGCAGGCCACCGACGCCGGGCTGCAGTTGCAGCAGCTAGGGCCGGATGCGCCCGGCCCGGTGCGGGTGGATTTCGTCGAAGGCGCCGTGGCGCACCGACGGCTGTTCGGCGGTGGCAGCGGGCAGATGATCGCCAAGGCCGTGGGCATTCAGCCAGGCGTGCGCCCACGGGTGCTGGACGCCACGGCGGGCCTGGGCAAGGACGCGTTCGTGCTGGCCAGCCTGGGTTGCGACATGAGCCTGATTGAGCGCCAGCCCATCATCGGCGCACTGCTGGAGGACGGCCTGGCGCGCGCCCAGGGCGACGCCGAAGTAGGCGCCATTGTTGCGCGCATGCACTTGCTGAAAGGCAATTCCATTGACCTGATTCGACGCTGGGAAGGCGAGCCACCCCAGGTCATCTACTTGGACCCGATGTTCCCCCACCGTGAGAAAAGTGCCTTGGTGAAGAAGGAAATGCGCCTGTTCCGGCCGTTGGTGGGCGACGACATGGACGCCCCGGCGTTGCTGCAGGCCGCCCTGGCCCTGGCGTCACACCGCGTGGTGGTGAAGCGCCCGCGCAAGGCGCCGTGCATCGAAGGGCCCAAGCCAAGCCATAGCCTTGAGGGCAAGTCGAGCCGTTACGATATTTACCCCAAGAAAGCCCTCAAGGGCTGACCGGCGGCGTTCAGGGCCGGTAGGCGCGCATGAACACCCGCACCACTTCGTCCACATGCCCGCAGGCTTCAATGTCATCCAGCGCGGGCGCACAGCCCAGCAGCAGGCGGAAGTTGGGCGCACCCTTGAGCATGCAGAAGAAGTGTTCGGCGGCGTAGCCCGGGTTGTCGATGCGCAGCGCACCGCTGCGGTCGATGTGGTCCAGCAGGGCTTCCATCTCGCGCAATATCGGCAGCGGCCCCGCTTCGAAGAACATCGCACTCAAGTGCGGGTCCTGGGCGCCCAGGGTCATGATCAGGCGGTGCAGGTTGACCGACTCCTCGCTGCTGATCAGCGCCTGGAAGCCCCGGCCGATACGGGTCAGCACTTCCTCCACGGGGGCGCCCGCGGGAAAGGCGAACAATGGCGCTGGCAGTTGCGCCTCGCAGGTGGCCACCACCGCAGCGGTGAACAGGGTTTCCTTGTCGGTGAAATGGCCGTACACGGTCAGTTTCGACACGCCCGCCAGCGCGGCCACCGCGTCCATGCTGGTGCCCGCGTAGCCCTGGCCGAGAAACAGCTGCTTGGCGGCCGTCAGGATGGCGTCGCGCTTGGCAAGGTCCTTGGGGCGGCCGGGGCCGTTGGAGGGGGTGTGGGATGCGGGCATGGGCATGGCTGACCTGTCGAGGGTGATGAACAGTATATAGGCGCTGCGTCTTACAGACGTGGAGTAGGACACTTCCTGATTTTCTCTGACTCGGTTTTTCCGGGTTTTACGCCCTTATCCTTCCCCTTCAATTTTTGGGGAGGCAGTATTTCATGGCACACCAACGTTTGTTTCTGGCGAGGCCCTTGGGCGGCCTGGCATTGATGTCCTGCTCGTGGGCAGCCCTGGGCGAGGGCGCGCCGGTGCAGCTGGAGCACCTGCGGGTGGAGGGCGAGCGCGAACGGCGCTACAAGGCCGAGCGCTCGGCCTCCCACAAGCTCACCGAACCATTGCTGGATGTGCCACAGACGGTAACGGTGGTGGGCGAGCAGATCATTCGCGAGCAGAATGCCCTGAGCGTGCGGCGCATCCTGTCCAATGTGTCGGGTATCACCTTTGATGCGGGCGAGGGCAACGGCGGCTCCGGGGACCTGATCAACATCCGTGGCTTCAACGCCAGCAGCAATGTCCAGCTCGACGGCCTGCGCGACAGCGCCCAGACCTCGCGCAGCGACAGCTTCAACCTGCAGGCAGTTGAAGTACTCAAGGGGCCCAATTCGGTGTTCGGCGGGGCCGGCACCACGGGCGGCACCATCAACCTGATCAGCAAGGCGCCCCAGGCCGACGCCTTCACCGAACTGGGGCTGGGGCTGGGTACCGACCACTACCGGCGGCTCACGCTGGACACCAACCAGCCGTTGACCGAGGTCGGCACCGGCAGTGCCGTGCGCCTGAACCTGATGGCCCACGAAAACGACGTGCCTGGCCGCCCGCACATCGACCGCGAGCGCTGGGGGCTGGCGCCTTCGCTGTTGCTGGGCCTGGGCGAGGACACGCGGCTGACCCTCAGCTATTTCCACCAGCAGGACAATGGCCTTCCCGACTACGGGCTGCCCACCCACCAGGGCAAGGTCATCGACGGCGTGAAGCGCAGCAGCTATTTCGGCTGGCGTAACCTGGACAAGGACCGCATCGATACCGACCGCTTCAGCGTTGCGTTCGACCACGACTTCAGCGACGCATTGTCCCTGAACACCACCCTGCGCTATGCCAGGGTCGAACGCCACGCCGTGGTCTCGGCTTCCCATGTCGACCGCGACGGCCTGCCAGCGGGCAAATACCGGCCCGCCGGGCCCCAGGGCTTTGCCCGGGACATCGTTACCGATCAATGGCTCGGCAACACCAGCCTGACCAGCCATTTCGACACCTTCGGCATCGGCCATGCGCTGGTCACCGGGGTGGAAGTGTCCTACGAGCGCTACCGGCGCGACGCCGGCAACTACAACATTCGCACGCTTGCGGCGGATCACGCCTACGACCTGGCCAACCCACCGGGTTACTGGCATGGCCCGATCAAGCGCAGCCCCGAAGCGTCCATGCGCAACCGCCTGCAGAACACCGCCCTGTATGCCTTCGACACCTTGAGCCTGGCGCCGCGCTGGGACCTCACCCTGGGCCTGAGCCATGACTGGATCGACGGCAGCAGCCTGGAGCGCAAGCCCGGCGGCACCAGCACCGAGTACAACACCCGCGATGCAGTGCTCAGCCATCGTGCCGGGCTGGTGTACAAACCGGCGGAAAACGGTCGGGTCTACCTGGCGTACGGCAACTCGTTCAACCCGTCGGCCGAAAGCCTGGTCAGCGGCGGCTATGGCGTAACCCGGGGCACTGCCAAGGCGGCGCCAGAAACCAGCCGCAGCTGGGAGCTTGGCACCAAGTGGGCGTTCCTGGCGGGGGACCTGCAACTGGACGCCGCGCTCTTCCGGGTGCAAAAAGACAACGTCAGGGAAAAGCTGGCCACCGGCGAATCGCTGCTGGCTGGCACGCAACGGGTGCAAGGCCTGGAGCTGGGCGCCAGCGGTCGCCTGACTTCCCAATGGCAGGTATTCGCCAACTACACGTATATGCAGAGCCAGACGCTGAAGTCTGCCACCAACCGTGCGGCCGAAGGTCAGGCACTGGCCAATACGCCGCCGCGCTCATTCAGCCTGTGGACCACCTACCAAATGCCAGGTGATTGGCGTGTGGGTTACGGCCTGCGCCATGCCAGCGAGCGAAACCTGCGCAATGACGAAACCCACAAGGCCGATGGCTACTGGGTGCACCAGGCCATGCTGGGCTACCAGGTGAGTGAGCAACTGGACCTGCAGTTGAACCTGGATAACCTGCTGGACACCCACTACGTCGAGCGGATACGGCAAGTGACCGGCAACGGCAAACGCTCTTCGTCCATAGAATATGGCGACGCCAGGTCGGCGGTGTTGTCAGCGGTTTATCGTTTCTGACCCGCCGTGGGGTGATTTACTGTACTATGGAGTACAAATAATATAAACGCCCCTCACTGAAGGTCGCCCACCATGTTGCGCCACGTCTTGCCCGCTGTCGTGTCCATGAGTCTGGTGCTGTTGCTTGCTGCCTGTGGCCAGGAGCAAGCCCCCCCGCCGCGGGTACGCCCGGCCATGGTGGTGCAGCCGCAACCGGCGGGTGCAGTGGTGGAAAGCTACCCCGGCGAGGTGCGCGCGCGGTTCGAGCCGGACCTGGCCTTTCGCGTGGGCGGCAAAGTGATCAAGCGGCTGGTGGATGAGGGCGACCGGGTCAAGGCCGACCAGCCACTGGCCGAACTCGACCCCCAGGACACCCGCCTGCAACTGGAGGCCAGCCGGGCCCAGGTGGCGGCGGCCGAAGCCAACCTGAACATGGTGCGTGCCGAGCGTGAGCGCTATCAGAAACTGGTGGACCGCGGCATGGTCAGCCGTTCGCTGTTCGACAACACCGAAAATGCCTACCGCGCGGGCCTGGCACGGCTGACCCAGTTGAAGGCCGAGAACCAGGTGGCGGGCAACCAGGCCGGCTATGCGGTATTGCGTGCGCCCCAGGCGGGTGTCATCGCTCGCCGGCAACTGGAAGTGGGCCAGGTGGTGGCCGCCGGCCAGACCGTGCTCACCCTGGCCGCCGATGGCGAGCGCGAAGTGCTGATCAGCCTGCCGGAGCAGGGCTTCACCCGTTTTCACCTGGGCCAGCCGGTGACCGTGGAACTGTGGGGGCAGCCGCAAACCCAGATACCCGGGCGCCTTCGTGAACTGTCTCCTGCCGCCGACCCTCGGTCGCGAACCTTCGCTGCGCGTGTGGCCTTCGACTCCGACAAGGTCGCCGCCGAGTTGGGGCAAAGTGCGCGGGTGAACGTCGAGGCTGACGGGCCGGTGCCGTTGTCGGTGCCCCTGGCAGCGCTGAGCGCGGATAACGGCCAGGCCTATGTATGGCGCGTAGGGCCGGGCAATGTGCTGCAACGGGCCGTGGTCAGGGTTGGTCCTTACGGCGAGGATAGCGTGCCGGTGCTCGAAGGGTTGCAAACCGGCGACTGGGTGGTGGCGGCCGGCGTGCATGTGTTGCACGAGGGCGAGCAGGTGCGCCCGGTGGATCGCGGCAACCGCGTGGTGAAACCGGCGGACAAGGAGTAGCCCCATGCGTTTCAACCTGTCCGAGTGGGCGCTCAACAACCGCCAGATTGTACTGTTCCTGATGCTGCTGCTGGCATTGGTGGGCACGCTGTCGTACACCAAGTTGGGGCAAAGCGAAGACCCGCCGTTCACCTTCAAGGCCATGGTCATCCGCACCTTGTGGCCCGGCGCCAGCGCCGAGGAAGTGGGGCGCCAGGTGACCGAGCGCATCGAGAAGAAACTCATGGAAACCGGTGAGTACGAGCGCATCGTCTCGTTCTCACGGCCCGGTGAATCCCAGGTCACGTTCATGGCCCGCGACTCCATGCCATCCTCCGAGATTCCCGAGCTCTGGTACCAGGTGCGCAAGAAAATCAGCGACATTCGCCAGACCTTGCCGCCGGACGTGCAGGGCCCGTTCTTCAATGACGAATTCGGCACTACCTTCGGTAACCTCTACGCCCTGAGCGGCGACGGCTTCGATTACGCGGTGCTGAAGGACTATGCCGAGCGCATCCAGATTCGCCTGCAACGCGTGGCCGATGTAGGCAAGGTTGAGCTGATTGGGCTGCAGGACGAGAAGATCTGGATCGAGTTGTCCAACGTCAAACTCGCTACCCTTGCGTTGCCGCTGAGTGCTGTGCAACAGGCCTTGCAGGCACAGAACACGGTCAGCACCGCAGGCTTTTTTGAAACCCCGGGCGAGCGCTTGCAGTTACGCGTAAGCGGGCGCTTCAAAACGGTGGAGCAGATTCGCCAGTTTCCCTTGCGGGTGGGCGACCGCACCGTGCGCATCGGCGATATCGCCCAGGTGCATCGCGGCTTCAGCGATCCGCCGGCGCCACGCATGCGCTTCATGGGCCAGGACGCCATAGGTCTGGCGGTGGCCATGCAGCCGGGCGGTGACATTTTGCAACTGGGCAAGGCCCTGGAAACCGAGTTCGCCCAGATCCAGCAGAGCCTGCCGGCCGGCATGGAACTGCGCAAGGTGTCCGACCAGCCTGCGGCGGTGAAAGCCGGCGTCGGCGAGTTTGTGCGGGTGCTCGCCGAAGCGCTGATCATTGTGCTGCTGGTGAGCTTCTTTTCCCTGGGGTTGCGCACGGGCCTGGTGGTGGCATTGACCATTCCGCTGGTGCTGGCCATGACCTTCGCCGCCATGTACTACCTGGGCATCGGCCTGCACAAGATATCCCTGGGCGCACTGGTGTTGGCCCTGGGCCTGCTGGTGGACGACGCAATCATTGCCGTGGAAATGATGGCCATCAAGATGGAGCAGGGCCTGGACCGCATCAAGGCCGCCAGCTTCGCCTGGACCAGTACGGCCTTTCCGATGCTTACCGGTACCCTGATCACCGCTGCCGGCTTCCTGCCTATCGCCACCGCGCAATCGAGCACGGGCGAGTACACCCGCTCGATTTTCCAGGTGGTGACCCTGGCCTTGCTGGCCTCCTGGGTGGCCGCCGTGATGTTCGTACCCTGGCTGGGGGAACGCCTGCTACCCGACCTTGCTCAGCGCCACCGTGACAAGCACGGCGCCGAAGGGCCAGACCCTTACGGCACACCGTTCTACCAGCGCGTGCGGGCCACGGTGGGCTGGTGCTTGCGGCGCCGCAAGACCGTGATTGTCGCCACCCTGGCGTTGTTCGTGGGCTCGCTGGTGCTGTTCCGCTTCGTGCCGCAGCAGTTCTTCCCGGCCTCCGAACGCCATGAATTGATGGTTGACCTGAAACTGGCCGAAGGCGCCTCGCTCACCAACACCGCCGAACAGGTGCAGCGCCTGGAGGCAATGCTCAAGAACCATCCGGGTATCGAAAACTACGTGGCCTACGTGGGCACCGGATCGCCGCGGTTCTACTTGCCATTGGACCAGCAACTGCCCGCCGCCAGCTTTGCCCAGTTTGTGGTGCTGGCGCAGGACGTGGAGCAGCGTGAAACCCTGCGGCTGTGGCTGATCGACACGCTGGATGAGCAATTCCCCATGCTGCGCGGACGTGTCACGCGGTTGGAGAACGGCCCGCCCGTGGGCTACCCGGTGCAGTTCCGGGTAACCGGCGAACACATTGACGAGGTGCGCGCCCTGGCCCGCCAGGTGGCGGCCAAGGTGCGCGAGAACCCCCACGTGGTGAACGTGCACTTGGATTGGGAGGAGCCGAGCAAGGTGGTGTACCTCAACATCGATCAAGACCGCGCCCGGGCGCTGGGTGTCAGTACTGCTCAGTTGTCCCAGTTGCTGCAAAGCTCGCTCACCGGTACCAGCGTCAGCCAGTTCCGCGAAGACAACGAGCTGATCGAGATCCTGTTGCGCGGCACCTCCGCCGAGCGCAGCGAACTGTCGCGCCTGCCCAGCCTGGCCGTGCCCACCGACAACGGCCAGAGCGTGGCCTTGTCGCAGATCGCCACCCTGGAGTACGGCTTCGAAGAGGGCATCATCTGGCACCGTAACCGCCTGCCAACCGTCACCGTGCGCGCTGACATCTATGACCAGCAGCAACCGGCCACCCTGGTGGCGCAAATCCAGCCAACCCTGGCAGGCATTCGCGCGCAACTGCCCGATGGCTACCTGCTGGAAGTGGGCGGCACCGTAGAGGATTCGGAGCGCGGGCAGAACTCGGTCAAAGCCGGGGTGCCCTTGTTCATCGTGGTGGTGCTGACGCTGTTGATGGTGCAGCTGCGCAGCTTTTCACGCATGTTCATGGTGTTTCTCACCGCGCCGTTGGGGCTGATCGGCGTAACCCTGTTCCTGCTGGTATTCCGTCAGCCGTTCGGCTTCGTGGCCATGCTGGGCACCATCGCCCTGTCGGGCATGATCATGCGCAACTCGGTGATTCTGGTGGACCAGATAGAACAGGATATTCGCAGTGGCGCAGCGCCCTGGCACGCGATCATCGAGGCCACGGTAAGGCGCTTGCGCCCCATCGTGCTCACCGCGCTGGCCGCAGTGCTGGCCATGATCCCCCTGTCACGCAGCGGCTTCTTCGGGCCGATGGCCGTGGCCATCATGGGTGGCCTGATCGTGGCCACGGCCCTGACGTTACTGTTTTTGCCGGCGTTGTATGCGGCGTGGTTCAGGGTTCGGGATGTCTCGGAAATTTGAATAATCGAGAGAGTGGCGCGACCTTGGCTATCCCTGTCTCACATTCAGATTAAATTGAGACAGCGATGATTAAGCCGCCCATTGTTCTCGCGCCCGAGAAAGCGACTATTGCGCGTTCCGTTACATTGCCATCAGCGTCTTGCTGAGGCATGCAGCGCGCGCTCAACGGCTTGGCCGATAAAGCCAATCCAGCGGACCTGGCGTTGACCTGGAAAAGCCGTGGCTGCTGCCTTGGGCAGCGGCCACGGCATTCAGTCACAGTGCGCTGAACACTTTCTTCGCCAGGCTGGTGGCCGCCTGTGCCGGGTTCTTGCGGATGCTGGCTTCCTGTGCGGCAATTTCCTTGAACAGGCCGTTCAGGGCTTGTTCGGTTACGTAGCCTTCCAGGTTGGAGTCCTTGGAGTCGATAACCCCGAGGCTGGCGGCCTGGCCGGCGAAGCTGTTGTATTTCTGCGCCAGGCCAACCTTGTCTGTGGCTTGCTTGACGATGGGCAGGAACTTGGCGCGGATCTGTTCGCGGCTGGTCTTGCTCAGGTACTGGGTGGCCGAGTCGTTGCCGCCGGTGAGAATGCCCTTGGCGTCGGTAACGGTCATTTTCTTCACGGCGTCCACCAGCAGCGCCTGGGCTTGTGGCACGGCGGCTTCGGCCGCCTGGTTCATACTGGTTTCCAGGGCGTCGACCTGGCTGCCCATGCCCAGTTTCTTCATGGTCTTGGCAGCCTTGCCCAGCTTACCCGGCAGTTCGATGCGCACATCCGGGTTGTTGTTGAAGCCACCAGGGGTACCCAGTTGCTTCACGGCAACCTGGGCGCCTTGGGTCAGGGCGTCTTTCAGGCCGCCGCTGGCGTCACCCTGTGACAGGCTGGACAGGTCCAGGGCGAATGCGTGGGAACACAGCAGCAGGCCAGCCATCAGGCCGGCAAAGGGGGCGGAGCGACGAAGCATGGCAACATCCTTGGGGTAATGGTCGGGTTAGCGAGCGGGGTTCAGGCGAATACGCAACGGCTGTGGGTCTTGGCCGTCCAGGTGCACGGTGTGCTGTTCGGTACTGATGAACAATAGTTGGCCGTCAGCCTCAACGCGGGCGCTGACGGCATAGCGATGCCCGGGCTGGATTTGTCGTGGGTCGTACTGCAGGTGGAAAGGCAGCGGCACCTGGCCCTTGATGGGCCCGTTCTGGCTGGCCAGCGTCTGCGCGGGGGCATCGGCCAGCGACACGTCCTGCAGGCTCACGCTGAGGGTGGCAGTGGGGGGCAGCGCCATGCGTTGCAGGTAGAACACTTCACCGTCCAGGCTGGCCTTGGGCTCGCTATCAACGCTGGTGCAGGCGCCCAGCAGGGCACTGAGCAGCACGAGGGTGAGTTTCTTCATGGGCGGATCTCCGTATCGAGTGCAGCGAAAGAGTGCACAGGATACGGATAATCGCCGCCTGATTCAGCTGCCCTGAAACGCTTCGTCACTACGGTGCAAGGCAACCTGGCGAATCGACAGGCGAATCTCGGCCGGCAGCACGCGCTTGGCCGCGCCTTCCGCCAGCTCGCCCAGCAGGGCGTGGTAGCCCAGTTTCCCGGCGCTGTCACGGGTCAGCACACCTTGGTCCAGCAGGGTCTGAATGAAGTGGCGAAACAGGCTCTTGTCGAAGAATTCCGGGGCATTGAGGCCATGCAAAATCGACAGGCGCTGGGCCATGATCGTGCACAAGTCCTCCAACTCCTCGGCGCTCAAGGCATGCTGGCCGCCATTGATCAGCAGGGCGATGGCCATGTAGAAGCGTTGCAGGGTCTGGGCAATGCTGCGCGACAGCAACGTCAGCAGCACGAACTTGCGCGAGCTGGGCGCCGGGCGCAGGTACACCTGGTGTTCGAAGCGCAGCAGGCCCTGGTCGACGAAGGCCGCCAGCCACTGATCCACCACCGCGTCCAGTTCATCCAGCGACCAGCGAATGAACAGTTCGGATTGCAGGTAGGGGTACAGGGCCCGGGTGTAGCGCAGCAGTTGTTCGCGGCTCATGCGCGAGCTGCTTTGGAAGAAACTGGCCAGCAGGGCGGGCAGGGCAAAAATATGCAACACGTTGTTGCGGTAGTAGGTCATGAGGACGGCGTTCTGCTCGTCCAGGTACAGGATCTTGCCCAGCGCGTCGCTCTGCTCGGACAGCAGGTCCATGGCTTTCACGTGCTCGATCAGCGCGCGGCCGTCGCCTTCGGGCAGGGTGGTGTGCGGCGAGTAGGGCACGCTGCGCAACAGCGCCAGGTAAAGGTCCAGTACCCGCGCCATGGCGCCGTCGTCCAGCGCCAGGCGCGTGGTGGACAACAGTGCCAGCGCCACCAGGTTCACCGGGTTTACTGCAGCGGCCTCGTTGAGGTGGCGAGCTACCCGGGCGCCCAGGCGGTGGGTGGTTTCGTGCAGCCACTGGGGCTTGAACTGCGGCCCCAGGTCTTGCTCACGCCAGCCCGGTTGCTCGCTGTCGAGGAATTCGGCCAGCTTGATGGGTTCACCGAAGTTCACCGCCACCTGGCCGAATCGCTGCTTAAGCGCGCCAATGACCTTGAAGATATCGAATATCGATTCCTTCTTCTTGCTGGCGCCACGTAGTTCGCCAAGGTAGGTGCGGCCTTCCAGCACACGCTCGTAGCCGATGTACACCGGTACGAAGACGATGGGCATGCGCGAGGAGCGCAGGAAGCTGCGCAGGGTGATAGCCAGCATGCCGGTCTTGGGCTGCAGCATGCGACCGGTGCGCGAGCGCCCGCCCTCGACGAAGTATTCGACGGGGAAGCCCTTGGTAAACAGTGTGTGCAGGTACTCGTTGAACACCGCGGTGTACAGCGGGTTGCCCTTGAAGGTGCGGCGCATGAAAAACGCGCCGCCACGGCGCAGCAGGCTGCCGATCACCGGCATGTTGAGGTTGATGCCGGCGGCGATGTGCGGCGGGGTAAGGCCGTTGCGAAACAGCAGGTACGACAGCAGCAGGTAGTCGATGTGGCTGCGGTGGCACGGCACGTAGATGACTTCGTGGCCGGGGGCCACTTCCTGCACGCCTTCAAGGTGGTGGACCTTGATGCCATCGTAGATCTTGTTCCAGAACCAGCTCAACACCACCTCCAGGAAGCGGATGGCGGTGTAGGTGTAGTCCGAGGCAATTTCGTTGCCGTAGCGCAAGGCCTGGGCTTCGGCTTTTGCCAGCGGGATATTCTGGCGCTGGGCCTCCTCACTGATGGCCTGGCGCACCTGGCTGTCGTGGATCAGGCCCTTGACCAGGTTACGCCGGTGGGAAATATCCGGACCTATGACGGCCGCCTTGAGGTTACGAAAATGCACCCGAAGGAGGCGCTGGGTCATGCGCAGGGTACGTTCGTGGCCCTTGTTCTGTGCCACTAGCTCGCGCAAATGAATGGGCGCGGAGAACTGCACGCGGGTCTTGCGGCCCAGGATCAGAATGCTTACAAGCCGCCGCAGACGGCCCGTGACCGCCCAGCTGTCGGCGAACAGCAGCTTCCAGGGGCTGGACTCGCTGGCAGGTGATTGGCCCCAGAACACGCTAACGGGAATGATTTGTGCATCTTCTTCGGCGTTCTGGCTGATGGCCGCTACCAGGCGCTCCAACGTGGGTGGAACTCCACGCTTGTCCTGGCGACCCAGCCAGTCCGGTTCGGGGGTGAGGTAGAAAAAGGCGGCCGGTTCCAGCAACTGGCCAACGGCAACGGGCAGTACCGGGCGGGGCAAGCCGGCCTTGGTGCACTCGGCGTCCAGTACCGCCAGTTCACTGGCCGATGGCGACTGCAACACATAGAACACGGGCCGGCTGCGGTCCAGGTTCAGGGTGAACGACGACTGGTTGATGGTTTCGGAGCGAACCCACAAATACAGCAGCCGACGCAGGGCGCCAAAGGCAAAACGGCGGAACGGGAAACGGGTCATAAGGCCTGTGCTTGCTTGAAACGAATGATCGGCACTCTACAGGCTCGATCGTCCTGCAAAAAGCGCCGCCGTCATATTAATTGTGTCGGGCGGCCCCATACTGGGGCGCCCGCCATGTAGGGATGCGCGCCGGGCCCAGGTGAGGGCCGGCGGCAATTGCTGTTCCATAAATAGAAAAAAACGGAGTAGTGCGATGTCGTCTCGTGAGACAGGAAGCGTCAAATGGTTCAACGATGCCAAGGGCTATGGCTTTATCCAGCGTGAGGGCGGGGCGGATGTGTTCGTGCATTTCCGCGCCATACGCGGCGAGGGACACCGTTCGCTGGTAGAAGGCCAGCAGGTGGAATACGCCCTGGTCGACGGCCCCAAAGGCCCGCAGGCCGAGGATGTGCAGGGCCTCTGAGGTCACCCCTTCGGGGCTGCGGCTCACACCTTTAGCCGCAGCCTTGGGCAGCGGCTACAGGATGGGGAGGGGCAGGATCAACTGGTGCGCCAGGTGATCTGCTCTTCGCCATCTTCGCTGATGCGGACCCAGGTATCGGCGCTTTCTTCACCTTCCTCTTCCACCCAGGTGCCCGGTGCGCAACGCACTTCCACCTGCAAAGCCGTGAAGGCGGCGCGGGCGCAGGCGATGTCGTCGTCCCAGGGCGTGCTGTCGCTTTCCAGGTACAGGCTGTTCCACTTGCCCACGGCCTTGGGCAGCCAGGTGACCGGCACGGTGCCCGCCTTGCACTTCCAGGTCTGGCCTTTCTGTACCCACTCGCTGCAGGGGCCCAGTGCTTGGGTCAGCCACGTGGCGATGGCCTTGTGGTCGACGTCGGCGTCTTTCAGGTAAATCTCGATATCGGGTTGGCGCATGGGCGTACTCTCGGGAATCAGGGTTGCAGCACGAAATAATCGTAACGCATGGAAACGGTGACCACGAATGGCCGGGGCTGCTCGATGACCTTGGCGCGACGTTCGGCGCTGGCGCGCCAGCCGTGGGGTGTCATGGCCAGCAAGTTGGCGCGCGACGGGCCGTCGATCAGCTTGATCTTGAATTTCAGTGTTTCGCTGTGGGCCAGCACCATGCCGTCGGGTACTTGCAGCAGGTGCTTGTCGTCGATGTACTCGCGCACCTCATCATAAAGTGCCTCGCGCAGTTCCATCAGGTGCTCGCGGGTAGGCCCCACGCGCATCAGCCCGCCGCCGGGCACCAGCAGGCGCTTGGCTTCCTGCCAGTCCAGCGGGCTGAATACGCTGGCCAGGAATTGGCAGCTGGCATCGGGCAGCGGAACGCGTGCCATGCTTGCCACCAACCAGGTCACGGCCGGGTCACGCTTGCAGGCGCGTTTCACCGCTTCGCGGGAAATGTCCAGGGCGTAGCCATCGGCGCGGGGCAGGGCCTCGGCGATCTGCGCGGTGTAATAGCCCTCACCACAGCCGATGTCCAGCCAGCGACCGGGCTGGCGCTCGGCGGCCAGTTCCGCCAGGCGCTGGGCCACGGGGGCGTAGTGGCCGGCATTGAGAAAATCACGGCGGGCCTCGACCATGGCCTGGTTGTCGCCCGGGTCGCGGCTGTTCTTGTGCTGCACCGCCAACAGGTTCAGGTAACCCTGGCGCGCGCGGTCGAAGCTGTGCCCCGCGGGGCACACCACGCCGTTGCCGGCGTTGGCCAGGCCGGCGTGGCAGAGGGGGCAGGTGAGCATCATGCGAGCAGTTTCACCAGGGTCTGGTAGTAGATTTCGGTCAGCACGTCGAGGTCGCTGGCCAGTACGCGCTCGTCAACCTGGTGGATGGTGGCGTTGACCGGGCCCAGTTCAACCACCTGGGTGCCCAGGGTGGCGATGAAGCGGCCGTCGGAGGTGCCGCCGCTGGTGGAGGCCTGGGTGTCGCGGCCGGTCACGGCCTTGATGCTGGCGGACACGGCGTCCAGCAGCGCACCGGGCTCGGTCAGGAACGGCAGGCCCGACAGCGCCCAGTCCACGTGCCAGTCCAGTTCGTGCTTGTCGAGAATGGCGGCCACGCGGGCTTTCAGGCCTTCGACCGTGGACTCGGTGGAGAACCGGAAGTTGAACACCGCCGTCAGGTCGCCGGGAATGACGTTGGTGGCACCGGTACCCGAGTTCAGGTTCGATACCTGGAAGCTGGTAGGCGGGAAGAAGGCATTACCGTTGTCCCAGTGCTCGGCGGCCAGCTCTGCCAAGGCAGGGGCAGCCAGATGGATGGGGTTGCGGGCCAGGTGCGGGTAGGCCACGTGGCCTTGCTTGCCGCGCACGGTCAGGGTAGCGCCCAGCGAGCCGCGACGGCCATTCTTGACTACGTCACCCACCAGCGAGGTGCTGGACGGCTCGCCCACGATGCACCAGTCCAGGCGCTCGTTGCGCGCGGCCAGGCGTTCGACCACGGCCTTGGTGCCATGGTGGGCCGGCCCTTCTTCATCGCTGGTGATCAGAAAGGTTACCGAACCCCGATGGTCGGGGTGATCACCCACGAAACGCTCGGCCGCCACCAGCATGGCCGCCAGGCTGCCTTTCATGTCCGCCGCGCCACGGCCGCAGAGCATGCCGTGGGCGTCGATCAACGCCTCGAACGGGTCGGTCTGCCAGGCGCTGACCGGGCCGGTGGGCACCACATCGGTGTGGCCGGCAAAGCACAGTACCGGGCCTTCCTGGGTGCCGTGGCTGGCCCAGAAATTATCGACGTCCTCGATGCGCATGGGTTCCAGCGTGAAGCCGGCATCGCCCAGGCGCTGCATCATCAGCTTCTGGCAGTCGGCGTCCACCGGGGTGACCGAGGGGCGGCGAATCAGGTCGCACGCAAGTTGCAGGGTAGGCGAGAGATCGGCGGCGGCCGTCATGGGAAGACTCCGGAAACAGGGCAAGGCGCATAGAAAGAGGGCGACATCTTAAAGCAAAACGCCCGAAGCCGCAGGGACCGTTGGCGCCGTCGGACCATTCGCTGCATCTGTGGGAAATTTCTATCGAAAACTTGGGAGCGCGCCTACTGGTTGGGGCGGGACGCTTTCCTAATATGGCCGCCGCTGGACGTAGAGCCAGTACTCAATGACCTTAACCAACCGGGGACTTTCCGTCTATGACTCACTTCAAACATCTCATGGCCACCGTGGTGCTGGCCAGCGTGGCGTCGTCCGCACTGGCCGCCTCCAGCGTGGACTTGGCCGTGACCGGCAGTATCGTGCCGACAGCGTGTACGCCCACCCTCAGCCTGGGAGACACCTCGTACCGTATCTCGTCGGCAGACTTGAACCTGGATGACCTCACCAACATCCGCGAGCACAAGTATCAAACCCTCAACATCAACTGCCAGGCGCCAACGTTGTTTGGCATCCGCGGTATCGACAACCGTGCGGGGTCGGTCGGCAACGGCTGGTATCAATCGCCCTATGGGCTGGGGTTGACGCCGGCCGGCGAGAAGATCGGTTCACACATGATCACGGTGATCATGAGCCGCTCCACTATCGACGGCAAGCCGGCGTTCGTCACGGTGGGTAGCCCTGACGGCAGCACCTGGTACCCCTCCGAAACTACGGATCGGTCCATTCGCAACGATGGCCAGTTATTGGGCTTTACCGATACCCCCGGCGTCACCACCGGGCCCATTCCAGTGAAGGACGCCGCCCTGGGCCTTGATCAGTTTTTGCTGATCAATGCGGCCAACTCCATGACGTTGAATGAAGAAGTACCGCTCGATGGCTCGGCCATCCTTGAGGTGGTTTACCTCTAGCACCCAGCTGCAACGCGTGGCGAGTGCAGCGTCACGTTTCAATGACTTTATAGCCGTTCAGGAAACCATTGCCATGAAACTATTCAAGAGATCGTTCTACGTTGTTGTGCTGAGCACCTTTGCCGCTTCGGCCATGGCCGCCTCCAGCGTGGACCTGGCCGTGACTGGCAGCATTATTCCTGCCTCTTGCACGCCCACGTTGAGCATGGGAGACGCCGTGTTCAGCCGTATCTCAGCGGCAGACCTGAATGCGGGCAAGCACACCCTTATTGGCGAGCGCAAACAGCAAACCCTGAGCATCAATTGCCAGGCGCCGACGCTGTTCGGTATTCGCGGTATCGATAACCGCCCCGGCACTAACGGCAACGCGTGGTACATGACGCCTTACGGCCTGGGTCTTACTGCCCAGGGGGAGAAAATCGGCGCGCACTTTATGGAGTTGCGCATGGCTCGCTCCACCATCGACAGCAAGCCTGCGTTCGTGACCGTGGGCGATGCCAGCGGTACCACTTGGCAAGCTTCGACAACCGGCGACAAGGGCATTCGCAACTACGGTGAGCTGCTGGGCTTGACCGACACTGCGGGCGTGACCTCCGGCCCCATTCCCGTGAAGGACGCGGTATTGGGGATGGAGCACTACCTGGTGATCAATGACGCCGACACTCTGACCTTGAATGAGGAAATCATGCTGGATGGTTCTGCGTCCATTGAGGTGGTTTACCTGTAACCCGCAGCGACCTGGGACCAGGCGCGCAGGTCGCGGCTATTGGTCTGGGGCTATTCGCCCTCTGGTAGGAAATTTCCATGGAAAACGTGGGTGCACACCTACTGGATGCACCAGGCTCCATCCCTGGTACGGCGGTCTGTGACCCCAAAGCCGGAACCCCATTAATCGAATCAAGGGAATCAAGCCCTAATGAATACAATAAAGAGCGTTGTTGCCGCGGCATTGTTAGCCAGCACGGCCACCTCGGCTATCGCAGCGTCCAGCGTGGACCTGGCGGTGACCGGCAGTATTGTGCCTATGTCCTGCACCCCAACGTTGAGCAGGGGGGACGTGGTGTTCAGCAAGATATCGTCCTCCGACCTCAAAACTGGCGCCCACACAATGATTGCGCAGGAGCACTTGCAGACGCTAAACATCAATTGCCAGGCGGCGACGCTGTTCGGCATTCGAGGTGTCGACAACAGGGCCGGCACTCATGGTAACAGTATGTTCGTGACACCTTATGGGCTGGGCCTGACACCCAGCGGCGAAAAGACGGGGGCACATTATTTGGAGGTGTACCCAACCAGATCGACCGTTGATGGCAAACCGGCCTTTGTCACAGTCGGTACCGAGGACGGCAGCAGCTGGATACCCTCCTCTTCGGGGGAGAGGGGCATTCGCAATTTCGGGCCATTGCTGGGCTTCAATGACACGTTGGGCGTGACCACTGGGCCCATTCCCATCAAGGATGCCGCGCTGGGGCTCAAGCATTATCTGGTGATCAACGATGCCGCGACGCTGACCTTGAACGAGGAAGTCTTGCTGGACGGTTCAGCCTCAATCGAAGTGGTTTACCTGTAACCCAGGGTGGCGCGGGCCGCAGGCCCCTGCCACCTCCCCACTTTCTTTCACTTGCGCAACTGCTCTGGCGGGCCACTGCCGGAGGGCTTGTGTGCACCCGACGTTCGGCTGCAGGCCACGGGGCCCGATGGCCGAGGGAGTAGCATCATGAGATTCGCCAACTGCGTTACGTTTTTTCACCTGGTGGGCTTCTGCCTGAGTCCACTCTTGGCTACCAGTGTGGTGGCGGACGGCATGATTCCCGAAACCTCGGTGATCATTGTGGATGAGGCCGAAGGCGAGGCCTCGATCCGCGTCACCAACAGCGACAGCCGAGTGGCCTTGTTGCACGTGACCCTGGAGAACGTCCCCGAGGACACCCAGCCCCTGGTGTTCGTCACCCCGCCGGTGTCGCGGGTAGAAGCGGGCCAGGAGCAACTGGTGCGTTTTATCCTGCGCAACGACCAACCGCTCAAGACTCAGCGGCTCAAGCGGGTCATCTTCGAAGGTATCAGCCAGAACCCTGGCGCGCCCGTGCCGGGTGAAGCCCGAGTGGGCGTCACCGTACGGCAGAACCTGCCGGTTATCCTGCACCCCAAGGGCCTGGCGGCGCAGCGCGAACCGTGGTTGGGCTTGCGTTGGCGCCTGGTCGACGGCGCGCTGACGGTGGCCAACGACACTGCCTATGTGGTGCGCCTTGCGCAAGAGTTGCGCCTGATGCCAGGCGACATTGAAGTACAACTGCCCCGCAGTTACCTGTTGCCGGGTGACCATCTCAGCCTGGCGGTGGCCAGCGCAGTAGCCGCCACTCATGTGCGACTGCAACCCGCCACCGTGTACGGCTTCGCCGTGGACGCCTATCAGGCGCCCTTGCACGGGGATGCGCCCTGATGAACACGGTGAGGGGAGGGGGTGCGGTGCTCGGCGCAATGTTGTCGATGGGCAGCGCCGGGGGCTTGGCAGCGGCGATGCCGTTTGACAGTGAAACCCTGCGCTTGCGCGGCATTGACCCGCAGGTGGCCGAGTACCTCAGCCAGGCCGCGCGTTTCACCGCGGGCAGCCATCCCGTGGCGCTGAGCGTGAATGGCCAGCCGCGGGGCCAGGTGCAGGCGCGTTTCGACAGCCTCGGGGCCTTGTGCTTCGACCAGGCGTTGCGCGATGCCGCGTTGATCGCAGGTGCCGGTGATGGGGAGCGCTGCGGCGCTTTTGTCGAGCAGTACCCGCAAACGCAGGTAGAACTGCAGCCCCAGACCGGCCAGGTCAACCTGTGGGTACCGCTTGATGCCTTGCAGCCGTTGCCAGCGGACTTGTCGGCCTACACCTTCGGCGGTGTCGCCGGGCTGCTCAACTATGACGTGCAGGGCCTCTATAACCAGTTCGAGGGCGGCACCAGCCAATTCTGGTCAGCCAACACTGAGGCAGGCTTCAACGCCGGTGACTGGATTGTGCGCAGCCGGCAGCTGTATACCTCCTCCAACGGTCGTGGTAGCACCGAACACCTGGAGGCCTACGGGCAGCGTACCTTCGCTGAGCAACAGGCGGTGTTTCAGCTGGGGCAGATCAATCTGTTCAACCCGGTGCTGGCGGGGGCGCGTATCAATGGCCTGCAGTGGATGAGCGAGCCTGCGCTGTCGTCCTCAGGGGGGGGCGGGCGCATCGAGGGCATTGCCGCCAGCCAGGCGCGGGTCGAGTTGCGCCAGAGCGGTGCCCTGGTGTACTCCACGGTGGTGCCTGCGGGGCCCTTCACGCTGGAAGGTGTCAGCCAGTTGGACACGCGGCGCGATGTGCAGGTGACGGTGATTGAAGCCGATGACTCGCGTCGCACCTTCACCGTGCCGGCCGCCACCATGGGCGTCAACCTGCCGGCCAGCGGCTTTGCCTTCGGTGCCGGCCAGGTGCGTGACCTGGGAGGGCTCAAGCGCAGCCCATGGGTGCTGAGTGCCGGCTGGAGCCAACCGTTGTTCGCGCGCACGAGTGTGAGCAGCGGCGTGCTCGCCGCTGACGGCTATAACGCAGCAGGGGCAGGCCTGGGCCTGGACGGCTGGACCGGCAGCCGCCTGCAGGGGCTGCTTCAGGCCGCCCAGACGGGGGAGGACAATGTTCGAGGCGTGCAGGGCAGTGTGACCCTGCAGCAGCAGTTCAACCCGTTCTGGTCGGCCAGCCTCACGGCGTCACGGCAAAGCAGCGGCTATCGCGAACTGGCCGACACCTTGCTGGACAACCAACTCGCCAGCGAGTCGCGCTACCGCGAGCAGTACGCCATGGGGCTGTCCTGGTCACACCCGCGCCTGGGCAGCCTCAATGGTGGGTACTCATTGTCTACCCTGTACAACGGGCGCAAGGCCGCGCGCGCCTACACCTCGTGGGGCCAACGCGTCGGCAAGGCGTCGTTGTCACTGAGCGCCGAATGGAACGTGGCAGGCGACGCCGGGCTGGGCAACGCCCTTTACCTGAGCGCCAGCCTGCCCTTGGGCGAGCGTCGGCGCTTGCGCACTTCCGTTCGTGGCGCGGGTGGCAAAAGCCGCGTGGGGGTTGGCTTGCAAGAGCAGGTCAGTGACACCTTCGGCTATCGGCTGGCCGGTGAGCGCAACAGTCAGGATAAGGAGCTGGACATCACGGCCGGTGTATCGCTGTTGCCACGGGTGGCTCAGGTCGACCTGGGGTACACCAGTTACGGCCAGGGCAACGCCGGCTACAGTGGCGCATTGCGCGGAGGCATGGCCGTTCATGAAGGCGGCTTGACGCTGTCACCCTATGCCTTGCAGGACACCTTCGCGTTGCTGTCGGTGGGTGAGTTGCCGGGCGTTCGCGTGGACACACCCGGCGGCACGGTATGGACCGATGGCCAAGGCCAGGCGGTGGTTGCCCAGGTCGCACCCTACGCCAAGAGTTCGGTGCAGGTGGTGTCCAGCAGCCTGCCGCGCAATGTCGACATCCTTCAGGGGGCGGCGGTATTGCAGGCCGGTCGGGGGGCGGTGCCACGCCTGGCATTTGGTGTGCAGACCACTCGGCGCTTGCTGTTGCAAGCCGTCACCAGCACGGGCCAGGCATTGCCAGCCGGGGCCCTGGTCAGTGATGGCGCGGGCGCCTTGGTCACCCTGGTGCAGGCCGATGGCACGGTGTTCGTGCCCAATGCTCAGGCTATCGATCAGCTGTGGGTCAGGGTGGCAGGCCAGGCGCCGTGTGAGTTGCATTATGAGCTGGCGGCCGAGGCCGATCCGGATGCGTATTTCGAGACCACCCAGGCCGTGTGTCGCCCATCACAAGGAAAACAAGCATGAAGACTGTCGCCATAGTATTTGCAGGCCTTGCCGGGATCGGTGGCGCGCAGGCGTGCGAAATGACCCTGAGCCAGGGCGAGATCGACTACGGTGTACTGAACCGCACCACGCTGAAAGCGAGTGACGGCAGTTGGCACCTTGCCCCCCGGCACCTGACGTTGCAGGTGCACTGCCCGCAGCCCGAGGACATGCAGCTGTTCTACCGCGCCCAGGCGGCAAGCCCCGACGCATTCGCGTTGGGGCAGGGACGCTACCGCCTGGAGCTGGGCCAGGCGCTGCTGGATGGGGAGCCGGTGGCGCTGGGTGGTGCGGTCGATGGCCGCGCCCTGACGTCGCTGACGCCGGACCGTGGCGCCGTGCCGCTCAAGGGTGGCGCCCGGCTCAAGGGGCGCCAGTTCAGTGTGCAAATGAAGGTAGTGGGTGAGGCCAGCGAGGCGGCGCTGCGGGTCAGCGACCTTACGCACTGGCAGGCCGCCGGGGTGTTCGACATTGCCGGCCAGCAGCGAGACCTTAGCCTGCGCGCAGGCTTTGCACCGGCCTCCTGCACGCCGCGCCTGGGCGAGGGCGGCCGTGTCGATTTCGGCCGCATCCCTGCCCAGCGTCTGTCGCCGCATCAGCCCACGCTGTTCACCCGTAGCGTGGCCCTGACCATCAACTGCGAAGGCCCCACGCGGTTTGCCCTGACGGCTCGCGAAAACCGCGCGGGCTCGGCGCGCACCCTCGAAGGGCTGGCGCAGGGCAGCCTGTTTGGCCTGGGCCGTACGGCCCTGAACACGCCGGTAGGCGCCTACCGCGCCCGAGTGGCCGAAGACAGCCAGGGCGATGGCCGCCCGCTGGTGGCGCTGTACGGCGAACCGGGCGGCCTGAGCTGGCAGCCGGCGCCGGCCAATGAAGGCGCCGCCCTGCATCATGACGGCCGCCTGCTGGGCTTTACCCATGGCGACCACCAGCCAGCGGCCATCAGTCAGTTCAGTGGCAACCTGGCGATTGACCTGTTCGTGGCGCCGTTGTCAGAGCTGAAGTTGAGCGAGGAGGTGATGCTGGAGGGGGCGGCTACGGTGGAGATTGTGTATCTGTAGAAACAGCCGTCCCTGGCCCTTTACGGGGCTTCAAATCAAATGCCATATCAACAGCAACAGCAAAAGTAACGTAAAAAGCCAACGTTGCGGGCCGCCGGCCTGACGTTGGCCATTCGTGATGTTCATAAAAAAAGGCCCGCATCTGCGGGCCTTCTGTTTTACTGCGCCGTCACCGGTTCAGGCTCGTGCGTCGGCTTGGGCAGCGACGACAGGAAAGCCATGATCAGCGCTGCCAGGTAAGGCAGTGACTGCACCAGCAGCATGGTCACCCAGAAGCGCATGTCCGAGCTAGGCAGGCCCTGCACGAAGCAGATGCCGCCCGCTGCGCCCCACAGTAGCAACATGATGAATAGCTCTTCGCGTGCTTCCGAGATGGCCACCAGCAGGCCGTGGCTGTCCGCGTTCTTGGGTGTGCGGAAGAACGGAATGCTGGTGGTGAAGAAGCCGTACAGCACCGCCTTGGCAATGGTGTGCGACAACGCCAACCCTGCCAGGGCGGCGGCGAAGGCGTCCTTGAGGTTCACGCCCACGGCGCGACGGTACAGGAACACGATCTTGCCCACCTTGAACACGAACAGCGCCAGTGGCGGGATAGCGAAGATCAGCAGCGGCGGGTCGACCCGCTGCGGCACGATGATCATTGCTGCCGACCACAGCAGCGCACCCACAGTGAAGAAGATGTTCATGCCATCGGCCACCCACGGCAACCAGCCCGCCAGGAAGTGGTAGCGCTGGCCACGGGTCAGTTCAGTGTCCTTGCCGCGCAGCAGGCTGGCGGTGTGGCGCTTGATGATCTGAATGGCGCCATAGGCCCAGCGGAAGCGCTGCTTCTTGAAGTCGATGAAGGTGTCGGGCATCAGGCCCTTGCCGTAGCTGTGGTGGTAGTAAGCCGCCGACAGGCCTTTCTCGAACACGCGCAGGCCCAGTTCGGCGTCTTCACAGATACACCAGTCGGCCCAACCCAGTTCTTCGAGCACCGAGCGACGGGTCATGGTCATGGTGCCGTGCTGGATGATCGCGTCACGGTCGTTGCGGGTCACCATGCCGATATGGAAGAAGCCCTTGTACTCGGAGTAGCACAGCTTCTTGAAGGTGCTTTCGTTCTGGTCGCGGTAGTCCTGGGGCGATTGCACCACGGCGATCTTCGGGTCGGCGAAGTGCGGCACCATGTGCTTGAGCCAGTTCTTGTCCACGCAGTAGTCGGAGTCGATCACGGCGATGACTTCGGCGTCGGCGGCGGTGTGCGGTATCAGGTAGTTCAGTGCACCGCCCTTGAAGCCGGCCAGGGGCGCGACGTGGAAAAACTTGAAGCGCGGCCCCAGGGTTTCGCAGTAGGCCTGCACCGGTTCCCACACCGCGGGGTCCTTGGTGTTGTTGTCGATGATCAGCACTTCGAAGTCTGGGTAATCCAGCGCGGCCAGGTGGTCCAGGGTCATTTTGACCATGTCCGGCGGCTCGTTGTAGCACGGTACGTGGATGGACACTTTCGGGCGGTAGGTGGAATCGCCTTCCACCGGCAGGAATTCACGGCGGCGTTTGTGAATCCACACCGCTTCCGCCAGTTCATGCGCTTCGGTGAGCAGCACGATGAACACACCCAGGGCGCCAAGCGCCAGCAGGAAGCCCACCGTCAGGCTGAACCAGGTGCTGTATTGCTGGCTGTAGTCGTAGCCGATCCACACCAGTACCGAGCCGCACAGGAAGGCGATGAAGGTCAGGAAGGTACGGCCACGCTGACGCAGGGCCGAGCCGTCGATCAGCAGCAAGGCCAGCGACAGCATGGCCAGCACCACGGAGCCCACGGCCAGTACGCGCCATTGCGGAATGGCCACCACCGGGCCTTCGAAATTGAATTTCTGTTGGCGCGCGGCGTTGAACACGCCCCAGTACGCGCCCACCGAGCCTTCGTCACTGGCCTTCCACGGCTGGTCATAGGCTTCGATCACGAAGTAGTTGTAGCCCTGGCGGTTGAGCTTGTTCACCAGGGTACGCAGGTAAATGGCTTGGTCCGCCTGGGTGGCGTCGGCGCCACCGCGCATGCGGCCATTGCTGGGCCAGCCCACTTCAGACAGCAGCAGCGGCTTCTTCGGGAACATGTGCTTGAGTTCCCGCGCCCGGTCCAGGACGAATTGGCCGGCCTTGTCCATGGGAATGAATTCCCAGTACGGCAGGATGTGCGCAGCAATCAGGTCCACGTGCTTGGCCAGGGACGGGTTGTGTTCCCAGATGTGCCATTGCTCGGACGTGGTCACTGGCACCTTCACGGCCGCGCGCACGCGGTCCAGGTAGGCTTCCAGGTCCTTGACCGTCACTTCCTTGCGGAACAGCGCTTCGTTGCCCACCACGACGCGCACTACGCTGCGGGTAGTGTTGGCCAGTTCGATGGCCTTGGCGATTTCGCGTTCGTTGCGTTCAAGGTCCGGGCTGATCCACACGCCCACGGTGACGCGCAGGCCGAATTCCTCGGCAATTTTCGGAATGTCGGCCTGGGTGCCGTCCACCGAGTAGATGCGGATGCTGTCGGTCAGCTTGCTCATCTGCTCAAGGTCCTGACGAATTTCGTCGTCAGTGGGGTATTGCTCCTTCTGCGGGCTCTGGCCCAGGCGGAAAGGCGAATAGGAGAAACCGGAGATCTGTTCAGGCCAGTCGGGGGCGGTGACCGGGCGGTTGATCAACGCCCAGAAACCCGTGAATAGGGCCGCGATCGCGACGACTACCACCAGGTTGAGACCAAATTTACGCGATGACATGGGGGCTTGGGTTCCGAAGCGGGGGAACGGGGGAGTGCCGGCGACAGGCGCCGAACCGGCGCGCATCCTACTCTGCACGTTACAAGTGTGTATAGGAGATGTCTGAAAACATACGTTTAGATTGGAATTTTTTGTTTAAGTTCTTGCCTGCTATTAGTTGTAGCGCATTAAACGCCGTAGGTGATCTGCGCGAATGACAGGCCTATAATGCGCGCCGGTTTTTGAGGTACTGGTCCATGAGCACAGAAGATCCACGTTTCGAAGGTGTCACCCGTCTGTACGGTCGCGAAGGCATGCAGCGCCTGCGCGCTGCCCATGTGGCCATCGTCGGCATCGGCGGCGTGGGCTCGTGGGCGGCCGAAGCCATGGCGCGCAGCGGCGTGGGCGAGATCTCGCTGTTTGACCTGGACGACGTGTGTGTCAGCAACGTCAACCGCCAGTTGCATGCGCTGGACGGAAACGTCGGCAAGCCCAAGGTGGAGGTCATGGCCGAACGGTTGCGAGCCATCAACCCCACGTGCACCGTGCACGCGGTCAGCGACTTCGTGACCCGCGAGACCATGGCCGAGTACATCACCCCCGAGCTGGATTTCGTCATCGACTGCATCGACAGCATGCAGGCCAAGGCGGCCCTGATTGCCTGGTGCAAGCGCCGCAAGATCGGCATCATCACCACCGGTGGCGCGGGCGGGCAGGTCGACCCCACGCAGATCAAGGTGTGCGACCTGAACCGCACCCACAATGACCCGTTGGCGGCGAACGTGCGTTCTACCCTGCGTCGCGACTACGGCTTCTCGCGCAACACCACCAGGCACTACAGCGTGCCGTGCGTGTACTCCACCGAACAGCTGCGCTACCCCGACAACAAGGGCGGCGTATGCCTGACCAAGGCGTTCGTGGGCGAGGGGGTGAAGCTGGACTGCGCGGGTGGTTTTGGCGCGGTGATGATGGTGACCGCGACCTTCGGCATGGTGGCGGCGGCGCGGGCGGTGGACAAGCTGGTCGCCGGCGTGCGCCGCCCGTCTGAGCGCACTTGATTCCGTGGGAACCGGCTCTGCCCGCGAAAAGGCTACCGGGTGCTGACTGATGCACCGTGGCGCATTGTTCGCGGGCAGAGCCCGCTCCCACCGTTTTTGTGTCCTGCAATGGGGGCGGGGTCAACCGGCCAATTCGGCCATGCGCTTGAGCACGGCATTCAGGCCGTTGCTGCGCGAAGGCGACAGCTGGCGGCCCAGGCCCAGTTGCTGGAACCACGCGGGCAAATCCAGCGCGTTCAACTGCACCGCACTTAACCCCTCGACCCGCACCAGCAACAGCGCCAGCAAGCCGCGAATCATCCGTGCGTCACTGCTCGCGCGAAACTGCCACTGGCCATCCAGCTGATGGGCAATCAGCCATACCTGGCTTTCGCAACCGTGCACCAGATGCTCGGCGGTTTTCTCTTCATCGCCCAGGGGGGCAAGGCGCTCGCCCCATTGCATCAGCAGGCGCGCGCGCTGTTCCCAGCCGGCGGCCAGTTCGAATGCCTGCAGCGCTTCGGCCGCGTGCACGGGCAGGCTCATCGCAGCAGCTCCAGGGATTTGTCCAGCGCCTCGAAGAAGCGCTGCAGGTCATCGCTGTCGTTGTACAGGCCCAGTGACACACGAATGGCACCCGCCAGCCCCAGGCTTTTCAGCAATGGCATGGCGCAGTGATGCCCTGCGCGCACGGCAATGCCCTGTTCGGTGAGCAGGTGGGCCAGGTCGGCGTTGTGCACGCCGTCGATCACGAAGCTGGCCAGTGCCACCTGTGGCGTGCCCAGCAGGCGCACGCCTTCACGGTCGTTGAGGCCGCGCAGCAGCAGGCCATGCAAGGCGTGTTCATGGGCCATGACGGCTTCCTGGTCCAGGCTGGCCAGGTAATCCAGGGTGGCGCCCAGGCCGATCACGCCGGCCACCGGTGGTGTGCCGGCTTCAAAGCCCAGCGGGGCTGGGTGGAAGCTGGCACTTTGGTAATCGGCAACGTGAACCATCTCGCCGCCAAACTGCCAGTGAGCCAGTTGGCCCAGGGCTTCGCTGCGCCCATAGAGTACGCCCACGCCATCCGGGCCATAGAGCTTGTGGCTGGAGAAGGCATAGAAGTCGCAGCCAAGCTGCTGCACGTCGTGGCGCCCATGCACCACGCCTTGGGCGCCATCCACCACCGTGACGGCGCCGTGGGCCTTGGCCATGGCCAGCAAGGGCTGTAGCGGTTGCCAGGCGCCGAGTACGTTGGACAACTGGCTCACCGCCAGCAGGCGCGTACGCGGGCCGATCAGTGTTGCCGCGGCATCCAGGTCGACCAGGCCGGCGGTGGTCAGGGGCAGCACCACCAGCTTGAGGCCGGCGCGCAGGGCAAGTTGTTGCCAAGGCAGCAGGTTGGCGTGGTGCTCCAGGGCGCTGATGACAATCTCGTCGCCGGGTTGGAAATGCGCTTGCAGGCCGTAGGCCAGCAGATTCAGCGCGCTGGTGGCGCCGTGGGTGAAGATGATCTGGCTGGGGCTGGCAGCGTTGAGCCATTGCGCGACTTTTTCGCGGCTGGCTTCGAAGGCCTGGGTGGCCAGCGCGCCGGGCAGATGCTGGGCACGGTGCACATTGGCGGCGCCGTGACCGTAATAGTGGGCCAATGCATCAAGCAGGGCCTGGGGTTTCTGAGTGGTTGCCGCATTGTCCAGATAGGTCTGGTGCTGGCGTTGCAGAGCGGCGATGGCCGGGAAATCGGCACGCCAGGGGGAAGGCTGGAACATGGTATCGGGCTCGGGGCAGGCAGGCCCGGCGTGGTGCCGGGCCGGCGCGGTGCCGCTTAGTTGTGAGCGTGCAGCGCTTCGTTCAGCTCGATGGCCGACTTGTGGGTCTTGCATTCCACGGCGCCGGTTTCCGAGTTGCGACGGAACAGCAGGTCGGTCTGGCCGGCCAGGTCACGGGCCTTGACTACCTTGACCAGCTGGTTCTTCTCGTCCAGCAGTGCCACCTTGGTGCCAGCGGTGATGTACAGGCCGGCTTCCACGGTGTTGCGGTCGCCCAGGGGAATGCCGATACCGGCGTTGGCGCCGATCAGGCAGCCTTCGCCCACCTTGATGATGATGTTGCCGCCGCCCGACAGGGTGCCCATGGTGGAGCAACCGCCACCCAGGTCGGAGCCCTTGCCCACGAACACGCCGGCCGATACGCGGCCTTCGATCATGCCCGGGCCTTCGGTGCCAGCATTAAAGTTGACGAAGCCTTCGTGCATGATGGTGCTGCCTTCGCCGATGTAGGCGCCTAGGCGCACACGGGCTGCATCGGCGATACGCACGCCGGCCGGTACCACGTAGTCGGTCATTTTCGGGAACTTGTCCACCGAGAACACTTCCAGCAGCTCGCCCTTGAGGCGTGCTTCCAGTTGCAGCTCGGCCAATTCGGCCAGGTCCACGGCGCCCTGGCTGGTCCAGGCCACGTTTGGCAGCAGCGGGAAGATGCCGGCCAGGCTCACGCCGTGCGGTTTGACCAGGCGGTGCGACAGCAGGTGCAGCTTGAGGTAGGCCTCGGGGGTGCTGGTCAGTGCGGCGTCTTCGGCCAGCAGGGTGGCCACCAGCGGCTTGTGGCTTTCGGCCAGGCGGGTCAGCAGGGCCGCCTGGGCAGCGTCAACACCCTTGAGTGCTTCGGCCAGTTGCGCGGCTTGGGCGGTGGTGAAGGTGATGGCCTGGTTGCCACCGGTGTAGCCCAGTACCGGGCTGATGGCGGCGATCAGTTCGGCCGACGGCGAAACCAGTGGCTGGGCGTAGAACACTTCAAGCCAGGCGCCGTTGCGATTCTGGGTGCCAACGCCAAAGGCCAGGCTGAACAGGGTAGTGGACATGCAGTTACCTCTTTGCAATGGATTGGGGCCTGTTGCCAGCATTATTGCTGAACGGCCGCCGCATAAATTTCGGGCCTGAAGCCCACGAGGGTCCGGTCGCCAAGGTCCAGCACCGGGCGCTTGATCATGGAAGGCTGGGCAAGCATCAGTTCGATGGCTTTTGCCTGGTCCAGATCGGCCTTCTGCTCGTCAGCGAGCTTGCGGAAGGTGGTGCCAGCGCGGTTGAGCACGGTTTGCCAACCGTGTTCGTTGCACCATTGAACCAGGTGCTCACGGTCGATGCCCTGGGTCTTGTAATCATGGAAGTCGTAGCCGGCGCCGTGCTCGTCGAGCCAGGTGCGGGCTTTCTTCATGGTGTCGCAGGCCTTGATGCCAAACAGTGTATAAGCCATGGTCTCAAAGGGAGCGGCCCGTGCGGAACGTGGCCTTGCTCAGCTGTCTCCTGGAAACGAATCGACGAATTATGCGGCATCGATTCTTTCGGCGCCATGACTGTTGCTTTGCAAAGCGCTTCCGAATGGGCTGCAAGCTTTCTTGCCAACGACCTTTTGGGCCGCAAAGCTCGCTGGCAAGCCTGCTCCCACAAGCGCGGTAATTGCGGCCCTACGGCCTGTGTGCGACGAATGTGCAGGGGCCATCTTTGTCCGCGGTGGTTAAGATGGTCCGTTTAAAGGGGAATTCTGTCTTATGCAAACCGCCTATACCGTCCTGATCCTGCTGATGCTGGTCAGCATCTCGAGGCTGGTGGCGCGGGTGATACCGATTCCATTGCCGTTGGTGCAGATTGCCGCCGGGGCCCTGCTGGCCTGGCCGAGCCTGGGGCTGCACGTGGTGCTGGACCCGGAGTTGTTCCTGTTTCTGTTCTTGCCGCCGCTGCTGTTCTCCGATGGCTGGCGCATGCCCAAGCGCGACCTGTGGCGCTTTCGCGGTTCCATCCTGATGCTGGCTGTTGGCCTGGTGCTGTTTACCGTGGTGGGCGCCGGGTACTTCATTCACTGGCTGCTGCCGACCATTGCGTTGCCCGTGGCCTTTGCCCTGGCGGGGGTGCTGTCGCCCACGGATGCCGTGGCGGTGTCGGCCATTGCCCAAGACAAGCTGCCCACGCCGTTGATGCGCATCCTGCAGGGTGAGGCGCTGATGAATGACGCCTCTGGCCTGGTGACGTTCAAGTTTGCCTTGGCCGCGGCCATGACCGGTTACTTCTCCCTGGCCCAGGCCAGCCTCACGTTCGTCTTCGTGGCCTTGGGCGGGCTGGCCATCGGGGTGGCCTTGAGCTGGCTGGTGGGGCGCCTGCGCGTGTGGATGATTGCCCGGGGCTGGGACGACCCTGCCACCCACGTGGTGTTCATGTTGTTGCTGCCGTTCGCCGCCTATGTGGTGGCCGAGCGCGTCGGTGCGTCGGGCATTCTCTCGGCGGTGGCGGCCGGCATGATGCAGAGCTGGCTGGACCTGCTGCCGCGGCAGACCAGCACGCGGCTGCTCAACCGCAGCGTATGGTCGCTGCTGGAGTTCGCCTTCAATGGCCTGATCTTCCTGCTGCTGGGGCTGCAATTGCCCGACATCATCAAGGCTGTCACCCGTCACGAGGCTACCCTGTGGCCAACCCTGGCTTATCGGATTTTCGATGTGGTGATTATTTTCGTCGCCCTGGTATTGCTGCGATTTGTCTGGGTGCAGATTACCTGGCGTTCCATTGGCCTGCTGCGCCGCCTGACGGGGCAGCAGAACCTCACCGTGATGCCCACCACTCGGTCCTGCTGGTTGTTGACCGTCGGCGGTGTGCGCGGCGCGGTGACCCTGGCCGGTGTGATGTCGGTACCGTTGCTGCTGGGCGCCGGCCAGGACTTCCCCGAGCGCGATTTGCTGATTTTCATCGCGGCGGGGGTGATTCTGTTGTCGCTGGTGGTGGCATGCCTGGGCTTGCCGCTGTTGCTGCGCGGCGTGGAAAAAAACTCGGACGAAGCCTTGCGCAAGGAAGTGCGCGAAACCCGGCGCCGCACGGCCGAGGCGGCCATCCGCGCCCTGGAGAGCGAAGAGGTCAGCGACCCGGGCACGCCAACCCCGGATGCCGCGCAGGCGGCCCTGGCCACCGAGCTGAAAGCGCAGATCATGGCTGAATATCGCCACCAGTTGGCGATATTCAACGATTCCGCCGAAGCCCAGGCCCTGGCCCAGCAGATGGACCAGCTGGAGCGCCGCTTGCGCATCCGCGGCCTGCGCGCCCAACGTCTGGAGCTGTATGAGCTGCGCCGTCACCACCACATTGGCGATGACGTGCTGCGTGAAATACTCAGTGAGCTGGACATGAACGAGGCTAATCTGGGTGTCAGTCGTCAGGCGGTGGGGTAAGCCCGGCGCATGAAGGCCTTGTCCTTGCGGCTTATCCTGGTGTTTTGCGCCAGGGTCCAGTCGCCTAGGGTCAGCTCCTGCTTGACCGGGTAATGCATGATCGACCGGCGGTCGTAGCGGGTCGCCAGCAGCAGGCTGCGATCCAGTTTGTTCAGCAGGTTGTGGTCCACCTCCTCCCGGGCGACGCCCAGGGCCTCGAAATGTGCGTAGACCTTGGGCAGGTCCCACGGAATGTCGGCGTCCGGATGCTGATGTTCGTGCTGGGCCCCCAGGCCGTGGCCGAACTCATGCAATACCGTGGACTGAAAGCGCGGCTCGTGGGGCTTGATGCCCAGCACCATGGTGGCGTCGCTAGGGCCGACGGTCAGGGCATCGGTGCCGATCAGCGAGTAGTTGTCGTTGTAGCCGGTCAGGATCTTGATGTCGCCGCGCTTGCTCGCCACAAATTCGAAGGTGAGGTTTACCCAGGGTTGCCACAGCACGATGGCGTCGACAATCGCCTGGCGATGAGCGTCGTCGGGATCGTCGACGAAGGCGATCTGCAAGGTGCGCCCAGGTTTCCAGAACTTGCGGAATTCGCCAATGGCGCGTTTGCGCCGCCCGCCAGGTTCGGCAGTGTGCCCGTTGGCCGGGTTTTCTGCCAACGCAGCCGCCAGGGAGGCGGGCAGGCCGGGGGTGTTGGGCGCGACACAGAAGTGTGTGGGCATGATGCAGGCTCCTTTTAGGCAAGAGCCTGCAGTCTTGGTGCTTCAGGCGGGCGCTGTGCGGTACATAACGCAGCGCCCGTTGAAATCAGCGCTGCTGAATGAAGTCGCGAATGCGCTCGGCCGCTTCCACGCACTCGGCCAGTGGCGCGACCAGGGCCATGCGCACGCGGCCGGCACCCGGGTTGACGCCCTCCACGTTGCGGGACAGGTACGAGCCCGGCACCACGGTCACGTGCTGCTGTTCGAACAGCTGTTGGCAGAACTGCGCGTCGTCCATGGGCACTTTCGGCCACAGGTAGAAGCTGCCGTCCGGGCGTTGCACGTCCAGCACCGGCGCCAGGATGTTCAACACGGCATCGAATTTCTCGCGATACAGGGCGCGGTTGGCGCGTACGTGCACTTCGTCATTCCAGGCGGCGATGCTCGCCAGTTGGGTCTGCACAGGCATGGCGCAGCCGTGGTAGGTGCGGTACAGCAGGAAGGCCTTGAGGATGTCGGCGTCGCCGGCCACAAAGCCTGAGCGCAGGCCAGGCAGGTTGGAGCGCTTGGACAGGCTGTGGAACACCACGCAGCGCTTGAAGTCGCTGCGGCCCAGTTCCACGCAAGCGCTGAGCAGGCCTGGCGGTGGCGTTTGTTCGTCGAAGTACAGTTCGCTGTAGCACTCGTCGGCCGCAATCACGAAGTCGTGCTCGTCAGCCAGTGCAATCAGCTTCTTCAAGGTTTCCATCGGCACCAGCGCGCCGGTGGGGTTGCCCGGCGAGCACAGGAACAGGATCTGGCAGCGCTGCCAGGTCTCGGCCGACACGGCGTCGAAGTCCGGGTTGAAACCGTTGCTGTCCAGGCAGGGCAGGTAATGCGGCGTGGCGCCGGCCAGGAAGGCCGCGCCTTCATAGATCTGATAGAACGGGTTGGGGCTGATCACCAGGCCGTCATCGCTGCGCTCAACCACCGTTTGGGTGAAGGCGAACAGCGCTTCGCGGGTGCCGTTGACGGGCAGCACGTGGCGAGCCGGGTCGATCCACCCGGCGGGCACGCCGAAGCGGCGTTCGCACCAGGCGCCTATCGCTTCGCGCAGCGCCGGAATGCCCAGGGTGGTGGGGTACACGGCCATCTGGTCAAGGTTGGCGCTCAGCGCTTCGGCCACGAAGCTGGGCGAGCGGTGCTTGGGCTCGCCAATCGACAGGGCGATAGGGCGCTTGTCCGCGGTTGGCGTGACGGCGCCCAGCAGCTTGCGCAGTTTCTCGAACGGGTAGGGCTGAAGCTGGTTCAAAGCGTTGTTCACGAACGTTCCTCTAAATGCTCAGGCGCGACAGCTCTACGCCGTTCGGCTGGCTGACACTCAGGTGGTCGACGATGGCATCCTGCAAGCGGCTGCACAGTTGCGGATCGGAAAGCGGTTGGTTATCGGCGTCGGTAATGAAGAACACGTCCTCCACCCGCTCGCCCAAGGTGGCGATCTTGGCGTTCTGCAGCGACAGGTCGAACTCCAGGAAAATCTTGCCTATGCGTGCCAGCAGGCCGGGGCGGTCCGGAGCGCTGAGCTCCAGGATGGTCACCGGGCGCTGGGCATCGTTGTGGATGGTGACCTGCGGCGCGAAGGCAAAGTGCTTGAGCTGGCGTGGCACTCGGCGCTGGATGATATTGGGGTAGTCATCGGGGTTGCGCAGGGCTTCGGCCAGGCCGTCGCGAATCTCTTTCACGCGCACCGGGTTGTCGCCGATGGAACCGCCGTCGGTGTCCAGCACAATGTAGGTGTCCAGGGTGAACTGGCTGCTGGAGGTAATGATGCGCGCGTCATGGATGTTCAGGTTGAGCTGGTCCATGGCGGCCACGGTCACCGCGAAGAAGTCGTGTTGGTCGGGCGCATAGATGAAGATCTGCGTGCCACCCTCGAACTCGCGCTGGGTGGTTTCCTTGATGAGCACCAGCGGCCCGCCATCCAGTGGTTGCTGGAGGATGGCGTCGCTGTGCCACGCCACATCGCCAGCGGTGTGGCGCAGGAAGTAATCGTCGCCCAGTTGCGACCACAGCTGTTCCACATCGTCAGGGTCGGTGCCGGCGCGCACCAGAATGTCCAGGGCAGCGCTCTGGGTCTGGCGGATCTGCTCTTCGCGGTCCAGCGGGTTCTCCAGGCCGCGGCGCAGGGCGCGCTTGGTCTCGGTGAACAGTTGGCGCAGCAGGCTGGCGCGCCAGCTGTTCCAGAGGCTGGGGTTGGTGGCGTTGATGTCGGCCACGGTCAGCACGTACAGGTAGTCCAGGTGCGTCTGGTCGCCCACCAGCTGGGCGAAGTCATGGATCACCTGCGGGTCGGACAAGTCCTTGCGCTGGGCCGTGGTGGACATCACCAGGTGGTTTTGCACCAGCCACACGATCAGGCGGCTGTCCCACACCGGCAACTGGTGGCGCTGGCAGAACGCCTCGGCGTCGATGGCGCCCAGGTCGGAGTGGTCGCCATGGCGGCCCTTGCCTATGTCGTGGTACAGGCCGGCCAGGTAGATCAGCTCGGGCTTGGGCAACTGGCCCATGAGCTTGCTGGCCAGCGGGAATTTTTCCGACACCGGCGTGTACTGCAGTTTGCGCAGGTGCTTGATCAGGTTCAGCGTGTGGGCGTCCACGGTGTAGATGTGGAACAGGTCATGCTGCATCTGCCCCACGATATGGCCGAACTCGGGCAAGTAACGGCCCAGGATGCCATAGCGGTTCATGCGTCGCAGGTTGCGGTGAATGCCGATCTCGCACTTGAACAGCTCGATGAACAGGCTGGTGTTGCGGATGTCGTTGCGGAAATCGTCGTCGATCAAGTGGCGATGTTCGCGCAGCAGCCGAATCGTGTCGGCGCGCACGCCCTTGATTTCGGGGTTCTGCGCCATCAGCACGAAGATTTCCAGCATGGCGAACGGCGTGCGCTTGAACACGTTGGCGTGCACCGCTTCGATGTAGCCGTCATGCAGTTGGAAACGCGAATTGACCGGCTGGCTGACGCTGCCCACGTCATCGGCGAGGATCACCTCTTCGAAGTGCTGGATGATCAGGTCGCTGAGCTCAGCGATGCTCATCACTACCCGGTAGTACTTCTGCATGAAGCGTTCGATGGCCAGCTTCGCGTCGCTGTCCTTGAAACCCAGCAGCCCGGCGATGCTGCGCTGGTGGTCAAACAGCAGCCGGTCTTCGGCGCGCCCGGCCAGCATGTGCAGGGCGTAGCGCACCTTCCAGAGGAATTCCTGGGAACTGGCCAGCAGGTTGTTCTCGCTTTCCAGCAGGAAGCCTTCACCGGCCAGGGCGTGCAGGTTCAGGGTGCCGTACTGGCGGCGCGCTACCCAGAGGATGGTCTGGATATCACGCAGGCCGCCGGGCGAACCCTTTACGTTGGGTTCCAGGTTGTATTCGGTGTCGTTGTACTTGTGGTGCCGGGCCTTTTGCTCGGCGCGCTTGGCCAGGAAGAAGTCCTTGCTGGGCCACATGTGCGCAGTGCTGGTGACCTCCAGCATCGCCTTGCGCAGGCGCTCGGGGCCGGCCACGGTACGGCTTTCCATGAGGTTGGTGATGATGGTCAAGTCGCCACGGGCCTGCTCGGCGCATTCCTCGATGGAACGCACGCTCTGGCCCACTTCCAGGCCGATGTCCCACAGCAGGGTGAGAAAGCGCTCGATGGAATCGCGGAAAATCTCGTGGTCCGAACTTTCCAACAGAATCAGCAGGTCGATGTCGGAATAGGGGTGCAGTTCGCCCCGGCCATAACCGCCCACGGCCACCAGGGCGATATCGGCTTCCTCGCTCCAGTCGAAGTGGTTCCAGGCCTGCTGCAGGATATTGTCGACGAACCAGGCACGGTCCTCGATCAGGCGGCGAATATCGCGGCCGCTGCGAAAACGTGCGTCGAGCACTTCGCGGGCCTGGCGAATGGCTTTCTTGAACGCGGCGATGGGGCTCGCCTTCAGGGCCAGTTCCGCCTGGAACTGACCGCGATCGAACAACTCCGGATCCACCTGGGGCATCGAATGGGCCTTCCTGAACTGAATAGTGAGCTGAAGTTGTTCCTGGTGTTCTTCATGTGGGCGCTGGCGTGCCGGCGGGCGTTTGGTGGCCGCCAATAAACTCGCTGGCAAGCAGCGCCCACAGGCATCCATTACATCAGGCAGAGACGCGTGGGATGGTGTCGTCGGCCCGCAAGGTGAAGATCTCATAACCACTGGCGGTTACCACCAGGGTGTGCTCCCACTGGGCCGACAGCTTGCGGTCCTTGGTGATGGCGGTCCAGCCGTCGCCCAGCACCTTGGTGTCGGCCTTGCCCTGGTTGATCATGGGTTCGATGGTGAAGGTCATGCCTTCCTTCAGTTCCATGCCGGTGCCGGCGCGGCCGTAATGCAGGATCTGCGGTTCTTCGTGGAACACCTTGCCGATGCCGTGGCCGCAGAACTCGCGCACCACCGAGAAGCCGTTCTTTTCAGCGTGCTTTTGGATCACTTCGCCGATGTCACCCAGGCGGCAGCCCGGCTTGACCAGCTCGATGGCCTTGTACAGGCATTCCTGGGTCACCTGGGACAGGCGCTCGGCCCACACCGGCACCGTGCCCACGTGGAACATGCGGCTGGTGTCGCCGTGGTAGCCGTCCTTGATCACCGTGACGTCGATGTTCACGGTGTCGCCGTCCTTCAGCGCCTTGTCACCCGGGATGCCGTGGCACACCACGTGGTTGATCGAGGTGCAGATCGACTTGGGGAAGCCCTTGTAATTCAGCGGTGCAGGGATGGCCTTCTGCTCATTGACGATAAAGTCATGGCACAGTCGGTCCAGCTCCTCGGTGGTCACGCCAGGCTTGACGTGCGGCTCGATCATTTCCAGCACTTGCGCGGCCAGGCGGCCGGCAATGCGCATTTTCTCGATGTCCTCGGGAGTCTTGATGGTGACGGTCATACGGTCTCTCTAGGCGCTCGACGGCGCAGGCAAACACGGAATGAAACGATTCTACCAGACGTACGGCAGGGGGAACTGTCGCCAGGCATCGCTTCTCTATATAGAGTTCATAGGGCCATTGTTGCGCGAATCAAGCCCGCACGCAAAAGTCGTTGATCGACAACGTGAATTCGGGTTTCGCTGGCAAAGGTTCTGTGATATAAAATGCGCCGCTTTCCGGGGATAGCCCCGAAAGCACAAACCCACACACGTGCCGGCACGATGACCTGGGTGCCCGCAGCTCAAGCTGCTGGTTGGTCATTGGGGTACGTGGAGGCCTAACCCGACTTATCAAGGAACTATCATGTCCCAAGTCAACATGCGCGATATGCTGAAGGCCGGTGTGCACTTCGGTCACCAAACCCGTTACTGGAATCCGAAAATGGGTAAGTACATTTTCGGCGCGCGTAACAAGATTCACATCATCAACCTCGAAAAAACCCTGCCAATGTTCAACGAAGCTCTGACTTTCGTTGAGCGCCTGGCCCAGGGCAAGAACAAGATCCTGTTCGTCGGCACCAAGCGTTCGGCTGGCAAGATCGTTGCTGAAGAAGCAGCACGTTGCGGTTCGCCGTACGTCGACCACCGCTGGTTGGGCGGCATGCTGACCAACTTCAAAACCATCCGTGCTTCGATCAAGCGTCTGCGCGACCTGGAAACCCAGGCCGAAGATGGCACCTTTGCCAAGCTGACCAAGAAAGAAGCCCTGATGCGCTCCCGTGATCTGGAAAAACTGGATCGCTCCCTGGGTGGTATCAAGGACATGGGCGGTCTGCCAGACGCACTGTTCGTCATCGACGTTGATCACGAGCGCATCGCGATCACCGAAGCCAACAAGCTGGGTATCCCGGTCATCGGCGTTGTCGATACCAACTCCAGCCCAGAAGGTGTTGACTACATCATCCCAGGTAACGATGACGCCATCCGCGCCATCCAGCTGTACATGGGTTCGATGGCTGACGCCGTCATCCGTGGCCGCAACCACGTTGCTGGCGGTACCGAAGAGTACGTCCAGGACGCACCTGCTGCAGCGGTAGAAGGCTGAGTCTAGACGCCCAGCGTTTACTCGGTACGCAAAAAGGGGGCTAGGCCCCCTTTTTGCCACCTCGAGAACCTGCCTGCGTAGTCATTGCATTTTTTTAACGCAGTAGCTGGCAGTGTTCAAGAATTGAGCGCCCGTGCCAATCGGGTGGAATGGTTGAAAACCTATCCAAGAGGATTTTGAAATGGCAGAAATTACTGCAGCGTTGGTCAAAGAACTGCGCGAGCGTACCGGCGAAGGCATGATGGACTGCAAGAAAGCCCTGACCAAGGCTGGCGGCGACATCGAGAAAGCGATCGACGACATGCGTGCCTCGGGTGCCATCAAGGCTGCCAAAAAGGCTGGCAACGTTGCCGCTGAAGGCGCCATCGCTGTTAAAGTCGGTGCTGACAACAAAGCCGCCGTTATCCTGGAAGTCAACTCGCAGACCGACTTCCTGGCTCTGCAGGATGACTTCAAGCAATTCGTCGCTGCCAGCGTCGAAAAAGCATTCGCCGACCAACTGACCGACGCAGCTCCGCTGATCGCCGCTCAGGAATCGGCTCGTGAAACACTGGTTGGCAAAGTTGGCGAAAACGTCAACATTCGTCGCCTGGTTCGCGTTGAAGGCGACGTGGTCGATGCTTACCTGCACGGTAACAAGATCGGCGTAGTGGTTGCCTTGAAAGGCGGCAACGCCGAGTTGGCCAAAGACATCGCCATGCACGTGGCTGCCAGCAATCCGGAGTTCCTGCTGCCATCGGAAGTCTCGGCTGAAGCCATTGAGCGCGAAAAAGCGGTCTTCCTGCAACTGAACGAAGACAAGATCAAAGGCAAGCCTGAGAACATCGTTGCGAACATGATTGATGGTCGCATCAAGAAGTTCCTGGCCGAGGCTTCCCTGGTTGAACAGGCGTTCGTCAAGAACCCTGAAATCAAGATCGGTGATCTGGCCAAGAAGGCTGGCGCTGAAATCGTTTCCTTCACCTACTTCAAAGTCGGTGATGGCATCGAGAAGCCAGTGGACAACTTCGCTGAAGAAGTTGCCGCCCAGCTGGCTGCTGCCAAGCAGTAAGACGGTCTTACCACTGTCGCCCCAAAGAGGCTGCCCGCTCACGCGCGCAGCCTCTTTGTCAAAATGAAAGGCGGAATCGTGGCTTACAAGGCCGCTTCCGATGGCGCTGTAGCAGCGCCAAGCTAGAGTTAGCGCAGGCTGCAAAACAGCCCGCTCAGAATTTTTTAACGCCGCAGGAGAGATTCGCAATGGCTCAGCAGGTTAGTGGTCGTCAACCTCGCTATAAACGCATTTTGCTCAAACTTAGCGGCGAGGCCCTGATGGGCTCGGAAGACTTCGGTATCGACCCGAAGGTACTGGACCGCATGGCGCTGGAAGTCGGCCAACTGGTAGGCATCGGCGTTCAGGTTGGCCTGGTCATCGGTGGCGGCAACCTGTTCCGTGGTGCTGCGCTGAGCGAAGCCGGCATGGACCGCGTTACCGGCGACCACATGGGCATGCTCGCCACTGTGATGAACGCCCTGGCCATGCGCGATGCGCTGGAACGCTCGAACATCCCGGCCATCGTCATGTCGGCGATCACCATGGTGGGTGTGACTGACCACTACGACCGTCGCAAGGCCGACCGCCTGCTGAAGTCCGGCGACGTGGTGATTTTCGCCGCCGGTACCGGCAACCCGTTCTTCACCACCGACTCCGCTGCCTGCCTGCGCGCCATCGAGATCGGTGCGGACGTGGTGCTCAAGGCAACCAAGGTGGATGGTGTGTACACTGCCGATCCATTCAAGGATCCGCATGCTGAGAAATTTGACCGCCTGACGTACGATGAAGTGCTGGACCGCAAGCTGGGCGTGATGGACCTGACCGCCATCTGCCTGTGCCGCGACCACAACATGCCGTTGCGGGTGTTTAACATGAACAAGCCTGGCGCTCTGCTGAATATCGTAGTGGGCGGCGCTGAAGGAACTCTGATCGAGGAAGGCGAAGAATGATCAACGAAATCAAGAAAGACGCTCAAGAGCGCATGCAGAAATCCCTGGAGTCGCTGGCCCACGCGTTCAGCCGCATCCGCACTGGTCAGGCGCACCCCAGCATCCTGGGTGGCGTGATGGTTCCGTACTACGGCGCCGACACCCCGCTGAACCAGGTTGCCAACGTGACCGTCAAGGACTCGCGTACCCTGCAGGTCGTGGCCTTCGAACGCAACATGCTGGCCGCCGTCGACAAGGCCATCCAGAGCTCGGGCCTGGGTTTCAACCCCACCAACCTGGGTGAGCTGCTGCTGATCAGCATGCCGGCCCTGACCGAGGAAACCCGCAAGGGCTTCACCAAGCAGGCCCGTGAAGCGGCCGAAGACGGCCGTGTAGCCGTGCGCAACATCCGTCGCGATGCCCTGGGCCAGTTGAAAGACCTGGTCAAGGAAAAGGAAATCAGCGAAGACGAAGAGCGCCGTGCCGCCGATGACGTCCAGAAGCTGACGGACAAGTTCGTGGCTGAAATCGAAACGGCTGTGAAACAGAAAGAAGCCGATTTGATGGCTGTATAAGAAGGATCCGCGCGTTTCCATGGAAAAGACCAAGCTGACTGTACCGTCCTCGGTACCGCGACACGTTGCGATCATCATGGATGGGAATAATCGCTGGGCGAAAAAGCGCCTGCTGCCCGGTATTGCCGGGCACAAGGCCGGCGTGGATGCCGTTCGCGCGGTCATTGAGGTCTGTGCAGAGGCCAAGGTCGAGGTGCTGACCCTCTTCGCTTTCTCCAGTGAAAACTGGCAGCGCCCGGCCGAGGAGGTCGGGGCCCTGATGGAACTGTTCTTCTCGGCCCTG
Source organism: Pseudomonas sp. M47T1 (assembly GCF_000263855.1). GTDB lineage: Bacteria > Pseudomonadota > Gammaproteobacteria > Pseudomonadales > Pseudomonadaceae > Aquipseudomonas. The sequence continues at coordinate 242,424 of NZ_AJWX01000003.1, forward strand.
CGCCGGGAAGCGCGGCGCCTGAATGAAAACCGCATCAGCCTGCGCATCATTGGTGATCGCTCACGCTTTCACCCGGAATTGCAGGCGGCCATGCGCGAAGCCGAGGCGTTGACCGCCGGCAATGACCGCTTCGTGCTGCAGATCGCCGCCAACTACGGTGGCCAGTGGGACATCGCCCAGGCCGCACAGCGCCTGGCACGCGAGGTTCAGGCCGGGCACCTGCGCCCGGAGGACATCACCCCGGGGTTGCTGCAGACCTGCCTGTCCACGGGCGACCTGCCCCTGCCCGACCTGTGCATCCGCACCGGCGGCGAGCGGCGCATCAGCAATTTCCTGCTGTGGCAGCTGGCGTATGCCGAGCTGTACTTCTCCGACCTGTTCTGGCCGGACTTCAAACACGAAGCCATGCGCACCGCGCTGGCTGATTTCGCTTCGCGCCAGCGCCGCTTCGGTAAGACGAGCGAGCAGGTCGAAGCCGGAGCCCGTGCTTAATGCTTAAACAACGCATCATTACAGCGCTGATCCTGCTGCCGATCGCCCTGTGCGGTTTCTTCCTGCTCGAAGGGGCAAGCTTTGCCCTGTTCATCGGCCTGGTGGTGACCCTGGGTGGCTGGGAATGGGCTCGCCTGGCCGGTTTCGAGCGCCAGCCTGCGCGCGTGGGTTTCGCCGCCGTGGTGGCCGTGGCCCTGTTTTTCCTGTACCTGTCCCCGGCGCTGGCGCCCTTCGTGCTGGCGGCAGCGTTGATCTGGTGGGGGGTGGCGACCTTCCTGGTGTTGACCTTCCCGCGTACCAGCGAACACTGGGGCAGCGTGGCCTGCAAGCTGCTGATCGGCTTCCTGATCTTGCTACCGGCCTGGCAAGGCCTGGTGCTGATCAAGGCCCAGGAACAAGGTAATTGGCTGATTCTGGCGGTGATGGTGCTGGTGTGGGCTGCCGACATCGGTGCGTATTTTTCCGGCCGGGCCTTCGGCAAGGCCAAGCTGGCCCCGCAGGTCAGCCCCGGTAAAAGCTGGGCCGGCTTCTACGGTGGCATGGCGGTGAGCCTGCTGATCACTCTGGTAGTGGGGCAAGTGCGTCATTGGGGTGTGGGCGAAACGATTCTGTGCCTGATGGGCGCCGCTATCGTGGTGGCGCTGTCGGTGGTGGGTGATCTCACCGAAAGCATGTTCAAGCGCCGCGCAGGTATCAAGGACAGCAGCAACCTGCTGCCGGGCCATGGCGGTATCCTTGATCGCATCGACAGCCTCACCGCAGCGATCCCGGTATTTGCCGTGCTGCTGTGGATGGCAAACTGGAGTGCTCTGTGAGTACGCCACAGATGATTACCGTACTGGGTGCAACGGGCTCCATTGGCCTGAGCACGCTGGACGTGGTGGCGCGCCATCCCGACAAATACCAGGTGTTTGCCCTCAGCGGCTTCTCGCGGATCGATGAGTTGCTGGCCCTGTGCGTGAAACACCGGCCGCAGTGCGCCGTGGTTCCGGACGAGGCGGGCGCCCGTCGCCTGGAGGTCGGCCTGCGGGCTGCCGGGCTGGACACCCAGGTACTGATCGGCGAGCAGGGCCTGTGCCAGGTGGCCGCCGCCCCATGCGTGGACGCCGTGATGGCGGCCATCGTCGGTGCGGCGGGCCTGCGTCCGACCCTGGCGGCCGTGGAGGCGGGCAAGAAGGTCTTGCTGGCCAACAAGGAAGCGCTGGTGATGTCCGGCGCGCTATTCATGCAGGCCGTGCGCCGCAGTGGCGCCGTGCTGCTGCCTATCGACAGCGAGCACAACGCGATTTTCCAGTGCCTGCCGCAGGACTTCTCCCGTGGCCTGGGCAATGTAGGCGTGCGCCGCATCCTTCTGACCGCCAGCGGCGGCCCGTTCCGTGAAACGCCGCTGGCCGAGCTGGAAGATGTCACGCCCGAACAGGCGTGCGCCCACCCCAACTGGTCCATGGGGCGCAAGATCTCCGTGGATTCGGCCAGCATGATGAACAAGGGCCTGGAGCTGATCGAGGCCTGCTGGCTGTTCGATGCACGTCCGGAGCAGGTCGAGGTGGTGGTGCATCGCCAAAGTGTGATTCACTCCATGGTCGATTATGTCGACGGCTCGGTGCTGGCCCAGATGGGCAACCCCGACATGCGTACCCCCATCGCCCACGCGCTGGCCTGGCCTGCGCGGTTTGATTCGGGCGTGGCGCCACTGGACCTGTTCGCCGTGGGCCGCCTGGACTTCGAGGCGCCCGACGAGCAACGCTTTCCTTGCCTGCGCCTGGCGCGGCAGGCGGCGCAGGCCGGCAACAGTGCGCCCACCACGCTCAATGCGGCCAACGAAATGGCGGTGGCGGCGTTTCTCGAACGGCGCATCCGTTATCCGGAGATCGCGCGTATGATCGAGGATGTACTGAGCCAGGAGCCGGTAGTGGCACTGGAGGCTCTGGACGCAGTGTTTGCCGCCGACACACGGGCACGTGAGCTGGCCGGGCAATGGTTGAATCGCCACGGGCGTTGATCGCCGCGGTGTGCACGCGCACCGCTTGATTTGCGCCGCGACGCAATTCGGAGAGAGTTATGAGTGCGCTCTACATGATTGTCGGTACCCTGGTGGCATTGGGTGTGCTGGTTACCTTTCACGAATTCGGCCATTTTTGGGTCGCGCGGCGCTGTGGCGTCAAGGTTTTGCGTTTTTCCGTGGGTTTTGGCATGCCGCTGCTGCGCTGGCGCGACCGCCAGGGCACAGAATATGTAGTTGCGGCCATCCCGTTGGGCGGCTACGTGAAGATGCTCGATGAGCGCGAGGGCGAGGTGCCGGCCGAACAGCTGGACCAGGCCTTCAACCGCAAGAAGGTCGGGCAGCGCATCGCCATTGTTGCCGCCGGTCCCATCGCCAACTTCCTGCTGGCGATGTTTTTCTTCTGGGTGCTGGCGATGCTGGGCAGCCAGCAGGTCAAGCCGGTCATCGGCAATGTCGAGCCAGGCAGTATTGCCGCTGCCGCAGGCCTCAGTGCCGGCAGCGAAATTGTTTCCGTAGATGGCGAAGCCACCAGCGGCTGGTCGCAGGTCAACCTGCAACTGGTGCGCCGCCTGGGTGAGAGCGGTGCGCTGAACGTTACTGTGCGTCCCCAAGGTTCGACGGCCGATGAGCCGCATACCCTGGCGCTGGACCACTGGCTGCAGGGCACCGACGAGCCGGACCCGATCCGCTCGCTGGGTATTCGCCCATGGCGACCGGCCCTGGAGCCGGTCTTGGCCGAGCTCGACCCGAAGGGCCCGGCGCAAGCCGCTGGTCTGAAAACCGGTGACCGCCTGCTGGCCCTGGACGGCAAGCCGCTCGGCGACTGGCAGCAGGTGGTTGACCTGGTGCGCGAGCGCCCGGACGGTAAAGTGGTGCTGCATGTGCAGCGCGATGAATTGCAACTGGATGTGCCGGTGACCCTGGCCTCGAAAGGCGAGGGCAAGGCGGCCGCAGGTTACTTGGGTGCAGGGGTGAAGGCTGTGCAATGGCCGGCGGAGATGACCCGCGAGGTCAGTTACGGTCCGCTGGCGGCGATTGGCGAAGGCGCCAGGCGCACTTGGACCATGAGCGTGCTCACCCTTGATTCGTTGAAGAAAATGTTGTTCGGCGAGCTCTCGGTAAAAAACTTGAGTGGACCGATAACCATTGCTAAAGTGGCGGGCGCTTCAGCCCAGTCGGGCGTTGGGGATTTCCTGAATTTCCTCGCCTATCTGAGCATTAGCCTGGGGGTTCTGAATTTGCTGCCCATCCCCGTGTTGGATGGGGGGCACTTGCTGTTCTACCTGATCGAATGGGTGCGTGGTCGCCCGGTGTCGGATCGGGTACAGGGTTGGGGGATCCAGATCGGTATCAGTTTGGTAGTTGGGGTGATGTTGCTTGCCCTGATCAACGATTTGGGTCGACTGTAAAGCTTCGCTCAATTGCAAACCTGCCGCCTTTGCGGCAGTTTGCTTATTGCCAGTTGGAATAAGAAAGGACTTCATGAAACGTCTGCTGCTTACTGCGGTTCTTGCCGCATTGATGGTCACCGAAGTTCACGCCGAGTCCTTCAAAATCTCTGATATTCGTGTCAACGGCTTGCAGCGGGTATCCGCCGGCAGCGTGTTTGGTGCCTTGCCATTGAACGTGGGCGACGAAGCGGATGATCGACGCCTGGTGGATTCCACTCGCGCGCTGTTCAAGACCGGTTTCTTTCAGGATATCCAGCTGGGCCGCGACGGCAACGTCCTGGTTATCAGTGTAGTCGAACGTCCGTCGGTCTCCAGTATCGAGATCGAGGGCAACAAGGCCATCACCACTGAAGACCTGATGAAGGGCCTCAAGCAGTCCGGTCTTGCCGAGGGCGAGATCTTCCAGCGTGCGACCCTTGAGGGCGTGCGTAACGAACTGCAACGCCAGTACGTTGCCCAGGGCCGCTACTCGGCTACCGTCGATGCCGAAGTGGTGCCGCAGCCGCGCAACCGCGTCAGCCTGAAGATCAAGATCAACGAAGGCACCGTTGCCGCCATCCAGCACATCAACGTGGTGGGCAACACGGTGTTCTCCGAAGAGGAACTGACCGATCAGTTCCAGCTCAAGACCACCAACTGGCTGTCGTTCTTCAAGAACGACGACAAGTACGCCCGTGAAAAGCTTTCCGGTGACCTTGAGCGCCTGCGTTCCTACTACCTGGACCGCGGCTACATCAACATGGACATCGCGTCTACCCAGGTGTCGATCACCCCGGACAAGAAAAGCGTCTACATCACCGTCAACGTCAACGAAGGCCAGAAGTACAGCGTTCGTGACGTGAAGCTGTCTGGCGACCTGAAAGTTCCTGAAGACCAGGTCAAGTCGCTGCTGCTGGTGGAAAAAGGCCAGGTGTTCTCGCGCAAGCTGATGACCACCACCAGCGAGCTGATCACCCGCCGCCTGGGTAACGATGGCTACACCTTCGCCAACGTCAACGGCGTGCCTACCCCGCACGACGATGACCACACCGTGGACATCACCTTCGTGGTGGACCCGGGCAAGCGTGCCTACGTGAACCGCATCAACTACCGCGGCAACACCAAGACCGATGACAAGGTGCTGCGTCGCGAAATGCGCCAGATGGAAGGTGGCTGGGCGTCGACCTACCTGATCGACCAGTCCAAGACCCGCCTGGAGCGCCTGGGCTACTTCAAGGAAGTCAACGTCGAGACCCCGGCCGTACCAGGCGTGGATGACCAGGTTGACGTGAACTACTCGGTTGAAGAGCAGGCTTCGGGGTCGATCACCGCCAGCGTCGGTTTCGCCCAGAGCGCGGGCCTGATCCTGGGTGGTTCCATCAGCCAGAGCAACTTCCTGGGTACTGGCAACAAGGTGTCCATCGGCCTGACCAAGTCCGAATACCAGACTCGCTACAACTTCAGCTACGTCGATCCGTACTTCACGCCGGACGGTGTCAGCCTGGGTTACAACGCGTTCTACCGTAAAACCGACTACAGCGACCTCGACGTCGATATCGCCAGCTACTCGGTTGACAGCTACGGCGTGGGCGCAACCTTCGGCTACCCGATCAGCGAAACGTCGCGCATGACGTACGGCCTGACGCTGCAACACGACTCGATCAGCACCGGTACCTACACCGTTGATGAAATCTTCGACTTCATCGACAAGGAAGGCAGCAGCTTCACCAACCTGAAGGCCTCCGTGGGCTGGTCCGACTCCACCCTGAACAAAGGCACGCTGCCTACCCGTGGTCACTCGCAAAGCCTGACGTTTGAAACCACCACGCCTGGCAGCGACCTGTCGTTCTACAAGGTCGACTACCGTGGCCAGTTGTTCGCGCCGCTCAGCGATACCTACACCCTGCGCCTGCACTCGGAGCTGGGCTACGGTGACGGCTTCGGCGATACCCACGGGCTGCCGTTCTATGAGAACTACTACGCCGGTGGTTTCAACTCCGTCCGCGGTTTCAAGGACAGCACCCTGGGCCCACGCAGCACCCCGAGTACCGGCAAGAACGGTACTGCGATTGACCCGGACCAGAGCCCTGAAGCCTTCGGTGGTAACGTCCTGATCACCGGCGGTGCCGAAGTCCTGTTCCCGATGCCGTTCGTGAAAGACCAGCGTTCCCTGCGGACCTCGTTGTTCCTGGACATGGGTAGCACGTTCGACACCAATTGCTCGTCGACCTCCAAGTACTGTGAAAGTGTCGACTTCTCGCAAATGGCCGCCTCCGTCGGTCTGGGCGTGACCTGGGTCACCGCGCTGGGTCCTCTGAGCTTCAGCTTGGCCACGCCGATCAAGAAGCCTGATTACTCTGAAACCCAGATCTTCCAATTCTCCCTGGGCCAGACCTTCTAAGGTCTGCTCAACCGACAACAGTTTCCGTAGGAGTGCATCGTGCGTAAGTTGACACAAATGGTTCTTCTGGCAGCCACCCTGGCCGCTACCGCCACCCCAGCGTTTGCCGACATGAAAATTGCCGTGCTGAACTATCAGATGGCCCTGCTGGAGTCGGACGCTGCCAAGCAGTACGCCGTTGACGCCGAGAAGAAATTCGGCCCGCAACTGACCAAGCTCAAGGCCCTGGAAAGCAGCGCCAAGGGTATCCAGGACCGCCTGGTGAACGGTGGCGACAAGCTGCCACAAGGCGACCGCGAGAAACTGGAACTGGACTTCAAGCAGAAGGCCCGTGACTACCAGTTCCAGTCCAAGGAGCTGAACGAAGCCAAGGCCAACGCCGACCGCGACATGCTCAAGACCCTGAAGCCGAAGCTGGACGGCGCCGTTGAAGAAGTTATCAAGAACGGTGGCTTTGACCTGGTTCTCGAGCGCGGCGCTGTGATCGATGTCAAACCGCAATATGACATCACTCGCCAAGTCATCGAGCGCATGAACAAAGCGCGCTGATCATGACCGTGACCCTGAAGCTCGGCCAATTGGCCGAGTTCCTCGGTGCTACCCTGCGGGGCAGCGAGGAAACCGAAATTACCGGGCTGGCCACTTTGCAAGAGGCCGGCCCAGGTCAGTTGAGCTTCCTGGCAAACCCCCAGTACCGCAAGTTCCTGCCCGACTGCAAGGCGGCTGCCGTATTGCTCAAGGCGGCAGACGCCGAAGGCTACGAAGGCGCGTCGCTGGTCGTTGCCGACCCGTACCTGGCCTATGCCCGTGTGTCCCACCTGTTCGACCCCAAGCCCAAGGCGGCCGTCGGCATTCACGCCAGCGCCGTGGTGGCCGACGACGCCGTGGTTGACCCCACGGCCAGCATCGGCCCGTTTGCGGTGATCGAAAGCGGCGCGCACATCGGCGCCGGCACCACCATCGGCGCCCATTGCTTCATCGGTGCGCGCTGCGTGATTGGTGAAGGCGGCTGGTTGGCCCCGCGCGTCACGCTGTACCACGACGTGCGCATTGGCCATCGCGTGGTGGTTCAGTCTGGGGCGGTGCTGGGCGGCGAAGGCTTCGGCTTTGCCAACGAGAAGGGCGTGTGGAACAAGATCGCCCAGGTGGGTGGCGTCAGCATTGGCGATGACGTGGAAATCGGCGTGAACACCGCCGTTGACCGCGGCGCACTGGCCGACACGGTCATCGGCAATGGCGTGAAGCTCGACAACCAGATCCAGATCGCCCACAACGTGCAGATCGGCGACAACACCGCCATGGCAGCGTGCGTCGGCATCTCCGGCAGCACCAAAATCGGCAAGAATTGCATGCTGGCCGGCGGCGTGGGCCTGGTGGGCCATATTGATATTTGTGACGGTGTGTTCATTACCGGCATGACCATGGTGACCCATTCGATCACCGAGCCAGGGGCTTATTCCTCGGGCACAGCGATGCAGCCTGCGGGTGAATGGCGCAAGAGCGCCGCACGCCTGCGACAGATAGATGACATGTTCCGTCGTCTCAAACAGGTAGAAAAGCGTGTCGAAGCCGTGACCCCGGGCGACAAAGCATCATCTGATGGCTGATACCATTTCCATATCAAGTGTGCACAGCCGCTAAACTGCCTCCTTGATTTGCAATAGGAGTGCTGCGCGTCAGTCGCGCGCTCCCTATCTTTTATACAGGCTTCCCCCCGAAATGATGGACATCAACGAGATTCGCGAATACCTGCCTCACCGTTACCCGTTCCTGCTGGTGGACCGTGTAGTGGAGCTGGACGTCGAGGCACAGCGCATTCGCGCCTACAAGAATGTCAGCATCAACGAGCCATTCTTCAACGGCCACTTCCCGCAGCACCCGATCATGCCGGGCGTGCTGATCATTGAGGCAATGGCCCAGGCAGCTGGTATTCTTGGTTTCAAGATGCTGGACGTGAAACCGGCCGACGGTACCCTTTATTACTTCGTGGGGTCCGACAAACTGCGTTTCCGCCAGCCGGTGATGCCGGGCGACCAACTGATCCTGGAAGCCAAGTTCCTGAGCTGCAAGCGCCAGATCTGGAAATTCGAGTGCCAGGCCTCGGTAGACGGCAAGCCGGTGTGCTCGGCTGAAATCATTTGTGCGGAACGCAAGCTATGAGTTTGATTGACCCTCGCGCCATCATCGACCCGTCGGCCATTCTGGCCGACGGCGTCGAGGTCGGCCCTTGGTCGATCGTTGGCGCTGGTGTTGAAATCGGCGAGGGGACCGTCATCGGCCCCCACGTGATTCTCAAGGGGCCTACCCGAATCGGTAAGCACAATCGCATCTACCAGTTCTCCTCGGTAGGCGAAGACACCCCTGACCTCAAGTACAAGGGCGAAGAGACGCGCCTGGTGATCGGTGATCACAACGTCATTCGCGAAGGCGTGACCATTCATCGCGGTACCGTACAGGACCGCGCCGAAACCACCCTGGGCGACCATAACCTGGTCATGGCCTATGCCCACATCGGCCACGACAGCGTTATCGGCAACCACTGCATCCTGGTCAACAACACGGCGCTGGCGGGCCACGTGCACGTGGATGACTGGGCGATCCTGTCCGGTTTCACCCTGGTGCACCAGTTCTGCCACATCGGCGCCCACAGTTTCTCAGGCATGGGCACGGCCATTGGCAAGGACGTCCCGGCCTACGTGACCGTGTTCGGCAACCCAGCCGAGGCCCGCAGCATGAACTTCGAAGGCATGCGCCGTCGTGGTTTCAGCGACGAGGTCATTCATGCCCTGCGTCGAGCCTACAAGACGGTCTACCGTCAAGGCCTCACCGTCGACCAGGCCATTGCCGAGCTGGCCGAGCCGGCTGCCCTGCACCCTGAAGTGGACGTGTTCCTGCGTTCCATCCAGACCTCGACCCGCGGCATTACCCGCTGATGGCATTGCCAGGCACACTGCGGGTTGCGCTGGTAGCGGGCGAGGCCAGCGGCGATATCCTTGGCGCCGGGCTGATGCAGGCGCTGAAGGCGCGTCACCCTGACATCGAGTTCATGGGTGTGGGTGGCCCGCTGATGGAGGCCCAGGGCCTGGTCTCCGAGTTCCCCATGGAGCGCCTGGCGGTCATGGGCCTGGTCGAGGTGTTGGGCCGCCTGCGCGAGCTGCTGGCACGCCGCAAGCTGTTGATCCAGACCTTGATCGAGCGCAAGCCGGATGTGTTCATCGGCATCGATGCTCCCGATTTCACCCTCAACATCGAACTCAAGCTGCGTCAGGCCGGGATCAAGACCGTGCACTACGTCAGCCCCTCGGTGTGGGCGTGGCGGCAGAAGCGCGTGCTGAAAATCCGCGAAGGCTGCGACCTGATGCTGACGCTGTTCCCCTTCGAAGCCAAGTTCTATGAAGAGAAGGGCGTGCCGGTGCGCTTTGTGGGCCACTCGCTGGCCGACACCATCCCCTTGACGGCTGACCGTGCCCAGGCGCGGGCCGAGCTGGGCCTGCCACTGGATGGCGAAGTGGTCGCCCTGATGCCGGGCAGTCGTGGTGGCGAAGTAGGGCGCCTGGGTGAGCTGTTCCTTGACGCTGCCCAGCGCCTTCTGGCTGTGCGCCCGGACATCCGCTTCGTGCTGCCCTGCGCCAACGCCGCGCGGCGTGCGCAGATCGAAACCATGCTGGTTGGCCGCCACCTGCCGCTGACCCTGCTCGACGGCCAGTCCCATTGCGCGCTGGCGGCCTGCGATGCGGTGCTGATTGCCTCGGGTACGGCCACCCTTGAAGCGCTGCTGTACAAGCGCCCCATGGTGGTGGCCTACCGGTTGGCAGGGCTGAGCTATTGGATTCTCAAGCGCATGGTGAAAAGCCCCTACGTGTCGCTGCCCAACCTGCTGGCCCAGCGCTTGCTGGTGCCCGAGTTGCTGCAGGACGCCGCCACCCCCGAAGCGCTGGTCAACACCCTGCTACCCTTGCTGGATAACGGCCAGGAACAGACCCAGGGCTTTGACGACATTCACCGCACCCTGCGCCGCGATGCCTCCAACCAGGCCGCCGACGGGGTACTGGCACTGCTGGCAAAACAATGACCACACAATTGCAAATGGGTCTGGACTACACCCTGGTCGAAGACCTGGTCGCCGGTGTCGACGAAGTGGGCCGTGGCCCGCTGTGCGGCGCGGTGGTCACCGCTGCGGTGATTCTTGACCCGAACCGGCCGATCCAGGGGCTCAATGACTCCAAGAAACTGACCGAGGCCAAACGAGAGAGGCTGTTCGACGAAATCTGTGAAAAGGCCCTGAGCTGGCACATCGCCCGCGCCGAGGTCGAGGAGATCGATGCGCTGAACATCCTGCACGCCACCATGCTGGCCATGCAGCGCGCCGTGGAAGGCCTGCACATCACCCCGAAAATGGCCCTGATCGACGGCAACCGCTGCCCGAAACTGGCCGTGCCCAGCGCTCCGGTGGTGCAGGGTGACGCGAAGGTGCCGGCCATCGCCGCCGCGTCCATCCTGGCCAAGGTCAGCCGTGATCGTGAGATGGCTGCCTTTGAGCTGATCTACCCGGGTTACGGCATCGGCGGTCACAAGGGTTATCCAACGCCTGTCCATCTGGAAGCCTTGGCGCGTCTCGGCCCTACGCCGATTCACCGGCGTTCGTTTGCGCCCGTCCGTCAGGCGTATGAAGCTCGGGCGATGCTGGACACAGATCTCGCAGAAAGCTGAAATCGGCCCACAAAAACTCCCCAGCCATACAAACAGGGCGGGTAGCGGAGATGCCACTGGAATGGCACGCTGAAAACAAACTGTGGGAGGGGGCTCTGCCCCCGAAGCGCCGCGCGGGCGGCCCGCGGTCTCAAGAGCGCAGCAAACCCCAAGCGCACCCCTCCCAGCCTCCCCCCGGTCGATATCGCCGTTGCCGCCAGACTGAAGCGGGGGGTGGCTGGCAGGCGCCAGTCGATGTTTCAACTGCGGTCATGAGACCGCGCGCCGCCCGCGCGGCGCTTCCCCGCCTCACGCGCAAGCCCGGTCCCACGTTTGTTTCGGGCCAGTTATGCCTGTGGCATTTGCGCAGTCCGCCTTGTTTGTACGGCATTGGATGTGCGTTGCCCTGGTTATGCTCAAGTAACCACCATTACGGTACAATCGCGCTTTTGTTGTTTTGTGCACCTATAGGATCACCATGTCGGTTTCTTTCGTTCATCTTCGCCTGCACACCGAATATTCCCTGGTCGACGGCCTGGTGCGTATCAAGCCGCTGGTCAAGGCCCTGACTGGTTTGAACATGCCTGCCGTGGCAGTCACCGACCAGAACAACATGTGCTCGCTGGTCAAGTTCTACAAGGCGTCCATGGGTGGCGGCATCAAGCCGATCTGCGGTGCCGACCTGTGGCTGTCGAACAAGGATCCCGACGGTCCGTTGAGCCGTATCAGCCTGCTGGCCATGAACGCCAAGGGCTACCGCAACATCACCGAACTGATTTCTCGCGGTTTCATCGACGGCCAGCGCAATGGCCAGGTGATCATCGAGCGTGAGTGGGTGGCCGAGGCCAGCGAGGGCGTTATCTGCCTGTCCGCGGCCAAGGAAGGCGAGATCGGCGTGGCGCTGCTGGGCGGCAACCCGCTGGACGCCGAGGTGTTGCTGCAAGAGTGGATGGCGGTGTTCCCCGACCGCTTCTACGTGGAAATCCAGCGCACCAACCGCACCAACGACGAAGAATACCTGCACGCCGCCGTGGCCCTGGCCGACAAGTTCGGCGCGCCGCTGGTGGCCACCAACGACGTGCGCTTCATTCGCCAGGAAGACTTCGAGGCCCACGAGACTCGCGTCTGCATCGGTGAAGGCCGGGCCCTGGACGACCCGCGCCGCAACAAGAACTACAGCGACCAGCAATACCTGAAAAGCGCCGAGGAAATGCACGCGCTGTTCAGCGACCTGCCCGAGGCACTGGCAAATACCGTCGAGATCGCCAAGCGTTGCAACATCGACGTCAAGCTGGGCAAGCACTTCCTGCCCGACTACCCGATTCCCGATGGCATGACCATCGACGAGTACTTCCGCAAGGTGTCGTTCGACGGCCTGGAAGATCGCCTGAGCGTGCTGTTGCCCCGCGATACCACCGAGGACTACGAGGCCAAGCGTCAGGTCTATGTGGACCGGCTGAATTTCGAGCTGGATATCATCATCCAGATGGGCTTCCCCGGCTACTTCCTGATTGTGATGGACTTTATCCAGTGGGCCAAGAGCAACGGCGTGCCGGTAGGCCCGGGCCGGGGGTCGGGTGCCGGCTCGCTGGTGGCCTACGTGCAAAAGATCACCGACCTCGACCCGCTGGAATACGACCTGCTGTTCGAACGTTTCCTCAACCCGGAACGGGTGTCCATGCCCGACTTCGACGTCGACTTCTGCATGGACGGCCGCGACCGGGTGATCGACTACGTGGCCGAGAAATACGGCCGCAATGCCGTAAGCCAGATCATCACCTTCGGTTCCATGGCCGCCAAGGCGGTAGTGCGCGACGTGGCGCGGGTGCAGGGCAAGTCCTATGGCCTGGCTGACCGTCTGTCGAAGATGATCCCGTTCGAAGTGGGCATGACCCTGGAAAAGGCCTACGAGCAGGAAGAGATCCTGCGCGACTTCATCAAGGTGGATGAAGAGGCCGCAGAAATCTGGGAGATGGCCCGCAAGCTCGAAGGCGTGGTGCGTAACGTCGGCAAGCATGCCGGTGGCGTGGTGATCGCGCCCACCAAGCTCACCGACTTCTCGCCCATTTATTGCGACGAAGAAGGCGACGGCCTGGTAACCCAGTTCGACAAGGACGACGTGGAGGCGGCGGGCCTGGTGAAGTTCGACTTCCTCGGCCTGCGTACCCTGACCATCATCGACTGGGCGCTGAAGACCATCAACCGCGACCGTGCCAAGGTTGGCGAAGAGCCGCTGGACATCGCCTTCATTGCGCTGGACGACAAGCCCACCTACAGCTTGCTGCAGAAGGCCGAGACCACCGCGGTGTTCCAGCTTGAGTCGCGCGGCATGAAAGAGCTGATCAAAAAGCTCAAGCCCGACTGCCTGGAAGACTTGATCGCACTGGTGGCCCTGTTCCGTCCGGGCCCGCTGCAATCGGGCATGGTGGACGACTTCATCAACCGCAAGCACGGCCGTGCCGAGCTTGCGTACCCGCACTCCGACTACCAGTACGAAGGCCTCAAGCCGGTACTGGCGCCTACCTACGGCATCATTCTGTATCAGGAACAAGTGATGCAGATTGCCCAGGTCATGGCTGGCTACACCCTGGGTGGTGCGGACATGCTGCGCCGGGCCATGGGTAAAAAGAAACCCGAGGAAATGGCCAAGCAGCGTGGTGGCTTCATTGAAGGTTGTGCCTCCAACAACATTGACCCGGACCTGGCCGGTAACATTTTCGACCTGGTGGAAAAGTTCGCCGGCTACGGCTTCAACAAATCCCACTCGGCCGCCTACGGCCTGGTGTCGTACCAGACCGCCTGGCTGAAAGCCCACTACCCGGCGCCGTTCATGGCTGCGGTACTGTCGGCGGACATGCACAACACCGACAAGGTCGTGACCTTGATCGAGGAAGTGCGCACCATGAAGTTGCGCCTCGACGCGCCGGACGTGAACGCCTCGGAGTTCAAGTTCACGGTGAACGACGAAGGCCGCATCATCTACGGCTTGGGCGCCATCAAGGGCGTGGGCGAGGGGCCGGTGGAGGCCATTACCGAGGCGCGCCAGGCCGGCCCGTTCAAGGACCTGTTCGACTTCTGCGACCGCATCGACCTCAAGCGCGTGAACAAGCGCACGCTGGACGGCCTGATCCGCAGCGGCGCACTGGACCGCCTGGGGCCGTACTTCCACGATGAGAGCAAGGCCTACCTGGCCAATATCGACCGCAACCGCGCCGTGCTGCTGGCGGCCATGGAAGAGGCCATCAAGGCGGCCGAACAGACCGCGCGCACCCACGACAGTGGCCACGCCGACCTGTTTGGCGGCCTGTTCGTGGACGAGGACGCCGACGTCTACGCCAGCCATCGCAAGGCCAAGGAGCTGACCCTCAAGGAGCGCCTGCGCGGCGAGAAGGAGACCCTGGGGTTGTACCTCACCGGTCACCCCATCGATGAATACGAAGGCGAGATCCGCCGATTCGCCCGTCAGCGCATCATCGACCTCAAGCCGGCCCGGGGCACCCAGACCGTGGCGGGCATGATCATCAACCTGCGCGTGATGAAGAACAAGAAGGGCGACAAGATGGGCTTCATCACCCTCGACGACCGTTCGGCGCGCATCGAGGCGTCGCTGTTCGCCGATTCGTTCATGGCGGCCCAGTCGCTGTTGCAGACCGATGCCATGGTGGTAGTGGAAGGCGAGGTCAGCAACGACGATTTCTCCGGTGGCCTGCGCCTGCGGGTCAACCGCGTGATGACCATGGAAGACGCGCGCACCAACCTGGCCGAAAGCCTGCGCCTGAAGGTGCACGCCGACGGTTTGAAGGGCGACCGGCTCAACTGGCTGGGCGAGTTGTGCAAGCGCCACCGCGGTGCCTGCCCCATCACCATGGAGTACACCGGCCCCGACGCCAAGGCGTTGCTGCAATTTGGCGAAGACTACCGAATTGATCCCGGTGACGGTTTGATACAAGCGCTGCGTGACCAGTTCGGCCGTGAGAACGTCTTCCTGCAATATCGTTGAGCCAGTCAAAGGTGACTAGACTCGACCCAGATCGTTAAACTCGACCTCAATGCGCCCTTTCCCGTATGGTGGGGTGCCTAACGGATCAACCGGCCGGCCGTTTGGCCGTCGACCCAAGACGGATGCCTATGAACCCGAATTTTCTTGATTTCGAACAGCCGATCGCTGACCTGCAAGCCAAGATCGAAGAATTGCGCCTGGTCGGCAACGACAACTCGCTGAACATCAGCGATGAGATCGCTCGCCTGCAAGACAAGAGCAGTACCCTGACCGAAAGCATTTTCGGCAACCTGACCAGCTGGCAGATCGCCCGCATGGCGCGTCACCCGCGCCGTCCGTACACCCTGGACTACATCCAGCACATCTTCACCGAGTTCGATGAGCTGCACGGCGACCGTCACTTCTCCGACGACGCTGCCATCGTGGGCGGTATCGCTCGCCTGGACGACCAGCCAGTGATGGTCATCGGTCACCAGAAAGGCCGCGAAGTGCGCGAGAAGGTTCGCCGCAACTTCGGCATGCCGCGCCCTGAAGGCTACCGCAAGGCGTGCCGCCTGATGGAAATGGCCGAACGCTTCAAGATGCCGATCCTGACCTTCATCGACACGCCGGGCGCCTACCCCGGCATCGATGCCGAAGAGCGCAACCAGAGCGAAGCCATCGCCTGGAACTTGCGTGTCATGGCGCGCCTGAAAACCCCGATCATCGCCACCGTGATCGGTGAAGGTGGTTCGGGCGGTGCACTGGCCATTGGCGTGTGCGACCAGCTGAACATGCTGCAATATTCCACCTACGCGGTGATCTCGCCGGAAGGCTGCGCCTCCATTCTGTGGAAAACCGCCGAGAAGGCCCCGGACGCTGCCGAAGCCATGGGCATCACTGCCGAGCGCTTGAAAGGCCTGGGTATCGTCGACAAGGTCATCCAGGAGCCGCTGGGCGGCGCCCACCGTGACCCGGCTGCGGCCGCGGCACTGATCCGCAAGGAACTGGCCTCGCAACTGGCCATGCTCAAGGGCATGGACAACGAAACCCTGCTCAAGCGTCGCTACGACCGCCTGATGAGCTACGGTCTGTAATTCTCAAGTTGTTCAACCACCTCCTGTGGGGTGGTTGGTGTGGGAGCTGGCGTGCCAGCGAGCTTTTGGGGTAGCCCGAAAAGCTCGCTGGCAAGCCAGCTCCCACATTGCGTTTCAAGGTCGATAGAGGGGGTTGTCATGGATACACTATTGCACTCCCTTGCTCTGTGGCGCAGCGCCCCGCGCTGGCACATCGCGCTCTCCGGCGGCCTCGACTCCACCGTCCTGTTGCACCAGCTGGCCACCCTGGCCCGCACCGAATCATTTCCCCCCTTGCGCGCCATCCACGTTCATCACGGCCTTCAGGCTGCGGCTGACGCCTGGCCGCACCATTGCCAGCGGCTGTGCGACGCCCTGGGCGTGCCGCTGACCGTGGTGCGCGTCCAGGTAGCCCCTGGCGCCAGCCTGGAAGCCGCCGCCCGCGATGCTCGCTACGCAGCGTTCGAGCAGGTGCTGGGGGAGGGTGAGGTGTTGCTGACCGGCCAGCATCGTGACGATCAGGCCGAGACACTGCTGTTCCGCCTGTTGCGCGGCACCGGTGTGCGAGGCCTGGCGGGCATGTCCGGGCAGCGCCCGTTGGGCCGGGGAATGCTGGTACGACCGATGTTGCAGATCAGTCGCGAGCAGCTTGAGGGCTACGCCCGGGCCAATGCGCTGGAATGGGTGGAGGACCCTTCGAACAGCGACACTCGCTTTTCGCGCAATTACTTGCGCAGCGACGTGTTGCCGGTGATCGCCCGACGCTGGCCGCGCTTTGCCCAGACCTTCGCCCGCACCGCCAGCCACCTGGCCGAAGCGCACGCCTTGCTGGTGGAGGTGGCCGAGCAGGATCTTCAACCTGCCCAGGTGGCCTCGCCGTTTCCCTGGCTGAACCTGCCGTCACTGGCCCTTGCGCCGTTGCTGACGTTGTCCGACGCCCGCCAGCGCAATGCCTTGCAGCATTGGTTGTCTTCGCTCACGCGCTTGCCCGACAGCCAGCACTGGGCGGGCTGGCAAGACCTGCGCGACGCAGCCCCCTCGGCAACACCGGTGTGGGTTCTGGCTGATGGCCGCTTGCTGCGTGCCGGCGAGCGGCTGTGGTGGCTGGCCGACGACTGGTTGCACACGCCTGCGGGCGAATGGGAGTGGGCCGACCCTGCGCAACCGCTGTCGCTGGCCGCCAATGGCCAGGTCCGGCTGTGCGGCCTGGTGCCGCAGGGCAGGGTGCAGATTCGCTATCGCCAGGGCGGCGAAGTGCTGGAAGTGCCGGGCCGTGGCCATCGCGACCTCAAGCGCCTGCTCAACGAAACAGGCCTGCCGCCGTTCGTGCGGGCCCGCTTGCCGCTGCTGTTCATCGATGGCCGGTTGCACGCGGTGGCCAACCTGCCGGGGCGGGGCGGCAGCGATGCGCTTTTGCACTGGATGCCACCGCCGAACGCACAACGTTTGAGATGAAAGGCTGTTTCCGGTAGACTACGCTCCCTTCTTGATACAACTTCTGTGCTTCCTCCGGAAACACGGCAGTTGCCGATTGCCAAACTGTTTTTGGCCATCGGGGGCTTCGGCCTTCCTTCGCTTTCCCCGGCGGCTCTGACCGCTTTAACGCAGATTTCTAGGGTTTTTCATGACGCGCTACATCTTCGTCACGGGCGGTGTTGTTTCTTCATTGGGGAAGGGCATCGCCTCGGCTTCATTGGCGGCCATCCTGGAGGCGCGGGGACTTAAGGTCACCATGCTCAAGCTGGACCCGTACATCAACGTCGACCCGGGCACCATGAGCCCGTTCCAGCACGGTGAAGTGTTCGTCACCCATGACGGCGCCGAGACCGACCTGGACCTGGGCCACTACGAGCGGTTCATCCGCACGACCATGACCCAGAACAACAACTTCACCACCGGCCGCGTGTACGAGCACGTGCTGCGCAAGGAGCGCCGTGGTGACTACCTGGGTGCCACCATCCAGGTCATCCCGCACATCACCGACGAAATCAAGCGCCGCATCATCAAGGGCGCCGGCGATGCCGACGTGGCCATGGTCGAGATCGGCGGTACCGTCGGCGACATCGAGTCGCAACCGTTTCTGGAAGCCATCCGCCAGCTGCGTTTCGAAGTCGGCAACAAGCGCGCGATGCTGATGCACCTGACGCTGGTTCCCTACATCGCCACCGCTGGCGAGACCAAGACCAAGCCTACCCAGCACTCGGTCAAGGAGTTGCGCTCCATCGGCCTGCAGCCGGATGTGCTGGTGTGCCGTTCCGACCACCCGATCGACGTGTCCTCGCGGCGCAAGATCGCGCAGTTCACCAACGTTGAAGAGCGTGCGGTGATCGCGCTGGAAGACGCCGACACCATCTACAAGATTCCGGGCATCCTGCACTCCCAGGGCCTGGACGACTTCGTCGTCGAGCGCTTCGGCCTGCAGTGCGGCGGTGCCGACCTGTCCGAGTGGGAAAAGGTCGTCGACGCCAAGCTCAACCCCGAGCACGAAGTGACCATCGCCATGGTCGGCAAGTACATGGAGCTGCTGGACGCGTACAAGTCGTTGATCGAAGCGATGAGCCACGCCGGCATCAGCAACCGTACCAAGGTCAACCTGCGCTACATCGACTCCGAAGACATCGAGAACCAGGGCACCGGCCTGCTGGAAGGCGCCGACGCCATCCTGGTACCGGGCGGTTTCGGTCTGCGCGGCGTGGAAGGCAAGATCACCGCGGTGCAATACGCTCGCGAGAACAAGGTGCCGTACCTGGGTATCTGCCTGGGCATGCAAGTGGCGGTCATCGAGTTCGCGCGTAACGTCATGGGCTGGAAAGACGCCAACTCCACTGAGTTCGATCGCAGCAGCGGCCACCCCGTCGTGGGCCTGATCACCGAGTGGGAAGACGCCACCGGCGCGGTCGAGACCCGTACCGAAACCTCCGACCTTGGCGGCACCATGCGCCTGGGCGCCCAGGACTGCCAGCTGGTCAGCGGTTCCAAGGTGTTCGACTGCTACGCCAAGGACGTGATCGTGGAGCGTCATCGCCACCGTTACGAGGTCAACAACAACCTGCTGCCGCAGCTGATCGACGCTGGCCTGGTGGTGTCGGGTCGTTCCGGCGACGGCGCGCTGGTGGAAGTGGTTGAAGCCAAGGACCACCCATGGTTCGTGGCCTGCCAGTTCCACCCCGAGTTCACCTCGACCCCGCGTGACGGCCACCCGTTGTTCAGCGGCTTCGTCAAGGCGGCCTTGGCCCAACACCAGAAGAAAGCCTGATCAGGGAATCGACTTAGCATGGCGCAGAAAATCATCCGTGTAGGCAACATTGAGATCGCCAACGACAAGCCTTTCGTCTTGTTCGGCGGCATGAATGTGCTCGAGTCGCGCGACATGGCGATGCAGGTCTGCGAAGAGTACGTGCGGGTTACCGAGAAGCTCGGTATCCCTTACGTGTTCAAGGCCAGCTTCGACAAGGCCAACCGTTCCTCGGTTACCTCTTACCGTGGCCCCGGCCTGGAAGAGGGCATGCGCATCTTCGAAGAAGTGAAGAAGACCTTTGGCGTGCCGCTGATCACCGACGTCCACGAGCCGGCCCAGGCCGCCGTGGTCGCCGAGGTCTGCGACATCATCCAGCTGCCGGCCTTCCTGTCGCGTCAGACAGATCTGGTAGTGGCCATGGCCAAGACCGGCGCGGTCATCAACATCAAGAAGGCGCAATTCCTCGCGCCCCAGGAAATGAAGCACATCCTGACCAAGTGCGAGGAAGCCGGTAACGATCAGTTGATCCTCTGCGAGCGTGGTTCGAGCTTCGGCTACAACAACCTGGTGGTGGACATGCTGGGCTTCGGCATCATGAAGTCGTTCCAATACCCGGTGTTCTTCGACGTCACCCACGCCCTGCAAATGCCGGGCGGGCGTTCCGACTCCGCTGGCGGCCGCCGCGCCCAGGTCACCGACCTGGCCAAGGCTGGCCTGAGCCAGAGCCTGGCGGGCCTGTTCCTGGAAGCCCACCCGGATCCGGACAACGCCAAGTGCGACGGTCCTTGCGCCCTGCGCCTGGACAAACTGGAGCCGTTCCTGACCCAGCTCAAGTCATTGGACGATCTGGTTAAGAGTTTTCCGACAGTAGAAACCGCGTAACCTCGTTTTTCCGGTAAAGTACCTCTCGATTCACTCTGGCCCGCTCGGGCCAGAGCCTTGTCGACCGAAGGCCTGCCCGCCTCATTGAGCCTTCGTCCACAACAGATTTCCCTCAGCAGTGTCGTTTTGGTCAAATTTGGAGTGCTTACAACAATGGCAAAAATCGTCGACATCAAAGGTCGTGAAGTTCTCGACTCCCGTGGCAATCCCACTGTGGAAGCCGATGTGCTTCTCGATAACGGCATCATCGGCAGCGCCTGCGCGCCGTCCGGTGCTTCCACCGGTTCGCGTGAAGCGCTCGAACTGCGTGATGGCGACAAGAGCCGTTACATGGGCAAGGGCGTACTGAAGGCCGTTGGCAACATCAATGGCCCGATCCGCTCGCTGCTGCTGGGCAAGGATCCTGCGGACCAGAAAGCCCTGGACCACGCCATGATCGAACTCGACGGCACTGAAAACAAAGCCACACTGGGTGCCAACGCCATCCTGGCCGTTTCCCTGGCTGCCGCCAAGGCCGCTGCCCAGGACCAGGACATCCCGCTGTACGCTCACATCGCCAACCTCAACGGCACCCCTGGCGTGTACTCCATGCCGGTACCGATGATGAACATCATCAACGGCGGCGAGCATGCCGACAACAACGTCGACATCCAGGAGTTCATGGTTCAGCCGGTTGGCGCCAAGACCTTCTCCGACGGCCTGCGCATGGGCACCGAGATTTTCCACCACCTCAAGGCTGTGCTGAAGGCCCGCGGCCTGAACACCGCCGTGGGTGACGAGGGCGGTTTCGCGCCGAACCTCAAGTCCAACGAAGACGCGCTGTCGGCCATCGCCGAAGCCGTGGCCAACGCCGGTTACAAGCTGGGCACCGACGTGACCCTGGCCCTGGACTGCGCCGCCAGCGAATTCTACGAAGACGGCGTGTACAACCTGGCCGGTGAAGGTCACACCTTCAACGCCGAAGGTTTTGCCGACTACCTGAAGGGCCTGACCGAACGCTACCCGATCATCTCCATCGAAGACGGCCTTGACGAGTCCGACTGGGCTGGCTGGAAAGTACTGACCGAGAAGCTGGGTGAAAAAGTGCAGTTGGTCGGTGACGACCTGTTCGTGACCAACACCAAGATCCTGAAAGAAGGCATCGACAAGCACATCGCCAACTCGATCCTGATCAAGTTCAACCAGATCGGCACCTTGACCGAAACCCTGGAAGCCATCCAGATGGCCAAGGCAGCCGGTTACACCGCGGTCATTTCGCACCGTTCGGGCGAAACCGAAGACTCCACCATTGCCGACCTGGCCGTGGGTACTGCCGCTGGTCAGATCAAGACGGGTTCGCTGTGCCGCTCCGACCGCGTGTCCAAGTACAACCAACTGCTGCGCATCGAAGAACAATTGGGTGCCAAGGCAGTCTATCGTGGCCGTGCCGAGTTTCGCGGCTAAGCTTTAGATGGTACAAAGCAAGCGCTGTACAGCACAAAGCCTGGCCTAGCCAGGCTTCGTGCCATCAGTACGGCCGTTAATTTCCACTGGATACCTTGATGCGCAGTCCTTATTGGTTGTTCCTTGTCCTGCTGTTGCTGCTGGGAGGTTTGCAGTACCGCCTCTGGGTAGGTAATGGCAGCCTGGCCCAGGTTTCCAGCCTGGAGCAGCAGATCGCCGACCAGCACGCCGAAAACGAGCGCCTGCTGGAGCGCAACCGCGTGCTGGATGCGGAAGTGGCCGAGCTGAAGAAAGGGATGGAGACCGTCGAAGAGCGGGCTCGCCATGAACTGGGCATGGTCAAGGACGGTGAAACCCTTTACCAGTTGGCCCAATGACCTATTCCTCTCCTGCCTTCTGGGCAGTGATTCCTGCCGCAGGCGTGGGCGCCCGAATGGCAGCCGACCGGCCCAAGCAATACCTGCAACTGGGCGGCCGAACCATTCTTGAACACAGCCTGGATTGCTTTCTCGATCACCCTGGCCTGAAAGGCCTGGTGGTGAGCCTGGCTGAAGACGATCCTTACTGGCCTGGCTTGGCCAGCGCCCGTGATTCGCGCATCCAGCGCGCCCCGGGCGGCGCCGAGCGCGCCGACTCGGTGCTCAACGCCTTGTTGCACCTGCACGCCCAGGGCGCTGCCGATGACGACTGGGTGCTGGTGCATGACGCGGCGCGGCCGAACCTGTCGCGCACCGACCTGGACAAGCTGTTGGGCGAACTGGCTCACGACCCTGTGGGTGGTTTGCTGGCGGTACCGGCCAGGGACACCCTGAAGCGTGCCGATGCCCATGGCCGCGTGGCCGAGACGGTGGACCGCAGCACCATCTGGCAGGCCTATACACCGCAGATGTTCCGCCTGGGCGCCTTGCATCGAGCGTTGGCAGACAGCCTGGTGGCTGACGTGGCCATTACCGACGAAGCCAGCGCCATGGAGTGGTCCGGCCAGGCGCCACGCCTGATCGAAGGGCGTTCGGACAACCTCAAGGTCACCCGCCCCGAAGACCTGGAGTGGTTGCGCCAGCGCTGGGCCCTGCGCTCCCATTAAATTTGCGTGGTCTTTTTCGCGGGCAGAGCTCGCTCCCACCCTTTAAATCGCAGCTGCCTTTGAGGTCGTGGGAGCGGGCTCAGGCGCTCCGGTATTCGGTGCGAAGCGCCAACCCTTCCTTCAAATACTCCACCAACTTCCTCACCTTCGGTGACAAATGCCGCTGCTGCGGGTACAGCGCCCACACCGCCGTATTGGGTGGTTGGTGCGCCTCCAGCAACGACACCAACGCGCCACTGTGCAGGTGCTCCAGCACGTAATAGTCGGGCAACTGACACAGTCCGATTCCCTGCAACGCAGCATCCAGCACCGCTTGCCCACTGTTGCAGCGCCAGTTGCCTTGCACGCGCTGGGCGTGTTCACGCCCCTCGTTCTGCAAGGCCCACACGTCCGAGCTGCCAATCAGGCAGTTGTGCCGCGCCAGTTCCGACAGGCTGTGCGGCCGGCCATAGCGTTCCAGGTAAGCCGGCGAGGCGCACAGGTACATGCGCCGTGGCGCCAGGCGCGAGGCCACCTGCCGCGAGTCTTGCAGGCGGCCCAGGCGTACGCCCAGGTCCAGGCCTTCATGCACCAGGTCCAGGGTGCGGTTGCTCAGCTCAATGTCCACCCGCAGCTGCGGGTACAGGCCCATGAATCGCGTCACCAATGGCACGATGAAGCGCTCGCCATAGGCCACGGCGCAGGTCATGCGCAGCAGCCCCTTGGGTTCGCTGTTAAGGTCGCCCATGGCGCGCAGGGCTTCTTCGCGGCCGTCCTGCAAGCGCTGGCAATGTTGCAGGAAGGTCTGCCCGGCCTCGGTCAGCGTCACCCGCCGGGTACTGCGGTACAGCAGTCGGGTTTGCAGGCGCTCTTCCAGGCGCGCTATCTGCCGGCTGATATGCGACGAAGAAATGCCCAGGCGTTCGGCGGCGGCAGTGAAATGGCTGTATTCAGCCACGGCCACGAATTCGTCGATACCTTCCCAGCGGTTCTCGTTCATTGATTGTCCCTGTACAGCAATAATGTTTTGCCTTTGGCTTGATTATTCATCAAGGGCGCATGAATTACACTGAATGCCTTACTTAAACACTTCAGGAGAAGGTTGCGATGATCAAGTCCCGTGCCGCAGTAGCGTTCGAGGCCAAGAAGCCGCTGGAAATCGTTGAAGTCGACGTGGCCATGCCCAAGGCTGGCGAAGTGCTGGTGCGCATCGTCGCTTCCGGCGTGTGCCACACCGATGCCTACACCTTGTCCGGTACTGATCCAGAAGGCATCTTCCCGTCTATCCTGGGCCACGAAGGCGGCGGCATCGTTGAAGCCATCGGCGAAGGTGTGACCTCGGTGGCCGTGGGCGACCACGTGATTCCGCTGTACACCGCCGAGTGCCGCCAGTGCAAATTTTGCCTGTCGGGTAAGACCAACCTGTGCCAGGCCGTGCGCGCCACTCAGGGCAAGGGCCTGATGCCCGACGGCACTTCGCGTTTTTCCTACAACGGCAAGCCGCTGTTCCACTACATGGGGACCTCGACCTTCTCGGAATACACCGTGCTGCCGGAAATCTCCGTGGCCAAGATCCAGAAAGAAGCGCCGTTGGAAAAAGTCTGCCTGCTGGGTTGTGGCGTCACCACCGGTATCGGCGCGGTACTGAACACCGCCAAGGTCAAGCCGGGTGACACCGTGGCCATCTTCGGCCTGGGCGGCATCGGCCTGTCCGCCGTGATTGGCGCGGTGAAGGCCAAGGCCAGCCGCATCATTGCCATCGACATCAACCCTGCCAAGTTCGAGATCGCTCGCCAGCTGGGCGCCACCGACTGCGTCAACCCCAAAGACTTCGACCGTCCTATTCAGGAAGTCATCGTCGACATGACCGATGGCGGCGTGGACTTCTCGTTTGAGTGCATCGGCAACGTGCAACTGATGCGTGCCGCGCTGGAATGCGCCCACAAGGGCTGGGGCGAGTCGGTGATCATCGGCGTGGCCGGTGCCGGCCAGGAAATTTCCACCCGTCCGTTCCAGCTGGTAACCGGCCGCGTCTGGCGTGGTTCGGCGTTTGGTGGCGTGCGCGGCCGTACCGAGCTGCCAAGCTACGTGGAAATGGCCGAGAAGGGCGAAATCCCGCTGGACACTTTCATCACCCACACCATGGGCCTGGAAGACATCAACAAGGCGTTCGACCTGATGCATGAAGGCAAAAGCATCCGTTCCGTCATCCACTTCTGAGGAGCGGCGGCACGCTTCACGTTGAAAGCTGCAAGTTGTAGCAACCCATACCTCTTGCAGCTTAAAGCTTGGAGCTTGGCGCTGGAATAAATCTATGATTTTGGACAATATCTCCTGCCAGAAGAGTTTCGGCGGCTGGCACAAGCGCTATCGGCACCGCTCCGAGGTGCTGGGGTGCGACATGGTGTTTGCCGTGTACCTGCCGCCCCAGGCGGAGCAGGGCGGCAAGTTGCCGGTGCTGTATTGGCTTTCGGGCCTGACCTGCACCGATGAGAACTTCATGCAGAAGGCCGGCGCGCACAAGCTGGCGGCCGAATTGGGGATGATCATCGTCGCGCCGGACACCAGCCCCCGTGGTGCAGATGTGCCGGGTGATCCGGATGGCGCCTGGGACTTCGGCCTTGGTGCCGGTTTCTACCTCAATGCCACGCAGCAGCCCTATGCCAAGCATTACCGCATGCACGACTACGTGGTGAACGAGTTGCCAACCTTGGTGCAGGCGCACTTTCCGGCTTCCGGGCGCCGCAGCATCAGCGGTCACTCCATGGGCGGGCATGGGGCGCTTGTGTGTGCCTTGCGCAACCCGGGGCGCTATGCCTCGGTGTCGGCGTTCTCTCCCATCAGCAACCCCATGGATTGCCCGTGGGGCCAGAAGGCGTTCTCCCATTACCTGGGCGAGGAGCGTTCGCGCTGGCGCGAGTGGGATGCTTCGGTGCTGATGGCTGAAAGCAAGACGCCGCAAGCCTTCCTGGTGGACCAGGGCGATCGTGATGATTTCCTCGTCAACCAGCTCAAGCCCGAGGCGCTGGTGCAGGCAGCGAAGGCGGCGGGCCATGCGCTTGAAGTGCGGATGCAGCCGGGCTACGACCACAGCTACTACTTCATCGCCAGCTTCATCGATGACCACCTGCGCTATCACGCCAAGGCGCTCGGTTTGAATTGAACCGTGGCTGTGGGGGCGGGCTCTGCCCGCGAAAAGAACACCGCACAGGGTCAGGGGTACCATGGTGTCAGCTAAGCGGGCAAAGCCCGCTCCCACGTTGGATCAAGGTTTGGGATGAATTTTGGTGATGTCGTTTTGCCCCTGATCTGCGGCGTTTTGGGGCCGCTTTTTGCGGCCCCGTTGTTACATAAAGCAGGTAGAATCACGCCCTGTCTCCTTCAGGGCTTTTCTATTTATGCGTATTGGCCACGGCTACGATGTGCACCGTTTCGCTGACGGCGATTTCATTACCCTGGGCGGTGTGCAAATCGCTCATACATTCGGCCTGCTCGCCCATTCTGACGGCGACGTGCTGTTGCATGCCTTGAGCGATGCCTTGCTCGGCGCAGCGGCCCTGGGTGATATCGGCAAGCACTTCCCCGACACCGATCCGCAATTCAAGGGTGCTGACAGCCGCGTGCTGCTGCGCCACGTAGTGGCCATCGTCCAGGCGAAGGGCTGGAAGGTCGGCAATGTCGACGCCACCATCGTTGCCCAGGCGCCAAAAATGGCCCCGCACATCGACGCCATGCGTGCTCTGATCGCCGCCGACCTGCAGGTCGAGCTGGACCAGGTAAACGTCAAGGCCACCACCACCGAGAAGCTAGGCTTTACCGGCCGTGAGGAAGGTATCGCGGTTCACGCCGTTGCCTTGTTGCTGCCAGCATGACCGAACTCGAACTGTTGGGCCCCTGCGCTGCTGGGCCAGCGCTGGGCCGTGCCGTGCTCAAGGCCACTGCCGAAGACTTCCAGGTCGACGAAGTGCTGGATATCCCGCTGGCCGGTGAAGGCGAGCACCTGTGGCTGTGGGTGGAAAAACGCAACCTCAACACCGAGGAAGCCGCGCGCCGCCTGGCCAAGGCTGCCGGGGTGCCGCTGCGCACCGTCAGCTATGCCGGCCTCAAGGACCGCCAGGCGCTGACCCGCCAGTGGTTCAGCCTGCACCTGCCAGGCAAGGCCGACCCCGACCTGAGCGCTGCCGAAAACGAAACCCTGAGCATCCTCAAAATCGCCCGGCACAAGCGCAAACTGCAGCGTGGTGCCCACTCGGCCAACGGCTTCACCCTGCGCTTGACGGCCTTGGAAGCCGACCGCGTTGCGCTGGATGCGCGCCTGAACCAGCTCAAGGCCAGCGGCGTGCCCAATTACTTCGGCACCCAGCGCTTCGGCTTTCAGGGCGGCAATGTCCATGACGCCCGCCAGTGGGCTGAACGCCAGGCCTTGCCAGAACAACGCAACGTGCGCTCGCGGCTGCTGTCCACGGCCCGCAGCTACCTGTTCAACCAAGTGCTGGCCGCACGCGTGGCCGACGGCTCCTGGAACCAGGCGCGGGTGGGCGACCTGCTGGCGTTCACCGACAGCCGCAGCTTCTTCCCCGCCGGCGAAGCCGAGTGCAGTGACCCGCGCCTGGCCATTCTCGACCTGCACCCTACCGGCCCCCTGTGGGGCGAAGGTGACTCGCCGGCCGCGGGCGCCATCCATGAATTGGAGCAGAATGTTGGCGTGCGTCTGGCGCCACTGGGCAATTGGCTGGCAAAAGCGGGCATGGCGCACGAACGACGCATCCTGCGGCTGCCCATCGGCCAGTTGACGTGGCATTATCCGGAGCCTGACATTCTGCAATTGGAATTCGTTCTACCGGCCGGATGCTTCGCCACCGTGGTGGTGCGCGAGCTTGTTGATCTGGTGCCGGCAGGGCAGACGGACAACCCATGCGTATTCTGATATCAAACGATGATGGGGTCGCCGCACCCGGCCTGGCCGCGCTGCATGAAGCGCTGGCCGACTACGCCGAGTGCACGGTGATCGCCCCGGACCAGGACCGAAGCGGTGCCAGCAGTTCGCTGACGCTGGACCGGCCGCTGCATCCGCAACGGCTGGCCAACGGCTTCATCAGCGTCAATGGCACGCCCACGGACTGCGTGCACCTGGGCCTCAACGGCTTGCTGGCGCAGGAGCCGGACCTGGTGGTGTCGGGCATCAACTTGGGCGCCAACCTGGGCGATGACGTGCTGTACTCCGGTACCGTGGCCGCAGCGCTGGAGGGTCGGTTCCTGGGACGTACCGCGTTTGCGTTCTCGTTTCTGTCACGTCAGGTGGATAACCTGGCCAGCGCCGCCTGGTATGCCCGGCACCTGATCCAGGCCCACGAGTTGCTTGATCTGCCGCCCCGCACGGTGCTCAATGTGAATATTCCCAACCTGCCGCTGGAGCGCATCCGTGGCATCCAGCTCACGCGCCTGGGCCACCGCGCCCGTGCCGCGGCGCCAGTGCGCATGGTTGATCCGCGCGGCAGGGAAGGCTACTGGATCGCGGCGGCCGGCAATGCCGAGGACGGCGGGCCCGGTACCGACTTTCATGCGGTGATGCAGGGCTACGTCTCGGTCACACCGTTGCAACTGGACCGCACCTTCAGCCCGGCCTTTGCCAGCCTTGAAGGCTGGCTGGAGGGGTTGCGTTAATGCGCGAGCAAGATGACCTGACCCGGCGCGGTATCGGTTTCACCTCCCAGCGCACCCGCGAGCGCCTGATTCAACGCCTGTACGAAGAGGGCGTCAGCAACACTCAGGTGCTGGACGTGATTCGGCGCACGCCTCGTCATCTGTTCGTCGATGAAGCCCTGGCTCACCGCGCCTACGAAGACACGGCCTTGCCCATCGGCCACAACCAGACCATCTCCCAGCCCTACATGGTGGCGCGCATGAGCGAGCTGCTGCTGGAAGCGGGCCCGCTGGACAAGGTCATGGAGATCGGCACTGGCTCCGGCTACCAGACAGCCGTGCTGTCGCAGCTGGTGGAGCGGGTGTTTTCGGTAGAGCGCATCAAGGTGCTGCAGGACCGCGCCAAGGAGCGCCTGGTCGAACTGAACCTGCGCAATGTGGTGTTTCGCTGGGGCGACGGCTGGGAGGGTTGGCCAGCACTGGCGCCCTATAACGGCATCATCGTCACGGCCGTGGCCACCGACGTGCCCCAGGCGTTGCTGGACCAGCTGGCGCCAGGCGGCCGGCTAGTGATACCGGTGGGTTCCGGGGAGGTGCAGCAGTTGCTGCTGATCGTTCGTGAAGAACACGGCTTCTCTCGCCATGTGCTCGGTTCCGTGCGCTTCGTGCCGCTATTGAACGGCCCGCTGGCCTGAGCGGCTTTTCGCGACACGGGTGAATTCTTCGGCCGGGCGTGTGTCTGACAGCGCAGCCGTTGACGGTTGTCATGCGAATACGTCAGTAAAACCCGAGTGGATGGTTATAATTGCGACACAACAGTCTATTTTCCTATCAGCCACCATTTTCAAGGGAGCGGCGGGTGAGTCCCACAGTCATTCGGCAGCATGCAGGTTTATCGAGCTACAAGCTTCTGGTGATTGGTCTCGCCCTTGCAACCACATTGGCCGGTTGTGCAAGCCATCCTGCGGGCGGCGTGCGTGTGGTTGACCGCAGCAGCGGCGGCGCGTCGGCACCGGCCGTACCGGAACGCCAGCCGGTCACTACGGGCCAATACCGGGTCAAGCGTGGCGACACGCTGTTCTCCATCGCCTTCCGCTACTCCTGGGACTACAAGGCCCTGGCGGCGCGCAACAACATTCCCGAGCCCTATACCATTCATCCGGGACAGGTCATTCGCTTCGGTGATGGCAGCAGCCCATCTGTACCGGTTGCCAGTACGCAAACTGACACCTCGACGTCGCCGTCGGGCTCGTTCAAGGTTACTCGTCGGCCCATTATCTTCACGCCGGTACCGGGCGCGGCCGGGCAGAAAACCGCCGCGCCGGCGCCTGTCGTCGCCGCTCCCGAGCCCGTGCCAGTGCCCGCTGGAGAGAAGATCGCAGGGGGCTGGACCTGGCCTGCGAACGGCGTACTGATTGGAAAATTTGCTTCAAACGGTAGTTTGAATAAAGGCGTTGATATCGCCGGTGAATTGGGACAGCCTGTTTTTGCTGCGTCTGATGGTTCAGTTGTTTACGCCGGGAGTGGGTTGCGGGGCTACGGCGAGTTGATAATCATCAAGCACAGCGATACCTACGTCAGCGCCTACGGTCACAACCGCAGGCTGTTGGTTCGGGAGGGGCAACAGGTCAAGGCCGGGCAGACAATTGCCGAAATGGGTTCGACGGGTACCGACCGGGTGAAGCTTCACTTCGAAATTCGCCGCCAAGGTAAACCTGTAGATCCGCTGCAATTCCTGCCGCGTCGTTGATGTGTTGCCAAGCCTGTTCCTTCACGTAGTGGGGACAGGCTTTAGCGTTGCCAAGGACATGTGCAACGCTGGAGCTTGAGGTCGAACTCAGCAAAGGACTATAACAATGGCTCTCAACAAAGAAGCGCCGGAGTTTGACATCGACGATGAGGTGCTCCTTATGGAAGCCGGCATCGTCCTGGATGCGGAAGCGGACGACGAACCGGTGGCAACACCTGTTCGAGCCAAGGCCAAGAGCTCCACAGCGCTCAAGCAGCACAAGTACATCGATTACACTCGTGCGCTGGATGCGACACAGCTGTATTTGAATGAAATCGGCTTTTCCCCACTGCTGTCTCCGGAAGAGGAGGTTCATTTTGCGCGGTTGTCGCAAAAGGGCGATCCGGCCGGACGCAAGCGCATGATCGAAAGCAACCTGCGTCTGGTGGTGAAAATCGCTCGACGCTACGTCAACCGGGGCCTGTCCCTGCTCGATCTTATCGAGGAAGGTAACCTGGGCCTGATCCGGGCGGTCGAGAAATTCGACCCCGAGCGCGGTTTCCGCTTCTCGACCTACGCCACCTGGTGGATTCGCCAGACCATTGAACGCGCCATCATGAACCAGACCCGGACCATCCGGCTGCCGATTCATGTCGTGAAGGAACTCAATGTCTACCTGCGGGCGGCGCGCGAACTGACCCAGAAGCTGGACCACGAACCCTCGCCGGAAGAAATCGCCAGCTTGCTGGAAAAACCGGTGGGCGAGGTCAAGCGCATGCTGGGGCTCAATGAGCGGGTTTCCTCGGTAGACGTCTCCCTGGGGCCGGACTCGGACAAGACCCTGCTCGACACCCTTACCGACGATCGCCCCACCGACCCCTGTGAGCTGCTGCAGGACGATGACCTGTCGCAAAGCATTGACCAGTGGTTGTCGGAACTCACCGACAAGCAGCGTGAAGTCGTGGTGCGTCGCTTCGGCTTGCGCGGTCATGAAAGCAGTACCCTTGAAGACGTAGGTCTGGAAATTGGGCTTACCCGTGAGCGGGTACGCCAGATCCAGGTCGAAGGCCTTAAACGGCTGCGCGAGATCCTCGAGAAAAACGGCCTGTCCAGCGAGTCATTGTTCCAGTAACTCGGTTTGACAGCGCAGACGCCCCGACTGGTTCGGGGCGTTTTCGTTTGTGTTGTTGAGAATGATTGTCGGTGATTGCTTACGGCTTATGTAAGCGATTGTGCGGCAGGCCTGTCACCGTTTCTCCATGGCCTGCGCCAATGCCTTGTATTTATAGGTATTTATCGGTTGTGTCAGCGATGAAAAGACTTT
Organism: Pseudomonas sp. M47T1; assembly: GCF_000263855.1. GTDB lineage: Bacteria > Pseudomonadota > Gammaproteobacteria > Pseudomonadales > Pseudomonadaceae > Aquipseudomonas. Next base: position 273,818 of record NZ_AJWX01000003.1, read on the forward strand.
TCCTGAAAGATTTGCGCAGTTGAATCGTCATGTGGATTCTCTACTATCGAACCTGTGCCAAGGAGTAGGCACAGGCTTTCAGGGAAGAAGGTCAGGACATCGCAAGACGCGATTCATCAGGACGATGACAGGGAATACAGGGAATAGGGACAGAAAAGGTGGGCGGCTTATGCCGCCCCTTTTTTTTGTTTGAGACTTGTGGCGCCCGGGCGCCTGTCCCACCAATCCAAGATAAAAAAAGACCCCATGAAGGGGCCTTTTTCACACTCGAACGCCTTAGCGCTCCAGGTGCTCGATCTTGCCGGTTTTGCCGTCCCACTCCGCCGCGTCGGGCAGAGGGTCCTTGCGCTCGGTGACGTTCGGCCACACTTCTGCCAGCTCGGCGTTCAGCTCGATGAAGTTCTCCATCCCGGACGGGATTTCGTCTTCAGAGAAAATGGCCACAGCCGGGCATTCAGGCTCGCACAGGGCGCAGTCGATGCACTCGTCCGGGTGAATCACCAGGAAGTTCGGGCCTTCGTAGAAGCAGTCCACCGGACAGACTTCGACGCAGTCGGTGTATTTGCACTTGATGCAGTTGTCGGTGACGACGAAGGTCATTTCAAAATATCTCCTCAAGGCGGCAGCGAAGCCCCTGAAAAAGGGCCGCGCGGTTTGGGCTGGTCAGCCGGCGGACCAGGCTAAGAGCCCGTGGCATTCCCAAACCGCGCGGGATTCTATCAGCTTGTGCGCTGCTGCGTTAGATCCGGTTCTTTAGTGTATAGAGCAATTCGATAGCTTGGCGTGGCGTCAGGCCATCAACGTCGGTCTTGCTGAGTTGTTCCAGCACCGGGTGCGGCAAGCTGGCGAACAGATCGCTCTGGTGCGGTACCTGGGGTTGACCCGGGGCGCTGGCGATCGGTTCGTGGGGCAGGCTCGCCGTTTCCAGGCGGCCCAGGTGTTCCTTGGCGCGGGCGATGACCGCGTTCGGTACGCCGGCCAACTGCGCCACGGCCAGGCCATAGCTCTGGCTGGCAGGCCCCGGCAGCACATGATGCAGGAACACGATGCGTTCCTTGTGCTCGGTGGCGCTCAGGTGCACGTTGGCTACCAGTGGCTCGTTTTCCGGTAGTACCGTCAATTCGAAATAGTGCGTGGCAAACAGAGTATAGGCCTTGAGCTGTGCCAGGCGCTCGGCGGCGGCCCAGGCCAGCGACAGGCCGTCGAAGGTGCTGGTGCCGCGACCCACTTCGTCCATCAGCACCAGGCTCTTGTCCGTGGCGTTGTGCAGGATGTTCGCGGTTTCGCTCATTTCCACCATGAAGGTGGAGCGCCCGCCGGCCAGGTCGTCGCTGGAGCCGATACGGGTGAAAATGCGGTCCACCATGGACAGCTCGCAGGCGGCGGCCGGTACGAAGCTGCCAATGTGGGCCATCAGCACAATCAGTGCGGTCTGGCGCATGTAGGTGGACTTACCGCCCATGTTCGGGCCGGTGATCACCAGCATGCGGGTGTTGTTGTCCAGGGCCAGGTCGTTGGCCACGAACGGCGTGGTCAGTACCTGCTCGACCACCGGGTGGCGCCCCTGGTTGATGCGCAGGCACGGCTCGTCGACGAACACCGGGCAGTTGAGGTCCAGGTTCAGCGCACGCTCGGCCAGGTTGCTCAGCACGTCCAGCTCGGCCAGGGCGGCAGCGGTATCCTGCAGCGGCGGCAAGTGGCCGATCAGGTTTTCCAGCAATGCGTCGTACAGCATCTTCTCGCGGGCCAGGGCGCGGCTCTTGGCCGACAGCGCCTTGTCCTCGAACGCCTTCAGTTCCGGCGTGATGAAGCGCTCGGCGCCCTTCAGGGTCTGGCGCCGAATGTAATCGGCGGGCGCCTGTTCGGCCTGTTTGCTCGGCAGCTCGATGAAGTAGCCGTGTACACGGTTGTAGCCCACCTTGAGGTTGGCCAGGCCGGTGCGCGCTTTTTCCCGGGCTTCCAGGTCAATCAGGAACTGCCCGGCGTTTTCGCTCAGGGCCAGCAACTCGTCCAGCTCACTGTCGTAGCCGGTCTTGAGCACGCCGCCGTCGCGGATTACCGCCGGAGGGTTGTCGACGATGGCCTTGCTCAGCAGGTCGGCCAGCTCCGGGTAGGTGCCGGCAATGGTCGCCAGCAACGCCAGGTGCGGCGCTTCCAGGTCGGACATGGCCACTTGCAGTTCTGGCAAGGCTGCCAGCGCGTCGCGCAGGCGCGCCAGGTCGCGAGGGCGGGCGTTGCGCAGGCCGATACGGGCGAGGATGCGCTCGATATCGCCAATTTCCTTTAGCTGCGGTTGCAGGCTTTCGAAGCGGTAGCCGTCCAGCAGGCAGCTGATCGAGCTTTGCCGAGCCTGCAGTACCTTCAGGTCGCGCAGCGGGCGGTTCAGCCAGCGGGTCAGCAAGCGGCTGCCCATGGCGGTCTGGCAGCGGTCGATCACCGATTGCAGGGTATTGTCGCGCCCGCCGGCCAGGTTGGTGTCCAGTTCCAGGTTGCGACGGCTGGCGCCGTCCAGCACCACGGTGTCGTCCAGGCGCTCATGGCGCAGGCTGCGCAGGTGCGGCAGGGCGGTGCGCTGGGTTTCCTTGGCGTAGCCCAGCAGGCAGCCGGCGGCGCCGATGGCCAGGGTCAGGTTCTCGCAGCCAAAGCCCTTGAGGTCCTGGGTGGAGAACTGCTGGCACAGGCTCTTGTGCGCGGTGTCGCGCTCGAAATCCCATGGCGCGCGACGGCGCGAACCGCGACGCTTCTCCGCCGGCAGGCCTTGGGGCCAGTCGTCGGGAATCAGCAGCTCCACCGGGTTGATGCGCTCAAGCTCCGCCAGCAGGTTCTCCCAGCCCTTGATTTCCAATACCGCGAAATTGCCGCTGGTGATGTCCAGCACCGCCAGGCCAAACAGGCGCTCGTCACCCAGCACCGCAGCAATCAGGTTGTCGCGACGCTCATCCAGCAGCGCCTCGTCACTGACCGTGCCGGGGGTGATGATGCGCACCACCTGGCGTTCCACCGGGCCCTTGCTGGTGGCCGGGTCGCCAATCTGTTCGCAGATCACCACCGACTCGCCCAGCTTCACCAGCTTGGCCAGGTAACCCTCGGCCGCGTGGTAAGGGATGCCGCACATGGGGATCGACTGCCCCGCACTCTGGCCGCGAGCTGTCAGGGTGATGTCGAGCAACTTGGCCGCTTTCTTCGCGTCTTCGTAGAAGATCTCGTAGAAGTCGCCCATGCGGTAGAACATCAACTGGTCCGGATGCTGATTCTTCAGCTTCCAGTACTGCTGCATCATGGGGGTGTGGCTGGAAAGATCACTCATGCAGAAACTTGGCTCGCGGTGGCGGGTGTGTCAAAAGGCAAGCGGCGAATACTACAGGGATTTTTTCGCACTTGCCGCCTGTACACCGTGCAATCTGCTGTCTATAGGAGAAAAATGCACTGGAGCATTTACAAGGCACGCGGTTGCGTCGCACTATCAAGGGTATGCAAACACGTACCGTAGCCCTCATTCTCAAGGAACTGCTCGCGCGCGATGGCCTCTGCGCCACCGAGCTGCACCGGCGCACGGGTGTTGCGCAGTCCACCCTGTCGCGCATCCTGGCTGGCAAGATCGTCGACCCCGCCGACAAGCACATCGCCAAACTCGCCGAGTATTTTCGCGTCAGCACCGACCAGCTGCGCGGTCGGGCCAGCCTGCCTTCGGGCAATGGGCATGCGGAGCTGCGGGACATCAGCCTGTGGGACGACGACACGCCGGTGGAAGATGACGAAGTGTCCGTGCCTTTTCTGCGCGAAGTCGAACTGGCTGCGGGTTCAGGCCGGTTTGTCATAGAGGAAAGCGAGCGCGCCAGCCTGCGATTCGGCAAGCGCAGCCTGCGCCACAACGGCGTGCAGTTCGACCAGGCCAAATGCGTGACCGTGCGCGGCAACAGCATGCTCCCGGTGTTGCGCGATGGCGCCACCGTGGGTGTCAACGCCGGCAAGCGCGGTATCGGCGACATCGTCGACGGTGACCTGTACGCTATCAACCACAACGGCCAATTGCGCGTAAAGCAGCTCTACCGCCTTCCTACAGGCATCCGCCTGCGCAGCTTCAACCGCGAAGAACACCCCGACGAAGACTACAGCTTCGCCCAGATGCAGGATGAGCAGATCATCATCCTGGGCCACGTCTTCTGGTGGGGCATGTACGCCCGCTAGCAGCGCCCCACACTTCCTTGGCCGACAGCCTGTCGGCAGTGGTTACGATGCATGCATTTGTGCATTGAATAAATATGCATTAGCGCATAGTCTGGTTTTGTAACGTCTTGCCAGGAGGAAGAGACATGCAATTGAACCAGGCATTTCTACAGGAAGTCCCCGTCTGGCTGGTCGTGATGCTGGCGCTGCTGGGTGGCGTCACCGGCGAGATGTGGCGCGCTGACAAGGAGGGGGCTCAAGGCTGGCACCTGCTGCGCCGCGTATTGATGCGCTCTGGGGCCTGCATGGCCTGCGGGCTGGCGGGCACCATGCTGCTTTACGGCGCAGGACTGTCGTTGTGGTCGGCCAGCGCGCTGGGGTGCATGACCGCCATGGCTGGGGCGGACGTGGCGCTCAGCCTTTATGAGCGCTGGGTAGTTAAGCGCTTGGGGTTGGGAACGGCGGGGCGGCGCAAGCGCTTGTGACCGAGTAAAAAAATCGTCCCCTTGATATTTTTGGATATTCGGCACAACTCAATGTGTTTAGCAATCTTTTGCGACTTTTAATATGGGTGGCTAGCGATCTGCTTTTGAGTGTGTGGGTATTCGATTGTTCTGGTGCAAATTTTATCTCGGAGAAATTAGTTTACATTTGTGCTGTTGATGCTTTGGTAATTATTCCATAGATTCGATGGTGTCTTCTGTTGTTGGGCGGTACTGGATGTGTCCAATTTTGCGGAGGCGTGTCTCAAGCACTTGTTTGGAGGTAGGGGACTCTTAGTCGGTTCGTCTTGAGGAAAGTATATGATTTTTACCAGCGACGATATTCAAGTACATGACGATGGCATCACTGTCGAGGAGCAGAATCTAATTGCTGTTCAGTTCAACGCCGCAATGTGGCGCTATGGTTGGCCTCGGAGCGATGCCTATTTCTCCAGGCCCTGTTGGCATATATTTATAGCTGGAGCGCGCCGTCCGGAAGGCGAGTGTTGTGCGAGTGAACTGGCCGTGAATCCCGAGTGGGGTTTTCTTGCTTCTGTCTGGGGCAGAATAAAAGAGCTGCATATTCCCGATGCAATTTTGTTGGGAGTATATGCTAACGGCCAGACGCTTGGTCAGGACTCCCCAATTCATCGTGATAACAAGCCGCAGGAGCGGGGGAAAACAGTCGTGTTATTCTGTAATTCCCATTGGGCTAGTTGCTGGGGCGGCGAGTTAATCTTTTATGATCATCAGAAAATGAACGTCATAAAATCGGTGTTGCCGCGTTCTGGAAGGTTTGTTGTTTTTAATGGTCAGACTCCACATAGCGCTCGGTCGCCTTCCGTGGCCTGTGATCAGCTGAGGGTGACTATCGCATTCAAGACTGTTTTTTAGTCACTGTTAATAGGAAGTCTTGTGGGTCGAAATCAAGCGTTGAGAGCAAATCCTTCTCGGTCAATGATGGCAGTATTTATTGGGTTGAGCGACCGCCAGCGAGTGAAAGTATTTGCATGGACGGCCTCATCGTTTTTGGTCATTGGGTTAGCTTTGGTTTTGTTTTTTCCAGAAAGAGCTATTTCAAAGTCGGCTCCACTTATCCCCGCGTCCGGAGTTATCTGGAAATCCTTAGGTGCTAGTGATGAAGATCGGACGATTTTGCGTTTTCTATTGAAGGTTGAACCTGGCTCGGCATCCAGACAGGTTTTCGCTCCATTGTCTGCCAGTGATACTCGATGTGGGGCTCATCGTCTTTCGGTTGGTGAAACGGTAAGGCTGAGTGTCGAAGTTCGGGGGGATGATTTTATAATCAGGGCGGCTGCAAACACTGCAGGCTGCATTTTATTTGATGACGCTGTGGCTGAACAAGTGAGGCTGGGTCGTCAGCAATTGCGGCGAACGTATGCTGCCTATTTTTTTGGTCTGTCAGTGCTCTCGTTCGTTTTCGCGCTTTGGTACTGGCTTAAAGGGTAGTTATATATTGCGACGAATACCTTCGCTGGTACGACCACTTTTCTAAAAATTACAGCAGAGTATCAAGATACCCGGCAATTCAGCGTTGGGGACGTCATTAGTCTTGTTGGGAACGTTGCGGGAACCGCTGCTGCGTTCACCTTCTTGGCAGGATTTGGTCCGGCTAGTTTGGGCTTCACTGCTGTGGCAGTCGGTGCGTCGGCACTTGGGTTGGTGACTTGCGACACTGCTCGCATGATTCACGATGCAGTAATTGCGCCCATTGCACAGAAGTATTTTGCAGACGTACCGCACGGGGGTTATCCGGACCATTGGGTCGCGCCCAACCTTCTGCTTGTCCCTCGGTTGGTAATTGACACAGAGCATGGGGGGATGGTGGCTGCCATCCGTTGGGACCCAAGTACCGGTGTTACATCCTTGGGCAGCGTGCATTTGCTCTATCCTTCGGGGAGTCCAGCAGGTGGAGGTGGCGGTCCTGGATTTGCCATTGGAGCAGTCCCAGTCGGGAGCGCCCCTGCAGTTCCGGGCGGTCATGACAATATCGAAATATCCATTGAGTCGATAAATGGTGATCAATCAAAAGGCCAAGCGCCTATTCCAGATCCAGCTGCTCCTCAGGATGTCTATGCATGCTGTACCGGGTCCCAAGATTCGTACAGTTGAGACTGATTTGTAGGATGGAGTACCGTGAGCGGCTACTTAGCCCTCACGGACCAATGTCATGGATACGATAACCTCTTTATCCTCCGCCCTTGGCAAACACCTCAGTACAGCGAAAGCCCAAGTCACCACCGCCGAATCCTGCACCGGCGGTGGCATCGGCGAGGCCATCACCCGAATCTCCGGCAGCTCGGCCTGGTTCGAAGCGGGCTATATCACCTACTCCAACACGCAGAAAACCGCCCAGTTGGGCGTGCCTGCCGAACTGTTCCCCCGCGTCGGTGCGGTCAGCCAGGAGGTGGTAGAGGCCATGGCGCTGGGCGCGACCCAGCGCAGCGGGGCGCGTTTCGCCGTGGCGGTCAGCGGCATCGCCGGGCCGGACGGCGGCAGCGCCGAGAAGCCGGTGGGCACCGTCTGGCTCGCCTGGGCCGACGGCGATCAGGTGATTTCCGAGCGCCAACAGTTCCCCGGCGACCGCGAAGAGGTCCGCCGACAAACGGTAAAGGCCGCGCTAGAGGGGCTGATACGCCTTGTAGCAGCAGAAATCTCAACACAGGGGTAGGCGTGCACTGATCCCTGTGGAATAATACTGGCTACTTATACAGTTATCCGGCCATCAGGCCTTATTGATTTTTAGAGAGGACTTTAATGGACGACAACAAGAAGAAAGCCTTGGCTGCGGCCTTGGGTCAGATCGAACGTCAATTCGGCAAGGGTGCCGTAATGCGTATGGGCGACCAGGATCGCCAGGCTATTCCTGCCATCTCCACCGGCTCCCTGGGCCTGGACATCGCGCTGGGCATCGGCGGCTTGCCGAAAGGCCGTATCGTCGAGATCTACGGTCCTGAATCGTCGGGTAAGACCACCCTGACCCTGTCCGTGATTGCCCAGGCACAAAAGATGGGCGCTACCTGTGCGTTCGTCGACGCCGAGCACGCCCTGGACCCTGAGTACGCCGGCAAACTGGGCGTCAACGTCGACGACCTGCTGGTTTCGCAGCCGGACACCGGCGAGCAGGCCCTGGAAATCACCGACATGCTGGTGCGTTCCAACGCCGTTGACGTGATCATCGTCGACTCCGTGGCAGCCCTGGTTCCCAAGGCTGAAATCGAAGGCGAAATGGGTGACATGCACGTGGGCCTGCAAGCCCGCCTGATGTCCCAGGCACTGCGTAAAATCACCGGTAACATCAAGAACGCCAACTGCCTGGTCATCTTCATCAACCAGATCCGCATGAAGATTGGCGTCATGTTCGGCAGCCCGGAAACCACCACCGGTGGTAACGCGCTGAAGTTCTACGCCTCCGTGCGTCTGGACATCCGCCGTACCGGCGCGGTGAAGGAAGGCGACGAAGTAGTCGGCAGCGAAACCCGCGTCAAGATCGTCAAGAACAAGGTGGCGCCGCCGTTCCGTCAAGCCGAATTCCAGATTCTCTACGGCAAGGGCATCTACCTCAACGGCGAAATCATCGACCTGGGCGTTGCTCATGGCCTGCTGGAAAAAGCCGGTGCCTGGTACAGCTACCAAGGCAGCAAGATCGGTCAAGGCAAGGCCAACTCGGCCAAGTTCCTGGCGGACAACCCGGAAATCGGTGCGGCCCTGGAGAAGCAAATTCGCGAGAAGCTGCTGACTGGCGGTGTTGATGCCAAGAAGGCACCAGTTGTTGAAGCTGCTGCCGAAGACGAAATGGTAGACGCTGACGTCGATTTCTAATCACGTCATGCCTGTCATACTGGATACACCCGTCGCTGTGCGACGGACTGCAATGGACCTGCTCGCGCGACGCGAGCACGGTCGGGTCGAGCTGACGCGCAAATTGCGTCAGCGAGGCGCCCCTCCCGAAATGATCGACCAGGAACTCGACCGTCTGACGGAAGAGGGTCTGTTGTCCGAGTCCCGTTACCTTGAAAGCTTCATCAGCTACCGTGCCCGTTCGGGCTATGGGCCTGCGCGTATCCGTGAAGAGCTTGGTCAGCGTGGCCTGCAACGTGCAGACGTTGAGCAGGCCTTGCGCGAGTGCGGCTTCGACTGGGCCGAACAGCTGACGCAGGTGTGGCAGCGCAAGTTTGCTGGGCAGTTGCCCACCGACCCGCGCAGCCGTGCCCAGCAGACGCGGTTTCTGGTGTACCGCGGCTACGCCATGGACATGGTCGGCCGCTTGTTGAGCGGCCGGGACATCTACGACTGAGGCCTGTTCAATCAGGTAACCTTGGCCGCCTCCCGTGGCCGCGCGCTGGTGCTGGAAACCTGGGTTGCAGCAGGCGCTGTGGCCCAGTTCGACGGTTCATTAAGGTAGTCCACCAGCTCGCGCAAGCGACCGTTGTCACGCCCGTTGAAGGTGAACGCCAGCCGCGTCAGGTGGCTGAACTGCGGTTCGTCATAGGCTTCGCCATCGTAGGCATGTTGATGAAAGGTGTCGCTCAGGCACAGGTCGGCAAAGTGTTGCTGCACATGCGCCAGGGCGTCGTCGCTCAAGGCATGTTGCAGGCGTATCACGAACAGGTGCTTGAGCCAGCGGCTGGAGTGGAAATTGGCATAGAAGCGGTTGATCTCTTCTACCGCCTCGTCGGCGCTGTACACCAACCGCAACAGCTTGAGGTCGGTGGGCAGGATGTAGTGATTGTCGCGCAACTGCTTGCCGATGAAGTCCAGGCAGTCTTGCCAGAAACTGCCGCCCGGTGCGTCGAGCAACACCACGGGCACCAGCGGGCTCTTGCCGGTCTGTATCAAGGTCAGTACTTCCAGTGCTTCATCCAGGGTGCCGAAGCCACCAGGGCATAGCACCAGGCCGTCAGCCTCCTTGACGAAGAACAACTTGCGAATGAAAAAGAAGTGGAACGGCAGCAGTTGGTCGCTGCCTTCAACCGTGGCGTTGGCGTGCTGCTCGAAGGGCAGGGTGATGTTGAAGCCCAGGCTGTGGGTCAGCCCTGCGCCTTCATGGGCGGCGGCCATGATGCCGCCGCCGGCACCGGTGATCACCATCAGGTCGGTACGGGCCAGGGCGGCGCCCAGTTCCCTGGCGTGTGCGTAAAGGGGGTGTTCCAGCGGCGTGCGCGCCGAGCCGAATACCGTGACCTTGCGTCGGCCCTTGAACTGTTCCAGTACGCGAAAGGCGTGTTCCAGTTCGCGCAGGGCTTGCAGGGTGATCTTGGCGTTCCAGCGGTTGCGGTCGTCCTGGGCCATGCGCAGCACGGTCAGCATCATGTCGCGGTAGAGCGCCAGGTTGGGGCTGTTGGGGGCTATCTGGCTGAGCTGGGTTTCCACTTGGCGGGTGAGGTCCAGGCCATTGCTGTTGAAATGGCTGGACAGGAATTCATTCGGTTCGTAAGGCATTCAAACTTCTCCTTCTGCATATGAACCTTTGGCCTGTGCCGAGCCGTTCGGCCAGGCCGCGACACTGCTTGTGTCGCTGGCCGTCCAGGTTAAGCCCCGGACATTGCAGTAAGCCCACGGGGGCGGTTGAGGCAGGCAGTTGAGGCGGTGACCCGTTGAACGTCACGCTGGCGGGGTACCTCCAGGGCTCCCGGGGCAGAAAGGCTGTTGATGTAAATCTAGACCCTGCCGGACAGATGCGCTTCAAGGTGATGATGTGCTCTTAAAATCCTGACTGGCAACCGCTTTATGGATGAAAGATATTGCCGTCTACCGCCTGTCTGAACGGATCCAGTTTGTTGAAAGGTCTGATTTACTGAACAAACAGAGGTGGCAAAATAATGTCGCTGAAGGACGGTCGCGCACGGAGGCCAAGGATGAAGCGAATCAGCCTGGAATTGGACAGTGACTTGTTGAGAATGCTGAGCCAGGCGGCCCAGGCCAATAACGTCACCCTGGAAGAGGAATGCCTTCAGCGGCTGGACGGCGCGCAGCGGCGCTCGCGCTATGTGCAGGCATTGGTGGCCGAGTTGCGCGCCGATGATGCACAACGGCGCGAACGGGCCGGCTGATTACTTCTTCTTGCTTGCCTTGCTGTCCAGCAGGGCGCAGTGCTGTGCGGTGTAGCGCTGGGTGGTCACGGCCAGATTGGTGTGGTTCTCGGTGAACTCATAGCGCATGGCGGCACCTTTGTTCATCAGGTCACGGTAGCCTTTGTTGCTGCACACGCTGCGGCCCAGCTGAACGCGCACCTCCTCAGGGTTGGCGCGCATCTTTTCGGCTTCACTCTGCTGTACGCTGAGGTGGTCGACCAGCTCGCTGCCCTCAACGGTGTAGCCTTGGTCCAGGATGTTTTCGTTGACCTCGCGCGGGGTGCCGAGGTTGCTTTGTTCAGCAACCTGCTGAAGCAGCTTGCCCAGCTCGAATTCCTGCAGCGACGCTGCCTGAGCGGCCACGGGCAAAGCCAGCAAGAGGGTGAGGGGGGCGATAAAGCGCAGCATGAAACTCTCCTGATTCAATGACTGGCAGTTGGACCAGTGACCGGTCTATGCGTTCATAAAGGGCGCGATTATAGGGGCAAACCCGGCGGATCGGCAGTTAAAGCTCTGATAAACTCTGCGCCTTTCAGGCTGGCGGCCATTGCCGGTCGTTTTCATCGAGCCTTGCACACCCATGTCCCACGCTGTTTCCCGCCTGCGTTCCGAGCGCCTGGCGCGCTGCATCAAGCCCTTCGTCAACCGTGGGTCGCGCGCGCCGCGGTGCCCGGGGTGCCGGGTGATCTTCGATTACTGCCTGTGCAAATTCCGCCCAACGGTTGCGGCGCATTCGGGCGTGTGTTTGATCATGCATGATGTGGAGCCGCTGAAGCCTTCCAACACCGGTTGGCTGATTGCCGACGTGCTGCCCGATACCCAGGCGTTCATCTGGTCGCGTACCGAGGTGGATGAGCAGTTGCTGGCGTTGCTGGATGACCCGAAGTGGCAACCCTACATCGTGTTTCCGGGCGAGTTCGTTGCGCCGGAGCGTGTAGTGACCCAGGTCGAGCCACAGGCGGGCAAGCGTCCGTTGTTCATTCTGCTGGACGCGACCTGGACCGAGGCGCGGAAGATGTTCCGCAAGAGCCCGTACCTGGAGCGTTTTCCGGTGCTGAGCCTGGCCAGCGATCAGTTGTCGCGCTACAAGCTTCGCCGCTCCAAGCGCGACGATCACTTCTGCACCGCTGAAGTGGCGGCGCTGTGCCTGGAGCTGGCCGGTGACCCGCAGGCCAGCGCCGTGCTGGACAGTTGGCTGGACGTGTTCACCGGACACTACCTGGCGGCCAAGTTCCAGCTGCCACTGGACGAAACGGACCCGGCGCACCAGCGCCTGCAATCCCTGGTTTCCCCCGCCGCCTGACGGCAGCGGGCACATCGTGGTGCGGCTACGGTCAAGAAGCGCTGGAGGCCTTCAACGGGGCATCAACCACGGGCCGCTGCGGCCACAGTTGGGCAATCAGCATGCCCGCCAGCATCAGCGCGCAACCCAGGTACCCACGCATCTGCAACGACTCACCCAGCAGCCAGGCGCCCGCAATGGCAGCGAACACCGCTTCCAGCGACAGGATGATCGCCGCGTGGGAAGCGATGGCGTCTTTCTGCGCCACCACCTGCAAGGTGTAGCCGATGCCCACGGCAACGATGCCGCCATACAGCAGGGCAGGTGCGGCTGCCATGATCGCCGCCGGGTCGATAGGCTCCATCACCAGCGCCAGTACCACGCTTATGACCGCACAGGTGGCAAACTGCAGGAACGCCAGGCGAATCGGATCGTGGCGGCTGGCGAACACGCCAACCAGCACCACGTGGCCGCCCCACACAAAGGCCCCCGCCAGTTGCAGCCAGTCGCCCGACGACACGTGGAAGTTGTCGCCCACGCTCAGCAGGAACATGCCCACTACCGCAAGCCCGGCGCCCAGCCAGGTGCCCAGGCCTGTCTTGTGGCCCATGAACATGCCCAGCACAGGCACTACAATCACATAAAGGCCGGTGATGAACCCCGAGTTGGTGACGCTGGTGAACAGCAGGCCCACCTGTTGCAGGTTGATCCCCAGTGCCAGCGCCAGGCCCATTACCATGCCGCCCAGCCACAAGCCTTTGGTCATGAACGGTTCGCGTGCCGGCGTGTTGCGGTTACCGCTCAATACCAGCGGCAACAGGCACAGAGAGCCCAGGGCAAAGCGCAGCCCCGAATAAAGGAAGGGGCCGATGTGGTTCATGCCGGCCGTCTGGGCTACGAAGCCTGAGCCCCAGATCATGGCAGTCAACAACATCAGCAGGTCAGCACGCAGGGCTTGGCGACGCATGGGTATTCTCTTGTAAGTAAGGACGAGCCGCGTCTGGCCGGCGGCAATCGTGCAGGCCAGGCGCGTTGAAGCGCAGCGGGGTGCGACTTTAGCCGCAAAGCGCCGAACTTGACCACCCTGTCAGGCGTCGGCATGCTGGGCGCCGATTTGGGCACCCACGTGTTAACCCCGCCAATCTTTCCGTGAGTTGGCGTTAAAATAAGCCTGAGTTGCCTCGGCAGGCGCCGAATCCTTGCGCGCCTGCACAGAACAGGATCATTAGATCGATGGCCACATACGACATCCTGATAGCCGACGACCACCCCCTTTTTCGCGGCGCCCTGCGCCAGGCCGTGACCCTGGGGCTGGGTGCCGACACCCGCCTGGTGGAAGTGGCAAGCATTGCCGAACTGGAAACCCAACTCACCGCCAAGGCCGACTGGGACCTGGTGCTGCTGGACCTGAACATGCCCGGTGCCTATGGCTTCTCGGGGCTGGTGCTGCTGCGCGGGCAATACCCGCAGGTACCCGTGGTAATGGTATCGGCCCAGGAAGAGGCGGCGGTGGTAGTGCGCGCGCGCGAATTCGGCGCCAGCGGCTTCATCCCCAAATCCAGCCCCCTTGAAGTGATTCAGGAAGCGGTGCGCAATGTGCTGGACGGCGAGGTATGGTGGCCGCCCCAGGCGTTCGAAGCGGTCAGCGTCTCTGCCGAGGCCAAGGCTGCCAGCGAAGGGCTTGCCAGCCTGACGCCACAGCAGTTCCGGGTGTTGACCATGGTCTGCGAAGGGCTGTTGAACAAGCAGATTGCCTACGAGCTGAGTGTCTCGGAGGCAACCATCAAGGCCCACGTGACGGCTATTTTCCGCAAGCTGAATGTACGCACGCGCACGCAGGCGGCGTTGCTGCTGCAACAACTTGAGTCAATTTCGTCGTCCTAAGGCACTTTGCCTTCACGGTTTTTTGACAAAAGCTGAATTAGCTTGCCTCTTTTCTCCTGCAACAGTTGATCTTTCATGTCCCCATATAAAGGCCAGACCGGCCTGAAACGCATCTTCAATGCCACCGGCTACTCGCTGGATGGCCTGCGCGCCGCCTTTGTCGGCGAAGCCGCGTTCCGTCAGCTGGTGCTGCTCAACGTGGTGCTGGTGCCCATCGCTTTCCTGCTGCATGTCAGCCGTGTGGAGCGTGCGGTGCTGATTGCCGTGTGCCTGTTGGCCTTGATTGTCGAGCTGTTCAACTCGGCGGTGGAAGCGGCCATCGACCGTATTTCGCTGGACCGCCACCCGCTGTCCAAGAATGCCAAGGACATGGGCAGCGCCGCGCAATTTGTGGTGTTGTGCATGATCGCCCTGGTGTGGGGCGTGATCCTGCTCTGATCAGGGGATGGTCGGCAGCACGATCTCGTCGCTGCGCCGCACCCCGGCGGTGAAGGCGCGGCACAGTTCGAGGAATTCGCGCATGGCCTGGGTCTGGTACTTCTGCTTGTGCCAGATGAAGAAGAACTCGCGCGTCAGGTCCAGGTCCGGGGTTTCCACGGCCACCAGGCTGCCGCGCCGGAATGCGTCGCGCAGGGCCAGGCGCGAGATGCAGCCGATACCCAGCCCCGATTCCACGGCGCGCTTGATGGCTTCGGTATGCTCCAATTCCAGCCGTACGTTGAGTGTCGAGCGGTGATGACGCATGGCCTGGTCGAACGTCAGGCGCGTGCCTGAACCCTGTTCGCGCAGGATCCACGCCTCGCGGGTCAGCTCGTCCAGGGTGGCCCGGCCACGCGCGGCCAGGGGGTGGCGCGGAGCGCAGAACACCACCAGTTCGTCGGCCACCCATGGCTGCACTTCGATATCCGGGTGGTTGCAATCGCCTTCAATCAGCCCCAGGTCAATTTCGTAATGGGCTACCTGGTGCACAATATTGGCGGTGTTCTGCACATGCAGCTTCACCTGGCTTTCCGGGTGCACCTGCATGAAACTGCCTATCAGCAGCGTGGCCAGGTAGTTGCCGATGGTCAGCGTGGCGCCCACGGCCAGGGAGCCGAAGCCGGACTTGCCGTTGAGCAGGTCCTCGATTTCCTTGGCCTGGTCCAGCAGCGCCACGGCTTGTGGCAGCAACTGATGGCCCAGCGCATTGAGGCTCAGGCGCTTGCCCGCGCGGTCGAACAATTGGCAACTGGACTGGCGCTCCAATTCGGTGATGGAGGTACTGGCGGCCGATTGCGACAGCGACAGCAAGCTGGCGGCGCGCGAAACGCTTTCCTGCTGGGCCACGGCGACGAAAACCTGGAGCTGGCGTAGAGTAAATCGCATATCGATATAACCGATAACCCATATCTTGATAATTCAATTAACAGATATTGTCGCTGCCGTTAGAATAATGCGCAATCGCGCTCTCGTTCGGCGCACGCGTTTTCTGAGGAGCCCCCGTACATGAGCAACATGAACCACGAACGTGTACTCAGTGTCCATCACTGGAATGACACCCTGTTCAGCTTCAAGTGCACCCGCGACCCGGGCCTGCGCTTCGAGAACGGTCAGTTCGTGATGATCGGCCTGCAGCAGCCCAACGGCCGCCCGCTGATGCGCGCTTACTCCATCGCCAGCCCGAACTGGGAAGAGCATCTGGAATTCTTCAGCATCAAGGTGCCAGACGGTCCGCTGACGTCCCAGCTGCAGCACCTGAAGGAAGGTGACGAGATCATCATCAGCAAGAAGCCTACGGGCACGCTGGTGCTGGACGACCTCAAGCCTGGCAAACACCTGTACCTGCTGAGCACCGGCACTGGCCTGGCGCCGTTCATGAGCGTCATCCAGGACCCGGAAACCTACGAGCGTTTCGAAAAGGTCATTCTGTGCCACGGCGTGCGTTACGTGAACGAAGTCGCCTACCGCGAGTTCATCACCGAGCACCTGCCGCAGAACGAGTTCTTCGGTGAAGCGCTGCGTGACAAGCTGATCTACTACCCGACGGTTACCCGCGAGCCGTTCGAAAACGAAGGCCGCCTGACCGACCTGATGCGCAGCGGCAAACTGTTCAGCGACATCGGCCTGCCGCCGATCAACCCTCAGGACGACCGCGCCATGCTGTGCGGTAGCCCGAGCATGCTCGACGAGACCAGCGAAGTGCTGAACAGCTTCGGCCTGACCGTTTCGCCGCGCATGCGCGAGCCGGGTGACTATCTGATCGAGCGCGCCTTCGTCGAGAAGTAAGCCTTCGTTCAATAAAAAACCGCCCTTGTGGGCGGTTTTTTGTGCCTGTGATTTCCCAAGGAAACCGTGGCGTCTGGTTCGTGGACACGGTCCGCTTCCATAGGTGCGCCGTGCTTGTAGCGAAGCAGGCGCCGCAGATTTGAAATTACCCCAACACTACTTCCATCACCCGGATGGTCCCCGCCTGCGGATAATGCCAACGCACCTCCACATCCCAGAATCGCACCCCGTATTCGCGCTCAGGCACAGGTACCTGATACGCCGGCCGCGGGTCTTGGGCCAGGCATTGCTCAATCAGCTCCACCAGGGGCTCTGCAAGGCGCGTGGCGTGGCCATGGGCCTGCACCAGGGCAGTGTCAGCCCAAATCACCGCAATTGCCTCTGGCGCGCCGCTGGCCATGTCGTTGCGGGCATGGGGCAGGCTGTCGGCGTAAGGCACGTAGGGTTTGATGTCGAGCACCGGTGTGCCGTCCAGCAGGTCAATGCCCGAGAGCCACAGCTTGCCGGCCTCGACCTTCTCCAGGCGCACCACCGACTGGCCAATACCGTTGGGGCGGTGGGTGGCGCGGGTGGCGAATACCCCCATTGATTTGTTGCCGCCCAGGCGGGGAGGGCGCACTTTCAAGCGTGGCTTGTCTTCCAGTGCCTGGTGGAACAGGAATAGCAGCCACACGTGGCTGACGTGCTCCAGCCCTTGCACGGCGTCGCCCTGATCGAAAGGTGCGACCAACTCCAGCACCCCGCGGGCGGCGGGTGCCAATTGGGGCTGGCGGGGGATGGCGAATTTTTCCTTGAAGCAGGAACGGACAAAGCCGATGGGCGAAACGCTATAGGTCATGGGCGGGGATCAACGGCAACCGGCATTGTCATAGGGGCCTGACATGCGCTGCCAGCCGGCACCGGGGTTGGTCTGCGAGCAAACCATGGCGCCATTCTGGCTGATGCTCTGCCACTTGTACCAAGGGGCGGGACCGGCCACGGCAACCAGAGGCAGGGAAAGCGCGATTGCAAGCAACAAACGCGAGAGCATGACGGTATACCTCACAGGAAGTGGTCTGCGCCCGTAGCCGCAGCCTGGCGGCAGCGGCTACGTCGCGGTTATCCGGGCATTGCGATGTTTCAGCCGCGCACTCGCAGGGTCAGGCCCTTGAGGAAGTTGCGCAGCAACTGGTCGCCGCACGGACGGTAGTTGTTGTGGCCGACCTTGCGGAACAGCGCGCTCAGCTCAGGCTTGGATACCGGGAATTCGGCGGCCTTGAGCACTGCGTGCATGTCATCCTCTTTGAGCTCGAAAGCCACGCGAAGTTTCTTCAGGATGACGTTATTGGTGACCGGCGTTTCAATCGGCTGGGCCGGACGGCTTTCGTCCTTGCCGCGCTTGAAAAACACCAGGCCGTCGAGGAAGTGCGCCATGACCAGGTCAGGACAGTTCACGAAGCCTTCTTCCTCGTCTTTCTTCAGGTAGGTGAGGACGTCTTCCTTGCTCACCTCCAGGCCCGAGAGCTTGATCAGCTCAACCACTTTGTTGTCGCTGATGTCGAGCATGTAGCGCACGCTGCGCAGTACATCATTGTGAATCATGGTGGAAATCCCAGTGTTGCGAAAATAAGAGGGTCAGAACTTTTCGTTGCTGGCCAGGTAGCGCCATTGGCCCGCCGGGACTTTGCCCAGGGACACGCCGCCGATGCGGATGCGGCGCATGGCCACCACGGTCAGGCCGACGCTGGCGCACAGCTGGGCGATAATGCCCAGCTGCGGGTTCTTCATGGCGATGCGCAGGCGCGTCTCGTTCTGCCAGCTGGCCTTCACCGCTGGCAGCGGCTTGCCCTTGTAGGTAGCGCCATGGGTCAGGCGATTGAGGCCGTGCTCGGACATTTGCCCGCTGACCTCGACCACGTATTCCTGTTCGATCTTGGCGGCGTCGGCCGTCAGCTTGCGCAGGATTTTCCAATCCTGGGTAAACACTTGCAGGCCGCTGGCCTTGGCCTGCAGCTCGGCCCCGCAGGTCAGGCGCAGGAAATGGCCCTTGAGCGGGCGCTTGCTGTAACTGTGCTCGGTCGACAGCGAGGCGGCCTCAAGGCTGGCCTGGGCCTGCTCCAGCGACTGCCCGGCTTCCTGATGCAGCAGCAAGGTAACGGGCTCGGGCTGTTCGGCCTTGGCCTCGGGGCTCAGGGCCACGACCTGGTCGGCCACCTTGAACTGCGGCTCGTCGACGATTTCGCCGTCAACCGTCACCCAGCCCCCTTCGATAAACAGTTCGGCCTCGCGGCGGGAGCACCCGACCAGTTCGATGAGGCGTTTGGACAGACGAATGGGATCAGACATGACAGGAGCCGTAACAGAAGAAGGGCGCTAGTGTAACCGCCCTGCCGCGGTTAAGCCCGTGCAGATTGTCGCTGTATCCGGCGCAGGTGCAGCAGCGGGTAGGGTTGGCCCATGCCGTCGACCTCGGAACGGCCCACCACCTCGAAGCCTTGTTTCATGTAGAAACCGAAGGCTTGCTCGTTCTGCTCGTTGACGTCCAGCTGGTCGGCGTTGAGGTTGTCCAGGGCAAAGAGCAGCAGGCGCTTGCCGATGCCTCTGCCACGAAAGTCGGGGTGGATGAAGAGCATTTCGATCTTCCCGGCCGCCACCCCGGCAAAGCCGGTGATGCGCTGACGCTCGTCCTTGCAGCAAATCAGCATGACCGCGTCCAGGTAGTGTTTTTCCACCAGCTCGCGCAGCAGGGCCACATAGCTGTCCGGCAGGAAATGGTGCGTGGCGCGCACCGACGCCTCCCACAGGTTGGTCAGTTCCGCGTAATCGTTGGCGCGTGGTGTGTGCACCACCAGATGTTTGCCCATGTCTGCTCCTCCTTGATTCCCGCAGTGTAGCCGCTGCCGCCAGGCTGCGCTGGCCCCTGAGTTCACCGAACACCTTCAGCGAGGCGCAGGGCCGGCGCAGCTTGGCGGCAGCGGCTACAAAGGGTGTTCCAGGGCATAAAAAAACCTGCCAGCAGGCAGGTCTTTTTGTGAGGCTGGAGCGTTTAGATACGCTCGGCCCACAGGTCGTACTCGTCGGCATCCACCACGCGGCACATGACCTTGTCGCCCGGGTTCAGGCCTTCAGCGCCTTCGATGAACACGCTGCCGTCGATTTCCGGTGCGTCGAAGAAGCAGCGGCCCACGGCGCCTTGTTCGTCCACTTCGTCAATCAGCACTTCAATGTCGCGGCCGATCTTCATTTGCAGGCGTGCGGCGCTGATGGCCTGCTGGTGGGCCATGAAGCGGTCCCAGCGTTGCTGTTTGATGTCGTCAGGTACCACGGCAGCGTCGAGGTCGTTGGCGGGTGCGCCTTCAACGGGCGAGTACTGGAAGCAGCCTACGCGGTCCAGCTGGGCTTCGGTCAGCCAGTCCAGCAGGTACTGGAAGTCTTCCTCGGTTTCGCCAGGGAAGCCGACAATGAAGGTAGAGCGGATGATCAGGTCCGGGCATTGTTCGCGCCATTTCTTGATGCGCGCCAGGGTCTTGTCCTCGAAGGCCGGGCGCTTCATCAGCTTCAGCACTTTGGGGCTGGCGTGCTGGAACGGGATGTCCAGGTACGGCAGGAGCTTGCCGGCGGCCATCAACGGGATGATGTCGTCCACGTTCGGGTATGGGTACACGTAATGCAGGCGCACCCACACGCCCAGGCTGCTCAGGGCCTCGCACAGTTCCAGCATGCGGGTCTTGACCGGGCGACCGTTCCAGAAGTCGGTCTTGTACTTGACGTCCACGCCGTAGGCGCTGGTGTCCTGGGAGATGACCAGCAACTCCTTGACGCCGGCCTTGACCAGGCGCTCGGCTTCGCTCAGCACGTCGCCTACCGGCCGGCTGACCAGCTTGCCGCGCATGGACGGGATGATGCAGAAGCTGCAGCTGTGGTTGCAGCCTTCGGAAATCTTCAGGTAGGCGTAGTGGCGCGGGGTCAGCTTGATGCCCTGTGGCGGTACCAGGTCGATCAGCGGGTTGTGGTCCTGGCGTGGCGGCACCACTTCGTGCACGGCATTGACGACCTGCTCGTACTGCTGCGGGCCGGTCACAGCCAGCACGCTGGGGTGCACGTTGCGAATCGCGCTTTCTTCCACGCCCATGCAGCCGGTGACGATGACCTTGCCGTTTTCGGCCAGGGCTTCGCCAATCACTTCCAGGGACTCGGCCTTGGCAGAGTCGATGAAGCCGCAGGTGTTGACGACCACGACGTCGGCGTCCTGGTAGGTCGGCACGACTTCATAGCCTTCCATGCGCAGCTGGGTCAGGATGCGTTCGGAGTCGACCAGGGCCTTTGGGCAGCCCAGGGAGACAAAGCCAACCTTGGGGGCGGACGGCGCGGGAGTGGTGGACATGACTAACCTCGGTATTAATTAGAGCTGCCAACAGCAACCCTGACGGGCACTTTACGCGCCTCTGATCAAAAAGTGCGCAATTCTAGCGATGAGAAAGCCACTTGACCAGCTTTATGCAGGGAAATACGACGAGTGCTGCGCTATGCTTCGCCGCGTTGAGTCTCGCAGTATTTTGAAACACCCAAAGTCCAAGGTTGTAGGAGTGGTTGATGGTTCAGGCAAGTAGTCAGGCAGGCACGGGGCATTCGTCGGCAAAACCGATTGCGATGCTGGTGGCCGCCGTCGGGGTAGTCTACGGCGATATCGGTACAAGCCCGTTGTATACCCTCAAGGAGGTGTTCTCCGGTGGCTATGGGATTCCCAGCAACCATGATGGCGTTTTGGGCATTCTTTCGTTGATTTTCTGGTCGCTCATCTGGGTGGTGTCGATCAAGTACATGCTGTTCGTGCTGCGTGCCGACAACCAGGGCGAGGGCGGCATCATGGCCCTGACCGCCCTGGCGCGGCGCGCTTCGGCGGGCTACCCGCGGCTGAGTTCGATGCTGGTGGTGTGCGGGCTGATCGGTGCGGCGCTGTTTTATGGCGACAGCATGATTACCCCGGCGGTATCGGTACTGTCGGCAGTGGAGGGCCTGGAGCTGGCGTTCGATGGCATCAGCCATTGGGTAGTGCCCCTGGCACTCATCGTGCTGATCGGCCTGTTCCTGATCCAGCGGCACGGCACTGCGCGCATCGGCAAGCTATTTGGGCCGGTGATGGTCACCTGGTTCGTGGTGCTCGGCATTCTGGGCGCGTATGGCATTTCCCAGCAACCCGAAGTGCTGAAGGCGATCAACCCCATGTGGGGCGTCAGGTTCTTCGCCAGCCACTTCGGTATTTCGGTGGCGGTGTTGGGCGCGGTGGTGCTGGCGCTGACCGGTGCCGAGGCGCTGTACGCCGACATGGGCCACTTTGGCCGCAAGCCCATTGCCCGCGCCTGGTTCATCCTGGTATTGCCGGCGCTGGTGCTCAATTACTTCGGCCAGGGCGCGCTGATCCTTGCCGACCCCGAGTCTGCGCGTAACCCGTTCTTCCTGCTGGCGCCCAGCTGGGCACTGCTGCCGCTGATCGGCCTGTCCACAGTGGCCACGGTCATTGCCTCCCAGGCGGTTATTTCCGGTGCGTTCTCGCTGACCCAGCAGGCTATCCAGCTGGGCTATATTCCGCGCATGCATATCCAGCACACCTCCAGTGACGAACAAGGCCAGATCTACATTGGCGCGGTGAACTGGACGCTGATGTGTGGCGTGATCCTGCTGGTGCTGGGCTTCGAGTCCTCGGGCGCGCTGGCGTCGGCGTACGGCGTGGCCGTGACCGGTACCATGCTGATGACCACGCTGTTGGTGTCAGCGGTGATGCTGCTGATGTGGAAGTGGCCGCCGGTGTTCGCCGTGCCGGTCATGAGCATCTGCCTGCTGGTGGACGGCATGTTCTTCGCCGCCAACGTGCCGAAGATTGTCCAGGGTGGTGCATTTCCGGTACTGGCCGGTAGCGCGCTGTTCGTTTTGATGACCACCTGGAAGCGCGGCAAGCAACTGCTGGTGGACCGTATCGACGAGGGCGCATTGCCGTTGCCGATCTTCATCAGCAGTATTCGCGTGCAGCCACCGCACCGGGTGCAGGGCACCGCCGTGTTCCTGACCGCGCGTTCCGACGCCGTGCCCCATGCTTTGTTGCACAACATGCTGCACAACCAGGTATTGCACGAGCAGGTGGTACTGCTGACCGTGGTCAACGAAGACGACCCACGCGTGCCGGCCAACCGCCGCTTCGAGGTGGAGGCCTATGGCGAGGGCTTCTTCCGGGTCATCCTGCACTACGGCTTCATGGACGAGCCGGACGTACCGGGCGCGCTGAAACTGTGCCACCTGGAGGACCTGGATTTCAGCCCGATGCGTACCACCTACTTCCTCAGCCGTGAGACGGTGATCCCGTCCAAGCTGGTGGGCATGGCACGCTGGCGCGAGGGGCTGTTCGCCTTCATGCTGAAGAACGCCAACGGCAACCTGCGGTTCTTCAAGCTGCCGGTGAACCGAGTGATCGAGCTGGGTACCCAAGTGGAGATGTAGTGCTCGTAGCGGCTGCCGTCAGGCTGCGCTGGCCCCTGAGGGCGCCGGAGATCTGCGGTGTGGCCCAGGGCCGGGGCCCGCGCAGCCTGGCGGCGGCTACACGACGCAGACGGCGTACACAAAAAAGCCCCCGCACCTTCACAGGTGCGGGGGCTTTTTGTTGACCAGGCTGACCGTTAGTTAGCCTTGGCCACCGGTGGCTTGCCTTGCAGCTTCTCGATGGCGTCGATCAGGCGCTTGGCCAGCGCCGGATAGTCTTCGTCGAAGTGGTGGCCGCCAGGCAGCTTCAGGGTTTCGCCAGTGTAGGTCTTGGCGTCTGTGCAGCCGGTCTCGTCCGCCTCTTCCACGCCATATACGCACAGAATCTTGTTTTGCGGCATCTTGGCGATTTCCGGGCCGGTAGGCGCTTCCTTACCAGCGTTACCCAGCCAGCCTTCCACTTCGATCTCGAAGCTGCCACTGCGGGCGAAGGCCAGCAGCAATACGCCGTCGATACGCTTCTGGTCGTCGGCCGGCAGGCGGTTGTAGGTAGCCGGCAACACGTCGGCGCCGAACGAATAACCGGCCAGGATGAAGCGTTTGGTGCCCCACTTCTGGCGGTAGTGCAGCATCAGCGCAGAAAGGTCCTCGGCGCTCTGCTCCGGGGTCTTGTGCTGCCAGTAGTAACGCAGCATGTCGATGCCGACGACGGGGTAACCCATCTTCGCCATTTCGCCCGCCACGTCGCGGTCCAGGTCGCGCCAGCCGCCGTCACCGGACAGGAACAGGGTCACGGTATCGGTGGCCTGGCCAGCCGGCACTTCCACCACGGGCATGCTCAGAGCGTCTTTGTTGTCGCCTACCAGCAGCTTGGTCAGCTCGTTCTTGAGCACCTGAGGCAGGTGCACGTCATAATCGCTGATGCTGGTTTCGGCATTCGGCGTGTCGCGCACGAACGAGGCGCTGGCGTCATCCGGGTTATCGTTCCAGGCCACGATCCAGTGGCCATGATCGGCCTTCTTCGGCAGCGGGGTGGCGCAGCCGGGCTGCTCCAGGCTGAAGCCTACCGACACGGCGGTGGCCTTGTCGTCGGTCTGCTTGCTCAGCCACGACCAGGCTTCGGCAGCGCCGGAGCCAATGCCGCCGAACAGGGTCACCGGGCCGTCAAGGTGCTGGGCAGCAGCCTTGAGGTCGTTTTCCTGTTCATCGCAGTCGGACTTGGCCAGCAGTACTTGTACCAGTTGGGCCGAGCCGTCCTTGCTCAGGTCGGTCAGTTGCTTGTCGGTCAGTGCCTGTTCGGCAGGCACCGACAGCACGACACGGGCCTTGATCCTGGTACCCGGGGTCACCAGCGTGGCGCTG
This sequence comes from Pseudomonas sp. M47T1, assembly GCF_000263855.1. Lineage (GTDB taxonomy): Bacteria > Pseudomonadota > Gammaproteobacteria > Pseudomonadales > Pseudomonadaceae > Aquipseudomonas. Next base: position 297,805 of record NZ_AJWX01000003.1, read on the forward strand.
TTGCCGTCGTCCAGTTTCACTTGTTCAACCAGGGGCGCGGGGGCGGGGCGGTTCATGTACCAGTAGACCGCCGCGGCGCCAGCGATCACTACCACCACGACCGCCAGCCATTTTCGCCAGTTGCGTCGAATCATCAGCGTTTCACCAATCCTGTCAGGCCGCCCGCGATCAGGGCGGCAGTATCAGCCAGTGCCACCAGCGGATCGAGTCCTGCGGGCACGGCCATGTAACGGGGTTCCCAGTCGGGCTGGAACTTGTCTTTGAAGCGCCGCAGGCCTTGGAAGTTGTAGAGCTGCTCGCCACGACGGAACACCATCGACCCCAGACGCTGGGTCAGCGGTGCGCCACGACGTGGTTGCAGGCCCGACAACGGCACCATGCCCAGGCTGAAGCGTGCATAACCATGACTCTTATAATGTTGAATCAAACCGACCATCATGAACTCCATGGTCAGCTTTGGTGCCTCGGGGTGCGCGCGCATCAGGTCGAGACTGGCCAGTTCATGGCTGTGGGTCTCGAGCAGGTTGGCGAACGCCACGGGGCGTCCCTCGAAATGAATAATTGCAATACGAAAATGCTGCAGGTACTCCGGGCTGAAACGGCCCAGGGAGAAGCCTTTTTCCCGCACGTTCTTGCCGGTCAGCCAGGCATCGGAAATCACCCGCAACTCATCCAGCGGCGCCTGCCCCGGTTCGTGGATCTCCAGCGACAGGCCGTCGCGGGTGCCGCGGTTCCAGGTGTAGCGCAGGTCCTTCATCTCCTTGCCCTTGGCTTCCAGGTCGAACTTTTCCAGGTCTACCCGGGCTTCCTCGCCCAGTTTGATCGCGGTCAGGCCGATGTCCATGTAGAACGGCAGGTTCTCGGCGCGTACCTGATAAAACACCGGTCGTGCATGGTGAAAGTCGCACAGGTCGCGGAATTGCCAAATCATTTCCGCCCGTTGCTGGGTAGAGCCAATAGGGTCATACAGCGCGACCAGGCTCCGGCCGCGGCGGGCGTACATCATGAAGGCGTTATCGTTGGGGTGGAAGAGCAAAGCCTTGTCACCTGTCAGCGCCAGGCCACCGTCCGGCTGATCGGAAGTCATCAGAATCTTCGCTGCCCGGTTCAGCTCTTCGCTGTCGGGCAGGTGAATCACCGGCCGGGCGGTGCGCAGCAGCCAGGTCAGCGCCACGATCACCAGCAGCACCGCACTGCCCAGCGCCGAGCGCAGGCCGCGGGGGGCATCGGCGTCCAGGGTGAACTGCCACCACAGCTGATGCTTGTAGGGAATGTCCTGATAGGCGAACAGCAACAGCCAGATCGACGCGCCCACCACACAGGCACTGGCCATCAGGTAGAAGGGCGAGAAAGGCAGCTCCAGCAGGCGGCTCGGACGGTAGAACGAACGTCGGAAGATCGCCAGCAGGCACGCGGTGAAAGTCAGCAGGCAGGCCTCTTCCCAGTCGAAACCCTTGAGCAGCGACAGCAGCGCGCCCACCAGCAACAGCGTGGTGGTGAGCATCCAGGCCGCCGACAGGCGACGGCGCAGGCCCTGGGCCAGCAGCAGGCACAACACGCCGATCAGGCTGGCGCCGAAGTGCGAGGCGTCGATCAGGCGGTGGGGGATGAGGAAGCCCAGATGTTCAAGGCGGGTGTCGATTTCCGGCGTGGCGCCGGAAAACAGCAGCACCACACCAGACAGGAACACCAGTAGCGCCAGGATCGGCGCCGCCATGCCCGAGGCCACCCGGATGGCCTGTTGGGCAAAAAAGAAACGCTTGGCCTCGGTGGCCAGCAGCACGATACACGCCAGCAGCAACGGCAACATCACGTAGATCAGGCGATACAGCAGCAACGCGGCGGCCAGTGGTGCGGCACCCAGTTCGTTGGCAAACGCGGCCAGCAGAATGGCTTCGAACACGCCAACCCCACCGGGTACATGGCTGAGTACACCGGCCGCCAGGGCCAGCAGGTACACCAGCACGAACGCACCAAAGGGTGGGGCCTCGGGCAGCAACAGGTACAGCACGGTGGCCGCAGCCAGCACGTCCAGGGCGGTGATCACCAACTGCAGCAGGGTCAGGCGCACGCCCGGCAGGCGCAAAGTGCGTCGGCCTACCTTGACCAGCAGGTTGTCCGCAATCGGTTGCTCTGCGAGGCGGCGGCGATAAATGCCGGTTGCCAGCAGCAGCGTCAAGGCAATGACCGCACCCGCGATAGCGCCCAGAGCGACGGCAGGCATATGCAGCGCTGCCGAAGCGGCAGGCAGGTTGCTCAGGGTGGCCAGTGCAGCCAACGGCGGCAAGGCGCAGCCCAGCGACAGGCTGGCGAACAGGGTCATGCGCGCAACTTCCGCCGCACCTACGCCGTGGCGAGCGTACAGGCGATAGCGCACCGAGCCGCCCGAGAGCAGCGACAGGCCAATGGCGTTGCCGATGGCGAATGCGGTGAAGCCACCCAGCACCAGTGTCTTGCGCGGCAGGGTCACGGCCGCATAACGGCTGGCCGACCATTCATAGCCCAGCAGCACCACAAAACCTGCGGCGGCGGCACCCAGGGCGCCAAGCAGGGAAGACCTGGGCGTGCTCAGTACCGAGTCATGCAGGGCGTAGATGTCGAGTTCGGCAAGCAGGTGGCGGCAGGCAATCAGGGCAATGCCGAACAACAGCAGGGTAACGGCCAGGCCGATGGGTTGGCGGTACTTGCTCAACAGCTCCAGCCAGCGCATTTTGCTTGGGTTCAACGGATGTGGGGCAGTCACGGTATCAGGCAGTTCTGGCGAGTCGGGGCGCATCAATCACCTCGTGGATTGTGCGCAACAGGATGAAGGTATCCAGTCAAGTTACCAATCCCTATACAAAAATAATTCGGAATATATTAACCCGTTTGATCATTTATCGGGCTCGGACGCTTTATCTATAGGGGAAGTTTCATGTTTCTTCCACCTCTATGTCATGGAAGGGTGGACAACAATACGGCACAATTGTGCCCTTTTTATTTCTGCGCCCAAACGAAAAAGGCCACTCTTGCGAGTGGCCTTCTTCGATATTTGGTTGCGGGAGCCGGATTTGAACCGACGACCTTCGGGTTATGAGCCCGACGAGCTACCAGACTGCTCCATCCCGCGTCTGTGGGGGCGGATTCTACAGCACGCGTCAGGGGTGTCAACTGCTAATCCAGCACTGTGACAAATTGGCACAGTGACGGCAAGTGCCTGAACCCCTTGGTAATTTCGATTGCCTCCTGGGCGGAAGGGCGGCACAAATTCCGGGCAAACAAAAAAGGCCAATCTTTCGATTGGCCTTTCCTGACGTTTGGTTGCGGGAGCCGGATTTGAACCGACGACCTTCGGGTTATGAGCCCGACGAGCTACCAGACTGCTCCATCCCGCGTCTGTGGGGCGGACTTTACAGCAAGCAGCGGGGGTGTCAACTGTTAATCGCAAATCCTGGCCATTTAGTGCCATTGAGCCAACTATTTGAACCCAAAAGGATTTTTAGCTGGGTCAGTGCTAGCTACAGGCGGGCAAAGAGGGAATTGCCACTGGTGAATACGAAATAAGCAGAAACAAAAAAGGCCAATCTTTCGATTGGCCTTTTCTGATGTTTGGTTGCGGGAGCCGGATTTGAACCGACGACCTTCGGGTTATGAGCCCGACGAGCTACCAGACTGCTCCATCCCGCGTCTGTGGAGTTGATTCTACAGAAATCCCCTGGCGTGTCAAACCCCAATTTCGGGAAAAGTCTTTTCGTTCAAACGGTTAGCGCGCTGTAAATGGCCTTGCGGGCAGGCCGGCCGGGGCTTTCAGCCCTATCGAGGGTGGGTTTTCGATTGATATAATAAATTCATGGGGGCCCGAAGGCCTGCCATCCCGGTCGGGTGGGTGAGATACTAGCGGCATGCTTTGTGAGAAAGCGCTTCCTTTATAGTCAGAAATGCCGGGCCATGACACAGCGAAAAATCATCCACGTCGACTGTGACTGCTTCTACGCCGCCATCGAGATGCGCGACGACTCCACCTTGGCCGGCAAGCCCATGGCGGTGGGTGGCTCAGCGGACCGCCGCGGGGTGATTGCCACTTGCAACTACGAAGCGCGAGCCTATGGCGTGCGTTCAGCCATGTCGTCGCGCCATGCCCTCAAGCTGTGCCCAGACCTGACCATCGTCAAGCCGCGCATGGATGCCTATAAGGAAGCCTCGCGGGAGATCCACGGGATTTTTCGCGAGTACACCGACCTGATCGAGCCATTATCCCTGGATGAAGCCTATCTGGACGTGTCCGAATGCCCGCACTTTTCCGGCAGCGCCACGCGCATTGCCGAAGACATTCGGCGTAAGGTTTCCCGGCGGCTGCACATCACCGTGTCGGCCGGAGTGGCGCCGAACAAGTTTCTGGCCAAGATCGCCAGCGACTGGCGCAAGCCCAACGGCCTGTTTGTGGTAACACCGCCACAGGTCGAGGAGTTTGTGGCGGCGCTGCCCGTCAACAAGCTGCACGGCGTGGGCAAAGTCACCGCCGACAAGCTCGCACGCCTGGGCATCAGTAACTGCCTGGAGCTGCGCGACTGGAGCAAGCTGGCCCTGGTTCGCGAATTCGGCAGTTTCGGCGAGCGGTTATGGAGTCTGGCCCGAGGCATTGATGAGCGCCCGGTGCACAACGACAGTCGACGCCAGTCCATCAGCGTGGAAAATACCTACGACGCCGACCTGCCAGACGTGGCGGCCTGCCTGGCCAAATTGCCCGAGCTGATGGAAACCCTGGCCACCCGCATGGCGCGCATCGACAGCAGCTATAAAGCTGGCAAGCCGTTCGTGAAGGTCAAGTTTCATGATTTCAGCCAGACCACCCTTGAGCAGGCGGGCGCGGGGCGGGATTTGGAGAGCTATCGGCAGCTGATGAGCCAGGCGGTGGCGCGGGGCGCAAAACCGGTACGGTTGCTGGGGATAGGGGTGCGGCTGCAAGATTTGCGCGGGGCGCATGAGCAGCTTGAGTTGTTTATCGGTGAATCTTAATGGCTGCCCGTAGCCGCAGCCGCCAGGCTGTGCTGGCCCTTGAGTACACTGAAGTTATCAAGTGAGGCTAAGGGCCAGCGCAGTCTGGCGATAGCGGCTACGAGCAGCCATCGCCTGGCGACCGATCAGGTGCCGGGGTCTGCCACCAGCCGGCCGGCGTCGCGGGTCAGGGACTTGAGAAACTGCTGTTGCAACTCCGGATCGTTGCGGGTCAGCTCAATCAGGCTTTGCTCCAGCTCGCTGGCTTCCTCTTCCAGGCCCAGGTCCGACAATCGTTTCACCCGATGCACCCACTGGCCCACGTCCTCGCCTTCCAGGTCGTCGTAGATCAGCGCGCGTGCTTCCACCAGCTTGCCGCGCAAGTCGCTGCTCAGGCCTAGCGTGGTATCGGCGCGAACGTTGTCGTCGGCGTCCTCGACACTGATTTTCAACTGGCTGACGTTTTTCAGGTCCTGATCGGCGAACGGGCTGTCCAACAGGTTGACCTTGAGCACACCGTTTCGGTCGGTGGTCAGCTCAAAGGTCTGCTTGCCCGACTGCACGTCAACCGGTCGTTCGCTCCAGGGCAGGCTGGTGGTTTCCAGGCGCTTGTCCTTCTGAACCTGATCGACGCCTGCAAGGTTCTGCTGGGCGCGGCCATTGGACTGCACGTTCATGAAGGGGTTAAGGCCGGCGAAACCGTAGCTGATCCAGTCCTTGGTGACGCTGTCGGGCAGTTGCCCGAACATCAGCACGTTGACCACGTTGGCCCCCACGCCCGCCACCACGGCCACCGCCCCCAGCGGCACTTCGTACAGCTCGCGCCAGGGTTGGTAGGGCGTGTAGCGGTCGTAACGGCGGGTAACCTCGAACTCGGTGACCTCGAAGGTCTTCTGCTCGTGTATGCGCACCCGACGTTGCGGCAGCTCCAGCGAGGCCGGGCTGCCGGCGTCTATTTGCAGGCTGTGGTCGAGCAGCTTGCGCTCGACCCGCTCGTCATGCTCGCTGCGCTGGGACATGTGGTTGGCACAGCCGCCCAGCAACAGGGCACCGCACAAGGCGGTGCCCCCCAGTTTCAAGCCACTTCGCTTATACATGGTTTCTCGGGTCTGATCAGCGACGCACGCGGGCCTGAAGGAAGGACAGCACGTCGGCGACCGGAATGGCTTGAGCCTCGCCTTCGGTGCGGCTCTTGTATTCCAGATTGCCTTCGGCCAGGCCACGATCGCTGACGACGATGCGGTGCGGGATGCCGATCAGTTCCATGTCGGCAAACTTGATGCCGGGGCTGGTCTTCTTGTCGCGGTCGTCCAGCAGCACTTCAAAGCCGGCGGCGGTCAGTTCGGCGTACAGCTTGTCGGTAGCCTCGCGAACCTGCTCGGTTTCATAGCGCAGCGGCACCAGGGCAACCTGGAAGGGTGCCAGGGTGTCGTTCCAGATGATGCCGCCAGCATCGTTGTTTTGCTCGATGGCGGCTGCCACCACGCGGGACACGCCAATGCCGTAGCAGCCCATGGTCAGGGTGACCGGTTTGCCGTTCTCGCCCAGCACCTGGCACTTCATGGCTTCGCTGTACTTGGTGCCCAGCTGGAAGATGTGGCCCACTTCGATGCCGCGCTTGATCACCAGGGTGCCGTTGCCGTCCGGGCTTGGGTCGCCGTCGACAACGTTGCGCAGGTCGGCGATTTCCGGAATCGGCAGGTCGCGTTCCCAGTTCACGCCGAAGTAGTGCTTGTCATCGATGTTGGCACCCACGCCAAAGTCGCTCATCAGCGCTACGGAGCGGTCGATGATGCAGGGCAGTGGCAGGTTCAGCGGGCCCAGGGAGCCAGCGCCGGCGCCAATGGCGTCACGCAGTTCGGCGTCGCTGGCCATTTCCAGCGGGCTGGCAACCAGCGGGTGGTTGGCGGCCTTGATTTCGTTGAGTTCGTGGTCGCCGCGAACAACCAGGGCAATCAGCTTGCCTTCTTCGGCCGCGTGCACGATCAGGGTCTTGACGGTCTTTTCGATGGCCAGGCCGTGGTTTTCCACCAGATCGGCAATGGTCTTGGCGTTCGGCGTGTCCACCAGGCGCAGTTCCTCGGTGGCGGCGCCACGGGAAGTTTCGCGTGGGACGGCTTCGGCTTTTTCGATGTTGGCAGCGTAATCGGAGGTGTCGCTGAACACGATATCGTCTTCGCCGGACTCGGCCAGTACGTGGAACTCGTGGGAACCGGCGCCGCCGATGGAGCCGTTGTCGGCCTCTACCGGGCGGAACTTCAGGCCCAGGCGGGTGAAGACATTGCAGTAGGCCAGGTGCATGCGGTCGTAAGTCTGTTGCAGCGATGCCTGGTCAACGTGGAAGGAGTAGGCGTCCTTCATGATGAATTCACGGCCACGCATCAAGCCGAAGCGCGGACGGATTTCGTCACGGAACTTGGTCTGGATCTGGTACATGTTGATTGGCAGCTGTTTATAGCTGTTGAGCTCGTTACGGGCCAGGTCCGTGATCACTTCTTCGTGAGTAGGGCCGGCGCAGAAGTCGCGGTCGTTGCGATCCTTCAGGCGCAGTAGCTCAGGGCCGTACTGTTCCCAGCGGCCCGATTCCTGCCACAGTTCGGCTGGCTGGATGCCCGGCATCAGCACTTCCAGGGCGCCGGCGGCGTTCATTTCCTCGCGCACGATGTTTTCCACCTTGCGCATTACGCGCAGGCCCATCGGCAGCCAGGTGTACAGGCCCGAGGCAAGCTTGCGGATCATGCCGGCACGCAGCATCAGTTGATGGCTGATGACAACCGCGTCGTTGGGAATTTCTTTCTGGGTGGCGAGCAAATATTGACTGGTGCGCATGATAGGCCGTGTCTGTTGCTGAATTTTATTGAAGCTGGGCATTGTACGGTGCACATCCGGCGACGTACAGGCCGATGCCGTGTGGCCGCCGCCGCGAGCTGCGGTGGTGACAAAAAAAAGCCCGGCATCAGCCGGGCTTCTTTATATAGCTATCGGTACCGCTGGCGAGTGCCCTGTGATTACAGGATCGACAGTGGGTAGTCGACGATCAGGCGGAACTCGTTGGCGTCGCCGTCAGCCTGCAGGCTGCTGGCGCTGTGCCAAGCCTGACGGATGCGGAACGACAGGTCCTTGGCTGGGCCTTCCTGGATTACGTATTTGGCTTCCAGGTTGGTTTCGTGGTGTTTCTCATCGTTGGCATTAGCGCGGTCAGCGTTGTAGTAGGCGCTGTCAGCAGAGATGCTGGCGTAGTCGATGTCCCAGCCTTTCACGTAACGGGCCATGAAGCTCAGGCCAGGCACGCCGAAGGTGGCCATGTTCAGGTCGTAACGGATCTGGGCCGATTTCTCGCCCGGGCCGTTGAAGTCGGAGTACTGAACGGAGTTGGCCAGGAAGATCGAGTCAGCGCCGCGGTTGTTGTCACCCACGCCCACGTAGTCGAATGGGGTGTCGCCGTTGACCTTCTGGAAGGCCAGGGTAACGGTGTGAGCCGACAGGAAGGCATAGGCGGCCGACAACGAGAAGGTGTTGTTGTCGATTTTGCCGGCGTTGGCGCTGCCGCTGTCAGTGGTTTTGTAATAGTTGAAGTCGAAGGTCAGCGACTGGGTATCAGCCAGTGGCAGGACGTAGTTCAGGTTGGTGTAGTACTGGTTCCAGATGTCATCCAGCTTGGCACCGTACAGGGACGCGGTGAAGTTGTCGCTGAACGCGTACTTGCCGCCCGCGTAGTCGATAGAGCGGGAGGAAACGCCGTCTTCGCTGCCGTTCAGGCCGATAGCATATTGCGACCACAGGTTGCCGTCACGGTTGGTCTGGCTTTCGCTGGTGGACGACGTGAAGTGGCCCGCTTCCAGGTCCAGGTTTTTGACTTCGCTGCTCTGCAGGGTGATACCGGTAGCGGTCTGCGGAGTCAGGCGGGAGCCGCCGACTGCGAATACTGGCGAAGTGGTAGGCTGCTGGTCGCCGATTTTCAGCTCGGTTTTCGAGAAGCGGAACTTGATGGCAGCGCCGGCTTTGCCGTAGCTGCTGTTCGGTTCGCCATCACCGCCTACAGTCAGGTTGTTGGTGCCGCTGGTACCCTTGCCGCCGTCGAGTTTCAAGCCCAGGTAGCCGAACGCGTCGACGCCGACACCGATGGTGCCTTGGGTGAAGCCAGAGGTGAAGACGCCCTGGATGCCCTGAGTCCAGTCAATGGAGTCATGGCTCTGGTGCTTGTTGTCGCGGTTGAAGTAGTAGTTGCGCAGCAGCATGTTCAGGGTTGCGTCTTCGACGAAGCCCTTGGCGTCTGCCTGATCGCTAACGAATGCTGCGGCGCTGGCCAGCTGCGTGCTAGCCGCGGTAACTGCCAGTGCGATTGCGCTCCACTTAATCACTTTCATCGTGATTTGCTCCTTTGGTTTTTAGGAAGAGTACTGCCGTCCCACCTGGTTTATTATCTGGGCGGCTCTTTCTTTTTGTGTCGGCGTAAACTTATATCACGCTGACGCTTTATGGCGATACTTCTGAGCTCAATCGTTGACGTGTTTCTGAGCCTGTCGCAAAAACTTCCGTCCATGTCGCAAACCACAGCTTTTTATGTAACAAGCTGCACAACTACAGCGCTGTTTCCGAGGGCTTGAGCATAGGTAGAAAGGTTCTAAGCTCATCCCTGAAAACTCCATGGGCTTCCGTGCAGCTGTTGTTATTTGTCTCGCGTCATCCCGTCCCGGGGTGCGTGTCGACTTGGGTGGGTAGGAATGCAACAAGCGTGCTCAAACGTGCCAACCCATGACAAATTTTTCACTTTTTTTCCGTTTTCGCCGCCCCGCCTCATGAAATCGGGGGTGGGCCAGGGAACTTGACGGCGGCCTGAGGATCGCGCGGGGTTCGCCCCTGGTTGCGAAACGTTACCGTTGGCGTAGGCAAGTGGGAACTTGGCGGATGACTGGCGCACTGGCATTACTCACTCTGGCCCATTTTGGTGCGAAAAGTAGCGGTTGCCCATGGCAGCCTAGACCACAGTTGCACTTTGGCAAACCCGCTTGTAATTACAGGAAATTTCCGTCGACAACGATTGCGCCGCAGGTTTTCTTCGGGGGAGGGCGGGCGGGTGTTCACAGCGGGAAAATTCGGTCGTTCCTGGTGCGTGCCGCACTGAACCGGTGCGTGTTCGCGGCGCCTGCTTGGGCGACTCCCTGCACCGATAGGCGGTTGTCCGTGAACCGCCTGCTGAACGAGGGTATCCTGTGGGTGCATGGGCCCTCCCGATCCATGGGGCTAAAAAAATTTTCACCTTGCCGGAGATCTCGCGGTGTTTTCTTTAGATTCGCGCCTGCAACACGACACCCTCGTCATCGGCGACTTTCCTCTGAGCCGGCTGCTGTTGAGCAATGACGCCAATTACCCCTGGTTTATTCTGGTGCCTCGTCGCGACGGTATCAGTGAGCTGTTTCAGCTCAGTGACACCGAACAGTTTCAGCTGTGGCAGGAAACCACCTTCCTGGCCCAACTATTGAAAGAGTGCTTTGCCGCCGACAAGATCAACGTCGCCACCCTGGGTAATGTTGTCAGCCAATTGCACATGCACGTGATAGTTCGCAAGCGTGACGACGTGGCATGGCCAGCACCGGTGTGGGGTAAAGTTTCCGCGCTGCCTTATACGGCGCAACAAGTTGACACCATTCGCCAGCAGTTGCGTGAAGTGCTGACCGCGGACTTTGTATTCCTGGAGGCCGCCCATGACGCTTGAAGCGCGAGTGATGGAGCTGGAAACCCGGTTGGCATTTCAGGATGACACTATCCAGGCGCTTAATGACGAGATGGTGCAGCAGCAGCGGCAGGTAGAGCGTCTGCAGATGCAGATGGCGGCGTTGCTCAAGCGTCAGGAAGAAATGGTAGGGCAGTTCGGCGTCAGCGAGCAGGAAGCCCCGCCGCCCCATTATTGAGGGTGCCGCCGTCGGAAAAGTAGCGATTGCTCCTCTCTGTTGCCGTTGCCGTTGCTTTGGTTCTTGATCCTGCTTTTGATTTTTCGGGCCCCCCCGTAAAGCGCCAAGGTTGTCAAAAGCAAGATCAAAAGCCAGGCCAACCGCAACCGCAGCATTGCGCGTAATCCGCAACCCAATAAAAAACCCGCGTTCAGCCAAGGCTGGACGCGGGTTTTTTTGTGTCGTGATCAGCGGCGCGGCGAGGCGGCGATCACGTCTTCGGCTTGCAGGCCCTTATCACGGTTCATTACCGAGAACTCCACGCGCTGGCCTTCGACCAGCACACGATGGCCCTCACCGCGAATGGCGCGAAAATGCACGAAGATATCGTCGCCGGAATCGCGGGAAATGAAACCGAAGCCCTTGGAGGTGTTGAACCACTTCACCGTGCCGGTATCACGATTGCTCATGTCATACGACGGTGCCGCAGCCGCAGGGGAGGACCTGTAGAAGCTGACGGCCAGGTGCAGGAGTACCGCCAGCACGGCGCAGGCAAGGCCTGGCAGCATGGCGGCGAAATTGCCGACGTTGGTCCATTCGGCCAGCAGGGTCACGGTTTGCAGCACCACGGCCAATACCAGCAATGCGCTGACCAGGTTTTGCAATTGATGCCGTGGGCCTTTGTTCCAGTAAGGAATGACAGGGGCGAGGGTCAGGTTGAGCAGACCAAAAAGAGCCAGGTATATGGCATCGGGTTGTTGCAGGTAAGGCACCGCTTCGGCCCGCAGACTGGGGATGAAGGACAGCAGCAAGGCTGCGGCGCCCGTCAGGAGGTGGACGATTTTCAACATTTTATTAACTCACGTTCAGACGGATCACAAGGAGAGCTGGCACGTCACGGTGCGCATCAGAACAAAATGAGACGCAGTTCACGGGGCGAGTGCAGCCTGCGCACGTGCACGCAATGAAGGTGTGCACGGCACAGGTGTTCTATTTAACAGCAAAGCCTGTAGCGACTCAAATCAAGGGCCCCGACGGTCATTTGCGGAGCGTGTAAACAAACGTTTGCGCTGACGTGGTCATGACGGCAAAGGGAGTGTGTTTGCTGGATAGGAAAAGTGATCTTGTTACGTAGGCATTGTTCGTTTCTAACTTGCGCTTGTTCGGTACTTGTTGCGCTGGCTGTCGTTATTCAAGCTCGCCGAGGAGGAGGGCGCGCGTGCCCCGCCGGCCAAGGCGTTCAGGCGGACGGCCAAGGCTGGGTCGTGGTTGCGGGGAGAATTATTTACTTGTTCTTGGCGGCGTGTTCCTACGGCTGCAAAAGCCTGTTCCGCTGGCAGGGAATATTTAGTTAGGGCCTTATGGGGGAAGGGAAACGATAAAACTATGTTTGATTTTTCTCAGTGTTCTTTTACACAAGGATGTGGTGCTCATTATGCCCAGCGAAATGATCCAAAGTCCCCGATTGCCGTCCCGGGCCGGCAAGATTCATGACGACCCCTTTGTTGCCGACTTTAATATGGGCCTGGCGCAACCCCTGTCCCGGTCGGTGCGATTGAATGGCTTTGCCACCTGCCTCAGGCTGGAGCGGGTGTACTGGAAGATTCTCGAGCGTATAGCCGCCACCAATGGCTGCACGGTCAACGCCATCCTCTCGCACCTGGATCGCGAGGTGCATTTGCGTCACGGCGGGGTCAAGAACTTCAGCGGGCTGGTGCGCGTGGTGTGCGTGGTGCACCTGTTGGACCGCTGTGGCACGGCCCATTGACGGTGTCCGGGGGCGCGAGCGACATTCGGGGCGTCGTCACGGCTGCACAGTCGCGCGGTATAAGGATATAATCCCGCTCTTTGCCGCGTGGCGCGGCTGTGCTGTGTATTTGTTGCCGAGACATTCCCCATGCCCATGTATGACTATCAATGTGCTTCCTGTGGTCACCAGATGGAAGTCATCCAGAAGATCAGTGCGTCGCCGTTGACGGACTGCCCGGCCTGCCAAGCCCCGGAGCTCAAGAAACTGCTGTCCATGCCAGGCTTTCGCCTGAGCGGTACTGGCTGGTATGAAACCGACTTCAAGACCGGCAGCAAAAAGAATCTGGCGGGCGGCGACAAAGCCGATTGAGTTGAACTGCACCCTCAGGGTCTTGCACTATTAGCCAACGCCAAGGCTTGCAAGGCCTTCCCCGAATACCGAATACGAGAAGCGAAACCACCATCATGATGCGCAGCCATTATTGCGGCCAACTGAACGAGACCCTGGAAGGTCAGGAAATCACCCTTTGCGGCTGGGTCCACCGCCGTCGTGACCATGGCGGGGTGATTTTCCTCGATATCCGTGATCGTGAAGGTCTGGCCCAGGTGGTCTTCGATCCGGATCGCGCCGAGTCCTTCGCCGCTGCCGACCGTGTGCGCAGCGAATACGTGGTCAAGGTGACCGGCAAGGTACGCCTGCGTCCGGCCGGTGCCGGCAACGCCAACATGGCTTCGGGCATGATCGAAGTCCTGGGCTACGAGCTGGAAGTGCTGAACGAAGCGGAAACCCCGCCGTTCCCGCTGAACGAATATTCCGACGTTGGCGAGGAAACCCGCCTGCGTTATCGCTTCATCGACCTGCGTCGTCCGGAAATGGCCGAGAAGCTGCGCCTGCGTTCGCGCATGACCACCAGCATCCGTCGCTTCCTGGACGAGAACGGCTTCCTGGACGTGGAAACGCCGATCCTCACCCGGGCTACCCCGGAAGGCGCCCGCGACTACCTGGTGCCAAGCCGCACCCACGCCGGCAGCTTCTTCGCCCTGCCGCAATCGCCCCAGCTGTTCAAGCAACTGCTGATGGTGGCTGGCTTCGACCGTTACTACCAGATCGCCAAGTGCTTCCGCGACGAAGACCTGCGTGCCGACCGTCAGCCTGAGTTCACTCAGATCGACATCGAGACCAGCTTCCTCAACGAACAGGACATCATGGGCCTTACCGAAGCCATGATCCGCAACCTGTTCAAGGAAGTGCTGGACCTGGAATTCGGCGAATTCCCGCACATGACCTTCGAAGAAGCCATGCGCCGCTACGGTTCCGACAAGCCGGACCTGCGCAACCCGCTGGAACTGGTAGACGTTGCCGACCAACTGAAAGATGTGGAATTCAAGGTGTTCAGCGGCCCGGCCAACGACCCTAAATGCCGCGTTGCCGCACTGCGCGTGCCAGGCGGGGCGAGCATGCCACGCAGCAAGATCGACGACTACACCAAGTTCGTCGGCATCTACGGTGCCAAGGGCCTGGCGTATATCAAGGTCAACGAGCGCGCCAAGGGCGTCGAAGGCCTGCAGTCGCCAATCGTCAAGAACATCCCTGAAGCAGCGCTGAACACCATCCTGGATCGCGTGGGTGCAGTGGATGGCGACCTGGTGTTCTTCGGTGCCGACAAGGCCAAGATCGTCAGCGAAGCCCTGGGTGCCCTGCGCCTGAAGGTCGGCAACGACTTCAACCTGCACACCTGCGAGTGGGCACCGATGTGGGTTGTCGACTTCCCGATGTTCGAAGAGAACGAGGACGGCAGCTTCACCGCGCTGCACCACCCGTTCACCGCGCCGAAGTGCACGCCCGAGGAGCTTGCGGCCAACCCGGCCACCGCTCTGTCGCGCGCCTACGACATGGTGTTGAACGGCACCGAGCTGGGTGGCGGTTCGATCCGTATTCACCGCAAGGAAATGCAACAGGCCGTGTTCCGCCTGCTGGGTATCGAAGAAGCGGAACAGGAAGAGAAGTTCGGCTTCCTGCTGGACGCCCTGAAGTACGGCGCCCCGCCCCACGGTGGCCTGGCCTTCGGCCTTGACCGCCTGGTGATGCTGATGACCGGCGCCCAGTCGATCCGTGAAGTGATCGCCTTCCCGAAAACCCAGAGCGCCGCGTGCGTGATGACCCAGGCCCCGGGCCTGGTCGACGCCAAGGCCCTGCGCGAGCTGCATATACGCCTGCGCGAACAGCCCAAGGCTGAGTAAGAGCTGAACCAGAGCGCATCTTCGGATGCGCTTTTCACATGGCAGGCCTGAACCTGTGGAGCGGGCCTGGCGTGAGCTGGTTTGTGTGGGAGCGGGCTTTGCCCGCGAAGCAGGCACCTGGGTGTTCGCTTCGCGGGCAGAGCCCGCTCGCACACTAAATCCACTCCCGCGATTGCGTAATAAGAGAATTTCGGAGTTGTTATGGCTGGTCATTCCAAGTGGGCGAACATCAAGCACCGCAAAGAGCGTCAGGATGCCAAGAGAGGCAAGATCTTCACCAAGTGGATTCGCGAACTGACCGTCGCGGCCCGCCAGGGTGGTGGTGATCCGGGCTCCAACCCCCGTCTGCGCCTGGCCCTGGACAAGGCCCTGGGCGCCAACATGAGCCGCGATATCATTGACCGCGCCGTGGCCCGCGGCACGGGCGCCGCGGCCACCGACGACATGGTTGAACTGACCTACGAAGGCTACGGCCCGGGCGGCGTGGCAGTGATGGTCGAATGCATGACCGACAACCGTAACCGTACCGCTGCGGCCGTGCGTCACGCGTTCAGCAAATCGGGCGGCAACCTGGGTACCGACGGCTCGGTGGCCTACCTGTTTGAGCGCAAGGGGCAGATCGCGTTCGCGCCAGGCACCGACGAAGACGCGCTGATGGAAGCGGCCATGGAGGCCGACGCCGATGACGTCACCACCCATGAAGACGGCTCGATGGACGTGTTTACCTCCTTCGCCAGCTTCTATGCGGTGCGTAACGCGCTGGACGCGGCGGGCTTCAAGTCCACCGACGCGGAAATCGTGATGGTGCCCGGCACCAGTGCCGAACTGGACCTGGAGGGTGCGGAAAAGGTCATCAAGCTGATCGACATGCTCGAAGACCTGGATGACGTGCAGAACGTCTATTCCAACGCACAGATCCCGGACGACGTCATGGAAAAGCTCGGCTGATCCAGAACCACACTCTTGAGGCCGGAGCGGCAGAATCGCGCCATGGAGCGCGGCGTTGCCGTTCCGGTTTCTGCTTTTCGGCAACCTTCACGCTGCAGGCTTTATGACGTTAATTCTAGGTATCGACCCCGGTTCGCGGATTACCGGCTACGGTGTGGTACGTGACACCGGGCGCGGCTGCGAATATGTGGCCTCTGGCTGTATTCGCACCGGCAGCGGCGAACTGCAGGAACGCCTGCAGATTGTGTTTCGCGGTGTGCGTGAAGTCATTCAGAGCTACGGCCCGGTGACCATGGGTATCGAAAAGGTGTTCATGGCACGCAACGCCGACTCGGCGCTGAAATTGGGCCAGGCGCGTGGCGCGGCCATTGTCGCGGCGATGGAGGAGGGGCTGGAGGTGGCCGAATACACGGCTACCCAGGTCAAGCAGGCGGTGGCCGGTACCGGTGGCGCCAACAAGGAGCAGGTACAGATGATGGTCATGCATTTGCTCAAGCTGACCGCCAAGCCGCAAATCGACGCCTCCGACGCCCTGGCCATTGCCCTGACCCATGCCCATACGCGCTCAAGCCTGATTCCCCACGGCCTGGGCTCGGCGCGCAGCCGTGGTGGCCGCCTGCGGCTGTAACAGCCTCTGAAGATTTTTGACTTGCATGGCCCGTCGGGCCTGCAATGATGGCGAGTATTGCTCGTCGGCACTGAAAGGATTGAAACGTGATTGGACGTTTGCGCGGCACCCTGGCGGAAAAGCAGCCGCCGCACCTGATTCTCGACGTCAACGGCCTGGGCTACGAGCTGGAAGTGCCGATGACCACGTTGTATCGCTTGCCGCCGGTCGGTCAGGTGGTGACTTTGCACACCCATCTGGTGGTTCGCGAGGATGCTCAGTTACTCTACGGCTTCTTTGAAAGGCGCGAACGCGAGTTTTTTCGCGAGCTGATTCGCCTCAACGGCGTGGGCCCCAAGCTGGCCCTGGCGCTGATGTCGAGCCTGGACGTGGACGAGCTGGTGCGCTGCGTGCAGGCCCAGGACGCGTCGGCCCTGACCAAGGTGCCGGGCGTGGGCAAGAAAACCGCCGAGCGCCTGTTGGTCGAGCTCAAGGACCGCTTCAAGGCCTGGGAAACCGCGCCGGCCATGTTCGAACTGATGCCCACCGGGCCCAATACCGCCGCGCCGGTGCCAAGCGCCGAGACTGACGCCGTCAGTGCGCTGATCTCCCTGGGCTACAAGCCTCAGGAGGCCAGCAAGGCAGTGGCCGCCATCAAGACTAAAGGCCTTAGCAGCGAAGACCTGATCCGCCACGCCCTGAAGGGAATGATTTAAGTGATCGAAGCCGACCGCCTGATCGCCGCCACCAGCGGCCGCGACCGGGAAGAACAGCAGGACCGGGCCATTCGCCCGCTGAGCCTGGCCGACTATATCGGTCAGCCCACCGTGCGCGAGCAAATGGAGCTGTTCATCCAGGCCGCCCGTGGGCGCAACGAGTCCCTGGACCACACCCTGATCTTCGGCCCGCCGGGCCTGGGCAAGACCACCCTGGCCAACATCATTGCCCAGGAAATGGGGGTGTCGATCAAGAGCACCTCGGGGCCGGTGCTGGAGCGCCCTGGCGACCTGGCGGCGCTGCTCACCAACCTTGAACCGCACGACGTGCTGTTCATCGACGAAATCCATCGCTTGTCGCCCATCGTCGAGGAAGTGCTGTACCCGGCCATGGAAGATTTCCAGCTGGACATCATGATTGGCGAAGGGCCGGCCGCACGTTCCATCAAGCTCGACCTGCCGCCGTTCACCCTGGTGGGGGCTACTACCCGCGCGGGCATGTTGACCAACCCATTGCGCGACCGCTTCGGCATTGTTCAGCGCCTGGAGTTCTACAGCACCGCAGACCTGGCCACCATTGTCAGCCGCTCGGCCGGCATTCTCGGCCTGCCCATTGAAGACCAGGGCGCGTTCGAGATCGCCCGCCGCGCCCGCGGCACACCACGTATCGCCAACCGCTTGCTGCGCCGGGTGCGCGACTTCGCCGAAGTGCGCGGCAAGGGCCACATCACCAAACCCATCGCCGACCTGGCGCTGAACCTGCTGGATGTGGACGAACGTGGCTTCGATCACCAGGACCGCCGTCTGTTGCTGACCATGATCGAGAAGTTCGACGGCGGCCCGGTGGGCGTGGACAGCCTGGCAGCGGCCATCAGCGAGGAGCGGCACACCATCGAGGACGTGCTGGAGCCATACCTGATCCAGCAGGGCTATATCATGCGCACCCCGCGTGGTCGGGTGGTTACCCGCCATGCGTACCTGCATTTCGGGCTTAACATCCCCAACCGCCTGGGCGAAACGCCTGCGACTGAGCAGTTCGTCGATCCGGGTGATGAATAACGCGATGATGGCGATTTAATTGAGGTTTTTGCGGTCCTAGGGTGCTGACAGGCGCTTGCCCTACCTGAACGGCGCAAAAACGATGAAAAAACAGTTGCCTGGCCGGATTGGCAACCTGAGGAGTAAGCACTAGAGTATGCGCGCGCAAAATGGGGTTGAGTCGTTCGCACATCGCTGTCGCGTCTATTACGAGGACACCGATGCGGGCGGCGTCGTTTATTACGTCAACTATCTCAAGTTCATGGAGCGGGCACGCACCGAAAGGCTGCGTGAACTGGGTTATGTGCAGTCGGTTCTGGCACGCGAGAACCTGCTGTTCGTGGTGCATTCCAGCGAGGCGCGCTACCTGGTGCCGGCCCGGCTGGACGACGAGTTGCTCGTCACTGCGCAAGTAATTGAATTGAACCGTGCCAGCCTGCGCTTCAAGCAGCAGGTCTGGCGCGCAGCGGATATGACGCTGCTCTGCGAAGGGCAGTTTTTGGTGGCCTGTGTGCGCGCCGATACTTTCAAACCCCGGGCCATTCCCGAAGCTCTGCGTGCGGCCTTTGCCGCTGCAGGCGGCCCGGGTACACACTCAAAAGCAGGAGATTAAGCGTGGAAGCTAACGTCGTCGACCATACCTCCATGTGGAGCCTGGTCAGCAATGCCAGCGTGGTTGTACAGCTGGTAATGCTGATTCTGGTAGCCGCATCGGTCACTTCATGGGTCATGATTTTTCAGCGCAGCGCACTCATCCGTGCCGGCCGCCGTGCACTGGATTCGTTTGAAGAGCGTTTCTGGTCGGGCATCGACCTGTCCAAGCTGTACCGTCAGGCGGGTAGCAACCCTGATCCGGATTCGGGCGTGGAGCAGGTGTTCCGTGCCGGCTTCAAGGAATTCTCGCGCCTGCGCCAGCAGCCGGGTGTAGACCCGGACGCGGTCATGGACGGCGTGGGTCGTGCCATGCGCGTGGCCATTTCCCGTGAAGAAGAAAAACTGGAGCAGACGCTGCCGTTCCTGGCCACCGTCGGTTCGGTCAGCCCCTACATCGGCCTGTTCGGCACCGTGTGGGGCATCATGAACTCCTTCCGCGGCCTGGCTGGCGCCCAACAGGCCACTCTGGCCACCGTTGCCCCGGGTATTTCCGAAGCGCTGGTGGCCACTGCCATCGGCCTGTTCGCGGCCATCCCGGCGGTTATCGCCTACAACCGCTTCGCCGCGCGCAGCGAAACCTTGATCAGCCGTTACTACACGTTCGCTGACGAGTTCCAGGCCATCCTGCACCGTAAAGTGCACACCAGCGAAGAGTGAGCAGGTAATTACCCATGGCCCGAGTTCGCCAGAAACGCAAGCCGGTCGCCGAGATGAACGTGGTGCCCTACATCGACGTGATGTTGGTACTGCTGGTTATCTTCATGGTCACCGCACCAATGCTCAACCAGGGCGTGAAGGTTGACCTGCCAAAGGTTTCCAGCGAAGCCTTGCCGCAGGACAACAACACCCAGGTCCTGACCATTTCGATCAAGGCTGACAAGACCTACTACTGGAACCTTGGCAGCGAAGTCGATGCCGACAAGGTCCAGGACAAGGCGATGACCCTGCCTGCCATGACCGACGCCGTCACCAAGATCATTCGCGCCGGCAACGAAGGCGGCAAACGCACCCAGGTATTCATTCGCGGCGACAAGTCTGTGGACTACGGCGCGGTCATGGGTGCCATGGGCGGGTTGCAGAAAGCGGGTGTCGGTAACGTCGGCCTGATTACCGAGGCCCCCTGATGCGACAACGAGAGCCCTCCGCCTCGGAAAGCTATTTCTGGCCCAGTGTCTGGGCCATTGCCCTGCATATCCTGATTTTTGGCATGCTGTTCATAAGCTTTGCCATGACCCCGGATCTGCCGCCTGCCAGGCCCATCGTCCAGGCTACTCTGTACCAGCTGAAATCGAAGAGCCAGGCCACCACCCAGACCAATCAGAAGATTGCCGGGGAGGCCAAGAAGTCCGCTGCCAAGCAGACGGAAGTCGAGCAGATGGAACAGAAAAAGGTCGAGCAGGAGAAGCAGGAGCAAGCTGACAAGGCTGCGGAACAAAAGCAGGAAGAAGCCGCTCAAAAAGCCCAGGAAGCCAAGAAGGCCGACGACGCCAAGAAAGCTGCTGCCGACGACGCCAAGGCCGCCGCGGCGGACGCGGCGAAGAAAGCCGACGACGCCAAGAAGGCTGCCGAAGCGAAAAAAGCCGAGCAGGCCGACATCGCCAAGAAGAAAGCTGAGGACGAGGCCAAGGAAAAAGCCGAGGAAGACGCCAAGAAGGCCGCCGACGCTGCGAAGAAAGCCGCCGAGGACGCCAAGAAGAAGGCCGCGGACGACGCCAAGAAAGTGGCCGAAGCTGCGCAGGAGGCGAAGAAGAAAGCCGCCGAGGACGCGAAGAAGGCTTCTGCCGACGACGCCAAGAAGAAGGCTCAGGCAGCAGCCCGCAAGGCCGCTGAAGACAAGAAGGCGCAGGCATTGGCTGACTTGCTGTCCGATACACCTCAGCGCCAGCAGGCGTTGGCGGACGAGCAGGGCGACCAGACCGCAGGCAACTTCGATGACCTGATCCGTTCCCGTGCTGCCGAAGGCTGGGCTCGCCCACCGTCTGCGCGCAAGAACATGACAGTGGTACTGCAGATCAACATGTTGCCTGACGGCACCGTCACCAACGTTACCGTGGCCAAGAGCAGTGGCGATGGTCCGTTCGATGCGTCGGCAGTGGCAGCGGTCAAGAACATCGGTCGTTTAACCGAAATGCAGGGCCTGAAACCGAGTGATTTCAACCCTTACCGCAATTTCAAGATGACATTCACCCCTGAGGACCTTGCCTTGTGATTAACCTTCTTCGAGGACTGCTGGTTGCACTGTGCTGCGTTGCAGCCGTTGCCCAGGCAGATGAAAAGAACATTCTGGTCACCAGCGGCAGCGATCGGGCCACCCCGATCGCCGTCGTGCCCTTCGGCTTCCAGGGCGGCTCCGTGCTGCCCGAGGACATGGCACTGATCATCGGCAACGACCTGCGCAACTCGGGTTACTACTCGCCGATCGACAAGCAGAACATGATCAGCACCCCGTCGCAGCCAAGCGAAGTGGTATGGCGTGACTGGCAGGCCCTGGGTGCCCAGTACGTGATGGTCGGCAGCATCACCCCGGCCGGCGGTCGCCTGCAGGTGTCGTATGCACTGCTCAACGTCAGCAGCCAGCAGCCTGTGCTGACCGGCAGCGTGTCGGGCAGCGTCGATCAACTGCGCGACATGGCGCACTACATCTCCGACCAGTCGTTTGAAAAGCTCACCGGCATCAAGGGCGCATTCTCCACTCGCCTCCTTTATGTAACTGCCGAGCGTTTCAGCACCAACAGCACTCGCTACACCTTGCAGCGTTCGGACTACGACGGCGCCCGCGCGGTCACCCTGCTGCAATCGCGCGAGCCGATCCTGTCACCGCGTTACGCACCGGATGCCAAGCGCATTGCCTACGTGTCGTTCGAGCAGAAGCGCCCACGTATCTTCGTGCAGAACGTCGATACCGGTGCGCGTCAGCAGATCACCAACTTCGAAGGTCTCAACGGCGCACCCGCGTTCTCGCCTGACGGCAGCAAGCTGGCGTTCGTGCTGTCCAAGGACGGCAACCCCGAGATCTACGTGATGGACCTGGCTTCGCGCAACCTCACCCGCCTGACCAATGATCCGGCCATCGACACCGAACCGTTCTGGGGTAAAGATGGTTCCACCATCTATTTCACCTCCGACCGCGGTGGCAAGCCACAGATCTATAAACAGTCGCTGGGCGGTGGCGGTGCAACCCGCGTCACCTTTATTGGCAACTACAACGCCAACCCGAAACTTTCTGCCGATGAAAAGACCCTGGTCATGATCCATCGCCAGGACGGTTTCACCAACTTCAAGGTTGCTTCGCAGGATCTGGAGCGTGGAACGGTAAAAATTCTCACAGATTCAAGTCTTGATGAGTCGCCTACTGTTGCGCCCAACGGCACCATGGTAATCTACGCCACCCGCCAGCAGGGCCGGGGAGTCTTGATGCTCGTGTCGCTAAACGGCCGCGTGAGGCTCCCGCTTCCTACCGCTCAAGGCGAAGTCAGAGAACCGTCCTGGTCCCCTTACCTGAACTGACGCGGCGCTACACGTTTTACTTAACACATTGGGGTTCATTAGGAGTTTCACGATGGAAATGCTGAAGTTTGGTAAGTTTGCTGCGCTGGCTCTGGCCATGGCTGTAGCTGTAGGTTGCTCTTCGAAAGGCGGCGACAACGCTGGTCAAGCAGCTGTAGACCCTAACGCTGGTTACGGCGCAAACACCGGTGCCGTTGATGGCTCCCTGAGCGAAGAAGCTGCTCTGCGCGCAATCACCACCTTCTACTTCGAATACGACAGCTCGGACCTGAAACCAGAAGCCATGCGCGCTCTGGACGTCCACGCTAAAGACCTGAAAGCCAATGGCGCTCACGTCGTACTGGAAGGTAACACCGACGAACGCGGTACTCGCGAGTACAACATGGCTCTGGGCGAGCGTCGTGCGAAAGCCGTTCAACGCTACCTGGTCCTGCAAGGCGTTTCGCCAGCTCAGCTGGAAGTCGTTTCGTACGGCGAAGAGCGTCCAGTTGCAACTGGCAACGACGAACAGTCGTGGGCTCAGAACCGTCGCGTCGAACTGCGTAAGTAATTCGATATGCGAACGTGCCGCCGTGCTGTAACTATTCTGGCTCTCGCCTTGCCACTCGTGGCATGGGCCGAGGTTCCTGTGGTTGATGGTGATGGTTCCAGCAATGGGGTCAGCAGTAATCCGCCATCGGGTTATGGCACGAGCGGCGCCTACGCTGACTCCGGGGCGCAAGCCCCGGTGTCTGCGCAAGGCCAGCTGTTCATGCAACTGCAGCAAATGCAGGAAGACATCGCGCGTTTGCGCGGACAGGTCGAAGTCCAGCAAAACGATATCCAGCAGCTTAAACAGCAGGGTCTGGAGCGTTATCAGGAACTCGATCGTCGCATTGGAACCGGCACTGCACCTGCAGCCGCCGCGCCTTCCGAGAATTCTCAAGCCGGTGGCGATGTAAACGCCGCCGGTACCCCGGTGCCTCCGTCAGCAGCCGCCCAGGCGCCTGCGGCCAGCACCGAGCCGGGTGACCCGGCCAAGGAAAAACTGTACTACGATGCCGCCTTCGACCTGATCAAGGCCAAGGACTTCGACAAGGCCAGCCTGGCGTTCGCCGCCTTTCTGCGCAAATACCCCAACAGCCAGTACGCGGGTAACGCCCAGTACTGGTTGGGTGAAGTGAACCTGGCCAAGGGTGACCTGCAAGGCGCCGGGCAGGCTTTTGCCAAGGTCAGCCAGCTGTACCCCAAGCACGCCAAGGTGCCGGATTCGCTGTACAAGCTGGCTGATGTCGAGCGTCGCCTGGGTCATACCGACCGCGTCAAAGGCATTCTTCAGCAGGTTGTAAGCCAATACCCTGGCACCTCCGCTGCCCAACTGGCGCAGCGTGACCTGCAGAAAATGTAAGCTGGCACTGCCAACTTGAAGAAACCCGCGCTTGTCGCGGGTTTTTTCGTTAGAATTGTTGCCCTTTTATTCGAACACGCTTCCCTGAACTACGCGTTGGCGGGTTCTTCGAAGTGCCCAACGGAGGCGGTCAGCCTGTTTAGCTGTCCCGCCCGTGGACCCTATGCAAGACACATTACGCATTACCGAAGTCTTCTACTCGTTGCAGGGTGAGACTCGTACCGCGGGCCTGCCCACGGTTTTCGTACGCCTGACCGGTTGCCCCTTGCGCTGCCAGTACTGCGACAGTGCCTACGCCTTCACCGGCGGCACCATTCGCACCCTGGAATCGATCATGGAGCAAGTGGCCGGCTTCAAGCCGCGCTATGTCTGCGTCACCGGCGGTGAGCCGCTGGCCCAGCCCAATGCCATCCCCCTGATCAAGCAACTGTGCGATGCCGGCTATGAAGTGTCGGTGGAAACCAGTGGTGCGCTGGACATCTCCAAGGTGGACACCCGCGCCAGCCGGGTGCTGGACCTCAAAACCCCGGCCTCTGAAGAGTCGCATCGCAACCGCTACGAAAACATCGAGTTGCTGACCCCCAATGACCAGGTCAAGTTTGTGATCTGCTCGCGGGACGACTATGACTGGGCGGTATCCAAGCTCATTCAGTACGGCCTGGACCGTCGCGTCAGCGATGTACTGTTCTCGCCGAGCAAGAGCGAGCTGAGCGGCACCGACCTGGCAGACTGGATCGTCGCTGACAACCTGCCTGTACGCTTCCAGTTGCAATTGCATAAACTGCTGTGGAACGACGAACCCGGCCGCTGATTCGCAGGCCCAACACGAACCTGTAGCCGCGGCCTGGCGGCAGCGGTCACAGCCGCATTCGCAGCCTCATCGAAGGACACCAGACATGACTGACAAAAAAGCGGTAATCCTGCTCTCCGGCGGCCTGGACTCGGCCACCGTCGTCGCCATGGCCAAGGCCGAAGGCTACAGCTGCTACACCATGAGCTTCGACTACGGCCAGCGCCACCGCGCCGAGTTGGACGCTGCCGCCCGCGTGGCCAAGGACCTGGGGGCGGTGGAGCACAAAGTCATCGGGCTGAGCCTGAACGGCATCGGCGGCTCGGCCCTCACCGACAGCAGCATCGACGTGCCCGAGGCGCCTACCGTGGGCATCCCGGTGACCTACGTGCCGGCGCGCAACACGGTGTTCCTGTCCCTGGCCCTGGGCTGGGCAGAAGTGCTGGGCGCACGGGACATCTTCATCGGCGTCAACGCCGTGGACTATTCCGGCTACCCGGACTGCCGCCCCGAGTTCGTCGAGGCGTTCGAGCGCATGGCCAACCTGGCCACCAAGGCGGGCGTGGAAGGGCAGGGCTTCAGCATCAAGGCGCCGCTGCAAAACCTCAGCAAGGCTGACATCGTCAAGGCCGGTATGGAGCACGGCGTGGACTACAGCCTTACTGTTTCCTGCTACCAGGCCGACGATCAGGGCCGCGCCTGCCGCAAATGCGACAGCTGCCGCCTGCGCGCAGAAGGCTTCGCGGCGGCCGGTGTCAGCGACCCAACGCGCTATTTTTGATCTTTTTCAAATAACTTGTTGAATTCTCGTTAGAAATCAGTATTATACGCCCAACAACACAGCGGGTCGTTAGCTCAGTTGGTAGAGCAGTTGGCTTTTAACCAATTGGTCGTAGGTTCGAGTCCCACACGACCCACCATATGCGGTAAGAAAAAAGCCGGAAGCGTTCAGCGCCTCCGGCTTTTTTTCGTCCTCGATTTTCTTGCCTTGATCAAATGACGCGGTCATTGCAAAAAAGTCTTGAATTTGCGTTATAAACCAGTATTATGCGCACCCCAACACAGCGGGTCGTTAGCTCAGTTGGTAGAGCAGTTGGCTTTTAACCAATTGGTCGTAGGTTCGAATCCCACACGACCCACCATATGCATCAAGAAAAAAGCCGGAAAACACATCGTGTTCTCCGGCTTTTTTTCGTCTGTGATTTTTAGTGCGTGGCGCTGTTGATATGGTCCGCCAGGTAATCAATCAACGCCCTGCACTTGGGCGGCAGGTAGCGGTTGGGCGGGTACAGAATCCAGGCCTTGCCGTGGTAAGTGGTCTCGTAGCGCCAGTCACTCAGCACTTCGACTATCTGCTGGTTGGCCAAGGCTTCGGCAGCGGTGAAGAAGGGCAGGCAACCCACGCCCAGGTTGGCCAGCACAGCATTCAGGCGCACCTCGCTGTGGTTGCTGACGAAGCGGCCTTTGACGTTGACGGTCACCTTGTCGCCGCTAGGCGCGTGACGCAGTTGCCAACGGTTGTCGCTGGGGGTTTCGCCCAGGTAGATACAACTGTGATGGCTCAGGTCTTCGGGGTGCACCGGCGTGCCGGCCTGCGCCAGGTAATGTTCGCTGGCACACAGCACGTGGTGCACGTCGAGCAACGGGCGGGCGGCCAGGCCCAGGGGCGGGGTATCGGTGATGCGCACCAGCAGGTCGAAGTCGTCGCTGATCAGGGCGCCGGGCTGGTCGCTGAGCATCAGTTGCACGTCCACTTGCGGGTACAGACGCAGGAACTCGGGTATCAGCGGGCTGATGATGATTTTGCCGAAGGCCTTGGGCGCACTGATCTTGATCAAACCCTGGGGGCTGCTGACGAAGCGCTCGGCTATTTCCTGTACGGCGCGCGCGGACTCCACCATTTCCTGGCAACGGACGAACACCTGGGTGCCCACTTCGGTGAGGCGCAGCTTGCGCGTGGTGCGTTCCAACAGTTTGACGCTCAGGGCGCTTTCCAGCGTGGCGATCTGCCGGCTCACCGCCGAGGCGGTCAGCCCCACTTGCTCGGCGGCCGCAGAGAAGCTGCCCAGCTCTACCACCTTCACAAACACCGACATGTACGGCATCAGCCGATTGGTTGATTCGTTCTCGTGGCGCAAAACTGTTGTCCTGAAAGCTGGGCTAATAGCCAGTCACGGGGCCGTCGATAATCCGGGCACTGGTTGCAATCTCACTCACTGGCCTCAGGAGAGCCCGCTGCATGACCCGAGAAATGGATGTTCGAAGCCTGGATGACCTGGCTTTCATAGCCGAACGCACGCCCCATGTACTGACTTTGTTCAGCGGTGGCCTGGACAGCAGTTACCTGCTGTACCAACTGTCGAAGCTCGACTGCAAGGTCACGGCGCTGGCAGTGGATCTGGATGAAGGGGCAGATTACGCGGAACTGGAACGCATCACAAACTTCTTCGGGGCCACGCTGATGGTGGTGGACGGGCGCTCCGCGTTCGTTGAACAGGCTGTGCTGCCGGCCATTCAGGCCCAGGCGCAATACTTGGGCATGTACCCGATCAGCTCGTCATTGTCGCGGCCCATCATTGCCCGCTTCGCTGTGGAAACCGCCCACAAGCTGGGTTGCGGCGCGTTGCTGCACACCGCCAACCAGTCGCAGAACAGCCTGCGCCGCCTCAATGGCGCCATCAAGCAGCTGGGCTACACCGGCTTCACGGGCAGCCCTTACGAATACTCGGCGTTGACCCGCCAGGAAAAAGTGGCGCAGTTGAGCGCCGCCGGGCTCAGCGGTTTTCAGACCCGGGGCATGAGTGGCGACGCCAACCTGTGGGTGCGCGAATACGAGTCGGGCTGCCTGGACAACCCGGAAGACTTCACCGTGTCGCCCGATATCTACCGCTGGACCCGCGCCCGCCAGCCTCGCGAAGTGGATCGCCTGGAGATCGAGTTCCGTGGCGGCCGGCCGTTTGCCCTGAACGGGCAGATCCTGCCGTTGATCGAGCTGATTCACCAGCTCAACCACTTGGCGGGGTGCTTCCAGATAGGCCGCTACAGTGGGCTGGAACACCTGGAAGGTGGCGAGAAGGTATTGGAGGTGCGCGAGGCGCCGGCGGCGGCCGTACTGTTGCAGGCCTACCGCACCCTGGAAACGGCGGTGCTGGATGCCGAGCTGATCCGTGAAAAGATCACCCAGGAACAGCTGTGGGTGCGCGAAGCCATCGAGGGCCGCTGGTTCGGCGCCCTGCATGGCGCCGCCACTGCATTCATTGCCCACACGGCCGCGTCGGTGACCGGCAAAGTGACCCTGCAGTTGAGCGAGGGCAGCGCTCAACTGGCCGCCATCAAGGCGCCGGCAGCGTTGTACCTCACCGACCGCGACCAGTGGGAAAAGGACATCGCTCGTGAACGTGGCAGCCGCAGCCTGGCCGAACAGCATGCACGCCGCCCGCTGCGCAGCGCGGCGCAGGCTGAAGGAGTAAGCCCATGAGCCTTGCCTGTGCGCAAATCGTGCTGGACGCCCAAGCCGTCCAGTCCATGGGCGACGACATCAACAAACACGGCTGGGCCTACCGCGACGGTCAGGGCCTGGCCCAGCGCTTCAACCTGGATGCCGACAGCTGGGCCGAGTTCGCCAGTTACTGGGATGGCCTGGTGCTGGACGAGTACATGGCCGACAGGGGCACCTATCGCTTGCGTCGCTACAGCGAGTTCGACTATCGGGTCGGCGGCAGCCTGCACAAGTTGCCCCATGCACCGTACGAGCAGGCCAGGTACATCAACACCCTCAACGGGGGTGTGGCCCGGCACTTCCTGCCGCTGGAAGACGGCATGGTCGAGCATCCGTTTTTCACCGCACTGCTCAGCGGCATGGCGCGGGTGTTCGACCGCGCGGCGGGGGCCACCTGTGACTGGAACATCCGCCTGCACCCCTACCGCAT
This sequence comes from Pseudomonas sp. M47T1, assembly GCF_000263855.1. GTDB lineage: Bacteria > Pseudomonadota > Gammaproteobacteria > Pseudomonadales > Pseudomonadaceae > Aquipseudomonas. The sequence goes on from NZ_AJWX01000003.1 coordinate 326,236, forward strand.
CGTGACCAACGATGCCGAGCAGGGCAAACCGACCCCCGAGGGGCGGCATCGTGATGGGGTGGACTATATCGTCATGCTGCTGATTCGCCGGGTCGGTATCACCGGCGGTACCACGCGGGTCTCGAACCCGCTGAACAAGACACTGTGCGAAGTGACCCTGGCCAATGGCCTTGACATGATCGTCGGCGATGACCAGCAGATCATGCACGAGGTCTCGCCCATCAATAGCCTGGAAATCGGGCGCCAGGGCCACCGCGACGCGTTGGTCATCGCCTTTACCCGCAAGGGGGGTTGAATATGTCGTTATCGAAAATACGCATCGCCGAAATCATGTTGCTACTGGTGGCGTTCATCTGGGGTACCAGCTACGGCGTGGCCAAGGGTGCCCTGGTGTTCTACCCGGTCATGGGCTTTCTGAGCGTACGCTTCATCATGACCTTTGTGCTGTTGTTGCCGGCACTGCGCGGGCATCTGAAGAAGGCACTGCTACCTGGGCTCGCGCTGGGCACCATCCTGCTGGGGATTTTTCTCAGCGAGACCTATGGCGTGCACCTGACCACTGCCAGCAACGCAGCCTTCCTGATCAGCCTGTGCGTGGTGCTGACGCCCCTGGTGGAGTGGGCGGTGTTTCGCCGCCGTCCCAGCGCCGAGGCCATCGGCATTGCGTGCCTGTCGCTGGTGGGTGCGATGATGCTCACCGGCGCCTCGCAAGTTGAGATGAACCTGGGTGACTGGTTGATGATCCTGGCGGCACTGTTGCGCGCGTTCATGGTGTGTTCCACCAAGTACCTGCTGCAGAACGTCAAGATACCCGCGTTGGCGCTGACGGCGGTGCAGGTGGGGGTAGTGGGCTTTGGCAGTTTGCTGATTCTGTTGCTGACCACCGGCGGCGTGCCGGCGTTACCCACCGAGGTGTCGTTCTGGACGGCGACGGTCTACCTGGTGGTGTTCTGCACGCTGTTTGCTTTCTTTGCACAGAACTACGCGCTGCAACATGCCAGCCCCACACGCGCGGCGCTGCTGATGGGCTCCGAACCGCTGTTTGGGGCGTGCTTCGCGGTGCTGTGGCTCAACGAGCAACTGACGCCGCTGGCTTGGTGTGGCGGCGGTTTGATCCTGATTGCGGCGCTGGTGGGTGGGCGCCCAGAGAAAGTGGTGAAGGCGCCGGTACCAGCCTGACTCACCCGCAGGAAAGGTGCAGCACGCTGCCGTCGCTGATCGCCGCGTTCCAGGTGTATCGGCAACGGTAACGGTCCACCTGCCGTTGCAGCCCAGCGTCCAGGCCACTGGTGTTGTGCTGAAGGTCCAGCGGTGCACCCAGCAGGTAAAACGCCTGGGTATGCCGGGCCTGGAACAAGGCATCGATCGAGCCTGCTTGCACAAAGCGGTGCCTGGCCAGGCCCGGGTCCAGCGCTCGGTAACGGGCCACGGCCGCTTGCGCCCAGCGTTGCACCAGAATCTCGCTGGCTGGCAACGCCGACACCTGTTGATACAGGCTGTCTTTCCCCGGGTAGCCATAGCGCGCATCGCCCGAAGGCATCAGCAAATGGCAGGCCAGCAGCGCCACCAGTAGCCACCCCAGCCATCGCGGCATCCGCCCCGGTGTTGCCAGCAACTGGGCGATTACCAGCGCGTCCATCACCATGCTCATGGCCACCAGCCACAGCCATTGCCGAGCATTGCCCAGAGGCAGCAGGCCCGTAAGGTGAGTAAACAGCAACAACCCCAGCGCCAGCAGGAACGCGCGGTTCAGGGTGCGGGCCAGGCCGTGTCCAAAACGCGTGAGCAAGGCCAATTGCGCAGCCACCGAAACGCCCATCAGCGGCGCACCATAGGCGCTCAGCGCGGCAGACCAGGCGTCGTTGTCAGACAGGTTATGGGGCTGCATGTACACCCAGGACAACAACCCGCTCACCAGCCACAGCATCGCCTCAACGGGGTGCCCAGACTGGCTGGCAACAATGGCCAGCACCAGCAGAAAGCCTGTGCTCAAGGCCAGCAGGTGAAAGGTGATTTCGCTGAACAGTACCGGGCTGCCCAGGCAATGCCCGAACACCACCAAGGCCAGCAACCAGCACCCATGGCGCCAAGGGCGCAGCGCGGTTGCCAGTGCCGATGCCAGCAGCAACACAATCGCCAAGGTCCACAGCCGTAGCGACGGTACGGTAAACGGCAAGCGTGCGCCCAGTGGGGCAAAACACAGGCATAGGTAGACGCTGGCCAGCAGGCCAGGGGCGAAGCAACTGCGTGCAGTGGGCAAGGCCTGGCTGCTCATGAAAGCCCCCTTCGATAAAGTTCGAAACCCTGTGGCCGCTGCCGCAGGCTACAGCTGGGGTGAGGTTACGACGCCGGATGCCGGTAGTAGCGGGTGGCAGCCCGCAGGGCGCGCTCGATCGCAGGCAACGACGCCTCACCGCGGCCGGTGAGCATCTCGACACTCACCACATGCTGGGGCAGGTAACCGCGCAGCGCGGCCAGCACCCGCGGATGGTCCGTGGTGCCATCGCCCAGTGGCACCAGGCCGGGTTCGCTGGCATGCACATGGCCGATCAGCTCACTGCACTCATGCAACACCCGGGCAACGTCTTCGCCGTTGATGGTCAGGGCACCGGTGTCCAGTTGCATGCGGATTGCGCCATGGGCCACGCGCCGCACCACTTCGGCCGTCTCTGCACTGGTGAGCATGAAGTTGGCGCCGTAGCGCGCCGGCACCGGCTCCAGGCAAATGGTCACCCCGTGGTCGTGGGCAATGTCGCCCAGTTGGCGAAAGAAGGCCGTGGCAATGTCCAGGCTTTGCTGGGCCCCCAGGCCATTGCAGTCGCGGTTTTTCGGCGAGCCGAACACCAGCCGGGTGGCGCCCAGGCCGGCGGCGATACGGCACACCGCAGTCAGGTGCAGCAACAGGGCGGCCTGGCTGTGTGCGCCGGCGAACAGGTTCAGCCCCGTGGTACCGAAGCATAGTGACTGCATGCCGGTGATTTCGATGCCTCGCGAGCGCCACCAGCGGCGCACCTGGGCCACCCGTGCTTCGCACACGTGCTGCGGGTTGGGAAAATACTGACTGGGCGCGATGTCGATTGCGTCGATCTGCAAGCGCTGTAGCAACTGGCTGACGGCGATGTCATCCGCCCGTTCCCAGGCGATGCTGGAGAGTGCGAGCCGCATGGTCGTGCCTCCGGGCTGTCGGACGTGAGCACTGGGCAAGGTGGGGCGAGGCAAAAGGTGGGCAGGCTACCGCCCCGGCCCGGTGCGGGCGAGAGGGCGCAGGCAATGGAAATTGCGTGGCAAAACAGAGGCTAGTGCAGGGTGTGTGGGTTGGCCAGTCAACGTGTCGAAAAAACGCCGACCATCCGCCCGTCTGTCCGATGGGAAGCGGCCGCAGCCACGTGGTTGAGTGCAGCCGGGCAACCAACGCCCGCACGGCGTGCCCGGCGGCTTGAAAAAAATCTTTGGAAATCATCTCATTGGCTGTAGCCTTCCTCGGCGCGGCGGTATGTACCGCCAGCGAAACACGCCCAGGCTCGCGTAAGCTCGGGTGGTATACTCGACTTTCGCGCACAAGCGCCTGCAGGTCTTGCCAACATGACGCAGATTTCCGAACGCCTTCTGGTCCAGGCCCACCTCGACGCCAAGCAGCCCAAGCCGCTGACGCCCGAGCAGGAAGCCGACTACCGCGCTGCCATCGCTGCCGAGCTCAAGGCTCAGGACGCAGTCTTGGTGGCCCACTTCTATTGTGACCCAGTGATCCAGGCCTTGGCCGAGGAAACCGGTGGTTGCGTGTCCGACTCCCTGGAAATGGCCCGCTTCGGCAAGAACCACCCTGCCAAGACCGTGGTGGTGGCCGGCGTGCGCTTCATGGGAGAAACCGCGAAAATCCTCACCCCGGAAAAGCGCGTGCTGATGCCCACGCTCGATGCCACCTGCTCGCTGGACCTGGGCTGCCCGGTGGAGGACTTCTCGGCGTTTTGCGACCAGCACCCGGAGCGCACGGTGGTGGTGTACGCCAATACCTCGGCGGCCGTGAAAGCGCGTGCCGACTGGGTAGTGACCTCCAGCTGCGCGCTGGAAATCGTCGAAAGCCTGATGGACAACGGCGAGACCATCATCTGGGGGCCCGACAAGCATCTGGGCCGCTACATCCAGAAGCAGACCGGTGCCGACATGCTCCTGTGGGACGGTTCGTGCATCGTTCACGAAGAGTTCAAGTGGCGTCAGCTGGAAGACATGAAGGCCCTTTACCCGGATGCCGCCATCCTGGTGCACCCCGAGTCGCCGGAGTCGGTGATTGAGCTGGCCGATGCAGTGGGCTCCACCAGCCAGCTGATTGCCGCTGCCCAGCGCTTGCCGAACAAGACGTTCATCGTCGCCACCGACCGCGGCATCTTCTACAAGATGCAGCAGTTGTGCCCGGACAAGATCTTCGTCGAGGCGCCTACGGCGGGCAACGGCGCGGCCTGCCGCAGCTGCGCGCATTGCCCGTGGATGGCCATGAACACCCTGGAGCGCACGCTGACCGCGTTGCGCGAAGGCCGCAACGAGATCATCGTCGACCCGGCGCTGATTCCCCAGGCCATTCGCCCGCTCAAGCGCATGCTCGACTTCACGCAAGCGGCGCGCATGAAGGTTGCTGGCAACGCCTGAGCCGCTTCAGGCCTGGCTGACCACGCCCGCCGCCGGTGGTGGGCTGGTCAGGCGCCGGTTCAGGTCCAGCCACTGCCCCAAGGCCAGCATCAGGCCCAACCCCGCCAGGGCCGTGGCAACCTGCATGGGCAGGCGATCACCGCCCAGTGCATTGGCCATGTCCGCCAGCGGCGCCAGCAGCACGCTCAGGCAAAACACCTCCAGCGAATAGCGGCCCATCATCGCCACTTTCTGTACCAGCCAGTGCTGCAGCCATTGGCCCGACGGCACCAGCTTGGCCACGCAATAGGCCATCGCCAGGAAGTGCAGCAGGCGCACCGGCGCCAGGTCGGTCTTGCTGATGGGGTACAGGCGTTCGGCAATCCATTGCGGCATCAACGCATCGTGCAGCGCCGGCCAGCGCCAGCTCAGCACAATGAACGCGCTGATACCCACCACCACCGCGCAGGTCATGAACAGCGGCTGCTGGCGCAATGGGCGCAGGTCCTGCACCTGGGGCGCCTGGCTGTGCAACGCCGCTGCGCCGCCCAGCACGAACAGCGCCTGCCAGGCGTACGGGTTGAAATACCACAGGCCATTGCCGTGGGCCGGAATGTTCCAGCCAAACCACTGGGTCAGCCCGTACACCGCCAGCGACAACCCCACGGTATGCACGGTGTGCTTGATCAGCAGGGGCAGCACCAGCGGCAACCCGGCCAGCAGCACGATGTACAACGGCAGCGGGTCCATCAGGTTGGGCTTGAAACGCAGCAGCAACTCATCCACCAGCGCCTGCTGGGGGTTGAGGATGAAATAGTTGAGGTTCATTTCCTGGATCATGTCGCGGGTTTCGACATGGCTGTTGGCAACGAAAATGATGCCCATCAGCAGCACCAGCAGGAAGATGTGCACCACGTACAGCACCCAGGCGCGTCGCAGGATGCGCACCGTGGCAATCAGGTAACCGCTGCGCAGGGCGATCTTGCCGTAGGCCAGCACGGCGGCATAACCGGCCAGGAACACAAAGATCTCGGCGGCATCGCTGAAGCCCACGTTGCGCGCGGTGAAGTTGGCGAGCGGGTTTTGCGGTATGTGATCCCACAGGATGAAGACCAGCGCCAAGCCACGATAGAAGTCGATGCGGTGGTCGCGCCGGGTGATCATGATGATTGGCCTTGATCGATAAGTGGTTGAATAAGGAGAGGCGCACGGCCTTGCAGGTTCCGTCAAAACCCGGGTGGCCGATCAGCGGCGGGGAGGTTGGCGTTTTTTCCGGGTGATTGCAAAAGCCGGGTTATTACTGAATGTCACAAAGGCGTCGCAAAGCGGTGGTTTGCATCACCCATTCACTAACCTGATGGTGCATGAGGCTTGCGCCTTCCTTCACTAGACTGGGCCCTACCATTCAAGGAACAACAGGGCATTGGCTATGCACAATCGCATGATGATCACTGGCGCAGGTTCGGGCCTGGGCCGCGAAATAGCGCTGCGCTGGGCGCGCGAGGGTTGGCGCCTGGCGTTGTCGGACGTCAACGAGGCCGGCCTGCAGGAAACCCTGAAACGGGTGCGCGAGGCGGGCGGCGATGGCTTCGTGCAGCGCTGTGATGTGCGCGACTACAGTCAGTTGACGGCCTTGGCCCAAGCGTGTGAAGAAAAGCTGGGCGGCATCGACGTGATCGTCAACAACGCCGGCGTGGCCTCTGGCGGCTTCTTCAGCGAGTTGCAACTGGAAGACTGGGACTGGCAGATCGCAATCAACCTGATGGGCGTGGTCAAGGGCTGCAAGGCGTTCCTGCCGTTGCTGGAGAAAAGCAAAGGCAAGATCATCAACATCGCCTCCATGGCCGCGCTGATGCAAGGCCCGGCCATGAGCAACTACAACGTGGCCAAGGCGGGTGTGGTGGCGCTGTCCGAAAGCCTGCTGGTGGAATTGCGCCAGCAGGAAGTGGGGGTGCACGTGGTGTGCCCGTCGTTCTTCCAGACCAACCTGCTCGACTCGTTCCGTGGCCCCACGCCGGCCATGAAAGCCCAAGTGGGCAAGCTGCTGGAAAGCTCGCCCATCAGCGCGGCGGACATTGCCGATTATGTCTACCAGCAGGTGGCCGAGGGCCAGTTCATGATCCTGCCCCACGAGCAGGGGCGCATGGCCTGGCAGCTCAAGCAACAGAACCCGCAATTGCTTTACAACGAAATGGCCAGCATGGCGGAAAAAATGCGCGCCAAGGCCCGCCCCAGCGCTGATTGAAGCAGGCCCACACTGCCGCTGCCGCCAGGCTACGCGGGGCCCTGGCGTTCACTGAAAGTGTCAGCAAGGCCGCTGGCCTGCACAGCCTGGCGGCCGCGGCTGCACGCGGCTGCCGCGGCCGTGCTGGCGCCTGGGGCGCAACTCAGGGAAGATCCTGCCTTTTACAGGACGCTCCCATGCTCAATTACCTGTGGTTCTTCCTCGCGGCGGTGTTCGAGATCGCCGGCTGCTACGCCTTCTACCTGTGGCTGCGCCTGGGCAAGAGCGCCTGGTGGGCGGTGCCTGCGTTGCTCAGCCTGACCTGCTTCGCCCTGTTGCTCACCCGCGTCGAAGCGGCGTATGCCGGGCGCGCCTACGCGGCCTACGGCGGGCTCTATATCATCACTTCACTGGCTTGGCTGGCGGTCGTGGAGCGCGTGCGCCCGGCGGGCAGCGACTGGCTGGGGGCAGTGCTGTGCGTGATTGGCGCCAGCATCATCCTGTGGGGCCCGCGCTTGCACAGTTCATAAGCATGCAACAGCGTGCAAAACAGTCCGGATTCGTGCAGTCCTACGCTATTTCATCAGACGTTTCTGTAGGGCATTTCGCCAAACTGTGTAGGGCAATCCTGTTTTGATCCGTAGGTGTTGATAGCGGTCAAGGCGCGGCGCAGTCTCGTGATTCATTCAATGAAACGAGGGCGGGACGATGCTGGTATTGACGCGAGGAGTGGGTGAATCCATAGCCATTGGCAACGAAGTCTGGGTGAAGATACTGGAGGTTCGCGGCAACCAGGTGCGCTTTGGCGTTCAGGCGCCCAAGCACATCGAGATCCATCGCGCCGAAGTGTTCAGGCGCATCATGGCCCAGGCGGCGAAGCAGGCGGCACTGCCACCGGAACCTTGCGAACATCCATAATCACAACCTTCAGCAGTGCCTGTCTGGGGATGTCAGTGCCTGTTTATCTCCTGCAGGAATTTCCATAGGTCGTTGGCCGTGACGGCCTGCTCCAGCAGCTTGTCCTCTTCGCTGGTAAACGCCGTCAGGCCATATTCGTCTTCCAGGCGAGTGATCAGCATCATGATGTCCGCCTTGTCCAACCCCAGCGACTCAAGACTGACGTCGTCATGGAAGTCACCGTCGCGCAGGAAATCACTGATGAAGTTGTGCACGGTCTTGCGCATACCGAATCGTGGCATGGTCGCTTTCCTACGCTGAAGCGCGGTCGGGGAGCGTCATGCTCTGGATAACGCGGCTCAGGTCGTTGATGGTGCTGACCTGGCGCAATACACGGTCGGGGTCCAGTTGAACGCCGAACAGGCGTTCCAGGCAGTTAAACAGCTGGGCAAGGTCCAGATGTGGCGCATCGCTTTGCTGCGCGGCCAGTTGTTGCTCGATGGTGCTGTGGATATACAGCTGAATGTCTGTTCGGTTCATGGCAGACCTCGAATGCGTGCGCGCTCCGTTCAGCAATTCGTTTGCGGTACTGTCAGAACAACAGCGGCCTATCCTTATGATGTGCCGCATCCTCATGGGGATGCGGCTTTTTTCAACAGATTAGGCCAGTTTGGCGGCCAATGCAGGCCGGCGTGACAGAAGGCTGACAAGCACGAAGCTCACCAGGCCAACACCCAGGCTGTAGTAGATGGGCGTATTGGCGTCCAGGCCATCCTTGAACATGAATACCAGCGCGGTGATGAACCCAAGGCCCATGCTGCTGATGGCCCCTGCGGTGGTGGCCCGTTTCCAGAAGATAGCCCCCATCAATGGGATCAGCATGCCGCCCACCAGCAGGTTGTAGGCCAAGGTCAGGGCGCTGATCACGTCAGTCACCACCAAGGCAATACCCAGTACCACAAGGCCGGTCAGCAGGGTGAACAGGCGGTTGATGCCCAGGCTCGATTGTTTGCCGCCGCGCAGCTTTGGCAGCAGGTCTTCGGTGAGCACGGTGGAGGCGGCCAGCAGGCCGGCACTGGCGGTGGACATCATGGCGGCCAGGGCTGCGGCAATCACCAGGCCGCGAATGCCGTCAGGCAGGCTGACCTTGACGATCGCGGCGAAGGCGTTGTTGACGTTGTCCAGGTCCGGTAGCAACACGTGGGCGGCCATGCCGATCAGGGCGCAGGCCAGGCCGTAGAAAATGCAGTAGATACCGGCGGTGGTGCCGGCGTACACGGCTACTTTTTCGTTCTTGGCGGTAAACACCCGTTGCCAGATGTCCTGGCCAATCAGGATGCCAAAGAAGTAGATCATGAAGTAGGTGATGATGGTGTCCCAGCCGATACTGGTGAAGCTGAAGCTGGACGCCGGCAGCTTGGCCACCAGTTGGTCCCAGCCGCCCACACGGTACAGGCAGATGGGCAACAGGATGAACATCAGGCCCACGGTCTTGATCACGAACTGGACGATATCGGTGAGGGTCAGTGACCACATGCCGCCAATGGTCGAGTACACCACCACCACGCCACCGCCGGCCAGCACCGACAGCCAGAACGGCAGGCCGAACAGCACTTGCAGCACGGTGCCAATGGCCAGGATGGAGGTCACGCCGATCATCAGCGCGTAGGCCAGCATGATCACAGCGCTGGCCTGTCGGGCCATGGGGTTGTAGCGCTTCTCCAGCACCTGGGTGACGGTGAAGATCTTCAGTTTCAGCAACGGCTTGGCCAGGAACAGATTCAGGGCGACGATGCCCAGGCCCAGCGCCGCGCATAGCCAGAAACCGGAAATGCCGTGCACATAGCCCAACCGCACGGTACCCACGGTGGAAGCACCGCCCAATACCGTGGCGGCCATGGTGCCCATGTACAGCGACGGGCCCAGGTTGCGACCGGCCACCAGGTAGTCTTCATGGGTTTTTGCCTTGCGCATGCCGTACCAGCCGAGCAGCAACATGCCAGCCGCGTAGATCGCGACAACGAAAATATCTAAAGCCATGGGAAAACTTCTCCGCGTTTATTTCTTATAGTTGGAATACCAGTCCCGTAGAGCTGCCAGCAGGCTGCGAAGGCGCGCAAAGCGCGCCAGCGGTCGACATGACATCGCTGAAGGGCCTGCGGACCTTTTCGCAGCCTGACGGCAGCTACGGGTTATGCGGGGGTGGCACCTGCAGCGATCGGCGCGCTACCGCGCACACCGTTTGGGCCGTAGACCGCGGCCGACTCCGGAACCAGTTTCAGCAACGTCAGGTACACCACGGCCGCCAGGCCCAGGGTTACCGGCAGGCTGATGTCGATGCCGCCGGCCAGGTTGCCCAGCGGGCCAACGAACTGCCCCGGCAGGTTGACGAAGCACAGGCCCACCAGCGCGCTGGGAATCCACGCACCCAGGCCGCGCCAGTTCCAGCCGTGGTGGAACCAGTAGCGCCCACCCTGTTCACCACGGGTGAACACTTGCAGGTCATCGGGGCAGTACCAGCCGCGACGCATCAGCAGGCCGATCAGCATGATCACCATCCAAGGGGTGGTGCAGGTAATGATCAGCACCACAAAGGTGGACACGCTCTGCACCAGGTTAAAGGCGAAGCGGCCGATGAAGATGAAGGCAATCGACATCAGGCCGATCAACAAGGTGGCCTGCACCCGCGACAGCAGGCGCGGGAACACGCTGGACATGTCCAGGCCCGTACCATACAACGAGGTGGTCCCGGTGGACATGCCGCCGATCACTGCCAACAGGCACACTGGCAGGAAGAACCAGCCCGGCGATACCGCCAGCAAGCCACCCACGTAGTTGTTGTTGGCGATGTAGTCCGGCGCTTGGGTGGCGACGATGGTTGCGGTGGCCAGGCCGAACATCAGCGGCAGCAAGGTGGCCAGCTGGGCGAAGATCACCGCGCCCATGATGCGTGCCTTGGAGGTGGTGCGCGGAATGTAGCGCGACCAGTCACCCAGGAACGCACCGAACGAGATCGGGTTGCTCATGGCCACCAGCGAGGCGCCAATGAACGCGGCCCAGAAGCCGGCCTGGCCATGGGCAACGGTGCCGGCGTAGTTCACGTCGAATGCACCGGCGAAGGCGGCGATGCCCGACAGGAACAGAAGGCTGGCGGTCCACACGGCGATCTTGTTGACCCACAGCATGAAGCGGAAGCCATAAATGCACACGGCCAGTACCAGCACCGCAAACAGGCCGTAGGTCAGGCCCAGGGTCAGGTCGGTTTCCGGCAGCCCGATCAGGCGCTTGGCGCCGCCCACCAGGGCGTCACCCGAGCTCCACACCGACAGCGAGAAGAACGCGATGGCGGTCAGCAGCGACAGGAACGAGCCGACGATGCGCCCGTGCACACCGAAGTGCGCACCGGAGGACACCGCATTGTTGGTGCCGTTGATGGCGCCGAACAGCCCCATGGGCGCCAGGATCAGCGCGCCTACCAGGGTGCCCAACAGCACGGCCACCAGGCCGGCCTGGAACGACAGGCCGAACAGCACCGGAAAGCTGCCCAGCACTGCGGTGGAAAAAGTATTGGCGCCGCCGAAGATCAGGCGGAACAGGTCGAGGGGCTTGGCATTCCTTTCGTGGTCCGGGATCTGCTCGACCCCGAAGGTTTCTATCTGGCTGATGCTGTTCGTGCTGTTGTTATTGTTCATGATCTGCTCCGATCATTGCGTGGCGCCCGTCTTCGCGGGCGGCGCGGCGGCTAAGGGGAGGGCAGTGTCGAGGGTGCGGCGGATAAGTGTTCGTGGCAGGCCAGCCAATGGCCTTCTTGTTGTTGGCGAAACACAATGGTTTCGCGCTCCTGGCTAAAGCACATCTCCCCTTGCATGCGCAGCTGTGTCGCCACGTCATGCATGAATATCGCCACGTCACCTTGCAGGCTGACGCACGCGTTGCTTGAAGTGCATTCGATCACTTCGAAGCCATCCTCGCGCCGCCAGCCGTCCCACACCTCACGATAGGCATCGCGGGACAGCAACGGTTGCGCAAGGGTGTAGAACACAAAGCTGGCGTCGGCCGTGAAGGCGCCGAAATAGGCCTCACGGTCGTTGCTGGCAAAGGCGGTGACCAGGTCGCGGGCAGCTTGAAGTACTTGTTGTTCTGCGCTCATGGTCATGTCCTCAGCGGTGCACCACGCCCGGCAGTACGCAGAGCATTTCGTACAGCAGGTTGGCGCCCAGCAGCGAGGTGTTGCCGGTGGTGTCGTAGGGCGGAGAGACTTCTACCAGATCGCAGCCAATCAGGTCCAGGCCCTGGCAGCCACGCACGATCTCGATGGCCTGAATGGTGGTGAGGCCGCCAATTTCGGGGGTGCCGGTGCCAGGTGCCCAGGCAGGGTCAATGCCGTCGATGTCGAAGCTCAGGTAAACAGGGCCGTCACCGACCTTGGCGCGCACTTCTTCCATCAGCGGGGCCAGCGATTTGTGCCAGCACTCTTCGGCCTGCACCACGCGGAAACCCTGGTTGCGGCTCCAGTTGAAGTCTTCGGCGGTATAACCCTGGGCGCGCAGCCCGATTTGCACCACGCGGTCGCAGTCCAGCAGGCCTTCTTCCACGGCGCGGCGGAAGGTGGTGCCGTGGGCGATTTTCTCGCCGAACATGTGGTCGTTAACGTCAGCGTGCGCGTCGATGTGCACCAGGCCGACCTTGCCGTGCTTCTTGTGGATGGCACGCAGGATCGGCAGGGTCACGGTGTGGTCGCCGCCCAGGGTCAGCGGGATCACGTTGTGCTCGAGGATTTCGTCGTAGGCTTCTTCAATGATGCGCACGGCGTCGAGCAGGTTGAAGGTGTTGATTGCCACGTCACCGATGTCGGCTACCGACAGCGAGTCGAAGGGCGCGGCCCCGGTGGCCATGTTGTAGGGGCGGATCATCACTGATTCGGCGCGAATCTCGCGAGGGCCGAAACGGGTGCCGGAGCGCAGCGAGGTACCGATGTCCAGGGGAATACCGACGAAGGCCGCGTCCAGGCCGGCTGCGGTTTGCAGGTGCGGCAGGCGCATCATGGTGGCGATGCCGCCGAAACGCGGCATTTCGTTACCGCCCAGTGGTTGGTGAAGAATCTTGTCCACGGGTTACCCTCATCGTTTGTCTTTTTTCTTTGAGCTCGGCAGAAACCGGCACGTTGAGGCGGAGTCTGCAAAAGGTAGTGACCGAGAAGAATCGCTACCGAGAAATACTTAGTTCAGATTTTTCTGAAGTAATGCCGTTACACTGGTATTGCCTTCTTCGCGGACACGCTTCGCTCCTGCCGGTTTCGCGTTCCCTGCAGGGGCAGACCGTCTCCGCGAAACGGCCCCGCCCTGAAACAACACAGAACGACCACCATGGCCAACGCACTTCCCGACCTGAAACTGCTGCGCATCTTCGTCAGCGTCGTCCGCCACCAGGGCTTCGCCAACGCCCAGCAGGAACTGAACCTGTCCACCTCGGCCATCAGTACCTACATGAGCCAGCTGGAAGCGGCGCTGGGCATTGTGTTGTGCCATCGCGGCCGCGGCGGCTTCAGCCTCACCAGCAAGGGCGAACTGTTCCATCAGGAAACCCTGCGCCTGATGGCCGAAATGGAAGGCTTCGAGCAGTACGCCGCCGCGCTCAAGGGCGAGCTTCGCGGCACGCTCAACCTTGGTGTCATCGACTCCACCGTCAGTGACCGCGCCCTGCCGTTCGCCGAGGCCATCGGGGCGTATTGCCAGGAACACCCGGCGGTGCACCTGCACCTGTCGGTGTCCAGCCCCTACGAGCTGCAACTGGGCGTGCAGGAAAACCGCCTGGACCTGGCCATCGGCGCGTTCTCCACGCGCATGAGCGGCCTGGTCTATCAGCCGCTGTACCGCGAGCAGCATTGGCTGTATTGCAGCAATCGCCACCCGTTGTACGCCGAACGGCGCATTCCCGAGCAAGTCATCACCCAGCAGCGCATGGTCGGGCGCGGTTACTGGAGCCAGGCGGAACTGGCCCGCCATGGTTTCAAGCACAGCGCCGCCACCGTGGAAAGCATGGAAGCGCAGCTGATTCTGGTGCTGTCCGGGGCCTACATCGGCTACCTGCCCGAACACTACGCCCAGCCATGGGCAGACAAGGGCGACCTGCGGGTGTTGTCGCCGGCGACGTTCGGCTATCAGGCGCCATTTTCCATGATCACCCGCCGGGGACGCAGCCGCGAGCCGTTGATCCAGACCTTCCGCGACCTGCTCAAGGCACAGCTCACGCCTGTCTGATGGGTGCCTGTGGCGATGGGTCGCGGCGGCCAGAGGCCATTATTTGTGCGCTTTTTGAAACGTGCCGCGTCGAACGTCCCTACAACCCTGAAAGGCTCTGCTACACCTTTCAGGGCTTGATGACTTTTTTCATCTACAGCAGGGACCGCCCAGATGCGCATGAATTTGCCCGTTAGCGAACACGAACGCACGTTTTCAAGCGAACAGCGGCTGATTTCCACCACTGACCTCAACAGCCACATCACCTATTGCAACGAGGCATTCGTCAATATCAGTGGTTTCACCTATGACGAGCTGGTGGGCCAGGCGCATAACCTGGTGCGCCACCCGGACATGCCGCCGGCCGTTTTCGCGCACATGTGGGACACCATCAAGCAGGGCAAGCCGTGGATGGGCGTGGTGAAGAACCGCGCCAAGAACGGCGATTACTACTGGGTCAGCGCCTACGTCACGGCCATTTACGAGCACGGCCGCATCAGTGGGTTCGAGTCGGTGCGCTCGGTGCCCAGCCGCGAGCAGATCGGTCGTGCCACCGAGCTTTACGCACGCATGCGCGCCGGCAAATCGCCGGTTTCACCCTTGGTGCGCCTGGGCAAAGCGTTCCAGCGCGGCTGGCCTATCCTGGCGGCGGCGGTGGTGTCGGTGTTGAGCCATTTCCTGCTGGAGGGCTACCCGGCGTTGCTGGTGGTACTGGCCAGCCTGGTGGGCGCCTGGGCCCTGACCGAGCGCCGCCAGGTGCGCGACATCGAACGCACATTGGGCGAACACCCGAAATCCTTCACCAGTGCCCTGGTGGCCTTGACCTACAGTGACACACCCGGCGCCCAGGGGCGGCTGGACTTGGCCATGTTCAGCGAGGAAGCGCGTTTGCAAACCGCCCTCACGCGGCTGGTGGACGCTGGCGTCAGTGTGCGCGAGCGGGCCTCGCAGTCTTCCGGGTTGTCGGGCGCCCAGGCGCAACTGCTGGACCGCCAGCGCAGCGAAACCGATCAATCGGCCACCGCCATTGCCGAGATGGCCGCCACCATCCAGGAAGTCGCACACAACGTGCAGAATACCGCCGTGGCGGCGGCCGATGCCGACCAGCTCGCCCAGCAGGGCAGCACCCTGGCCCAGCAAAGCCTGCAGGCCATGGGCCTGATGAGCTCCGCGGTCAGCGAGATTGGCCAGGCGGTGAACGACTTGGCCCAGCAAACCCAATCCATTGGCAGCGTCGCCGACGTGATCACCGCCATTGCCGAACAGACCAACCTGCTGGCGCTCAATGCGGCCATCGAAGCAGCGCGGGCAGGGGAGCAGGGCCGTGGCTTCGCTGTGGTGGCGGACGAAGTGCGCTCGCTGGCCATGCGTACCCGTACCTCTACCGAGCAGATTCACCAGATCATTACGTCGCTGCAAACAGGGGCCGATCGCGCCGTGGCCACGGCCAATCGCGGCGAGGAAATTTCCCGTGACAGTGTGCAGAGCGTCGAGGCGGTGCAAACCGCGCTGGTGGGCATCACCCAGGCAGTGAGCCGCATCACTGGCATGAGCCAGCAAATGGCTACAGCCTCCGAGCAACAGAGCCATGTGGCCGAGGACATCAACCAGCAGATCACCCGCATTGCGCAACTGTGCGACCGCAGCGCCAGCCAGGCCCGAGAGGGCGCGCAGATCAGCCAGGAGTTGGAGCGCATGGCCGAATACCTGCACAGCCTGGCCGAGCGATTCAGCCGCTAATAAGGCAACGTTTTCCTTGTAGGAGCGAACCCTGTCCGCCCCTACAGAGGTCGAGTTGGGTGTTGGCTTGTGGCAAAATGAGCGATGCCTCGAATACATTGCCCCCGCTGCCATCGTCCCGAATCCCGCTGCCTGTGCGCGCTGATCCCCAGCCTGCCCAGCCGCACCCGCGTGCTGATCCTGCAACACCCCAGCGAGGTCAATCACGCGCTCAACACCGCGCGGTTGGCTGTATTGGGTTTGGCCAACGCCGAGTTGGTGGTGGGCGAAGTCTTCGATGACGCGTTGTTGCAGCAACCGGGCTATCGAACGTGCCTACTGTTTCCGGGGGACGACGCCCAGCCGCTGGTCGCTGGCCTGAGCAGTCAGCCGATGCTGCTGGTGGTGCCCGACGGCACGTGGCGCAAGGCGCGCAAGATGCTGCACCTCAACCCAACGCTGGCGGCCTTGCCACGGGTAACCCTGGACGGCGCACCGCCGTCGCGCTACCGCCTGCGCAAGGCGCCGGGGCCCGGGGCTTTATCGACCATCGAGGCCATCACGCACGCGCTGGAAATACTCGAAGCCCCGGCATCATTCCAACCGCTGCTGGCGCCCTTCGATGCATTGATCCAAGGGCAGATCGCAGCCATGGGTGAAGACGTCTACCGGCGCAATCACACCCAGTGATGAATGGGCCAGCCGGCCTTTTCCGCGTGCTCGCGCAGCACCGGGTCGGGGTTGACCACGTGGGGGTGGTCGACCTTGAGCAGCAGCGGCAGGTCATTGCGTGAGTCGGAGTAGAACGTCGCGCCTTCCAGGTTTTCCTCTTCCTGGTCCAGCCATTGCAGCAGGCGGGTGATCTTGCCTTCGCGGTAGGTGAGGGTGCCGACCGTGGCGCCGCTGTACACGCCGTGTTGCACGTCCAGTTCAATGGCCAGTATGTCGTCCACGCCCAGGCGTTCGGCGATGGGGCCCACCAGGTGGGTGCCGGAAGCGGAGATGATGAGAATGCGGTCGCCGGCCTTGCGGTGCTGGGCGATGGTTTTGGTGGCGTCGCTGAAGATGATGGGTTCGATAAAATCTTCGACCCAGGGGCCTACCAGGTGGTCGACTTCTTCGGGGGTGCGGCCGATCATGGGTTCCAGGCTGAAGGCCATGAAGTCCTCCATGGCCAGTTTGCCTTGGCTGTAGGCGTCCATGAGTTCGTTGTTCTTGCGCATGAATGATTCGGGGTCGACCCAGCCCAGGCGGCCCATCTGTTCGCTCCACAGGGTGGCGCAGTCGCCGTGGATCAGGGTTTCGTCCAGGTCGAAGATTGCCAATGCCATACAAAATTTCCCTCTGATAAATGCAAAAAACAATTCCGGCCCGATCCGCCGGCACGCTTCCGGGGGCCGGCGCGAAGGGCCGTCCCTGGCCCTGCGCACCTGACTTGGCTCCTGCCTCGTCTCCCTCTGCAGTGTGCCTCCAGTCGGCCCTGGCGCTTAACGGGGCCAACCTCAACAGCAAGATCAACAGCCAGATCAAAAGCTAACAGCAAGATCAAACGCTGGTTTGCGTTTGTTCTCAGGCTACCTCACACAGTGCCTGTGTATCGATAGTCAGTGACACTCGCTGCCCATTGGGCAGTAGATCACTCGCCGAACGGTTAAGCACGTCCACTACCAGCTCAACACCTCGCGCCTGCACCCGGTACCGGATGACATTACCCAGCAAGCTATGGCTGCGAATCTCGCCTTCAAGCTCACCCGTCAGGCTCAAGCTGATGGCCTCCGGCCGAATCGCCAACCGCGTGTGCACAGGCCGTTGCAGCAGTTTGCCCGCCTGCTCGGCATCCAGCAGGTTGTAGTTGCCGATGAACCCGGCGGCAAAGGCATCGGTGGGGGCGGTGTAGAGGCTCTGGGCGTCGCCGCTCTGCACGATGCGGCCCTTGTTCATCAGGAAAATACGGTCGCTCATGGTCAGTGCTTCTTCCTGATCATGGGTGACGAAAATAGTGGTCAGGCCCAGCTCCTGCTGGATGGCGCGGATCTGTTCACGCAGGTGCTTGCGAATGCGCGCGTCCAGCGCCGACAGTGGCTCGTCCAGCAACAGCAAGCGTGGGCGGGTGACCAATGAGCGGGCCAAGGCCACGCGCTGGCACTGGCCGCCAGAGAGTTGGTGCGGGTAACGGCTGGCCAGGTCCTGCAACTCCACCATGCGCAGCACTTCGTCCACGCGCTGCTGGCTCTGCGCCTTGCCGACCTTCTGCATGCGCAGGCCGAACGCGACGTTCTGTTGCACGGTCATGTTGGGGAACAGCGCATAGCTCTGGAACACCATGCCGATGTCACGCTTCTGCGGGCTCAGCGGCACCAGGTCGTGGCCGTCCAGCAGGATGCGGCCACTGTTGACCGGGGTCAGGCCGGCGATGCAGCGCAGCAGGGTCGACTTGCCGCAGCCCGACGGGCCCAGCAGGGTGACGAACTCGCCGCGGCTGATGGTGAAGTTGATGTCGCTGAACACCGGCGTGTCGCCGTAGTGCTTTTGCAGTTGTTCGACGCTGACGAAGCTCATCTTTAGTCTTTGTCCTTGTTCAAACGGTTGGCGGCCCAGGTCAGCACCAGCACAAACAGGAAATAGGAAATCACCAGCGCGCTGTTGAAGTGCCCGCTGCTGTTGCGCATGTTGTTGAGGTACACCTGCAGGGTTTCGTAGCGGGTGCCTACCAGCAGGTTGGCGAACACGAATTCGCCGAACAGGAACGAGAACGACAGCAGCAATGCCACCAACAGGCCCTTGCGCAGGTTGGGCAATACCACCAGCAAAGCCGCCTTGAAGGTGCTGGCGCCCAGCAGGTGGGCGGCGTCCATCAGGTCGCGCAGGTTGATGGCCTGCAGGTTGTTGGTGATGGCCCGGTACATGAACGGCAGCGCCACGGTGAAGTAGCAGCCAATCAGTATCCACGGCGTGCCCACCATGGCCAGCGGGCCCGAGCCGTAGAGCTGCAGCAAGCCCACCGACGACACCACCGGCGGCACGGCGAAGGGCAGCAGGATGAGGATGTTCATCAGGCCGTCGAGGCGCGGGAAGTGGTAGTGCACCACGAACAGCAGCGGCAGGATCAGCACCACCGACAGCACCAGGGCACCGACGCAGACAATCAGCGACTGGCCGAAGGCGTGCAGGAAACGGGCGTCGCTCCACAGTTCCAGGTACCACTGGAAGGTCAGGCCGCTGGGCAGGATGGTGGCCGACCAACTGGTGGCCAGCGAGTACAGCAGGGTGCCAGCCAGGGGCAGCAGCAGAATCAGGAACAGCAGCCACACCACCAGCCGATGGTAGAGCCCGGCGGGGCCGTATTCAGTGCGCGACATGGTAGCTCCTCTTCAACAGCCACTGATGCACCAGGGTCACCAGGGTCATCATGCCCACCAGGATCATCGCCAACGCTGCGGCCAGGTTGGGGTTCAGGCTGATGTCGCCGGCCACCATGGCCGCGATGCGGATCGGCAGCACGTTGAAGTTGCCGGTGGTCAGGGCGTACACCGTGGCGTACGCGCCCAGGGCGTTGGCCAGCAGGATCACGAAGGTGCCCAGCAGCGCCGGGGTCAGCACCGGCAGGCCGATGTGCCGCCAATACTGCCAGGCGCTGGCGCCCAGCAGGGCCGAGGATTCGCGCCAGTCTTCGCGAAGGGCATCGAAGGCCGGGTACAGCAGCAACACGCCCAGGGGAATCTGAAAATAGGTGTACAGGATGATCAGCCCGGTCTTGGAGTACAGGTTGAAGTCTTGGATGATCCCGGCCTGCTTGAGCATCATGGTCACGCTGCCATTGAAGCCCAGCAGAATGATGAACGCGAACGCCAGCGGCACCCCGGCGAAGTTGCTGGTCATGTTGGCAAAGGCGCTGACGAAATCGCGCAGCCTGGAGTCCACCCTGCGCAGGGAGTAGCTGCCCAGCACGGCGATGATAATGCCGAACAGGCTCGACCAGAAACTGATTTCCAGGCTGAACTGCATGGCCTGGCGGTAGAAACGCGAGCTGAACGCGCTGATGAAGTTGTCCAGGCTCCAGCCGCTATCGGTTTGCAGGCTGTGGATGGCCACCCAGGCCAGGGGGGCGATCTGGAACACGAAAAACACCATGGCAAAAGGCACCAGGCACAGGATGGCCCAGATTTTCCCGGTGGTGGGGCGGTAGGTTGGCTGGCTCACTTGAGCAACTCCCGGCACAGCGGTTTGTCATGGGGTACGCCCAGCAGTTCGCACAGGGTACCGCACAGCTGGGTCTGTTGCGGGCGGGCCGCCGGGTCGAGGCTGAAGGCGTTGCCCAGCACGAACAGCGGTACCAGGCGCTCCTCGGGCAGCAGGCCGTTGTGGGAGCGGTCGTCGTTCATCCCGTGGTCGGCGGTCACCAGCACCTGGTAGCCGGCCTGCAGCCAGCCTTGCAGGTAGTCGGCCAGGATCACGTCGGCGCCCCGCGCGCTGTTGCGGTATTGGGCGCTGTTGAGGCCATGCTTGTGCCCGGCATCGTCGATGTTCATGGAGTGGATCAGCAGAAAGTCCGGTTCGTGCTTGAGGCGCAGGTCCTCGCCATCGGCGAACAGGTGCGAGTCCGGGTAATGGTCGGCCCAGTAGAAATGCCCGAACTGGATGGGCTGATGCGGTGCCACCGTGTGGCGGTCGCGAGCGGCGTCGAACGGGGAGCGGTTGTACAGCTCGCTGACCCAATGGTAGGCGGCCGCGGCGGTTACCTTGCCGGCCTCGCTGGCGCAGTGGAACACGCTGCGCTGGTTGGACAGGCGCGTAACGTTGTTGTGCACGATGCCGCTGTCGATGGGCGCAACGCCGGTGAGGATGCATTCGTACAGGGGCCGTGACAGGGCTGGCAACTCGCATTGGAGCTGGTACAGCGCGGCCTTGCCGGCGCCGACGTAGGCCTGCAAGTGGCCCATGGCGTGCTCGGCGACCTGATAGCTGAGGCCGTCGAGCAGGACCAGTAGGGTTTTGTGGGGCATGGCTTAGCCTCTGAAATCGTTGTTGCCAGGGCTGGCCTCTTCGCGGGCAGAGCCCGCTCCCACACTGGACACACTGCGCCTGTGGGAGCGGGCTCTGCCCGCGAAGAAAGCGCCGCCGATCAATTCATCTCGATGATGACCTGCTCGTTCCACTGCTGCGGCAGGGCCTTGGAGCTCTTCTCCCACGCATCAGGGTTCTTGATCGGCTTGACGTTCTTGTACTGCTCGTTGGGCAGCAGTTTGGACGCCACGTCGTCAGGCAGTTTCAGGTGCTCGGCACGGATAGGGCGGGCATGGCCGCGCGCCAGGTTGAACTGGCCCTCGTCGCTGAAGATGTACTCGCGCGCCAGCTTGGCGGCGTTCGGGTGCTTGGCGTATTTGTTGATGATGGTGGTGTAGCCGGAAATCACCGAGCCATCGGAAGGAATCAGCACGGTGAAGCGGGTAGGGTCGATCTTGTCGCGGTAGCTCAGGCCGTTGAAGTCCCACACTACGCCCACTTCCACTTCACCCTTTTCCAGGGTCTGGATGGTGGGGTTGGCCAGCGACAGGCGCTTTTGCTTGGCCAGTTCGGTGAACAGTTCCAGGCCTGGTTGCAGGTTGCTTTCATCGCCGCCACGGGCAATGGCCGCGGCGAGCACGCCGTTGGCCGCCTGGGCCGCAGTGCTCACGTCACCGATGGCAACCTTGTACTTGCCTTTTTCCAGGTCGGCCCAGCTCTTGGGCGCATCCTCATCCTTCACCAGTTGCTTGTTGATGATGAACGCGATGCTGCCGGTGTAGGCCAGTGCCCAGTGGCCGTCCTGATCCTTGGCCCAGCTTGGAATCTGGTCCCAGGTGCTGGGTTTGTACGGCTGGGTCACGCCCTGCTTCACGGCGATGGGGCCGAAGGCGGCGCCTACGTCGCCGATGTCGGCGCTGGCATTGTCTTTTTCCGCGGCGAACTTGGCCACTTCCTGGGCCGAGCTCATGTCGGTGTCCATGTGGGTCAGCCCGTATTTGGTCAGCAACCCCGCCCAGGTGCCTTTCCAGTTCGCCCAGTCATCGGGCATGCCGACGCTGTTGACGGCGCCTTCGGCCTTGGCGGCCGCTTCCAGGGTGTTCAAATCGACGTCGGCGGCCATGGCGTTGATGCTCATGGTGATGCCCATGCCTACCAGTGATGCCAGGAAAAGCTTTTTCATCCGAAGCTCCTTGGGCGCGTTCCGTGAACGCTGGTGTTTGTCTGGACGGTGTCGCGGGTGGTCTAGATCAGCAAGACCTGAGCCAATCTAGGAGGCAGTGATTACAATTTGATGTATGGGGGCCTGGCGCGCGGCTTGCAGGACCTTGCCCGGCACCCGTGGGCACTAAGCGTAGTTCAGATTTAACTGACTGATCTGCAAAGGCTTGCGCCATGGGGTGTAGGGCATTTCCGAAGCGTCTGTCATCCCGCAGTCATTTATTTTCCCTACGCTGCTGGCAGGTTCCCTTGGCACCGTCAGTGCCCCTTTTTGCGGCTGGACTAGTCCAGACAGGTTGAGATGATGCGTAACAGTGCACCCCGGGCCGTGACAGCCATCTGCCAGGCCCTGCAGGAACAGATCCAGCATGGCTTGCTGGCGCCCGGTTGCAAGTTGCCGGCCGAGCGCAAGTTGAGCGAGGTATTCGACACCACGCGCATCACCCTGCGCGAGGCGCTGGTGCAATTGGAGGCCAGGGGGCTGATTTACCGCGAAGAGCGCCGGGGCTGGTTTATCTCGCCGCCGCGCCTCACCTATGACCTGATGAAGCGCAGCCACTTCCACGCCATGGTTCGCGAGCAGGGCCGCGAGCCGTCCACGCAGTTGTTGTCGGGGCGCCTGGTGCCGGCGTCGGCGGCCATTTGTGCGAGCCTGCAATTACCACCGCTGTCCAGCGTGATCCAGTTGTGCCGCACGCGGCGCATTGACCAGCGGCTGGTGCTGTATGTGGAACACTACCTTAACCCGCAGTATTTCCCAGGTATTCTGGAACTGGACCTGAACCAGCCGCTGACCGAGATTTACGCGCGTCACTACGCAATTGAATACGGGCGGGTGCGTTTCGAGATGTCGCCCACGGCATTGCGCGCCGAGGCGGCCAGTGCGTTGAAGGTGTCATTGGGCAGCCCGGGGCTGCGCATTACGCGCATCAATCATGACCAGCACGGGCGGCTGATTGATTGCGACCTGGAGTACTGGCGGCACGATGCCATTCGCCTCAGTGCCGATGTTTCGCCGTCTTGATTTCCACCTCGGTCAGCCAGAACAGCGAGGCCTGGCCGGCGCGTACCACGCTGCCGGGCGGGGACAGTTCCCAGATCTCGCCATCGAAGATCTGGAAGGTCTGGCCGCTGCGCGAAAAGCGCTCGCCCTGGTAGTTGAAGCTGTAGCCCGCGCGGCGCACCCGGTCCAGGTAATACTGGCGCGAAGCCCGCTGGGTGGGCGGCGAGCTGAGTTCCGACACCAGGCCGATGAAGTCTTCCAGCGGGTAGTCAAAGCACTTCTGTGCCTGCTCATTGGCGTAGATGAACCGTGGCTGGTCGCTACCGTCGTGGGCCAGCAAGCCATAGGGTGCGCGTTCGTGCACCCATTGCAGGTCGATGGGCGCGCCGGGGATGGCCATGGGCAGGTGTTTGCCGGTGTGCCTGAAATAGGCCTCGTCGATTTCCAGCAAGCGGCTCGCAAGGTCGGGGCCAAGCATTGTGCTCTTCCTCTACTGCACTGAAAGAAGTCGGAGGTGCCACGCTACCCTGTGGGCCGCCCATAGTCTATTGCCACATTGGACACACATCATGTCGAAACGGTAGCCGTCTCGCCAGCCACATTGCCACCGGCGCTGGTGACCACCTGCACGCTCAGGCGCGGGGTGGCCAGGTCCAGGCCCGACTCGTCGAGCTGGCGCTTGAGGGCCAGGTTGAACGCCCGCGACACTTCCCACTGCTTGATGGGCGCGGTCTTGAAGCGGGCCCGCAGGATAGCGGTACCCGATTCGAAACTTTCCACGCCCTGAATCTCCAGGGGCGACCAGATGTTGCGGCGCTGCAAGGGGTCGGTGCGCATCTTCTGGCCCACGTCGCGCATCAGCTTGATGGCGGTGTCGATGTCCATGGTGTGCGGCACATTGACCCGGAAAATGGCGTAGCCGAATTCCCGCGAGTAGTTCTTGATGCTTTTGATTTCACTGAACGGAATGGTGTGCACGATGCCATCGATGTCGCGCAGGCGCACGGTACGGATGGTCAGGCCCTCCACCGTGCCCAGGTGGCCGCCCACGTCCACGTAGTCGTCAATGGCCAGGGAATCTTCGATGATGATGAACAGGCCGGTGATCAAGTCGGCCACCAGCGATTGGGCGCCAAAACCGATGGCCAGGCCGATCACGCCGGCACCGGCCAGCAGTGGCGTGACGTTCATGCCCATGTTGGCCAGGGCGACGATGGCGGCGATGATGAAGATGGCAATGAACAGCACGTTGCGGATCAGCGGCATCATGGTTTGCGCGCGAGCGTTGGCAAGGCCCTTGCGCGAGTGGGTGAGGGCATGGTGCACCGCGGTGTCGGCCAGTATCCATACCAGCCACGCCAGTATCAGTGTGCCCGCCAGGCTGAACAGCTTGACGCTGATGTCGTGGCCTTCGCCTTCGGTGAAGCGGATCAGCGACATGCCCCACACGCGCAGGCCCAGCTCGATGAAGGCCAGCCAGATGATCATGTGCACCAACGTGTAGCCGAAGTTGCGCAGGCGTTCGGAGTACACCGCGTGGCGTTTGATGCGCTTGTGCGGCCGTAGAGCGTGCCGGCGTACCAGGCCGTTGCACACCATGCACAGCACTAGCAGCACGGTGCACACCAGGGACTGGCGCAGCACGGTGCTGGTGTCGCCGGCATCGATGAAGGTGGCGATCAGCGAAATACCCACCAGCACCAGCGCTGGCAGGTACCAGAATGTGCCGAGGATCTCGATGGTGTCACTCAGGGCCCGCCGGGTGAGGCGCCGGGACAGCGGCTGGTTGCGAATGAGGTGCGCCACCGGGCGGCGGAAGCGCAGGACGAACATGCCGGTGCACACCGCCGCCAGCATGTTTGCCAGCGTGGCGGCCATGTGCGCCAGGTGCGAGCCCAGGCTGGCCACCAGCCGTGGGTCGTTGAGGGCTTCGCCGAAGGCGGCGAAGCTGCCGATCAGCCACAGTGGACGGAACGCCTGGTGGCGCAGAATGTAAAGCGCGCGATGGCGGTGGGGGCCGTCCAACAGGGAAAACGCCACCACGCAGATCGCCGAGAAACAGGTGCCCACTACCAGGGCGTAGGCCAGCACCATGGCCAGGTCCTTGCCCAGCGAGGAGGGCAGGGCGTAACCCACCCACACGGTGATGATCAGTGCCACCATCCATGGGCCCAGCTTGCGCAGGGCGAAGCGCAACAGGTCGAGGGTGCGCGGGTGTTGGGGCAACTCTTCGCTGAGGCCGAAACGCATGCGGATATGGTGGCTGATCCAGTTCAGCGCATAGGCCAGCAGGCTCCACACCAGGATGATCAGTACGAAGCCGAAGATGATCGGCGGCCACTGGGCCACTGGCAGCATCAGGTTGGACAGCTCCACGCCGGCCTGGTCGAATTCGTTGGACCAGCGGCTGAAGGGGCTGTCGTCACCGGAAAACTGTTTCTCGAAATGCCCCAGGGTGCTTCCGATAAGGCCCAGCACGCCTTCTTCGCTGGCAGGCTGGGCCTTGAGCGTAGTGTCGCGCAGGCGCTTGAGGTCGGTCAGCAGCTGGGTGCGCTGTTGATCGTTTTCCAGCGACTTGATCACCTCGTCCAGTGACTGCGCGAGCGGTTCGGTGGGTGCGGGCTGGGCTTTCTGCGAGCCGCTGAGCAGGCTCGGCAAGCCGGCCGCCTGGGCGGGTGGCAGCACTGCCAGCAGGCAGCTCAGCAGTAGGGTGAACAGGGCAGGCAAACGGAAAAGGACAGGCACGCGACGATAAACCCAGGGGCAATTCTTGATCGAGGGAGTGTACGAGCCGTGCCGGGCCATTGCGAGCGCTATGCGCCGATTCGCACCAGGATCTTGTAAAGCACAATGCCCAGCAGGCAGAGCATGCCGACCCAGATCATCAGCACGCCGATATCGCGTTCACGCAGGCTGAAGCCGAACGTCAACAGGCCGAGGCTGGCCATGACCTGAACAAGCAGGGTGGTGAATTCGTCCATGACCGTTGTCCTTTTTGCGAGGGGCCTTGATTCAGTGTAGGCCTGGCTGTCTCACACGACTTGATCGGTATCATGAAACATTGACGTCGCCTATAGGGCAGCCCCTGTCTTGTGTGGGGTGGCCCCGAGCTGCCGCAGGCTGCGAAGGCACGCACAGCGTGCCCGCGATCGACATGACACCGCCGAGGGGCCTGCGGACCTTTTCGCAGCCTGCGGCAGCGCCTTCAGGGGTCAGGGCAGCTCGCGGCTGCGGTAGAAGGCTTCCAGTACCTTGACCAGGTGCGCCAGGTCCTGGCTGCCGCACAGCTCGCGGATCGAGTGCATGGCGAAGGTTGGCAGGCCTATGTCCACGGTGCGCACGCCCAAGTGGCTGGCGGTAATCGGGCCGATGGTGGAACCGCAACCCATGTCGCTGCGTACCACGAAGCTTTGCACCGGCACTTCCTCGGCCATGCACAAGTGGCGGAAGAACCCGGCGGTTTCGCTGTTGGTGGCGTAGCGCTGGTTGCTGTTGACCTTGATCACCGGGCCGGCATTGAGTTTCGGGCCGTGGTTGGCGTCGTGCTTCTCGGCGTAGTTGGGGTGCACGCCGTGGGCGTTGTCGGCCGACACCAGCAGCGAGCGCTGGATGGTACGCACGAAGTCGTCGCCGTCGGGCAGCAGGCGGCGCAGGGTTTGCTCCAGCATCGGGCCGTCGGCGCCACACGCCGAGCACGAACCGATTTCTTCGTGGTCATTGGCCACGAACACGCAGGTTTCCTCGCTGTCGGCGTTGAGCAACGCCTGCAGGGCGGCGTAGCACGACAGCAGGTTGTCCAGGCGCGCGCCGGCGATGAACTCGCCGTGCAGGCCCACCACTGCGGCGCTCTGGGTGTCGTAGAAGCTCAACTCGTAGTCCAGCACCACATCGGCGTTCAGGCCGTGTTCGCGGGCCAGTTGCTCGGTGAGCAGGGCACGGAAGTCCGGGCGCTCGTCACCGGCCACCTGGGCCAGGATAGGCGGCAGTTCGGTCTGGGGATTGATGGCCCAGCCCTGGTTGGCTTCACGGTTGAGGTGAATGGCCAGGTTGGGAACCACGGCAATCGGCAGCTTGAAGTCGATGAGCTGGCTTTCGACCTTGCCGTCGCGGCGGAAGGTGACGCGGCCGGCCAGCGACAGGTCGCGGTCGAACCAGGGCGCCAGCAACGCGCCGCCGTAGACTTCCACGCCCAGTTGCCAGAAACCCTGGCGCTGCAGCTCGGGCTGCGGCTTTACCCGCAGGCACGGGCTGTCGGTGTGGGCGCCCACCAGGCGAATACCGCCAATGAGCGGCGAGTGGCGGCCCAGCTTGAAGGCGATGATCGAGGAGTCGTTACGGGTCAGGTAGTAGCGCCCGCCAGCAACGGTGGCCCAGGTGTCGCGCTCGTCGAGGCGCTGGTAACCGGCAGCCTCCAGGCGCATGGCCAGGCTGGTGGTGGCATGGAACGGCGTGGGGGAGGCCTTGAGGAAGTCGATCAGGCCCTGGTTCAAAGCTTCGCGCATAAATGGCTCCAGACAGCAGTGGCGCGAGTTTAACGTATTGCAGCCCGCTTGGGGGCGTCGTGCCCATGGACCTGTGGGAGCGGGCTCTGCCCGCAAAGAAATCACTGCGGATAACCTGCGCTTTTCGCGGGCAGAGGCCGCTCCCACAGGCAAAACAGGCAAGGTTAGAACGGCGCGGGGCACTCGAAGCGCACGCGCTCGCCGCTGGTAGGGTGGGTGAAGCTGAGCATGCTGGCATGCAGGCACAACCGCGGGTACGCCGCCAGCGCCTCGGGGTGGGCGTACAGGCCGTCACCCAGCAGCGGGTGGCCGATGGAGAGCATGTGCACGCGCAACTGGTGCGAGCGGCCGGTAATGGGCGTCAGCTCCACGCGGCACCAGTCACCACAGCGCTCCAGCACCTTCCAGAAGGTCAGGGCGTGCTTGCCCTGTTCGTGGTCCACCACGTGGCGTGGCTTGGTGGGCGGGTCGTAGCGCAGCGGCAGGTCGATGCTGCCGCTGTCCAGTTCCGGCTGGCCCCAGGCCAGGGCGGTGTAGGCCTTTTCGGTCTCGCGGTCGTGAAACTGGCGCGACAGTTCGCGGTGGGTGTCGGCGTCGCGAGCCAGCAGGATGATGCCCGAGGTTTCCCAGTCCAGGCGGTGCACGATCCGCGCTTCCGGGTAGCCGTTTTCCTGCAGGCGGGTGATCAGGCAATCCTTGTTGTCCTCGGCGCGGCCGGGCACCGACAGCAACAGCGTGGGCTTGTTGATCACCAGGATGGCGTCATCCTGGTGCAGGATGTGGATGTTGGACAGCGGCATTGAAATTGTCTCGGTAAAAACGCCAACGGCGATTGCCGGTGTTTCCCCAGGGAAAGACCGGCAACCGCCGCGGGTGCTGCCAGGCCGAGTTAACGGTCAGGCAGGGTGATGTTGAGTTCCAGGATCGAGCAGCTGCCTTGGTTTTCCAGGGCGACCTGCACGTCCTCGTTGCCGATATTGACGTACTTGCGAATTACTTCCACCAGTTCCTTCTGCAGGGCTGGCAGGTAGTCCGGGGTACTGCGCTGACCACGCTCGTGCGCCACGATGATCTGTAGACGCTCTTTCGCTACCGACGCGGTATTGACCTTTTTGGAACGAAAGAAGTCAAAAATGCTCATCAGTTGCCTCCAAAGAGCCGCTCAAAGAATCCTTTCTTCTGCATCGCGAGGAAGCGGTGTTCCACGTTCTTGCCCAGCAGGCGGTCTACGGCATCGCTGTAGGCCTGGCCGGCGTCGCTCTGGTCATCGAGGATGACCGGCACGCCCTGGTTGGACGCCTTGAGCACGGCCTGGGACTCGGGAATCACGCCCAGCAGGGTCACCGAGAGGATTTCCTTCACGTCTTCCACGCCCAGCATCTCGCCCTTGCTCACGCGCTCGGGGTTGTAGCGGGTCAGCAGCAGGTGTTCCTTGATCGGGTCTTCGTTGCGCTCGGCGCGGCGCGACTTGCTGGCCAGCAGGCCCAGCATGCGGTCCGAGTCACGTACCGAGGACACTTCCGGGTTGGTGACCACGATGGCTTCGTCGGCGAAGTACATGGCCAGGTGAGCGCCCGTCTCGATGCCGGCCGGCGAGTCGCAAACCACGAACTCGAAGGTTTCCTTGAGTTCCATCAGTACTTTTTCCACGCCTTCCTTGGTCAGCGCGTCCTTGTCACGGGTTTGGCTTGCCGCCAGCACGTACAGGTTCTCAAGGCGCTTGTCCTTGATCAGGGCCTGTTGCAAGTTGGCTTCGCCGTTGACCACGTTGACGAAGTCGTACACCACGCGGCGTTCACAGCCCATGATCAGGTCGAGGTTGCGCAGGCCCACGTCGAAGTCGACGATGACTGTCTTGTGGCCGCGCAGGGCCAGGCCGGTACCGATGGCGGCGCTGGTGGTGGTCTTGCCCACACCACCTTTGCCGGATGTAACCACGAGAATCTTGGACAAGGTGTATCACCCCTGAAGTGAAAAAGGATTGCTAGTCCCTGAATGAAAGCATGACTTGTAAACAACTGCTGATGGCTCAACGCCGCCAAGTTTAAAAGTTGCATGGAAAATGGCGGCAGTATCCGTTAAAGACGGGTGATGTTCAACACATCCCCGGACAAGCTGACTTGTACCGACGCTCCCCACAGCGGGTCGCGACGCAGGTCTTCGGAGACCTTGTACTGGCCGGCGATGGACAGCAGTTCGGCGCCCAGGTGCTGGCAGAAGATCCGGGCCTTGGTATCACCCTTGATACCGGCCAGGGCGCGACCGCGCATCTGGCCGTACACATGGATGTTGCCATCGGCCAGAAGTTCCGCACCGGAGCTGACCGTGGCCATGACCACCAGGTCCCCGCCGGGAGCATAGACCTGCTGGCCGCTGCGTACCGGCAGGGTGATGATTTTCGTCGGGTTGACCACTGGCGCCGGCGGTTTTTCCGGTGCCTTGGGCGCTTCCGGCTCGATGGGCCGCTCGCGGGCGCCCGACGGCGGCAGCACCGGCAGGTCGATAGCGATGGCGGCGGCGATGTCCTCGATGCGACTGGCGCGAATGGCCAGGGTGCGCAGGCCGTGCTGGCGGCACACGCGCATCAGGCCCGGCAGGTCGACCGCACCTTCGCTGGCCGGCATTTTGTCCAACGCCAGCACCAGCGGGGTGTTGCTGAAGAAATTGGGGGCCTGGGCGACCTTGGCCGCCAACTGGCGGTCCAGCCCTTCGAGGTTGTTGCGCGCCAGCTCCAGCACGGTAATGGCGAGCATGCTGCCCTTCAGCTGGAACACGGTTTCCTGGTCTAGCGGTTCGGTCTGGCTCATGGTCGGCAAAAAGGCGCCTTGTAACGAAAAGTGCCGAGACTTATAACGAGAACGCCCGCAAGCCGCAAGCCGGGCGAACCCATGTAGAATGCGCGGCCTTGTTGTCTGTCCGGAATCTGTAATGGATCGCCCGCGTTTTAACCGAACCTTCCTCCACCCGCGTTTCTGGCCGCTGCTGCTGGGCCTGGGGCTGCTGTGGCTTGTAGTGCAACTGCCGTACCGCGCGCTGCTGGTCATTGGCCGTGTGCTGGGCCTTGGCATGTACCGCATTGCCGGCGAGCGCCGGCGCATTGCGGCGCGAAACCTGGAACTGTGTTTCCCAGAATTACCGCTCGTCGAAAGAACGCGTTTGCTCAAGGAAAATTTCGTTTCCACCGGCATCGCCTTCTTCGAAATGGCCATGAGCTGGTGGTGGCCAAAGGCCCGCCTGGCGCGGCTTGCGCACATCGAAGGCCTTGAGCATTTGCAGGCTGCGCAGCAGGCTGGCGAGGGTGCCATCCTCATGGCCCTGCACTTCACCACCCTGGAAATTGGCGCCGCGCTGCTGGGGCAGCGCCACACCATCGACGGCATGTACCGCGAGCACGGCAACCCGTTGTTCGACTTCGTGCAGCGCCAAGGGCGCGAGCGGCACAACCTGGATTCCCTGGCGGTGGAGCGCGAAGACGTGCGCGGCATGCTCAAGCTGCTGCGCAAGGGCCGTGCCATCTGGTATGCGCCCGACCAGGACTACGGCGCCAAGCAGGGCATTTTCGTGCCGCTGTTCGGCATTCCGGCCGCCACGGTCACCGCCACCACCAAGTTCGCCCGCCTGGGCAAGGCACGGGTGATTCCGTTCACCCAGCAGCGCCTGGCGGACGGCAGCGGTTACCGACTGGTGGTGCACCCGCCGCTGCAAGGTTTCCCGGGGGAGAGCGAAGAGGCCGATTGCCTGCGCATCAACCAGTGGGTGGAAGCGTCCATTCGCGAGTGCCCGGAGCAGTACCTGTGGGCGCACCGACGCTTCAAGTCGCGGCCTGCAGGCTCGCCTAAGCTTTACGAAAAGCGCCGCCGCTGAAGTTGTTTTGTAGCCGCAGCCGCCAGGCCGAGGAGTGTCATGCAGCCAACCACAGGACTGATCCTCTCCGGCGGCGGCGCCCGTGCCGCCTACCAGGTAGGTGTGCTGGCGGGTATCGCGCAGGTGCTGCCCGCCGGCACAGCGAATCCGTTTCCAGTCATCGTCGGCACCTCGGCCGGCGCCATCAACGCCGTGACCCTGGCCAGCGGTGCCGACCAGTTCATTGCCACCGTGCAGCGCCTGGAGGCGTTCTGGCGGGGGTTTACCAGCCACCAGGTGCTGCGCAGCGACTGGCCCGGCGTGGTACGCCAGGCCATGCGCTTCATTCGTCACAGCCTGCTCGGGATCGGCGACGCCGTGCCCGTTGCCCTGGTGGACAACGCTCCGCTGGGTGACCTTCTGCGCGAACGCCTCGACCTGCGCGGCATTGATGCCGCACTGGCGGGCGGCCACCTGCGGGCCGTTGCCGTGACCGCCTTCGGCTATACCGGTGGCCAGGCCGTGACGTTCTATCAGGGCAGTGACGGTATCCAGCCCTGGCTGCGCCACCGCCGTGTCGGCGTACCCACGCGGTTGGATGTTGAACATCTACTGGCCAGCGCTGCCATCCCGTTGCTGTTTGCGCCGGTGTGCATCGGCCAGGACTTCTACGGCGATGGCGCCATGCGCCAGTCCGCCCCCATCAGCCCGGCCCTGCACCTGGGGGCCGAGCGAGTACTGGTGGTGGGTGTCAGTGGCAATGCACGGGGGCCGTCGGCCAGCGTGGGGGCGGTGGGCGGCGAGCAACAGCCGAGCCTGGCGCAGATTGGCGGGCACCTGCTCAATAGCGCCTTCATTGACAGCCTGGAAGACGACTTGGAGCTGCTGCAACGCCTCAATCAATTGGGCAGGTTGCTGCCTGCCGATGTGCACAGCGCGCCGCTGGGCCTGAGCCCGGTGGAGGTGATGGTGGTGTCGCCCAGCCAGCCGCTGGACGAGATTGCCGCCCGCCATCGCCACGAACTGCCACCGGCCTTGCGCCTGTTTCTGCGCGGGCCGGGGGCGACGAAAACCAGTGGCGCGGGGTTGTTGAGTTATTTGTTGTTCGAGGCGGGGTATTGCACGGAATTGATCGAACTGGGGCGTCGCGATGCGCTGGCCAAGCAGGCGCAGTTGCTGGCGTTTCTGGGGGTAGCCCCGTAGGAGCTGCCGCAGGCTGCGTCGGGCCGTCAAGCGGTCAAGCGGTCAGGCGGTCATCGCGGAAGTCGCGCAGGGCCTGTTCGATTTCTTCGCGGCTGTTCATCACGAACGGGCCGTATTGCACAATGGGTTCGTTCAGCGGCTTGCCGGCGATCAGCAGCACGCGAGCGCCGTCGACGCTGTTGATCTGCAACTCACCCACGTCCGACAGGCGAATCAGGCGGCTGGCCTTGACGCTGTCGGCAAGCCCCGGCAACTGCACCGCGCCTTCGTACACATACAGCATCACGCGGTGCCCTTGGGGCAGTCGCGGGCTGATGGTGCTGCCTGGCGGCAAATGCAGGTCAAACAGGTGCGGTTCGGTGTGCGGGCGTTCTACCGCGCCGGCCTGGCGCACGTCACCGTCGTCGAAAGTACCGGCGATGGCCACCACGTCGATACCGGTCGGGGTGGTCAGGCGCGCAATATCGTCGGGCTGGATGTCGCGGTAGCTGGCGGTGCCGAGCTTGTCCTTGCCGGGCAGGTTGAGCCACAGCTGGAAGCCGCGCATCACGCCTTCTTCCTGTTCGGGCATTTCGCTGTGAATGATGCCGCGCGCCGCCGTCATCCACTGCACGCCACCGCCTTGCAGCAGGCCGACGTTGCCCAGGTGATCTTCGTGGCGCATGCGGCCTTCGAGCATGTAAGTAATGGTTTCAAAGCCGCGGTGCGGGTGTGGCGGGAACCCGGCGATGTATTCATCGGGGTTGTCCGAACCGAATTCGTCCAGCATCAGGAAGGGGTCGAACCGCTCAATGCCCGGGCCGCCGATCACGCGGGTCAGGCTCACGCCTGCGCCGTCGCTGGTGGCTTGGCCAGCCTGTACACCGATTACTTTGCGAAACTGAGTCATGGCACAACTCCTGTGTGGGAGGTGGGAATGGCTCTATTTTCACTCATGATATATCGAACGAATAGCGACAATTTCGGCTATTAACTATCAATATTATTGATTATTTTAGGTGTGGGAGCTGGCTTGCCAGCGAGCTTTTGGCGGCTGAAAAGCTCGCGGGCAAGCCAGCGCCCACAAGGGTTACTCGGCGATCTGCAGTTTGCGCGATTCGGTGTAGATGTAGCGCACCTTCTCGTATTCAAACGGCGTGTCCAGCGAGCCATAACGGAAGCTGGTGGTGTAGCGCTTGTCCACTGCACGCAAGGCCCAGATTTCCGGGTGACGGCTGCTTTCCTGCGACACGTTGAGGAAGTTGATCTGCGACTCGGCGCCGTAGTCGAACAGCAGGCCCGTGGTGTCACGCAAGTTGGACGGGCCAAACACGGGTAGCACCAGGTACGGGCCGGCTGGCACACCGTAGAAGCCCAGGGTCTGGCCAAAGTCCTCGGTCTGGTGCGGCAGGCCCATCTTGGTGGCCGGGTCCCACAGGCCGGCCACGCCGATAGTGGTGTTCAGCAACAGGCGCCCGGTGATCTCCAGCGAACGCTTGCCCTTGAGCTGCAGCAAACTGTTGAGCAGGTTGGGCACGTCGCCCAGGTTGCTGAAGAAGTTGCTCACGCCGCTGCGCAGGAAGCCTGGGGTCACGTAGCGATAGCCATTGACCACTGGCAGGAATACCCACTCGTCGAAGCGGTAGTTGAAGTGGTAGACGCGGCGGTTCCAGTTCTCCACCGGGTCGTACACGTTCAGCGCGGTGAGGCTTGAACGTTCGAACTCGCGCTGGTCAAGGCCGGGGTTGAACTTGAGTTGCTTGAGCGGCTCGGTGAAACCGTCCGCGTCGGCGTGTGTCGGGGTGTCGTCGGCATGGGCCACGCCGGCGCACAGCAGTGCGGCGGCCAGGAGTAATGTCTTAGCCACGGAAGAACTCCAGCATGGCGTCGGCGTTGACGCGGTAATTGAGGTTGCCGCAATGGCCACCGTGAGGGTAAACGGTCAGGCGGTCGCCAAAGGTCTTGCGCAGGAAACCCAGGTCGCCGGGGCCGAGGATGATGTCGTCGGCATTATGCATCACGGCAATCTTCGGGCTGTCGTGCAGGTAGTCCTTGAGGGCATACAGGCTCACTTCGTCCACCAGTTGCAGCAGGCTGCCGCCGTCGGTACGGGCACGCCACATGGGGATGACCTGGTCGGTCAGGTAGCAGTCGAAGTCGCATTGCAAGGCACGCTTGAGGAACGGCGTGAGGCTGGTGCCCTCGGTAATCGGGAACTTGGGCGGGGTGATCAGCCCACGGCGGTTGATCAGGTCCGAGGTAAAGGCAATGTCGGCCGCCGAGAAGCGGAACGAGGTGCCGATCAGCATGGCCATCTGTTCGTTGGACAGGTGTTGCCGGGATTGCTGGATGTCGTACAGCAACGCGTCATTAAGGTCGATGTAGCCCTTCTGCTGGAAGTAGCGAGTGAGCTTTTGCAGCACCACTTCGTAGAACGTGGTGTTGTTGTTGATGCCCTTCACCTGGGCCTGTACCAGCTTGTCCAGGTTGCTGATGGAGGTGTACAGGTTCACCGGCGGGTTGAGCAGCAGCACTTTCTTGAAGTTGAAGCTGCGTCGGGTTTCGTCCAGTTGGCTGACGAACGCGGCGTCCAGCGCGCCCAGGCTGTAGCCGGTCAGGTAGAAGTCAGTGACCGGCAACTTGGGGTTCTGCGCGCGCACGGCCTGCATCACACGGTACAGGTCTTCGGCGTCTTCCTTGGTCACCCCGGGGGTGGCGAAGCGCGAGGCGGCGCTCATGAAGTCGTAGCTGGTGGGCGATGACAATTGCACCACGTGGTAGCCGGCCTGGTAGTACAGCTTCTTCAGGTACTCGGTGAGGCTGCTGGTGTAGGGCGCGCCGGTGCCGGCGATGATGAAGATCAGCGGCGCCGGATGGTCCTGGTACGCCAGGCGATAGCGCAATTTTTTCACCGCCCAAAAGTTGTCGGGCAGGGTGAAGTCGCGGTCCGGGCGAAGGTTCAGGGTATGGTCTGCCTGCTTGATGTCCTCGTCGGCCGGCAGCTTGGGCCGCAGGTCTGGGGGGGTCGAGGCAATCGTGGCTTCGAACGGGTTGGTCAACGGGTAGCCATAGGTGGCGGCATCAACATCCTTGGCCAGCGCGGACGCACTCAGGATGAGGCCGCCCAGCAAGGCAGCGAAGTGCAGTATTCGAAGCATGACGATGTCCCTAAGAAGGCGAAAGCTAAGTGAAGTACGCAGGCTCTGACCACCGCGTTGGTGGCAAGTTGCCAAGTATGGCCGCTTTTGGCACGCAAAATATTGTACGGGCGTGATACGTCAAACAGACACAATAGTCGGTGCAACGGTTTTCGCCTTGCATAAAGGGTGGCGACCGTTATTCTTGGCGCCGATTTTCCCTTCCGGAGTGGTTCATGTCCCGTCGTTCGTCATTGATTGTGCTTTTCGCCTTGGTAGCCCTGAGCCTGGCTGCCAGCTACGGCGTACGTTACGGGTTGATGGAAGATGCCCGCTGGGTGGGACTGTGCAGCGACGAGGCCAGCCGTTGGGAGTGCCAACTGCGCTCGGGCCTGGGGTACCTGATTCACTTTCGCGCTATTTCCATGGCGGCCCTGGTGGCCTCGGTGCTGGGCTTCTTCGTGCCCCGTTGCCTGGGCTGGTGGATTGCCGCGCTGGCGCTGGTCATCGGCATTCCGGGGCTGGTGCTGTACAGCGCCAGCCTGGCGGTGTTTGCGGTGGTGATTGCGGGGTTGCGGTTGGTTCGCCGCTGAAGAGTGGCGCCGTTCGCGGGCACGGCCCGCTCCTACAGATGTAGGAGCGGGCCGTGCCCGCGAAGGCCTCAACGCGAAACCCGAAGGCTATGCACCAGCGCCCACACCATCAACCCGCTGACCAGGGCCCAGGCCCACGCCTGCTGGTTATGCACGCCTTCGATAGCGAGTTGCACGGGAATGCCCACGCCAACGATGGCCGTCAACAGCAGCACTTCAGGACGACGCACGTTCACCGGCCGCAGCAGGTAAACCAGAGCCGGCAACACCAGTGCTGCACTCGGAAAGCTGCGATAGCGGGCATCGAACACCAGCGCCAGCATCATCACCGCCGCGCCGAAGCCGGCCGCCATCAGCCACCAGCCACCACGGCGGTCCAGCCAGCCGAACAGCGATTCCCGCCAACCGCTGCGCTGGGCCAGCGCCAGGGCGCCATAGGCCAACACCACCAGGTTCAACCCGGCCAGCAGCGCGGCCCACACCCACTCTTCGGCAAACCGCGCATTGATGCGCACCAGTTCGCCCCAGGCACCCAGGCTGCCCGCACCCACCGCCGCCAGCAGCGGCAGCAGCAGGGCGCTGCGACGGTTGTCCACGCGGCCGGCGAAGACCAGGGTCACCCACCACAGCACCACGCCGGCGCCCAGCCACTGCGGCCAGAACGGCACGTTAGTCACCGGCCCCTGCAGCACACCCTTGTCCTGGCGGTCGGCGTCGAACAGGCCCCAGTAACCGCCCACGGCGCCTTCGCTGGCGCGCTTCCACGGCTGGTCGAAGGCCTCGATCAGGTTGTAGTGCCAGCCGCGTTGTTCGGCCATGGCCACCACGCCGCGAATGAAGCGTGCCTCGTTGACCCGGCTGGGCAGGGCGGTCTCGCGTTGGCGGCCTTCGCTGGGCCAGCCGGTCTCGCCAATCAAGATGTCCTTGGGTGCAAAGCGCTTGGCAAAGATGTCGTGCACCTGGGCTACGTGAGCCAGGGCGTCATCGATGCCGGTGGGGTTGTCTTCCCAATAGGGCAGCAGGTGAATGGTGAGGAAGTCCACTTCAGGTGCCACTTCCGGGTACTGCAACCAGAAGTCCCAGACGTCGGCGTAGGTCACCGGTTGCTTGACCTGGCTTTTCACCTCCCGAATCAATTGAGCCAGGTACTTGCCGGTGACTTCCTTGCGCAGCAACGTCTCGTTGCCCACGATCACCGCCTCCACCACATCCGGGTTGGCGTTGGCGGCGGCAATCAGTGCCTTCACTTCCTTGGCGGTGTCCACCGGGTTGCTGTTCACCCAGGCACCGATCATCAGCTTAAGGCCGTGCTTGCGCGCCAGTGCCGGAATGCCTTCCAGGCCAGTCATTGAATAGGTGCGAATGCATTCAAAGCGCGTGGCCAGCAGGGCCAGGTCGGCGTCCATGCGCTCGGGGCGCAGCTTGAATGGCTGGTCGAACGGCGATTGGTCCTTGTCGAACGGCGTGTACGACGCGCATTGCAGTTTGTGCGTAGCGCTGGCGGCGTCGGGCAGGATCACCGGCTTGCCCAGCCCATACCAGAAACCGGCAAGGGCCAGCACACCGAGCACACAGGCGAACAGGTAAGGCAACAACGTAGAGCGGGACGTGGCGGGCATTGTCTATTTTCGTCAGGCAACAAAGCCGCGCATGTTACCTGCTTTGCCAGCACCTTACGCGTTTGCCATGCAAAGTTCGGGCAGGCGACCAGCGGTCGTCTTTACTACTGGCAGGGTGATGTCGTTTCTCGCTGCCTCAAGGTCGCAGCCAGAGCAGGATGGTCGGGGCGCGAGGTTGATCATCGGGGGGCAGTCAAGGCGATTTGCCAGCGCCGTGCACCCGAACCACACACGATCGATGCTCGACACTCGTCGAGCGCAGCCTTTTGGGGAAGTCTGGATGAACATGCGAAAAATCCTGGGAGCGACCGCCGCTCTGGTACTTGCTACAAGTTCCACCCTGGCCAGCGCCGATAGCAAGCCCACGTTGAGCATCGGCTATGTCGATGGCTGGTCCGACAGCGTTGCCACCACCTACGTGGCGTCGGAAGTGATCAAGCAGAAGCTGGGTTACGACGTGAAACTGATGCCCGTGGCCACCGGCATCATGTGGCAGGGCGTGGCCACCGGCAAACTCGACGCCATGCTCTCGGCCTGGCTGCCAGTGACCCACGGTGAATACTGGGCCAAGAACAAGGACAAGGTGGTCGACTACGGCCCCAACTTCAAGGACGCCAAGATCGGCCTGATCGTGCCGGAGTACGTGGCGGCCAAATCCATTGCCGACCTCAAGACCGACACCACCTTCAAGAGCAAGATTGTGGGTATCGACGCCGGTTCAGGCGTGATGCTCAAGACCGACGAAGCCATCAAGGACTACGACCTGACCGGTTACAAACTGCAAGCAAGCTCCGGTGCGGCCATGACTGCAGAACTGGGCCGCGCCTACGACAAGCATGAGTCCATCGCCGTGACCGGGTGGGTGCCGCACTGGATGTTCGCCAAATGGAAACTGCGTTTCCTCGATGACCCGAAAGGTGTGTACGGCGCTGCCGAAACCGTCAACAGCATCGGCAGCAAGGAGTTGGACGCCAAGGCACCGGACGTGGCTGCGTTCCTGAAGAAATTCCACTGGAACTCCAAGGACGAAATCGGCGAAGTGATGCTCGCCGTGCAGGAAGGCGCCAAGCCTGAAGCCGCTGCCAAGGACTGGGTAGCCAAGCACCCTGATCGCGTGGCCGAGTGGGTGGGTAAATAATCACCGACCGCTCTATTACGCAACTTCCAGAACCGCCGGGCTAATACCCTGGCGGTTTTTCTTTGTTTTATCTTTGTCATCAGTTAGCTATGCAACTATGTCGACTGGCGAATCGGTAATGTCGATCTAATACTAAGGTCGTCTGGAGACTGTTTCACAGCAGCCTACAGTGGAATCGTTGCAACCCATCTGTGCTGCGAGGATAAAAACAATGAACGACAGCATTTACCTCTCGATTCAAAACAGCCCGCGCTTCAAGGAGCTGGTACAAAAAAGGGAACGATTCGCCTGGATACTCTCGGCGATCATGCTTGGGCTTTATTCGGCTTTCATTCTGTTGATTGCCTACGGCCCCCATATATTGGGTGCCAAGTTGACCCCTGAGTCATCCATCACCTGGGGTATACCCATTGGTGTTGGCTTGATATTGAGCGCGTTTATCCTGACGGCTATCTATGTGCGCCGCGCCAATGGTGAGTTCGACGACATGAACAAAGAGATCCTCAAGGAGGCGCAACAATGATCAAGCGATTATTGGCCAGCCTTGGCCTGCTGGCGTTCGCCCCCGCGCTGTTTGCGGCCGATGCCATTACCGGTGCGGTGCAGAAGCAACCGCTCAATGTCTCTGCCATTGTCATGTTCGTGGTGTTTGTGGGGGCCACCCTGTGCATCACCTACTGGGCCTCCAAACGCAACAAGTCGGCCGCCGATTACTATGCGGCGGGCGGGCGTATCACGGGTTTCCAGAACGGCCTGGCGATTGCCGGTGACTACATGTCGGCGGCGTCCTTCCTGGGTATTTCCGCACTGGTGTTCACTTCCGGTTACGACGGCCTGATCTACTCCATCGGCTTCCTGGTGGGCTGGCCCATCATCCTGTTCCTGATTGCCGAGCGCCTGCGCAACCTGGGCAAGTACACCTTTGCCGACGTGGCCTCGTACCGCCTCAAGCAAACCGAGATCCGCACCCTGTCGGCCTGCGGTTCGCTGGTGGTGGTGGCGTTCTACCTGATTGCGCAAATGGTCGGTGCCGGCAAGCTGATCCAGTTGCTGTTCGGCCTGGACTACCACGTGGCCGTGGTGCTGGTGGGTATCCTGATGTGCCTGTACGTGCTGTTCGGCGGCATGCTGGCCACCACCTGGGTGCAGATCATCAAGGCAGTGCTGTTGCTGTCGGGCGCCACCTTCATGGCGCTGATGGTGATGAAACACGTCAACTTCGACTTCAACACGCTGTTTTCCGAAGCCATCAAGGTTCACCCCAAAGGCGAGGCCATCATGAGCCCCGGCGGCCTGGTGAAAGACCCGATCTCAGCGTTCTCCCTGGGCCTGGCGCTGATGTTCGGTACTGCGGGCCTGCCCCATATCCTGATGCGCTTCTTCACCGTTTCCGACGCCAAGGAAGCGCGCAAGAGCGTGCTGTATGCCACCGGCTTCATCGGTTACTTCTACATCCTGACCTTCATCATCGGCTTTGGCGCCATCCTGCTGGTCAGCACCAACCCGGCGTTCAAGGACGCGGCGGGCGCTTTGCTGGGCGGTAACAACATGGCTGCGGTGCACCTGGCTGACGCGGTGGGTGGCAGTATATTCCTGGGCTTCATTTCCGCCGTGGCCTTTGCCACTATCCTGGCCGTGGTGGCCGGGCTGACCCTGGCCGGTGCCTCGGCGGTGTCCCATGACCTGTTCGCCAGTGTGATCAAGAAGGGCAAGGCCAACGAGAAGGAAGAAATCCGCGTCTCGAAAATCACCACCATCGCGCTCGGCATCCTGGCCATCGGCCTGGGCATCCTGTTCGAGAACCAGAACATCGCGTTCATGGTGGGCCTGGCTTTCTCCATCGCGGCCAGCTGCAACTTCCCGGTGCTGTTCCTTTCCATGTACTGGAAAAAGCTGACCACTCGTGGCGCCATGGTGGGTGGCTGGCTGGGCCTGATCAGCGCCGTCGGGCTGATGATTCTGGGCCCAACCATCTGGGTGCAGATCCTGGGGCATGAAAAGGCCATCTTCCCTTATGAGTACCCGGCGCTGTTCTCGATGATCATTGCCTTCGTCGGCATCTGGTTCTTCTCCATTACCGACAAGTCCAAGGCTGCGGAAAACGAACGGGCGTTGTTCCTGCCACAGTTCGTGCGCTCCCAGACTGGCCTGGGTGCCAGCGGGGCAGTGGCGCACTAATCGGTAGCACAGACATGAAAAAGGCAGCCTGCGGGCTGCCTTTCTTTATTGCGATTGCTGCGGTTATATCCTGCCGAGCAATACCAATATCAACAGAACCACCAGCACGACACCGATAATACCGGACGGCCCATAACCCCAGCTTCTGGAGTGAGGGAACACGGGAAGACCACCGATCAGCAGCAGGATAAGGATGACGATAAGTATGGTGCCCATGACGTTTTCCTTTCTTCGACTTTTGGGGTGCAGGCTTTTAGCGTCAGTGAAAACCTGACGGCTTAATAAATCCGACTCTGGGGTGTTGAAAAAAGTCCGAAATATTTTTAGACATTTTGTTCGGGGGTGTAAGAACCTCGAAAATTCAAGACCCGCCGCCGTGGTACCCGCTGTCGCAGGCCTAGCGTGCGCAGGCGATCTTCAGCGAGGCAAAGGGCCAGCACCGCCTGCGGCAGCGGCTGCACCGAGGTGCGTTCTACACGTGCGGAAACAGTTTCAGAAATGTCTGACTTCAGCGTTGCCGGTGCGGTCGATAGTCTCCATCGGCGGGTGCCTGCTTTATCAGCCAGTATTTGCGCACGGTGTCTTAAGTCGTTATACCGTGCCGAACATAGGATGCTGGACGCCGCCAGCCCCCTGTTATTGAGTTACCGCCGCATTGCGGGCATGCCGATACTCGCTCACCGCCTCATACACCGCCTTGCGCAAGCGGTTGATGCCGCCAATTGGCCGGTGGGCCTCGATGCCATGCCAGGGGTTGAACGACAGGTTGTCGCACATCAGGTTTTGCGCCGGGGTGTCGAAGTCCTGGGGGGGCACGCGGATCATGGCCACGGTCTGGAAGGGCGCGTCGCTTTCCTTCCATTGCACACTGGTGTCTTCGATGGGCATGTACTTGCGCGGGTCCTGGCGCTGTACCTGCAGCATGAAGCACGCTGGTTGCTGGTCGGTGGTGAGTTGCTGGTGCAGGGCGGTGCGCAGGAAGTTGGGCAAGTCCTGGTTCTGTTTGGCCACCGTGTAGGGCGGGCAACTGGCAGGGTCGGGCACCACGCGGAATTTGGCGTTGGCGCTGCCGAACTTGTAGGGCGATACCGAGTAGTAAGTCGCCAGGGTAGGGCTGAGCGGCGCCTTGGCCAGGGTGGCCTTGGCGATCAGCAGGTGGCGCAGTTGCCAGCTGCGCGGGTCCCAGCCGGGGAAGAAAGCCATGGCCTGCTTGCCATCGGCCTGGGCGCTGATGTTCTGGCGGTACTCGGCCACGTCGCTGACGAAGAAGTTGGCGTGGTTGAACATTACAAAGTCCTGGTCGTGGTGGTCCACCTGGTCGGCCATCAGTTGCTTGCCCGGTACGTCCAGCAGCTTGATGGCCATGCCGCGCGCATCCTGCAGCTGGTCGAACTGTGGGTAGGCGTTGCCATTGGACAGGCGAATCCACGCTTGCCAGACCTTCCCTGGTTCGGCGAACACGCCCTGGCGCAAATCAACGGTGAGGTTCTGCGGCACGCTGACCTCGGCGGTCACGCAGCCATGGGCCTTGGCGTGGGCGTCGCGCAGGTAGCGGGTGGGCTCGCGGTGTTGGTCGACGATGCGGATGGCGGTCTGGATGATGTCCTGGGTCATGGCTGCCTCGCCGGGCGGGACCTGCTCTTCGGCCGGCACTGGGCCGCTGAATTTCCAGGCGTAGTAGGCGTAGCCGATCCCCAGGCCCAGGCCGCCCAGCACCAGCACGATCAGCACCAGTTTGAACAGGCCGCGGCCCAGGCGCAGCCACAGGCGGCCGAAGAAGCCCGGCAGGCGCGCTGAATCACTGAACATCATGGCAATTTCTCCTCGAGCGGGCCGCCCAGTACTTTCAGGTACTCGATCAGGGCTCGGCGTTCGTCCGGTTGCAGGTAGCGACCGATCACGCCCCGGCCACGGGGGCCGTCGCGGAATTCATGGCCACTGTTGTGGTTGCCGGTGATGGCGGTGTCGTACAGGAAGGCGGCGTCGAAGCGCTCGGTGCGGTAGCCCAGGTTGACCGGGTCGTACTCGAAAGTGCCGCGGTAGAAGGTGCGCTGGCGCTCGTCCTGGGGCGACAGCAACTGGTAAACGCTGGGCACCGAGCCGTTGTGCAGGAACGGTGGGGTAGCCCACACGCCGTCCAGTGGGCGGGCTTTATAAGCCAGCACCTCCAGCACGCCGATCGGCAGGCCGAAACCGTTGTAGCGGGCCTGCTCGGCTTCACTGATGCCGGCGGCCTTGTAGGCGTGCCGCTCGACGAACGCGGTGACGTAGGCCAGACCCTGGGCCACGGACACCTTGGTCAGGTCCAGTGGGCCCGGGTTGGGCTCAATGGTCACGTTCAGGCCCTTCAGGTCTTCGGGCGTCCACTTCAGGCTGCTGACGTCGTAGCGGTAGGTGGCGATATTGTTGGCGGCGGTGGGGTCGGTGCCGATGGTTTGCGTGGGCACCAGCACCATCCGGCGCACGGGGCGTTCACCCTCCTTATGCATGGGCGGTACGTGGCAACCCGCGCAGTTGTCGGTGAACAGCGCGCGGCCGGCAGCGGCTTTCGGCAGGTCGACCTTGCCCAGGATGTCCTCGGGCCAGGCGGGCGGCTTGAGGTGCTGCAGGGTTTCTTCGATGCTGTAGAGGTCCTTGATGCGCACGCTGGAGGCGTAGCGATCGTCGCCCATCACCGGTTGGCCGTGTTCGTCCAGCAGCTTCAAGGTAGCGCCCACGCCCAGCGACTCACCCACGTTGCGCGCCATGGGCTGCTGCGCCGAGCCGGTCCACTGCACCCAGTCAAAGGTCCAGATATCCCACAGCTGCGGGTAATCCACCGGGGCATTGGCCACGCGGTAGTTGGCGGGCGAGATGGCGTCGCCGAAGGTGGCGTTGGCGATGCGCCCGAACGCGTCGGTGCGGCCCGGGCCTTCCTCGGTGGGGTAGAGGCCGCGGTGCCAGTCGTTCCAGGCGGTGTGGGCGAAGGTGTCCAGCGAG
Organism: Pseudomonas sp. M47T1; assembly: GCF_000263855.1. Classification (GTDB taxonomy): domain Bacteria; phylum Pseudomonadota; class Gammaproteobacteria; order Pseudomonadales; family Pseudomonadaceae; genus Aquipseudomonas. Next base: position 370,334 of record NZ_AJWX01000003.1, read on the forward strand.
GCCTTGAACTGCTTGCGCAAGGTGTCCTTGTCGCTGTCGTAGCGTTCGCCCAGCACGCGGTGGGCAAAGCGGCTCCACTTCCACGGAATGTAATAGGTGGCCGCAAGGCTCGACACCAGCGCCTGACCGAAGCTGCCGCCCTTGAGGGTGGGCACGCTGGAGGGCAGCACGTGCTGGGCGGTACCGCCGTCGATGCGCACCGCCTGGCCGTTCACCCGCAACTCGCCGGTGTGGCAGGCGGCGCAGGTGATGTCCAGGTACTCGGCATTGTCACCGTCGTTGCGGTGGCGGGCGAAACCCACCGGCAGGTTGCCGGGGTTGGCGGCGCTGGGCTGTTGATGGGGCTCGGTCAGGAAGCCGAAGCGCGCCATGTACTCGGGCGCGGCAAAGCGGTCCTGGGAGAACGGCAGCTCAAGGGCAGTGAACCAGTCGTAATGCAGGCCCTTCACCTGGGTACCCTGTGGTGTGAAGTAGTAGAGCTGGCGGTCGGCCGCGCTCCACTGGTCCAGGTAGCGCAAGGATTGCACCGGTTCGTAGCGGGGCAGGTTGGGGCGCGCGGTGTAGTACAGCACCACGGCCACTGCGACGAAAATGCCAAAGAGCAGCACTATCAGGCTGCGGTAGATCAATCGCACGGCAGACATCCATATCAGGGAAACGTTGCCCCTTTTATGCCTGATTATATATACAGTGGCAAGTGGCTATTCACTTACATTCTGTAGCTTTTTTTACACAGTGTTTTTTGATAGCGAGCTGCGTGGATCGCAACATTTCCTGACAAAGCGTTTATTGCCCTGATTTTCCGGATTGCTAGGCTGGGGCCTGCCAAAAGGAATCGTCAGTGAGCCACTACAACACTTCCAAGGACGGGCGCGCTGGCGTTGCCATTGCCCGAATGGGGGCGTGGGCCGGAGCTACAATCGGCGCAATCATCGGTCGAAACCTGGGAGATGTTGTCTATGAGAAAGCCCTGCGCTAATGAATGACTTTTCTTCCTCCTGGTGGGCCCTGGTGCTTTATGCCGGGCCGGTTCTGCTGTGTTTCGTCAGCCTTGGGTTCAGTTTCTACCTAAGCCGTCGCCACTTGGACGAGATGGTGCATGCCTTGGGACGGTCGAGTCAGTTTTCGCTCCTTGCCCCGGCGCTGCTCAAGCAAGGCTGGTCCAGCCGAATGATGCTGTTGGCAACCGTATGGGGCGCCATTTCATGGCCAAGGCCAGGCATTCGTGCTGGTGTGCTTGACCCTGCGGATATTCAAAATTTCCCTCCCGGCCTCAGAAGGTTTTTTCGAATCAAGGATGTGCTGACGTGCGTGATCATCGTGTGGGCAATTGCCGCTACCTTGGTGGCTAAGCTGGCTTGATAAAGCCATTTTCGTCTGACGCCCAATCCGCGTACGCGCGGGCTTGGACTGTCATGAATTATGGGGGGGAGAATACGTTGGTGATCTGATTTTCGAAGGAGGGCAGAATGGGCTATGACTCGGTCAGGTTCTGGCTGACGCTCGTTTTTTCGGGCGGTCCAATACTCATGTGCTTTGTCAGTACGGCATACAGCTTTTACTTAAGCCGTCGCTACTTGGACCAGATGCTCGAGGCGCTAAGCAACTCTCGCCAGTTCAGCGTAGGCGCTCCGGTGCTTCTGGGGCAAGGCTGGTTCGGTCGGATGGTCTTGATCACAAAAATCTGGGGGGCGCTTGGTTGGTCCGGGCCAGGGATTCGTGCCGGTGTTCTTGATCCTCTGGATATCAAGCAGTTCCCACGTCATCTCAGACGGTTGTTCTTCATCAAAAGCCTGATGACTTATTTGATTATCGTCTGGTTTGCCTCCGCCTACTTTGTATTGGATATGGGTAGAAAACTGTAAGGCGATGCTATGAGTGGATATTTCCAATGCTCCCTTACTGATCTTCATCGCCTACGGCCCCATACTGCCATCGGCTTTGGCCAATATACTGTTCGGCCTATACCTGAGCCGGTATCGCCTAACATCCATGATCGAAGCATTGAGCCGCAGCTCCCACATCGCCATGCGGGCAGGGACCGTTGATTCCGGCGGGTTGCTGGGTCGAATGATGTTGGTCTCGAAAATATCCGGGATGGTGACGCTTTCCGGCTTGGTCATCCGATCGGGAGAGCTAAGCGCTGACGACATCGCCAATTTCCCAAGTCGGGTGATGCGTCTGGCGAAGGTGAAGTTTTTCTCTCGGCGATTTCGTTCATGTGGCTCATAGGCGGATTTTTACTGATCGAGTAATCCACTGCTAAGCCGCAGCCGTCAGGCTGTGGCTACATGTTGATGCGTGCGCTGCAAGGCAGTGCATCCCTGAAGGCCGCCATGCACATCCCGCCCCTGCAAACAGGTTCCGCGCCAAGCTGGCGCGCTCTTTGCGCTCACTCAAACATCCGCAATCAACGTCGATTGCCCCATCACGACAAAGGCGCCGTGTTGCCCCACCCCCGCTCGCAAAAGCTCGGTGGCAGCCGGCGCTTTTTTGTTTTTCCAGGTCGAGGCAGGCCCATGAGCAGTACCACGGTTCGCAGTGTGTGCCCCTATTGCGGTGTTGGCTGCGGCATCATCATGAGTGTCACCGACAACCGCGTTACCAAGGTGACCGGCGACAAGGCCCACCCCACCCATTTCGGCCGCCTGTGCACTAAGGGCAGCAGTTGCCACCAGCGGCTGGCTGACAGCGGGCGGATGGAGCATGCCTACCTGCGCCGTGAACGCCAGCGCGATCCGGCGCGTGTGCCCATGGATCAGGCCATCAGCGATACGGCCGATCGCCTAAAGGCGCTGATCCAGGCCCACGGGCCTGATGCGGTGGCCTTTTATGTGTCCGGGCAGATATCGTTGGAGGCCCAATATACAGCGCCTGGACACGGCGTTCTCTTGCGATCAGGTGCAGAAGATCTAAGTGCAGCAGCGGCTGGTGGAGCAGGGCGCCTTGCTGTGGCCATGGCTGGAGCATGCCAGCCGCATGGCCAAGGACGTCGACGCGGCGCTCAAGGCGGTTATCACCGAGCACGGTGGCGTGGATGCCGAGGCCTATGTGGCGAAGATGAGCAAGGACAAGGGCTACTTGCGCGATGTGTACTGAAACGAGGCAGGCCCTCGGTATTTACACAGGCACGGTGCGATCGGACGACGTTTTTATGTGGCTGGCTATTTCTTGTGGGAGCGGGCTCTGCCCGCGAAAAGAACACCACGGTTATCCAGAATGCTCTGCGGCGCCGGTTTCGCGGGCAGAGCCCGTTCCCACAAAGCGGTGTAATATTCGCGCATGAACCTCGACACCCGCATCAAATTCCGCCACCTGCTGTGCTTTCTCGAAATCGCCCGCCAGGGCAGTTTCGCCAAGGCCGCCGATGCCGTTGCGATCAGCCAGCCGGCCATTTCCAAGACCCTCAAGGAGCTGGAGGAATTGCTGCAGACGCGTCTGTTCGAGCGCGACAAGAGCGGCGTCGAGCTGACCCCGGCCGGGGTGCGTTTCATGCGTTACGCGGCACCTTGCGTGCAGGCCCTGCGTGACGGCGTAAGCACCCTGCGCACCGAGGAGCACGAGGCGCCGCAGGTCAAGGTGGGCGTGCTGTCCACGGTGGAAAGCCTGCTGATGCCCGAGGTGCTGTGCCGCCTCAACGAGCGCCATGCGGCGCTGATTGTCAGCGTGGCCACCGGGCCGGGGGCGCACCTGTTGTCGCAATTGCACGTGGGCGAACTGGACCTGGTGATCGGGCGCATGACCGACAGCCCGCAAATTCAGGGCCTGATATTCGAGCACTTGTACAGCGAGGCCATGACCCTGGTGGTGCGCCCCGGCCACCCGCTGCTGGGCCAAGTGCCCACCGACCGTGCTCGGGTCAATCGTTACCCGCTGGTGCTGCCGCTGGCGGGCACCACCATTCGCAAGCATGCCGACAGCCTGTTCGTGCAGTGTGCCATCGAGATGCCGTCCCAGCGCCTGGAAACCTTGTCGCCCACCTTGAGCCGTCGTTACGTGCTGAGCAGCAACGCCATCTGGGTAGCGCCGCGTGACGCCGTGTTGCTGGATATCCGCGAGCAGGCGCTGTTCGAGCTCGACCTGGGCGTGCGCGAGCCGGGCGGCTCGGTGGGCATCTGCAGCAACGCTTCGCTGGCGCTGTCGTTGCCGGCGCAGTGGTTGTGCGACGTGTTGCGCGAGGTGGCAGCGAGTTATCGCCACACCGAACCATTGTAAGATTTTGGTAAGGTTTGCCATCATTCAGATGAAACCCTTTGGACACCTGAACTTATCTGTATTTTCCAGCTCTCATGCCGGTAGCCATTGGTCGTGGCCGCCTGATAAGCTCGCGGCTTTACTCGATTGCCCATTTGGCGCATGAACAAGGAAATAGCATGAAACAGCATCGGTTGGCGGCGGCGGTTGCCTTGGTCACTCTGGTACTCGCAGGTTGCGACAATCATTCCAGCGTGGAACTGAAAACCCCGGCGCAGAAAGCTTCCTACGGCATCGGCCTGAACATGGGCAAGAGCCTGGCTCAGGAAGGCATGGACGACCTGGACTCCAAGGCCGTCGCCCAAGGCATCGAAGATGCGGTCGGCAAAAAGCCTCAGAAGCTCAAGGACGACGAACTGGTTGAAGCTTTCGCTGCGCTGCAAAAGCGCGCTGAAGAGCGCATGACCAAAATGAACGCCGAAGCCGAAGCGTCGGGCAAGAAATTCCTGGAAGAGAACGGCAAGAAGGAAGGCGTGGTCACTACCGCTTCCGGCCTGCAGTACCAGATCATCAAGAAAGCCGATGGCGCACAGCCTAAGCCGACTGATGTGGTAACTGTTCACTACGAAGGCAAACTGACTGACGGCACCGTCTTCGACAGCTCCATCGAGCGCGGTAGCCCGATTGACCTGCCAGTAAGCGGCGTGATCCCAGGTTGGGTCGAAGGCCTGCAACTGATGCACGTTGGCGAGAAGATCAAGCTGTTCATCCCGGCCGACCTGGCCTACGGTGCCCAGAGCCCAAGCCCGAAAATCCCAGCCAACTCGGTGCTGGTATTCGACCTGGAACTGCTGGCCATCAAGGACCCGGCCAAGGCTGGTCAAGAGCCAGCCGCTGCTGACGCCGACAAGGCCGACGCTGCTGATGCTGACAAGGCTGCTTCGAAGTAATTCACAGCCCTGTGCATCAAAAACGCCCCGCCTAGCGGGGCGTTTTTTTTTGAGCGCAGGCGGTGATCCCCGCTCCTGCACGGGACAATGAACTGCCCAGGCCTGTCGCAGTCCTATAAGCAACCAGCCGCGCAAACGATTCATCTGAACCTGTAAAAGTGTGTAAAAAACGCCCGATCTAAGCTCGCCCCTTGAAAAACGTGGCTTTCAGCCAGCCAAACGACCGCTGTTCACAAGGTTATCCACAATAATTGTGGATAACCCGACGGCGCTGCTTCCCCGGAGGGGCAATGAAAGCACCCTGGAATTTCGCCCGTTTCCTGCCGCTGGCCGAGCGCCTGCTCAGCCGTGGCCGCCTGCCTGCGCTGATTTTTGCCGTGGTGCGCAAAAGCCGGGGGCAGGCCAGCCGTTTCAGCCAACTGAAGAGCAACGCCAAATTGCTGCAGGACCTGTGCCTGGCTTACTGGCGTGGTGAATACCGGCAGGTCAACCCCAGGGCGCTGGTGATGATCGTGGCTGGGCTGCTGTATTTCGTCAGCCCCATCGACGCCATCCCCGACTGGATTCCGGGCATCGGCTTTCTCGATGACATTGCGGTGCTGGCTTGGGTGATCAACAGCCTGGAAAAGGAACTCGACGCCTTCAAGGCTTGGCGTGACAGCCTGCGCCCCGAGAAACTGCGCGTGGTAGAGCGTTTGCCCGCCACGCCACAGGCCCTGCAACTTGAACACAACAGCGGCGAAAACCGTAGTTTGTAAGCAAGTTGAAATAGAAAATCCCGTTCTCTCCCGCCGACTGTTACTATATTTGGCATAAGGATTATGCCTACAGATTACATATGGTGATCCTACAGGGGGTTGTAATGGGTGTTCAGGTCATCAGTCGCGATGGCAAGCCGGAATATGCCGTGCTGCCGTGGGATCAATATCAGGCATTGTTGGCCGCAGCCGGGCAACCGGCCGAACCGCCGCCGGCCGTCTCTGGCGCTGCGCCGCAGCCTGCGAGCGAAGCATTGCCGGCCCTGACCCGGCTGGGCCCATTGCGCGAAGCCAAGGGCCTGGCCCTGGACAAGCTGGCGCGCACCGTGGGTATCAGCCCTTCTTACCTGGCCATGATCGAGTCCGGTGAGCGTGAGCCCGATGCCGCCATCCGACGAAGCCTGGCGTGGGAGCTGGGGGTTCCCGGCTGGGGAGACCCCTCGTGAGCGTGCGCATCAGCCGTCAGCAGTGGGACGGCCTGCTGAGCGAGCTGGACCATGCTCGCCGCCAACGACACCTGTTGACCTACCGCGCCTTGCTTGAGCGCTTGCAATTGCCCACCCCGGCCATGCAGACGCTGACTGCGGCCCTGGAATACCTGGCCGTGATCGATGCCCGTGCCGAACAGCCGCTGCGCAGCTCGCTGGTGATCAGCCAGGGCGCCAGCCGCCTGCCGCGCACCGGCTTTTTCGAATGCGTCGAGCGCCTGGGACGTTTCAGCGGGCCGTCCGATGGTGTGGCCGCGGCGTCCTGGCACGCCTCGGAAGTGGTACGCGTGTTCGAATACAGCTACCCGGAAGAATGCACATCGTGAAACGCGGGGTGTGGCTGCTCCGAGCCCGGATCAGCTACTGGGTGGCGCGACAACTGTTCCACTGGCCCTGGTTCGTGCGCCAGCCGCGCGGTTGGGAATGGCTGGAGGGGCAGTTTTCACGCATGGCCAACCTGGGCGACCTCAATGCCATGGGTTTCTATGGCCATATCCTGTTGTTCCGTGGCAAAGGCCTGGCGGCTCGTGATGAGGGCTTGCGCCTGGTGCGCCTGGCCGCCGAGCGCGGTGATGCCAAGGCGGCCTACCAGATGGGCGTCACCAGCCTGGCCGGCACCCTGCGCAGCGCCCCGGATGCGGTGGCGGCGGTGCACTGGTGGGAAATGGCCTTGGCCGGTGGCCACCCGCTGGCTGCATTCAAGCTTGCGCAGTTGTACCGTCAGGGCGGCCCGGGGCTGGCGCCAGACCCTGAGCGGGCAGCGCGTTATGCAGCGGGGCCAGAGTAAGGGTATCGAGCACATGGATGCTGTAGCCGGGCACTACCTTGGCCTGGTGCTTGGCCTGGGAGGCCAGTTCGGCCAACAGGCTGGCATCCAGCGTGGCGCAGGCCTGCGGGTGCAGGTGCACCACACCGATGGACAACGACAGTAGCGCGAATTCCTGACGCTGGCCCTGGCGGTTGCGGGCCACGAAACACCCTTGCTCCAGATGCTCGGCGCGGTAGAAGCGCCTACATTGCGCCTGGAAATCCTCCAGCAGTTCATTCAAGCGCTTGCGCCAGTCGGGCGAGCCCAGCACCAGCATGAAATCGTCACCGCCAATGTGGCCCACAAAGTCGCGGGCCGGGTCGACGCGCTCGTTCAGGCACTGGGCCAGACACAGCAGCACCTCGTCGCCACGGCCGTAGCCGTAGATGTCATTGAAGGGCTTGAAGCTGTCGATGTCGACGTAGCAGATGGCGGCTTCGCGGCCTTGTTGCAGCACCCGGGTCAGGCACTGTTGGATGGGCACGTTGCCGGGCAGCAAGGTCAGTGGGTTGGCGTAGCGCGCCTGCTGTATCTTCATTTCGGTGATCAGCTTGAGCACGTCTATCACCCGTCCCAGGCCCAGGTAGCGGCCGTCCAGGGTGATGATGAAATCCTCTTCCATACGCTGGCGGGCACGGCTGGTGAGCAGGCGGCTGACTTGTTGCAGCGACTGGCTGAGCTCCACCGCCAGGAAGTCCTCGCTCATCAGCCGGCTGATGGGCTTGCGCGCGAACAGGTCGGTGGCAAAGGGTTTGAGCAGCGCTTCGGACAAGGAGTGGCGGTGGACGATACCGCAGGGTTGCTGCTGGTCGTCCAGCACCGCCAGGGAATTGAGGTTGGCCTGGCTGCGAAATGCCTCCAGCACCGCTGCGGTGGGGAGGTTCTGTTGCACTGCCAACTGGTCGATCAGCAGGGCACTGAGGTCACTGCCTTCCTCGCTCAATACCGCCACGCTGGCATCCAGCTTGGGCAGCAGGGTGCGCGCGTCGTGGGGTGGCTGCTCCTGAGGGCGGCACAGCAGGTAGCCCTGCACCAGGTCCACGCCCATCTCGGCCAGCACTGCCAGTTCTTCCGGCAGCTCGATGCCTTCGGCAATCACCTGGGCCCGGGAGGCCTTGGCGATTTGCAGGATGGAGCCGACGAACTCGCGCTTGACCGCGTCCTGGTGAATGCCATCGATAAAGTGACGATCGATTTTCACGTAGTCCGGGCGCAGCTCCGACCACAGGCGCAGGCTCGAATAGCCAGCGCCCAGGTCATCCAGGGCAATCGAGAAACCCATGGCGCGGTAGTGATGCAGGGCGTTGTACAGCAGCTGGAAGTCGTCGGTGGGGGTTTGTTCGGTCAGTTCAATGACCACGTCACTGGGCGGGATGCCGTGGGCCTGCAACACCTTGAGGGTCATGCCCGGCTGGTGGCTGGGCTCCAGCAATGATTCGGGCGACACGTTGAGGAATAGCTTGCCGCCCAGCTTCTGTTCGCTGAAGCGCTGGCAGGCGGTACCGCGGCAGGCTATTTCCAGCTCGCTGAGGCGCCCGGCCTGGCGCGCCACGGCAAACAGATTGATGGGCGAGTGCAGGGCGCTGTTGGACGGCCCGCGGCTCAAGGCCTCGTACCCCAGGATACGCCGCTCCGACAGCGAGACAATGGGCTGGAACAGGGTGTGCAGGCTGCCCTGGGCCAGGATATTGGCCAATGCGCCCAGCTGTTCGGTGATGGTCATGGGTAATCGCAACCTTGTGGGAGCTGGCTTGCCAGCGAGCTTTTGGGGAGCATGAAAAACTCGCTGGCAAGCCAGCTCCCACAGAAGCTTGAGGGCGAAAAAAAAGGCTGGGCACTTATTACAGTGCCCAGCCCCTTATTTCACGACAGATGGATGACCATTTGATGACAAATAGCCATCAATTCATCAATGCTTCGCTACCGTCGAGTTCAGCTTCAGGTAATCGAGCAGGATACGACCGGTCTCGGCCAGGTAGGCGTCGTCTTCCGGCTTGGTCTTGTCCGGCTCGGCCGCCATGGCGTCCTCGTCTTCCTTCTTCATTTCCTTGAGCGGCGCTTCACCCTTGGCTTTGCGACGGGCGTTTTCCAGCGCCAGCTGCTTGGCTTCGATATCGGCGTGCTGGGCACGACGGTCCGCTTCGTTGAGGCTGACGGTCTTCTCGTTCATCAGTTTCTCGGCCAACGCCAGGCGATCGCGGATGTAGATGAACTCGGCATCCTTGTCGGTGCGCTGGTCATGGTCAGCCTTGAGCTGGGCAATGAACGGCTTGAACGGGTCGGCGGTCGGCTTGATCGAAGGACGGATGGTGTCCCACGGCATGGCCTCAGGCAGTGCGCTTTCGCCGATTTCCTTGGTGTCGATGATCGACGGGAAGGCGACGTCAGGCAGCACGCCCTGGTGCTGAGTGCTTTGGCCGGAGACGCGGTAGAACTTGGCCAGGGTCAGCTTCAGCTCGCCATGGTTGAGCGGCTGGATAGTTTGCACGGTGCCCTTGCCGAAGGTCTGGCCACCGATGATCAGCGCGCGGTGGTAGTCCTGCATGGCGCCGGCGAAGATCTCCGAGGCCGAGGCGGACAGGCGGTTGACCAGCAGCGCCATCGGGCCCTTGTAGAACGCGCCGGGGTTTTCGTCTTCCAGCACGTCGACGCGGCCGTCGGCATTGCGCACCAGAACCGTCGGGCCTTTCTCGATGAACAGGCTGGTCAGTTCGGTGGCTTCCTGCAGCGAGCCGCCGCCGTTGTTGCGCAGGTCGATGACCACGCCGTCGACTTTTTCAGCTTGCAGTTCGGTCAGCAGTTTCTTCACGTCGCGGGTGGTGGACTTGTAGTCCGGGTCGCCGGCGCGGAAGGCCTTGAAGTCAAGGTAGAAGGCCGGGATGTCGATGACGCCCAGCTTGTATTCCTTGCCGTTCTCGGTCAGGTGCAGGATGGATTTCTTCGCGGCCTGCTCTTCGAGTTTCACCGCTTCACGGGTGATGGACACGATCTTGCTGGTCTGGTCGTTCGGCGCATTGGTGTGCGAGATCACTTCCAGGCGCACCACGGAGCCCTTGGCGCCGCGGATCAGCTTGACCACTTCGTCCAGGCGCCAGCCCACCACGTCGACCATTTCCTTGTCGCCCTGGGCGACGCCGATGATCTTGTCGGACGGGGCGATCTGCTTGGTCTTGTCGGCAGGGCCGGCAGGCACCAGGCGCACCACCTTGACCTGGTCGTTGTCGCTTTGCAGCACGGCACCGATACCTTCGAGCGACAGGCTCATGTTGATATCGAAGTTTTCCGCGCTGTCAGGCGACAGGTAGTTGGTGTGCGGGTCATACGACTGGGCGAAGGTGTTGATGTACGCCTGGAAGATGTCCTCGCTGCGGGTCTGGTCCAGGCGCGCCAACTGGTTCTTGTAGCGCTTGGTCAGGGTATCCTGGATCTGCTTGTTGTCCTTGCCGGCAATCTTCATGCGCAGCACTTCGTCCATGACGCGCTTGCGCCACAGGTTGTCCAGGTCCGCTTCGCTGGTGATCCATGGTGCGTCCTTGCGGTCGATCAGCATGGTCTCGTGGGTGGTGAAGTCCATCTTGTCGACACCCTTGGCCAGCTCGGCCAGGGCGAAGTCCAGACGCGATTTCACGCGGTCCAGGTAGCGCTTGTAGATGGTGAAGCCGGGGTCCAGGTCACCGCTCTTGAGGAAGTCGTCGAACTGCGTCTTCCACTTGTCGAACTCGGTGATGTCACTGGCCAGGAAGTAGCTGCGCGAGGGGTCGAGCAACTTCAGGTAGCTGTCGTAGATGATGACCGAACGTTTGTCATCCAGCGGCGGCTTGCTGTAGTGATGGCGCTTGAGCAGCTCGACGATGTTGAGGCTGGCGATCACCTCGTCACGGTCAGGCTGAAGGTTATCCCAGCTGTTGGCTGCGAAGGTGCGGGCGGACATCGACAGAGCGCCGAGGCCGATGCACAGTGCAAGGGCGGAGCTGGGCAGTAGATGCTTCATGCTGATTCGACGTGGGGACAATTGATCACGCATATTAGGCCGTCTTTGAATTCGCCGGTTTCATTGAAACCGGTCGCATAATGCAACAAGCCCGGCACCTAGGCACCGGGCTCAGTCATGAGTCAACTATGGAGGCACTGTGAAGGCATTGCAAGGCGTTGAAGGACATGTGGAGTGGGTAGACCATCCGAGCGCGGATTGCGACGTGGGTCAAGTGAAAATTCGGACAGCTGCCGCGGGCCTCAATCGCGCCGATTTGCTGCAGCGCGCCGGCCTGTATCCGCCGCCACCGGGCGCCAGCCATGTACTGGGCCTGGAGTGCGCCGGCGTGATCAGCGAGGTGGGCCCCGGGTCGTCCTGGCAGGTGGGCGATCGGGTGTGCACGTTGCTGGCCGGTGGCGGCATGGCCGAAGAGGTTGTGGCGGACGGTCGCCATGTGCTGCCGGTGCCGGCGGGGCTGTCGCTGATCGAAGCGGCGGCGATTCCCGAGGTGTACGCCACGGTGTGGTTGAACCTGTTCCAGCTGGCGGCGCTCAAGCCGGGTGAAAAAGTGCTGCTGCACGCCGGTGCCAGTGGCATCGGCTCGGCCGCTATCCAGCTGTGCAAGGCATTTGGCAACCCGACCTGGGTCAGCGTCGGTTCGGCCGAGCGCCTGGCCTACTGCGAGGCCCTGGGGGCCCAGGGTGGCGTGGTGCGCGGTGATGGCCTGGAGGCCTTGAGCGATTTCGGCCCGTTCGACGTGATCCTCGATCCGGTGGGTGCCAACTACGCCGACCTGAACCTGAAGGTCACGGCCGTGGATGCGCGCTGGGTGCTGATCGGCTTGATGGGCGGCACCCAGGCCAATATCGACCTGGGCAAGGTGTTGGGCAAGCGCGTGCAATTGCTGGGTTCGACCTTGCGCAGCCGCAGTGACCAGTTCAAGGCCGATCTGCTCAGCGACCTGGGTCAGCACGTGTGGCCGTTGTTCGAGGAAGGGCGGTTGAAGCCGCAGGTGGCGCGTACGTTCGCCATTGGCGACGCGCAAGCGGCGTTTGCCGAGCTGGCAAGTAACCAGGTCTCGGGCAAGGTCGTTCTGGTGATCGATCCAACCCTGGTCTGATAGAACCGGTTGTGCCCTTCGCGGACATGGTCCGCTCCTACGGGGGGATCCTGTAGGAGCGGGCCGTGTCCGCGAAAGGCGGCACGCGGTCTAGCGTTCGCGCAACGCTTCCGTGCGCGCTTTCAACACCGGCTTGAGCAGGTAATCCAGCACACTCTTCTCACCCGTGATGATGTCCACCGTGGCGGTCATGCCCGGGATGATCACCAGCGGCTTGGCGTCGCCACCCAGGTGGTTGGCGTCGGTGCGCACCTGGATCAGGTAGAAGCTGTTGCCTTTGTCGTCGGTGATGGTGTCGGCGCTGATCAGTTCCAGCTTGGCTTTCAGGCCACCGTAGATGGTGTAGTCATAGGCGCTGAACTTGACCATCGCCGGTTGCCCCGGGTGCAGGAACGCCACGTCCTGGGGGCGGACCTTGGCTTCGATCAGCAGGTTGTCTTCCAGCGGCACGATTTCCACCATGTCGCTGCCCGGTTGCACCACGCCGCCGATGGTATTGACCTTCAGCGTCTTGATGATGCCGCGCACCGGCGACACCACCGTGGTACGGCTCACGCGGTCATCAATGGCGATGCTGGTGGCCGTGATTTTCGACAGGTCGGTGCGCTTGGCGTTGAGGTCCTTTGAGGCGTCGGAGCGGAACTGCTGGTTCGACTCGTTCATCTTGCTCTTGATCTCGTTGATCCCCGCTTCCGCCCGTGGAATCGCCAGGGTGGTGGCGTCCATCTGCCCGCGAGCTTCCACCGCGCTGCGTTTGAGTCGCAGGATTTCCACCGGCGAAATGGCCCCGGTACCCACTAACGGCGTCGACATGTTCAGCTCTTGCTGCAGCAGGCCCAGGCTGGAACGGTACTGGTCCTGCTTGGAGCGAAACTCAGCCAGCTCCTGGGTTTTTTGCCGCAGTTGCTCGTTGAGCGTCTGCTGTTCACTGGCCAGGCGGCGCTGGCGCGACTGGTACAGGCCCATCTCGTCTTCGGCCACTTGCGGGGCCTTGGTACGCACTTCGTCGGAGATCACGAACGGCTTGCCGTCGGCTTCCGCCGACAATCGTTCCACCTGGGCCATCAGCGCATAACGGTCGGCCTCGCTTTCGCCCTTGTTGGACAAAAAGCGCGTGTCGTCCAGGCGCAATAGGGTGTCGCCCTTGTTCACCACCTGGCCTTCGCGCACGTAGATCTCGGTGACGATACCGCCCTCCAGGTTCTGGATGACCTGAACCTTGCTGGACGGAATGGCCTTGCCTTCACCCATGGTGACTTCCTGCAGCACGGCAAACTTGGCCCAGATCAGGGCGGCCAGCAGCAGGGCGAAGCACAGCCACACGGTGATGCGCGTCAAACGCGGTGAATCCTGTAGCGCCGCGCTGGCAAGTTCGGGCATGAACTCGCTCTCGGCGGTCTTGCCGAAACTGCTGAAATAGCCCCGCAAGCCTTGGGAAGCTGACATCAATACCACTCCTAAACAGGCGTCTGGCCAACGCGGCCTTTGCGCAGGGCTTCGATCACCGCTTCCTTCGGACCGTCGGCCACGATACGGCCGTTGTCCAACACCACCAGGCGGTCAACCAGGCTGAGCATCGAGGTGCGGTGGGTGACCAGCAGCAGGGTCTTGCCGCCTACCCAGTTGTGCAGGCGCAGGCGCAGGGCGTCTTCGCTGGCGTTGTCCATATGGCTGGTGGGTTCGTCCAGCACCATGATGGGCGGGTCCAGCAGCAGTGAACGGGCCAGCAGCACGGCCTGGCGCTGGCCGCCGCTGAGCAGTTGGCCGCGCTCGCCCACGGGGCGGTCGAAGCCTTGCGGGTGCTGGCGGGCCAGTTCGGTGACGCCGGTCATCTCGGCCACTTCCAGCATGCGCGCGTCGCTCACATAGCGGGCACCCATGGTCAGGTTGTCGCGCAGGCTGCCGGCCAGCAGTGGCAGGTCGTGGGCCACGTAGCCGATCTGCTGTCGCAGGTCAGCCACGTCCAGTTGGCGCAGGTCCAGGTTGTCCAGCAGGATCTGGCCTTCCTCGGGTTCGTAGAAGCCCATCACCAAGCGTGCCAGGGTGCTTTTGCCCGAGCCGCTGCGGCCGATGATGCCAATGCGTTCACCGGCGCGCATGCTGAAGCTGATATTGCCCAGTGCCGGGGCGTTCTGCCCGGCGTAGCGGAAGGTCACCTGGCTCATGGCCAGAGCACCTTGCAATTGCGTGCGCTCCAGCGGGCGCTGGCGCGGGTCGCGTTCCTGCGGCAGGGCCATCAGCGCATCGGTGCTGATCATGGTCAGTTGCGCTTGCTGGTAGCGGGTAATCAACCCGGCGATCTGGCCCAGGGGCGCCAGCACACGGCTGCTGAGCATGTAGCTGGCCACCAGGGCGCCGACGCTGAGGTTGCCGGCGATGATGGTGTACACACCGGCCACGATCACGGCCATGCCGGCGAACTGCTGGATGAACAGCGTGCCGTTGGTGGCCAGCGCGGCCAGGTTGCGCGCATGGCTGTCCAGGCGGGTGAGGGCGCCGTGGGTGGATTCCCACTGGTACTGGCGCTCGCTCTCGGCGCTGCACGCCTTGATGCTTTCCAGGCCGCTGAGGGTTTCGATCAGCAGGGCCTGGCGCTCGGCGCCCAGGGCCAGGCTTTTCTGCACGGTATCGCGCAATTTGGCCTGGATGATCAGCGCAAAGCCGATGGTCAGCGGGAACGCGACGATCGGCACCAGCACCAGCCAGCCACCCAGCAGGCCGATCACCGCCAGCATCAGCACGGCAAAGGGCAGGTCGATGATACTGGTGAGGGTCACAGCCGTGAGGAATTCGCGCAGGCCCTGGAAGTCATGGATGCTCTGGGCGAAACCACCAATGGTGGCCGGCTTGGCTTTCATGGCCATGCCGGTGATGCGCTCGAACAGCGTGGCCGACAGGATCAGGTCGGTTTTCTTGCCAGCGGTGTCCAGCAGGTGGGCGCGCAGCACGCGCAGCACCAGTTCGAACAGTGTGCCCACCAGCAAACCGATGGCCAGCACCCACAGGGTGGAGGTGGCCTGGTTGGGCACCACGCGGTCGTAGGTCTGCATCACGAACAGCGGCACCATCAGGCCCAGCAGGTTGATCATCAGGCTGGCGAGGATCGCGTCGCTGTACAGCCAGCGGGACAGTTTCAGGGTGTCGCGGAACCACGCATGCACGCGGGGCATCAGCGGCTGGCGCAGGTCTTCGAGTTCATGGCGCGGGCGCGCGAACAGCGCCTCGCCGGTGTATTCGGCGGCCAGTTCTTCCTGGGTTACCCACTGCTCGCCGCCTTCGGCTTCGCAGGGCAGTATCAGCGCGCGGCCGTCGTCGCCCAGGCGTCGCAGCACGGCGCAGCGGCCGCCCTTGAGCATCAGCAGCACCGGCAGGTTGAGCGCCGAAATGGCACCCAGCTCACGGCGCAGCAGGCGGGCCGACAAGCTGGCGCGGGCAGCGGCGCGCGGCAGCAGTTCGGCGCTCATGCGCTGTTGGGCCAGGGGCAGGCCGGCGCTCAGGCTGGCTCGGCTGACGGCGCAGCCATGTAGCTTGCACAGGATCAGCAAACCGTCCAGCAAGGGGTCATCGAAACTCAGGCGCGGGTCCGTTGCCGGCCCCGCAGGTTGCATGCTGGTCACGTGCAGTACTCCAAAAACCAAAGGGCAGTCACTTCATTTCCGGAAGGCGAGCTTCGTTCTTCACTTCCGACTGGGCAACGGCCTCGTTGGGCAGCACTACGCGTTCTTTTTCCAGCAGCACGCCCATGTTGGCCAGCACGCGGTACATCGAGAATTCCTCGGTGTAGCGTACTTCGGTGTAGCGGCTGTTGGCGGTGTACAGCTCGTTTTCACTGTCCAGCAGGTCGAGCAGGGTGCGTTGGCCCAGGCCGAACTGGTCCTGGTAGGCCGCGCGCACCTTGGTGGTGGTCTCGGCGTACTCGCGGGCATACGGGGTCTGCACGTGGGCGTTGTCCATGGCGTGCCAGGCCAGCGCCAGGTTCTCGTTGAGCATGCGCAGGGCGTTGTTGCGGATGTCCATGGCCTGGTTGATTTTGTGCGCGTCGGACTGCAGGCGGGCCTTGTCGCTGCCGCCTTTGAACAGGTTGTAGTTCATCACCACGCCGGCGCGCCATTCGTTGTCGCGGCCCTGTTCTCCGGAAATGTTGTTGTTGGCGTCCACTGCCAGTTCGGCGTCGAAGCGCGGGTAGAACGGCGACTTCGCCACTTCGTACTGGCTTTCGGCGGCCTGCACGTCGGCCTGGGCCGATTTCAGGTAGGGGTTGTTGTCCAGCATCTCCTGGCGGGCAGCGATGATGTCGGTGGGCACTTCGCCGCGGACGCTGGGTGGTGCTTCCAGCTCGTCGGGCATGCGCCCCACAGTGCTGAAGAAGTTGGCTTCGGCGTCGGCCAGGTTGACCTGGGCGGTGTACAGGTTGTTTTCCGCCAGCGCGCGACGGGCGCGGGACTGGTCGACGTCGGCGGTGCTGCCCACGCCACGTTCGCTACGCAGGCCGATCTGGTCGTTCACACGCAGGTGCGCTTGCAGGTTGTTCTTGGCCAAGGTCACCAATTCACGCTGCTTGAGCACGTTCAGGTACACCTCGATGGCGCGCAGGGCCTGGGTTTCGGCGGTGCCGCGCAGGTAATACGCGCGCGAATTGACCACGTCCTGGGTACGGGCTACTTCGTTCGGGGTGTTGAACCCGTCAAACAGCATTTGCCGCAGGCGCAGTTCCGACTGGGTGTAGTTCAGCGTTTCGGCGTTGTTGCCTTCGATAGCGCGGGTGGTGGGGTTGTCCGTGCGGGCGCGGCCGTACGCGGCCACCAGGTCTACGGACGGGTAGTACCCGCCCTTGGCAACTTTTTCATCCTCATCTGCGGACAGGCGGTTGTTCAGACTCGACTGGATTTCGGGGTGGTAGCTGATCGTGCTCTGAATCGCCTCTGTCAGCGTCATGCCGTGGGCTTGGGCGCAAGCCATCGCGATCAGGACCGCGCTGCAGATGGGGGTGTAAACGCGCATGGGGTGAATCTCCCTGGTGGTCTTAAATTGGTGCTGTGTTCGCCAAAAAAATGACGAAAAATAGGGTGCAAACCGTTTCAGGCTTGTAACATGAGAGCTAAGAACATCCTTAGCTAAATCTAAGAACTTTTTCGAATAAGTCTTATGCGAAAAAAAACTTATGCGGTCTGAGGATTTCACGACATTGTTCTCATCAGGCCGCCTGCTATACCCACGGAAAGCCAAGAGTTACGGGCGGCGAAGAAAAGTTCAACAAAATTTTGCAGTATTGCGCAAGGAAGTAGCGAAGGGGAGAAAACAGGAGGGTTTTTGGCGACAATAAATTGTCACTCGCAGGCCGAAAACCTCTCTTGAACACTCACTGGTACACAAACTGTTTGGATCCTCCTGATTTCATTCAGGTTTTGCGGGTCGAACAGGGCGTTTCCAGGATTAGGTAGGGCCTGAAATCTAGCGCCGGGCAGTGCTCCCTCAGGGGAGCCCTCAGCAGACACCTCAGCCACACCGCTACGCGAAGCCGATAGCACTTTTTCTGCAAAACCCCATGCCCAGAGCGGCAGATGAGGAGTGCACATATGGCCACGTTGATTGGTGTAGTCAGTCAGGTAATCGGACACGTTTTTGCGATGGGTGCGGACGGCACGCGCCGCGAGGTGCATCAGGGCGACCGCCTGTTCGTGGGTGAACAACTGGACACGGGCGCCGACGGGGCCGTGGCCGTGCACCTGGAAAACGGCAAGGAACTGACCCTTGGGCGTGGCAGCGAGGTTACCCTCAGCCAGCAGATGCTGGGCGGCGACTGGGCGCCTCACGTGGCCACTCAGGAGGCCACCGCGCCGACCCAGGCCGACCTTACCGACGTGCAGAAAATCCAGCAGGCCATCGCCGCCGGCGCTGACCCTACCAAGGCCGCCGAGGCCACCGCCGCAGGTCCGGCAGCCTTGGGCACTTCGACCCAGGGCGGCGCCGAGGGTGGCGGCCACAGCTTCGTGCTGCTGACCGAAACCGGCGGCGCCATCGCCCCCGTGCTGGGCTACGCCACCGCCGGCTTCAACGGCGTGGCGGACTTTACCGTGCCGCAAGTGGCTGCGCTGACCAACGCCAACACCGCCGCCCTGGTGGTGGACAACGGCGTGACCCTGACCGGCCTTGGCAATGGCGTCAGCGTCGACGAGGCCAACCTGGCCGACGGCTCCAACCCGCAAACGGCCGCGCTGACCCAATCGAGCAGCTTCACTGTCACCGCCGCCGATGGCCTGAGCAACCTGGTGGTGGGTGGCATCACCGTGGTCAACAACGGTGCGGTAGTGGGCATCGGCCAGTCGATCACCACTGGCCTGGGCAACACCCTGACCATCACCGGCTACAACCCCACCACCGGCCAGGTCAGCTACAGCTACACCCTGACCGGGCCGGACACCCAGCCTGCCGGCGGCGGCGCCAACACCGTCACTGAAAACCTGGGCGTCAGCGCCACCGATTCCAACGGCACCAACAGCAGCGGCTCGTTCACCGTGACCGTGGTCGATGACGTGCCTCACGCCATCAACGACAACCCCACCACGCCTGCCACCGAGCAGAACCTGGTGCTGACCGGCAACGTGCTGACCAACGACATCCAGGGTGCGGACCGCATTCCGATCACCGCCACCAGCGGGCCGATCACGGCCGGTACCTACACCGGCACCTACGGCACCCTGGTGCTGGCGTCCGACGGCACCTACACCTACACCCTCAACGCGGCTGGCCAGGCGTTCAACGACCTGCACGGCGGCGGCAAGGGCACTGACAGCTTCACCTACACCCTCAACGATGCCGACGGCGATACCAGCACCGCGGTGCTGACGCTGAACATCAACAACATCAACGACGCGGTGACCATCACTGCGCCAGATGTGAACGGGGTCAATACCACCGTCAACGAGGCCAACCTGGCCAACGGCTCCAGCCCCGCTGCCGCGGCACTGACCCAGACCGGGCAGTTCACCGTCAGCGCGCCCGATGGCCTGCAAACCCTGACCATTGGCGGTGTGTCGGTGGTGACCAACGGCGTGGGCATCAGCTCGCCTGTCAGCGTTGTCACCCAATTGGGTACCCTGACCATCAACAGCTACAACGCCACCACTGGCGTGGTGAGCTACAGCTACACCCTGACCCATGCCGACACCCATCCGGATGTCCAGGGCCCTAACACCATCACTGACACCTTCGCCGTGGTGGCTACCGACACCGACGGCAGCACCGCCAGCACCCAGTTGACCACCACCATCGTCGACGACGTGCCCAAGGCCGTGGCCGACACCGAGACCGTCACCGAAGGCGTCACCCTGCAAGGCAACGTGCTGACCAACGACGCCTCCGGCGCCGATGGCTTCGGCGGCGTGGTGGGCGTGAAGGCCGGCAGCGATACCTCCACCGCCGTCAGCGGCGGCGTTGGCGTGGCCATCGAAGGCACCTACGGCACCCTGACCATCAATGCCGACGGCAGCAGCAGCTACCACGCCAATGCCAACATCACCAAGGACGGCGCCGTCAGCGATACGTTTACCTACTCGGTAGCGGACAAGGACGGTGACATCAGCACTACCACCGTCACCGTCACCATCAACGATGCGGGCCTGAAGGCCACCAACGTCGACGGCGCCACCGTGTTCGAAGCGGCGTTGCCCACCGGCAGTCACCCGGACTCCACCGCTGAAGTGGGCACCGGCACCGTGGCCGGCTCCGTCACTGGCGGTGTCGGCGCGCTCACCTACAGCCTGCAAGGCGCCGATGCCAACGGCAACGTCACCAGCCAGTACGGCACCCTGCACCTGAACACCGATGGCAGCTACACCTACACCCTCAACGTCGCCCCGCAAGTGCCGGGCCTGGGTACCCTGGACACCTTCACTCTGGTGACCACCGACAGCGTCGGCAACCAGGTGGACAGCCAGGTCACCATCAAGATCGTCGACGACACGCCTACCGCCGTGCCGGACGCGGTCACCATGGCTGAAGGTCAGATTGCCCAAGGCAACGTGCTGGCCAATGACATTTCCGGCGCCGACGGCTTTGCCGGCGTCGTGGGTGTGCGGGCCGGCAGCGATACTTCCACGCCCGTCAGCGGTGGCGTGGGCACGGTCATCGCCGGCGCCTACGGCCAGTTGCTGATCCAGGCCGATGGCTCTGCGGTCTATCACGCCAACGCCAACTCCGTGGGCGAGGCAGGCGCCACCGATACCTTCACCTACTCGGTGATGGACAAGGACGGTGACATCAGCACCACCACCGTCACCATTACCATCAACGACGCCGGCCTGGTGGCCAAGAACGTCGACGGCGTGACCGTGTTCGAAGCCGCGCTGGACACCACCAAGGACGGCAACGACCTGGCCGCCGGCACCTCCACCGGCAGCCATCCGGATTCGCCACTGGAAACCGCCAGCGGCACCGTGGTGGGCTCGGTCACCGGTGGCGTGGGCACGCTGACCTACAGCGTCTACGGCTCCGATACCAACGGCGACATGAAAGGCCAGTACGGCGTGATTCACATGAACGCCGACGGTACCTACACCTACACCCTGGTCACCGCGCCACAAGTGGCCGGCATTGGCACCACCGAAAACTTCGTGCTGGTAACCACCGACAGCGCGGGCAACCACGTGGTCAGCGACCTGACCATCAAAATCGTCAACGACCAGCCCGTGGCCCTGGCCGACTCGGTTACCCTCACCGAAGGCCAGGTGGCCCAGGGCAACGTGCTGGCCAACGATGTCTCCGGCGCCGACGGCTTTGCCGGTGTGGTGGGCGTCAAGGCGGGCAGCGATACCACCACGCCGGTAAGCGGCGGCGTGGGCAGCGTGGTTGTGGGCACTTATGGCGAACTGGTGATCTTGGCCGACGGCAGCAGCATCTACCACGCCAACGCCAACTCGGTGGGCGTCACAGGCGCTACCGATGTGTTCACCTACTCGGTAGCGGACAAGGACGGTGACATCAGCACCACCACCGTCACCATCAACATCAACGACTCGGGCCTGGTGGCCAAGAACGTCAATGGCGTGACCGTGTTCGAAGCCGCGCTGGACCTGGTCAAGGACGGCAACGACCTGGCACCGGGCACTTCCGTGGGCAGCCACCCGGACTGGACCTCGGAAACCGCCAGCGGCACCGTGGCCGGTTCTGTCACCGGTGGCGTCGGCGCGCTGACCTACAGCGTGTTCGGCTCTGACGCCAGTGGCGACATCAAGGGCCAGTACGGCGTGCTGCACATGAACGCCGATGGTACCTACACCTACACCTTGACGACTGCACCGCAGGTGCCAGGCATCGGTACCACCGAGTCCTTCACCCTGGTGACTACCGACAGTGTCGGCAACCATGTTGCCAGCACCCTGACGGTCAAGATCGTCGATGACCAGCCTCATGCGTTCCCGGACTTCGCGCACCTCGTCGAAGGCCAGACCGCCCAGGGCAATGTGCTGGCCAACGACGTGTCGGGCGCGGACGGCTTTGCCGGCGTGGTCGGCGTGAAAGCGGGTATCGACGTCAGCAAGGCGGTCATCGGCGGTGTAGGCACGGTCATCCAGGGCCAGTATGGCGAGCTGATCATCGCGGCCGACGGCACCAGTATCTACCACGCCAATGCCAACTCGGTCGGCCACTTCGGCATCGACGTATTCACTTATTCGGTTGCGGACAAAGACGGCGACATCAGCACCACCACCCTCACCATCAAGATTGATGATTCGGGCCTGAAGGCCAGCAACGTCAATGGCGTGACCGTGTTCGAAGCCGCGCTGGACCTGGTCAAGGACGGCAACGACCTGGCCGCAGGCAACTCGGTGGGCAGCCACCCGGACTGGACCTCGGAAACCGCCAGCGGCACCGTGGCCGGTTCTGTCACCGGTGGCGTCGGCGCGCTGAACTACAGCGTCTACGGCACTGACGCCAGCGGCGACATCAAGGGTCAGTACGGCGTGCTGCACATGAACGCCGACGGTACCTACACCTACACCCTGACCATCGCGCCGCAAGTGGCCGGTATCGGCACAACCGAAACCTTCGCCGTGGTGACCACCGACAGTGTCGGCAACCACGTGGCCAGTACCCTGACCATCAAGATCGTCGACGATCAGCCGCAGGCTTACCCGGACTTCGCGCACATCACTGAAGGCCAGACGGCCCAGGGCAATGTGCTGGCCAACGACGTGTCGGGCGCCGACGGCTTCGCCGGCGTGGTCGGCGTGAAAGCCGGCGCCGACACCAGCAAGGCCGTGACCACCGGCGTTGGCACCGTGATTCAGGGCCAATACGGCGAGCTGTTCATCGCCGCCGACGGCACCAGCACCTACCATGCCAATGCCAACTCGGTGAATCACGTCGGCATCGACGTATTTACCTACTCGGTAGCGGATAAAGACGGCGACATCAGCACCACTACCTTGACCATCAAGGTCGGCGATTCGCACCTCACCGCCACCAATGTCGACGGCGTGACCGTGTTCGAAGCCGCGCTGGACCTGGTCAAGGACGGTAACGACCTGGCCGCAGGCAACTCGGTGGGCAGCCACCCGGACTGGACCTCGGAAACCGCCAGCGGCACCGTGGCCGGTTCTGTCACCGGTGGCGTCGGCGCGCTGAACTACAGCGTCTACGGCACTGACGCCAGCGGCGACATCAAGGGTCAATACGGCGTGCTGCACATGAACGCCGACGGTACCTACACCTACACCCTGACCACCGCGCCGCAAGTGGCCGGTATCGGCACCACCGAAACCTTCGCTGTGGTGACCACCGACAGCGTTGGCAACCACGTGGCCAGCCAGCTGACCATCAAAATCGTCGACGACCAGCCCCAGGCCTACCCGGACTCCGCGCATATCCTCGAAGGCCAACTGGCCCAGGGCAACGTGCTGCAGAACGACGTGTCGGGCGCGGACGGTTTCGCCGGCGTGGTCGGCGTCAAGGCCGGCAGCGATACCAGCACTAACGTCCTGGGCGGCGTGGGCACCATCATCCAGGGCCAATACGGCCAACTGGTGATCGCCGCGGACGGGTCCAGCTACTACCACGCCAACCCGAACTCGGCCGCCGCCGGTGATGTGACTGACACCTTCGTCTACTCGGTCGCCGACAAGGATGGCGATGTCAGCACCACCACGCTGACCATCAGCATCGGCAATGCAGGCCTGCACATCGTGCCCGGCGACGGCGCGGGCGTGACCGTGGCTGAAGCCGCCCTGGACCTGAACCAGGATGGCAAGGACCTGGCCGCCGGTACCGTGACGGGCAGCAACCCCGATTCCACCGCCGAAACCGGCTCCGGTTCGGTAGCCGGTTCCGTGGCGGGCGGCGTGGGCACCATTACCTACAGTATCGACGGCGCCAGCAATGGCTTGTTCACCACCGCCCACGGGGTGATCCAGCTCAACGCCGACGGCAGCTACACCTACACCCTGACCTCGGCGCCGAAAACCGACCCTTCGGCCAACAACGGCGCCGACACCACCACCGACACTGTCACCTACCGGGCCACCGACAGCCAGGGCAACACCATTACCAACCAGTTGACCATCAACATCACTGACGATGTGCCCCAGGCGGGCGCCATCGACCGTGCGGTGATTGCGCCGGAGGTCAACTCCAACGTGCTGCTGGTGATCGACATCTCGGGGAGCATGGACGATCCTTCCGGGGTGGGTAAGCTGTCGCGCCTGGATCTGGCCAAGGTGTCGATCGACAAGCTGTTGGACCAGTACAGCGGCATGGGCGACGTGAAAGTGCAGGTGGTCACCTTCAGCAACGGCGTCAGCACGCCGAGCAGCGTCTGGGTCGACGTGGCTACCGCCAAGGCGTATATCGCCGGGCTGCATGCCAACGGCGGCACCAACTATGACTACGCCCTGTCGGGCGCCGAGTCGGCGTTCAACACCAACGGCAAGCTGGTGGGCGGCCAGAACGTGGCCTACTTCTTCTCCGACGGCAACCCTACGCTGTCCAGCACCCACCCCACTTCGGGTGGCAGCCAGTCGGGCAGCGAGACCAACCCCAACCTGGGCGATGGCATCGACACCACCGAAGAGAAGGCCTGGACCGACTTCCTCAACGCCAATGACATCAAGGCTTACGCCATTGGCCTGGGCAACGGCGTCGACAGTCAGTACCTGAACCCCATCGCCTATGACGGCACCACCGGCACCAACACCAATGCCACCGTGGTCACCAACCTCAATAACCTGGGCAGCGTGCTCAGTGGCACGGTGCAGGCCGTGGCCCTGACCGGCAGCCTGTTGACCAACGGCACCTTCGGCGCCGACGGTGGCTTCATCAAGTCGATCACCATCGACGGCGTGACCTACACCTACGATCCGAAGGCCAACAATGGCGAAGGGGGCATGACCACTGCCGGCGGCACCAGCGCGGGCACCTTCGACACCACCACCAACAGCATCAGCGTGGCCACCAGCCATGGCAGTACCGTGGTGGTGGATATGGACAACGGCGCCTACACCTATAGTTCGGCGTCCAGCGGCTCCACGGCGACCTTCACCGACAAGGTCACCTTCGTGCTGGCGGACAATGACGGCGACCTGTCCAATGCCGCCAACCTGGACATCACCGTGACCCCGAACTCGCCGCCAGTGGCGGTGGCTGATCACGTGATCACCAACATCCTGTCGTCCACCATCATTGTGCCCAGCGAGGCATTGGCGGCCAACGACACCGATGCCAATGGCGACCCGTTGACCGTGGCCAATACCGGCTTCGACACCGGTTGGGCACCCAAAGGCGCAGACTTCACCGCTACCACGGTGCAGACCATCCAGTTCAATGGCACCAGCAACCTCAGCAGCAACCAGATCAAGACCATTGACCGCAGTGACTTCAACGCCAACACCAGCAACATGACGGCATTGTTGGTGGTCAGCGGCTTCCTCGGCGCGGTGGGCTTTGGCAGCAATGCCAACGCCAGCGACAGCATCACCGTGCACCTGAAAGCCGGGGAAAGCCTGAACCTGAGCGACGCCAGTAACAGCCACCTGAACATGACCTGGCAGCTGGGCAACGGCAGTGCCACCACCCTGGGTGATGGCGGCGTACTGACCGCCAGCACTGACGGTGACTACACCATTCACGTCAGCCACGCCGCCAACCACACCGGTCAGACGGCCTACACCCTGGACATGAGCATCAACTACGCCGGGGCCGCCAACTACACCCCGGACCTGCCGGCGACCTACACCGTCACCGACAACCATGGCGGCAGCGACACCGCGGCGGCGACCATCACCTACCAGGACGGCCATACCCTGACCGGCACGGCGGGCGATGACATCCTGATCAGCAACGACAGCGGCAGCACCTTGCTGGGCCTGGCGGGCAACGACTTCATGATCGGCGGAGCGGGCAACGACAAGTTCGACGGCGGTACCGGGGTCAACACCGTCAGCTACCACGCCGCCAAGGGGCCGGTCACCGTAGACCTGAGCAACACCGGTGTGCAGGACACGGTCAATGCCGGTCACGATCAGTTGATCAATATCCAGAACCTGATTGGCTCCGATTACGGCGACCACCTGACCGGCAACAGCCAGGCCAACGTCATCACCGGTGGCGCGGGCAATGACGTGATCAATGGCGGTGGCGGCAACGACACCATCATCGGCGGCCTGGGTGACAACACCCTGACCGGCGGCGACGGCGCCGACACCTTCAAGTACCTGGCTGGCAACACGGGCCACGACACCATCACCGACTTCGCCCTGGGCACCGACAAGCTGGACCTGTCGCAACTGCTGCAAGGTGACGGTGCCACGGCGTCGACCCTGGATGACTACCTGCACTTCAAGGTCACCGGTTCGGGTTCCGGGCTGGTATCGAGCATCGACGTCAGCGCCACCGCCGGCGGCGCCACCACCCAGACCATCGACCTGCAGGGGGTCAACGTGGCCACCCACTACGGCATCACCCCAGGGGCGGGCGGCACCATCTCATCCCACGACACGGCAACCATCATTGGTGGCATGCTGGGGGATCATTCGTTGAAGGTGGATGTAGCGTAAGGGTGTTTGGCTAGATAAAAAATCCCGCCTTCGTGGCGGGATTTTTTTATTCTGTTTCGTCGCCGCGGATTTGCAGCCGCTGCCGCCAGGCTGCGCTGGCCGGTGTGAACCCAGAAGCTCTCCAGTGAGGCACAGGGCCCGCGCAGCCTTCGGCAGCCTACAAGGCAGGCATCAAACCTGCGCCACCGGTGGCCCTATCAGGCGCCCCATTGCCCCATGCAACCCCAGCTCCTTCAACACCTCCAACTCGCCGGCCGTCTCCACCATCTCGGCTATCAACGGCATGTCGATGCTGTTGGTGGCGCGGTAGATGGCTTCGATGAACAGACGCTTGTCGCTCTGCTGATCGATGGCGCGGATGTAGCTGCCGTCGATCTTCAGGTACGCCAGGCCCAGGTGGGTGAAGTTGCCGATCTGGCTGAAGCGGCCGCCAAAGTGTTGCAGGCCAAAGCGGTAGCCGGTGTCGCGAATGGCCTGGCTAAGGGCTTGCAACTGCTCGGGTGGGGGCAGGTGGCGCTCGTCCGCTTCCAGTGTCAGCAGGTGGGCCTGGCCTGGGCTGGCCTTGAGCATGTCGAGAAGGGGTGTGAGGTGCTCTACGCGGCGCAAGGTGGTGCCCGACAGGCTCAAGGCCAGGGGGTGCGGGTGTTCCTGCAAATAGTCCAGGGTGTGTTCGAGCATGGCCAGGTCGAAGCGCGCAGACCAGCCCAGGCGTTCGATCCAGGGCAGGAAGTGCGCGGCGGCCACGGCTTCGCCGGCGGGGTCCAGCAGGCGTGACAGCACCTTGTGGTGCAGAACCTGCCCGGGTTCGGCGCACGGCACCACCGGCTGGAAATACAGCTTGAGCTTGCGCAGCGTCAGTGCCTCGTCGATCCAGGTGCGCCACTGCGCCGGGTTCTGGATGGGCGCGCCGTTGAAGTGGGCCAGCACCGCCCAGGCGCGCTGCGGATGGTTCTGCGCCTCGGTGAGCGCCTGGTCAAGGTGCATGTACACGGTGCTCAGGGTTTCGCCGGGCTTGTAGGCCACAATGCCGATGTGCGCCACGGGGGAGCGATCACTGGCACCGGTCAGGTAGAAGTTTTCCAGTTGGCGGCTGAGGTCATCGGCCAGTTGTTCGGCCTCTTCGCTGGTGACCGCCGGTGCCAGCAGGCTGAATTCGCCACCGCGGTTGCGGGCGGCGGTCCAATGGCTGCGGCGCGGTTCCTTGAGCAGTTTGGTCAGCACCTCACCCACCTCGGCAATCAGCGCGTCGGTGCGCTGGCCGCCCATGCGCTGGTTGAGGCCCGCCAGGTCATTGACCCGCAGCATCAGCACAAAGCCTTCGGTGTTCTGCTCGGTGACCATCAACTGGTTGGTCAACTGGGTGTCGAACAGGCGGCGGTTGGCAAGGCCGGTGAGCGTGTCCTGGTAGGACTCTTCACGCAACTTCTCGCTGCGCGCTGCTTCTTCGGCAAACAGCGCCTTGAGCTTTTCCACCATCTGGTTCATGGCCAGCACCACCCGCCGCAGTTCCGGGGTGCGCGGTATTTTCGGCAGGCTGAGAAACTCGCGGTGGCTGATGGCGTTGGCCTGGTTGACCATGCTGTCCAATGGTTGCAGCTGCTTGCGCAGCAGCCAGCCGCCGAAAATGGCGCTCAGCAGGCCGCACAGGGCCAGCCAGGCCAGGCTGCCGATGGCGGTTTCCCACAGCTTGGCCAGGGCGAATTGCGGGTTGCTCAGCACCTCCACGCGGGCCGCCTGTTCCCAGCCACGCATCACCAGGGCGTCACCGCCCTGGGGCTTGAGGTTGACCAAGTGCACGAACCAGCTGGGCACCTCGCCGGTGCCCGGCTCTGCGGTGCGTTCCACCATCGTGCTGTTATCGCCGATATTCACCACGCGGATGTTGGAGAAGTAGCCGCTGTCGAAAATCGACGACACCATGAGCTCCACCATCGCCGGGTCGTCCACATGGGGTGCCAGCGACAACCCCAGCGCCGTGGCGGCGTCCTGGCCGTGGGAGCGCAGTTGGCTGACCAACTGCTCGCGCGAGTTCTCGAGGCCAACGAAAAAGCTGCCGCTGAAGGCCACCACCAGGAACAGGCAGATCGCCAGGAACAGTTGCTTGAGTAATGACATTGGGCACTCCTATCCGTCGCCGATGGTAAAGCCTTCGGCTTTCATTTTTTGCAGCACGTCCTGCCAGCGCGACAGTTTCTTGCTGTCGCTGCTGCGGGCACTGGCCGAGGCGCCGGGTAAATACACGCCTTCGGCATTGAAGGCATACACCGGCAGCAAATCCTTGCGCTGGGAAGCGGGTTTGATGTCGCCGATCAGGTTGTCGAGCACCAGTGGGTCAGCACGGTCGGTGGCGTAGTAGGCCAGCACCATGTGCGCCTGGTTCAGGCTCAGGGCCTTGACGTAGGTAATGCGCAGTTTCTCGGCCGGCACGCCCAGGCGGCGCAGGCTGAAGTATTTGGCAATGGCATAGTCTTCACAGTCCCCGGCGCCTTTCCACAGCGCTTCGAGCGGGGTGGCCCAGTAGTCTTCGACGTGCCATACGGTCATGTCATCCTTGAAGGCCATCTGGCGGTTGAAGAAGCTGTTGACGATGCTCAGTTTCTCCAGCTCCGGCCTGTCGCCGCTGGTTTGCAGCAATGTGGCCCAGGCTTCCATGCGCCCGCGCGCCGAGCCCAGCCCACCGTAGTGCTGGTCAGCCTTGTTGATGATTTGCGTGAAGTCCCAGTCAGGCCAGTTTTCTCCGGCCACGGTCAGCGACAGGCACAGGACTACCCAGCCACACAGGCGCCAGAGCCTTGGCGAGAGCCATCCGTGTCGACGCGGGCGTTGGGGCATGCCAGGGGCACTCTGTGATCAGTCGACAGAGTTTAGGAGATGGCGATCAGACAGCACAGGGGAAGGGCGTATATATTTTTATTCAAGCGGCACGCTCATGTACCGCTTTGGTGGAATCGGGTTCTACCGGCGAAAAGAGTCACGCATGATTTATGAAATACCGCGGTGACCTTTTCGCGGGCAGAGCCCGTTCCCACGTATCAGTGGTGACGCGGCTTGAGGATGGCCGGTTTTTCGTCCGGTGCGTTGCACAGCAGATACAGGGCCGTCAGCGCCTCGGGGATCTGCACGATCATGTCGTCCTGCAGGTTGGCGTCGGCGGCGATGTCGGCGAATTCGGGCTGTTCGTCGAACAGCCCGGAACCGACCATGATCGGCAGCAGCATTTCGCTCACTTCATCCTCGGCGGTTTCGAACCAGGCCGCTTCGCGCATGAACACGCCTTCCATGAAGCCGATGCACCAGCCGCGCAGCTCGGAGTCGTCCGCCTCTTCGCCCAGGTCCAGGTCGCATGGCAGCTCGAATTCCTCGTCGCTGGCCAGCTGGCGGGCGATGTGGGCCTTGAGCGCAACCAGCGTGCCTTCGATCTCTTCACGCTGTGCCGCATCGGTATAGTGCGGCTCTTCAGCGAACAGGGCGTCGATCCATTCACGGTCCGGGACGGCCTCGGAACAGACGGACAGCGCGGTCAGATAGCCGTGAGCGGCCACGAAGTCCAGCGCTTCCTCGTGCAGCTCATCGGCGTCGAGGAAGGCTTGCAGGCGGTTCAGTTGCTCAGCGAAGGACATTAAAAGGCTACCTTGAAGAATTTACGATAGTGAATTCTAGGCCTTGTTACGCCCCGCGCGCCACCCAAGCCTGCAAAACATGGCCTTATCAGTGGTGCCCTGTGCAGCCGAGCGCTCGGGTATAATGCGCCGCTTTGGCCGTTTCACGCCCTGAAAGGGTACCCCGGCAAAGGGTGCTTACGCATTTTTGCGTGAAACGTGCGCAATTTTCATCCAGCCTAGGGCACGGATGGTTCTGCGATATTTGGAGTTCTTATGCTCGAACAGGCTCAACGCGTCCTTAAGGACATCTTCGGCTACGACAGTTTTCGGGGTCGCCAGGGTGCCATTATCGAGCGCGTGGCCAGCGGTGGCGATGCCCTGGTACTGATGCCCACCGGTGGCGGCAAGTCCTTGTGCTTCCAGGTGCCGGCGCTGCTGCGCCCGGGCCTTGCGGTGGTGGTGTCGCCGCTGATCGCGCTGATGGACGACCAGGTCGCCACCCTTGAAGAGCTGGGCGTTGCCGCCGCGGCGCTGAACTCCACGCTCAGCGCCGAACAGCAGCGCGACCTGGCTGCACGCATTCGTCGCGGTGAAGTGAA
Organism: Pseudomonas sp. M47T1; assembly: GCF_000263855.1. Lineage (GTDB taxonomy): Bacteria > Pseudomonadota > Gammaproteobacteria > Pseudomonadales > Pseudomonadaceae > Aquipseudomonas. The sequence continues at coordinate 400,874 of NZ_AJWX01000003.1, forward strand.
AATGCTCTACCTGGCCCCCGAGCGCCTGGTGCAGCCGCGCATGCTCGACTTCCTGCGCAACCTGGACATTGCCCTGTTCGCTATCGACGAAGCGCACTGCGTGTCGCAGTGGGGCCATGACTTCCGTCCCGAATATCTGCAACTGGGGCAACTGGCCGAACAGTTCCCCCATGTGCCGCGTATTGCCCTGACCGCCACGGCCGACAAGCGCACCCGCGAGGAAATCGTCACCCGCCTGCACCTGCAGGATGCCGAACGCTTCCTGTCGAGCTTTGACCGCCCGAACATCTTCTACCGCATCGTGCCCAAGGAAAACCCGCGCAAGCAACTGATGGCCTTCCTGGCGGAGCGCCGCAGCGACGCCGGCATCGTGTACTGCCTGTCGCGCAAGAAGGTCGATGAAACCGCAGCCTTCCTGTGCGAGCAGGGTTTTCCGGCGCTGTCGTACCACGCTGGCCTGCCGTCGGACGTGCGCGCGGCCAACCAGAAGCGCTTCCTCAATGAGGAAGGCCTGATCATGGTGGCTACCATCGCCTTCGGCATGGGCATCGACAAGCCCAACGTGCGCTTCGTGGCCCACATGGACCTGCCCAAGTCCCTGGAAGCCTACTACCAGGAAACCGGCCGGGGCGGCCGTGATGGCCTGCCTGCCGACGCCTGGATGGCCTACGGCCTGCAGGACGTGCTGATGCTCAAGCAGATGCTGCAGAACTCCGAAGGCGACGAGCGCCACAAGCGCGTGGAACAGCACAAGCTGGACGCCATGCTGGCCCTGTGCGAGGAAACCCGTTGCCGCCGCCAGGCCCTGCTGGCCTATTTCGACGAAGACATGCCCAACCCGTGCGGGCATTGCGACAATTGCCTGGACGGCGTGCAGACCTGGGACGCCACCGAGCCGGCGCGCCAGGCCCTGTCGGCGATCTTCCGCACCGGCCAGCGGTACGGCGTGGGCCACCTGGTGGACGTGCTGCTGGGCAAGGACACCGAAAAGGTGCGCAGCTTCGGTCACGAGAAACTGGCCGTGTTCGGCGTGGGCAAGGCCCGCAGCGAGCATGAATGGCGCTCGCTGTTCCGCCAGCTGGTGGGCCGGGGCCTGGCCGACGTTGACCTGGACGGCTACGGCGGCCTGCGCCTTAGCGACACCTGCCGGCCCCTGCTGCGCGGCGAAGTGGCCTTGCACCTGCGCTTCGAGCCCAAGCCGCAGAAGGGCACCACCACCCGCAGCGGTTCCGGCAGCCCGGCCAGCCAGTTGGTGCGCGGCGAAGAGCGCGAACAGTGGGAAGCCCTGCGCACCTTGCGTCGCAAGCTGGCCGAGGAGCACGGCGTGCCGCCGTACGTCATCTTCCCCGACTCCACGCTGCTGGAAATGCTGCGCAGCCAGCCGGGCAGCATGGCCGAGATGGCCCGCGTCAGCGGTGTTGGCGCGCGCAAGCTGGAGCGCTACGGCGAGGCTTTCCTGGCGGTGCTCAACGGTGGCGAGCAGGAAGCGCCGCGGGTGGTGGCCGATATCCGCCACGAACTGATCAGCCTGGCCCGCGCGGGCATGACGCCCCTGCAGATCGCCGGTCAGCTGCAATGCAGTGAAAAGAACGTCTATTCCCTGCTGGCCGAAGCCATCGGCCAGCAGCAATTGTCCCTGGAACAGGCCCTGGACCTGCCCGAAGACCTGCTCAGCGAAGTGCAGGACGCGTTCCTGGACGGCGAGGGCGAGCTACCGCCGGTCAGTGAGGTGGCGGGGCTGTTCGCAGGTCGTGTGTCCGAAGGTGTCTTGTACTGTGTACGGGCGGCCTTGCAGTCCGAGTTTGAAATGTGAGCGGTTTCAGGGCGAGCTTTGTTTATAACGCAATACACATTCGTTCCGGCATGAGTATTGCCTCTTGGTCAAGGTCATGATTAGCTCACTAATAATTAGTTCTGTCCTTTAACCATGAGTCGCTTATGCCGTTGACTGATCAACATCGTTTCGGAATGCAACTGGCCCAGATGTCCCGGGGCTGGCGTGCTGAACTGGATCGCCGCCTGGCTGGCCTGGGCCTGTCCCAGGCGCGCTGGCTGGTGCTGTTGCACCTGGCCCGGTTCGAAGAAACCCCCACCCAGCGCGAATTGGCGCAAAGCGTGGGCGTCGAAGGCCCGACCCTGGCACGCCTGCTGGACAGCCTGGAAAGCCAGGGGCTGGTCAAGCGCCAGGCCGTAGTGGAGGATCGCCGGGCGAAAAAGATCCTGCTGTGCGACCCGGCCCTGCCGTTGATCGAGCAGATCGAAACCATTGCCAATGCCTTGCGTGCCGAGCTGTTCGTGGGCGTCGACGAAGATGAGATGCGCATCTGCATGCGCGTTCACCGGCAGGTTCTGGACAACCTCGAGAAGAAATCCTGAGCACCTGCGTGCACGGTGCTTTGAGAAAGGCTGGTTCGCAGTCTATAACCAGAATGACAGGAAGCAGGTTCTTCAAGGGATTCACATGCTAGAGCGTTCACGGTCCATTTTCGCGGCCTTTTCCACGTCTACCACCGCCCGCCTGCTGGCGGCCTTGCTGGCAACCGCCGCTGGCCAGGCCCAGGCACTGGGGCTGGGTGACATTACCCTGCATTCCTCGCTGGGCCAGCCGCTCAACGCCGACATTGCCCTGGTCGATGCCCAGGGCCTGGACCAGGCCGACCTGTCGGTGAGCCTGGCCACGGCTGAAGAGTTCGCCCGCTCGGGGGTGGACCGTGTGTTCTTCCTCAATGACTTGCACTTCACTCCCGTGCTGGGTGGTGATCGCAAGTTCATTCATGTTACCTCCACCAAGGCCGTTACCGAGCCTTACCTGGATTTCCTGGTGCAGGTGAACCGCCCCAGCGGGCAACTGCTGCGTGAATTCACGGTGTTGCTGGACCCCCCCGGCACTGTGGCGCTGGCGCCAGCACCGAAGTTCGACGATGCACCGGTGAGCAGTATCGCCAGTGCCATCAGCAGCGCCAGCAGTGCCCCCCCGGCTGCCCGCGCCGCCGCGCCGCACGTTGCGCAGCCGCTGCCTGCCGCTACTCAGAACAAACGCCTTGACGTGAGCAGGGGTGACACCCTGTGGAGCATCACCAAACGCCTGCAGGCGGCCGGCACTACCACGCCGCCCAATACCCTGGCACGGGAGCTGCGCGCCCTGAACCCTGGCAAGTTGAAAGCCGGGCAAAGCCTGTTGCTGCCCGATAGTGCCGTGGTGCCGGGCACTGCTGCCCCGGCGACAGTGGCCCAGGCCGTCAGCCCCGCGCCGGCCGCCGCCGCGCCTGCCGCTGCCCCGGCTGCGGTCACGGATGCGCCGCCTGTTCCGGCCGCCGAGCCAGCGCCCGCGGCCCCCGTGGACACCCAGGAACTGCACAAGGACGTCGACGAGCTCAACAGCAAGCTGCAAGCCTTGCAGGCGCAAATGACCGGCAAGGACCAGCAGGTGCAACAGTTGCAACAGCAATTGGCCCAGGCCCGCGCCGCTGCCAAACCAGCCTCCCCCGTGGCGCCGGTTGCCGTAGCGCCGATCATTGACGACAGCAGTGATATTCCCTGGCTGCCGATTCTGGGTGTGGTGCTCATCCTGTTGCTGTTGGGCGGGCTGCTCTACAATCGTCGTCGCCAGCAGTTCGCCGTGCCAATGGCCGCGGTGCCGCTGACGGCGGTTGACGATGATGTGCTGATCAAGCCTGCCCAGGACGGCCTGGCGCCCGCCCCGCAAGTGGCCGAAGAAGAACCGGTCAGCAGCACGCCGCGGCGTGAAAGTGGCCCGGCCACCGACGCCATGGACGGTGCCAGCATCTACATTGCCTACGGTCGCTTCAATGAAGCCACGGCGATTCTGCGCGAGGGCCTGCAAAAGGAGCCGCAGCGCACTGACCTGCGCCTGCGCTTGCTGGAAGTATTGGGCCAGCAGGGCGATGTGGCCGGTTTCGCCGAGGAAGAACGTGCGCTGCTGGCGCAGGATTTCAGCGCCGAGAAGATCGAAGCCATTCGCGGCCACTACCCCAAGTTGCAGCCAGCCCCGGCCGCCGTTTCGGCCCCGGCACCCGCCGTGCCTGGTCCAGTGGTGCCTGCGGCGCTGGCAGCGGTGGCGGCGGTGGCCCCGGCCATTGTCGAACGGCCAGCGCCAGCGCCCGAACCCCTGGACGATTTCCAGCTCAACCTGGACGACCTGTCCATGGACGCCGACTGGGACCTGGTCAGCCCCTTCGACCCGGCGCCCACGCGCAAGGGCAGCGAGCCTCTGGCGGAGGTGGACGAGCCGATGGACACCGATTTTGCCAGCAACCTCAAGGAATTCCCCGACGTCTTTGAAATGCCCGACGAGCAGTTTCTCAGCGACTTTGCCGAGCCCGAACCTGAGCCTGAAGCGGATGCCGATGGCATGGATGACGCCTTCCTGGACAACTTCGTAGCCGGCGCCGACCTGCCCGAACTGGATGCCCTGACTGTGGACTTCGATGCCCAGGACAGCGCCGAAGAGTCCGCGCAGAAGCTTGAACAGGCGCAAAGCTGCATCGATCAGGGCGACCTGCGCAGTGCGGCCGACCTGTTGCATGAAGTGCTGCGCGAAGGCGACGACACCTACAAGCTGGCGGCGCGCCAATTGCTTTCGAAGATCGCCTGAGGTGCACCATGGCTGATACCCGCCCGCACATCGTCATCACGTACTGCACCCAGTGCCAATGGCTGCTGCGCGCCGCCTGGCTGGCCCAGGAACTGCTCAGCACCTTTGCCGACGACCTGGGCCGCGTCAGCCTGGAGCCCGGCACGGGCGGCGTATTCCGCATCACCTGCGACGACGTGCAGATCTGGGAGCGCAAGGCCGACGGCGGCTTCCCCGAAGCCAAAGTGCTCAAGCAGCGCGTCCGCGACTGCATCGACCCACAGCGCGACTTGGGCCATAACGACCGGTAACGACAACCCGCAGCTCCTGCACGACGGTTGCGGTTAGATGATTTTACTTCTGCCCCACCAACGTATCCACCGCCGGCACCCGCGTATCGCTCTCCATCTGCGCATCATGCTCCAGCTGATGACTGAACCGCTCCAGCGACCCGTGCGCCGGTTTGGCGTCGCTGGCGAACACCGGCGGGCTGAGCATGTAGGCGGTCAAAATGCGCCCCAGCGCCTGCAGGCTGTCGATGTGGGTGCGCTCGTAGCCATGGGTGGCATCACAACCAAACGCCAGTAGCGCCGTGCGTATGTCATGCCCGGCGGTGACGGCCGAGTGGGCGTCGCTGAAGTAGTAACGGAACAGGTCGCGACGTACCGGCAGGTCATGGTCATGGGCCAGGCTCAGCAGATGCCGGGACAAGTGGTAGTCATAAGGCCCGCTGGAGTCCTGCATGGCCACGCTGACCGCATGTTCACTGGAGTGCTGGCCCGGGGCGACGGGGGCGATGTCGATGCCGACGAATTCACTCACGTCCCACGGCAGCGCGCCAGCGGCGCCCGAGCCGGTTTCTTCGGTGATGGTGAACAGCGGGTGGCAATCGATGGGCGGCTGTTGGCCGCTTTCGACAATGGCCTTGAGGCTGGCCAGCAGCGCGGCGACGCCGGCCTTGTCGTCCAGGTGGCGGGCGCTGATGTGGCCGCTGTCGGTGAACTCGGGCAGCGGATCGAAGGCCACGAAGTCGCCGATGTTCACGCCCAGGCTCTCGCAGTCGGCGCGGGTCGCGCTATAGGCGTCCAGGCGCAGTTCCACGTGATCCCAGCTGACGGGCAATTGGTCGACAGCGGTGTTGAAGGCATGCCCGGAGGCCATGAGTGGCAGTACGCTGCCACGAATCACACCGCTGTCGGTGAACACGCTGACGCGGCTGCCCTCGGCGAAGCGACTGGACCAGCAGCCCACCGGTGCCAGCGACAGGCGGCCGTTGTCCTGCACGGCTCGCACGCTGGCGCCGATGGTGTCCAGGTGGGCCGATACGGCGCGGTCGGGTGAGCTTTGCACGCCCTTGAGCGTGGCGCGGATGGTGCCGCGGCGGGTGAGCTCGAAGGGAATGCCCAGTTCTTCCAGGCGTTCGGCCACGTAGCGCACGATGGTGTCGGTAAAGCCCGTGGGGCTGGGAATGGCGAGCATTTCCAGCAGGACTTTCTGCAGATATTGGGTATCCGGTTCGGGAATTTTGGGGGTCATGGAAACTCCTGATTGGATATGACTGGAGGTGGGTGGTGCAGCCTTCGCGGGCACGGCCCACGCCTACAGGACGGCGCGGTTCTGTAGGCGCAGGGCATGCCCGCGAAGGGTTTCAGGTCAGCACCTGGCAATGGGGAAACAGCAGGTCGATGAATTTCTGCGCAGTGGGCCGCGGTTCGTGGTTGGCCAGGCCAACGCGCTCGTTGGCTTCGATGAACACGTACTCGGGCTGGTCGGCCGCAGGCACCAGCAGGTCCAGGCCCACTACCGGAATGTTCAGGGCGCGGGCTGCGGTCACGGCCGCCTCGGCCAGGGCCGGGTGGAGGCTGTCGGTCACGTCTTCCAGGTGCCCGCCGGTGTGCAGGTTGGCGGCGCGGCGCACGGCCAACACCTGGCCGGCCGGTAGCACGGTGTCGTAATCCACCCCGGCGGCGTGCAGGGTGCGCTGTGTTTCATGGTCCAGCGCAATGCGGCTTTCGCCCTGGGTGGCCGCCTGACGCCTGCGGCTCTGGGCTTCGATCAAGGCACCAATGGCGTGCTGGCCGTCGCCGACAACCTGGGCGGGGCGGCGGATGGCAGCGGCCACCACTTCAAAGCCGATGACCACAATGCGCAGGTCCGCACCTTCATGAAAGCTTTCCAGCAAAACCCGGCTGTCGAACTGATGCGCGTGTTCGATGGCTTGCTGCACATGATCAAGATTGTCCAGGTCCACCGCCACGCCCTGACCTTGTTCGCCGTCCACCGGCTTGACCACAATACGCCCATGCTGTTGCAGGAAGTCCTCGTTGTCGTCGGCGCTGCCGGCCAGTTGCTGGGCCGGCAGTTTCAGCCCGGCGGCGCTGAGCACCTTGTGGGTCAGGCTCTTGTCCTGGCACAGGTTCATGCTGATGGCGCTGGTGAGGTCGCACAGCGACTCGCGGCACCGAATGCGCCGGCCGCCATGGTTGAGGGTGAACAACCCGGCGTCGGCGTCGTCGATCTGTACTTCGATGCCGCGACGCAGTGCCTCGTCGACGATAATGCGCGCATAGGGATTGAGCTCGGCCTGGGGCCCGGGGCCCAGGAACAGGGTCTGGTTGATGCCGTTCTTGCGCTTGATCGCAAAGGTGGGCAGGGTGCGGAAATCCAGCTTGGCGTAGAGGTTCTTGGCCAGGCGGTTGTCGTGCAACACCGACAGGTCCAGGTAGCTGAGCCCGCGGCTCATGAAATGCTCGATCAGGTGACGCACCAGAACCTCGCCCACGCCGGGCCGGGTGCAGCGCGGGTCCACGGCCAGGCACCAGAGGCTGCTGCCGTTTTCGGGGTCGTGGAAGGCCTTTTGGTGGTTCAGGCCCATGACGCTGCCGATCACCTGGCCGCTGTCTTCATCTTCGGCCAGCCAGTACACCGGGCCACCCTGGTGGCGCGGGGTCAGGCGCGCAGGGTCGATGGGCAGCATGCGCCGCTTGAGGTACAGCTCATTGATGGCTTCCCAGTCTGCATCGCTTTGCGCGCGGCGAATGCGAAAGCCGCGAAACACCCGCTGGGCAGGCCGGTAGTCGCTGAACCACAGGCGCAGGGTATCGGAGGGGTCCAGGAACAACTGCTGCGGCGCTTGGGCCAGCACCTGCTGTGGCGCGGCCACGTACAGGGCAATGTCACGCTCCCCGTGCTGTTCGTGCACCAACTCGGCGGCCAGGCTGGCCGCGTCCGCAAAGGTGTGGCCGATCAGCAGGCGGCCCCAGCCGCAATGCACGGCGTGACCATGTTCATCGGGCACGTTGCCGTCTTCGGCGAAGCGCGCCTGCAAGCGTTCGTAGGTAGGTGACTGGCCGCGTTGCAAACGCTGGTTGAAGGTCGTGGCATGGGGTTTCATCGGTCAGATTCCTTGTTCGCTGAGCCACAGGTTCAATGCCGCCAGTTGCCACAGCTTGGAGCCGCGCAGCGGGGTCAATTGGCCTTGGGGGTTGGTCAGCAATTGGTCGAGCATGGCCGGCTTGAACAGCCCGCGGTCCTGGCTGGGGTCCAGCAGCAAGTCGCGCACCCAGTTCAGGGTGTTGCCTTCCAGGTGCTTGAGGCCAGGTACCGGAAAGTAGCCTTTCTTGCGGTCGATGACTTCGCTGGGAATGACCAGGCGCGCGGCTTCCTTGAGCACCTGTTTGCCGCCGTCGGGCAGTTTGAAGCGGGCAGGCACGCGGGCCGACAGCTCCACCAGGCGGTAGTCCAGGAAGGGTGTGCGTGCCTCCAGGCCCCAGGCCATGGTCATGTTGTCCACCCGTTTTACCGGGTCGTCCACCAGCATCACCGTGCTGTCCAGGCGCAGGGCCTTGTCCACGGCGGCGTCGGCACCGGGTTGGGCAAAGTGTTCGCGCACGAAATCACCGGCGGCGTCATTGCGGGTCAGCCAGGCCGGTTGCACGGTGGCGGCATAGTCGTCATAGCTGCGGTCGAAGAATGCGTCGCGGTACGCCGCGTAAGGATCGCTGGCGCCATCCACCTGCGGGTACCAGTGGTAACCGGCAAACAGTTCGTCCGCACCCTGGCCGCTTTGCACCACCTTGCAATGCTTGGCCACTTCCCGCGACAGCAGGTAGAAGGCGATGCAGTCATGGCTGACCATCGGCTCGCTCATGGCGCGGAAGGCGGCCGGGAGCTGTTCGATGATCTCGGCTTCGTCAATGCGCAGTTGGTGATGGCGGGTGCCGTAGTGTTTGGCAATCAGGTCCGAGTACTGGAACTCGTCACCGCGTTCACCGCCGGCGTCCTGGAAGCCGATGGAAAAGGTGGACAGGTCTTCCACGCCCACTTCACGCAACAGGCCCACCAACAGGCTGGAGTCGACGCCGCCGGACAGCAGCACGCCCACGTCCACGGCCGCACGCTGGCGAATGGCAACGGCTTCGCGGGTGCTGTGCAGCACGCGGTCGCGCCAGTCTTCCAGGGTCAGGTTCATTTCATCGGCGTGGGGGCCGTAAGGCAGCGTCCACCAGGTTTTCTGCTCGGTCTTGCCGCTGGCGTCAATGCGCAGCCAGGTAGCCGGCGGCAGTTTTTCAATGCCTGCCAGCAGGGTACGCGGCGCCGGCACCACGGCGTGAAAGTTCAGGTAGTGGTTGAGGGCCACGGGGTCGAGCATCGGGCTGATGTCGCCACCCTTGAGCAACGCTGGCAAGGCCGAGGCAAAGCGCAGGCGGCTGCCGGTGCGCGACAGGTACAGGGGCTTTACGCCCAGGCGGTCGCGGGCAATGAACAGGCGCTGGCTGTCGCGCTCCCAAATGGCGAAGGCGAACATGCCATTGAGCTTGGGCAGCAGCGCTTCGCCCCAGGCGTGGTAGCCCTTGAGCAACACTTCGGTGTCGCCGCCCGAGTAGAACGCATAACCCAGCGCTTCCAGTTCAGCGCGCAACTCCGGGAAGTTGTAGATGGCGCCGTTGAAGGCCAGCGACAGGCCCAGTTGCTGGTCGATCATGGGCTGAGCCGAGCCGTCGGACAGGTCCATGATTTTCAGCCGTCGGTGGCCAAGGGCGATAGGGCCCTGGCTGTGAAAGCCCCAGGCGTCCGGGCCGCGAGGGGCCAGGTGGTGAGTGATGCGCTCTACGGCGGCGAGGTCCGCCGGTTGATGGTCAAAACGAAGTTCACCTGCTAATCCGCACATAATTCCTTACCGGTTGTTCCGTTGGGGAGGGCGCCATTGAGGCGCGCTTAAGAAACTGACCGAGGAGATTTACAGGAGTTTTAGAACAATATGTTATAAGGCGATAGGTGAGGGCGGCGTTCACCCGATATCAACGGCTAAAATGATTACGTGAATGTTTGGAAACATTCCCTGAATAGTCGCTAATTTTTCGCCGCTGCCCTCGACTCAATGTGGTGTTTCAATTGCGATTGGTTATTTGCCTTCGCGCAAAATAGTGGTCTATATTTCTTTCGATTGATTGTTGGATCCCATTCCTGTCAGCCAGGTATTTTTGCCATGCAGTGGACCATGCGCTCACTAGAGCGATTTGCCCCGGAACATTCCGAGGAAAGCCTGTTCGAGTCGCTGCTATGGGTGTGCCGCGAACTGGGCTACGAATATTGCTCCATCAATGTTTTTGTACGACTTCCCCTAGGG